>JAGASH010000007.1 GCA_017847835.1 Oscillospiraceae bacterium
CGCCCCTATGTGAGGGGCGACTACACACAGACAGGCGAGGTGCGGCGAGTGGTTAAATTTCAATCCACGCCCCTATGTGAGGGGCGACCGCAAACTGTATCGGCGAGAATATCGCGTACAGCAAATTTCAATCCACGCCCCTATGTGAGGGGCGACCGCACACAGGGCGGCAACAATTTCACGGCGGTTATTTCAATCCACGCCCCTATGTGAGGGGCGACAACAATTTTTGTACACAACTTAGGCTTTGACTTTATTTCAATCCACGCCCCTATGTGAGGGGCGACCGCCCATTTTGCGGCTCAGCAATAGCCTAATCATATTTCAATCCACGCCCCTATGTGAGGGGCGACGAACCTGAAGAAGACGAAGACGATGAAAAGCCTATTTCAATCCACGCCCCTATGTGAGGGGCGACAAATCATAATGCGGCGTTCAACATCGCTACGAATATTTCAATCCACGCCCCTATGTGAGGGGCGACGGCAAGAACGAGACGCTCTCCGAAGCGCTCGCTATTTCAATCCACGCCCCTATGTGAGGGGCGACTTGTCGAAAGAAATTTCTGCCTTGCCTTATCCTATTTCAATCCACGCCCCTATGTGAGGGGCGACGGCTCGGCGGTAATTCCCGATGATTATCCGTTTTGACATTTCAATCCACGCCCCTATGTGAGGGGCGACGAAGCGTTGGCGGGTTGCTCGGCGGCATAGCAAGCGATTTCAATCCACGCCCCTATGTGAGGGGCGACATTTGGAAAGTGAGGTAGAAAACAATGACTAACGATTTCAATCCACGCCCCTATGTGAGGGGCGACCAAGCTCAATGTGATAAGTGCGTGTTTGTCTTGTATTTCAATCCACGCCCCTATGTGAGGGGCGACAAGCCGCTGACTTTTACAGGTTAACGGAAATATTATTTCAATCCACGCCCCTATGTGAGGGGCGACACGTTCCCGCCAAACTGTGCCGATAACGTCAGCAATTTCAATCCACGCCCCTATGTGAGGGGCGACGGCTTTTCGCAAATCCCGCTGATGTAATCACGGATTTCAATCCACGCCCCTATGTGAGGGGCGACGGCGCGAAATAACGCACAGCGGCACAGATACCGAATTTCAATCCACGCCCCTATGTGAGGGGCGACGGCGGGATTTGCTAGCTTTTCGGAATACTCAGAATTTCAATCCACGCCCCTATGTGAGGGGCGACAAGCCGCTGACTTTTACAGGTTAACGGAAATATTATTTCAATCCACGCCCCTATGTGAGGGGCGACGCCCTTATGGTTGGAGTTCTCAAGGCGACTTGATATTTCAATCCACGCCCCTATGTGAGGGGCGACACACAGGGTATCAACGTTAAGACAAATTTTGAAAGATTTCAATCCACGCCCCTATGTGAGGGGCGACTTGCAATTATTGTGATATACTATAATTGCAAGGATTTCAATCCACGCCCCTATGTGAGGGGCGACAATCAGTTTATCATTAAAACACCCGAAGCAAAGCAATTTCAATCCACGCCCCTATGTGAGGGGCGACTTTTTCAGCCATTTCGCGATTAAAAGACCGTTTACATTTCAATCCACGCCCCTATGTGAGGGGCGACTGCAAAACGAACAAAATTGCAATGCATTTCTTCTGCTTTTTCGTCGTTTCGACTATTTTTTACTTTACAAGCCTATTGCTTTCTTTACAAACAGACTTTAGTTTGCCTCAAAAGCAGTGCGAATGCTCCCGGAAATCTATGTGAGCATATATCTCGCACCTTTTTTGGTTGATACCTTTTAACCCTCTCAAACCTAAAATACAAGCAGTTTTTCAACATCAAGAGTTTCTTTCGTTCCAAAATGCTCAGATTTCAGCTTCTGTGTATCACCAAAATAATAAAACCTTAAACTATCCTTGCTGACATCAATTTCATTAAGGATAAGTTGTTTCAGTTTCCGCCACTGAGCCGCGTCAGCCTGACACTCAAACACGGAATTCTGGACTCTCACTCCATAGTTCACACACTGCTTTGCAACTCGCCTCAGACGTTTTCTTCCGGCAGCGTCTTCTGTGTTTACATCATAAGTTATCAATATCATCATAATCGTTTATTTCCACAAAAACGGCGGGTACTCGTCCAAATCACTCCGAAGATACCTCGATAGCAGCAAAGCCTGAACATAAGGCAGAAGTCCCCATTGTATTTTTTCATCAAGGAACGGGTGACGCAGTTCTTCCTGTTTCTTTGTCTGCCAAGCCTGAAGAAAAATTCTGCGTCCTTCATCATTCAGCCAAACCGCTCCGTCCTCCCTCACGTCAAACGCTGAACAATCTATCATACGTTTATTTATGAGCGTCAGCACAAAACGGTCACACAGCACCGCCCTGAATTCCTCCACAAGGTCAAGTGCAAGAGAACACCTACCGGGACGTTCGGTATGCAAAAATCCCACATACGGGTCAAGCCCGACGCTTTCAAGCGCAGCAGCGCACATTCCCGTTGCCAGCGAGTAAGCAAACGACAGCATTGCATTCACCCTGTCAAGAGGCGGGTGCTTGTTTCTTCCGGTAAAAACAAAATCTTCCTTCTGCTGGAGAATCATATCGTTAAATACCGAAAAATAAACGACTGCAGCTTCTCCTTCAACTCCTCGCAAGGAATCTGCACTTTCGCAAGCGCTTGCTTTCTCGATGCTTTCTTTCAGAAAATCGATTTTACGTTCAAACCGCTCCGCGTCAATTCGCATCGCGTGGTCCCTCACCATTCTGTCCAGCACCCATCTGCCGTTAAACAGCTTTCCGATAATCATATTTTTGGCAATACCAAGGCTTTGGAATTCATCGTCTGCTATATGATACTGTTTTCTTCGCAGCAGCACGTTTCCGTTTCTTTTTCCCTCGATACGCGCAAGGAATTTTCCGTTTCTGTCCATAAGAGCAAGTCCTATGGTATTATTCGCACACTTTCCCATCAAGGCAGGACTTATTCCATTGCCGCCGAATGAAATTATCCCGTCAAGATTGTGAAGCGGTACTCTTCCGATTTCGTTTGATTTATCGCTGATTACGATATTCTCGCCGTCAAGCGATAAATAACGTCCCGGTGTCGTTATGTACAGAGTGTTCAAAAGCTTTTTCACGACTCTTTTCCTCCCAACATTCCTGACATATACTCCGAAACCGTCTTCCTTCCGCAAATTACAGGCAAGCATAAATCCTTCAACGAACAGGCATTGCAGGATTTTGTCCGCTTACCCTTAGGAGTGTATTTCCTGTCGTAATAACTGTGCATTTCGGCAATTACAGCTTTGGTATCTGTTCTCAATTTTTCATCAATCACTATTTCCTCACGATGACGGGTTTCTCCATAGAAAAGATACGCTTTGGGAATTGTACAGCAAAGCATATCTTCCAGACACAAAACCTGCGCGCAAAGCTGCATTCTGTCGCAGTCGCCTGCCTTCTGCGAGCCTCTTTTATACTCAACGGGAACTGCTTTGTATTTGCCTTCCAAACCAACAATATTTACTCCGCTTTCGTCTTTGTGAAACTCCACAGCGTCGCATTCTCCGCTTATTCCAAGCTGAGGAGATGAAACACGCAGCGCGCGGGAAACAATAACATTCCCGCGTTTTTCGTGAAACGACGCGTCGTGTACATTTTCGTGCATAATTCTGCCGTCCGCCGTCCGGAAATTCTCCTCCCACTGCTGTTCAATATGAATGAGCGCCCATTGACGGCGGCAGAACACAAAATGCTGTATCCCCGAAAGATTTAAGTAATCTTCTTCCCTGTACATCACATCAGGTCGATAACCTCAGGCTCAACACCTTCGATACTGTCAACAGAAATATCGTAATCAAAGAAGGAAGCAGGTTTTGTAACTCCCTCTTTAGGCGAGATTTTAAGCGAACGGTGAACCTTTGCGGAGGAAACCTTGGGCGTTCTGCAATTATGTTTCCACCAGTACACTCTGCAAACTTCCATACTGCCCTCGGGTCTTGCAGAAGAACTGTCATTCTCGAAAAGCGTGCAAAGCGCCTGCTTAATCTTCTCGGCGTCATCATCGGTAAAGCCTGTTTTCTCGGCAAGCTGGCAGTTTATGCTTCCGTTGATGACATAAAGCCCAAACTCAACGCGATGTTTCATTCCCATTGTATCCGAAGCCTTTCCTTCCTTGCCGCTTTCACCGTTTACACTCTTGGTAATCTGCATACTAACAATATCTACGGGAGAAACGCTGATTGCCTGCTGAATGCTTACCGGACCGCGAACGCCAACCGAAACGGGGTCGCCCTTGAAAGCGAAAACCTGTCCGAAGCTTCTCACGTCAATCCACTCGCCGCAAGCTGTTTTTGCGAACTCGTCACGGTTTGTGTTCTTTCCTTTCAGACAGTTTTTGAGAGCTTCATTCTGCTGCGCACGAGCGTGAAGGCTGTCCACTCCGTCATCACGTCGGTCGTCGGACTGAACAAAAATCTTTTCACCCATATCCTGAAGACGATTTCGGATTTTTCTCTTAATGCAGACATCGGAAATCTCTCCGTTACCGTTAAAGCTCTCACGGGGACGGTTTCCGTTGAGCGGGTCGCCGTTGGGATTTGCATTAGTCGCGGTGATAATCACAGAAAAGTCAATTTTGTTTTCAAGAATACTCATAATCAATTCTCCTCTTTCTTTTTACTTGTAAAAATTTCGGTTGTGTAATGGTGGAAACCAAGCAGATAAAGCGGTTCAAGCGCCTTATCGCTTGCAAATTCCTCGGGAGTAAACTTACCCTCAATCTCCCCGAGCATTCTTTCATATCTCACGCGCTTGCCGCCAAGCTTGTTTAGATACGGGAGAAGCTGTTCGTAAATTCTCTGCCAAGTCAAATAAGGTCGCTTTGAAAACGCGTTCCAGTAGCGTCTTGCATTGGTCACTCTTTCGGCTTTGTCGTTGTCGTCATAAGCCTCACGCTCGGCTGCGTCCGCGACAGCAAGCAAGCAGCCGTAAAGATAACTGCGGTCGTGGTTTTGGGGGTCGTATGCCATTGATATCTCTCCTTTTCTGTAATTTGGGTGGTCGGTATAAAACTTGTAAATCATTCCGCAGGCTGTTTCAAGAGTGAGCCTGTGATTGTAGCTTTTTTCATACGCCTGCGGATTTGAAGCTTTGTGGTAAAGCGCCCACATAATATCCTGCGGGAACAGCTTTCCTTCGACAATGCACGGGATAATCCTCAAAATCGTATCGCTCAGCACTTCGCTTTTGCATTCAAGATAACCTTTGCTGTTCTCCGTGCCGAAAGCGCAGTTTATAATCTCGTACACCGTGAAAGAGTTGTAGCAGTTCGTTTTGAGCTTGCCGTTATAACGCAAAACCGCCGTATCGGAGTGCCACTTTGTAAAGTTTTTGAAGAAATCCGAGCTTTGCAGCTCCGAGTACATCACAACCGACATTCTTCCCGTAGTCGCAGCGTCAAGCCCCAAAATCATCACTTTTGTATTCAGAGGAACATTTTTCTGATACCCGAAAACTATGCTGCTGATAAGCTCACTGTACACGGGCATTGTATCGGGAGGAGAAACGCTCTGTTCTTCATCGCCAAAGCAATCATCAATCGGTGTGGACGACAAATCGGGCAGCGGCTGCATTGCGCTCGACCAAACCACGGTCATCATTCCGCCGTAGCTTTTCCCATGGTTGCACTCGATGAGCCATTTCAAAGCGTTATGCATCTTCTGCGAGAATTCGTAACCCACCGAAACCGCTTCCGACTTATTCAGAAATCTTCCGCGATATGTGAAACCGCTCTCGTCGTTTGCGGAAATCAGCTTTGCTTTATCGCCGGAGTTTCTGATTTTTGAGGGATGATTTTCGGTCAAAGCGCCTTCTTCACCTGTCGCATAGCACAAACCCTTTTCGGTGAAAGTGCTTTTGTTGTATTGAAGAAAACTCTCGTGAAGGGTGCTGTCAAGCCACGTTTTCGACATTTTGTTTATATCCGAATACAGCACAATAAATCTGACAAAAGCGTCTTTTTCAGAAATACCCGCAATTTTAAATTCATCGGAAAGCTGTCCCGTTTCATTCAATTCAAGAACACCGGTTATTTTCAGCAAATCCGAAATAACGCTTCTCTTTGAAAGATAGATGTAAAGCGCGGTGACGGCGGGGTGAGAAAAGTCGCTGTCATTCCAGCATTTAAGCTGATTGATATATTGCGAAAAATGCTCGCTGTTGTCGTCGGAAGTATAAGCCCGATAATCTCCCGCGATGTATTTCAGCTTGTCCGCGAACGGCATAGGCGCAATTCCGCTTGTTCTTCCTCCGGAACTTTCGGTCACGGGAATAACCGTGTTCTTGCCTTCCTCTTTGGAGAGCGCTCTCGCGGTAACAAAATCGCCGTTCTCGGTTATGGTAATCTCAATCTGCGCATTTGCAGTGGAATGAGCAACTTTGAGCATTTTTTCATCACCGCATTGAGTTTCATAAACATTATAAAGCTCCTCAGCCCAGCTCAAAATCCTCACCTCCCAGAGTGCCGTCCTCGTCAATCGGACAGAAATTCTCGTATTCTTTGCCGAACGGCTTGATATCCATTTCGTGAATATGACGCTTTATTGTGCAATCCTTTGGCTGAATGAAGTCAATGATACCGTTTTTCATTTCGGGCTGCCAGAAACGCACGGTCATCTGTCCTTTATCATCGTGATTTTCCGCTTCATCGGCATAAGTAATTCCGTGATACATAAGGCTGAACGGCATATCAACACCGTCATAAGTACCCGCTCCCTCACCGAATACGCAAGGTTCAACGTATCCTTGGCACTCCCTTGTCCCGAGGAAAATATCGCGTCTGCCGCCTCGCTCAATCATACGTTTTGCGATATTATGGTGCTTGTTTTCGTTTCGGTCACCTGCAAGCTCCGGACGGTTTTCATTCCATACAAAGTGCGCTCTCACCTGATAACACACGTCCTCCAAGTAGGTGTAATAAGCAAGGTCGTTTCCCCCACTGTACGAAATCGGTCTGATACCCTTTCGCACGGTTCTAATCGGGTTCATTATCCTCACGCTGTCAACAATCCAAACAAAAGTCGGCTTCCAGTAGACGCTTTGCAGAATACCTTTCAACGCTTCGTATGTTGGTATCATATAGCTGCACTTTTCACCGCCCGCTCTTGTCAGGACATCGGAAAACAGCGCATATTTACCGTACACCATAAATTCCACGCTGTTTCTGAATTTTTCCGGCATCTTATCCCTCCTCAATAATTATAAAATGGCATTTCCGACGGCTCGTCCGAAACACCGAATTCACTGTTGTAATACTCCTCCCTCAAACGAAAACAGCCGTTTTTCATCTCAACGACAGCGTTCGCGAGCTTTAACTTCTTCCACATATCGGGATATAACTCCACAATATATTTCTGCGCTTTTCTCATACATTTAAGAGCTTCTGCAAAGGACAAATCGCTGTCCATTTGACATATAAGCCGCTGCGCTTCATCGTTAAACGGGACAAAAACGTCCGTTGTCTTTTCATCAATGACGCGGAAATTGCTGCCCGCAGTTTTAAACGCCTGCATACAATAACGCAAAGACTTTTTGCGGTCGGGCGGGAGCAAAGCTGTGTTCAAACTGTTCACCGACAGCAAATCCAAAAGGGTGCTTTTCGCTTCGGGTATCGGATAACACATTCTCTCGGAGTTATCCGACTGAATTTCCCTGAACAGCAGTCCAAAATATTCTCTCAATGTATCGGGTGAAAGAAAATCGCTCTCGCCGTTCTGCTCCATACAATATAAGAGCTGCCTTGACGCGTCTTTTGCTTCCTGTATTTCGCGAAGATTTCCCAGCCTCTCCTCGCAAAGCTCAATAATGTACACGGGGCAAATTCTGTTGAATTCACCGCTTCGGTTGCACCTTCCTGCAGCTTGTGCTGAGTTATCCATTCCCGCAAGCGAACGTATAACACACCCAAACGAAACATTCACTCCCGCCTCGATAAGCTGCGTTGTGACGCAAATAATCGGCTCTTTACACCCAAGCATTTCAACAATCTCCGCAACAGCTGCTCTCCTGTGCTGAGGACACATATTTGTGCTCAGATGAATTAGCTTTGGCGGATTATCCATTTCGGACAGCCGTGTTTTCAGCTCCAAGTAAACTTCTTTTGCAGCACGCTTTGTGTTTGTGATAAAAAGTACGCTTCCGTTCTCTCCGAAGCAGTCGATTGCAAAATCAGCAGCACCCGAATATGTGTATTCTCCTGACAGCATCGGAATAATCTCGGTTCTTGAAAAAACCTCAAAATCCTCCTGTGTATCGCCCGTCATACTGCTGTTTTCATCAAGAAGCAGCGGGAATTTTGACATAGCCTCAAACGGGGGCTGCGTTGCCGAACAAAGCACAATTGAAGCTCCGCAAATCTTTGCCAAGAAATTCATCGCAAGATTAAACGGATACACGCAGTTTCTCGGCACGGACTGCACCTCATCGATGATGATTACAGCCTTTGAAAGCCTGTGAAATCTGCGGACAGATGTTGTTTTATCCAAAAACAGCGTGTTCAGGAACTGCACCATTGTCGTTGCAATTACGGGGCTGTCCCACATTTCGGTCCTCAGTTCATAATCCTGAAATTCGTTGTCATTACATTTCTCAAATTTTTGTTGAACCGCGTCGGAATAATGTTCAAGGAAACAATCATCTCCCGCAAGCGACCTTATCTCGTCGCTGTTCTGTTCAAGAATTGACATAAACGGCGCTACATAAATGATTTTTTCCATATTATGCCGCTTGCAGTATTCAATTGCAAAGCGCATTGAGGATAAGGTTTTACCGCCGCCCGTTGGTACAACAAGCTTGCAAATTCCCACATCGTTTTCGGAAAATTTCAGACATCTTTCTGAGATATCCCGCCGCTGCCGTGAGATTTCATCGCAATTTTTATTAAACCCAGCAAGCCTTTTGTCGAGATTAAGACGCATTTTGTCCCACAACCCGTCAAGATTATATTCTCTTTCCAACGGCTCGTTTGCCATAAATCCGGCTGTATCCGTCCTGTCGGCGTCTATAAGAATTGACTGAAGCAGTCTTTCCGTCATTCCCAGATAAAAGCCGCGAACAACATCCCTGTCTGTATCACTCAATCCCTGCTCCATCTTCTTTATCTTATTTATAACAGCAAGATATTCTTCTGCGGCTTTTGACATAAAGCAATAAAACTCATCTTTATCAAAAGCACGGTTGATTTCCGTAACAATTTGCTCATAGTCATCGTTTTTGCAAATGCGTTCCGAATAATAATCATTATGGTCAAGACTGCACCAATCGTGAAGCCCGTGGTGAGAAACAATAGTATGACCAATCATCTCAGCCGCTTTTGCCCATCCCTTGTTTTCGGAATTGGAAAAGAGATTGTTTATGTACTTTGCCCCTGCAAAACTGTGGTCGATTTCTCCCCTGCTTATCGAAGAATTTCCGTGAATATAGGAATTAAACCTGTCAGTCAGCTTCCCAAGGTCGTGAGAAAGTCCCGCCAATGCACCCATATTGCTCAATCCGCAAACGCTTCCATATTTTCCGGCTTGCTTCGATGTTTCACGACAATGCTCGGCTACCGTCTGAACTCTTGTCTTATCATCGCTTATATGTGCCGCAAACAGAATATCATCTCCTTCGCATTATTTCGCAGATATTTGTTCATTTTTATTTTATTTGACAACAATCAAATTGTCAAGAAACAATAGTATCGTTATTATAGTATTTCAAATGAAAAAGCATTCAAGCCTTTCGGGGAAATAAGGGTTGACAGCGGCGGGTGAAGAAATATCGTCATTCCCCCTCAGCTTGTTTTTATGGATATAGGGCTGCCCTTGGTTTTTCTCTCCTCTGCCGCAGACATTATGAATTTCGTTATGGCTATGAATATGGAGGGCAATCATCACAAATCCCAAAATATTTCTTGCAGGGTTCACATCGTGAGCCCTGTTGCTTTTATAAGGTATAAAAAAGGATATTTCAGCATAAATCATTAATTATTTCAGTTTTTTTCATTTTATATATTGACAAATCTCAATCTATGTTGTATAATATCAAATAGATGAATTTCAATGTGAGGTGAAAAGTTTGAACGAGAAAGAAATTGCTACAATTTTCAAAGCGTTCTGCGATGAAAACAGAATCAGAATTTTACTGCTCTTGCTGGACGGGGAAAAATGCGCTTGCAGACTGCTTGAAGAAATGAATATCACTCAGCCTACCCTTTCACATCACATGAAAATTCTCTGCGACAGCGGGATTGTTGTCGGGAGAAAAGACGGAAAATGGATACACTATTCGCTCTCGGACGAAGGTATTGAAAAAGCACAGAAATTTATTGAATTTCTTAGGCGTAAATGAAAGTGAGGAAAACTATGACAAAGTCCGAAAAAGCACTTGAACTTTTTTCTAACAATTTCAACTGCTCGCAAGCCGTGCTGACAGCGTTTGCGCCCGATTTCGGTCTTGACGAAACGCTCGCGCTGAAGCTCGGTACATCTTTCGGCGGCGGTGCAAGAAACGGTGATATCTGCGGCGCGGTTTCGGGAGCGCTGCTCGTTCTCGGCTTGAAGTACGGTCACTTTGAAGCACAAAACAACGAACAAAAGTCCCGTGCATATCAAATTGCTGTCGAATACACCAAGCGTTTCAAGAAAATCAACGGCTCAATCGTTTGCCGCGACTTGCTCGGCTACGACTTGACAAAACCCGAGGAAATGGCTTGTATAAAGGAAAAAGGGCTTTTCGGCGAGGTTTGCCCGAAGATGATAAAATGCGCTGTCGAAGTGCTTGAAAGCGTTCTCGCGGAGTTTGAATAACAGCAAGCCGTGTTTATCGCGGCTTACTTAAAGCACATTATATAGACATATTTCAATTATTGAATATAATCAAGGTGAACTCAATGGATATTAAATCAATCTGGGATTTCTTTCAGAACGAAATTCTCGGAATGGCTTGGCTGAACCGACTTATCGGCAGTCTGCTGAACACGCTCGGGCTTGACGCCACGGAAAAAATCGGCGGGAGCGTTCAGTTTTTCATATTTGATATGATAAAAATTATGGTACTGCTCGGTATCCTGATTTTCATCATTTCGTATATTCAGAGCTTTTTCCCGCCCGAACGCACAAAGAAAATTCTCGGACGGTTTCACGGTATCGGCGCAAATATCATCGCTGCGCTTCTCGGTACGGTCACGCCGTTTTGCTCGTGCTCCTCGATACCGCTGTTTATCGGTTTCACAAGCGCGGGACTTCCGCTTGGAGTAACATTCTCCTTTCTGATTTCTTCTCCGATGGTTGACCTCGGCTCGCTTGTTTTGCTGATGAGCATTTTCGGCTGGAAGGTCGCGTTTGTTTATGTTATTGTGGGACTGATAATAGCGGTTATCGGAGGCACGCTGATTGAAAAACTGCACCTTGAAAATCAAGTCGAGGAGTTTATCCGAAACGGCAAAGCAATTGATATTCCGCAGGATGAGCTTCACATAAAAGACCGCCTGAAATACGCTTGGGAGCAGGTTTGCTCGACAGCGAAAAAGGTGTTCCCTTTTGTGATTATCGGTGTGGCAATCGGCGCTGTTATTCACAACTGGATACCCGAAGATTTTATCGTAAATGCGCTCGGCGGAAACAACCCGCTCGGCGTTATCCTCGCGACAATCGCGGGTGTACCGATGTACGCGGATATCTTCGGCACAATACCGATTGCCGAAGCATTGCTCGGAAAAGGTGCGCTGCTTGGTGTTGTGCTGTCGTTTATGATGGCGGTCACAACGCTTTCCCTGCCCTCGATGATTATGCTCAGAAAAGCCGTCAAACCGAAGCTCCTCGGCATTTTCATCGTGATTTGCACGGTCGGAATAATTATTGTCGGTTATGCGTTTAACGCGCTGCAAAATATCTTAATTTAACAGGAGGAAAACTATGTTTAGCTTTGGAAAAAAAGAGGAAAAGAACACCTGCAAGTGCAATTGTACAGCGGAGGATATCGCCGAAATGGATATCAAGAATTGCTGCGGAGCTGCTGTTGACGGAATTTGCTGTATAAAGGTGCTGGGAGCGGGGTGCAAATCCTGCCACGAGCTGTACGAAAACACAAAGAAAGCAGTCGCGGAAATGGGACTTGCGGTTGAGGTCGAGTACGTCACGGATATGCAGAAAATTATGGAAAGCGGTGTGATGAGTATGCCCGCGCTTGTAGTCAACGAAAAGGTTGTTTCTATGGGCAAGGTGCTCAAAGCCGCCGATGTGAAAAAACTGCTCGAAAAGGAAAGCGTGTGATATGAAAAAGATTGCTTTTATCTGCGTTCACAACTCATGTCGAAGCCAGATTGCCGAGGCTCTCGGGAAGCATTTTCGCGGCGATGAATTTGAGTTTTACTCTGCGGGAACGGAAACAAAACCACAGATAAACAAGGACGCAGTGCGGCTGGTGAAGCGGCTCTACGGTATCGATATGGAGAAAACTCAGTTCAGCAAGACTTTCGACAAAATTCCCGCGCCCGATATCGCGATTTCAATGGGCTGCGATGTCGGCTGTCCTTTTATCGGCAGGGATTTTGACGATAACTGGGGCTTGCCGGACCCGACAGGAAAAAACGATGATGAATTTATCGCGGTTATCGGAGAGATTGAAAGACGTATAAAAAAACTGCGTTTCTAACGGAATTAATTGTTATATATAAAAAGACGACAGAAGCGTTATCCTTCCGTCGTCTTTTTATTATCAGGACAGCTTTTTGATGTTCTCTGCGATAATAAGCTTGTGCGTAAACCCGACAAGACGCTCCTTGATTTCACCATTCCTTATAAAAAGCAAGGTCGGAAGAGCGGTGACGTCATATCTCTCGGCAAGCTCGGGCTCGGCTGTTATGTCGCACTTTGCAATCAGCACGTTTTCGTCCGAAGCATTTTCGACAAGTCCCGCCTCGGTCTTTTTGCAATGCACGCAACTCGGAGAAAAAAACTCAACAACAAGCGGCTTGTCCGTTTCGATAATCTCTTTGTGGTTTTTTGAAGTAAGTTCGGTAAGCATTTTATACCTCCAAATAAATATTATACCTATATAATCAGTAGGATTATCATAATTATAACTCAATTTCTGTCTTTTGTCAAGAGAAAATCCTGTTTCTGCACGATTTGTTGGATTTATGGTTATTTTCGCCAAAACCATTACTTATTTTTTGATAATAATGTAAAATTTCACAAAATTGCGTTTTCCCTATTGACATTTTTGTAAAATGAATGTATAATCATAACATACTAAACACATAGGAATTATAAGCGAAAGGAAAAACCTATGAATAACAAGTATTTGCTCTACGGACGAATGTGCTGTCAAAATCGATGTTGAAAAATCAAATAAATTCAAAACGGAGTTGACAGTATGTATATCGAACTTAAAAACATAAACAAAACCTTTGGCGATTTCAAGGCTTCCGATGATGTAAGCTTCGGAATTGAAAAAGGAAAGCTAATCGGGCTTCTCGGTCCGAGCGGAAGCGGAAAGACAACCATTCTGAGAATACTCGCGGGGCTTGAAAAACAGGACAGCGGAGATATTTTCATCGACGGCAAAAACGTCAACAATCTCCCCGCAAATGAAAGAGGAATAGGCTTCGTTTTTCAGAACTACGCGCTCTTCCCTTTCAAGACGGTTTACGATAATATCGCTTACGGTCTGAAGGTTCAGAAAAAGGACAAAGCGTTCATCAAAAACAGAGTTTCCGAGCTGCTGGACCTTGTGGGACTTCCGGGACTTGAAAAGCGTTATCCTGACCAGCTCAGCGGCGGTCAGCGTCAGAGAATTGCCCTTGCAAGAGCGCTTGCACCCGAGCCCGAGCTTCTGCTTCTTGACGAGCCGTTTGCCGCTATTGACGCGAAGGTGAGAAAAGAGCTTCGCAGCTGGCTTCGCGAAACAATCGACAAGGTTGGAATTACCAGCATTTTCGTCACTCACGACCAGGACGAGGCTGTTGAAGTTGCAGACGAGATTATCATCACAAACAAAGGCAGAGTTGAACAGGCGGGCAATCCCGTGGAGATTTATCTCGAACCGAAAACTCCCTTTGTGGCACAGTTTATCGGACAATCGGCAATTATCGAAAACTACGGCACGCTTAAAGGCTTCACGCAGACGGACAGCTCAAACACCGCTGTCATTCGTCCCGAGTTCATCGAGATAAATAAATTCGAGGACAACGGCGTTCATCAGTACGAAAGCTCAATGGAGGACGGAATTGTTGACGAGGTTCTTTTCAGAGGAAACGCTTTTGAGGTCAAGGTCAAACTGAATGAATTGTACCTCACGGGAAAATATGACCTCAGCGCTCCCCGCCTCAGACGCGGTGACAAAGTGAAAATCCTTATAAAAAAGCTCTACACGATAAGCGGAAATCAAACCGACATTTTGCTGAACAAGGGACTTGATACCAGCGATGTCTACTACATCTGAGGAGGAAAAAATTATGAAAAAGGAAAAATCAAAATCCTCCGCGGGAGTAGGACAGAAAATCCTGAGAAGCGGTGTTGTTTCGTGGATAATCATTATCGCGGTATGGTGGCTGGGGTCGCTTGCTTATGATGAATACTTCCTGCCAAGCCCCACGGAAACGGCTTCAAGTATGGGAACGCTTATTCAGAACGGCGTGCTCGGTGCAGATATTCTGGCAAGCTTCGGACGAATTCTGAAAGGCTGGCTTCTCGCAGCGGCTGTGGGAATTCCGCTGGGACTGCTCGTCGGCAACTTCAAGCCCGTGCGCTGGCTGGTTGAGCCTGTCCTCAGCTTCTTCCGCTTCGTTCCCGCAATCGCACTCACAACGCTTTTTCTGATGTGGTTCGGAGTCGGAGAAGAGTCAAAGGTTGCGCTGATTTTCTACGCGTCCTTCTTCCCTATCTTCGTGAACACAATCGCGGGAGTTGCGTCGGTTGACAAATCGCTTGTTGAAGCGGCTTCAAGTATGGGCGCAAAAAAACTCCACGTTTTCTTCACCGTGGTTGTTCCTTCCGCAGTGTCAAATATTTTCACGGGCGTAAGACTTGGACTCAGCTCCTCGATAACCTGCGTTGTTGCAGCGGAAATGCTTGTCGGCAGCGACGGTCTTGGATATCTTATCAACAGCTCAAAGCTGTACTACAAAACAGGCTGGGCGTTCGCGGGAATTGTGACGCTCGCAGTAATCGGATTTGCGGCAGACAGACTTCTGCTCGTAATCGGAAAACACAAATTAAAGCACTTCGGTGTTAAATGAATGAGGTAAATAAAATGAAAATACATAAGATTTTTTTGGCAGCGGTTCTGGCAATATCTTCCCTTTCCCTTGCAGCTTGCGCTAATAACGGGAACAAGTCCGAAAACGGCGACAAGCCGCGTGTTCTCAGAGTGGCAAATATGACGGGTCAGCCCGACCAGTATGCGGATTATATCGGCATTGAACAGGGAATTTTTGAGAAATACGGCATAGATGTTCAGACAACCGAGTTTGTTGCGGGAATTAACACAATCGACTCCGTTGTCACGGGTACAGCCGACACGGGACTTTTAGCGGATTTTGCCGCGGCAAACCGCTTTGGAAACACGCTTCACGCGACAAATCTCGTCATCTTCTCCGACCTTTCTGCGGGAAGCTCAAACAACGGCGGAATTTACGTTGCTCCTAAATATGCAAACGATACTGCTTCCCTTGACGGAAGCGAAGGCTGGATAACAAATATCGGCACGGTTTCTGAGTACTACAACTGGCAGGCGCAGACCTTCCTCGGTCTTGACCCTGCAAAGCAAAAATCAATTCAGGCGGACTCCTCACTTACAAGACTTGCTCTCGCTCAGAACGGCGGAGCGTCCGCAGCAGTTGTAACGGGCTCCGAAATCAAGCGTTTCGAGGAACAAGGCTGGGTTAAGGTAGCCGACTCGAATGACGTGGGAATTAACGTCTATGCTTATCTCATTACCACAAAAGAATTCGCGGAAGCAAACACCGAGCTTCTCGCTGACTATCTGAAAGCGCTTAAAGAAAGCTTTGAGTACATCAACGCAAATCTCGATGAGTCTGCTGAGAAGATTTCGGGAAGATTTGGCATCGACGCAGATGACTTCAAGAGCAACTGGAAGCAGTTAAATCTTCGCTCGGGTCTTGCCGAGGACGGCGCGGCTCACCTTTCAAAAATCAAGGACTGGGCTTTCGAGAACGGCAAATTCCCCGAGGACTACAACATCAGACAGTTCTATTACACAAAGGCAGCAAAGGCAGCGTTCCCCGATGAGGTAACGGTTGACCTTTCTTCCGTAAAGTAACAATCGCCAACAAATAATAATCAACGAAAAGAGGTAATTTCAATGGGATATCCAACCATATTCCCCACGGGAACACTCAGATATAACAAGGAAAAAGCATACAGCGGCTATACGGTTTTCCCGTCGTCAAAGGGCGCGCTGCTGATTGATATGAGAGGAAATGAGGTCAAGCTCTGGGCAGGGCTCGGAGGTTTCCCGAACAAAATTCTGCCGGGCGGCTACGTTATGGGAACTACCGGAGCGCGTGCCGGCAAAAACGCTTATCAGGACCAGATTGACCTTGTACAGGTTGACTGGGACGGGCATATTGTGTGGAAATTTGACAAGACGGAGCTTGTTGCCGACGACCCCGAAAATCCCGTTTATATGGCTCGTCAGCACCACGATTTTCAGCGAGAGGGCTCTACTGTCGGCTACTATTACCCGAACGGAGAGCCGAAAACCACAAGCGGAAACACGCTTATCTTCACGCACGAAAATCTCTACAATCACGACATCTCGGACAAGCGCCTGATTGACGACAAGATTATCGAGGTTGACTGGGACGGGAACATCGTGTGGAGCTGGCGCGCAAGCGACCATTTCGACGAGCTTGGATTTGACGAGGCAGCGAAAAACGTGCTGTTCAGAAATCCCGGTCTGCACGGAGAAGCCGGCGGCGACTGGATGCACATCAACAATTTCGCAACTCTCGGCGAGAACAAGTGGTATGACGCGGGAGATACGCGCTTTCACCCCGACAACATTATTTTCGACGCGAGAAACTCCAACATTCTCGCGATTATCGAAAAGAGCACGGGCAAAATCGTATGGCGGCTCGGTCCCGATTTCAACGAGAACGAGGCTACAAGAAAGCTCGGCTGGATTATCGGTCAGCACCACCTGCATATGATACCGAAAGGACTTCCCGGAGAGGGTGATTTGCTGGTTTTCGATAACGGCGGCGAAGGCGGCTATGGCGTGCCGAACCCTTCTTCTCCCACAGGAAACAACAACGCTCACCGCGATTATTCAAGAGTGCTTCAGTTTAACCCCGTGACGCTGGAAATAACGTGGCAGTACACCCCGCTTGAACACGGCTGCTTCCTGTTCACGGACGCTTCAAAGTTTTACAGCTCCTACATAAGCTCCGCGCAGCGTTTGCCAAACGGAAACACGCTTATTACCGAGGGCAGCGACGGTCATTTGATTGAGGTTACTCCCGACCACGAAATTGTCTGGGAGTACATAAACCCGTATTTCAACAATATGTTCGGCAAGTTCACGAACAATATGATTTACCGTGCATATCGCGTGCCTTACGAGTGGATTCCGCAGCTTGCGAAGCCAGATGAGCAAAGTATTGAGCCGATTGACGTTTCCACGTTCAGAGTGCCCGGCTCGCCTGTCGGAGCGGGTGTCGGACAGATAACCACCGTTGACGGAGTTGACCCGAACGCTCGTCAGATTACGGGAATGGCAAAGGAAAAGAGCGACGAAAACGAAAGACTTGACTTCTGCGTTGCTTCCATAAACAAAAAAGACGTGAAATAACAAAATCCCCGCAGAAAAACTGCGGGGTGTTTTTTATGAAAACGAGCTTATCGCTTCTATCGTCCTTTCGATATCCTCGTCGGTGTGCGCGAAGGAAACAAACATTGCTTCAAACTGCGAGGGAGCTGTGTAAATGCCGCTGTTAAGCAAATGACGGTAAAACCGCGCATACTTCTCGGTGTCGCAGCATCGCGCTTCATCATAGCTTTCTACCGATTTATCGGTGAAAAATGCCGTGAGCAGCGAGCCGCAGCGGTTGACGTTAAGTCCCGCGTTCTTCATCGCCGTTTCAAGCAGCTTCGCTTTGCTGTCAAGCGATTTGTACAGGTCGGGGATGCTTTCAAGCTGCTTTATCATCGCAATTCCCGCCGCAACCGCGCAAGGATTTCCCGAGAGAGTTCCCGCCTGATAAACCGAGCCGAGCGGAGCTATGCACTCCATAATCTCACGTCTGCCGCCGTATGCTGCAAGCGGCATTCCCCCGCCGACAATTTTTCCGAGCGTTGTGATATCGGGAGTTATTCCGTAAAAACTCTGCGCTCCGCCTATCGAAAGCCGAAATCCTGTAATAACCTCATCGAAAATAAGCAGCGCGCCGTGCTTTTTCGTAATTTCCCGCAGAAATTTCAGAAAACCCTGTTTCGGCGGGACAACTCCCATATTTGCCGCGCAAGGCTCAACGACAACACAGGCGATTTCCCCGCCGTATTTTTCAAACAATTCCTCAACGGAAGCCTCGCTGTTGAAAACAGCAAGCAGCGTGTCCTTAACGCAGCCCTCGGTAACTCCCGCGCCAGAAGGAATTGCCTGCGTCATAAGCCCCGAGCCAGCTTTTACGAGAAGCCCGTCCGAATGTCCGTGATAACAGCCCTCAAATTTGACAATCTTTTCCCTGCCCGTAAAGCCTCTCGCTGATCTAATCGCACTCATAACCGCTTCCGTGCCCGAGTTCACAAGCCGCAGCATTTCCATTGACGGGAAGTGCTTCAGTATAAGCTCGGCAAGCTCAATCTCGCCCTTGTGACAAGCGCCGAAGGTAAGTCCCTTGTCGCAAGAAGATTTGACAGCAGCGGTTATCGGCTCAAAGGAGTGTCCGAGAATGTTCGGTCCCCACGAGCAAACGTAATCGATAAACTCGTTTCCGTCCTCGTCCCAGATGTGAGAACCTTTCGCGCGGTCAATGAACAGCGGTACCGTTCCCACGGCTTTGCAGGCGCGCACGGGACTGTTCACTCCACCCGGCATAAATCGCTGTGCTTTTTCGTAAAGTTCCTCGGAAATTTCAGTTTTCATTCCTGTTCCTCCAGCCATTTTGCCGCTTCAAGCGCGTGATATGTTATGATGATATCCGCGCCCGCTCGCTTTATTGCGGTGAGATTTTCCATAACAATCCGCTTTTCATCAATCCAGCCGTTCTGCGCTGCCGCTTTTACCATAGAGTATTCACCGCTGACATTGTACGCGGCAATCGGCAAATCAAACCTGTCCCTTGCGGCTCTGACAATATCGAGATAAGCAAGCGCGGGCTTTACCATAACGATATCCGCGCCCTCGAAGATATCCTCCTCTATTTCGCGAAGCGCTTCCCTGCCGTTTGCAGGGTCCATCTGATAGGTTTTTCGGTCACCGAAGCAAGGTGCAGACTCAGCCGCGTCACGAAACGGCGAGTAATACCCCGAAGCAAATTTTGCGCTGTATGCCATTATCGGGATATCGGGAAAACCGTTTTCATCAAGAGCCTCGCGGATTGCCGCAACCCTCCCGTCCATCATATCGGACGGCGCGATTATATCAGCGCCCGCTTTTGCAAGGCTCACGGACATTTTCGCGAGAAGCGGAAGCGTTTCATCGTTCAGAATTTTCCCGTCGCTGACAACACCGCAGTGCCCGTGAGAAGTGTATTCACAAAGACAAACATCTGCGATAACAAGAAGCTCGGGGTAGTTTTTCTTAATGTAGCGGATTGCCGTTTGAGTAACGCCGTTTTCGTCATAAGCCGAGCTTGCCTGCTCGTCCTTGTGAGCGGGAATTCCAAAAATCAGCACGCCCGAAATACCGCTTTTTGCCGCTTCCGACAGCATTTCGTCCGCCGTATCAATCGAATACCGATACACTCCCGGCATCGAGTCCACGGGCTTTTTTATACCCTCGCCCTCCTCGATAAATATGGGATAAATCAGCTCGCTTTTGCTCACTCGGGTTTCGCGAACCATTTCTCTGAGCCTTGCCGAGCCTCTCAATCTTCTGAATCGTGTCATTTCTTTTCAACCTCTGTTCTTAAAATAAGCCGCAGAATACCGTCCGCGTCCGAGCGCTCGGAAATGCTGATATTCTTTATTCCGTGCCGTTTCAGCGCTCCTGCGGTTTGCTCGCCGATAGCCGTTACGATTGTATTTTCGCCGACCGAAAAACCGTTCTCAAAAAAGCTCTCAACGCCCGATGAACTCGCAAAAACTAGATAATCCGAAGCAATCCGATAACCCTCAATCTCCTCGGAAACCGCGTCGTAGATTTTACGGTCAAGGTATTCCGAGCCATTTTTATCGAGAATTTCATTCAGCTTTTCCGAGCCCTTTTTTGCGCGGAGAATTAGCGTTTTCCCGATATCATTCCTCTTAACAAGCGCGTTTGCAAGGCTTTCCGCATTAAATGTATCGGGAATAATATCCGCGAAAATTCCATAGCTTTCAAGAGCCGAAGCCGTTGCCGAGCCGATAACCGCAAAGCGTTTTCCCGCGAAAATCCGCACGTCGGTTTTGCTTCGACGAAGCTCCGTGAAGAACAAATTCACGCCGTTTGCGCTTGTAAAAACAAGCGCGTCAAATTCGGATATCCGCGAAATTGCTTCATTGAGAGCGGCACGGTTTTCGACAATTTTCACTGCGGTAATACAGTTCACATCAGCGCCGTTTTTTTCGAGTTTTTCCGACATTCTCGCGAGAAAGCTCTCCGTGCCCACAACCGAAATCGTCACCCCGTCAAGCGCGCGTCTGAGCGTTTTCGCAAGGTCAAGTCCTGCCGTTTCTCCCACGACAATTACCGCGGGAGAACACATTTCGCTTTTCTCGGAAATTTCCGCGATATCACAAAGTTTTCCCCGTACAACGCGCTGCGAGGAAGTGCAGCCGTTTGAAATCACTGCGGCGGGAGTATCGGGCGATTTTCCGTTTGCGATAAGTATTTCAGCGATTTCCCGCAGCCTCGAAAATCCCATCAAAAACACAAGCGTGTCGTTTTCCTTTGCAAGTGCGCTCATATTTTCGGGGAGCAAATCCTCAGCCGTGTGTCCCGTCACAACGTGAAATCCGCGGCTTACTTTTCGGTGAGTGACGGGTATTCCCGCAAGCTCGGGCACGGCAGAACAAGAGGTTATCCCCGGCACAACCTCGTATTCAATTCCCGCCTCTTTCAGCGCGAAAATCTCCTCTCCGCCCCTTCCGAAAATAAACGGGTCGCCGCCCTTCAGCCGCGCAACCGTCTTTCCCTCGGACGCTTTTTTAACGAGAATTTCGTTGATGTGTTCCTGCTTTTCGCTCGGCTTTCCGCAGCGTTTTCCTACGCTGATAAGCTCCGCGTTTTTCCCCGCAAAACCGAGCAGCCGCTTATCCACAAGGCTGTCATACACCACGACATCGCTCTCCGAGAGCAGCCGCTTGCCTCTTAACGTGATAAGGTCGTATTTCCCGCAACCCGCGCCGATTAGATAAACCTTTCCCTTTTCGCTCATTTCAGTCCTCTCACAACTCTTGCCGCAAGCTCAAATCTTTCCGAAACAGCCGCGCTTTCCGATATAATTTTATCGGGTGAAAGCGAAGCCGCGAGCGTTATCTCGGAGCCGTGAAGCCGCGCGAAAGCCGAAACAGGCGTACCGCAGTCCGCTTCAAGCAGCCGCAAAACCTCTTTTTCCGTTTCATAGCACAACATCGTGTCCTTGTCGGAAATCGCTTTGACAATGCTTTCCGAGGGGCTGTTTTGTCTGCACTCGACCGCGATTATCGCCTGACACGCAGCGGGAAGAAACTTCTCTACATCAAAACAAATTGTGCGAAAACCGCCGAGGTCTGCGCCAAGCCGCTCCACTCCCGCCGAGGCGAGAATTATCCCGTCATATTCGCCGTCCGAGAGCTTTTTAAGCCTTGTGTCAACGTTCCCGCGGATATCCGAAAATTGAACGTTCGGGTACAGGTACGACAAATTCTGTCTGCGCCGAAGACTTCCCGTGCCTATGTTCAGCGCGGATTTCCCGTCAATTTCAGTGCCGTTTCGCAGAACAAGCATATCCCGAGGATTTCCGCGTTTCAGCACACCCGAAACGGCAAGCCCGTCCGCGAGCTTTACGGGCAAATCCTTCGCGCTGTGGACGGCTATATCTATCCTGTCATCAAGAAGAAGCTGCTCGATTTCCTTGACAAAAACTCCGTTTCCGCCGAGCTTTTCAAGCGGCACATCGGTTACTCGGTCACCCTTAGTGGTCACGCAGACAACCTCTGTTTCCACATCGGGAAAAGTGCGCGTTATCTCCGAAATCACCATTTCCGTTTGTGCAAGAGCAAGCTTGCTTTTTCTTGTTCCTATGCGAATTTTCATCTGTGCTTTACCTCGTCGATTACTCTGTCGATATCAATCTGCGATCCGTTTTCCGAGAGCCGTAGAATTTTCTCAAAAGCCGCTTTGCGCTGACTTTCCGTCGGCAATTCTCTCCTCACTTTTTCGCGGCAGTCCGACAAAATTCGCCCTTTTTCAAGCTCGCTTTCCGACAGAATTTCGTCAATCTTTTCCTTTATGTACTTTGAAAAAACGGGGCTGCTTCCCGAGGAAGAAACTCCAATCGAAACATCTCCCTTTTTAACCAGCGCAGGAAAGATAAATCCGCATTTTTCCTTGTCGTCAACCACGTTCACGAGAATGTTTTTCTCCGTGCAAAGCCTGAAAATCTCAGCGTTTACGACTTCATTGTCGGTGGCTCCAATTACCATAAACGCGCCGTCCAAATCGGCAGGCTCAAACTCACGCTTGACAAGAGTTATTCCCTCGCAATCACGCAGAAATCCGCATATTTCCGGAGCGACAACCGTGATTTCAGGCTTGTATGGCAGAAGCTTTTCCACTTTTCTTTTCGCGACTATCCCGCCGCCGACAACCACGCATTTTTTCGCGGAAATATCAATAAAAAACGGGAAATATCCCATTAGCACATCATTCCTTCGATTACGTCAATAACCCGAGAAAACGCTTCTGCGGAAAGCTCGGTTTTCATTTTGTAGATGATATTTTCAACGGAAAGCTCCTCGCCGTGTTCTTTCAGCTTCGGAAGAAAACGGTGCAGCGAAAGCTGTTTTTCAAGAGCTTCGGTTTCCTGAAAAATAATCTCCTCGGCGCGCTCAACGCTGTTCAATTTCACTTCATTGTTATGCTTTGCAAGCTGCTCAAAGCTATCAATCCCGACAAGGCTCACACCCTCGATTTTCGTAGTTCTCGTATCAATATCGCGAGGCACGGCAAGGTCAATAAGCGTGAGCTGTTTCCCCGCAGGAATGTTGTTTTTCAGCTTTTCGGCGGTTATCGTGAAGTGCGGTCCCGAGGTTGCCGAAACAATACAGCCGCACTTTTCCGCAAATTCATACCGCTTGTCATAATCAATCAAAACCGCTTTGCTGTCCGCAGGAAACAGATATTTTCCGCGGTGAGAGCGTTCCGTGATATACACGGTCACGTTCTTATAGGAAAGCAGATTTTTCAGCACTTTCCCGCCTATCTCGCCGCTTGCTCCGATAAGCATAACGCTTTCGTGCTTTGCAGCCGTTTTTGCGGCAAGAGTTGCAGTTGAAACAGAGGTTTTCGAGAGGTCGGTTTCGGTTTTTATCCTCTTTGCCGCCGCCACAGCCGCTTGAAATATCATATTTGTTTCGGCGGAAAGCGCGATTTTTTCCGCAGAAAAGGTGTACGCTTTTTTCACCTGCCCGAGAATTTCGTCCTCACCGACAACCATTGAGTCTATTCCGCAGGTCACGCGAAAAAGATGATTTACAGCTTTTCTCCCACTGAAAATCATCAGCTTCGGCAGAAGCTCGCTTTCGCTAATCCCCGAAAGGCGGCTCAAAATCTCAGCACCGATTTCGGTATTGCCGAAATAATACAGCTCCGTTCTGTTGCAGGTACACAGCAAAACGGGCTCGAACGGCGACAGCTCCTCCAGAACAGCGAGCTTGTCCTCCTCGCTGAAAGCAGCTTTGCTTCGGATTTCCTCAGAGCAGCGCTTGTAGTTTATGCTCACGCATACGAATTCTGTCATATTTTTACTCGCTTTGCTCCGTGATATAGCGTTCAGCAGAGGTTGCCGCATTTGCACCGTCAGCGGCAGCGGTGACAACCTGTCTGAGCGGTGTTGTACGGACATCTCCCGCCGCAAAAAGTCCCTCAGCCGAGGTTTTTCCGTCCTCGCCCGCGACAACATACCCGCCTGCGTCAAGCTCGCACACACCTTTCAGCACAGCGGTATTCGGGACGCTTCCGACAGCGCAGAAAATCCCGTCCACAGACAGCGTTTTGCGCTCGCCGTTTTGAGTGTAGACAAATCCGTCTGCCTTGTCGCCG
This sequence comes from Oscillospiraceae bacterium, assembly GCA_017847835.1. Taxonomy (GTDB): domain Bacteria; phylum Bacillota; class Clostridia; order Oscillospirales; family Ruminococcaceae; genus CAG-115. The sequence continues at coordinate 24,445 of JAGASH010000007.1, forward strand.
CCCGTCACCTCGTTCAGCACGGCATTCAGCACAAGCTTGATGTTCGCAGCTTCGCTTACCTTTTTCTGAAGCGATTTGTTTGCCCTGAACTCACCGCGTCTGTGAACCAGATACACCGTTTCGGCAATTTTTGACAGGTAAATCGCGTCGCCAAGCGCGGTATCTCCGCCGCCGATAACCGCAGCGGTTTTTCCCTTATAGAAAACCCCGTCGCACACCGCGCAGTAGGATATCTTCTGCTTGTCGTCGCCAGGTACACCCAGCTTTCGATTTTTTGTGCCCGCGGCATATATTACCGTTTTTGACTGAAGGGTGCTTCCGTCGGAAAGCGTGATGTTCCACGCGCCGTTTTTTTCGAGAGAAGTCACCTCTCCCTCGATAAATTCCGTGCCGAGCGCTTCTGCCTGCTCTCTGAATTTCTCGCCGAGCTCATAACCGCTTATGCCGAAAAGTCCGGGATAATTGTCCACTCTCTCGGTCACGGCAATAGCGCCCGTGCCAAAAGGCTCCTTCTCAACGACCGCCGTGTTAAGCAGCGCGCGTCTTGCATATATCGCGGCAGAAAGCCCCGCAGGTCCGCTTCCGATTATTATGGTATCGTACATTTTTCTTCACTCCTGTAAAATTTTTCAAAATGCTGTTTATCCTATCAATTTAGTATATAATAACACATCTTCGCTTTAATGTCAACCCATATTTCTAAATAAAAATCATAAAAATATACATTTCCTATTGACAAAGTAGGTAAAATGTGCTATAATCTAGTTAATCAGTAAATTGAGAAGGGAGATTTTCGATTTTGAACTTCAATACGGCTCTTTTACATATAAATAATCCCTGCGAAAAATCAACGGGAGCAACGCTTACTCCGATATATCAGGTGAGCGCGTTTGCACAGGAATCGGCTGAACAGCTGGAAAATGTATTCAACAACAGAGCTCCGGGATTTGCTTATTCGAGGATAAGCAACCCGACCATTGCTTCCTTTGAAAACCGAATGTGCGGTATCGAAAAAGGTATCGGCGCGGTTGCCTGTTCTTCGGGAATGGCAGCGGTAACAATGTCGCTTCTGAATATACTTCAGGCGGGAGATGAGGTTATTGCAAGCGCGGGACTTTTCGGCGGTACAATCGACCTTTTCAGCGACCTTGAAGCGTTCGGGATAACAACTCGTTTTGTAAAACACGTCACCGCAGAGGAAGTCGAGCCGCTGATAAACGAGCGCACAAAGGCGGTTTTCGCGGAGCTTATCGGAAACCCGAGCCTTGAAATCGTTGACCTTGAAAAGATAAGCAAGCTTGTTCATTCACAAGGTATTCCGCTTATTATCGACAGCACAACTGCTACACCTTATCTTATAAACCCCGCGGATTTCGGCGCCGATATTATCGTTCACTCGACTTCAAAGTACATAAACGGCGGCGGAAACTCGATAAGCGGCGTTATTATAGACAGCGGCAATTTCAAGTGGGAGAAAATCCCGAAGCTTGAGAAATACAGGAAATTCGGGAAATTCGCTTACATCGCTTCTCTCAGAAACGGAATTTGGAGAAATGTAGGCGGGTGTCTTGCTCCGATTAACGCATTTATGAACAGCGTCGGAATGGAAACGCTCGGTCTGCGAATGGAACGCTGCTGCGAAAACGCGCTTGCGCTCGCGGAATTTTTCGAGAGCATTGACGGAATTTCCGTGAATTACCCCGCGCTCCCCTCAAACGCAAACTTTCCGCTTTGTCAAAGGCTTTTCGGCGGAAAAGGCGGCGCGATTGTCACAATCAGAGCGGGTTCAAAGGAACGCGCTTTTCGGCTGATAAACGGGCTGAAGCTCGCCACAAACGCAACAAATATCGGCGATGTGAGAACGCTTGTTATTCACGCGGAGAGCACGATTTACGCTCACAGCAGCGACGAGCAGAAACAAAACGCGGGTGTTTTCGAGGACACAATCCGCATAAGCGTCGGAATTGAGGACATAAACGACCTTAAAGACGATTTCGGAAAAGCAATTGAAAACCTATAATTTCAAGGAGGATAAAAAAATGGCAGTGGATTACGGAACACTCAAAAAAGGCGGCTTTATGCGCCAGAAACAGAAAAATAATTTCTCGCTTCGACTTCGCGTTGTAGGCGGAAATCTCACGGCAAAACAGCTCGCGACAATCGCGGAGGTTTCAGAAAAATACGGCGACGGTCACGTTCACCTTACATCAAGGCAGAGCGTGGAAATCCCTTTCATCAAGCTAGACGACATTGACGCGGTTAAGGACGCGCTTGCCGAGGGAGATGTTCAGCCTGGTGTTTGCGGACCGAGAGTGCGTACGATAACCGCCTGTCAGGGCGAGGCAATCTGTCCCAGCGGTTGTATCGATACCTATGCTCTCGCAAAGGAGCTTGACGACAGATATTTCGCGCGGGAGCTTCCGCACAAGTTTAAATTCGGCATTACCGGCTGTCAGAACAACTGCCTCAAAGCCGAGGAAAACGACCTCGGAATAAAGGGCGGTATCAAGGTAAAATGGGACGCAGACAAGTGTATAAACTGTGGCGTGTGCGAAAAGGCTTGCAGAGTGAGCGCGATTTCGATTGAGGACGGAAAAATTTCTGTTGATGACAAAAAGTGCAATTTCTGCGGACGCTGCGTGAAATCCTGTCCCACGGACGCTTGGGACACCGTTCACGGTTACATAGTTTCGTTCGGCGGTCTTTTCGGAAACAGCATAAACAAAGGCGAAACAATTATCCCGTTCATCGAGGACAAGGAAAAGCTGATGAAAATCTGCGATACGGCGATAAAATTCTTCGAGGAAAACGCAAACGCGGGCGAACGTTTCAAGTTTACCATCGACAGAGTTGGCAGAGAGAAGTTTGAGAAAACAATTAAGGAGGCATACGAAAATGGCTGATTTTCAGATAGACGACTACGTTGATATCACGGACGTGGTTTGCCCGACAACATTTGTAAAAGCAAAAGTTGCTCTGGAGGAGCTTGACGAAGGACAGGTGCTCTCGATTAAAATGAACGACGGAGAGCCCGTGCAGAACGTCCCGCGAAGCATAAAAGAGGAAGGCCACAAAATCCTGAAACTCATCAACAACGAGGACGGAACCTACAATCTTATAGTTGAGAAGGTGGGCGACTAATGGCAGAAAAACTCAGTAAGGACAATTTCCGCGAGCAAGTGACGGAGGCTTCGGGGGTTGTTGTGGTGGATTTCTTCTCGGACAGCTGCATTCCGTGCAAGAAGATGTCCCCTGTTATCGCGCAGCTTGAAGAAGAAAACACCGATGTGAAATTCGGGAAACTCAACGTCAATTTCGATACCGAAACCGCCGAGAAATTCGGTGTGTCTTCCGTGCCGACGCTTGTTTTTTTCAAGAACGGAAAGGAAGAAGCAAGGCTCACGGGAGCGCAGAAAATCACGGCAATTACCGAAATAATTAACCAAATCAAGTAAAGGAGAAAGAATATGAAAATCACAGTTGCAGGAGTAAAAAAGGAGTATGCGGACGGACTTACCGTAGCTCAGCTTATTGAAGCGGAAAATGTGGAAACGCCGCAGTATGTCACGGTTTCCGTGAACGATGAATTTGTACAGAGCGGCACTTTCGAGGAAACCGTGCTCAAAGACGGCGATGAGGTTGAATTTCTGTACTTTATGGGAGGCGGACAGTAATGGCTTTTACAAACGAACAGCTTGAACGCTATTCCCGTCACATCATTCTGAAAGAAGTCGGCGCAAAGGGACAGAAAAAGCTCCTCAACGCAAAGGTGCTGATAATCGGTGCAGGCGGCTTGGGCGCACCCGCAGCAATGTATCTCGCGGCAGCCGGTGTTGGTACAATCGGAATTGCCGACGCGGACGAGGTTGATTTGTCGAATTTACAGCGGCAGATTATCCACACAACCGCAGATGTCGGAAAGGCAAAGGTGCAGTCCGCGAAGGAAACAATGGAAGCGATAAATCCCGATGTTACCGTGAAAACCTACCGTGTTTTCGTGGACAGCGAGAGCATTATGGACTTAATCAAGGACTACGATTTCATCATTGACGGCACGGACAACTTCCCTGCTAAATTCCTGATAAACGACGCCTGCGTTATGGCGGGAAAGCCGTTTTCTCACGCGGGAATTATCCGCTTCAAGGGACAGCTTATGACCTACGTTCCCGGCAAGGGACCGTGCTATCGCTGCGTGTTCAAAAATCCGCCGCCGAAGGACGCTGTGCCGACGTGCAAACAGGCCGGAGTAATCGGCGCAATGGGCGGCGTCATCGGCTCGCTTCAGGCAATGGAAGCGGTAAAATACATTCTCGGTCAGGGCGACTTGCTCACGGGTTATCTTTTGACGTATGACGCACTGAAAATGGAATTCAGAAAGATTAAACTCCCGACCGACAAGAACTGCGCGGTTTGCGGAGAAAATCCTACGATAACCGAGCTTATCGATTATGAACAGGCGGAGTGTGACGGCGCACTATGATAATAAAACTGAAAAAAGAAGATTTTGACAAAATTGTCGAGCACGCTGAAAAAGAACTCCCGAACGAAGCCTGCGGGCTTATTGCGGGAAAAATTGAGGGAGAAACAAAGCTTGTGGAAAAGGTTTATTTCCTCACGAACATCGACCACTCAAACGAGCATTTTTCCCTTGATCCAAAGGAGCAGTTTGCGGCTGTAAAAGATATGAGGGCAAACGGGCTTGTGCCGCTCGGAAACTGGCACTCTCACCCGGAGTCGCCGTCAAGACCGTCCAACGAGGACAAGCGTCTTGCTTATGACAGCACGGCAAGTTATATGATTTTGTCGCTTATGGACATAACCGCGCCCGTGCTGAACTCCTTTAAAATCACGGGAACAAACTCCGAGAAAGAGCAGCTCGAAATCATCTGAATAAACAAAATGCCCGAGGCAAGCAGCTTCGGGCAAAACTTTTTATATACAATAATCATCGGCTGTTGCGGCGCTGTCCACAATGTCCTGAAGCGTCACGCTGTACAGGTAATCGTTAATGGTTTTGTTCAGCCCCTGCCACATTTTCAGCGTCGGGTCTTTCAGCATTTCTTCATCGTCAAACGCGTCTTCCACGGGAAAAATATCCCCTTCAGAAACCTTCAGTATTTCCCCGACCGTGTACTGCCCCGGCTCCTTTGAAAGAGCATATCCGCCCTGATACCCACGATTTGTCAGCAAAAGCTTGGATTTCGTCAGCATAGGCACAATCTGTTCAAGATATTTCTTTGACAGCGACTGTCGCTGTGCTATATCTTTAAGCGGAACAAAGCCCTTGTATGGGTGCTGAGCAAGGTCGGTGAGCAGCCGAAGCGCATATCTGCCTTTTGTGGATATCTTCATTTTAAATACTCCTTTCGTTATTTTTATTTATCTTACTTTATCTATGTGTATAATAGGATTATATCACTTTTTTTCGGTTTTGTCAAGAGAATTTTCGCATTTTTATAACAAAACAACTATTTGTTTCGTAAAAAATAATTATCACAATTTAACACCAAAAAGAGCGGAAATCAATCCGCCCTTTTTTTAGCTTATCAGGTGTACAATTCAACGTAATCGTTGTGAGGTTCATCAACGGGAGTATAGGTTTTGCCCTTGTAGGTGACCGGAGCAAAGCAGTCATAAAACGCTTTATGCCCTATTTTTTCAACGCTGTCGGGGATAAATACATTTGCAATTATTCCCGAACATTTGCAAAACGCAAATTCTCCGATATATGTCACACCGTTCGGGATTTCTATGCTTGCAAGTGCCGAGCAGGAAAAGAACGCGTAATCGCCTATTCTTGTGATACCGCTCGGCATAGTAACGCTTGTCAATCCCGTGCAGAAATCAAATGTTCTGTCCGCTATTTCGGTAAGTCCGCTCGGAAGAACTATACTTGTAATGTAATCGCAGCCGGCAAATGCTCTGCTTCCGATTTCCGTCACGCTGTCGGGGATTTCCACGGCTGTCAAATCGGGACAGAAATAAAACGCTTCTGCGCCTATTCTCTTAACACCGTCGGGAATGATTATGCGTTTAATACCTGCAATCTGTTTAATCGCGCCGTCGCCTATTCCTACAACGCGCTGCCCGTCAAATTCCGCGGGAATGTTCAGGATTTCCTCTTTTCCTGTGTAATTTGTTATTTCAAGTCCGCCGAGCGCTTCACTGTATATGTATTCAAAATAACCGGAAGTCATTATCTCTCCCGAGCCGCCGGAATTATCGCCTCCGACAGGTTTGATATCGCTGCTTACCGTGGGAATTCTGTCGGGTTCACGGTTTGAACGGGAAACAACATTTGCTTTTTGACCCGCGTTCAGCGTCTTGACCTTGCCCGTGTCTTTATCGGTTAGCTCAACCGTTCCCTGCTTAACCGCGACTGACGTATGACAAAGCTCCTTTTCATCGAAATACACGTTGACCGTGAAAACCGTGCCGCGAACGGACATTGAAGAATTCGGGCTTTCGACAACGTAGCTCTCGGACGGTAAAAGCTTATTGTCGATTTCGTTTGTAATCGTGCCCTTTTCGAGATGAATAACCGTTCGTGAGTCCTTGCCTGCCGCTCCGAATGCCTCAATACTGAATATCGTCAGTTCCTCTGCGATAACGTGCTTGTCCGAGTCAAGCGAAAGCGTCATCGTTGATTTCCCGAAAACCTCGACTTTATTGCCGCTCACGAGATTTTGTCCCTTGAAAGCGTCGGAAACGCTCAATCCTGCCGTGACCTTTGAAGTTCCCGTCAAATCCTTAACACAAATGTTTCTGTAACCCGTGTTCAGCAGGATAATCAGCACAACAACTCCCGCGATTAACGCAAGAGTCACCGCACCCGCGATGATTTTGCCCTTTTTAGATGAAAGAAAGCTTTTCATAAAGTTCTCCTCGAAAAAATGATATTTTAATTATAGCACAATTTATCGGATAAAGCAATATATTGGCGCTATGTTTTGAAAACAGACTTGAAAAATAGTGAATAATGTGTTATAATGAAATTGTATTGATTTACACAAAAGCGTGTTTCAGAAAGGAAATTGATATGAAGAAATCACATAAAAAGTGGCTCTCGGCGGCAATGTCGGCGGCTTTGACGGTGAGCTCGGCTTATGTCGCGGAGATTTCGGCGGGAGTGACCGCATTTGCAAATTACGGCGACGACTATATGTCAAAACAGCCCGGGTTAATGCAAACGATTTACAAAGGGCTTTGCGAAGGGATTGAAGAAATCGCCGCGGGAAAGCGCACAAGCACCATTATCACGGTTGAACTTGAAACACCCGTTCCTTTCGACAGCGTTACAGATACCATCAACGCAACCTACATTCTTGACGCTATTCTTTATGAATACCCCTACGAGCTGTTCTGGTTTGATTTCTCGGATAAATCCGGCGGCTTGACGCCCGTGGAATACACCGAAACAATCGACGAGACAGAATATGTCACAAAAATTGACTTTGAGCTTTCGGCAGCGCAGGCTTATATGGGAGAGAACAAATTCACCGTTAATCCCGAGAAAATCGAAGCTGCGGCAAAGGCTGCCGAAAACGCAAAGGCTATTGTCGAGGAAAACAAGAACAAGAGCGACTATGACAAGCTGAAAGCTTATAAGGAAGCAATCTGCGAGCTGGTTACATACGACAACGCGGCAGCCGATAATCCCGATACTCCTTTCGGCGACCCGTGGCAGCTTGTTTATGTGTTCGACAACGACCCTGCGACAAATGTTGTCTGCGAGGGATATTCCAAGGCGTTTCAGTACCTTTGCGACCTGTCATCGTTTACCGACAAAACCGTCAGATGTGCACAGGTTACGGGAGAGCTTTCGATTGAATACAGCGATAAAACTTCGTCGGGCGAGCATATGTGGAATATCGTAACAATCGGCGGGAAAAGCTATATCGTTGACGTGACAAACTGCGATGAAGACGCAGTCGGCACGGGTGACTATCTGTTTATGAAGGGCGCTGACGCTTCAAACGGAAAGAATTGCTCGTTCACTATAAAAAGAGAGGGCTATGAAACGGCAACATTCGGATATACATACGATGAAAACACAATCGCGCTCTACGACAGCGCGCTTCTCACGGTTTCAACCGAGAATTACCTCAGAGAAGAGCCCGAAAAAACCGAAATGACCGGAATGTGCGGTGATGATATAAAGTGGCTTCTTTCTATGAACGAGGACAAAAAGACATTCACGCTCAGCATTGACGGCACAGGCTCGATGTACAGCTATAAAACAAGCGATATCCCGTGGATTGACTACAACGAGAAAATCACCGATATCATTATCGGAGCAAATATTGAAGGCATAGGCTCGTACATTTTCATAAACCCGTTCAGCACACCCGTTCCTGCAAATCGCAGAATTATTATCAGAATGGCGGACGTGTACAGCTGGATAATAGACGGCTCAAATCTCACATCTATACAAAACGCGAATATTCCTTTGCTTACAGATATCACCCTTGATACAAGCGGTCTTCGCGGCACCTGCGCAGTCAGCTTTCATTCCGAGGACACAAATCTCCCGACAAGTCTTGCGTTTAAGCTCAACGAAAAGCACGCGGGAAAATTCGCAAATCTTTATATGGAAATCGACGGAGTGATGTGCTTCTATAAAACCGCAAAGATTGCCGAGGACGGAACGTTTATTCTGCCGAAAGTCACGGCTCTGGGACAATATGCGGTTATGATAAGCGAGTTCAGCGACCTTCCCGGCGACGTTGACAACAACGGTATTATTAATGTAATGGACGCGCTGGCAATACTCAAAAAAGCCTTGGGTATTAGTCCCGTCATAAACAACGAGGTTGCCGATTTCAACAACGACGGTTCTGTAAACATAATCGACGCGCTCGAAGTTCTGAAAAAATCCATATCTTCGTAATAATCAAAACAAATGCCGACTTACTTCTGTAAATCGGCATTTTTCTTGTTTTTCGGACGAAACACTTTTCATTCTCCGATAAACTCAAATTCTTTCATTTGAACGGCGTCTTTTCCGTGATAAACGAAATAAAGCGGGTGTATCCCGTCGGGAATATCAACCTTCGCGGAAAGGCTTTCCCATTCTTCGCTTAATTCTTCGGGAACAGGTATTTTTCCGACAGGCTCGCCTTTTTCAGCGGTCAGAATATCAAAATATGCCCGCGTCGGCAATTCCGAGCTGTTTTCCGCAGCCATACATCTTGCCGCTTCCGCTTCACATCGCTCATCTTTTCTTGCGGGAGCGTCTTGCCTTACCTTGTTCTTCTCGGTTTCTTTTCTGATAACAATACCGATTTCCGATACTTTTTTGAAATCGAAGTATTTGTAGCCGAGAAGCGTGTTGTTCCCGATTTCGGCAATAAACCGCTCGTCACCGATATTTGTTACATTCGGGAACGAGAACGTGTAGATACTGTTTGAGCCGAAAGGCATACGTCCGTTTGTGATATTGCAGGCAATTATCGCGGGATAAGCGCCCTCGGTTTTCAGCGCGCATTCGTTCAGCCCGCAGCTTGTTATCTCAACCTGCGCTATGCTTCCGTCGGGAGCAATCGTGATTTTCTCAGCGCAGGCTTGTCTGCTGTAATCGGATTTGTGCGTAAGCCGATGATAGAAAACATACCACTGATTGTTGATTTCGATGATACTGCCGTGAGTTGTTCCCGTCATATTAAGTTTTTCTTCGGTCGGTCTGCCGTTATAGCCGATGTCGCCGTTTGATACAATCGTTCCTCCGAAAACAAAATCTCTGTCGGGAAAATCGCTCGTCGCATAGCAAAGCTCGTGATTAAGCCACGATGAATACACGAAATAATACTTTTCGCCGACTTTTCGCATTGACGAAGCCTCGAAAAACGGGTGCTTCTCAAAGGAAGTGCCTTTGACTTTATACGGGATAATATGCTTTGCTTCTTCCTTTACCGTGAGCATATCGTCTTCGAGAACAACCATAGACGGTCCCATAATGCTGTCGGGATAGGAAAGAATTTCTTCTCTTGTTCTACCGAACATTTCCATTTCCTTTTGAATGTACTCGTCGTTTTCGCGGAAATCGGGTTCTTCCTCGTAGCCGTACTGCGTGCCGTAGTAAATTCGGATTGTGCCGTTGTCATTAAAGGCAGCGGGGTCAAAGCAAACGTATTTCATCATCGGTGAGCCGTCGGGATTTTTCACATAGCCCAGAAACTCGTATTCCCCCGCGGGAGTATCGCAGACAGCCACGCTTATCGGACGCGTATATCCGCCGCAGCCGTAATCTCCCGCCATACAGTAGTACAAATAGTATCTTCCGTCATTTCCTTGAACGACATCGGGAGCGTACATATACTTCAAATTCGGGTAATACGGGTCCTGTGAGGCTTTGTAAATCACTCCCTCGTACCGCCAGTCCGACAAATCATCGACAGGCGCAGAATACGTCACATAATCCTCCATACAGAAAGTATATCCGCCCTCTTTGTCGTGAGAGCCGAAGATATAAACCCGCTCACCGAAAATATGCGGCTCTCCGTCGGGAATATATTCATCAAGAGGAAGAAAAGGATTGTAGACCTGTTTCTTTTGCATTGTTTTACCTTCTTTCATATTTGTGATAAGATTATAGCATATTTTCCGTGTTTTGTCAACAAAAGCCTTGACAATTCCCTGAATATCAGATAAAATATAAATATAAACCATTCAGAAAGGCTTGATAAAGTGTTATATATAGGAATTGACCTCGGCACGTCTGCTGTAAAGCTGCTGCTGATGGACGAAACGGGAAAGATACACAAAATTGTATCGCGCGAATATCCGATAAGCTTTCCGAAAGCGGGCTGGTCGGAGCAAAATCCCGAGGACTGGCTTCGCGAAACGCTTGAAGGTATAAAGCAGCTCACGGAAAACTGCGACAGAAAAAGCGTTGCGGGTATAGGCTGCTGCGGGCAAATGCACGGGCTGGTTGTTCTCGACGAGAACGACAGGGTTATTCGTCCCGCGATTTTGTGGAACGACGGCAGAACCGCCGAAGAAACCGATTACCTCAACAGCGTTATCGGCAAAGAGCGCCTCTCGGAATACACCGCGAACGTTGCTTTTGCGGGATTTACCGCACCGAAGCTGCTCTGGCTCAAAAAGAACGAGCCGCAGAATTTTGCGAAAATACGAAAAATAATGCTCCCGAAGGACTACATAAACTATATGCTCACGGGGGAGTTTTGCACGGACGTTTCGGACGCTTCGGGAACGCTTTATTTTGACGTGAAAAACAAGTGCTGGAGCGGAGAAATGCTCGAAATCTGCGGGATTACGCGAGAACAGCTCCCGAAAATATACGAAAGCAGCGCTGCTGTCGGGACGCTCAAAAAAAGCGTTTGCGACTTGCTTGGGCTTTCGGAAAACATCAGAGTTTGCGCGGGTGCGGGTGATAACGCGGGCGCGGCTGTCGGCACGGGAACAGTCGGCGACGGCTCCTGTAACATCTCGCTCGGCACATCGGGCACGGTTTTCATCGCAAGCAAAAGCTTTGGCGTCGACCCGTTCAACGCGCTTCATTCCTTCGCTCACGCCGACGGGAATTTTCACCTTATGGGCTGTATGCTGTCGGCAGCTTCCTGTAATAAATGGTGGCTGGAAACAATTCTCGAAACCCACGATTATAAGGGCGAGGAAGCGAAAATTTCCGAGGAGCTTCTCGGGAAAAACCGCGTGTTCTTCCTGCCGTATCTTATGGGTGAACGCAGCCCGATAAACGACGTAAACGCGCGAGGCACTTTCATCGGGCTTACAATGGATACAAAACGCAGCGATATGGCTCTTGCGGTACTTGAAGGCGTGGCTTTCGGAATACGCGACTCGGTTGAGGTTGCGAAAAAGCTCGGCATAAAAATCGAGCGAAGCAAAATTTGCGGAGGCGGTGCAAAAAGCGCGCTCTGGAAGCGGATTTTTGCAAATGTCCTCAATATGAAAATCGACACCGTTGAAACGGAAGAAGGTCCCGGCTTTGGCGGGGCAATTCTCGCGGGAGTTGCCTGCGGGCAATGGAAAGACGTGGAAAGCGCAGCAAGCGAGCTTGTGACGATTAAAGAAACCACATATCCCGAGCCGGAAATTGCCGCTCTGTATAACGAACGCTATGAACAGTTCAGACAGATTTATCCCGCTGTCAAGGACTTGTTCCCGAAAATAAATTTATAAAGGAGAATGATTATGCTTACAAATATCCCCGAAGTAAAGCTCGGTATTATCGCAGTTTCGCGCGATTGCTTTGTGATTTCGCTTTCGGAGAAGCGCAGAGCGGCTGTCGCGGCAGCCTGCGGAAATATCGGAATTGATATTCACGAGTGCAAGACAACCGTTGAAAACGAAAGCGATATGCTCAAAGCTGTCGATGAGGCGAAAACAGCAGGCTGCAACGCGCTTGTTGTATTCCTGGGAAACTTCGGTCCCGAAACTCCCGAAACGCTTATCGCTAAGTATTTTGACGGACCTGTGATGTATGCTGCGGCTGCCGAAGAAACAGGCGACGACCTTTTCGGCGGACGAGGCGACGCTTACTGCGGTATGCTGAACTGCTCGTATAATCTCGGAATGCGCCGTCTGAAAGCGTATATCCCGCCTTACCCCGTCGGAACAGCCGAAGATGTCGCAAAAATGATAAGCGAGTTTATCCCGATTGCGAGAACGCTTATCGGGCTTTCAGAGCTGAAAATCATCACCTTCGGTCCTCGTCCGCAGGACTTTTTCGCGTGCAACGCGCCGATAAAAGGTCTGTATGAGCTTGGGGTTGAAATCGAGGAAAACTCGGAGCTTGACCTGCTTGTGTCGTACAAGGCGCACGCGGATGACGCGAGAATTGCCGATATCTGCAAGGAAATGGCAGAGGAAATGGGCGAGGGAAAATATTATCCCGAGATGAACGGGCGTATGGCTCAGCTTGAAATCACGCTTCTCGACTGGGCTGAGCAGCACAAGGGCTCGCGCAAATACGTCGCTTTCGCGGACAAATGCTGGCCTGCGTTTCCCGAAGCGTTCGGCTTTGAGCCGTGCTATGTAAACTCGCGCCTGGTTTCACGCGGAATTCCCGTTTCCTGCGAGGTTGATATATACGGCGCGCTCAGCGAGTACATAGGAATGTGTATCACGGGTGACACGGTGACGCTGCTCGACATTAACAACACCGTTCCTGCGGATTTGTACAAACAGGACATTGAGGGCAAGTATCCGTACACGCTCACTGATACGTTTATGGGATTTCACTGCGGAAACACGCCGTCCTGCAAGCTCTGCGCAGACCGTGCAGTCAAGTATCAGCTTATTCAGCACCGTCTTCTTGAACCGAAGGACTCCGAGCCCGATTTCACACGCGGTACTCTTGAAGGAGATATCGCGGCTTCGGATATCACCTTCTACCGCTTGCAGTGCAACAGCGACGGTGAGCTTTGCGCGTATATTGCCGAGGGTGAGGTTCTCCCCGTGAAAACGCGCTCTTTCGGCGGAATTGGAGTTTTTGCAATCTCCGAAATGGGAAGATTTTATCGTCACGTTTTGCTTGAAAAACGTTATCCTCACCACGGAGCGGTTGCTTTCAGTCATTGCGGAAATCTGATTTTCGAGGTGCTGAAAATTCTCGGTATCGGCGATATCTCCTACAATCAGCCGAAATCCCTCCCGTATCCCACGGAAAGACCGTTCGCGTAATATCAAGCTATTCCCGATAATCATAACCGACAGTTCAAAAAGGGCTGTCGGTTTTCAGCATTTTGCATAAATATTTTTGTGATTTATGATAATATTTTCCGTATTAGTTCTTGACAAAATCGCAAAAAAAGTTTATAATAATTCAGTTATTTGTCATATTATAAGGTTGGAAAAAGGGTGATTTTGATGTTATTTAAGGATTTCGGAAATATCCTTAAAAGAGAATTCAAGGGCTACAACGGCAAAAAGTTCGGAAAGGACGTTATGGCGGGCGTGACAGTCGCGGCTGTGGCACTTCCTCTGGCGCTTGCTTTCGGTGTAAGCTCGGGCGCAACCGCAGCGGCTGGTCTTGTCACGGCAATCATTGCAGGTCTTGTTATCGGCTCGCTTTCGGGCGCGTCTTATCAGATAAGCGGACCTACGGGAGCTATGACGGCAATTCTCGTTTCACTTGTCGCACAGCACGGCATTCAGGGTGTCTTTGTCGCAAGCTTTATGTCGGGCGTTTTGCTTTTACTTTGCGGAATTTTCAAGCTCGGCGGGCTTGTTTCCTATCTCCCCTCACCCGTTATCACGGGATTTACAAGCGGTATCGCGGTTATCATCGCGCTCGGACAAATCGATAATTTCTCGGGGCTTAAAGCCACGGGACTTAACACAATCGAAAAAATCGCGAGCTACTTCACAACACCGCAGTCCCCGAATATTACTGCGCTTATTATCGGCGCGGCTGTTGTTGTGTTTATGATTGTTTACCCCAAGAAGCTCGGACAGTACTTCCCTGCTTCGCTTGCAGCAATCATTCTCGCGACCGCTGCAAATGCGATTTTCAAGTTTGACGTGAGTGTTGTAGGGGCAATTCCCCAGACGCTTCTCCTTGAGGACAGGCTTGATTTCACCACAATCAACCCCGAAATGCTCACTGACCTTATCGTCCCCGCGATTTCAATTGCTGCGCTCGGTCTTATCGAGAGCCTTCTCTGCGGCGCTTCTGCGGGCAGAATGAAGAACGAAAAGCTGAATGCTGACGTTGAGCTTGTGGCTCAGGGTGCGGGAAATATGCTTCTTCCGATTTTCGGCGGCGTGCCCGCAACAGCGGCTATCGCAAGAACCAGCGTTGCCATAAAAAGCGGTGGACAGACGCGTCTTACCTCGGTTATTCACTCCGTTGTGCTGCTGCTTTCAATGTTCGTGCTCGGCGGTGTAATGTCGATGATACCGCTTTCGGCGCTCGCGGGTGTGCTTATCGTCACAGCGTGGAGAATGAACGAGTGGTCGACAATCAAATACATCTTCAGCAAAAAGCTCAAAACCGCGATTTTCCAATTCCTTATCACTATGATTGCAACCGTAATCTTCGACCTCACAATCGCGATTTTAATCGGTGTTGCATTCTCGCTGATTATGTTTGTTGTCAAGGTTTCGGATATGCAGGTTACCGTGTCCGAGGTTGACGTGGAAAAGCTCGACCGCGAGCGCATAAACCCCGAAAAGCTCAAATACACCTGCGTTGTGTACATAACAGGACCGCTTTATTTCGGCACCTGCTCCAAGCTCGAAGAAAAAATAGCGTCGCTCGGCGACAACTACAATATAATCTTTTCAATGCGCGGCGTCACCACAGCAGATATCTCGGGAATAAACGTTCTCCACGAGTACTGCGAAAAGCTGATTTCACAAGGCAGAATGGTCTTTTTCGCCTGCGTACAGCCGCCCGTTATGGATTTGATTGAACGCACGGGACTTCGCGAGGAGCGTTTCAAGCACGATATGTTCTTCTGGAGCACGGACAAGGTTTTTGAACACATTTCTTCACTTTAAAAAAATAAGAGCGTGTGAGATTATCATACGCTCTTTTTCTTGCATTTCGGAAGAATTTGTGATATAATTATAGAAACATACAGATTTTACAGGAGATGAAATTTATGAAGATAAAATCGATTATAGCGGCTTTGCTTTGCGCTTTTATGCTGACTGCTTGCAGTGCGCAGCAAGACATAAGCTCTTCGGCTTCATCAACGTCAACGATTTCCGAAACATCGTCAAAGCCTCAGACAGAAATTGTCTATAAGTATCAGAAATATGCCTCGATGTCCGCAAAGGAAATCACTTCTTCGCTCACGCTTGAACAAAAAGCGGCACAAATGGTTCAGCCCGCAGTTTACGCGGTAAACAAAGACTTGATGAAAAAGAACGACTATGGAAGTATCCTGTCAAAGCTCAGCAATTTTGACTATAAACAATGGCAGCAAACCGTTGACGGCTTTCAGACAGCGGCTATTGTGTCTGAGTCGGGTATTCCGTTTTTGTACGGTCAGGACGACGTTCACGGTGTAAATTACTGCGCAAATTCTGTGATTTTCCCGCATAACATCAATATGGGTGCGGCAAACAGCCCTGAGCTTATGTATCAGGTCGGGCTGATTACCGCAGATGAAGCAAAGCTTTGTCATATGCTCTGGAATTTTGCGCCGTGCGTTGCGCAATCCGTTGACCCCAGGTGGGGTAGAACCTACGAAAGCTACGGCTCAGACCTCGAAATAATCAAATCGCTCAGCACTGCTTACACAAAGGGACTTGTCGACGGCGGTGTGGTTGCCTGCGCAAAGCACTTTTTTGGCGACGGAAACGTCAAATACGGAACGGGTGAAAAATCGGACGCAAATCGCTTGATTGACCGCGGAAACGCTGTTTTAAGCGACGATGAAATTGCAGAACTTCTCGCGGTATATCAAGCACAGATTGACGCGGGAGCTCAGACGATAATGATAAGTCACAGCGCGCTTAACGGGGTGAAAATGCACGAAAACGCTGAGTATATCGGTCGGCTGAAAAACGAAATGGGCTTCAAGGGATTTATTGTAAGCGACTGGAACTCCGTTCAGAATACGTCGGGAAAGACCTATAAAGAGCAGGTTGTCACTTCCGTAAATGCAGGAATTGATATGCTTATGGAGGTTGACAGGTACGACGAGGCAATGAAAATCATCATCGAAGCTGTGAAAAACGGTGAAATCTCCGAAGAACGCGTAAACGACGCGGTTGAACGTATCATTCAGGTCAAGCTGGACGCGGGTATTTTCGACGACCCTCTATTCAAAAATCTCAAAACAAAACAAGACAAAACAGGCTCTGAGGAATTTCGTGCCGTTGCGGAAGAGCTCGTTGAAAAGAGCATTGTTCTCCTCAAAAACGAAAACAACACCTTGCCCATAAAAAGCGGCACTTCCGTTTATATTATGGGACCTGCCTGTAATAATGCGCAGGTACAGTGCGGAGGCTGGACTGTTGATTGGAACAGCAGTCCCCGAAAAGATATCGACGGTGTGACAACTATTCTCAATGGTTTCAAGAAGAAAGCAAATGAATACGGGATTACCGTGGTTGACAAAGAAGACGAAGCTGATGTTGTTGTGCTTGTTGTCGGAGAACAAGCGTATGCGGAATGGAACGGTGATACGGCAGATTTAGAGCTTTGCGGAAGCCTCGGTCTTCCCGGAAACAGAGACGCTATCGAAAAGGCAAAATCGCTCGGAAAGCCAACTATAACGTGCATTGTCGCGGGCAGAAACGTCATTCTCAACGACGCGGATTATAACAGCTGGGACAGCATTGTGATGTGTTATCTTCCCGGCTCGGAAGGTCAGGGTGTGGCAAATGTTCTTTGCGGAAAAACCGATTTTTCGGGAAAACTTCCCTCAAAGTGGTACAATTCAGTTGAGCAAATCGGCACAGAAAGCTGTCGTTTTGAAATGGGCTATGGACTGAAAATGTTCTCGTAAACAAACATCGGGCTGTCGTCTGACAGCCCGATTTTCTATATGTTTGTGTATTTTACCTTGAAACAAGAGCCTTTGCCGTGTGAACGATATTTTCCGCGGTAAGACCGAATTCCACAAGCAAATCCTTTGCAGCGCCGCTGTGACCGAAAACGTCCTGAATTCCGATTTTAACGACAGGCACGGGATATTCTTCAAGAACAACATCTCCGACTGCCGAGCCAAGACCTCCGATTACGCTATGCTCCTCAACCGTGATGATTTTGCCCGTTTCACGCGCAGCCTTTACGATAAGCTCGCGGTCAATCGGCTTGATTGTGTGGATATTGATAACGCGCGCGTTAATTCCCTGCTCAGCAAGAGCCTTGCCCGCTTCAATTGCCTCGGCAACCATAAGTCCCGTTGCGATAATCGTGACGTCCTTGCCGTCTTTGAGCGTAATACCCTTTCCGACCTCAAACTTGTAATCGGGGCTGTTGTAAACAGGGATTGCAAGACGTCCAAAGCGCAGATAAGCAGGTCCGACGTGCTCAGCCATTGCTAAAACAGCAGCCTTTGCCTCGATGTAATCCGCGGGATTGATGACAGTCATTCCGGGGATTGTGCGCATAAGCGCGATATCTTCATTGCACTGGTGAGTTGCGCCGTCCTCGCCGACAGAAATTCCGCCGTGAGTGCCGCCGATTTTTACATTCAGTCCGGGATAACCTATCGAATTTCTCACGATTTCATAAGCTCTGCCCGTTGCAAACATCGCGAAAGAGCTTGCAAAAACGAGTTTTCCCGTGGACGCAATTCCCGCGGCAATGCCCATCATATTCTGCTCGGCAATTCCGCACTCAAAATGTTTTTCGGGGTACGCTTTCTTGAAAATCGAAGTCTTTGTTGCCGCCGCCAAATCCGCGTCCAGAACCACCAAATCGGGACGAATTTCCGCAAGCGCTACAAGTCCGTCGCCGTATCCCTCTCGGGTTGCTTTCTTATCCATCAGTTTACACTCCCTTCAAGCTCAGCAAGATGTTCTCTGAGCTGTTTCATCGCTCTCTCGTAATCCTCGTCACCGGGTGCTTTGCCGTGCCAGTCAACCGAGTCTTCCATATAATCAACGCCCTTACCCTTGGTTGTTTTCATAATGATAACCGTGGGCTTCTGAACAACCTTTTCCGCTTCATCGAACGCTTTTTCCATTTGATTGAAATCGTGTCCGTCGATATTTATAACGTGCCAGCCGAAAGCCTTGAACTTCTCGTCAATCGGGTACGGCGACATAACTTCGCTTACCTTGCCGTCAATCTGAAGATTGTTGTTGTCAACAATCGCGACAAGGTTGTCCAGCATATAATGCGACGCAAACATTGCCGCTTCCCACACAATTCCCTCTTCGATTTCACCGTCGCCAAGCAGAGCGTAAACCTTGTAGCTGTCGCAGGAAATCTTTCCCGAAAGAGCCATTCCGCAAGCGCCCGAAATTCCCTGTCCAAGCGAGCCCGTGCTGAAATCAACACCGGGGATTTTCTTGGAGTCGGGGTGTCCCTGAAGGCGAGAGTCGATTTTTCTGAGCGTTTTCATCTCGTCCATCGGGAAAAATCCTCTCAGCGCAAGCGTTGCATAAAGCGCAGGCGCAGCGTGTCCCTTCGACAAAACCAAACGGTCGCGCGTGGGAGATTTGGGGTCCGAGGGGTCAACGTTCAGGCGGTGCATATACAGATACGCGAGCAAATCCGCACTGGAAAGCGAACCGCCCGGGTGTCCCGCCTTTGCGGAGTGAACGCCCTCAATTATTCCCATTCTTATTTTCACAGCCGCAATTTCCAGCTGTTTTACAAGTACTTCGTCCATAAGCTTCTCCTTTATTTTTTATGTATGGGGTTTAACTTTATCCCATTCTTCAGCGTCAAACGCGCCGATAAGCCAATTTATGCCCTTGTGCTGCTCGACAACAACGTCGGAATTGAGATTTCCCGAGGGAACTTCGCCTTTCAGCCTCGCGTCAACACAAGCCCAATCCATTCTGAACAGCAAATCCGCTTTGTCGAGAATTTTCGACGGATTTCGCATATTCACCTTCATCATAAGCTCGTCAAAATTATCGCAAGAGGCAATCATTCTTGCCGCTTCGATATACTCGGACACCTTGTCGGGGTACGCGAGGTCTTCCGAAATTATCCCGCAAGCCCAAAGCAGCGGAACAACCATTTCAATCCGCCAAGCCATATCGCTTGCAAATTTCTCGGCAGGTTTCGGCGCGTTATCGTTTACAAGCGCAAAAAACATCTTTTCTTCGGGAGTAGGCTCATCGGAAAGCCCGAGCCGCGCAAGCATTTCCCCGAAAAACGTGGCCGATTCCTTCACGTCCGCCTGAGGATTAAGAACGTCCATAGCAATCTGCGTGGCAAAAAGCGCAGTAACAGCACGTTTTACCGTTTGCTCGGGAGATTTCAGCTTTGCTTCGTTCTCGTCCTCGATAACTGGCAAATGGGGGTTGATTTTGATATTCTGCTTATTCAGAAACTTTTCCGAACGTTCCTTTCGCAAAATCGCGTTTTGAGCAAAAGCCTGCTTCAGTGCCACAAAATCACCTCATTACAGATTTTCCAGATACTCAATAACCTCGGAAATCGGTGCGCTGTTGTTGTCGCAGACAACCAAATCAGCCACAGCCTTAACCTCGTCAAGCGCATTTGCCACGGCAACACCTAGATTTGCGTTTTTAATCATTGCAGCGTCGTTTTTGTAGTCGCCCGAAGCCACGGAAAAACGATTTTCCGCGCCGACAATTTTGATAAGCTCGGCAAATCCGCGCGATTTATCAACACCATTCGGCAAGCACTCGTAGAAAATCGCTGCCGAGCGCATTCTTGTCACGTCTTCAAAGCCGCTTTCTGTCATTTTTTCAATTTCATCGAGCACCTCGGGAGCTGCCGTAAACAAAAATTTCAGCCAGCCCTCGTCGGGTATCTCGTCAAGCGGCCGCAAATCGGGAACAACACCCTCCATATCAAGGTGACGCTGCTCGTAATCGTTCATAAAAGGAACATAAACCTTCTGCTCGCAAAGCACCTCGACGCCGACTTCAGGAAATTTATCCGTAATTTTGCGGATATATTCGCGCGCCTTTGAGTCGATTTCGCACCGCCACAAAAATTTGTCCGATTTGAAATCGTACACCGCCGCGCCGTTGAAAATCACGCACGGCACATTCGGGCAAATCTGCTCGGCAATCCGCTTTGCCATAGAATAACCTCGTCCCGTGGCAATCGTGAAAATTCCTCCGCCCGCACGAAAACGCTCAATCGCAGCCATATCGCGAGGGTGAATTATCTTCTCGCTTGTGAGGAGCGTGCCGTCAAGGTCGGTCATAAAAATTATATTATTGAAATCCATAAATCACTCAATTTCTTTCAGAAACTTCTTAAAATACTCGGGCAAATCGCTGTCAAATTCCAGATATTCGCCCGTCCGCGGGTGAACGAAACCGATTTTCTTCGCGTGAAGGCACTGCCCCGCAAGCCACTTCGGCTTGCCATTTCCGTAAACCTCGTCACCCGCTACGGGGTGCCCGATATAGGACAAATGCACGCGGATTTGATGCGTCCTGCCCGTTTCAAGCCGCACGCGAAGATGTGTGTATCCCGCGTAATTCTCCAGAACAAAATAATGCGTAATCGCCTCGCGGGAGTTTTCCGCCGTCACGCACATTTTCTTTCGGTCAAGCTTGTGCCTGCCGATAGGCGCGTTCACCGTGCCGTCCTGCTTTATATTTCCGCAGACAACCGTTTGATATTCGCGCGTGAAGGAGTGCGCTTTTATCTGCTCGGACAAGCCGATGTGCGCGAAATCATTCTTCGCGACAATCAGCAGCCCGCTTGTGTCCTTGTCAATTCTATGAACAATCCCGGGACGAATTTCACCGTTAATCCCCGAAAGGCTGTCCTTGCAGTGAAACATCAGCGCATTGACAAGCGTTCCCGAAAAGTGTCCCGCGGCAGGGTGAACGACCATACCTTTCGGCTTGTTCACCACCAGCAAATCCGCGTCCTCGTACACGATATCAAGCGGAATGTCCTCGGGAAGAATGTCCTGCACCTCGGGCTCGGGTATCTCAACAAGCGCGATTTCACCGCTTTTCAGCACGGTTTTCTTGTCGGCATTTTTCCCGTTTATCGTCACAAGCCCGCGCTCAATCAGCTTTACGGCAGCGCTCCTCGAAAGCTCGCTGTTATCGGAAATCAGCTTGTCGAGCCGATTTTCACCGTCGCCGTATATTTCAAGATTTTCCGTCATTGCCGTCAACCGTTTCGGGAGCCTGCTCCTCTGTCTTCTTTTTCTTCTTTTCGCGAACCTCGTCCACAATCACCATAATCATCAGCAGTCCCGCTCCGCAAACCGCGCAAATATCCGCGAAATTGAAAATCGGGAAATTAATGATACGAAAATCGATGAAGTCAATCACAAGACCGTTGTTGAAAATTCTGTCGATAAGATTTCCGATACCGCCGCCGATTATCAGCGAAACCGCCGCCATATAAACGGGACGTTTCACACGCTTTGTCACCATCAGAAACAGCAGCCCCAAAATCACAATCGACGTTATCACAATCAGCAGGATTGTCTGTCCGCTGAGCTTGCTGAAAGCCGCGCCGTTATTGAGGCAATAGTAGATGTTCAGCACCTCGGTATCGCCGACTTTTATGATGTGAATGGTGTTGTTAAGCTCCAGATTTGACGCAACAAGCCACTTCGTCAGCCTGTCAATACCGACCATTACCGCCGCAAACAGAAGCCAGATATATTGCAGATAATTTTTAATTTTCACCGGAATTTGCCCTTTCAAAGTAAAATAAGGAAAGGAAGTTATTCAAAATCGCGTTCCTTTCCTTATTTAAGATTACTCAAAATTCAGCTTGATAACCTCGGCACAACGCTTGCAGAGAGTAGGATATTTTTCGTCGCAGCCAACGCTGTCGTCAAACTTCCAGCAGCGTGCGCAAGGCTCGCCGGACTTCTTCGTTACGGTAACCGAGCAGGTGCTTCCCTTGTACTCGCCCTCGCCGCCGACATTTACGACAGCCTTCGACACGATACAAGCGTCTGCGAGGTCGCTTTCAAGCGCCTTCAGCGACTCGTCATCGGTGAAAATCGCAACCTCTGCTTCAAGCGGCTTTCCGATAATCTTCTCGGCACGCTTCTGTTCGAGAGCCGCGAGAACGTCGTCGCGAACCGCGTGGATTTTCGCCCACTTTTCCTCGTTTGCGGTAACACCCGTCTTTTCAGGCATCGGGTTGAAGATAACGCTGCGCAAATCATCGGTCTTTTTGTGTGGCATAAAGCCCCAGATTTCGTCGGCCGTGTAGCACAAAATCGGCGCAATCAGTCTTACCAGCGAGTCCAGAATAATGTACATCGCAGTCTGAACCGACTTTCTGAGCGGAGAATTCGGTGCTTCGCAGTAGAGCGTGTCCTTGACGATATCGAGGTAGAAGTTCGACATATCGACAACGCAGAAGCTGATAATCGCGTGATAAGCAAGGTAATAATCCATAGCTTCATACGCGTTTCTCACCTTTTCGATAACCTCGTCAAGACGAGCCAGCGCCCACTTGTCAAGCTCGCGGAGCTGTGAAAGCTCAACCATTTCGGTGTCGGGGTTGAAGCCCTCACGGTCACCGAGGTTTCCGAGAATATAACGCGCTGTGTTGCGGATTTTGCGGTAGCTCTCGGAGAGCTGTTTGAGCATATCGTTCGACACGCGGATATCAGCGTGATAATCGAGCGAAGCCACCCACAAACGCAGAACATCTGCGCCGAAATCCTTGATTACTTCCTCGGGAACGATAACGTTGCCCTTGGATTTGTGCATCTGCTGACCGTTTCCGTCAACAACCCAGCCGTGCGTGCAAACCGCTTTGTAAGGCGCAGTACCCGTTGTTGCCACAGACGTGAGCAAGCTCGACTGGAACCAACCGCGATACTGGTCGCAGCCCTCGAGGTACAAGTCCGCGGGCCACGAAAGCTCGGGACGTTCCTGAAGAACAGCCGCGTGCGTGCAGCCGCTGTCGAACCAGACGTCGAAAATATCCATTTCCTTGGTGAATTTTCCGCAGCCGCACTCGCACTTTACCTCAGCGGGAATAAATTCAGCAGGGTCTTTTGCGTACCACGCGTCCGAGCTTTCCTTGCGGAACATATCGGAAATCGCGCTTATTGTCGCGTCATTGATTACGGGCTTTCCGCAGTCAGCGCAGTACAAAATCGGGATAGGAACACCCCATCTTCTCTGACGGGAAATGCACCAGTCCGAGCGCATATTTACCATATTCTTGATGCGCTCTTCGCCCCAATCGGGTATCCACTGAACCTGTTCGATTGCCTTGATAGTTTCGGGCTTGAACATATCCACGTTGCAGAACCACTGGTCGGTTGCGCGGTAGATAATCGGCTCGTGGCAGCGCCAGCAATGCGGGTACGGGTGGACAATCTTCTGCATTTTGAGCAGCGTGTTGTCGTCCTCAAGACGCTGAGCGATAACCTTGTTCGCGTCCGCTGTTTTCAGTCCTGCGAAATCGCCGGCTTCTTCCGTGAGCACGCCCTTTTCGTTTACGGGAACGATAATCTTGAACATTCCCTTGTACTTCTGGCAAACCTCAAAGTCCTCCACACCGAAGCCGGGCGCGGTATGAACGCAGCCGGTACCGCTGTCAAGAGTAACGTGATTTCCTACGATAAGCGGGGACTTTCTCGGCATAAACGGGTGATTTGTTTCAATAAGCTCCAAATCAGCGCCCTTGAAGCTGCCGACAGTCGAATACTTCGCGATATCAGCCGCCTTCATTACCTCCGGAACAAGCTCCTCTGCCATCAGCAGATACTCGCCGAAGGACTTGCTGTTCTCGTCCTCAACCTTAACAAATGTATAGTCATAGTTAGGTCCAAGGCAGATTGCGAGGTTTCCGGGCAAAGTCCAGGTTGTGGTTGTCCAGATAACAACGTAAGCCTTGTTCAAATCAATTCCGAGGTCAGCGAACTTGCCCTTGTCATCGGCAAGCGGGAACTTGACATAAATCGAATAGCACGGGTCGTCCTGATACTCGATTTCCGCTTCGGCAAGCGCCGTGTTGCAGTCCGCGCACCAATAAACGGGCTTCAGTCCCTTGTAGATGTAGCCCTTCTTGTACATTCCGCCGAAAACCTCAACCTGCTTCGCCTCAAACTCGGGACGAATTGTGAGGTACGGGTTCTCGAAATCACCCCAAACTCCCAGACGCTTGAACTGCTTTTTCTGGTCGTCAAGGCAGGAGAGCGCAAACTCACGGCAGCTCTTTCTAAGCGTCACGGGGTCAACCGAGCCGCTGTCAACGCCGAGCTGCTTGATTGCTTTCAGCTCAATCGGCAAACCGTGGCAGTCCCAGCCGGGAACATAGTAAGCGTTGTAGCCGGTCATTGCCTTGTATTTTACAATGATATCCTTGAGCACCTTGTTTAATGCGGTGCCGAGGTGAATGTTTCCGTTTGCGTAAGGAGGGCCGTCGTGAAGCGTGTACGGCTTCTTGTCCTTATTTTTCTCGGCAAGCGCGTAGAAAATGCGCTCGTTTTCCCATTTTTCAAGCATTTCGGGCTCTCTTTTGGGAAGATTTGCTCTCATCGGGAATTCCGTTTTGGGAAGATTGACCGTATTGTTAAGGTCTACTGACATAGTTTTCTCCTCGGTTATTATTTTTGTAATTATTTATTTTCGTTGTTTTTTCCGAATTTCAGGTCGCTGTGGCGCTGCGGCTTAGCGTCGGAAGATGAATTGAAGAACGGAAGATTATCCGTTTTATCCTCGTTTGCGGGCTTTTCAGCGGGCTCCTCAACAGCCTTGAACGGTTCCTGCTCAGCCTCTGCCTTCTTTTCTGCAGCCTTTTTCATCTCGGCTTCAGCCTTCTTCTGAGCGGCAGCCTTTGCCTCGGCAGCAGCCTTCTGAGCCTTCGCGTCATCGGCAGCTTTCTGCTTGCGGCGCTCTGCCTCACGCTTTTCAACCTCAGCGGAAACTCTCTTTACATAATCGTCCTCGCACTTGTCGGGAAGCGACTCGAGAAGCTCAATATGAGCGTGATATTCTGCCAGAATTCTCGCTCTGTACTCGTTTACGTTCTTTCTGGTTTCCTGAAGAATGTTCTCCTGAATTTCCTGCTGCTTGTCCATAAGAGCCTTGATTTCAGCAGCCTTGTCGTTTGCGTCCTTGATAATCTTTGCAGCGGTTTCATCGGCATTCTGACGGGTTTTACGGGAATACTCGTCCGCGTCGCCGACCGTTCTGTCAACTCTTGCCTTGGTTTCCGCGAGCTTCTTTTCGATAGCCTCGTCGGTTTCCTTGGTCAGCTTTTCAGCGGAAGCCTTCGACTCGGCAACAATCGCATTACCCTGCTTTTGAGCGATAAGAAGAGCGTCCTTGAGAGCGTCCTCGTCCTCGCGGTACTCGCGGATTTTGTCTGCGAGAACCTCAAGCTTGCGCTCAAGCTCGGATTTTTCCTTCTGAAGCATAGCAAATTCATCGGAAACTTCCTTGAGAAACTCGTCGACGTCCTCGGTTTTATAGCCGTTAAAAGCCGCCTTTTCAAACTTTCTGTTTAGTATTTCCTTTGCGTTCATACATTTTTTCCTTCCATAATTAATTTGGTAAAGAATGACAAAACCACACGACAAACAGCCACAATGGATAAAGTGTCATTTCACAAAGCTGTGTTCATAGGAATTATAGACAAAAAGCAGAATTCGAAGTTGTGCATAATTCCTATAAAAACAGCCCTAAACAAACTTTTCTATAAGGACTTTAAGTCGTCCCTTCTGGGTTTTTCCTGCAATTTTCGACACACGAAACCTGCCGTACCCTCTGATTGAAAGCACGGTTCCTTCCTTTACAACAAAACTTACTTCCAAGCACACCGAAAAATCCGCACTTACCTGCCCCGATTTAACGAGCGACGCGGATTTATCTCTTGAAGAGTTTGTGCAAGCGCCGACAATGCAGTCCAATCTCATCGACGACACCGTGGTTTCCATAACGAGCGGTTCGGATTTAATAATCGGCTTTGTAATGCCGCTTTCAGCACTCACGCCTACTCTACCGACTTTTTCAATCCCCAGCACCAAATCGGCTGCCGTTTCAAGGCAAAACACAACGGCACTGCCCTCGAATACCACAATATCCCCGACAGCCTCGCGTTTTAACCCGACGCTTAAAACCGCGCCGAGAAAGTCACGATGTGAAAGCTTGTCGCGGCTTCGGAACGAAAACGTCACGGCGCGCACCGGAAAAAGACTGTTTTTTGTATTCTCGTCAAATTCCTCGGCAAAGGTGTTCTCGAAAAAACCGCAGACCACCCTCACTGCGCCGTCATATCCCCCGTAAAACACGGGACAAGAGCGTTCCGTCCGTGCAGCCTCGCTTGCAATCATCGCTTCCCTTTCATTAAGAAACGACGAGAAACGCGGCACTCCCGAACCTGCGCTTTTTCTGCACAAGTCCGAAATATGCGCGGACAGATACCGCTCGTTTTGTTCCAATGCCATAAATAATCTCCGTTGCGGGATTAGTCTTCGATATTGTTTATCCAGTCAACGTTCTTCGGAGCAGCCGCATAGCAGAACGCTTCAATGCGCTTAATTCTGCCCTCAAAAGCAGCGGTAACACCGGTCATAAAGTCAACAATTCTCATGCTGATGTCGCTGCTGATATCGTTGAGGTTGAGGATAATGATTGTTCCCTCGCGAAGCAGCTCAACCGCGTCACCCATAACTTCCTCATAGCTCTTGGGCTTGAGGATTGTGAGCTTGGGAATACCCGCGCTGTGAAGATTGATGTACTTGGAGCTGGAGCCAAAGCTGTCGCTCTTGGAGCTGTAATCCGAAGAATAGCTTGCTTCCTCGTTTGTTACCGCATTAGATGTGGTATCATAGGAAACGCCGCTGTCCTCGTAATCTACGAAGCCCTCGTTTTCATCACCGGTACCGAAGATGTTCTTGAAAAAGTTGCCCATTTTAAATTTCCTCCCAATTATTTTATATTTTCCTGCTTACACAGGTTTTTTCCTTTGACCGAAAAGAGCCGAGCCTATCCGGACAATGGTTGCCCCATAACTTATCGCGGTTTCGTAATCTCCCGACATCCCCATCGAAAGAGTATCGAACGCGCCCCTTTTTTCGCCCGAAAGCGTGCCCCGAATGTTCTCGAAAAGCTCCTGCATTTCTGCGTAGAGCCTTTCCTCGCAATTTGGCGGGGGAATTGTCATCAGCCCGCGGAGCCTAATGTTTGAAAGCCCGTCGAGCTCGTGGCAGAAAGCCTTTGCGCTTTCCGATGAAATGCCGCTTTTTGTTTCTTCCTCGCCTATATTTATCTCGGCGAGTATATCCATAGTCAATCCGTGCTGACTTGCTCTGCGGTTTATCTCTTCCGCAAGGTGAACACTGTCCACGGAGTGAATCATAGAAACCTTGTCAATAATGTACTTGACCTTGTTGGTCTGGAGAGCACCGATGAAGTGAACCTCAGCGGGCGCATAAGCGTCGCGTTTTTCAAGAAACTCCTGAACGCGGTTCTCACCCAGCAAATCAACTCCCAGATTTATCGCGCAATTTACGCGCTCGGGCGGCACGGTTTTCGTCACCGCCATAAATCTCACCTTATCGGTTCTGCCCGATTTCAAAACGGCATTTTGAATATTCTCGGAAATTCTCTTGTAATTCTCGCGAACATCATCAAATTCGCCGCCGTCAAATAACCTTTCCATCGTACAAATCCTTGCCCTCGACAACAATTTTATCGTAAAGCTTCAGGTAATCCTCGTCCTTTTCCTGCGAGCAGATTACATATCCCTCGCCCCAATAAACGACGTCAACCTTCTTGAACTTCAGCGTCTGTCCTCTCAGCACAAACACGCCGCGCTGCTCGTTTTCATCATAGCGGAGAGCCTTTCGCGGAACTCTCAGTCCGCCGTAGCTGTTCACCACCAGCTTAAAGCTCGCCGTACGGCTGTCAACCGCATTTGAAACGAAATTGTCGCCCTCAAATATATAAACCGACTTCCCGTCGCCGCATTTATTCACCGCAACAACGGTTGTTTCATACTGTCTTTGTCCCGAGCCTACTCGAAGCGTTGCCTTTCCGCCCTCGTAAATCCCGACCATTTTCTCGTTCTCGATAACCGCAGCCGCTCTCCAGTGATAATCGGAAACCAGCTTTCCAATCGCGTTTTTAGCTCCCGCCTTTGTCGGCTTTTCGACAACCTTATTTATCGTTTCCTCGGTCATCTTGTCAACGTCCGAGTATCCGAATTCGCCCTCGTAACCGTCAATCGAGCTCACGAAATAACCCGTGCCGCCCGCCTGAATTTCCTGTACATCGCCCGAAATTTTGACCTCAAGTTCGGAAATACGATTTTGCAGCTCACGTTTTTTCTCGGCATAGCCGCCGCTTTCCTTCAGCGTAATCTCGCGCTTGCACATCGCGCAAAGCAGCTTGCTGCGCTCGTTTGAAGCCACCGCAAAATTGCCGTCAATAATGCTGCTCACCATCTGCGAGTGGCTCTCGTTTATCTGAGCCGAAATCGCTTCAAGCTGGGAATTGTCCGTTCCGATAAGCATTTCCGCGCTCTCGAGCATTTTAATCTGCTCCTTGAGCTGTTCTATTTCACGAAGATAAGCAACATCGCTGTCGCTCTTATAGCGCCGCGCGATAACCGTGCTTTTTCCCGCCTTAACTCCGTCCTCGTGCTCATAGCTCAGAACACCCGAGCCCGAGCTGTATATCACCGTTTCATCGCGAAGAATAACTCCCTCAAACGGTATTTCAACATCATAGCCGTAATTATACGCTGTTTCGGTTGTAATTTTCGCTCCGCCCGCGAAGAAAACCTGTCCGATTGCGACCAGAATAACGAAAACAGACAAAATAGCGACAATCGCTCTTGTCCACGCCGAATTCAATACGTTCACCCCTTGTTTATTAAAAAGGCAACCCTTTGTGTATCAAAAAGGCACTTCCCCTCAGGGAACGCAGCGGATTATTCCTCTTCTTCCTTATCATAAGCGTCAAGGATTGACACGGGCTTGAACGGAGTAATCGTAGAAATCGCGTGCTTGTAAATCAAATTCTGCTTTCCGTCGGTATCAAGAATAACCGTGTAATTATCGAAGCCCTTTACAACACCCTTGAACTGAAATCCGTTTGTGATGTAAATCGTAACGGGAATTCTGTCCTTGCGAGCCTGATTCAGAAAAACGTCCTGAAGATTAATATCCTTTGCCATAAAAATCACCTTTTCTCTCTGTTATGTGAGCGAAGTCGCTTTTTGAAAAAAAGCAAACTCTCCCCAACTATATACTAATAGTATAACATACTTTTCAAAAAAATGCTACTATTTTTTTAAAATTTTCAGTAATATTTTCAAAAAAATTTGAAAAAAATCGCTTCAAATAACCATTATATTCCATATTTTACTGAAATTGTAAGTCAATTATAAAACTTCTCGTCGATAATTGACTTTGCCTTTTCAACAATTTGTTGAAAGCTGTCGTTTGGCTCAACCACAACGGGTATTATTCTCTTGTCACGTCGAAACCACGTCATCTGTCTTTTGGCATATTGACGGGTACGCAGCTTCAGCTCATCGACGCATTCTGCAAGCGTTTTTTCGCCGCGAAAGTACGGATAAAGCTCCTTGCAGCCGATTGCCTGAGCTGCCGTCGGACGATTTTCCTGCTCGAAGCAGGCTCGCGCTTCGTCAACCAGCCCCATTTCAAGCATTTTGTCAACGCGCAGATTTATGCGGTTTTTGAGCTGCTCTCGGTCGGCATATTCCGGCGTAATCATCACAAATTCAAACGGCGACGGATTATTCCGCGAATTGCGCTTTGCCTCGGCAATCGTGTGTCCCGTTGTCCTGTACACTTCAAGCGCGCGTATAACCCGCCCGATGTTGTTTTCGTGAAGCGTAGAAGCGGTTTCCGGGTCAACCTCGCGGAGCTTTTCAAGAAGCGCTGCCGCACCGTTTTCCTCGGCAAATTTCCGCATTTCCTCGCGAAACTCGAAATCCTGCTCGCTTTCGTCAAACTTGATATTATCGACAAACGACGAGATGTAAAGCCCTGTGCCGCCGCAGATTATCGGGATTTTGCCGCGCGCGATGATTTCCCGTGCCTTTTCGTTGCACAAGCCGACGTAATCCGCAACCGAAAAGCTCTCCGTGGGTTCAAGAAAATTCATCAGGTGATGAGGGATACCCTGCTGTTCTTCGGGAGTTGCCTTTGCGGACGCGATGTCCATATCCGTGTAAATCTGCATAGAGTCGGCGGAAATCACCTCTCCGCCGTAGATTTTCGCAAGTTCAACCGCAAGCGCCGTTTTTCCCGAAGCCGTCGGTCCGCAAACCACAATTATCCTGTTCATTTCAGACAATTCTCCCAAAGTATTTCTCAATCTGCTTTTTGGAAATCTGCGTTATCACAGGTCTTCCGTGCGGGCAATAGCGGATATTTCTGTCGCCGAGAACCATTTTCGCAAGGTAAGCAAGCTCCGAAATGCTCTGATTTTCGTTCGCGCGGATACTCGCCTTGCAAGCCATTGTGTGCAGAACGTCATCGAAAAGCATTCCCTCGGCATTGTCGCTTCCGAGAGCAAGCGTTTCGGAAATGCTCTGGAGCAAGTCCTCAGGGTCGCACTCTTCAAGCGACTGCGGCACTCCCTCGACAAGCACTTTCCCGCCGTCCTCGAATTTCAGCAAAATACCGACATTCTCCAGCTTATCCGCAAACAGCTTGACAGCGTCATATTCCTCGGGTGAAAGAAAAACGGGACAAGGCTCGATAAGCAGCTGACCGTGAATGTTTGCAGCTTTTTTGAAGCGCTCGAAATTAATCCGCTCGTGAGCCGCGTGCTTGTCAATCAAAATCAGCGTTTCTTCGCTCTCGCAGAGAATATACGTCTTGAAAAGCTCGCCGATAACGCGAATGTTTTCCGTGGAAATATCGGGCTCGTCGTTTTCCTGCACGGGAGCAGGCTCGGGTTTTTCGCGCTTTTCAAACGATTTCTCCGTGATAAACGTAAATCCCGCAAGGCTCGGCTGATTTTCCTCAACAACGGGCTTGCTTTCCTCAACGGTTTCGGGCTTTCTTTCCTCAACGGGTTCAGCCTTGATTGCTGCAAGCGGCGTGATAACCTCGGAAATCACCGCCTGCTCTGCTTCCTGTTTAACCTCGGGAAACTCAAACGGCACGTTTTTCTTGTAAAAGCTGTCGTTATCGGGCTTCGCTGTCGGCACGGAGAAAATCTCCCGTCCAACGGGTATCGAAACAGTCGGCTTTTCATCGTCCTCGGAGGAATTGTCGAGCTTGATTTCGCGGCTTTCGTCATAGCCCATAATACCGTTTTTCACGGCGAAATAAATTGCGTCAAAAACGGCTTTTTCGTTGGCAAAACGAACCTCGGTTTTCGCGGGAGAAATGTTCGCGTCAAGGTCAACAGGGTCAAGATTTATGCACAAAACGCACGCGGGGAATTTCCCGACCATTATATTGTTGCGAAACGCTTCTTCAAGTGCCGCACAGCAAACGGGACTTTTCACGCTTCTGCCGTTGACGAAGAAATTCTGCATTGTGCGGTTGGATTTCGTGAAAAGAGGCGAGCTTACAAATCCCGCAACCTCGATTTCACGGTAAACATTCTCAACGGGTATCATCGAAGCCGCAAACTGTTTCCCGAAAACCGCGTGAATTGCGCTGTAAAAGCTGCCGTCGCCCGATGTGAGCAGCGTTTGCTTGCCGTCGCGGATAAACCGAAACGATATATTCGGGTGTGAGAGCGCAAGCTTTTCCACAACCTGCGCGCAGTAGTTACCCTCGGTCACGTCTTTTTTGAGGAATTTCAGTCGCGCGGGAGTGTTGTAAAACAAGTCGCGGATTATGATTGTCGTGCCCTCTGCGCAGCCCGTTTTTTCGTATTCCAGCGGCACCGAGCCTTCAATCCGATAATGCACGCCGAGCTTGTCCACACCGCGCCTGCTCACGGTTTCCACACGCGCTGCCGCGCACACGGAAGCCAGAGCCTCGCCGCGAAATCCCAGCGTTACGATATTTTCAAGGTCGGCGACTTCCAGCACCTTGCTTGTCGCGTGACGACGAAAAGCAAGCGGCATATCGTCGTAGGATATCCCGCAGCCGTCGTCGGTTATGCGCATATATGTGATACCGCCGCGCTTTATTTCCACGGAAATATTCAGCGCGCCCGCGTCAATCGAGTTTTCGCAAAGCTCCTTGATAACCGAAGCAGGCCGCTCGATAACCTCGCCTGCGGCAATCAGCTCGTATACGCTTTTGTCAAGTTGGTTTATTTTCGGCATTTTTTCTCCGTTCAGACTTCATCGTCCAGCAGTTTTATCATCAAAACATTCTGCACCTGCTCAGGATAGGTTAACAGAACTTCTCCGCTGTAATAAAACGCAATCCTGTCGCCCGCCTGAAAATCCGAGAGCGAAAGCTCCGTTCCCCGCCAGACAAGCGCCGTGTTTTCCTTTGCGAAAAAGGTGAACTCACCGCGCCCGTTGATATCGTTGACATCAAGCCCTCTTACGTGAAAATTGCTGTCGTATACGGAAATTATCTCGGCGTAAACGACCTCACAATTCGGCATATTCTGCGGCTTTGCCGTGGTTCTCCCGACAACAAATCCCCCGCCGAAAGCGCACACAAATATCAAAACCGCCACAAATACGGTAAGTATCCGAAAGGATTTGCTGTTTTTCATAGGCTCTCCTTACAAAGTGTCCTTGATATCCTTAATCAACATCATCGCGTCAAGAGGCGTCATCGAGTTCAAATCTGCGGCTCTTATTCGGGCAATCGCGTTCTGCTCCTCAACAGCGGTCAAGCTGAACTGATTGTCGCGGCTCTTTTCGATAGCCTCCGCTAATCTCACTTTACCGCTGATTTCAAGCTCCTTCAGTTCTTCCTTAGCCCGCTGAACAACCTTGTTCGGCAGTCCCGCGAGCTTTGCTACCTCGATACCGTAGCTGTCGTCCGTGCCGCCCTCGACAATTTTGTGCAAAAACTTGATATCATCGCCGCGTTTTGTTACCGCAACGCTGAAATTCCGTACGCCGCGCTGTTCCTTTTCCATTGAGATAAGCTCGTGATAATGCGTGGCAAACAGCGTTTTCGCGCCGATTTTGTTGCATATATACTCAGCAACAGATTTCGCTATTGAAATTCCGTCAAAGGTTGACGTACCTCTGCCGATTTCATCAAGGATAACAAGGCTGTTTTTAGTCGCGTTTTTGAGAATTTCCGCAACCTCGTTCATCTCCACCATAAACGTAGACTGTCCCGCAGTCAAATCATCGGACGCGCCCACACGCGTGAAAATCTTGTCAACAACGCCGATTTTCGCGTATCTCGCAGGCACAAAGCAGCCTATCTGCGCCATCAGCACGATAATCGCGGTCTGCCGCATAAACGTGGATTTTCCCGACATATTCGGTCCCGTGATAATCAGCAGCTTGTTGTCCGTCGCGTCAAGATAAACGTCATTCGGTGTGAACTGACAGTCAAGCAGCAGATTTTCGACGACAGGGTGCCTGCCGTCCTTGATGTCAATCACGCTGTCCATAGTGATTTCGGGCTTTGTGTAGTTATTTTCAAGGCTTGCCTGCGCAAAACTGCAAAGCGCGTCAACTTCCGACAGTGCAACCGAAGTTTTCTGAATTT
This sequence comes from Oscillospiraceae bacterium, assembly GCA_017847835.1. Taxonomy (GTDB): domain Bacteria; phylum Bacillota; class Clostridia; order Oscillospirales; family Ruminococcaceae; genus CAG-115. The sequence goes on from JAGASH010000007.1 coordinate 58,629, forward strand.
CACCCAGCTTTGTGCCGATAAAATCGCGGATTTCCGAGAAAATGCTCTGCTCGAGAGCAAGCAGCCGTTCGTTCGCCGTGAAGATTTCACCCTCGATTTTTTTCAGTTCGTCCGTGATAAAACGCTCGCCGTTTGTGAGGGTTTGCTTGCGGATATAATGCTCGGGAACCTTGTCCTTGAAGCTGTTTGAAACCTCGATGTAATAGCCGAAAACGCGGTTGTTTCCGACTTTCAGCGTGCGAATACCCGTAGCCTCGCGCTCTCGTTCCTCGATTTCGCGCAGGATTTTTTCACCGCCCGATGAAATATCGCGCAGTCTGTCTATATCCTCGTTAAAGCCGTCACGGATAACGCCGCCGTCGCGGATATTCGCGGGAAGCTCGTCGCGAAGCGCGTTTTCGATAAGGGAAGCGGTCTGCGAAAGGTCGCTTATGCTGTCGTTTAACTCGCGCAGCAGCCGTGTGTTCAAGCCGCTCAGCTCCCGCTTTATATCGGGAAGCACTCCGAGCGTTTTTCCCATAGCCTGAACATCTTTCGGAGAAGCGGTTTTGTAGGCAATTCTCGACATAAGCCGCTCTAAATCATAGACATTGCGTAAAAGCTCGCGCAAATCGCTTAACACAGCCGAGTTTTTCATCAGCTCCTCGACAGCGTTCAGCCTGTCAATGATTTTTGTGTGAGAAATAAGCGGGCGCTCAATCCACGAGCGGAGCTTTCGTCTGCCCATTGCCGTTGACGTTTTGTCAAGCACGCTGAACAGCGAACCGCGTTTTTCTCCCGAACGAAGCGTTTCGCAAAGTTCAAGGTTTCGGCGCGTGGTTAAGCCGAGCTCCATATACTCCTCGGTTGTGTGAGCGGAAATGCCCGTGAAGCGCTTTACGGTCGCCTTGTAAGAATTCCCGACATATCTGAAAAGCGCGCAGAGAGCCTTTTGTGCAAGAGGAAGCGCAGCGATACCGAGAGAGTTTACGTCGGCGCTGTTTTCGAATTGCTCGGTTATCACGGACAAATCGGTGTTGTCGAACTCTCCGTCGTCGCGCATTTCGCAGACGCATTTTTTCAAGCCGTCCGAAACAAACCGCGAAACCTCTTTCAAGTCCACAAAATCATGGTTTATCAGCAATTCAACAGGGTGAAAACGCGAAAGCTCCGAGATAACCTCGGCTTCGCGGTTTTTGCCCTTTTTCTCGAAAACGTGGATTTCTCCCGTGGAAATATCCGCGAAAACAAGCCCAACACCGTCCTCGCAGGCAAAAATGCTCGTGATGTAGTTGTTTCTGTCCTCGGAAAGCATTGACGCTTCGATAACCGTACCCGCTGTGACAAGACGGATTACTCCGCGCTGAACCAAGCCCTTTGAAGCGTGCGGGTCGGAAAGCTGCTCACAGATTGCCACCTTAAAGGACGCATCTATAAGCCGTTTTATATAAATTTCCGCGCTGTGAAACGGCACTCCGCACATCGGTGAACCCGCTCTTGATGTAAGAACAAGTTCAAGTTCCCGAGAAACCGTAATCGCGTCCTCGAAAAACATCTCGTAAAAATCACCCAGACGGAAAAACAGTATGTAATCGGGGTATTTCTCCTTGATTTCCTTGTACTGTCTGAGCATCGGCGACTCTTTTTCCGCGGTTTTTTCCTCTGCCATTCCTCTCACCACCTCGTTTTACTGCCTTGAGGGTACCTCTTAAAACCGGTTTGAAAAGACAAAATTGTCAGAGTGCGTCGGATGCAAGGAAAGCCGACGAAGCAAGGCTGTATGCCTTGCGAGGAGGTCAACACGATGTTGAAGAGCGAATCATCATAGTGACGGCACGGAAGCCGTCACCACAAAATTTCGCTCGTTGACAACAGCAGACGGCGTGCTATGGCAATTTTGTCTCAAATAAGGTTTTTAGAGGTGCCCTTGATAATTTTACCGAACGTCCGCGAAAACAGACGTTCGGCAGTCAGTTTTTCCTGAAATCAGCCGCAGCCTCCGCAGGTCGAGCAGCTTCCCGTGCAATCGGCAGCGGGCGGCTCGCTCGGGCAGGTCGCGGGGTCCATTCCCTCAACGGAATAGGTCAAAATCGTGTTGATTTCGCTCATCAGCTTGTCCATTCCCTGCTTTGCCACGGTGAACATAGCCATATTCTCGTTCGCCATAATCTTCTCGTAAGCCGCCTGCATTTTCACATTCAGCTCCTTGATTTTCTCACCGTTAGCCTCCTCGGGCTCCTTGTTTGTTTCCATAGTGAGATTCTGACGAATAAGATTGAAATCGCCGATAAGCTTCTGAAGCTCCTCGTCAGCGTCGTTTGCTGCCTTTGCCTTTACATACTCGATATAGCGCGAATCGGTCTGAACAACCGCTCCGAGCTGTCTTGCTGCGTCAATAACCGTCATAATTATTCTCCTTTAATCAGTAATTTTTCCCAAAAGCGCCCAGTTAAGCGCCTTTTCTATCTTAACGTCAACGAAGCTGCCGATAAGCGCTTCATCGCCGTCAAAATCAACAATAACGTCCTGCGGGGTTTTGCCCGTAAGCGTTCCGCTGCCCGTTCTTCCCGTTCCCGTACAAAGAACGCGGAATGTCTGCCCGACGTACTTTTCGTACAAATTCATACCGATTTCACCCTGAACGTCAAGCAGCTCCCTGAACCACTTTCCTTTTTCCTCCGCGGAAATCGGGTCGTCCATTTCGGCAGCCTTTGTGCCTTTTCTCGGGCTGTAGATGAACGTGTACAGACTATCGAAGCGCACCCTCTCAATAAGCGAAAGCGTTTGCTCAAAATCCTCGCGCGTTTCTCCGGGAAAGCCGACAATAATGTCCGAAGTGAGCGCCGCGTCGGGAATTTTCTCGCGTATATAATCCACGATTTCAAGATAATCCTCGCGAGTGTATTTTCGGTTCATCTCCCGCAAAACCCTCGTTGAGCCGCTCTGCACGGGAAGATGAAAATGCCTTGTTACCTTCTCGCACTCGGCAATCGCGTCGATTAGGTCGCGCGTTGCGTCCTTCGGGTGGCTCGACATATAGCAAATCCGAAATTCCCCAGGGAGCGCGTTGATTTTGCGCAAAAGCTCGGCAAAGCTCGTTCCGTGTTCCTTACCGTAGGAATTTACGTTCTGACCGAGCAGAAGAAGCTCTTTCGCACCGTTTTCAATTGCCGTTTTCGCCTCGTTCACGATATCGTTCATCTCGCGCGAACGCTCTCTGCCTCTCACATACGGGACGATACAATAGCTGCAGAAGTTGTTGCAGCCGTACATAATCGGGATTGAAGCCAGAATTTTGCTCTCGCGGCGAAGCGGTATTCCCTCGGCAATAACACCGTCGCTTTTCGGTACGGAGAACACGCGATTTCGCTCGGTAAGCTGACCGTAAATCAGCTCGGGGAGCGTGTACAGAGCGTTTGTGCCGAAAACAAGGCTGACGTGCGGAAAGCTCTTTTTGATGCGCTCGGTGATGTGCTCCTGCTCAACCATACACCCGCAAACCGCGATAATTGCGTTCGGGTTGCGGCGCTTTTCGTGTTTGAGAGCACCGAGGTTGCCGAAAACTCTGTCCTCGGCATTTTCGCGAACAGCACAGGTGTTGAAGATAATCACGTCTGCGCCGTCCGGCTCGCCAACAATACCATATCCCATTTCCGCGAGCATACCCTTGATTTTTTCACCGTCGCTCACGTTTTGCTGACAGCCGAAGGTGTGAACGTGCGCTGTCGGAGGGGTTTCGAGCTTTTGATTTATCTCGCGGACCTTCTGAGCAAATTCACGCTGTTTTGCCGTTTCTTCATTAGAAATTCTGATTGTCATACAAATCCTCTAAATTTTACTCGTATATTTTATTATAACACATTTCCTGCAAAAAATCAACCGCGCAGCCTGTACTTTTTTCGCGTGAGTTCGATATTCCCGCAGTTCACGGTTTTCGCGAAAACCGCTGCGATTACCTCGTCTGCTCCCGCTTCAAGCAAAAGCCCTGCGCAAGCCGAAAGCGTCGCGCCCGTTGTACAAACATCATCGAGCAAAATCACGGTTTTCCCTGCGATATCGAAGCCGCTTTTCACGAAAAACGCGCTTTGTGCGTTTATCAGACGGTTTTTCGCGCTTAGCCCTTTCTGCTCCTTTTTATCGCGGTTTGCTCCGAGAGCTTTCACCATAGGCACTCCCGTCCTCAGCGAAACCGTTTTCCCGATAAGCTCGGCAGTTGCAAATCCGCGGGATTTTATGCTTTTTCGGCTGCTCGGAACGGGCACAATCAAGTCCGCGGAAATACCCGAGAGCTTCTCGGAAATCATCAGCGCAAAAGCGTCCGACGGGTAAACCAAGCAGCCGTATTTTAGCTGTAAAACCGCTTTTCGCGCGCGGTGACGGTAATAGCAGCACGCAATCAGCCGCGAAACGTTTTCGGACGGCTCGGGCTCTTTTTCCACGAACGGCAGATACTCAAAGCAGCGCTCGCAGTAATACTTTTCCGCTTCGATTACGTCCCCGCAAAAAGGACAGCGGTTCGGTGCAAGAACCGAAACCGTCCTGCGCAAATATTCGTATAGCTTGACAGATTTAATCAAAATAGTCCTCTAGCATTTCTTTCAGCCGCGAACAGCGCTCTGTTCTGCGATTATTGTCCACCATTTCACGGATTTTGTTTTCCGTGCCGATAATGATAAGCGTTTTTTTCGCGCGCGTTACCGCCGTATACAGCAAGTTCCTGTACGAAAGCCTGTCCATTCTGTTCGGAAGCGGAATAATCACCGCAGGATACTCGCTTCCTTGACTTTTGTGAACGGTCACTGCGTAGGCGTGCTCGATTTTTTTCAGCATCTCGCCGTCATAAAACGCTTTTCTGCCGTCAAAGTCGATTATACAGCGGGAATTTACCCTGTCCGCGTCGGAAATTTTTCCGATATCGCCGTTGAATACGCCGTGCGATTTTTCTGCGCCGCGCCGCCATTCAACGTCATAATCATTCTTCGTCTGCATAATTTTGTCGCCGTCACGGAAAAGCGTGTTCAGAAAATTCATCTCGCGCTTGTCCTTTGACGGCGGGTTAAGCGCAAGCTGAAGCTCTTTGTTGAGGTTTCCCGTGCCGAGCGTGCCTATTCTCGACAGGCAAAGCACCTGTATATCGTCAAGCGCGTCATAGCCGTAGCTTTTCGGAAGCCGCCTCGCACAAAGGTCAACGACAAGCCGAAGCGTCGCTTCCTCGCTGTCCGAGTACATAAAGAAAAAGTCGTTTTTTCTGTCGTTGAGCTCGGGATACACGCCCTTGATAATCTTGTGCGCGTTTGTGACGATAAGGCTCTGCGCAGCCTGACGAAAAATCTCGACAAGCTCGACTGTCGGCACTTTTTTGCTGTCAATCAAATCGTGAAGTATATTTCCCGCGCCGACCGAAGGGAGCTGATTGCTGTCGCCTACCATAATCAGCCGCGTGCTCGTTTTCACCGCTTTCAGAAGCGAAGCAAAAAGCTGCGCGTCCACCATAGACATCTCGTCAATTATCAGCACGTCGCAGGAAAGCGGGTTTTCCTCGTTTCGCTTGAAGCAGTTTCCCCCTGCGGCAAAATCGACTTCCAGCAATCTATGTATCGTCTGTGCGGGTGCTCCCGTGAGCTCGGAAACACGCTTTGCTGCGCGTCCCGTGGGAGCCGCAAGCTTAATTCTCTGCTTGCGCTGCCGGCAAAGCTCGATGACAGCATTCAGCGTGGTTGTTTTTCCCGTGCCGGGACCGCCCGTGAGGATAAAGACGCGGTTGTTCATACAGCCGTTTATCGCCTTTTTCTGAAGCTCCTCGTACTCAATGCCCGTCGTCCAGGCAACACCCTCGATTTCCTCGGAAAAGTCGGTTTCCTCGCCTCTTGAATGCTTTATCATATCGGCAATTTTGTCCGCGATATAACACTCCGCGTCATAGTACTCCGAAAGGTAAATCACGCGCTCTCCGAGCTTGTCAAAATCGATGATATCACCGCGCTCTTTGAGAAATTCAAGCGCTTCGGTGTATTGTTTCACATCAATATAAAGCGACTGCGTAACCTCTGAGCAAAGCACGTTTTCCCGCACGCAGGTATTTCCGTCGTTTGCCGCAAGCCGCAGCTGCCACAAAACTCCCGCGGCAAGACGGTAAAGGCTGTCTGCGGGAAAATTCAAATCAGCGGCAATTCTCTCCGCTTCGGGAAACGGCAGCTCAATGCCGCTTTCGCACATCAGATATGGGTTTTTCCCGACCTCTCCCGTAAGCTCGCCGCCGTAAAATTTCCAAGCCGCCGCGATAAAAGAATGAGCAATCCCGTACTTCGAGAAAAACGTCATTGCTTTGCGAAGTCCCGTGATATTGTGAAATTCCTGTCCTATTTCAAACGCGCGCTCCGATGAAATTCCCTTGATAACCGAGAGCTGCTGCGGGTCGTTTTCGAGAATTTCCTGCGTTTTATCACCGAAAGCCTCGACTATTTTTTTCGCCATTGACGGTCCGATACCACGGATTACACCCGAGCCGAGATACTTCCGAAACGCGTTGACGTCAGACGGCAGATATCTCTCGAAAATCTCGACCTTGAACTGTCTGCCGTATTTCGCGTTTGTGATATATTCGCCGTACAGCGTGAGCTGTTCACCCTCGCGCACGTCGCCCATATTCCCGACAGCAGTTATCAGCTCGCCGTCAACGTCCATATCAAGCACGATATAGCCGCTGTCCTCGTTGTAGTACACTACGCCCTCGACGCCGCCCGTCAGGCACTGCAAATTAGTTTCAGTCAATCTTTTTCACCAAATCCGCGCACAAATGCACGTTATCATATTTCTCCGCAAGCAAAACCGCCTGCTCGTCCCTCTCGCCGTCAATTATGTTAATCTCGCCGATGATGTCGCTTTTTCGGGCGTGCTCGATAAATTCTTCCAAGTCCTCCGAAGGCTTGACATAGATGTCAATAGCCCTGAGCGTGCTTCTGAAAATCGCCTTGCAGAATATTTCGGCAAGCATAGCAGCCCCGAAAATTGCCAGAAACATCAGCCCGAAAACGTACAGAAACTGCATAATTCCGCCCCCTTTTCTGCACTATATGCAGAAACCGAGCAAAATGTCAGCGCGAAAGCAAAACGCAGTTCCAGCCCTCTTCATTCAGTGCGGAAACCTTCTTCCAGCCGTTTTTCGAAAGTGCTTCGAGCACCTCGTCCAGTCGCTCGTCGATAATTCCCGATACGATAAGCACACCGTTTTCGGCAAGGAAATCCGCGAAAAGCCCGCTCATTCCAATTATAACATCCGCGACAATGTTCGCACAGATTACGTTATATCCCACGCCGATTTTCCCGCGAAGCTCAGAATTGCTGATAATATCACCGCAAAACGCACGGTATTTCTCGGCGGTAAAATTGTTCTTCTCGATATTCTCGGACGCGGTTTTCACGGCATTTTCAAAGATATCGCAGATTGTGACGTCGCTTGCCCCGAGCAGCAGCGCCGCAATCGACAAAATTCCGCTTCCGCAGCCGAGGTCAAGCACGCGTTCCCCGCCTTTTATCACGGTTTCAAGCGTTTCCATAACCATTTTTGTGGTGTGGTGCTGTCCCGTGCCGAAGGTCGAAGCGGGGTCGATTTCAAGGATTTTGTCGCCCGATTTCGGCTCAACATTCTCCCACGAAGGCTTTATCACAAGGCTTTTTCCCACGCGAAACGGCTTGTAGTACTTCTTCCAGTTGTTTGCCCAATCCTCTTCCTTGACGTTTGCGAGCTCCATTCGGATATTTCCGTAAAATCCGTCGGAATTTTTCGCCTTATAGCTCTCGACAAGCGCACGAATTGCTTCAAGAGTTTCACGTCCTTGAGCGTTTTCGTGAACGTAAACCGTGATACAAGGCTCTGCGTTTTTGAGCTCCATAAGACTGTCGTCAACATAATCCCAATTCGCGTTTTTATCCGCAAGAAAGTCCTCAAAATCCGCGCCGTCCTTGATGATAAAACCCGTCACGCCGTAATCCTGAAGCGCGCCCGTTATCCCGTCAATCGCCTCGCTCGACGTGTAAATATCAACCTGATAAAAATTATCCATAGCTCCCTCCGATGTGCAATACTTATTTTTATTATACTATATATTGTGGGAAAATTCAAGTAGTTTTACGCAAAAAACTGCCCGAACGTGAAATCGCTCGGGCGAAAATATTATATTACAATATAAACCGAAAAGCCGCTCTCCCGAAGAAAAGCGGCTTGAATATCGGAAAAGTTATCAGTTGTTGATGAGCTTGTCCTCTTCGTTGTTCCAGCTGTAGAGCTTGCGAACTTCTTCGCCTACCTGCTCGAGCTGGTGCTCAGCGTGGAGCTTTCTCATAGCCTTGAAGTGAGTCTGCATACCAGCGTCGCTCATATCAAGCAGGAAGTCCTTCGCGAAAGTACCGTCCTGAATATCAGCAAGAATCTTCTTCATTGCCTTCTTGGTGTCCTCGGTAACAATCTTCGGACCGGTGATGTAGTCGCCGTATTCAGCGGTGTTGGAGATGGAGTAACGCATTCCGGAGAAGCCGCTCTGGTAGATGAGGTCAACGATGAGCTTCATCTCGTGAACGCACTCGAAGTAAGCGTTTCTGGGGTCATAGCCTGCTTCAACGAGAGTCTCGAAGCCTGCCTGCATAAGAGCGCAAACGCCGCCGCAGAGAACAGCCTGCTCACCGAACAGGTCGGTTTCGGTTTCAACTCTGAATGTAGTCTCGAGAACGCCTGCTCTTGCGCCGCCGATGCCTGCTGCATAAGCGAGAGCGAGGTCCTTTGCTCTGCCGGTGTAGTCCTGCTCAACAGCGATAAGGCAGGGAGTACCCTTGCCTGCCTGGAACTCACTTCTTACAGTGTGGCCGGGAGCCTTGGGAGCAATCATTGTAACGTCAACGTTCTTGGGAGGATTGATGCAGCCGAAGTGAATGTTGAAGCCGTGAGCGAACATCAGCATATTGCCCTCTTCAAGGTTCGGCTCAATGCTCTCCTTGTAGAGCTTAGCCTGAAGCTCATCATTAATCAAAATCATAATGATGTCGGCTCTCTTTGCAGCCTCAGCAGATGTATAAACCTCAAAGCCTGCTGCTTCAGCCTTCTTCCAGCTCTTGGAACCCTCGTAAAGACCGATGATAACCTTTACACCGCTGTCCTTGAGGTTAAGAGCGTGAGCGTGACCCTGAGAACCGTAACCGATAATTGCAACGGTCTTGCCGTCGAGAAGCGACAGATTGCAGTCCTCCAAATGATACAAATTAGCCATTGGTAAAATCTCCTTTTATAATAATATTTGTAGCGCTTTTAAGCGTTGCGGACGAATTAGTTTCTCACGGAAACAGCCTGTTCTCCCTTTTGAATTGCGATTGTACCCGTTCTGACGATTTCCTTGATACCGTAAGGACGGAGCAGCTCCTCGAAATTGTTGAGGTTCTGCGCGCTGTCGGAAATTTCGATTGTAATAGAATTTGCCGAAATATCCGAAATTTTCCCGTGAGCAAGGTCGCAGATGCTGATAATCTCCGAGCGCTGTTTCGCAGAGCAGCTTACCTTTATCAGTATAAGCTCGCGCGAAACCATATTCTCGGGAGCAAGCGTCTTGACCTTGATTACATCAATCAGCTTGTTGAGCTGTTTTTCTATTTGTTCGAGCGTGTAGTCGCTGCCGTCGGCAACGATTGTAATTCTCGAAACGTTTACGTCGTCGGTTACACCAACGGCAAGGCTGTCGATATTAAAGCCGCGCCGCGCGAAAAGTCCCGCAACTCTAGCGAGAACGCCCGCGTGGTTTTCAACCAGAACGGAAATTGTATGTTTCATATACGCACCTCCGCCTTACAAAATCGTTGCAAGCAGCTCGGGAACAGCTACTTCGAGCAAGAACGGCTTGTCCGAAGAAGTGAGCCTTTTAATGCCCTCGACAGCGCTTTCCTCACTGTCAACCAGCATATTCTCGATACCGTATGCGTCTGCAATTTTCGTGTAGCTCGGGCTGCCGTCAAGCGAAACAGCGTAAAGTCTGTTGCCGTAGTGGTTTGTCTGATACTCGCGAACCATTCCGAGATACTTATTTCTCATCACGATGACCTTCACCGCGATATTGTGCTGAACACAGGTCGCAAGCTCGGGCATTTCCATTTGGAACGAGCCGTCGCCGCAAACCGCGATAACCTCGGCATTCGGCTCAGCCTGTTTTGCACCCATTGCCGCGGGCAGCGAATAACCCATTGTTCCCATACCGCCCGAAGTCAGCAAGCGCCCGTTTTTCAGCTCGATGTTAGAAGCCGTCCAGAACTGATTTTCACCGACGTCAGCGACAACAATTGAACGATTGGGAAGATACTTGTTGAGCTCGCGGATAAACCATTTCGGGTTTACAAAGCCCTTATCGACAGGCTTTATCGGCGCGTCAAAGCGGCTTTCGTCAAGACGTTTTTTCCACTCGTCGTGACGCGGGAGCTTGTCGCTCTCGATAGTTTCAACCTGTTCGAGAAGCTGCCCCAGAACCACGCTTATATCGCCGACAATCGGCACGCTTGTTTCAACGGTTTTGCCGATTTCCGCGGGGTCGATATCAATATGTATAACAGTCAGATTTTCGTTTCTTGCAATCGGTGCGCTTGTTCTGTCGCTCAGACGTGCTCCGAGCAAAATCAGCGTGTCGCAGTTATTTACCGCGCACTTTGCCGAAACGCAGCCGTGCATTCCGAGCATACCGTAATAAAGCGGGCTGTCCGTGGGCATTGCACCAAGTCCCATAAGCGTAGAAATAACGGGAATGTCGAGCTTTTCCGCAAGCGTTCTCATAAGCTCCGCGCCGTTTCCCGTGAACAGACCTCCACCCGCGATAATAAGCGGTTTTTCGGCGTTCATCATAGCGGTAACGGCTCTCTTTATCTGATAGCCGTTGCCCTTGATACTCGGACGATAGCTTCTTATATCAACGGTTTCGGGGTACTCGAAATCAATCTCAGCCTTCTGAATATCGCACGGCACGTCAATCAGCACAGGACCTCTTCTGCCCGTACCCGCGAGATAAAACGCTCTCTTGAACACCTCCGCGGTGTCCTCGGGACGCTTCAGAAGATAGCTGTGCTTTACAAACGGCTCGGCAGAACCCGTGATATCGGCTTCCTGAAAGACGTCGCGACCGATTTGGTCGGAGTTAACCTGTCCCGTGATGATAACCATAGGCACGGAGTCCATATAAGCCGTCGCGATTGCCGTAATCAGGTTGAGCGCGCCGGGACCGCTTGTGGCAACGCACACGGCGGGTTTTCCCGTAACTCTCGCATAGCCCGAAGCCGCGTGACCTGCGTTTACCTCGTGGCGCACGAGAATGTGATTTATATCGCTTTTGTACAATTCATCGTAAAACGGACAGATTGCCGCTCCGGGATAGCCGAAGATATCGGTAATTCCCTCTGCTTCAAGGCATTTTGTCATTGCCTTTGCGACTGTCATTCTTTCCATTGCCCACACTCCAACAATTCTGTTTATAATCCTAATCAAAAAGAGCAAAACCCGCTCTATTTTTTTAACTCCCTTTATTATAACAAATTCTTGTTTTTTTGTCAAGAGCTATTTCAATATCTTGCGAAAAAACACGGGAAACCGAAGTTCCCCGTGCACATTATTAATAATCGCTGTACTGATATTTGTCACCGAGAGGATTTACGCGATAACCGTTTTCGCGAACCTCAAAGTGAAGGTGGTCGCCCGTGGACCAGCCCGTGCAGCCGACAAGACCGATTACATCGCCTCTTGTGACCTGCTGTCCCTCGTAGACGTAAATCTTGCGGCAGTGCGCGTAAAGCGTGGAAACTCCGCCGCCGTGGTCTACCACTATGTAGTTGCCCCAGCCTCCTCCGCAGCCGCAGGAATAATACTTGCTGTAATCGTGCGGGCAGGTGTTGGAAACCTTGATTACTCGTCCGGACTGAACCGTGTAGATGTTTGCGCTTCCTACAGGCACTCCCGAACCTACGATGTCGATACCGCCGTGATTGCCGTTTCTCCACGGGTCATAGCCGTAATATGTAGTAATTCTGTGGAACTGCGGGTCAAGAGGCCACCTGAAGCCGCTGCTGTAATCGCCCTGACTTCCCGTGCCGTTCTGCTGAGCCTCTCTGATAAGCCGCTGAAGCTCCTTGTCAAGCTCGTCGAGCTTGCTGTTGGAAACCGCGATATCATATTCAAGACCGTCGATTTTATCCCTCAGCGAAGCGTTGTCCGCGGCAAGACCGTACATATAATCCTTCTTGCTGCTGGCGTCTGCTTCGAGAACATTCTTCTCGTCGTCGAGCTTCTTCATATCCGCTTCAAGCTGTTCCTTCTGTGCCTGAAGCTCCTTTTTGTCCCTTTCGAGACCGTCAATCTCAGCGTTGAGCTCGTCAATATTCTTCTCCTGTTCCTTAATGGAAGCGATAAGCCTCTTCATAAAGTTCAGGTTCTGACCGCTGATATTCTTTACAACATCCGAATAAACGTAATAATTATACCAATCGTCCGAGCCGTTGAAAATCGGAAGCGAGATCGAAGAATCGGTCATATAGAGCGCTCTTGCAAGCTTTGCGAATTTATCGAGGTTTCGCTGATTCTCCGCCTGCATTTCGGCAATGTCGTTCTTTTTATTCTCGATTTCGGTTTCCTTGTCGGAAATTTGGCCCTCGACAACTTCGATTTCCTGCTTTTTCGCTTCGATATTTTCCTGCTGCTTTATGATAAGCTGACCTTTGGATGTAATCTCCGCATTCAAGCCGTCAATCTGCTGTTCAACAAGTCCTATTGCCTCTTCATTGTTGGCGATGTCGTTTCCGTATTTGTCAATTCTGTTCTGACGCTCTTCGTTTTCTTTCTGAATTCTGTTGATTTCGTCCTGAATATCCTGCATTGAGGAGCTTCCGTGAGCGTTTTTGCTCATCATATTGTCCGACGGAACAATCAACAGAGCCGCTGCACATACGACAGCGCCCGCCTTCGTCAGAAACGAGCCTTTCAGCTTTTTTAAAATCCCCATAAAAACCTCTCTTTTTTGTAAATGCTTGTCCTTCACGGCGAAGGGCTTTCCCCAAAGCCAAAATTTCACCGATATCTATCCTAATTATACCGTTTTCGACAACTCTTGTCAAGGGTTTATGCGTGAAAAATTTATGAAAAAAAGCGGTAATTTATTCCTATGAAATTTATTCCTGCAAAATCCTTCATTTTCGCTTGCGAAAGTGCAGTAAAATTTTTCGCATACTTCATTTTGATTTTCGCAAACGGCGGTTTTTTGTTTATGTTTAACAAATCAAATATATTTCATCTGTAAAAAATAAACAAACCTTTTAAAAAATCTTGAAAAAATTAAAAATAATTCTTGCAAATTGTCGGAGATTGTTGTATAATCTATAACGTAGGCTAAAGCACTAAATTTTTTATCAGGAGGACATATTCCAATGGCTTTGAAAAATCAGTATCTTGCAGATTTGCTTGAAAAGGTAAAGAAAAGAAATCCCGGCGAGCCCGAGTTCATTCAGGCTGTAACCGAGGTTTTTGAAACTCTCCAGCCCGTTGCCGATAAGCGTCAGGACTTGGTTGACGCAGGCGTGTTCGAGAGAATTGTCGAGCCCGAAAGACAGATTATTTTCCGCGTTCCGTGGGTTGACGACAACGGCAAGGTTCAGGTAAACCGCGGCTTCCGTATCCAGTTCAACTCCGCAATCGGTCCGTACAAGGGCGGTATCAGACTTCACCCGTCTGTTTACAGCGGTATCATCAAGTTCCTCGGCTTCGAGCAGATTTTCAAGAACTCCCTCACAACGCTTCCTATGGGCGGTGCAAAGGGCGGTTCCGACTTCGACCCCAAGGGCAAGAGCGACGGAGAGGTTATGCGTTTCTGCCAGAGCTTTATGACAGAGCTTTACAGACACGTTGGCGCTGACTGCGACGTTCCCGCAGGCGATATCGGTACAGGCGGACGCGAAATCGGCTATATGTTCGGTCAGTACAAGAGAATTCAGAACCAGTTTGAAGGCGTTCTCACCGGTAAGGGACTCACCTACGGCGGTTCTCTTGCAAGAACTGAGGCTACCGGCTTCGGTCTTTGCTACTTCACCGATGAAATGCTCAAGGCTAACGGCAAGAGCTTCAACGGTCAGACTGTTATCATCTCCGGTTCCGGTAACGTTGCTATTTACGCAACCAAGAAGGCTACCGAGCTCGGCGGCAAGGTTGTAACCGTTTCCGACTCCAACGGCTACATCTACGACCCCGACGGAATTGACCTTGATGTTGTTAAGCAGATTAAGGAAGTTGAGCGCGGACGTATCAAGGAATATGTCGGCAGAACCTCTCACAAGAACGCTGAGTACCACGAGGGCAGCGTTTGGGGCGCGAAGATTAAGGCTGACATTGCACTTCCTTGCGCAACTCAGAACGAAATCAACGGCGACTTTGCAAAGAACCTCGCTGAAAACGGTGTTTACGCAGTAGCAGAAGGTGCAAATATGCCTTCTACTCCCGAGGCAATCGAGGTTTACTTCGCAAACAAGATGCTCTACGGTCCCGCAAAGGCTGCAAACGCAGGCGGCGTTGCTACTTCCGGTCTTGAAATGAGCCAGAACTCCATTCGTTACAGCTGGACGTTCGAGGAAGTTGACCAGAAGCTCCACGGCATTATGAAGGAAATCTTCAAGCAGTGCGACAACGCTTCCAAGGAGTACGGTATGCCCGGTAACTATATGGCAGGCGCAAATATTGCAGGCTTCCTGAAGGTTGCAGAGGCAATGAAGGCTCAGGGCTGCGTTTAATCTTAACGTAATGCAATAAATCAAGCGGAGAATTTCGGTTCTCCGCTTTTTTTGCACTGTATGCGTTTTGATAACGAGAATTCTTGGCGGAAACCCCTTGCCCCTTTGCGCTGCTTTTCATTTTTTGCGGCTTCGAGCCGCAAAAAATGTTGGGGGAAACCCCTTTCCTCTGGGGGAAAAACTCTTCGTTTCCAGAAACGCTGAAGGCGTTTCTCCCCCAAACCCCTTTAGCGATTTTGAACGTGTTTGCCGCGCTTCGCGCGGAGTAGCGCGGCTTCGCCGCGAGTGGTCGCGCTTCGCGCTCGAGTGCCTCCGGCGGCTTAAAAACTTTTTCTGAAGAAAAAGTTTTTAAGAATTTCAAAAAGACTTTTTTCGCTTCGCGGTTCAATCACGCGAAATGCAAGTAAAACAAGCGCCTCCTTTTCGGGAGGCGCGTTTTATTATCGAATTTATCAGTGGTGGAACAGACGAATTCCCGTGAATGCCATCGCAATGCCGTACTTGTCGCAAACCTCGATAACATTATCATCGCGAATTGAACCGCCGGGCTGAGCGATATACTTAACACCGCTCTTATGAGCACGCTCGATGTTGTCGCCGAACGGGAAAAACGCGTCCGAGCCGAGAGCCGTGTCGGACATCGTATCAAGCCACTCACGCTTCTTTTCCTTTGTGAACACCTCGGGCTTAACCTTGAAAATCTTCTGCCACTCACCCTCAGCAAGCACGTCCATATACTCATCGCCGATATAAACGTCAATCGCGTTGTCGCGGTCTGCGCGCTTGATATCGTCAACAAACTGCAAATCCATAACCATCGGCGACTGGCGAAGATACCAGTTGTCCGCTTTCTGACCTGCAAGACGTGTGCAGTGAATACGCGACTGCTGTCCCGCGCCGATACCGATTGCCTGTCCGCCAGACGCATAAGCAACCGAGTTGGACTGCGTGTATTTCAGCGTAATCAGAGCGATTGCGAGGTCATCGAGAGCGCTCTGAGGGATTTCCTTGTTCTTGGTGGGACGGTTCGCGAAAAGCGCGTCGTTGATGACAAGCTCGTTTCTGCCCTGCTCAAAGGTAATTCCGTAAACCTGCTTGCGCTCGATAGGAGCGGGAGTGTAATTCGGGTCGATTTTGATGATGTTATAGGTACCCTTGCGCTTGGATTTGAGGATTTCGAGCGCGTCCGCGTCATAGCCGGGCGCGATAACACCGTCAGATACCTCGCGCTGAATAAGTCTTGCGGTCGAAGCGTCGCAGACATCGGAAAGCGCGATAAAGTCGCCGAAGCTGGACATTCTGTCGGCTCCTCTTGCTCTTGCATAAGCGCACGCAAGCGGAGAAAGCTCTCCCAAATCGTCAACCCAGTAAATCTTCGCAAGCGTTTCTGTGAGCGGTCTGCCGATTGCCGCACCCGCAGGAGAAACGTGCTTGAAGGAGGTTGCCGCGGGCATTCCAGTAGCGGCTTTGAGCTCCTTGACGAGCTGCCAGCCGTTGAAAGCGTCCATAAAGTTGATGTAGCCGGGCTTGCCGTTCAGCACTTCAATCGGCAAATCCGCGCCGCCTTCCATAAAAATTCTGGACGGCTTCTGGTTGGGGTTGCAGCCGTATTTGAGTTCAAGTTCGTTCATAAATCTTCCTCCATCACTTGTTCTTGTTTACAATTCTGCTCTCGTACTTGCCTGTTTCGATATCGATATAACGCGTGAAAAGCGAAACCTTGTTATCGGAATTGAGGTTTTTCCAGACAAAATCGGTGAACTCGTCAATGCTCATCTCGGGAATAACAACCTCTTTCGGCTCACCCTCAAAGCTCGGCAAACGTCCGTCCTTTTCGTCGCCCGAATAGGTGTGGATAAAGCTTCCGACGCCGTCAAGCGGCTCGCTGTAAGCGAAAGTATAGCGGCGGCAGGAATCGGGGTTTCCGTTTGCACTTTTGAGGATTGACATCGCGTAGTTCATCGAGCCGTTTTCAAGGTGTACGATACCCGAAATTCTGGGAGTGTAGTTCGGCTTGTCGTCCTCGAAAAAGCGTCCGCGAAGCGACTGCTCAAAGCTCATCTGCTTGTCCATAAGCTCGTAAATGGTATCGGTCTGGTCGCCGTTTGTGACGATGGTTTTGTTGCCGAGAACACGCACGGGAGCGTAAATTATAAGGTGCGGGTCGGTCATTTTGCTCTCGTCGAAAGCCTGCGTGCGGATACCCTCGCCGTCCTCAACGAAAACGCGGTTGCGGCTGTTCTCGCTTCTGCCCATAATAAAGTACGCGATAACAGCATTTTTGCCGCTTCTGCCGATAACAATTCCCCTGCCGTGATAAGCAAGTGAATTGAGTTCCTTGTCAAGTGTAATCATAAAAACCTCCTGAGTCCGTTTTATAAGTCAATATATGCCTTCCCGTCTTTAACGGTAATCCTGTCCTCGCAGAACAGCGAAACCGCCTTCGGAAGCAGCTTCCACTCCACATTCTGCATAATTTTCAGTTGAAGCGATTCGGGGGTATCGTCATTTGCGACATCAACCGCGCCTTGCAGAATAATCGCGCCTGCGTCGGCTTTTTCGTTGACAAAATGTACCGTCGCGCCCGAGATTTTCACACCGTATGCAAGAGCCGCCTCGTGTACTTTCAACCCGTAATATCCCTCGCCGCAAAAGCTCGGAATAAGCGCGGGGTGAACGTTGATAATCTTGTAGGGATACGCTTTTGTGACACATTCGTCGAGAATTGTCATAAATCCTGCAAGCACAATCAAATCCGCTTTCTGCTTATTCAGCTCCGCGAGAATAGCCTCGCTGTAAGCCTTTGAATTTGAGTACTCTTTTCGCGGCATAACAACAGCGGGAATATCCGCTTTCTTCGCTCTTTCAATCGCGAACGCGTCCGCTTTCGAGGAGATAACGCAGGTGATTTTGCCGTTTTTGATGTCGCCGCGTTTTTCCGCGTCAATAAGCGCCTGAAGATTTGTGCCGCCGCCCGACACAAGAACCACAATATTTTTCATAGCAGCTCCTTAAAATATAAATCAATCGTTGAGCGGGAGCTGAATTTCCACGCCCGAATACGCGCCGTGAAAGCCGTTTTTGTCGCCGTTATCCATATCGGCATACTCGCTGAACAGCGAATATCCGCAAAAATCCCTCTGCCGCGCAACTTCCATATCCTCTCCGCCAGCCATAAACTCCTCCCACGGTTCACCGCCGATTGTAAGCGTACCTTTGAAAGTGGTTTTGGGGTCTAAATCGGTTGAAATCTCGCCGCAGTTGACCTTAACGCCGATGCAATAGACAACGCTGTTGCCCTTTGTGTAACAGTATATTCCCAGATTATCCCAAGTGAAATTGACGTTTCCGTACTTTTTTCCAACAAACTTTCTCGGTTTACCGAAAATATTCGTGAGCACCGACAGATGACACGGGATATCGACCGCTTTGCCGTTTACAATCAGCTTGTCCTCGGTGATTTCGAGAACAAGCTCTTGTGCGTTGATTTTCGGCTTTTTCCCGCCGAAAAGGTTTGCGAAAAATCCCATATTTCAATCAGGTATTGAACAGAACGCCTACGGTTCCCTCAACAGTCGAGCCGATGATGAAAGCGTCTTCGCCCGTAGAGCGAAGGATTTCAACAGCCTTCTCAGCGTCCGCCTGCTCAACGACAATCGCCATACCGATACCCATATTAAAGGTATTGTACATATCGTGCTCGCTGATGTTGCCCTCTTTCTGAAGAAGGTCGAAAATCGGCGGTACGGGGAAGCTTCCCTGCTTGATTTTCGCGGAAATTCCGTCGGGGAGCATTCTCGGGATATTCTCGTAGAAGCCGCCGCCGGTGATGTGGGAAATGCCCTTTACGGGGACTTTTTCAATCAGATTAAGCACGGATTTAACGTAGATTTTTGTAGGTGTAAGCAGGGTTTCGCCGAGCGATTTTCCAAGCTCGGGAATAAGAGCTTTGAGCTTCTGCTCGTTGAGGTTGAACACCTTGCGAACGAGAGAGAAGCCGTTTGAGTGAACGCCGCTCGAAGCGATACCGATGATAGCGTCGCCGGGCTTGATTTTTGAGCTGTCGATAATTTTCTTCTTATCGACAACACCGGTCGCGTAACCAGCAATATCGTACTCGTCCTCAGGCATCATTCCGGGATGCTCTGCGGTTTCGCCGCCGATAAGCGCGCAGCCTGCAAGAACACAGCCGTCCGCAACACCTCTTACAATCTCGGCTACCTTTGTGGGAACGTTCTTGCCGATTGCGATGTAATCGAGGAACCAGAGCGGTTTTGCACCGCAGCAGATGATGTCGTTTACGCACATAGCAACGCAGTCGATACCGATTGTGTCGTGCTTGTCCATAAGCATAGCGATTTTGAGCTTTGTGCCGACGCCGTCGGTGCCAGAAACCATAACAGGCTCGGAAATTCCGCTCAAATCGGGCTGAAACAGACCGCCGAAGCCGCCGATACCCGAAATGCAGCCGGGGATTTTCGTGCGCTCAACGTCTTCCTTCATAAGCTTTACGCTCTCGTAACCCGCTGTTACATCAACGCCCGCTGCCTTGTAGCTTTCACTGTAACTGTTCATTTTTCTCTCCTTTGTAGTAGCTGCTGTTTATTCTTCAAATTTTGTTTCAAATTTATCCTTGGGAATTTCGTCGGGAACATCAATAGGATATTTCCCCGTGAAACAGCCCTTGCAGAAGCCGCATTTCGCGTTTTCCGCAATCTCGACAACGCTCTCGGGACTCAGAAATCCGAGCGTGTCCGCTCCGATAATCTTCGCGATTTCCTCAACGGTGTGATGATTTGCGATAAGATTTTTCTTGTTGTCAATATCAGTGCCGAAATAGCACTCGCTGATAAAAGGCGGCGAAGAAATCCGCATATGAATTTCCTTTGCGCCTGCGTTTCTCAGAAGTTTTACAACCTTCGCCGAGGTTGTTCCGCGGACAATGCTGTCGTCTACGAGAACGACGCGCTTGCCCTTTACCGTTTCGGAAAGTACGTTCAGCTTGATTTTAACGGAATTTTCACGCTGTCCCTGAGTCGGCTGAATAAAGGTTCTTCCGATGTAGCGGTTTTTGATAAAGCCGACGCCGTACGGAATACCCGACTCCTGCGAATAACCGAGCGCCGCGTCAAGACCGCTGTCGGGGCAGCCGATAACCACGTCCGCGTCAACGGGGTGCTGCTGCGCGAGAAAATGTCCCGCGCGAAGTCTTGCCTTGTGAACCGACGCGCCCTCAATAACCGAATCGGGACGCGCAAAATACACGAACTCAAACACGCAAAGCGAGCTTTTCCCGCCGCAGTGAGTTTTTATGCTGTCAAGACCGTTTTCATCAATTACGATGATTTCTCCCGGCTCGATGTCACGGACAAATTTCGCGCCGATACAGTCAAACGCGCAAGTTTCGCTTGCTACAACCCAGCCCTCTCCGTCGGGAAGTTCACCCAGCGCAAGCGGTCTAAAACCGTTCGGGTCGCGCGCAGCAATCAGCTTTTTCGGCGACATTATCACAAGCGAATACGCGCCCTTTATGCGGTGCATTGCCCGTTCAACAGCCTGCTGAATAGACCCGCACTCCAGACGTTCTCTTGTAATCGCGTAGGAAATTACCTCGGTGTCGCTTGTAGTGTGAAAAATCGCGCCGTGAAGCTCAAATTCCCTTCGCAAATCAAGCGCGTTTATGAGGTTTCCGTTGTGCGCGATTGCAAGCGAACCCTTGACGTGCCGAACCGTGAGCGGCTGGCAGTTTTCGGTGTTCACACCGCCTGTTGTCGAATAGCGGACGTGACCGATTGCAATTTTTCCGTCCTCAAACTCGCTGAGGTTCTTCTCGTTGAACACCTCGTTCACCAAGCCTACACCCTTGCGTGTTTTGAAAACACCGCGCTCGTTTACGACAATGCCGCAGCTCTCCTGGCCTCTGTGCTGAAGAGCGTACAATCCAAAATATACCGAGGAAGCAACATTCGCGGGTTTATTTGAGTAAATCCCGAAAACGCCGCACTCCTCATGAAGATTTCCGGACAAAAAATCATATCCTTTCCTGTCCCGCACACCTTTTATATTTATCTATCTGTAAATTAATCCTGTTTACCGTTCCAGCAGTAGGTGCACAGCTTACATTCGGGAAGTCCGACTGCCTTTTCCGTGCCTTCGAGGAACTGGAATTCAAGCGAAGTGAGCTTCAAGCGACGGCAGATTTCATCTCTGAGGCGCTTGCCGCGTTCGGTTTTGGAGTCGGCGTATTCCCGTATGTATTTTACGCCCTCCTCGCCTTCGTATTCGTGAATAATTCTGCGCGCGATAAGGTCAAGCTCGGAGGTGCTGCGCGAGAAATTCAGGTACTTGCAGCCGTACATAATCGGCGGGCAAGCCGAGCGCATATGAACCTCCTTCGCGCCGTTCTCGTAGAGGAACTCAACGGTTTCGCGCATTTGCGTGCCTCTGACAATGCTGTCGTCAACGAAAAGCAGCTTCTTTCCCTCGATAAGCTCGTGAACGGGAATAAGCTTCATCTTCGCGACTTTGTTTCTCATCGCCTGACTTTGCGGCATAAAGCTGCGCGGCCAGGTGGGAGTGTACTTTATAAAAGGTCTTGCAAACGGGATACCGCTGCGGTTTGCATAGCCGATTGCGTGAGGAATACCGGAGTCAGGCACACCGCAGACGTAATCAACATCGGGAAGCGTTCCGTTTTCGATATCGTACTCAGCCATAATCTGACCGTTTCTTGCACGCATTACCTCAACGTTTACGCCCTCGTAAACCGAATTCGGGTAGCCGTAATAAGTCCACAAGAACGTGCAGATACGCAGCGCGTCCGGATTGCCCTCGCCTATAACCTCAACGCTGTCCGAGGTAATTTTAACGATTTCCGCAGGCTGAAGCTCACGATAGGTCTTATATCCGAGCTTCTGGAAAGCGAAGCTCTCGAACGAAACGCAGTATCCGTCGTCGCTCTTTCCGATAATTATAGGCAAACGACCGTACTTGTCGCGCGCCGCGATAATGCAGTCTTCCGTGAGGATAAGCAGCGACATTGTGCCGTCAATCCTGTCCTGCGCATAGCGAATACCCTCTGCAAAGCTGTCCTTTTGAGCAATCAGCGCGCCGATAAGTGCCGAGGAGTTTACCTTGCTGCTGCTCATAGTTTCAAAGCTTGCGAGCCTGCTGTCGAAAAACTCATCGCAAAGCTCGTCCGAGTTGTTGATGATACCGATATTGCACACGGCGATGCTGCCGAGCTTTGACCGCAGGAGAATGGGCTGCGGGTCGGTATCGCTTATGCAGCCGATGCCGATATTTCCCGACATACCCTCGATATCATGTTCAAATTTTGTTCTGAACGGGGAATTTTCGATGCTGTGAATTCCCCTCTGGAAGCCCTTTTCGGGAGAATACACGGTCATACCGCCGCGTCTTGTTCCCAGATGAGAATGATAATCCGTTCCGAAAAAAACATCCTCAACGCAGCTTCTTTTCAAAGCCGCTCCAAAAAATCCGCCCATTTATTTCACCACATTCCGAGTTTTTTCTTTATTTTTGCAGAATTATTTCGCTGACATAATTCTCTTCATAATCTCGTTGTACGCGTCCTCAACGCCGCCCATATCGCGACGGAAACGGTCCTTGTCAAGCTTCTCGTGAGTTGTGGAGTCCCAGAAGCGGCAGGTATCGGGAGAAATCTCGTCTGCGAGCAGGATTTTGCCGTGGAAACGACCGAACTCAATCTTGAAGTCAATCAAATCGATGTTGAGTTTCTTGAAGAAGCCAAGCATAAACTCGTTCACCTTAAACGCATACTTTGCAATTTCATCGATTTCCTCTTTGGTTGCAAGACCAAGACCGAGCGCATAGTAATCATTGATAAACGGGTCACCGAGGTCGTCGTTCTTGTAGCTGAACTCAAGAGTCGGGCACTTGAGAGGAGTTCCCTCTGCGATACCGAGCTTCTTCGAGAAGCTGCCTGCAGCAACGTTTCTTACGATAACCTCAAGCGGAACGATTTCAACCTTCTTTACAAGCGTTTCTCTGTCGGAAAGTTCTTCAACAAGGTGAGTGGGAACGCCCTCTTTTTCAAGCAGGCTGAACATAAAGTTTGTCATCTTGTTGTTGATGACGCCCTTTCCTACGATTGTGCCTTTCTTCTCGCCGTTGAAAGCGGTCGCGTCGTCCTTGTAGTCAACAATGACGTAGTCAGGGTTATCGGTTGCGAAAACCTTCTTTGCCTTTCCTTCGTAAAGCTGTTCCTTTTTTGTGCAGTTCATAACAATTTCTCCTTTTTATTTTCGTTTTACGGCAAAAGCCGATTAATTTTTAATCCTCGGACTGAAGCTGCTCCTGAAGCTTTCTGTCCTTTTCGTTGATTTTCTCAATCATCTTGCGCTTTTCAATGCTGAGCTGCGCTTCGAGAGCCTCGTTGCTGAGAGCGAGTATCTCAACCGCAAGAATAGCCGCGTTTTCCGCACCGTCAACCGCAACCGTTGCCACGGGAATGCCCGAAGGCATCTGAACAGTGGACAAAAGCGCGTCAAGACCGTCGAAATTCTTGCCCGAGCACGGAATACCGATAACGGGAAGGGTCGTGTGAGCCGCAACAATTCCCGCGAGGTGAGCCGCCATACCCGCAGCGCAGATTATAACTCCGAAGTTGTTCCCTCTTGCCTTTTCCGCGAACTCGCACACCGCTCTGGGAGTTCTGTGCGCGGACATAATCCTGCACTCATACTCCAGACCGAAGCTCTTGATTTTATCAAGCGCCTTTCTAACAACGGGCAAATCGCTGTCGCTGCCCATAATAACCGCAACCTTTTTTGCCATATCAAAACTTCCTTTCAAATTGATTTCAAATAAAAATAGCTGTATAATGCAATACAGCTAAAAAACGGTTTTTTGTGCAACTATTCCGTAAAAATAACCCGATATTCCGCAAGATAAACACTTTTTCCAAAACATCGCTTTGTTCTCCTGTCAAAAAATGGTATTTTCACACATAAAGCCGCAAACAAACCCTTATTCTTATTTTACTATAATTCTTCCGAAATTGCAAGGGGTTTTTTAAATTTTTTCAAAATCGGCATAATTACAGTATTCTGGAGTTGTTTATAACCACTCCGAAGGTTACCCCGAGAGAGTGTGCCGCGGTACGGCAGACGCTCATTCTGGAGAGGAAAATCTCGAAATACTCCATAACGGAGCTGATTTTCAGGTCGATTTTGAGGCTGAGAATAAGCTCCTTGTTGTCGTTTGTGAACATCAGCTCGGAGCTTTCCACGGCGTAATTCACGCGGTCGTGGATATCTGCGGCAAGGTTTTCGCTGCTCGGGACAAACGGCTGCCCGTTTTCACCGCGGACGCGCGTTCTGCGGACATCGGACTTGTCCGCGATTATCAGCGCAGCCGCAATCGGCGTCACGGGAGAAGCGCTGCCCTCGTCGTGGTTGCCGATAGCCGAAATCACCCGCGAAATCTCCTCAGCGGGCATTCCGAGATTATCCAACAGGCGGAATGCCATAACAGCTCCCGTCTGCGCGTGACCGACGCGGTTCACGACATTGCCGATATCGTGAAGATAAGCGGCAATCTGCGCAAGCTCGCAGGTTCTCGCGTCATAGCCGAGCGTGTTCAAAATCATAAACGCGTTTGTCGCGGCACGCTCGACGTGAGCCTTTGAGTGCTCGGTGTAGCCGATTGCCGAGAGCGCTTCATCGGCAAATTTTATATACGTCTGAACATCGCTGTTTGTTTTGATGTAGTCATAGGTTATATTGCTCATAATTTCTCCTTTAATCAGCGCAGAAAATCAATTATCCACATTATTGTCCCAACCGCAGACGGAATAAATACCAAAGCTCCGATAATTATTGTCGCAAGAGCGTTTCCGTCGATAACAAAGCGAAAAATCCTGCTTTTCAGCACCCTTTTCCGCTTACCCTCAACGTACAGCTTCTTTTTCATCATTGTTTCACTCGGGAAGATATTCCGGAACTCCCCGTCACCGACGCGATAAATCGCCGACGGAAAGCGTTTTGCGTCGTCAAGCCGCAGGAACTCGGCTTTGACGGGCTTTGACAAAATCAGCAGGAACAGAGCCGCAGCAAAAAACAGCGCCGTTAACACAATCGCGCCCGCTAAAATCCACATAAGAAGCATTCCTATATCGGCAAGCCCGAAACCAAGGCAAAGCATAAGCACGGCAATCAGCCCGAAGCCTATTACATATTCCACAAAATCACCCTTTGTTATTTTAGCATATTTCCTATATTTTGTCAACCTTTATCGCAAAAATCGAATATTTTGTATTTACTTTATTGACTTAATGCAAAAAATATGGTATAATAAGTATAACTATAATTTGTCGGAAAGGAGGAGAAAGCTCTGAAAAAACGAATTTTACTGCTGATATCGGCTGCGCTGTTATGCGGGTGCAGCACGGTTTCTAACAAAAGCGAAACCAGCTCGTACAATTCGGCGGTCATTGACGACGAGCAAACGGAAAGCTCGCTGCCTTTCGACGACTATTTCCCCGAAATCCAGCCCGACACTCCCGTTTTGACCTATCTCGGACGGCGCGATTTAAAAAGCTCGGAAGCGCTTTCGATTTACAAAAAGACATTTGCCGCGGATTATTCCGAGTCGGATATGCTGATACGCGAATACTGCTCGGAATATCGTCTTGCCGACGCGCTTTCGGAGAAAATCTCCTCGGACCGTTCTCCCGACCTTACCGACAAGCTCCCGAACAGCTATCCTTACCTTATGTCGAGAAATTATTACGAGGATTTGACGAAATATCTTGACAGAAGCGCTCCTCAATGGGAAGAATACGCTCCGTATATTGATTATTACAGCTATAACGGAAATCACTTCTTCTACCCCGAAACCGTGACAGCTGCTCCGAGATTTCTAGTGTACTGCAAGGAACGCTTTTCAACGCTCGGAATACCCGACCCCGAAAAGCTGTTCTATGAAAACAAATGGACGAGAAGCGAATTTGTAAGCGCCGCGAAAACATTCTGCGGGGCTATGGGCGGAGTTGGAATTTACGGTGATTTCATAACGGACGGCTTTATCTCGGCTTCGGGAGAAACCGTGTTCTCAAAGTCCGAAAGCGGTCAGCTTGTGTGTAATCTTAACGGAGAGAAAATCACAGAGGTTTTCGATTTCCTGCAAAACGAGCTCTCAAAGAAAATGCTCACCGAGAATTTCACGGGCTACGACAAGATTATCAACGGGCGCGCGGCATTCTTGCTGATTGACGACGAGAGCTATGAGGAACTTCTGAAAATCGACTCGGGGAAAACCTACGGCGTTGTTCCCATTCCGCGAAGCGATGAAAGCGAAGTTTATTTCTGCGCGGCAAGCTGCGACGGTTTTCTTGTGCCGAAGGGCGCGAAAAACATAAAAGGAGCCGCCTGCTTTATAAACTGCGGCAGGATTGCTTCCCGTCAAAATGAAACCGACGATACCGAAAATGTTCTCGCAAAAATGCGTGCAAACGGGCTGACTGCGGTTCCCGAAGAAAACTACTGCTTCAGCTCCGAAACAAACGACGCTGTTTTCGCTTATCTCGGCTCAGCGCTCTCACAAAGCGACGACGCACAGCCCGATATCCTGACAATTGAGCTTGCGCTTGCCGATATAAATTCTCTTAACTGATAATCTGCAATTAAGGCAACACCGCATAATTATTGTCGTGCGATTGTGCAGTCAGATTTTTCGTCAGGTTGTACAAATTGAGCGCAGGCGGGCTGACGCCCGTCAAGCGAAATTTGTGCAAGATGACGGAAAAGATGCAAGCAAGCGTGCGGCAAAAGCGTTAGCTGTTAATTGTGCGGTGTTGACTTAAAACTATTGACAAAGAAGGTAAATAATCGTGGATATTCAAAAGCAAGTTGAATGGCTCAGACCCGACAGAATATTGAAGCTGTACGACGGTGAGAAAAATATGCTCGGAATGAACCGGCTGCTGATAATCGGCGTCGGAAAAAAC
Organism: Oscillospiraceae bacterium; assembly: GCA_017847835.1. Classification (GTDB taxonomy): domain Bacteria; phylum Bacillota; class Clostridia; order Oscillospirales; family Ruminococcaceae; genus CAG-115. The sequence goes on from JAGASH010000007.1 coordinate 85,387, forward strand.
GGCATTGACTGCCTTCTGCGGGCAAAGCACACCGCCGAAAACCGCTTTGACGCAAAAACCAACAATATCCGTTATCTTGCGTTCGGTCTGGAGGAATATCTTGAAAATGCGGAGCTTTGCGGCTCTGTGCTTTCGGAGAACGAAAAAATCGCGATTAATCCCGAGGAGGCAATTTACCGTTACCTCGACAACCCCGACCTTCTCTCGCCGCAAGCGCTGGAATGGTATGATATGGGACTTAAAAACTACAAGCCCGACGTTCCGAAATATGGTCTTCAGAAGCGTCAGTGCGGCAGAATTGCGCTGTTTCACTACATAGGCACTCTGCTCAACCGACTTGACGAGCTGATAAACCACTTTTCCAAGAGTGAAAATCCGCTTGAAATAACTGTTGTCGGAAATATGGGCGACCCGTTTTTCGGAGGAACTGTAGTTGACCTCGGATATATCCTCACGTCGCTGTTCAAAACCCTGAATTTCCCCGTAAAAATCAACTCGCTGATGTTTGTCGGAGATACTGCGCAGCTTTTTGAAAAAGACGCGCGCGACCTTGCGAATTACTACGCGAACACGATTATCACAAAGGGCGAGCTTGACGCGTTTCAGAGCCGCAAAGCGAAATTTTCCCAGAAATACACGGGCGCTTTTGAGGTAACCTCGGATAAACCCCCGTTTAATGCCTGCTATATTGCCTCGGCGGAAAACACCTATGAAAAAACGCTTGCCGCGGCTGCGGAAAAACTGCTTTCATCGGGAGAATTCATCTACAAAAAGGACGACGACGCGGACAGGGTTCTGTCCTACAATATGCTCGGACAAAACAGCTCGCATTCGTTCAGATATCTCGCGTATAATGTTTCGGGAATGGAAATTCCGCTCGGAAAAATCGTTTCATACCTTTCTGTAAAGCTGTTTTCAAGTCTTTGCGGATACCTCAGGCAAAACACCGTCGGGCAAATGCAGCTCGGAATTGTCACCAGCAAAATCACACCCGACGCAATGCTTCTCGCCTCTCGCGCGGGAGTAATCCCGAAAATAGAATTTGACGAGAAGTACAACCCGCTTTTCTCGATGAAATCGCTGAAAAAAGGCGGCGACGCAAGCAAGAAGTACATCACCGAAAAGGTTGACGAATACGCGCGGCTTGTTAAAGAGGGAGCGGAAATCGTGCTGCCTGAGGCTGTCGAAAGCGTGATTTCTGCCTGCGATGACGCGCTCAATCACTTTGAAAAAGGTCCGTTCTGTGCAACGGAAATTGTAAGAAAATGTTTGTCGGAGCTGAAAACTCTGATTAGCCGCACCAAAACCGAAAAAGATGATATCGACGACCAGATGGAGCGCGAGGAACGGCTTTTGCAGAGCGATTACCGCAAGCTCAAAAGCACACCCTCGCTTATGGCGGGAAATGCGCTGAGGCTGTATATTTCGTCGGTTTTGGAGTACACGAATTTCCTCAAACAGCAGAAAACCGTTGATACAATGCTGAAATTCTACACGGACGCTTATGACCGTCTGAACGAATATGCCGAAAACACACTCTCGGAAAAAGTCAAGATTTTCTCGCTTGACGCGTCGGAGTTTCTCGCGCATTTTGATAGCTCTGAGGAAAGCTGCATAAAGGAAGCGTTTGAGGTGAACACACCGAAAGTACTTGAAAAGCTGGATAAGCTTGTCGAGGAAGTTCCCGAAACCACGAGAACGCTTGCTTTCAAGAAGATGAAAATGCTGGACGCGGGCGAAAACGACGCGAAATTTGCCGCCGAAATAGTAAATCTTGCGGCAAGATGCTTCGGTGGATTTTTGCTTATGGGATACAACGATTTCTGTGAATATTTCGGCGCGAAAAGCTCGGTTCGCGACGCTCTTCAGGGCTGTTTTGACAGCGTGAACGTAAAGACGCCGACTCTCGACGAGCAGCCGCTCACGAGAATTCTCTGCCCGAAAAATATAAAGCAAAGCGACGTAGCTCAGCTCAAAGCCTCACGGCAGGGCATAAATTATCTCTGGAACGTTTCTCCGCTGTTTAACGCGGCTGTTGTGGTACAGATAAAAGGCGGAGTTAAATTTGACGGCTTCAAGGACTACAACCAGTGGGAAAATATGCGTTACGCTTATGTAAACGACTCTCTCAAAAAACACGGAATACACATCTTCAAGAATATTTAATCAAATCGGAGTAATATGAAAACAAAAAAACAATCGGGGACAGTTCTTGTTTATGACAGATATTACGGAAAAAAGCCGTCGGCGATTGTACAGACGCTGAAAAAATCGCTGTATTGCACTGCGCTTTGCGTGTGCGCCTCGCTTTTTCTGATAAACGAATACAAAATGCCCGTGAATATGTGGGCGGCTGCAGGAATTTGCTCGCTTTTTTGCCTGTTTTTCTGCGCGGTTTTCAGCGTGGTGAAAAAGAAAATTGCAATACCCGTTTTTGCGTTTTTCAGCAGTATTGTCATCTTTTTCAACCACGCAAGTCTGTGGGAACGCATTTCTTATTTCACGGACTTAATAATAATGCGAATGAACGGCGTGATGTTCTACACGGAAAAGTTCACGTTCCACACACCTTCTCAGCTCCTTGAAACCTACCCTCCCTGCGCGGACGGAGTACTGCTCGGAGTGTGCTCGTTTTTGTGCGTTTTCTCGTTAATCACGGCTGCCTGTATGTTCAGAAAGCCGTTTATTTACCCGTCTTTTATACTGTTTATCCTGCTTAATGCGCCGGTTGCTGTTGCGGGAAATTTCGAGTTCAATTTCTGGATAATCCCAGCTGCGGCTCTTTATATCGGTGCGATTTCCCTGACAAAAACCTATTCCGAGGGCGCGGCAATCAAAAAAGGCTTTTTCGGGAGCTTTCGCTCGGACACCCGCAAGGAAGAGCGCGAATTCCGAAATCGGGCGGCAAAGGCAGCCATTTTGAAACGCGCGCAGATGAACGGGATTTTCTACTCAAAATATCTTGCTTCGGCTTGCTGGGCAGCAGCGCTATTCACAGCCTGCGCGCTTATCGCAAACAGCTTTGCTCCCGTCAGAGAGGGCTTTGATTACAGCGATTTCTACAACTTCCTGAACAACATCGGACAAAGCTCGGGCATTTCTTCACCGTTTGAAGCAGGACCTGTTTCCGAGTATTTTTCGAGCTACGGCACGGGAGCTAATTCCTCTCTGAATATCATTTCTCCCGGCAAAAGCAATCAGGAAATTCTTCGCGTCACCAGCCCTTCGGGAGAAATTTATCTTCGCGGCGATATCGGCATAGAATTTACGGGAGCGTCATGGACATCTCCGATAAAACACGAGCCGAAGCTTTGGAAAAACACAAGACTTTCCGAAAAATACCGTCCCGCGGAAATGCGTATTCTGCAAACAATGGCGCAGTCCTATCGGGAAGATTTTGAAATTTCCGACACTCTTGGCGATTTCTTGCTCAAAGGAATAAACGAGAGCGAGATTATTGTCGATTACCTCTGCCCGACGGACGTTGTTTTTCTGCCGTCCTATACGTCGGAATTCGGCTTTTTCGAGAACGAAATGTTCAATGTCTACGGCGACTATTCCGTGCGTGTAAACGAAAACTACAACAAAATCAACACGGTAAAATGTGCCGCGCTTGTTCCCCCGATTAATTACACGGGAACCGACCGCGAAAGCCGCCTTGAAACGTTCGATTATCTTTGCAGTATCGGCGAAAAATACCCTATGGACGATATTTTCGACACCTATCTGGGAGAAGAAGGGATATACGCGGACTATAACGAGTACGTTTATGAAACCTATCTTTCCGTGCCCGCAAACGTAAAGTCCGACATAGACCGCTTCCTTACGGATAATCGGCTCTTTTATAATGTATATGTAAACGGAAAGCCGGACGCAAAATCAAGCTACAAAGCGGCTCTTGATATCACGGATTATTTGATTGAAAACTTCACCTATTCCCTTGACGCGAAAATCAATATGAGCAATCCTATTGCAAGCTTTCTGTACGACGTGAAAAGCGGTCACTGCGCGCTTTTTGCAAGCTCGATGACGCTAATGCTGCGTGAGCTGGGCATTCCTGCGCGCTACTGCACGGGATTTGTTGCTCCGAAAACAGACGACGGCAATTACGCAATTTTGCGCTCGAAGAACCTTCACGCGTGGTGCGAAGCGTATTTTGACGAAATCGGCTGGGTAACGTTTGACCCGACAAGCAGCTCTCTTGCAAGCGTTGTTCAGGTTGAAAATTCGTCGAGCGATACTTCCTCCGAGAGCTCAGACTCCTCCGAGTCCTCCGATGAAAGCGAAAGCTCCGACTCGGAAAGCTCCTCTCACGACATCAGCTCAGTCGCTCCCGAAAGCTCGGAAAGCAAATCCGAAAACTCCTCCGGCGGCTCGGTAATTGAGGAAAATCCGCCCGTTGACGCTTCTCCGATTATACTCACGATTGTGGGAATTTTACTTGTAGTCGGCGCGGTTGTTCTTACATCGGTCAAGCTGAAATCATTCGACATAAATGCAAGAAAAGTACTCAAACGAATGTATAAAAGCAAAACCGCAGAGCCCGTTTACGGGAGAATTCTCGCGGTACTTGCGCTTTGCAGACTTACTCCCGCAGCAGGCGAGCTTCCCGAGCAATTTTACGAGCGCTGCGAGAAAAAGCTGTTTGTCCCGATAACCGCGCATAAGGAAATCCTGCTTAAAGCGGCTTTTGGCAGAGAAACCGACGAAACCGAAATCGCTCAGCTTGCTCGTCTGCTTGAAAATATCTTTACAGCAGCAGACAAAAATCTTAACAGAATGGAAAAATTAAAGCTGCGTTTGATAATTCTTACAAAAAAATAATGCCTTTTTTAAAAAAAGTGTTGATTTTTTGCACAGACTATGATATAATTAATATATCATATTATAATCATTGAGGAGTGATTACATCGTGGCGATGAGACTGATTACCCGTTCGGACTTTGACGGACTTGCCTGCGGAGCGCTTTTGCTTTGCGCGGGAGTTGTCGACAGCTGGACATTCGCTCACCCTAAGGACCTTCAGGACGGTCTTATTCCCGTAACCGAGAACGACTGTCTTGCAAATGTTCCGTTCGTTGAAGGCTGCGGTCTTTGGTTTGACCATCACTCGAGTGAAGAGGAGCGCTGCCGTTACAAGGGCAAATACAAGGGCGAGAGCCGTATTACTCCCAGCTGCGCGAGAATTATCTACGAATATTACGGCGGCAAGGAGCGTTTCCCGAATTTCGATGATTTGATGGAAGCCGTAGATAAGGTTGACAGCGGTAATCTCACACGCGATGAAATACTCAATCCGCAGGGCTGGATTTTGGTAGGTTTCCTTATGGACCCGAGAACAGGTCTCGGACGTTTCAGAAATTTCACCATAAGCAACTATCAGCTTATGGAAAAGCTTTTGAGATGCTGCTCTTATATGACCACGGAAGAAATCCTCGCAATGCCCGATATCAAGGAAAGAATTGCTCTCTACAACGAGCAGACCGAGCTGTTCAAGGAAATGGTACATAAGTACACGCGCGTTGAAAAAGATGTTATCATCACTGATTTGCGCGGTGTAAATCCGATTTACACGGGCAACCGCTTCCTGATTTATTCGCTCTACCCTGAGCAGAACATAAGCTGCTGGATTGTTGATGGTAAGGGCGGAAAGGGCTGCTCCTGTGCGGTCGGCTATTCAATCCTCAACAGAACCTCGCACGTCAATGTCGGCTCAACAATGCTGAAATACGGCGGCGGCGGTCATATGGCGGTTGGAACCTGCCAGTTCTCCGACGAAAATGAGGAAGAAATGGTTCCGAAGCTCATTGACGAGCTTGTCAACTACGACAAATATCACTCCTGAAAATAAAAGCACGGTTTGAAATCCGTGCTTTTTTATTCGATTTTTTCCACAAAAAGCGTGCTGCCGTCAACCCGAAAACTCACCTGCCGCTCCGCGAAAGCCATTGTATAAACGCGCTCGGGAGCGTTCTGATACTGCGGGCGCGGGTCCTGCGAGAGGATTTGCACAAGGGGATTTCGCTTTTTTTCGGGGATTTTTTCAAGCAGTTCATCGGGAAAATTCACATCAAGAACAGCCGTTTTTTCGCTCAGCGACCAGCCGTTTGACGCGTCCGGAACACTGTCGGCATACGGAAGATACGGCTTGATGTCGAAAATAGGAGTGCCGTTCATCAAATCCGCGCCCGAAATCAAAAGCGCACCGTCCGTGCAAATCTCGCAAAGCCGCACTACGCTTAGACCGAGCGGGTTCGGACGGTTCGGTGAACGCGTCGCGAAAACACCTTTTCGCACATTTCCTCCAAGCCGCGGCGGCCGCACAGTCGGCGAGAATTTCCCGTCAAACTCCGAAAATCCCCAGATTAGCCACAAATGCGTAAAATCTTCAATGCCGCGAATTGCGTTTTTGTCACGGAATTTCGGCTCAAAGACAATCTTTGACTGCAAATCACACAAGCCGCTTTGTCGCGGAATACCGAATTTTTCCTTGAAATCATTCTCAATATGAGCAATAGGTTCGATAATCATTTCACAAATCCCTCAATGAAGCGCGTCCAAAACCTCACGGATTGCACGTTCAACCTCTTCAACCTCCAGCCTAAAAACCTCCGCAGATACTCTCACAGCGCCGCTTCCGAGGATTATCAGCTGCTCCGTTCCGTCGGAAGTCGCGACGCGGACGCGGTTTTCGGGGCTCAATTTGTGCGCGGTTTTCTCGATGAACATATCAGCGGTTTCCGCTTCTTTCGTGTAGACAACCGTTATATTCCCGTGTTCTTCCACTTCTCTGTCGCTTTTCACCTTGTACGCGTCAAAAACAAGAATGAGATTGCACCTCCGAAAAGCCTGATAATTGCACAAGATATTGACGAGCTTCGACCGCGCAAAATCAAGATTTTCGCGCGCAAGCGAAGCGAGATTTTCCCACGAAAAAATGATGTTATACCCGTCAACCAACAGGTACTCCTCGCCCGTTTTCGGCTTCGGTGACTTGTAATTCTGCTCGGCGGGCTTGTCACGGTGCATTGCCGAGCGCTCGGGACGCTTGATTTTTCCGTAGGTTCGCTCGAAAATTTCCATCAGCTCTTTGTCGGTTGCCGCGCGCTGTTTATAGGACAAAATTTCGCTTTGCGACACGCTTCGCGGCTTTTCGAGAACGCTCGCGAGGTGCATTTTCCGCGGCGCTTCGTCCCACTTGACGAGATGTCCCGCACCGTGCGAGCAGAACACGCTGTCCGGTGTATTTTCAACGTCGTTCTCAAAATTGTAGTCGATTTTTTCGATAACCTCAGCCTCATTGTGACACGGAAAATACCCCTTGAAATTGCAGGAAATCCGTCCAAGACCGCGTGTGTAAGCGATGACTTCCTTCTGATATCCGCGCATTTCGGACACGGGACAAATTCCGTCAATTTGTCGCATTTCTTCACCCGTCGGCACGGAAAACTCCGCGCCCATTTGCTGCAAATCGGTCATTGCTCGTCCGACGCACTCTGCGGGAATTTCCAGCGAGAACTCGTAAAACGGTTCGAGAAGCCGCGATTTTGCCGAGGCAAGTCCCTGCCGAACGGCTCTCCAAGCGGCCTCGCGAAAATCTCCGCCCTCGGTGTGCTTGAGGTGAGCGCGCCCCGATTTCAGCGTGATTTTGACGTCGGTTATCGGCGAGCCCGTGAGCACACCGATGTGCCGTTTCTCGCGCAGATTTGACATAATCAGCCGCTGCCAGTTCTCGTCAAGGTTTCGGCAGTCGCGCGCAAACACGACACCGCTGCCCCGAGGAAGCGGCTCGATAAGCAAATGCACTTCGGCATAGTGCCGAAGCGGCTCGAAGTGCCCCGCGCCCTCGACGGTTTCGAGAATTGTTTCCCTGTAAGAAATCTGTCCCTCTCCGAACTCCACGTTCAGCGAGAACCGCTGGGCAATCACGTTTTTCAGCACTTCAAGCTGAATTTCACCCATAATCCCGACGGTGATTTCGCGCAGCCGCTCGCTCCACGAAAACCGGATTTGCGGGTCTTCTTCCTCGATTTTTTTGAGCAGCGCAAGCGTTTTCACAACGTCCGCACCCTCGGGCAGAATTACCTTATAACTCAGCGCAGGCTCGATAATCGGCTTTACAGAGCGCTTTTGCTCGCCGAAGCACTCCCCCGCGAACGTTTTTGAAAGTCCCGTCACCGCGCAGAGCTGCCCTGCGAAAACGGTTTCTGCTGTTGTGAACCTCGCGCCGCTGTACAAGCGGATTTGCGTGACTTTTTCCTCGCCGAGCATTTCGCGCACCTTCAGCTCCCCGCCGTTGATTTTGAGGTGAGTTAGCCGCGCGCCGCCCTCGTCGGTTATCTTGAAAACCTGCGCGGCAAAGCCCTCGAAGCGGTTTTTCGGCTGCGAAAATCTGTCGAGCATTTCCAGAAACTGCGAAATTCCGTCGTTTTTCAGAGCCGAGCCAAACAGCACGGGAAATATTTTGCGCTCGGAAATCGCCTTTGCAATGCGGTTTTCGGGCACTTCACCAGTTTCCAGAAGCGCATTCATACAGTCCTCGTCGTACTCTGCCGCAGTTTCGCCGATATTCTCGGAAAAGTCGGCAAAATTCTTGTCGAGCGTCTGCAAATCGCGGATAATCTCGGGCTTGGTTTTATGGGAAATATCCATTTTATTGACGAACACAAAAGTCGGCAAACCCGCTCTGCAAAGCAGTTTCCAGAGCGTTTTCGTGTGGCTTTGAACTCCGTCTGTACCGCTTATGACAAGCACCGCGCAGTCCGCTACGGAAAACGCGCGCTCAGCGTCCGCGGCAAAATCAACGTGTCCGGGAGTGTCGAGAAGCGTGTATTCGGCGTTGTTGAAGCGCATAATCGCCTGCTTGGAAAAGATTGTAATTCCTCGTGCGCGCTCCTGAGAGTTTGTGTCAAGGAAAGCGTCACCGTTATCAACGCGTCCCTGTCGGCGAATTTCACCCGCGTGATACAAAAGAGCCTCGGAAAGCGTCGTTTTGCCCGCGTCAACGTGCGCAGCCATACTGACAACCAGCCGTTTCACAATACTCCCCCCCTCAAAAATAAAGCTATGCCGCAAGACATAGCTTTTCGTATTTACTTGTTGATAATTACGTTTGCAACCGCGTAGTGACGCGAATGGTCAACTGAAACATTAAACGTGTATCCCTCGCGCTGTTCAAGCTTTTTCGCGTTGCCCTCGGTTATGATAAACGGTGAACCAAGCCTGTCGCGCAAAACCGTGATATCACGCGCGCGAATTATGCGAAAACCTGTGCCGATTGCCTTTGCGAGAGCGATTTTCACGCAGAAATTTTCGGCGATAAGCGCGGTTGACAGCTTGTGCGCAACGAAAAATCTGATTTCATCGGCGGAAAAATAATGCGAAAGGAAGCGCTTGTTCCGACAGCTCTGCTTAATTCGCTTCATCTCGATGATAGAGGTTCCGGTGCGTATAAAAAGATTACTTGGCATCATTGTTATCTCTCGTGCGAAGAGTATACGGGAACTCCTGCTCGATTGCCTCTCTCGTTCTTTCGTTCGGATTGAAAATAATGTTTACCTTTCCATAATCGGAATGAAGGACAATAAGGCAATATGCGTCTTTTTCAAGACCGCTTGAAGCATAAACCGTTGTATCACACTCACAGTCTTTTTCGGAATATGCGTAAAAATCCTCGGACTTCGACAAATCAACGGTTATCATTCTTGTGCGTTTTCTTTTTCCGACAATTTTGTCTATATCAAGCTCTTTATTCGTAACAATATACTCGTATTCAACACCAATGCCTTTAAGCAGCCAGACGCCGCCCCAGACTACGCAGACAGCCAGCATAAGCAGGACAATAAATCCCTGAAACGCAAAAAAAGCAATCACTCCGACAAGCAAGACCATAGCTATTATGATAATTACCGCCTTTGCGGTATCCTTGCCGGTATGAGCTTTTGTCACAAGCTGTTCGATAAAATTATCCATTTACACTGCTCCCACTTTAAAATTCCTCGGCATATATTCCCGAAAAATAACCGTTTTCGGGCTGTCGGCAAAATACTGACAGCCTAAAGTCATTATAACATAATTTTGTATAATAATCAAGTGGTTTTTATCTATTTTATCTAAATTCTTCCGAAAATTTTTTTAAAATATATCGGCTTGATAAAAAATAGGTGATAATTTTATGTAAAGTGTTGAAATTCGTGTTGAAAAATGGTATAATAAAATGTATATGAAAAATGGGCGCTTTTGTCAAAACAAGAAAACCGCGCCCGAAAGAAAGAGGACGTTTTATGCCTTGCTTTAATGACAAAAAGAGAATTGTAGTAAAAATCGGAAGCAGCTCTCTTGCATATCCCGAAACCGGCAGCCTGAATATTCGCAAGAGCCGCGCACTTGTCGAGGTGCTTGCGGATTTGAAGAATTCGGGAAAAGAGATTGTTTTCGTGACAAGCGGTGCGCAGGCAGTCGGCGCGGCAAAGGGCGGTTTTCTGAAAAAACCGCAGGATACCCCGTCAAAACAGGCTTGTGCGGCTATCGGTCAGAGCGAGCTGATGAAGTTCTACTCCGAGAGCTTCGAGCAGTATAACCACAAGGTAGCGCAGCTTTTGCTCACGCGCGACGTTATCAGCAACGAAACCCGCCGTACAAATGTTATCAACACGTTTAACAAGCTGTTTGAGCTGGGTGTTGTACCTATTATTAATGCAAACGACGTTGTGTCGATTAAGCAGCTTGACTTCGACGAGAACGACACGCTCTCCGCAATTGTCGCGACGCTTTGCAATGCTGATTTTCTGATAATGATGACGGACGTCGACGGACTTTACGACGGCGACCCTTCCCTTCCCGAGTCAAAGCTTATTCCCGAGGTTGAGCGGATTACACCCGAGATTATTTCTCTCGCGCAGGGTTCGGGCGGAGCGCTCGGTTCGGGCGGTATGCTCACGAAAATCGAGGCTGCTCAGATTGCCACGGAAGCGGGAATTGACACGGTTATCGTAGGAAACCGCGATCCGAAGATACTCTACAAGCTGTTTGAGAGCGACTGCGCGAAATGTACATATTTCAAGAAGCGCGAACATTAACGAGGTATTGATATGAGCTATATTGAAGATTTGGGAAAAAATGCCAAAGGTGCTGCGCCGTTTCTGGCAAATCTCGGTTCTGCCGAGAAAAACAAGGCGCTTGCGAAAATTTCGGAAATGCTGCGGGCAAATAAAGCCGAGCTGATTGCCGAGAACAAAATCGATATCGAAAACGCTCGCAAAAACGGTATGTCCGAGGCGATGATTGACCGCCTTGAGATAAACGAAAAGCGTATTGAAGCTATGGCTGAAGGCGTGGACAAGGTTATCTCGCTGGACGACCCGATTGGCGAGGTTATCGGCGGCGGTGAGCTTGCAAACGGGCTTCGTATCGTTAAAAAGCGCGTTCCTATCGGCGTTATCGGCATAATCTTCGAGAGCAGACCGAACGTGACCGTTGACGCAGCTGCGCTTTGCTTCAAGGCAGGAAGCGCGGTTATTCTGCGCGGCGGCTCGGACGCGATAAACTCCAACAAGGCGCTCGTAAACCTTATGAGAAAGGCGCTCGCCGAGGTTGGCGCAGACGAAAACTGCGTTCAGCTTGTCGAGGACACCTCTCACGAAACCGCAAATGAAATGATGCGCCTTAACAAGTACATCGACCTGCTTATTCCGCGCGGTGGAGGACGGCTAATACACGCGGTTATCGAAAACGCGACAATTCCCGTAATCCAGACCGGCGAGGGCAACTGCCACGTTTATGTGGACGAAAGCGCGGATATCGAAATGGCGGTGAATATCGTCGATAACGCGAAAACTCAGCGTCCTTCCGTGTGCAACGCTATCGAGAGCATTCTCGTTCACGAGAAAATCGCGAAGGAGTTCTTCAAGGCGCTGAACGAGCGCTGGAACGGCAAGGTTGAGATTGTCGGCGACAGCAAAACCGCCGAGAATATCTCGGTTTCAAAAATTGCCGACGACACGGATTACCGCACGGAGTTCCTTGCGCTGAAGCTGTCGTCAAAGGTTGTCGGGAGCATAGACGAAGCGATTGAGCATATCAACCGTTTCGGTACGGGACACAGCGAGTGCATTGTCACAAATTCGCTTGCAAATGCCGAGAAATTCCAGCGGCTTATAGACGCGGCAGCCGTTTATGTCAACGCTTCCACACGCTTTACAGACGGATTTGAGTTCGGTCTGGGAGCGGAAATCGGTATCTCGACGCAGAAGCTGCACGCAAGAGGACCTATGGGGCTCAAAGAGCTTACCACCTACAAATATTTGATTAACGGAGAAGGACAAATCAGAGGTTGATTTATGTCGAAAAAGAATAAGAAAAATCGCGCTGACGAGATACGGGAAGAGCTGATGAAGCCCGATGATACGCAGACTTATCCGCGCGAATACAGAAAAAGGACGAGCGAAAACGTGCTTGACGAGCTTTTCGGAGAGCTCGGCGCACAGACAGAAATCGAAGAGGATATTGCCGACCTCGGTACTGAAGAGGACGACGGAACAATTGTTGCGGACAATCCCGTAAAACACAGATTTTTCTTCGGATTTGCCATTTTCGTGGTAATTATGGCGATTATCGGAATGGTGGCTTCCGTGAGATTTGTCGTAAAAGGCATAGGAAGTCTTATGGACAACACCTCGCTGAAGGAAGAATTCACGGGCTTTATTCTGCCGGTTGTCGCAAACGATATCGCTCCGTTTTCAAGCGAAAAGGATATCTCTCACTCGGCAAAGGTCGGCTGCTCGGTGTGGAACATTCTGCTCAACAAAAACCTTTCCGAATACAAAAAGACTGCGGACGGCGAACTGCTGATACCCGAATATGACGTGGGAGTTTCGTGCAAGGAGCTTTTCGGCTCTAACTCCGAGATTATCCACCAGTCCACGGGCACCGCAGACACGCGTTTCATTTACAACGAGCAAAACCACACCTACACCTGCACATATAATATGCGTTATCTGAGCTATGCTCCGGGTATCGTGAAAATGGAGCAAAACGGCGGTATTTTCACGCTCACGGTTGAGTATTATCCGCCTTCGATAAGCGTGGTTTCACAGAATATCGGTATTCAGACGGAACCCGAAAAAACAATGACCTATACCATTTGGCGCGAAAACGGAAAAAATTCGCTGATGTCGGTTAAGGAAATTCAAAAAACAACGGAATAAATCCCTCAACGGGAAAGCATTTTAGGAGGAACAAAAATGAAGCTTGGCTTTAAGAAAATTACTGCGGCAATTGTCGCAGCGGCTGCTGCCGTATCGATGAGCGGCTGTATGGACAACGGAAAGATTATGACCGTTGACGGAATGGAAATCAACAACGGAATTTATCTCTATTATCAGCAGACGGCTTATTCCACTGCGCAGACAAAAATCAGCGAAGCACAGCAGGAAAAGCTCGACAAACTTGCCGATGAAATCATTAACGATACTTCTTCGGACAGCTCGTCGGATACATCAAGCTCGTCGAGCGAGATTAAATACTTCGAGCAGACGATTGACGGAAAATCAACCTCTCAGTGGGTTAAGGACGAAACCCTTCGTCTTGTAAAGCAGTATGTCGGTGTTCTGAGATTGTGTGAGCAGAAAGGAATTTCGCTTGAACAGAGCGAAATCGACGAAATCGCAGAACAGGTTAAAGGCGTATGGGAAAACAGCGATTACTATATGCAGTACTTCTTTGGCTTTGATACAGCGGGACAGTACTACGAATCAAACGGCGTCGGCCGCGAATCCTACACGCTTATTAACAACGAAAAAGCGCTGAAGGATAAGCTCTTTGTAAAGCTCTACGACAAGGACGGCGAAAATCCCACACCCGACGAGAATATCGCTGCGTATGCAAAAGAAAACTATGCCTGCGGTGTTGTTTTGGGTTTCCCCTACAAGGATTACAAGGGAAATACCCTCACCTCTGACAGCGACAAAAAGGCTGTCGATGATTTGGCTGAGGAATATGCAAAGCGCATTTCAAGCGGCGAGAGCCTGATTGATATACAGTACGACTATGACCTCAAAGAGGAGCGCGACGAAGCAAGAGAACAGATTGAGGACTACTACGACAAAAAACCCGTCGAAGGCAAAACCAAAGAGGAATATGTTGCCGAGGAGCTTGAAAAGCTGACTGTTGACAGGGAAGAAAGCGAAGACGATATCATCGAGTTTTTCAAGAAGGATAACAACACCCTTGTTGAAGAAGTTTCCGAGTTTATGTTCAAAGCAAAGGACGACGGAAAGGCAGAATTGCTGAAGACCGAGGGAAGCGTATTTGTTATCGTAAGATATGATGTCACAGAAAAAACAGAGTGGATGGAAGACAATCGCACCACTGTTCTTATGGAATTGAAGAACGACGATTTCAACAAATATCTTGATGATTTCTCGGCTAATCTCAGCGTAAACGCGAACTCTTATCTCGTGGATACAAAATACAAGCCCGAGCGTCTTGAAAGCACATCTGCGGCAAACTGATTGAAATGTTACTGATGAGTTTAAGCGGCGTTTCGATGTCCTTTGCGGACAGAACGCTGTTCTCGGACGCAACGTTCGAGATTTATGACAAGGACAAAATCGGCTTTGTCGGAGTAAACGGAAGCGGAAAAACCACGCTTTTGCGGCTGATTAAAGGCGAGTTTACCTCGGACAGCGGTGATATTCACATCGCGGGCGGAATAAAAATCGGCTTTATGGAGCAGTTTGCCTGCAAGGACAGCGAAAAAACGCTCTATGACGAGGCTCTGACGGTTTTCGCGGAGCTTGAGGATATGGAGCTGGAGCTGGAGCAAATCCACGACAAAATCGACTTCGGCGACCACTCTCTCGAAACAATCGAGCGCCAGACGCGGCTTTCCGAGCAGTTTGAGCGCGAGGGCGGGCTTACCTACAAAAGCAGAACCGCTGCGGCTCTTTGCGGACTTGGCTTTTCGGAAAGCGATTTTTCGCTGAAAACCTCGGTTCTGAGCGGCGGACAGCGCTCAAAATTACAGCTTGCAAAGCTGCTTTTGTCGGGAGCCGACTTGCTGCTGCTCGACGAGCCGACAAATCATCTCGATATCGAGAGCGTGGAGTGGCTGGAGAAGTTTCTCGGAGATTACCGCGGAGCTTATCTCGTCATCTCCCACGACCGCTATTTTCTCGACAAAACGACCGAGCGCACAATCGAACTTGAAAACGGACACGTCCGCGATTACAAGGGAAACTACTCGCGTTTTCTGGAACTGAAAGCGGAGTACCTTGAACGTGCGCAGAAGGAATATGACGCGGCGATGAAGGAAATCAACCGCGTTGAGGGAATAATCGAGCAGCAAAAGCGCTGGAATCAGGCGCACAACTATGTCACGATTGCCTCGAAGCAAAAGCAGATTGACCGAATTGCGCAAACTCTCGAAAAGCCCGAGGACGCTCCCGACGCGATAAAATTCTCGTTCAAGAGCGCGGACGGCTGCGGAAACGACGTTTTGACGGCGAGAAATCTTGCGATTTCATTTGATGAAAAGCAGCTTTTTTCGGGCGTTAATCTTGAAATCAAAAAGGGCGAGCGCGTTTTCCTTATCGGCGGAAACGGCTGCGGAAAAACCTCGCTGTTTCGCATTTTAACAGGCGAATACAGCGCGGACTGCGGTGAATTCAAGTTCGGTTCGCGGGTTCAGACGGGCTATTTTGATCAGTCGCAGCGCGGACTTCACGAGGAAAAAACCGCGTTCAGCGAGATACACGACGAGTACCCGAAAATGACCGAAACCGCTGTACGAACAGCACTCGCTTCGTTTTTGTTCAAGGGCGACGACGTGTTCAAGAAAATATCGGAGCTTTCTGGCGGCGAGCGCGCGAGGGTTGCGCTGTTGAAGCTGATGCTGTCGGGAGCGAATTTCCTGCTGCTCGACGAGCCGACAAACCACCTCGATATCTCGTCCTGCGAGGCGCTTGAAAACGCGCTTCTGAACTATGACGGCACGCTGTTCATCATAAGCCACGACCGCTATCTGATAAACAAACTCGCGGACAGGGTTTACAAGCTGAACAAAACAGGCACGGATAATTACCTCGGAAACTACGATTATTACCTTGAAAAATCGGCTGAGCTTGCTCCGACAATCGAGGAGAAGAAGCCGAAAAAATCCGACAATGCGCTTGATTACAAGCAGAAGAAAGAGCGCGAGTCCGAGCGCAGAAAGCTGAATACCCGTGTTAATCGGCTTGAAGCAGAAATCGAGGAGCTTGACGGGAAAATCAATGAGCTGAACGAGGCGCTGAGCGAGCTTTCGGATTATCAGAAGGCGCTTGAGATGTCCGAGGAGCTTGAGGAAATCCGCAAGCGGCAGGAAGCGGCTATGGAAGAATGGGAAGCGGCAACGGCGGCTTTGGAGGAGTTCGATGACTAAACAAATCAAGGCGTATCTCGCGCTGCTGGAGCAGTTTTTCTCGGTTGAACACGAAAACGAGGAGCTGTTGAAAATGCGCGCGGAGCTTCTTCAGCGGATTGAATTCTATCAGCACGAACGACTGGTTCACCTTTTGGTGACGTTGTTTTTCGCGGTGTTTTTCCTGATTTCATTTTCACTTACGCTGACAGTCGGCGGCTGGGGCGCGATTACGCTCACGATACTGTTTCTCGGGCTGCTCGTGCCGTACATAAAGCACTACTTTTTCCTCGAAAATTCCGTGCAGAAAATGTACACATATTACTATAAAATTGAAAAGCTTTAACGATAACTCCCCTATTTTTTTACATAGGGGGGTATTTTTTTATTGACTTTTACGGAAAAGTGTTGTATAATAAAAGTATCGGAAAAATTCATTTCGGAAAGGAGTTTTCACAATGGGTTTATTAAAAGCAGGTATAGGCGCTCTTTCCGGAGTTCTCGCGGATTCCTGGAGAGATTATTTTTATTGTGACGCATTAAGCTCTGATGTTCTCGCGGCACGCGGCTTCAAAAAGACCGACAAGAGAAGCTCGAACACAAAGGGCTCCGATAACGTTATCTCGAACGGCTCGATTATTAACGTAAACGAGGGACAGTGCGCGCTTATCGTTGACAACGGCAAGGTTGCGGAAATTTGTGCCGAGGCAGGAGAATTTGTGTACGACCAGTCCAGCCAGCCTTCCATTTTCTACGGAAATCTCGGCGACTCAATCGCACAGACCTTCAAGGAAATCGGCAAGCGCTTTTCCTTCGGCGGCTCTGCGCCGGTTGACCAGAGAATTTACTTCATCAACACAAAGGAAATTATGAGCAACCGTTACGGTACGACAAATCCTATTCCTTTCCGTGTTGTTGACAGAAATATCGGTCTTGACGTTGACGTTTCGCTTCGCTGCAACGGTGAGTATTCATACAGAATTGTAAATCCGATTTTGTTCTACACAAACGTTTGCGCAAACTTCACGGATACTTTCAACAGAAGCAATATCGACAGTATGCTGAAAAGCGAAATTATAAGCGCGCTTCAGCCCGCTCTCGGAAAGCTCTCGGATATCGGTGTTAGACCGAGCGCTCTCCCCTCTCACACCCTCGAAATCTGCGACTCGCTCAATGAACAGCTCTCGCAGAAATGGGGCGGACTTCGCGGTATCACAATCAGCTCGTTCAATATGAACGCGCCGACTATCCCGCCCGAGGACCAGGAGATGATAAAGCAGCTCCAGAGAACCGCTGTTATGCGCGACCCCGGAATGGCTGCCGCGAACCTGTCGATGTCGCAGGGTGACGCAATGAAAATTGCTGCGGGCAACTCCGGCGGCGCTATGATGGGCTTTATGGGAATGAATATGGCTCAGCAGAACGGCGGAATGAACGCACAAAGCCTTTACAATATGGCAGCTCAGCAGCAGGCTCAGCAAGCACAGCAGGCTCAGACTCAGCAGCAGGCTGCAAACGAGTGGACTTGCTCGTGCGGCACAAAGAATGTCGGCAATTTCTGTATGTCCTGCGGAAATAAAAAGCCCGCTGCGGAAAACGGCTGGACTTGCGGCTGCGGTACGGTAAACAAGGGCAAGTTCTGTATGAACTGCGGCAAACCTAAGCCCGCAGGTGTTCCGCTTTACAAGTGCGACAAGTGCGGCTGGGAGCCCGAAGACCCCGCAAATCCCCCGAAATTCTGCCCCGAGTGCGGCGACCCGTTTGACGCGGACGATATAGTTTAATTTTCACAAGATAATTCCCCCGAAACCGTCATATTTCGGGGGAATTTTGCTTGACAAAACAAATAGAATGTGTTAAAATAAGTATGCTGAATATGTGACCGCCCGCATTGATTTGCGAGCGGAATTTGTCGTTGTGAAAAAAGTTGAAAAAAGGTGAAAAAATGTCGGTATTTGATATATTTAAAAAGCTGGAAAGTGAGAAAAATGCGCCTGTCGGAGCGGTTGAGTATATCGTCTGCGGTCTGGGAAATCCCGGCACGGAGTACGAAAACACGCGCCATAATATCGGGTTTATGACAATTGATTCTTTGTGTGAAAAGCTCGGAGTGAGCTGCAAAAAGCTGAAATTCAAGTCGCTGACTTGTGACGCGATGATTTCGGGAAAACGCTGCCTGATAATGAAGCCGACCACTTTTATGAACAAAAGCGGAAAGGCAGTGACGGAGGCAATGAAGTTCTATAAAATCCCGCCGGAGCGCTGTATTATTGTGTTTGACGACATTTCGCTGGAGCCGGGAAATCTGCGTATTCGCAGAAAAGGCAGCGACGGCGGTCACAACGGCATAAAAAATATCATCTATCTTTCGGGAAGCGACGCGTTTCCACGCATTAAAATGGGAGTAGGCGCAAAGCCGCACCCCGACTATAATCTCGCGGACTGGGTTCTCGGGCACTTCAAAAAAGAGGACGGAGAAAAGCTTGAAAAGTGCTTTGACAATGCGGTTTCTGCGATTGAACTTATGGTTGACGGCAAAATCAACGAAGCGATGAACAAATACAATTCTTGAGGTTTGTATGAACTTTTTTATAAATGCCGCAAGGCAAAACAAGGATTTCTCGCGGCTTGAAAAATATCTTGACGGAAATAACCCCCTGCCCGCTCTTGTAACGGGCGTTTCGGCTATTCACAAGGCGCATTTTATCGCGGGACTGCTAGGCGGTGAAAAAGCACGGAAAACGCTTGTCGTGATGAAAAACGAGAGCGACGCGGTGAAGCTCTGCGCGGATATTAATATGCTGCTCGGCAAAAACGCGGCTCTGCTCTGCCCCGAAAAAGAGATGATTTTGGCTGACACCGAAGCGTCCTCGAAGGAGTACGAGCACAAGCGTATAAACGCGCTTTCTGCGCTGATTGAGGGGAAATGCAAGGCAATCGTCTGCTCGGCGGCTTCGGCAATTCAGCTCACAATCCCGCCCGAAGAGCTGAAAAATCACACGTTTGAGATAAGCTGCGGCGATGAAATCGACAAGGACGAGCTTGTGAAAAAGCTGATTTCGGCGGGATATTCGCGCGCGGGTCAGATTGACGGAAGCGGGCAGTTTTCCGTTCGTGGAGGTATTGTGGACGTTTTCCCTCCGAGCAGCGACGTGCCGTTTCGTATGGAGTTTTTCGGTGATGAAATCGACAGCCTCGGGCAATTTGACCTTGAAACACAGCGCAGAACCGAAGCTCTCGACAAAATCGTGATTTCTCCCGCTCGGGAAACTCTGTTCGAGAGCGGTGAAATCCTTTGCGGGAAAATCGAGGCGCTTGCGAAAAAGCTTCGCGGAAAGAGCGCTGAAAAAGTTCGCGAGAGGCTTGAAAAGGACGTTCAGAAGATAAAAGACGGCGGTTTTCCGAGTAACATCGACCGCTATTTCCCGCTTTGCTATGACAACGAAGCGACCGTTTTCGATTACGCGGAAAGCGTAATTTTGTGCGAAAACACGGCTGTGCGCGAGGGTGTTCGCTCGGCGACGCTTCAGCACTCCGAGGATATAAAAATCCTGCTCGATGAAGCGAAAATCTGCAAGGGTATCGACCGCTTTATGCTCACGAAAAACGAGGCAGCCGCGGTGATTAAGGAGAAAACCCGCGCGTATTTAGAGTCGTTTCTGAGCGGCGGCGGGCTTGAACTCGGAACTGCAATCAACGTCGGCGACGCAATCCAGACGGCTCCGTGGAGCGGTGAATACAAAATTCTCGAGGACGAAATGCGCGGGCTTCTTGAGAAGAATTACTGCTGCTTTATCTTCGCGGGAACGAAAAAAGGCGCGCAAAATCTCGCAGATGATTTGCGTGACGACGGCTTCCCTGCCGATTATTACGAAAATCCCGAGGATTTGATTTCGGGAAAGGTTATCGTCACGGCGGGAACGCTATCGGCGGGCGCGGAGTACCGCGAGCAGAAACTTTGCGTGTTCACGCACACTTCCGTTCACGCCGAACGCAAAAAGTCTGCAAAAAGAAAAAGCGCGGGCGAAGAAATCCGCTCGCTTGAAGATATTTCCGTGGGTGACCTTGTGGTGCATTACGCACACGGAATAGGCGTTTTTGACGGTGTTCACAAGATTGACGCGGGCGGTGTTTCAAAGGACTATATCCGCATAAAATACGCGGGTGCGGACGTGCTGCACGTTCCCGTAACGCAGCTTGATTTGGTGTCGAGATATATCGGCACGGGCGATGTTTCCACGGTGAAGCTGAACAAGCTGAACTCCGAGCAGTGGCAGAAATCCAAGGCAAAGGCAAAGGCTGCCGCTAAGGAAATGGCTGCGGAACTGATTGAACTTTACGCGAAACGTATGAAGTCAAAGGGCTTCGCGTTCCCCGAGGACGACGAGCTTCAGGACGATTTCGAGCAGCATTTTCCCTATATCGAAACCAACTCGCAAATGCGCTGTATCGACGAAATCAAGTCGGATATGCAAAAGGAACAGCCGATGGAGCGACTTTTGTGCGGCGATGTCGGCTTCGGAAAAACCGAGGTTGCACTGAGGGCTGCGTTCAAGTGTATCGAAAGCGGAAAGCAGTGCGCTCTTCTCGCTCCGACAACCGTTCTCGCGTGGCAGCACTATCAGACGGCAACCGCGCGAATGGAAGGTTTTCCTGTAAATATCGCGCTTCTGTCGCGCTATAAAACGGCAAAGGAGCAGAAAGAGATACTGAAAAGCCTTGCTTCGGGAAGAATTGATTTTGTTATCGGAACGCACAGAATTGTGCAAAACGACGTGGTTTTCAAGGATTTGGGACTTGTCATAATCGACGAGGAGCAGCGCTTTGGTGTTGCCCACAAGGAGAAATTCAAGGAAAGCTTCAACGGTGTGGATATCCTGTCACTTTCGGCAACACCCATTCCGAGAACGCTGAATATGGCAATGAGCGGTATTCGCGATATGAGCGTTCTTGACGAGCCGCCTCAGGACAGACAGCCCGTGTCAAGCTATGTTCTGGAACACGACTGGAGTATCATCGCGGGCGCAATTCAAAAGGAGCTTCGGCGCGGCGGTCAGGCATACTATATCCACAACAGGATTGAAAGCATTTACGGCTGCGCGGAGAAATTGCAGTCGCTGCTTCCCGAGGCAAAAATCGGCGTCGCACACGGAAGAATGTCCGAAAACGAGCTTCTGGAAGTCTGGCGGCAGCTGCTTGACGGCGAGCTTGACGTTCTCGTTTGCACAACGATTATCGAAACGGGAGTTGACGTGCCGAACGTAAACACGCTGATTATCGAAGACGCAGACTATATGGGACTTGCGCAGCTTCATCAGCTTCGCGGACGCGTCGGCAGAACAAACAAGCGCGCGTTTGCGTATTTCTCGTTCAAACCGGGGAAGGTGCTCTCGGAAATATCGCAGCGCCGTCTTGACGCAATCCGCGAGTTCACGCAGTTCGGAAGCGGCTTCAGAATTGCGCTTCGTGACCTCGAGATACGCGGTGCGGGTAGCATTTTGGGTGCTTCGCAGAGCGGTCATCTCGCGAATATCGGTTATGATATGTATTTGCAGCTGCTTGACGAGGCGGTGCGCGAGGAACGCGGTGAGAAGAACGTTCACAAGGAAGAATGTCTTGTTGATATCAGAATTAACGCGTTCATTCCCGAGGACTATATCTCAAATCAGGCACAGCGCGTTGACTGTTATCGGAAAATTGCGCGGATTAAGACGCAGAGCGACGCGGAGGATATCACGGACGAGCTGATTGACCGCTTCGGTGACCCGCCAAGCTCGGTTGTCGGACTGATTGAGGTTGCGCGGCTGAGGAATATGGCGGCGGACTGTAATGTGTCGGAAATTTCGCAGACGGGCGAGGATTTGATTTTCTATATGTCGAAATTCGATATGCAAAGGCTGTCGGCGGTGACAAAGGCTGTCGGCAAGAAAATGCGGCTCGAAACCGTCGGCAGACCGCGAATGCTCGTCACCGCGGGCAAGGACAAGGACGCTCTTTCCGTGATGAAAACGGTGATTTCGGCTATGTACGAGGCGGCTGAAAAGATTTCGGGTGAACAAAATGCTTGATTTTCTCGCAAACAACTGGATAAATCTCGTAATCGGCGGAGCTTTGCTTGCGGCGGTAGTGATTGCTGTGGTGAAAATCGTAAAAAACAAACGCACGGGAAATTGCTACGGCGACTGCTCAAAATGCGGCGGGTGTTCCGGTGGAAGTTACTTCCACGCTATCAAAAAGGATAAATAAAGGAAATCCCGAGAGAGTTTCTCGGGATTATTTTTTATACGCAACAAACCGAAAATGCGGCATATCAACGCCCCTGTAATGCTTCGTCCACTCGTCCGTTTTGGTCATTCCGTTGCGCTCGGCAACCTTCTGCGAAGGGATATTTGTATCTCTGATTATCGAGCAAACCTCGTTCGCTTTCAGCACCTCAAAAGCGTATTTTTTGCAGGCAATTGCAGCTTCCGAAGCGTATCCGTTGTGCCAGAAAGCCCTTTGAAAAAGGTAGCCGATTTCAAGGACTTTTTCGTTTTTCCACGGCTGAATTGTCAGCCCGCACTGCCCTATCATCTCACCCGTTTCTTTGAGCACAACCGCCCACAAACCGAAGCCGTTCTCCCGATAACGCGAAAGCTGTCTGTCAAGCCAATCTTGAACCTCTTGTTCACCGAAAGCGCCCTCATAAGCGTACATCGTTTGCTCGTCCTGCATTATTCTGCAAAGCGCCCCGAAATCGTCACCTTTCATCTCGCGAAGAAGCAGCCGCTTTGTTTCCAAAATCACTTTTTCGTTCATAATCCGAGCAGCCTTTTCGCATTTTTCGAGAAAATGTTCTCGCGTTCAACGTCGGTGTAGAGCGGGTTCAGGAGCAGTTCACCGATATTGATTGCCGGCGAGCAAACCGGATAATCCGAACCGAACAAAAATCTCTCCGAGCCGCAGACGTCGATACCGTGACGAAGAACTCCAAGTCTGAAAAGCCCCGTTCCCGACAGGTCGAGGTAGTAATTTTCACTCATTTTCATACGCTCAAAGTGACGGACAGCGTTCTCGTATTCACCGGGGTGAGCCGCAACAAAGATGTTTTTCGGGTGCTTTTTCACCATTGCGTCAATCTGGTCGTTGTCGATTGTGTGGAAGCT
Source organism: Oscillospiraceae bacterium (assembly GCA_017847835.1). Classification (GTDB taxonomy): domain Bacteria; phylum Bacillota; class Clostridia; order Oscillospirales; family Ruminococcaceae; genus CAG-115. Next base: position 108,931 of record JAGASH010000007.1, read on the forward strand.
GACAATCATATTGTACATCAGCGCGACGTCAAGAATTTCGTCAAACTCGCGGCAGGAGTAGTCGCTCCACTCGTCCATATACGGCACAAGCTCGCCGATAAGCCGAACTCCCAGCTTGCTCATTTTCTCGATTTCCTCGCAGGACTCGCGGATATAGCGCGGGTGAACGTGAAAACCCGGTGTGTAGAACCCGTCATACCGCTCGGCAAGCGCAAGCGCGGTTTTATTGCTGTACGAGAGCCTATCCCAGAGGGTTGAGCCCTCGGGAAACTCTTTTTTCGCGTCAAGAACCGAGCCGCAGATGTGCGAAATGCCCAGCGATTTCAGATAAGCGGGCGTGTTCTCCTCGGACATATTGCAAAATTCCGCGTGCCGACAGATGTTCTCGGCGGGCTCTGCAAACGGGTGAGTGTGAAAATCGATTATTTCAAAATCCATAGTTTCCTCCATTTTATCCCAAAATCTCAAAATTATAGTCGTTCAATACGGGAATTTCCGTGCATTCAAGCCGCTCGATAAAGCACCAGCGGTTCTCCTCAAGACTTTGTACAAGCGCGTCGATATCCCGAGGAAAGCCCTCCGCTTCCATTTCAACCGAGCCGTCGTCAAGGTTCCTCACCCAGCCCGTCACACCGAGATTTCTCGCGCTGTAACACGCTCTGTACCGAAACCCAACGCCCTGAACGTTTCCGTAAAACAACAGGTGTCTGCGTATTTTCTGCATTTTTCATCGCCTTTCGCGTATTTTTTCGCTATACACAAATGATACCACACATTCGCGGAATTGTCAAGGATTTGCGGTTGATAAAAATAATTCGCCCCTAGCAGAAACCAAGGGTGAAATACGCTGCCGGTCACACCGACGGTTATACCGTAACAAAATAGATTTCGGAAAATCGCCGAGTAAAGTTTTTTCGCAACCCGCGGCTTTCGAGCGTTTCGTGCTTGTGCGAAACGCTCGAAAACGCAGAAGAGGACGGTCCTTCGGACCGTCCTCAAGTGGTCGGGGTGACAGGATTCGAACCTGCGACGTCCTGCTCCCAAAGCAGGCGCTCTAGCCAAACTGAGCCACACCCCGTTATTTGCAACACTACAATTATACAACTTTTTTTCCTTTTTGTCAAGCACAAAATGAAAAATCCCCTTGAAAAAAATCGCGGGATATGTTAAAATATAATGAATATACATAAACAAAAGGAAGAGAGAAAATGAAGGATTTAACAAACGGCAAGCCGCTGAAGCTAATTGCGGCATTTGCCCTGCCGATACTGCTCGGGAACGTTTTTCAGCAGGTTTACAGCCTCACCGATACCATTATCATCGGTCAAAATCTCGGCAACAGTGCAATAGCTGCCGTCGGGTCAACAGCGTCGGTTGTGTCGCTGATGTTCAGCCTGATAAACGGCTTGGTGACGGGGTTTGCTATCATCGTTTCCAAGAATTTCGGTGCGGGACGGCACGACGAAATGCGCCGGACTATCGCGCGAATGCTCACGTTTTCTTCGGCTACAACCGCTCTGATTATCTGCGCAATCACAATCTTCATAGAGCCGCTGCTTACCGCGCTCAATACCCCTGCCGAGATTTTCGGGCAAGCTCGCGATTATCTGTTCGTGGTAGCGCTCGGGCTTGTGGTGACGCTTTTGTACAACTTTGAAGCTGCAATCCTGCGCGCAGTCGGCGACAGCGTTATCCCGCTCATCATACTTATCATCTCAACCGCGCTGAATATCGTACTTGATTTGCTTTTGGTGTGCGTGTTTGAAATGGGCGTGCTGGGTGCTGCTCTGGCTACCGTTGCCGCGCAGCTTATGTCCGCGGTTGTGTGTATGATTTATCTGATAAAGCGCAGACCGTTCCTGTTAATCAAGAAAGAGGACTTCAAGTTCACCAAAGAATCAACCGCAGAGCTGCTCGGAGCAGGCTTCGGTATGGCGCTGATGTACTCGATTGTCGATATGGGCTCAATCGTTTTGCAGAACGGTATCAACGGCTTCGGAAAAGATATAATTACAGCTCACACGGCGGCAAGAAAGATTTTCGGATTGCTTATAATGCCGTTTTCGTCAATCAGCGCAACGCTTGTTACATTTTGCTCACAAAATCGCGGTGCAGGCAAGTATTCCCGCATTAAAATCGGTATCCGTGACGGCTTGATTATCGCGTTTTCGTGGGCAACGGTTACGCTCGGGCTGGTGTTTTTCGCGGGAGATTTCCTTGTGGGAATGCTCGTTTCATCGGAAGAAGCAAAGAGCGCGGAAATTATCGCAACGGCGGTTCTCTACCTCAAATGGAGCGTGCCGTTCTACTACCCGCTTGCGGCGCTGCTGTCGCTGAGGTCGTCGCTTCAAGGGCTTGGAAAGAGCGCTGTGCCGATTATTTGCAGCATATTCGAGCTTTCGTGGAAAATCGTCACGGTGCTTGTGATGATACCGCTTTTCGGCGGTCACACGGGAACTGTCGGCAACTCAATCGAGCAAGTCGGCGGGTATTTCGGTGTAATCATCTCGGAGCCTATCATCTGGACAACCTGCGCCGTGCTTATCATTATAATCACGATTTTCGCGCTGCGAAGGCTACCGAAAGAGGACGAGATTTCATCAAATAAAACAGGAGAAAAAATATGACTTTCAGAGAATTGCTCAAAAACGACAAATTCATTATACTTGACGGCGCGATGGGGACAATGCTCCAAAAATCGGGCTTGAAGCTCGGCGGGCTGCCCGAAGAGCTGAATTTCACAAACCCCGATTTAATCGAGAATATCCACCGTCAATATATCGCGGCGGGCGCGCAGGCGGTTTACGCGAACACCTTCGGCGCTAACCGAAACAAGCTCAAAAACAGCAAATATTCCGTTGATGAAGTAATCGGGAAAGCTGTCGATATCGCGAAAAAAGCGTGCGCGGGAACGGACGTTCTTGTGGCTCTGGACGTGGGTTCGCTGGGAAGAATGCTGCGTCCCGCGGGTGATATGCCCGTTGACGAGGCTTACGAGATGTTCAGCGAGGTAATGAAAGCGGGCGAAAACGCGGGCGCGGATTTCATCGCAATCGAAACGATGACCGACCTCACCGAAGCAAAAACCGCGCTTCTTGCCGCTAAGGAGAACACCTCTCTCCCCGTTATCTGCACGATGTCATTCGAGAATAATCTGCGCACTTTCACGGGCTGCACGGCGGCTTCGGCTGTTCTCACGCTTCAAGGCGCGGGCGCGGACGCTGTGGGTATGAACTGCTCGCTCGGTCCCGAGGAAGCGCTCCCGATTGTCGAGGAGATTATGAAATGGTCTGAGGTGCCGGTTTCCGTGCGCCCGAACGCAGGTCTTCCCGACCCTGTCACAAACGAGTACAACGTTTCTCCCGAACAATTTGCCGAAACTGTCGAAAAATTCGCGGAAATGGGTGTGAAGCTGCTCGGCGGGTGCTGCGGAACTTCTCCCGAATACATCGCGAAGCTTGCCGAAAAGCTGAACGCAAAGCCGTTTGTGAAGAAAAGCATCGAAATTCCCGCGGCGGTTTGCTCGGCTTCAAAGGTTGTGGAAATCGACACCGTGAGAATTATCGGCGAACGCATAAATCCCACAGGCAAAAAGCTGTTTAAAGAAGCTCTGAAGCGGCACGACCTCGATTATATTATGCGGCAGGCTGTCGAGCAGTGCGACGGCGGTGCTGAAATTCTTGACGTGAACGTCGGGCTGCCCGATATCGATGAAAAAGAGATGATGTTAGCAGCCGTTGACGCAATTCAGTCGGTTTCGGACGCGCCGCTTCAAATCGATACAACCGAGCTCGATGTCCTTGAAGCCGCTCTGAGAGTGGTTTCGGGCAAGCCTATCGTAAACTCGGTTAACGGTGAGGACGAGAAGCTTGATACGGTTTTGCCGCTTGTGAAAAAATACGGCGCGGCTGTAATCGGACTGACGCTTGACAAGGACGGTATCCCGAAAACCGCCGAAAAACGCTTTGAAATTGCAGAGAAAATCCTGAAAAGAGCGGAGTTTTACGGTATCCCGAAGCGCGATGTCTATATCGACTGCCTCACTCTCACCGCTTCCGCTGAGCAGGACGGCGCTGCCGAAACGCTCAAAGCAATCCGTATGGTTCACGAAAAACTCGGTCTGAAAAACGTGCTCGGCGTGTCGAACATTTCGTTCGGTTTGCCGAACCGTGAGCTTGTAAACTCCACGTTTCTCACAATGGCTATGCAAAGCGGTCTTGACCTCGCGATTATGAACCCGAACAGCGCGGCGATGACGGGAGCAGTCTGCTCGTTCCGACTGCTTTCGGGCTATGACAAGGGCGGTGCGAAATATATCGAGCGCTTCGGTGCGGAACAGCTTGTCACGCAGTCCGTGAAGTCAGCCGAGAAAACAGAGGTTAAATCGGGCTCTGACGACATCTTGCACGCGGTTCTTTCGGGATTGAAAGCCGAGTGCGCGAAGCTCACAAAATCGCTTCTCGACAACGGCGAAGAGCCTATGGATATCATCAACAACCGTCTTATTCCCGCGCTTGACGAGGCAGGCTCGCTCTTTGAAAAAGGAAAGCTGTTTTTGCCGCAGCTTATCGGTGCAGCAAGTGCCGCGCAAGCCGCTTTTGACGAGGTGAAGAAAGCTATTTCAAGCCGCGGCGGTGAAGCCGAAAGCCGTGGGCGCGTTGTTCTGGCAACGGTCAAGGGCGACGTTCACGATATCGGCAAAAACATCGTGAAAACCTTGCTTGAAAACTACGGCTTTGAGGTAATCGACCTCGGAAAAGACGTGGATTATGAAGCAGTCGCGGACGCTGCCGAGAAATTTGACGTGAGGCTGGTCGGGCTGTCGGCGCTGATGACAACCACGCTCAAAAGTATGGAGGGCACGATTAAGCTTATCCACGAGCGCGGTCTTAACTGCAAAATCGTTGTCGGCGGCGCGGTTTTAACGCCCGAATATGCCGAGAAAATCGGCGCGGATTTCTATGCAAAGGATGCGAAGGAAACCGTGGATATTGCAAGAAAAGTGTATAACAACTGACAGAAAATCCCCTCTTTGCAGGGGATTTTTGTATTTTATTCATTACAATGAATATTTCGACTTGATTTTTCTGCATTTTTATGGTATAATGAAATATAATGCAGTTATGTTGCCTTCGGGCACAAAAATCACCCCTATCTCAAATTAGGGTCGAAATAGGGTCCAGCGTCACGCTGGAAAGGAGAGTTAAAATGGAATTTAATGTTTACACGGTGATTGCGTTTGTGGCTTATGCGCTGCTGATACTCGCAATCGGCATTATGTCGTTCAGAAAGTCCAAGAATATGAGCGACTTCTTCATCGGCGGACGTCAGCTCGGAAGCTGGACAACAGCAATTTCCGCGCAGGCCTCCGATATGAGCGGCTGGCTGCTTATGGGACTTCCGGGAGCGGTTCTGGTCGGCGGTCTGACCGAGAGCTGGATTGCAATCGGCTTGTTCATCGGCACCTATCTCAACTGGAGAATTGTCGCGTCAAGGCTTCGCAAAATGTCCTATGCGGCGGGCGACGCAATCACAATTCCCGAGTATTTTCAGAAACGTTTCTTCAACCACTCCCCCGCTATCAGACTGATTTGCGCGGCAATCATCTTCTTTTTCTTCCTCATCTACACCGCGTCTGCTTTCAGCGGCGGAGCAAAGCTGTTTGAATTCATCTTCGGCACGGACTACACCTTGTCCCTCACAATCGGCGCGCTTATCATCATTTCCTACACCTTCCTCGGAGGATTTGTCGCGGTTTGCTGGACTGACCTCATTCAGGGCTTGCTGATGTTTGCAGCGCTTGTTGTTATGCCGATTGTCATTGTCGTTCAGACGCCGAACCTCGGCGAAGTATTCAACAACGCTATGCAAAGCGAAGTAATTTCGGAATACTACACCAGCTTCATCTACAATTCCGACGGCACGCTTGCCCTGACAACCATTGTTTCGGGACTTGCCTGGGGACTTGGTTACTTTGGTATGCCGCACATTCTTGTTCGCTTTATGGCAATCAAATCCAGCGACCTTATCAAAAAATCCCGCATTATCGCGACAATCTGGGTTTTCGTAACTCTCGCGGCAGCGGTTCTCGTGGGAATTTTCGGAATGTCCTTCCTCAACGCTCCCGGAAACGAAGAGCTCAATGCGAAATTTATGGCAATGGGCGACTCCGAGAAGATTTTTATGTTCCTGTCCTCGTCGCTGCTTCCCGCGCTGCTTGCCGGTGTAATCCTCTCGGCAATTCTCGCGGCGATTATGTCCACCGCCGACAGCCAGCTTCTCGTCACCTCGTCGGCTGTCACAAACGATATGTTCAAGCTGTTCAAGAAAAACGCTTCGGAAAAGACGCTTATGTGGATTTCCCGCGGCACGGTTATCTTAATCGCGGTTATCGCATACCTACTCGCGCTTGACAAAAACAGCTCGGTTATGGGACTTGTTTCCTACGCTTGGGCGGGACTTGGAGCGGCTTTCGGACCTGCGATGATTTTGTCGCTCTTCTGGAAGAAGATGACAATGCCCGGCGCGGTTGCCGGAATAGTCGTTGGCGGCGCTTCCGTAATCGTTTGGGAGAATGTTCCCTTCTTTGCACAAACGGGTATTTACTCGCTGCTTCCCGCGTTTATTCTCGCTATGATTGCCGTTATCGTGGTTTCGCTTGCAACAAAGATTGACAAAGACAAGGTTGACGAGCTTTTCAAGGCTGCGAAAAATGCTGAATTGAAGTGATATCTTTCCCCCGTTCAAAAGCGGGGGAAATTTGTTCTAAAAGCACTTGCATTTTAGGAAAAATTGGTGTATAATAGTTTTATAGATTTGTCGCTTGCGGGCACGAAACTGCCCATAGATGATACTCGGAGAAAGGAAGGAAAAGTTATGTCCGTAAATCTTCAAAAGGGACAGAAAGTTGACCTTACAAAGGGAAATACGGGACTGAAAGCGCTTGTTGTGGGACTTGGCTGGGACGAAGCTCCGAGAAAGTTCTCGTTTTTCTCAAAGCGCGAGGATATCGACTGCGACGCGTCCGCAATTCTTATCAACGCACAGACCGACAAGCTCTCGGGACCTGCTGATGTTGTATATTACGGTCAGCTTACCCACATAAGCGGTGCAATCCGTCACTGCGGAGATAATCTCACGGGGGCGGGTGACGGTGACGATGAACAGATTTTCGTCGAGCTTAACAAAGTGCCTGCGGAATACTCGAAAATCGTTTTCGTTGTCACGATTTACAAGGCACAGGAACGCAAGCAGCAGTTCGGTATGATTAAAAATGCTTTCATCAGAATTGTTGACGCGGATACGGGCAATGAGCTTTGCAAGTACAATCTTTCCGAGAATTACGAGGGAAAAACCGCTATGATTTTCGGCGAGGTTTACCGCTATAACAACGAGTGGAAATTCGGCGCAATCGGCGAGCCCACGACCGACAACGGAATTGCGGAAATGGCTGCCAGATTTCAATAATTAAGGGAGGAAACTACTATGACTAAAACTTTTATGATTATTCTCGGCATTATCGTTACTGCGGCGGCTGCGGCTGCAGGTGTTGCGTTTTTCCTGCTGAACAAGACAAAGCTGCTCGACGACGAGTTTGACATTGAGGACGATTTCGGCGAAGATATCTGATGTCAAAGGAAGCGAAAACAAACGCTCTGCGAATGCTCGACAGGGCGAAGATTAACTATGTCCCTCACACATACGAGTGCGGGGAATTTATCGATGGCGTTCATATTGCCGAAACGCTTGGACAGGCGCCCGAGGCTACCTTCAAAACTATCGTAACGGTCGGCAAAAGCAGGAAATATTACGTTTTTGTGCTGCCGGTTGACAAGGAGCTCGACCTGAAAAAGTGCGCGAGAACAGCCGAAGAAAAGTCGCTTGAACCCGTTCACGTCAAGGATATAAACGCGATTTCGGGCTACATTCGCGGCGGTGTTTCGCCGATTGGAATGAAAAAGCAGTTTCCCACATTCGTTCACGAAAGCGCGAAAAATCTCGAAAAGCTGTTCGTGAGCGGAGGAAGGCTGGGACTTCAGCTGGAGCTTGCTCCCGAGGACTTGCTGAAGGCTTGCTCGGGAAATTTCGCGGATATTGTGCAATAACTTGTCCGCTGTATTTATGCAAAAAGAAAAATGCCGCTGCCCTTTCGGACAGCGGCTTTCTTGTGTCGGATATTAAATCAGCAGCCACATCCGCAGCCATTGTTGTTACCGCAGCCACAACCACAGTCGTTGCTTGCGCCGTATCCGCCGTTACCGCAGCAGCAGAACAAGAGAATGAGAATGATAATCCAGCAGCAGTTACCGCCAAAGTTGAAACAAGACATAAAAGTGTCCTCCTTGTAAGTATTTGAAACCCGCCGCTCCCCTTCGGAGCTTTGCGTTTCTTGGTATATTTTATGCTGTTTATCATAATCGGTTACAAAAAAAATTCGGTTACCGAGGGGCAGCCGGAAACCGAATTCTCGCCGTTATTAAAGGCCAAACAGCAAAAATATGGAGGATTTTCGCTCTTTATCTTGACTACATTTTACCATATAATTTTATCAAAATCAATATATATGACAAAACTGTAACCATTTTCCTGTATTTTGTAATCATTTGTAACTTTTTTGTAACCGTTTTGTAACCTTTTACAAAAATTTTTCTGAAAAAATTATGAAAAATCACAAAAAAGACTGTTCAAAACAATATTAATATGGTATAATATAATGGTATGAATATATTTGAACGAGGTTAAAAAAGTGATTTATCTTGATAATGCCGCAACAACCAAGCCTTGCCGCGAATGTGTGAAGGCTGTTTGCGAAGCTATGGAAAACAATTTCGGGAACGCGAGTTCTCTGCATAAAATGGGAACTTCTTCCATTAACATCATAAACCGCACAAAGCAAGCCGTGCTGAAAGCGCTTGCACTTAACGGAGCGCCGCTGGACGGGGAAATTCTCTTCACCTCGGGCGCGACCGAGAGCAGCAACACTGCGCTTTTCGGGTTGAATTTGCGTGCGGGCAGCAAAATCGTCACCACAAAAATCGAGCACCCGTCCGTTGCAAAGGTTATCGACAGGCTCGAAGAGCGCGGATATAACGTCGTGCGGCTTGCACCGAAGGATTATCCCGATTTTGTCGGCGCGATTGTTGACGAGGTTGACGAGAACACGTCGCTTGTGAGCTGTATGGCGGTCAACAACGAAACAGGTTTTCAAAATGACGTGAAACAGCTCTATAAAATGGTCAAGGCGAAAAATCCGCGTACATTTGTGCATATCGACGCGGTTCAGGGATTTCTGAAAATGCCGCTTGACGGGGATTTAATCAGCATTTCGGGACACAAAATCCACGCGTCAAAGGGTATCGGCGCGCTCTACATAAAAAAAGGCGTCACCCTTTCCCCGCTTCTTTCGGGAGGCGGTCAGCAGAAAAATCTGCGCTCGGGGACAGAAGCCGTTGAACTTATCGCGGGACTTGAAGCTGCCGTGAAAGCGTATAAATTCGATTTTGAGCGTTTTTCCGCGTTAAAGGAAAGGCTGCTCGAAGGGCTGTCCGGGATTAAGGATATTTCGGTGAACTCGGACGACAAGTGCCTGCCGAATATCGTGAATTTCAGCGTCCGAGGAGTGCGCTCGGAGATTATGCTCCACTCGCTTGAACAGCACGACATCTGCGTTTCCAGCGGCTCAGCCTGCTCCAAGGGCAAAACCAGCAATGTCCTCGCGGCATTCGGGGTTTCCGACAAGGACGCGGACTGCGCAATCAGAGTTTCGATGTGCGCGGAAAACACAGAACAGGAAATCACGTTCTTATGCGAAAAAATTGCAGAAACAGCTAAACGAATAAGAAGATAAATCGAGGTTTTTATGAAAGAAATAATTCTTGCAAAATACGGAGAAATTGCCCTCAAAGGCGACAACAGAAACACCTTTGAGGATATGCTCGTCAAAAATATCAAGCGTCGCTTGAAAAAAATCGGCAAGTTTGAGTATTTCCGCCGTCAGAGCACAATTTACATCGAGCCGCTTGAAGACGCGGATATTGAGCAAGCGCTCGAAAGCCTGAAAAACGTGTTCGGTATCGGTGCAATTCAGCGCTGTGCGGTGTTTGAGAAGGATTTTGACGTGGTTGCTGCAAATGTCGGCGAGTACCTCAAACCTGCTCTTGAAAACGCGAAAACGTTCAAGGTTGAGGCAAAGCGCTCGGACAAGTCGTTCCCGCTGAAATCGCCCGATATTCAGCAAAAGCTCGGCGACGTCGTGCTGGATAATTTCCCGCATCTGGGAGTTGACGTTCATAATCCCGAAGTTACGGTGCGGCTTGAAATCCGCGACAACGGCGCTTATCTCTCGGCTCAGAGGATTATCGGCGCGGGAGGAATGCCCGTCGGTTCAAGCGGAAAGGCTCTGCTTATGCTTTCGGGAGGTATCGACAGCCCCGTCGCGGGTTATATGATGGCAAAACGCGGACTTGTCGTTGACTGTATTCACTACGTCAGCCCGCCCTACACCTCGGAAAGAGCGCGAATGAAGGTCGAAAAGCTTTGCGAGGAAATGACGGAATTCTGCGGGAATATCATCTTCTACTGCGTGCCTTTCACCGAGCTTCAGGAGGCAATCCGCGACAACTGCCCCGAAGAATATTTCACGGTGATAATGCGTAGACTGATGGTTAAAATCGCGAACAAAGTCTGCAAGCGCGACAAATACGGCGCGATTATCACGGGAGAAAGTCTTGCGCAGGTCGCTTCACAGACGCTCTCGGCGCTCGGCTGCACAAACGCTGCCGCTGAATTTCCCGTGTTCAGACCGGTTATCGGTATGGACAAAATCGAAATCACCGAGATTTCCCGCAAAATCGGCACCTATGATACCTCAATCCTTCCCTACGAGGACTGCTGCACGGTATTTTCACCCAAGCACCCGCGCACAAGACCTTCGCTTGAGGAAATAATTGCGGCTGAAAGCAATTTTGATTTCGATAAAATGATTGACGAGGCGGTCGAGAAAACCGAGGTCAAGCGTTTCAGATACGGCGAAAAGACCGTTTTCCTTGAATAACGAAACCATTCCGAGATTTGTCGGGTATTATATATGAACGAGAAAATTTACGAAAAAAACGAATTTACAGCGCAAAAGCTCGTCACGCTTTGCAGGGAAAACGGGAAAAAAGTTTCGACTGCAGAAAGCTGCACGGGAGGTATGATTTCCGCGGCAATCACAAGCGTTTCGGGAAGCTCATCTGTGATTGAGCTTGGGGTTTGCTCCTATTCAAACAGGATAAAAAGCGAAATTCTCGGGGTGTCCGACGAAACGCTCGCAGAGTTTTCCGAGTACAGCGAAAACTGCGCAAAGGAAATGGCAAGCGGCGCGAAAAGGCTTTCGGGCGCGGATTACGCGGTTTCGACAACGGGAGTTGCAGGTCCCACGGGAGATACTCCCGAGCACCCTGTCGGCGAGGTTTTCATCGCGGTTTGCTCCGAAATGGAAGTTATCGCGGAACGTTTTTTGTTTGAGGGAAACCGCGAAACTGTTCGGGCAAAAGCGTGTGAAACCGCTTTGGGAATGCTTGTTTCGGTAATTGAAAAGGACTTGGATTTACAATAATTTACTTATATTCGGAGGAATAAACATGGCAAATTTAGACGATTTTGACAGCAAAGCAGGCAAAAAATCCGGCAAGCCTGCAAGTAAAAGCAATCATGCTACAAACGACAAAATAAAAGGAAGAAAAACAGCTAAGAAAAAAGGCTTTTCGGGAGTTGTTGCTGCGGTTTTGCCGCAATCGGGCGACTCAGCCGGCGAAAAAGCAAGAAAAGCATTTTTGCTGTTCGCTGTCGCTGCTCTTATCGGCTCGCTGATTTTCCTCGGCTGGCAGCTCTTCAAACTCAAAGAGGGCGAAAAAACCAACAACAGCATAATCAACATCGCGGGTGAAACTATTGATTCCTCGCTTCAGCAGTCATACTCCGTCCCCACGCAGATTGACAATCCCATTATGACGGAAGTGACCTCGGCTGGTACCGAAGAACCCGAGTTCATCGACCTTACACCTGTTGTAAACGTTCCGCTTGATATCGACTTCAACGCGCTCAGTGAAATAAATCCCGATATCCGTGCCTGGATTAAAATCACCGGCACCCTTATCAACAATCCCGTTGTTGTCGGAAAGGATAATTCCTACTATGTTGACCACGATTTCAACGGAAACGAGTCGGTTTCGGGAACGGTTTTCTCGACATATCTCAACAAATGGGACGGAACCGATGACAATACCGTACTTTTTGGGCATAATATGCACACGGGAGAATTTTTCGCCTATATCAACCACTACGTTCCCTACGACGCTTCAAGCGAGCCTATCGCTTTCTATAAGGTTCACCCTACGGTTATGATGGCAACACCCGACGGCGGCTGTGCAACATACAAGATTTTTGCGGGAATGATTGCTAACACCAAGCCCGAATACGGCGAGGTTTTCAACTATGTCAACAAAACAAAATTCACCGATGTTGACGATTTCAACAACTTTATCATCGACGTTATGGACAGAAGCTGGTTCTTCACAGATGTTGACCTCACCTATGGTGACGAGCTGCTCACAATGTCAACCTGCTGGTGGCCGCTCGGAAGAGAAATCGAAACACGCTGGGTGCTTTTCGCACGCAAGGTTCGCGAGGGCGAGAGCGAATATGTTGATACCTCAAAGGCTTACAGAAACTATCAGGCAAAGCTTTTTGACTACTACTATGATATCATCGGCGGTTCGTGGACGGGAAGCGTTTGGGACAAATCCAAGCTTTTGAGCTATAACGGGCAGTAATTCTCACTCCCGAAAGGAGAAACTATGGCAAAAACTTCGACGAACGAAAGCATTATTATCAGAATACTGAAATATCTTTTCCCGTGGAAAGGTGACAAACCCACGGAAATCATAAGAAAAATTATCTTTCTGACCGCGTCAATTACGCTTATCATCAGCGTCTCAAGTCTGATTTCAGCGCAGATAAACCGTGTTGCCGACAACTCTCTCAATGAAGAAATTGCCGAGTCCTATCACGGAACGGCAGCCTCAAAGGTTGAAATCAACACGGAAAGCCGCGAGGAAATCATCAAGGGACACCCTGAAATTCAGGAGAAATTTATCCCGCTGCTTGAAATCAACAGCGATACCGTCGGCTGGATTACTGTCGGAAACAAAGATTTCATCGACTATCCCGTACTTCAGGGCGACGACAACAACTTTTACCTCTACCGCAACTTCAAAAAAGAGAACAGCCGTTCGGGTTCGCTCTTTTTGGATTACAGAAACGAAATCTCTCCGGACAATCAGTCCGCAAATCTTGTAGTTCACGGGCATAATATGCAGTCGGGCGAGTATTTCGGCAAACTTATATACTACTTCAACTACGCCGTTTCACAGGCAGACCACAACGACATCAGTTTCTATAAGAATAACCCCACAATAACGTTCAGCACGCTTTACAAAACATCGACCTACAAAATTTTCGGCGGCGCGATAATAAAGGTAAACTCCTCCGACGCCGACGCTTTCAGGTATCACGATGTTTTGAATTTCTCCACAAAGGCTGAATTTGACGAGTTTTGCGCGGGTATTCTTGACCGTTCATCTTTCATTAACCCCGATGTTGACCTGAAATATGGTGATAATCTTCTCACGCTTTCAACCTGCGTTCTCGGCACAGCCTACGGCGACACCGATTTGCGCTGGGTTATGTTTGCGCGAGAGGTTCGCGAGGGTGAGGACGAAACGGTTGACGTGTCAAAAGCTTATGCGAACCCAAGTCCCCTTTTCTATGACCTTTATTACACCGTTCGCGGCGGTAAATGGGAAGGCAGAGGCTGGGACGAAAGCATTATTCAAGGCTATAAGAAAAACACTCCCTGATAGAGAAAGGATTGCTCCGTGACTGAAATGGACATGGGCCTTGCTCCCAAAGGCAACAAAAATAAATCTCCGAAAAAACAGAGCTTTTGGAAAAATCTGAGAAATACGCTTTTCCCCTGCAAGGGTGACAAAACTCCCGAAATTCTGCGGAAAATCGTGTTTCTCACGGCTCTCGTCATACTTTCAGCCGCGGTTGTAATTCTGGTTATGTGGTTTATCAGAAATTATGGCGGTCACGAAAACTACGTTGATGAAAACGGCAGTCTGACCGCTGCTCCCGCACATCTCGTCGAGCTGAAAAACCGCGTCCCGACAACGCAGGAAATCGAACAGCTTCCGACGGGCGCGATAAACGAGAAATACGCTGCCCTTTTTGCAAAGAACAACGATTTTGTCGGTTGGCTGAATATCCCCGGAACAAACGTCGATTACCCCGTTATGCAGACCGACGACAACGACTTTTACCTTCACCGCAATTTCGACAAGCAGGAGGTTTTCGAGGGAACGCTTTTCGCTGATTACCGCGGGAAAATCACCGCTGAGGGTATGCCGCAGAATACCGTAATTTACGGACACAATATGCTGATGAAATATCAGTTTTCCGCGCTTCAGAATTATAAAAAAGATATCGAGTTTCTCAAAATGTCACCCGTAATCGAGTTCAACACCCTTTACGGAAACGCGAAATACAAGATAATCTCGGTTTTCCTCGTAAACTGGCTTCCAAAGGACGGCGAGGTTTTCAGGTACAACAGCACGAATTATTTCAAAAATCAGTCGGAATTCTTCGATTTTGTGGTTGAGTGTATGGACAGAAGCCTGTACGAAACAGGAGTTGATATCGAGTACGGCGACGAGTTTCTCACGCTCTCGACCTGCGATAAATCCACATATATGGATTTACGGCTGGTTGTGGTTGCAAGAAAGGTTCGCGAAAACGAAAACCCGAATGTTGACGCGACAAGAATTGTCAAAAAGGACAGCGTGAAGTATTTCGAGGGCTACTATGATATTTACAGCGGGTTCGGCGGTGAGAATTATTTCTGGCACGGCAGGACGTGGGATACGTCGCTTGTCAAAGGTCTTGACAGCTATTTAAAGGAAAACGCAGACTATTGAGGTTTTTATGAAAAATTTATCGCTTGTTAAACTGTTTACGGCGCTGTTTATTTTTGCCGTCTTTATGTTTGTTTTCAATATCGCGGGAACCGTCGAAGGGCTTCCCGTGGTGAAGGAAACGGTTCCCGAGCCTGTCGAACAGCCGCAGCACGCAGCAGGTACAACCGACTTTATTATGTCGGACAACCAGATTGACAGCTCGGAAAACTCCCTGAAAATAGAAACGCTTTCTTTCGGTACTCCGTCGCTTTGTTATACTCCCGTTTACTCCGTCTACAAGCCAAGCGAGCTTGTTTCGGAGCTTGAAGGCTCGGATATTGAAACAAGCTCCTCGTCAAGCTCCAAGGATACCGTTACGATAATTGACGATTACATACCCGAAAGCTCGTCTTCGTCAAGCTCGTCAAGCACAACAAGTTCATCGAGTTCATCAAGTTCGTCAAGTTCGTCAAGCTCGTCTAGCTCGTCAAGTTCATCGAGTTCATCAAGTTCGTCAAGCTCGTCTAGCTCGTCAAGTTCATCGAGTTCATCGAGTTCAACAATTTCGTCAAGACCTGTTCCCGAAAAGCCTGCTGATGATGAAACTCTCACGGTGAACGACAACGGAACAATCGTTTCGGGAAGCTCGCTTGACATTATTTCGAGCATTGTCGCAAACGAAATCGGAAACTCTTTCGCGCCCGAAGCAATCAAGGCGCAGGCTGTCGCGGCATACACCTATGTGAGATTTTTCAACGACCGCGGTCAGTCACCGAGCGTTATTCTGAGCAGCAATGTGAACGACTCAACAAGGTTGCTCGTTCAGTCGGTTCTCGGTGAGGCGGTTTACTATGACGGCGAGATAATTCAGGCGGTTTATTCCGCGTCCTCGGCAGGCTATTCAGCTTCCAGCAAGTCCGTCTGGGGCACAAATTATCCGTATCTGCAAAGCGTTTTCTGCGAGCTTGACAAGGATTACGACCCGAATTACGGCAGAACAAAAACCTTCTCTTCAAGCGATTTAAAGTCCCGCGTATACAATAAAACGGGCATTTCCCTCAGCGGAAACCCCGAAAACTGGTTTGTGATAGACGGACGCGTTGACGGAAAATACGTCAGCTCAATGAGTATCGGCGGAAATCACGCTTACGTCAGCGACGGCAAAACCGTGAATATCACCGGCCGCGTTTTCCGCGAAAAGATAATGAGCTTTGATATCCGCTCTACCGCTTTCGATATCGAATACAACCCCTCGACAGACGAGTTTACCTTCACTACATACGGCTACGGTCACGGCGTGGGAATGAGCCAGAACGGCGCAAACAACCTCGCGAAATACTGGGGCTGGGATTATCGGAAAATTCTGGAGTACTATTACACAGGCGCATACGTTGCATAAGAAATACCCCTCGAAACTAATCGAGGGGTTCTTTTTGCTTATTGCCGAAGATAAATTCCCTGCTCCTCGAGATAATCCTCGAGCTCCTGCTTCATATCCCAGATTTTCTCTTCATTCTCCTTGATTTGTTCGTCTGTTAATTTAGGAGAATTTTTGTTCTCGGCAGCATTTTTTTCTTTTTCGTCCATAAGAACACCTCCTCAGATTTATTTTAACATAAACCCGAGGAGGTTGTCAACAGTTTTTTTACATTTTAAGGAAAAATATCAATCAAACGAAGCCGACAATCGATGAAACGAGAATTACAACCATACAAACGGGAACAACAAACTTGATTACAATGTCGTACATCTTCTTTGCCTTAAACTTACCCGAACTTTCAACTTCGTCCGAAACATACTTCGGTTTTACGATAAAGCCAACCAGAATTGCCGTTATAAGCGCTACAATCGGCATCATAATATTGTTGCTGATGAAATCGAAGAAGCTCAGAATATCCTTTCCGAGTATCGTAAATCCTGACCAGACGCCGTTTCCGAGCGACGAGGGTATTGCCATAGCAAACGAGATAATCATAACTCCCACGCAGATTTTCTTTCTGCCCCAGTGGAATTTGTCCGAGATAATAGAAACTATCGTTTCCATAAGCGAAATAGCCGAGGTGAGAGCCGCAAAAAATACCAAAAGGAAGAAGATAAATCCGATGATATTGCCCGCAGGCATTGAGTTGAACACCTTGGGCATTGTGATAAACATAAGAGTGGGACCCGATTTCAGCGCTTCGGGGTCGCCTCCCGAAAAAGCGAATACTGCGGGAATTATCATCATTCCCGACAAAAACGCAATTCCCGTATCGAAAATCTCAATGTTGCGGACGGATTTTTCGAGATTGTCCTCTTTTTTCATATACGAACCGTAGGTGACCATTATTCCCATTGCAAGCGACATCGAATAGAAAAGCTGTCCCATTGCCGCGACAACGGTTTTCAGCGAGAAATTCTCGATTTCGGGCTTGATGTAGTACAAAAAGCCGTCCATTGCGCCCGGTATCGTGAGCGAGTAAATTGCCATTCCAATCGAAATAAGAATAAGCAGCGGCATAAGGATTTTGCTGATTTTCTCGATACCCTTTTCAACACCCAGAAGCACTACAAGCGCTGTCAGGAAAAGGAAAATCGCAAGGCAGAGAATAGGCTCGCCGATTTCACCGATAAAATTACCGAAATATCCGTCAACCGCCGAAGCCGCACCCTGTCCGGTGAGGTAAACTCCGAGGAATTTCACAACCCAGCCGCCTATTACGCAGTAATACGGGAAAATGATAATCGGCACAAGCGCCGCGATATAGCCGAGGAATGAGAATTTCTTGCTAAGTTCCGTGTACGCCATTATGCAGCTTTTGCCGGTTTTTCTGCCTATCGCAACCTCGGTTATCATCAGCGCGAAGCCGAATGTTACCGCGAGAATTACATACACAAGAAGGAACATTCCGCCGCCATACTGTGCCGCAAGATACGGAAACCGCCACAGATTTCCCAAACCAACCGCAGAGCCTGCGGCTGCCAATACAAATCCCAATCGGCTTGAAAAGCCGGATTTCGCTCTCTTTTCAGTTTTCATAATTACCTCTTTATCTGTTTTTTTCAAGTAAGGTGATGCTTTCAACATGCGGGGTTCTCGGGAATAAATCAAACGGCTGAACAATTTTCGGCTCGTAGCCCATTTCGTTCAGCAATTTGCAGTCGCGAGCCGCTGTTGACGGGTTGCAGGAAATCATCACAATCCGCTTCGGGTTCATAGCCGCGCAGGACCTCAGCGTTTCCTCGTCACAGCCCTTTCTCGGCGGGTCTAGCAGAATTACATCGGGTGAAATTCCCCGCTCGAAAAGCGTTTTTGCGGCAATTTTCGCGTCAGCCGAGATAAACTCCGCGTTCGTTATCCCGCAGCTTTGCGCGTTTTCACGAGCATTTAGCACCGCTTCGTCGACAATCTCCGCGCCGATTAGCTTTTTCGCATTCTTCGCCATTGAAAGCCCGACAGAGCCTATCCCGCAGTACAAATCGAGGATTACGTCAGCTTTTTCCGCGAAATCCGCCGCGCGTCTGTACAGCTTTTCGGCAGCGTTTGTGTTCACCTGATAAAACGACTTCGGCGAGATTTTCAGCAAAACTCCGCACATTTCATCGATAATCTCAGATTTTCCGCAAAGCAGAATTTCCTTTTCACCGAGAATTACGTTTGTTTTTTCGGGATTTATGTTCAGCACAACTCCCGTTACCTCGGGAAAATTCTCCGAGATTTTTCTCGCAAGCGCCTTAAATTCGGGCACATTTCTCCGTGCAACCAAAACGCAGCAAAGCCCGCCGTCCGCTTTGTTCGCGGATTTTCTGAGGAAAATGTGCCGAAAAACTCCGTCGTGTTTTTCCTCGTTGTACGCGGAAATTTTCAGCGCTGCCGCTTCTTTGACAATATATTCCGTGATTTTCGAGAATATTTCGGGCTGGAGCTTGCAGTCGCTCACCGGTATCAGCCGATGACTTCTCTGTGCGAAAAATCCCGCCGCGATTTTCCCGTCAACCTTTGCCACGGGCATTTGCAGCTTGTTGCGGTAACGCTCGGCGTTGTCCCCGCAGTCAATCGGCAAAAACTCGGGATTTAGCTTTCCTATCCGCTCAAAAGCGTCACGGACAATGCCTTCCTTTGCGCGAAGCTCCGCGTCATAGCTGATGTGCCGAAACACGCAGCCGCCGCATTTCCCGAAAACAGCGCAGTCATTCTCTATTCTGTCCTCGGACGGCTTTATAATGCGCTCGATTTTAGCGTAAGCGTAGCTTTTGCAGTCCTTCAGCACCCGCGCTTCAATCTCGTCGCCGACCGCCGAAAACGGCACGAAAACCGCTTTCCCGTCATATCTCGCAATCCCGCTTCCCTCGGACGTCAGCCCTGTGATTTTGAGCGGGATTATCTCGTTTTTCTCCATAAAATCAGATTTCACCGAGGCTCTTCGCCTTGAGGAACGCGTTTATAAACCCGTCGATATCGCCATCCATAACCGCGTTTATATTGCCGCTTTCAAAGCTTGTGCGGTGGTCTTTCGCAAGCGTGTACGGCATAAATACATACGAGCGAATTTGGCTTCCCCACTCGATTTTGAGCTGTTCACCCTTGATATCGCTGATTTTGTCGAGGTGCTCCTGCTCCTTAATCTGAATGAGCTTCGACATCAGCATTTTCATCGCGAAATCACGGTTCTGCACCTGCGAACGCTGCGTCTGGCAAGCCGTGACGATACCCGTGGGCTTGTGTATCAGGCGAACCGCAGAGCTTGTCTTGTTGATGTGCTGACCGCCAGCGCCGCTTGCACGGAACACTTCCATTTCAATATCCTCGGGA
Organism: Oscillospiraceae bacterium; assembly: GCA_017847835.1. GTDB lineage: Bacteria > Bacillota > Clostridia > Oscillospirales > Ruminococcaceae > CAG-115. The sequence continues at coordinate 128,722 of JAGASH010000007.1, forward strand.
CGGATTTCAACCGAAACGTCCTTTTCGATTTCGGGCATTACCTCGACGGAAGCGAAGCTCGTGTGACGTCTTCCCGCAGCGTCAAACGGCGAAACGCGCACCAGACGGTGAACGCCGTGCTCGCTTTTCAGGAAACCGTAGGCATTGTAGCCCTCGATGTGCAAAGACGCGCTCTTGATACCTGCTTCATCGCCGTCAAGTATATCGAGAACCTCGGTTTTGAAGCCGTGTCTGTCCGCCCATTTTGTGTACATTCTCACCAGCATAGAAACCCAATCCTGAGCCTCGGTGCCACCTGCGCCTGCGTGAAACGACAAAATCGCATTGCAGCTGTCGTACTCGCCTTTGAGCAGCGTGCTGAGCTTCTGCTCCTCGTAAGCGGTCTTGACAGCCTCGCCGAGCGTTTTCACCTCGTCCGCCATAGACTCGTCGTTTTCTTCCTCGGCAAGCTCAATCATCGTCAGAACTTCCTCGCGGTCGTTTTTGAGCTTCTCGAAATCGCTGATAATCTGCTTGTAACGACCGATTTGCTGCATAACCGCGCCCGATTTTTCCGCATCGTCCCAGAATTTCGGCTCGGTTGTCTTCATTTCGAGCTCGTCAAGCTTGATTTTTATTCCGTCAAGGTTAAGAGCGCCGCGAAGTTCCTCAAACTGCGGTTCAAGCGCTTCCATAGCTAACCTTGTTTCATCGTACTGTACCATAAATATCCCCTTTCACATACTTACATTAATTATACCATATTTTAGCTGTTTTGTCAACTTGATTTTTATGCAATTGTGTGATATAATGGACTTGTTGAATTTATATATACCACAAAAGGAAGAAATTATGAAAGTTTTGAACACCAAGCCGCGCGACGACGGCTTTTATATGCCCGCGGAGTTTTCCGAGCACTCGGGCTGTATTCTGATTTTCCCCGAGAGAAGCGACTCGTGGGCTTACGGCGGATATAAGGCACGGAAGGCTTTCGCGGAGGTCTGCAAGGCTATCGCGAAAAGCGAGAAAGTCACCGTCTGCGCGTCCTTTGAGCAGTACGAAAACGCGCGATACCTGCTCCCCGACAACATCCGCGTTGTTGAGATGTCAAGCAACGACTCGTGGGCGAGAGATTACGCGCCGACCTTTGTCACAAACGGAAAGGAAATCCGCGGGATAAACTGGAGCTTTAACGCGTGGGGCGGTCTTGAAAACGGGCTGTATTTCCCGTGGGACAAAGACGATAAAATGGCGAGAAAGCTCTGCGACTTGTTTGACGTCGATATGTACGATATGAGCGGGTTTGTCCTCGAAGGCGGCTCAATCCACACGGACGGCGAAGGCACGCTTATCACAACCGAGGCTTGCCTTTTGAGTAAGGGCAGAAATCCCGAGCTGACAAAAGCCGAGATTGAGCAAAAACTCGCGGAATGCCTTGGGATAACGAAGGTGATTTGGCTGAAGAACGGCATTTTCCACGATGAAACAGACGAGCACGTCGACAATATCTGCGCGTTTGTGAAGCCCGCTGAGGTTGTTCTCGCGTGGACAGACGACGAAAACGACCCGCAGTACGCGCTCTCGAAAAGCTGCCTTGATATTCTCGAAAACTCAACCGACGCGAAAGGCCGCAAAATCAAGGTTCACAAGCTGTATCTCCCGAAGCCGATTTACGTCACCGAGGAGGAATGCGGCGGGCTTGATACAATGGATTTCGAGCCGACAAGGACTGTTGGAGAGCGACTTGCCGCTTCTTACGTCAATTTTTACATCGCGAACAAAGCGGTTGTGCTGCCGTTTTTCGGCGATGAGAACGACGAGCGCGCGAAAAAAACTCTCGCGGAGCTGTTCCCCGAGCGCGAAATTATCCCGATTTACGCGCGCGATATCCTCACGGGCGGCGGAAATATCCACTGCATTACCCAGCAAATTCCCGCGGTGAAATAAACGAAGGGCAAAGCCGAAAAATCGGTTTTGCCCGTTTTTTATTAGCCGAAAATCATCGGTGTAAAGCGCACGCCCGTGACGGTTTGCTCGGTGTCGGTCGCGCGAAAGCCGAGGTGCTCGTAAATCGGGACAGCGTATGGCGAGGAATTTACGGTAATCGCGCGGTTCGGGTACTCGCGCTTCACCGCTTCAAACAGCATTCTCCCGTAACCCTTGCCGTGACAGTCCGCCTTGACGAAAAATCCGCCAAGATGACACGGCTCGCGAACCGAAATTGTCCCGACAAGCCGACCGTCCTCAAACGCGCCGAACCAGTCAAGCGAAGCCGCGCGCTCCTTGTCGTCAAGCGACTCGCGAAACGTGCAAATTCCCTCCTCGCTGTACTCGGGCGCTTCAAATTGCAAAAAAACCTCCCAGCTCAGGTCAATCGCTTGGGCTATCTCATTTCCCGAAATTCTGCGGACGATTATGTTTTTTGACTGCATACTAAACCTCGATTTCTTTCGCCTTTGAAATTACGGAAAGTCTTTAGGTATGCCGTATTCCAATGTCATTAAAGCGGAAAGCCTTACATTACCAAGATAAGCAGGTAATCCTGTTTTTGAAGACATCTCACTTATTTCTTTTAACACTGCTTTACACTCTTTCGGATAAATATTATAAAGGATTTGAGCAATATCATATTGCATCGAGACACTATTGCTGTTAAGATATGGGAGCAGTTCTTCTTGCCTGCCTTCGGAAATCAACACTCGTGCTAACTTTCTCATTTTATCAAAATGCTTATTATATTTCCGCACCGATTGCCCCTTTTTTAACACTTCTTCTCTTTTGTGGCAACACTCTAGGATTTCCGATGTCAAGTTTACGTTGTTCTGCATTTCTCAGCTTACCCCCTCAAAAACCGCCGATTTCCCTCACTTCGCCTCGGCAAGCTCCTTCTCTTTCTCCGTAACAACCGCGCTTTTTATCACATAGCTCTCGACATTTTTTATGGTTTCGCCGTCAACCTGAAGCGCTGTCGGGCGGTCAAATTTCACCTCGATTGTGTGTCCCGTGAGGATTTCAACCATTTCCTTGTGCTTGACGTGTTCACCCTTGAAAATGGACGGAAAAACCATCAGCGTTTTGAGCTTGCCAGAGCCGTACATCAAAACAACCGACAGCTTTCTCTCAGCGTTCAGCCTGTCCTGCTCGGGAGCAATGCACATTCCCCCGCCGTAATATCTGCCGTTCATCGCGGGCGCAAGCCACGCTTTCTTGTACTTGTGCTCCTTGCCGTCAACCGTCACCGTGGCATTCGCGGGCTTAAAATGAAACAGCAGTCCCTTAATCGCGATAGACGTGTAGTTTATCTCCTTGCCGGGATTTTTCGCGCGCATTTCATCGCCGACCTCGCAGCAATACCCGTCAATTCCGTACCCCACGCCGTTCAGCACCTTGTAGCTCTTCCCCTTGACCTCAACCGTCGGGAGATTTTTCAGATACGGGTTGAGCAAAATCACACCGTTTTCGCCGATATCACGCGTGAAATCGTTGCCCGAACCCGCGGGATAATAGTAGATATCGCGCTCGGGTTCACCGAATGTGTTGACAAAACGGCTGATTGTGCCGTCGCCGCCGCAAATCACGATTTTGTCTTCGGCTGGGATATCGGAAATTTTCGTTTCGCGGATATCCTTGAACGAAATCTGCTCGTCGAGAACCTCCGCGAGTTTTGCCGCGTTTTCCCGCCCGTGACCGTTGCAGGCAAGCGGATTGTAGAGTGCTGTTGTCATAATAAATTCCCTCCGTTTTATGTACTTTTTAGTTTATCTTCCTGTAATTTCAGCGTTGTTCCCCGCAAGAAAACCCTCAATCTTCTCCCTTACCAGCTCCGACAGCTCCACGGATTTGCGTCCCTCGGGGCTTAACACATCGATGATGTCGAAATTAACCTCCGTGCTGAGCCACGGCGTGCGCTCGTGAGCCTGCTTTGTTCCGCGAATTGCCGCGACAACTATCGGGCAGCCCGTTTTCAGCGCGATTTTAAAGCAGCCCGCGTGAAACTTGCCGAGCGTTTTCCCGTCACCGCGCGTTCCCTCAGGAAAAACACCCACCGACAGCGCGCCCCGCTTTATGTAATCCTCCGCAAGCTCAACCGCGCCTTTTCCCGCTTTCAGACTTTTGCGGTCAATCGGCATATAACAGCACCGCGTTATCGTCCTGCCGACAATCGGTATCTTGAACAGCGACTGCTTCGTGATATACGCGAGCTTTCTCGGTTTCAGCGCAAGGCACTGCACCATATTATCCAGCTGCGACAGGTGATTTGACACCAGCAAAAACGGCTCGTCGGGCAGCTTCTCCAGACCGCTCGTCCTTATCTTCACACGCGCGCCCTCGCAGATGTACGCGTAGCCGAAGTTAAGGATTTTGCTGTAAAACTTTGACGGCTTTTCGTACACCTTGTTCTTGTTGACGAAAAGCGACAAAATCCACAAAATTCCCCAAAGCAAAAGATTGAGCGCGAGAGTAATTCCGCAGAAAATCGGGAAAAGCAGCGGGAAAATCCTGAAAATCGCGCAGAGGGTTATCGCACCTGCCGCGCTTATTGCCATAGAAATCGCAATCGGACGCATATCTTTCTCCTAAACGTTTTTCTTTCATTATAACATTTTTCGACAAAATATGCAATAGTTTTACAAAAAACCGCCGGAATTCTCCGACGGCTTGATTTATGATTTTTTGCGTTTCTTGATGATATTCTCCCACGGTATCTGCACCAGAATTACCGCCGCGAAAACTACCGAGCAGCCGATAATTTGTCGGGTTGTAAGAGTTTGGTCGGTGCCGAGGAAGCCGATTTTGTACGCGATAAAGCCCGCGATTGCCGAGGTTACGCTTTCGAGCGACAAGATAAGCGCCGCGACAGTCGGATTAAGCCCCTTTTGCCCGACAATCTGCAAGGTGTAGCCCACACCGCTCGACATAAGTCCCGCGTAAAGCAGCGGTATCGCGCCGTCCGTGAGCTGTTTCCAGGTCGGCTGCTCGAAAATCAGCGCCAGAATTCCGCTCACCAAAAAGCACACGAAAAACTGTATGCAGGAGATTATCACGCCGTCCGTTTTCGGGGAAAAGTAGTCGATAACCAGTATATGCACCGCGAAAAATACCGCGCAAATCAGCACCAGCAAATCTCCCGTTTGCAGCGAGAAGCTCTCCTCGGTCATACAAAGCAGGTACATTCCGAATGCCGCCAGAATTGCCCCGAACCACACGATTTTCGGGCACTTTTTCTTGATGAAGATACCCAAAATCGGCGTGAAGATTATGTAAAGCGCGGTGATGAAGCCGCTTTTGCCGACAGTCGTCATCGATACTCCAAACTGCTGGAAAAGGCTCGCGGTTGTTAGTGCAAGACCGCAGCATACTCCCGCAGTAATCGTGATTTTTTTGTCTATCGGCTTTTTCTTTTCGGCGGGTGTGCGCGCTCTGATTACCGCAATCACCGGTATCAGCGCAACGCAGCCCAAAATGCTCCTCGCGGACGTGAACGTGAACGCGCCCATACTGTCCGAGCCCGCGGACTGCGACACAAAGCCCATTCCCCAGACTACCGCGGTGAGCAGCAAAAGCAGGCTGCTCCTTAATTTTGCAAAGCTCATTATACGTTAAGAACCGACTGCAAGAACTGCTTGGTGCGCTCGTTTTCGGGATTTGTAAACAGCACGTCCGGAGAATTTACCTCCAGAATTGCTCCCTCGTACATAAACACCACGCGGTCGGAAACCTCCTTCGCAAAGCCCATTTCGTGCGTTACGACAATCATCGTCATTCCGTCTGCGGCAAGGTTCTTCATAACCTGCAAAACCTCGCCGACAAGCTCGGGGTCAAGAGCCGACGTCGGTTCATCGAACAGCATCATCTTCGGCTGCATACAAAGCGCGCGCGCAATCGCAACACGCTGCTGCTGACCGCCGGAGAGCTTCGTCGGGTAAACGTCCGCCTTGTCGATAAGCCCAACCTTGTTCAAAAGCTCGCGTGCAAGCTCCTCGGTTTCGGCTTTGTCGCGCTTTCTCACGGTAATAGGCGCAAGCATAATGTTCTCCAGCACCGTCAAATGCGGGAAAAGATTAAATCTCTGGAAAACCATTCCCATTTCAAGCAGCGCCTGCTGACGCTCCTGAGGGGTGATTTTTATCTGATTTACACCGTTTATGCGGTCGTCAAGCAGCTTGTCCTCAACCCACAGCTTGCCGTTGGTTATCGTTTCAAGATGATTGAGAGAGCGCAGATAGGTGGATTTTCCTGCGCCCGAAGGTCCGATAAGGCAGACAACCTCGCCCTGTTCAATTGTAAGCGAGCAATCCTTCAGCACCTTCAAATCGCCGAAATCCTTGCAAAGCTTTTCGGTTTTTATCATTGACATAAAATCGCCCCCTTACTCATACGAGAACCGCTTTTCGAGCGTTCCGAAAATCTTCGAGAACACCGCGGTTATCACAAGATAAATTATCATCGAAACAATGTACACGGAAACGTTGTTCGTGGACGTCATTATGGAATTCGTCACTCTCGACAAGTCGTCCAGCGCGATAATCGAGGTCAGCGCAGCGTCTTTGAGTACCATTATGAACTCGTTTGCGGTCGGCGGGATAAGTCTGCGGTAGGTCTGCGGAATGATGATTTTCCACATCGTCTGTCCGTAAGAAAGACCGAGAGCCTTTGCCGCCTCAAACTGCCCCTTGTCAATCGACTGAATTGCCGCGCGGATATTTTCTGCGCAATACGCTCCCGAATTGAGCGTGAACGCGATGAATGCTGCCAAAAATCTGTCGGGTATCGTCATCATCGGAATAAGCTTCGGCAGACCGAACCAGAGGAAGTAAAGCTGCATCAAAAGCGGCGTGCCTCTGAAGAAGAAAATGTAGCCTCTGCAAAACCACTGAATAGGCTTGATTTTCGACATCTTGCCGAGCGCGAGAAATACCGACAAAATCAAACCCGCAGCAACCGACGAAATCGTGAGCAAAATCGTGAGCTTTGCGCCGTTAAGCAGCGACGGAAGCCAGTTTACGAAATTCGCCCAGAATTCCGCGAAGCCGTTGTCCGTGGTATCGATAACCTGTCCCGCTACTCCGAGAACCAAGTATTGTCTTACATCGGCGGAGTTAATCTGCTTTTGCATTTTAAGAGCCGACATAATGCCGATATTCTGATACGACTCGGAATCCTTCTTCGCTTCAAGCTCGATAAATTCCTGCGGAATTGCACCTTTGAGGGCTTCCTCGGAGGGCACAGTGCACACAAGCGGCACGATTATCGCAATCAGCGCGACAATCACAATTACAAGAATTTTGTGCTTTTTCACAAACCGAAGAAAAGGATTTGATTTTTTCTCTTCAACAGCGGGATTTTCCTTCATATTTTACCTTCCTTATATTATTTAAACAAGGCAGACTGTTGCGTCTGCCTTGAATTAGGCTGTCGATAAAGGCACATCTACTTCGTCAACGTCACGTTGGCAGGCACAAAGCCTAGCCAACGCACCGTTTCCTCGCATCTGTACCTTTCTCGCCAGCCTTTAAACTATTCTTTTATCAGAAATATGTATTGAGGATTTTGTCGATCGTGCCGTCCTTCTTGAGTTCAGCCATTGCCTTGTTGATTTCATCGCGGAGAGCGGTGTTGTCCTTGGGAATGCAAACACCGAACAGCTCGGGTTCACCCTCGCTCTGGAGCCACGACTGAACGTACTTTGTATCAGCGATGTAACGAGCAGCAACCGTGCTGTCGGAAATAACCGCGTCAAGACGTCCTGCTGCAAGGTCCTCGTAAGCGTTCATAACGGTCGCGTACTCGGAGGTTTCAACCTTGATGTTGTTCTTCGCGATAAATTCGGTGAGGTAAATATCGGAAGTGGTTTCCTCCTGATAGCCTACTCTCAGACCGTCAAGCTCAGCGGGAGAAGCGGGCTTCTTCGCAGCGTCTGCCATTACAACAATGGACTGCCAGTTCTCAATGTACGGGTCAGAGAAAATGAACTTTTCAAGTCTGTCGGGAGTGATAGTTACCGCGGAAATAACCACGTCATAATCGCCCTTTTCAAGTCCCGCGAAAATTCCGTCCCAGCCTACGTTGCAGATTTCAAGCTCTCTGCCCATTTTGTCTGCAAGAGCCGCTGCAAGCTCCATATCAACGCCGATAGGGGTCTTTCCGTCGGTATCCATATACTCAAAGGGAGGATATGCCACGTCAGAACCAACCTTCAGCTTTTTCTTTCCGCTGTCTGCGGAATTACAGCCGACGCACGAAAGCGCCATTACTGCTGCTGCAAGAACTGCTAAAACTTTCTTCATTTGTAAAACTCCTTTCATTTGTCCGGATACTTATTCCGTAACTACACCTTTTATAATATATCACAGTTTTTCTCTCTTGTCAACAATTTTTGAATTTTTTACGGTTTTTTCTTTCATTTTTATTGATTTTTATCATATTCTGTCACATTACGCAACTTTTTTTATGCACAAATTACCTTCCTTTTACAATTTGCACAAATTGATTTCATTACATTTGAAAACAAGAAAAGAAATATCGGAATACTATTGACAAAAATCGCAAAATGTGATAAAATATATTAAATATTGCTTTTTATTTTAAACACAAGAAAAGGGAGCTGTAATGGATAATCAATCGGGAATGATGTATGAATTCAAATTCAATCCCTCGGGGTTTGGATTTAAAGAAATAAACGCTGCGTTTTACACGTTTCTCGGCGCGCGTCTTTACAGCACATTTGACAGGGTTATTTCGGAAGAGTCGCGGGTTACGCTTAATGAAATGGTTGAAAAGAAGCTGTTCGGACGTGTTTTTGTGCTGAATGTTTTTGCTGAAAACGGGCTGCTTGTTCCGATGGCTTGCAGACTTATGCAGAAAAATCCAAACGACGACATCGAAGTGCGAATGCTCGAAGTTGAGCGTATGTTCAACGGCTACTGCGGCCAGCTTCTACGCGAAAAGGAAACAATCGCGCTTCTGGCGCAGTATGAAAACATTTACTACACCTTTGACCCGCAGAACAATTCAGTTATCTGCTATCGCTATGACGTCGGAAAGGAAATCATCGGCAATCACAAAATCGATGAATGGGCAAATTATCTTTTGGAACGACTTTCCGAGGACTGCCGCGAAATCGTCGAAAAATTCTGCACGGAGCTGAAAAACGGCACACGCAGTATCGAATATATGATTGAAAGCAAAAACGGCAAATCCAGCCTTCATCTCACCGGTACTGCGATTTATTTCGATGATGTACATATAATGACCGTCGGCAGAATAGGCGACCCCTACAAGTCCTCTAGTCACGAATTTGTCCGCCGCGACCAGCTCACCGGTCTGTTTCTCAAAGACAACATAACAAACTTTGCAAAAAGACGCATAAACGAGCTCAATCTTCCCACAGCAATCGCTATTATTGATATCGACGATTTCAAGAATGTAAACGATAATTTCGGTCACGCAAAAGGCGACGAGGTACTCAAAAAGTGCGCGTCAATTATCGAGGCGCAGTCCGACGGCTTCGGAAAAGCGGGACGTATCGGCGGAGATGAATTTTTGCTGATTTTCGACAATTTCCGGGACAAGGAGAACATCAGAAACGTCCTCAGAGCTATCAAAAACTCGATTGCTGCGGCATACAAGGACGAGCTTGACGGCTTCCGCGTCACCACTTCAATCGGTCTTTCCGTTTATCCCGATGATATCGATGCTTCGTATGACGAGATGTTCAAGCTCGCAGACTGCCTGCTCTACCGCGCAAAAAGCAAGGGCAAAAACCGCTACGTGCTCTATGACAGAGAAAAGCACGGCTCGGTTGAAAGTATCCTGCAATCGGGTATCAAAGCCGCAGGTCTTCTCGGCAGCAGAGGTATCGAAAAGAGCGAGGTTGTCTGCAAAATCACAAGTATGGTGCTCGAAAACAAGGAATACCCGCTCGACAATATTCTGAATGATATCGTCACTTATTTCGGCGTTGAGAGAATAATCGTGTACAACAAAACCGACCGCGAGGTTGTCGCTCAGTGCGGAAAAAAGCTTCTCAACTCCAAGAAAATTAACGATACTATCGATTATCTGTACAGCAGCGAACTGGAAAAATACTACAAAAACGGCACAATGATTACAAACAACTCAAAGCGTTTTTCCGAAAAGGACGCTTCGGTTTACGAAAAGCTGGTTGAACAGAACACGATGTCTTTCATTCACCGCATAATCACGGGAAAAGACAGGAAAACTTATGTCGTGAGCTATGAAGCTGTTTCGGATACCATTACCTGGAATATGGAAGATATGCATTATTTCAGGATTTTCGATATGATTTTCGAGAAATGCTTGTGAAAAAGGTGATATTATGAGAAAAGTAACTGCTGCGGCAATTCAGATGAGCGTTCCCGAAACCCGCGAAAAATCGCTCGACAAAGCTGAAGCTCTTGTGCGAAAGGCAGCTTCACAGGGCGCGAAAGTAATCCTTCTGCCCGAGCTTTTTGAAACGAAATATTTCTGTCAGGAACGTCGCTATTACTATTACGACCTTGCTTCTCCCGTCGATGAAAACCCCGCTGTAAAGCGGTTTTTGCCGATTTCCGAGGAGCTGTCTGCGGTTATCCCGATTAGCTTCTACGAGCGCGATGTGAACGTTTTGTACAACAGCATTGCAATTCTTGACTGCGGGAAATTGCTCGGCGTTTACCGCAAAACGCATATTCCCGACGACCATTTTTATCAGGAAAAGTTCTATTTCACTCCCGGAAACACGGGCTTTAAGGTCTGGAACACGTCCTGCGGAACAATCGGAGTTGGAATTTGCTGGGACCAGTGGTTTCCCGAGGCAGCGCGCTCAATGGCGCTTATGGGAGCCGAGCTTCTGCTCTATCCCACGGCAATCGGCAGCGAGCCTATACTTGACTGCGACAGCAAAGGTCACTGGCAGCGCTGTATGCAAGGTCATTCCGCGGCAAATCTCATTCCCGTTATTTCGGCAAATCGTATAGGTATCGAGAATGTTACTCCCGACGACAAAAACGCGTTTCAGGAAAGCGAGCTGAAATTCTACGGAGGAAGCTTCCTCACCGACGAAACGGGCAAAATCGAAGCCTGTGCGGGCGCTGACGAGGAAACGGTTCTGCTTCGCGAATACGACCTCGATGAAATCCGCGATTTTCGTATGAGCTGGGGAGTTTTCCGCGACCGCCGTCCCGAGATGTACAAGATTATTTCCGAATAACAAAAATCCCGAAGAAATTCGGGATTTTCTTTTATTCTCTTGTTCCCGCGGCAAATTCACCGCAGTTGATGTCAAGCACGGGACGAAGCGGCTGAACAAGCGAGTCCTCATAACGTGCGCGCCACTGAACGTTAATATCGATATTTCCGTCCGAGCCTATTCCGTCAAGGCTGTCGCCGTTGTCAATCGGGAAATCGTTCTTAAACTGATAATCAAGAATGTTGTAAACGTATCTCACAACATCATTCGGATTAATATCGCGGAAATGCATCTGCACGTCGGGCAGCGCAAGCGTGTACATTCCAAGGCTGTCGATAAGCATATCGCCCGTGCCCTGAATGTTGAAAAAACGCACGTTTACAGCGGCATTTATGAAGCGCGCTCCCATATCCCACTGCCTGTCCGATATGAATTTTTCGGTCGGTGTGAGCTTTCCCGAACCCGTCACATAAATCGCGTCGCACGTCGGGTACATCTCAACCGCCGCGTCAAGCTGCTTTATGAAAAGCTCTGCCTGCTCGGTGTACGAAAGAGCGTCCGACAGCATCGCGTGAACCACAACCTCGTATCTCACCTCGTCCGCGAACTCCGCTCCGTTTTCCATATCCCAAAGCTGCGAGCGCGTCAGCTCGTCAAGCTCCATTTTGAACTCAAACGGTTGCATAAAACACGCGAGCACCGGCACACCCTGGGGGCAGCTTCTGCCATCGGGCTTGTCCTCGAACATTGCCTTGTACCTGTTCACGGGAAACATCAGAATATCGGGCTTTTCAGCGATTTCACCTATCTCACCACAGTACTTCTCCACCGCCGACTTTGCCTTTTCAAACGAGCAAGCCTCGGGCTTCTCACGGAAAAGAAGCTGCGCAATCAGCATTTGCGGACGATTTGGCGCTTTTTCACTCAAATCCTGCTGTAAAACTTTGTCGCTCATCGTTTCCTCACTTTTTCGGGTCAATATATTCACGGTAATCGTAGAGGTACTTTACTCCCGAAATCAGCGTAACCGCTGCCGTTAAATACATCAGAATGTCTGTAATTATCTGCACGGGAAAGCCGAAATAGCCTTTCGCGGGTGAAACGGCAATATCGGAAATAATCGAAACATCGTTTATGTCGTACATCACGTTCAACGACATCAGAATGTGCATCAAAAGCACCGCAATAATCGCAATCATCGTGAACACGGTCTTGACTTTGCCCCAGATATTTGCGGGAATTACAGCATTTTTGCTGCTTGAAACCGCCGCAAGTCTTACTCCCGAAACAGCAAATTCGCGCAGCAGCACGATTATCACAACCCACGAATACGTCCAGCCTTGTTCCAAAAAACAAACAAGCGCTGTCGCGACAAGAATTTTGTCGGCAAGCGGGTCGAGAAATTTTCCGAAATTCGTCACAAGATTGTGCTTTCGCGCAAGCTTTCCGTCAAGCAAATCCGTCACGCTTGCCGCGATGAACAGCAAAAGTGCCCAGACAAACCGCAGCGGAATATCCGAAATACACATAAATAACACGAAAAACGGAACAATCGCAATGCGTATCAGCGTCAGTTTATTAGGCAGGTTCATATCATTTCTCCGATAAGGTTATTTTCTACAACACGGTTAAGACGGATTTTTACAAAATCTCCCACGGAAGCCTTTTTGCCCTTCGCAGTGAAGTAAATCAACCCGTCAATCTCGGGAGCAAAAGCCGCGCTTCGTCCGAAATAATGCTCGAGATACCTGTCATAACCCTCGACAACAACCTCGACTTCCTCGCCCGTCATACTCTCGTAAAGAGCCGCAACGCGTGTGTCCTGCTGCTCCTCGAGAATTTCCTTGCGGTGTTCACGGATTTCCTCGTCAACCTGCTCGGGGAAACCGGCGGCGGGCGTCCCCTCCTCCTCGGAGTACGCGAAACAGCCCATTCTCTCAAACTTCATCTCCTCGGCAAACTCACCCAGCTTGTTAAACTGTTCCTCGGTTTCGCCGGGGAAGCCCGTGATAAAGGTTGTTCTGAGCGTTATTCCGGGAATTTCGCGTCTGAGCTTTGCCACAAGCTCGCGAAGCGTGTTTTCATCGCCCTTGCGGTTCATTTTCTTGAGCAGTGCGCCGTCGCAGTGCTGCATAGGAATATCGAGATATTTCACGATTTTCGGCTGATTTTTGATGACGTCAATCAGCTCGTCGGTAATCCTCTCGGGGTAGCAGTAAAGCAGTCTAATCCACTTGAAATCCAGCTCGCAGAGCTTATTCAGCAGGTCGGGCAAAGCGAGTTTTCCGTACAAATCCAAGCCGTAGCGCGTGGTATCCTGAGCAATCAGAATAAGCTCCTTCACGCCGTCGTTTGCAAGCGAGCGCGCTTCCTCGACGATTTTTTCAATCGGTCTTGAACGAAAACGACCGCGGATTTGCGGTATCGCGCAGTATGTGCAGCAGTTGTCGCAGCCGTCCGCGATACGCATATAAGCGTAGTGCGAAGCCGTTGACAAAATGCGCTTGCCCTCCATTGTGTGCTTTTCCTTATCGCCGAAAGTGATGACTTTCTCGCCCTTTTGCATTTCCTCGAAAACTTCGGCAATCCGCTCGTACTCCGAAATTCCCACAACCGCGTCAACCTCGGGATAAAGCTCGGCAAATTCTCCGCGATAACGCTCCGACAAACAGCCCGTCACGCAGATGTACTTTATTCTGCCCTCTTTTTTCAGCTCAATCAGCTCATTCAGCCACTCGATTGCTTCTTCCTTTGCCGCCGTGATAAAGCCGCAGGTGTTGAGCAAAACGATGTCCGAAACACCCGGCTCCTCGACAAAAGCGTAGCCCGCGTCCGCAAGCCGCGCCATCATCATCTCCGCGTCAACCTGATTTTTCGCGCAGCCAAGCGAAACCATTGCTACCTTTGTAAGTTTTTTCTCACTCATTTTCGTAAAACTCCTCGTCGTCGAAATCTTCAAGGCAAGCCGCGATACAGCGCTTAACCGCAGAATACGAATACCCTCTGCGCACAAGAGCCGCGACCGTTTTTCGACGTCCGTCAAAATCCGTTATTTTATCAATATATTTTTTCCCGATAAGCTCGGTCAATTCCTCGTCAAGCTCTTCCTCGGAAAACTCCGAAAGCGCGTTTTCACAAAGCTCACGCGAAAGTCCCTTGTGAAGCATTTCCTGTTTTGCCCGATAAACTCCGTGTTTTTTTACCTTAATCAGATACTCCGCGAGCTTTCCCGCGTAATCCTCGTCATCGATGTATCCGAGCTCCTCGACATAGGAAACCGCTTCCTCGGCAATCTCCTCGTTATACGTTTTCGCAAGCTTTGAAAACAGCTCTCCCCTGCAATAAGCCCGCTCTCCGAGCAGGTAAAGCGCGCGCTTTTTCGCTTTTCGCACAATGTCGGCGGAGGTTATCGCGGACAAATCCTCGGGACTTATCTCCTTGCCCTCGAAAAGCCGGCAATCGCTCACCACAAGCTCGTTTACAAAGATTTTCTTCCCGCTTTCGAGAACTATTTCCCAGGTGTCGCCCTTATACTCCGACAAAGACGTGATTTTCATTATTCAGCGCCGTCGGTGTCAAACTCGGAGAAATCGTCCTCGGTCTTTTCAACGGGCTTTTCCTCCTCGACAAGAGCAACTTCCTCGCCGTTATTTGCGCGTTTTGCAAACTCGTCGCGAACCTTTTTCTCGATTTCATCGCAAATCTGCGCGTTTTCTTTCAGGAATTCCTTAACCTTGTCCTTGCCCTGACCGATTTTCATATCGTCATACGAGAACCACGAGCCGCTCTTTTTGATGATGTTGAACTCAACCGCGCAGTCGATAATTTCGCCGATTTTTGAAATGCCCTCGCCGAAAATCATATCAAATTCCGCAGTCTTGAAAGGAGGCGCAACCTTGTTCTTCACAACCTTGCACTTAACTCGGCTTCCGATAATTTCCGAACCGTTTTTAAGCGGCTCGCCTTTTCTCACGTCAATTCTCACGGACGCGTAGAATTTGAGCGCACGACCGCCCGGAGTAGTTTCGGGATTGCCGTAAAGGACGCCGATTTTCTCGCGGATTTGGTTAATGAAAATGGCAACGCAGTTTGTCTTGCCGATAATCGCGGTTAGCTTTCTCATAGCCTGCGACATCAGACGTGCCTGTACACCGACGTGCGCGTCGCCCATATCGCCGTCAATTTCAGCCTTTGTCGCCATTGCCGCAACCGAGTCAAGAACAACTATATCGATTGCTCCCGAGCGCACAAGCGTTTCGATGATTTCAAGCGCCTGTTCACCCGTGTCGGGCTGCGAAACAAGCAGGTTGTCCACGTCAACGCCGAGCGCCTTCGCATATACAGGGTCAAGCGCGTGCTCAACGTCGATGAAAGCTGCCATTCCGCCCGCTTTCTGCGCCTCTGCAACTGCGTGCAGACAGAGCGTTGTCTTACCCGACGACTCCGCGCCGTAAACTTCGATAATTCTTCCCTTCGGAAGACCGCCTATTCCGAGCGCCAAATCCAGCATAAGCGAGCCTGTCGAGATGTGCTCGATGTCCATGTGCTTGTTCTCGCCCATAAACATAATCGTGCCCTCGCCGAACTGCTTGTCAATCTGCGCCATTGCTATTTCAATCGCGCGCTTCTTATCGGCAGCGTCAACGGTTTTTTCAACCTTTTCAGCTGTTTTTCCCGCAACCTTTTTCTTTTCCATAGCCATTTTTTTGCCCTCCGTTTATGTTGATTTCAATATTTAACACCGTAAACCACGCGGACAATCCCGCGCATATCCTCGGCAAACCGCGCTTCCAAGCCGTTTTCACGGAAAATCTCCGCAACCGCTTTTTCCTCGCCCAAGCCGATTTCAACCGCAAAAAGCCCGTTTTCCTTCAGCATTTTCGGATACTTTTCGAGCAGCGCGCGGTAAAAATCCAAGCCGTCCTCGCCGCCGTACAAAGCCGTTTTCGGCTCAAACGTTACCTCTTTTTGCAGATTTTGCATATCTTTTTCGGTGAGATACGGCGGGTTTGAGAGTATCAGATTATACTCGCCGCCGATTTTCTCCTCGTCGAAGCAGTCCCCGAGAACCGCTTTGCACTGCGATTTCACGTCATTCAAAGCGATATTTTTTTCAAGATACGCAAAAGCCTCTTGTGACTTCTCCACAAGCGTCACGTCCGCTGCGAAAAGCTTCGCGAGCGTTATCCCGATACAGCCGCTTCCCGCGCATAAATCCAGCGTTTTGCGCTCGTTTTCGGGCAGCGTTTTCAGAAACTCCGCCGCGATTTCAACCAGCGTTTCCGTGTCCTGCCGCGGTATCAGCACTCCCTCGCCGACCTCAAACGGCAGCCCGTAAAACTCCCACTCACCGAGAATGTACTGAAGCGGATAACCCGAAACGCGTTTTTCCGTCATTTCGCGCACCTTTTCGCAAATTTCGCACGCGATTTTTTCACACGGCTCGGAGAGAATTTTCATCGGTGAAATTCCCGCTTTTTCGAGTAACTGCCGTGCCTCAAAGCCCGCGTTTTCAACGCCGTTGTCCGCGAGCGCGCAAAGCGTTTCCCTCAACAAATCCCTCAGTTCCATCACCAATTGTCGTCCTCGCCCTCTTTCGGCAGGCACGGCAAAACCGCCGCAATCGCTATCTCAATCTGACTGTCGTCGGGCTCTTTTGTGGTAAGGCGCTGCATCCACATTCCCGGTGCTGAGATGATTTTCGTAAGAATGTTTGTATAGCGTCCCGCAAGACGTATGATTTCATAGGAAATTCCAACGACAACAGGCAGAAGCGGCAGCTTTATCAGCACGCGAAGCAGCGTTGCAAGCACTTTGTTGTCGATACCAAGCCACTGAGCGGGTTCAAGCGGCACAAGCGAGTACACCAGAATACTCACCAGCAGCGTGATGATGATAAAGCTTGTTCCGCAGCGCGGGTGAAAACGGCGCATCTGCTTGATGTTCTCCACCGTCAGCTCTTTTCCCGCCTCGTAGCACGCAATCGTTTTGTGCTCTGCGCCGTGATATTCGTAGGTTCTGCGAATACTCTTCATCTGCGCCACAATCGCCATATAAATCACAAACAAAATCAGCTTCAGCACGCCCTCAAACACGGATTTCCACATCGAAATGTCCGTGCCCTCGCCGACTGCGCTCTCGATTAGCTTGAACAGGTAAGACGGCACAAACAGGAAAACTGCGAGCATTGCCACGACCATCAGAAAGCCGATTATCCCCGAAATCACCTCGAAACCCTTCTCGCCGAAGTGCTTTTCAAGCCACTTGTCAAACTTTGTCTGGTCGCTGTCGTCGTCAAAAGCGCCGCTGATTTCCGAGGATTTGTTCATACAATCCCAGCCCTCTCGTAGCTGCTGCACGAAATTCACGCAGCCGCGCACAAAAGGCGCTTTGTTGTACCATTTCTTCTCGGGAAGCTCCCACTGCTCCGTGTGAATTGAGCCGTCCTTTTTGCGGACAGCCATTGCTCCCACGGAAACACCCTTCATCATAATTCCCTCAATCAGCGCCTGTCCGCCGACCTTTGTTTTCTTTTCGCAGCAGTTCTTTTTTTTGCTCATTTTACTCTTCCTTAACCGCCAGCGGAAGAACAATCGTAACCGTTGTTCCCTCGCCGAGCGTGCTCTCTATTTCCAGCATTCCGCCGTGCATTCCGATAATTTCATCAGCAACCGCAAGACCTATTCCCGAGCCTCGTTTCGTGCGGTTTGCCTTGTAGAATTTCTGCTTTACCTTCGGCAGGTCCTCGGGAGCAATTCCGCAGCCCGTGTCCGCAACCGATATCACCACGGAGCTGTCGTTTTTCTCAGCCAAAACGTCGATATTTCCCGCTTCCGTGTACTTGAAAGCGTTGTCGATAACGTTGATGAAAACCTGCCTCAGACGGCTCTTATCGCCCACAACCGCGCACATAAACTGCGGCTCGTTGTAGGAAAGCGTGATGTTCTCTTTTTTTGCGCGGTCGATGTACAGCAAAAGCGCGTCTTCAAGCTCCGCGATTACGTCAATCGTCTGCATTTGCATTGTAAACCGCCCGCTTTGTATTCTTGAAAAGTCCAGCAGCTCCTCGACCATCTGTTCAAGACGGTGAGTTTCGCCGTTTATGACCTTCATTCCCTTTGCAAACGTTTCTTCCTCATAGCCGCCGCTGAGCGTTTCAGCCCAGCCCTTGATTGCCGTGAGCGGCGTCCTCAGCTCGTGCGAAACGCTTGAAATAAAGTCGTTCTTTATCTGCTCGGAGTTTTCGAGCTCGTTTGCCATTTCGTTGAACGAAGCGGAAAGCTGCCCGATTTCATCGTTTGTCGTTACGGGAATACGCTCGGAAAAGTCGCCCGTCGCGAGCTTTTTCGCAGTAGCACTTATCTGTACCAGCGGAACGCAAATCGATTTCACGAAGTATAGTCCCGTCATCACAACAACGAGGATTACGAACACGCTTATCATAACGCACACGAACATAATTCCCGCAAGCTGCGCGTCAATCATCGAAAGCGACGTCACAAAGCGCAAAGCCTGATAGTTGCTGCTCGGCTTTTCGATGATTTTCGTCACCGCGAGAATGTTCTCGCCGTTGTTGAAGCCGATAAAAACTCCCGTATTGTCCTCGCTTTCGAGAGCCGTCTCATAGTCGGGCATATAATAGGTTTTGTCGGGTGAAAAGCCGCTCGATGAGAGCGAAACCTGTCCGTTTTTGTTTATCGACATAAGCTCCATTCGGTCTTTTTTGTCGAAGTTTACAATCATCTCGCGCACTTCCGACGAATAGTTCACCGCCATATCCTCGTAGAGCCTCGTCAGAACCATCTGCGCCGCGTTTGCCTCGGAAACCACATAGCTTTCCGCGGAGCCATAGTAATACTGCCGCGTGAAATAATACACGCAGACGTTCGCTACAATCAGCAAAATCGCAACCACAAGAAGCGTGTTCACCATCCAGCGCGTGGCTATTGAGTGCTTGTTGATTTTCTTTGATTTCAAGTTCAATGTAAACGGCTTATTCATCTTTCCACTTGTACCCAAAGCCCCAGACGGTTATTATATACTTCGGCGACGACGGGTCGTCCTCGATTTTCATACGCAGACGCCGCATATTAACGTCGATAACCTTATCCTCGCCCACATAAGAGTCGCCCCAGATATGCCGCAAAATCGATTTGCGGTCAAGAGCGGTGTTCTTGTGCTTTAAAAGGTACTCAATCATATGAAACTCAACCTGCGTAAGCTCGATAAGCTCGCCGTTTTTCCACACCATTCTGCTCTCGCAGTCAACAGTAAACGGGCCCGCTTTTATGGTTTTCGACTCCTCTTTCGGCGAGCGGCTCTGCGAAACACGACGATAAATCGCGTCAATTCTCGCAACAAGCTCCGACGGTGAAAACGGCTTTGTCACATAGTCGTCAGCTCCCGTCATAAGGCAGTTGATTTTGTCCATTTCCTGACTTTTTGCCGAAAGCATAATTATGCCGATTTCCGCGCTCTGCTCTCTTATCCAGCGGCAAAGCGCAAAGCCGTCCATTCCCGGCATCATAATATCCAGAAGCGCCACGTCAAAATTGCCGTTTTGCTTTTTGTACACCTCGACCGCTTCTTCTCCCGAAGCCACGTCAACCACGTCGTATCCCGCTCTTCTGAGATTTATCACCACAAAATCGCGGATTGAGTCCTCGTCCTCGCAAACCAGAATTCGTTTCATAAGCCGTCCTTTCTCCGCGCTGTTACAGCATAAAGAAATTCTTGTTAAGCTCGCTCTCCGTGAGCGCGAGTTTTCCCGTCAGATAGCCCTTTGTCACGCTGTAACAAAAATACGTTTCCTCGGTTTGCCCGAGAAAATTCATTTTCTTTGCCTCAGCAAGCGCTTTTTCGTCGTCCTTGTCAACCGCGCGAATTCTCAAAAGCTCGGTTGAGCTGTCAACAACAAGCCCTTTTTCCTCGTCATAAGACACAAACACAATCTCGTTGTTTGCAAAATCAGGAACTGCTGTCACTACACCCTGCCAACGGCTCGGAAACATCAGCGCAAAGCGGTATTTCCCCGAAAAATAGCTGTAATACTTCGCGGTAAAATTGTCGTCCGAAACCGTGTACCACATAACCGCGCAAAGCTGTTCGGGAAGCGTCAGCACCTCGTAGCCCGGAAGCGGTGTCGTGGACGGGATTTCAATATAGCCGTCCCCGTCGATATCGTAGCAGTAAATCTCCGACATATAGTCGTTCACAAGCCTTGAAACGGTGCTGCTCTGAGGGTTCTGACCGACGCTGTCGGGACAGAAAAGTCTGTTTCCATAGCAGTACAAAACGTCCGTGCCGGACTGTCCGCTGCCCTTTGAGTAGTCAAAGAACAACGCCTGCGTGTTCTCGTTCAGACTGCCCTTTGTGACGCGCAGATACTCAGCAGCCCCGCTGTAAAGAGGTGTTTCGGAAAGCTTTTCAAATCCGTTTTCGCTGTTTGTGAACATCATCGCCATAGATGTGTTCAAGGTCTTGTCCGAAGTCACCGTCACAAGCTCGTCCATTCCGTCGCCGTTGATGTCGAAAACTTCAAGGCAGGAATATGCCGACGAATAAAGCGTTGTCGGAATTCTGTTCGCGTAGCGTATAACCGAAAAGGCTTTTTCCGACTGATTTAGCAGCGTATAGCGTATGATTATGTCAACCGCGCCGCCCGTTCCCAGCCTCGCAAAGCTGATACTTTCAACCTCGCTTCCCGCGCAAGCCAAATCATAGACTGCTTCCCACTTGCCGTTGTTCTTGTCGAGAAATTTCAGCCGCAGCGCACTTTCACCCGCCGCAGCGTTTTTGCCCTCGTAGAACACAAAAGCCTCGTCGCCGGGTTCATCGTCGATATCGTACATAACAAACGCGGAGCGATAATCTCCGCTCCTCGGATATTTCAGCTTTACATTCTGTCCGACGCTTTTTTTAAGCTCGTCGTAGATTTCATTCTGTTCTTCAAGCAGCCGCGGAGGTGTGAGCAGGTTCTCGACGGAAGCTCCCGCGCTGCACCCGCAAAGCGTCAGACAAAGCGCCAGAAGCGCCGCAATTTTTCTTTTCACAAAAACCTCGATTACCGATTATCGGTCTGTTCTTCAAGTTTTTCCTCGGGCTGAGCCTTGGATTTTGCGGATTTGAGCGCAGCCACAACCGCGACCGCAGCAAGCAGTCCCAAAGCCATATTAACATACGGCGTGAACGTCATAATATAGCCGTCCCTGCCGTGATTGTTCTGATAAAAAACCTCAGCATAGTTGGCTGACGCGGTAATTCTATCGGAAATCTCCGCGGGCGCAAACAGCTTTGATAAAATCACACCAAACGACGCGGAAATCGTCAGAACAGACGCTCCGATACCGCTTATAAACATCATCGTCTTTGTGTGCTTTTCCGCGTTGCCCGAAGATACTCTTCCGAACATCGCAAAAAACAGCGCAAGGAGAATTATCTCCAGAACCTCCGCGAGATACTCGGGAACAGCCGCGATTACCATTCGGCTCATAAACGCGTTTATTCCGCGGAAAACGCAGTAAAGTCCGATTATCGTATAGCCAAATCCAAGCGCAGGAGAAAAGCTCTTTTTGTAAATCAGCGTGAACGCAAGCGCCGCCATATAAACCGCGCCGACAAAGTCCGAGATTATCAGAAACAGCGACGGAGAAAGCGCGCTCGTTTCCATAATTCCCTCATAGCCCGCGCAAATCGCCGCCATAAGTGTTACAAAACCGATTACAAGGCTGCTTTTTTCCGAAGCATTGAAGCCCTCGGGCTCTTTTCTCAAAAGCACTCCCGCAGCAGCCATTGCAGCTGCAAGAAAACCGTAAATAAGCAGATTGCACAAAATCTCGCTTCCGTGGGTTAAAAAGCCCGTGTTCATATCCGTGAAGAATAAAATCGTCACAAGCCTTGCTGCAAGACACAAAACAAATCCCGCTCCCGCCGCAATAAGCACTGTTTTACCGTTTTTGCTCATAATTGCTCCATTTTCTGTCCGAAATCCGTTTATATTATATTCTGTCTTTAAGCGGAATATATTTCTTGTTGAGGTTAATTGCCTTGTAAGCGGGACGGATAATTCTCTTGCCGTTAATCATCTCTTCCATTCTGTGAGCGCACCAGCCCGCCATTCTCGCGCACGCAAACAGCGCCGTGTACATCTCAACGGGAATTTTCAGCATTTTATAGACAAGTCCCGAATACATATCAACATTTGCGCATATATTCTTAATATCGCCGCGCTCCTCCGCAAAAACCTTCGGAGTGAGGCGCTCGATGCTGTCGAGAAGCTTGAATTCAGCCTCGAAATCCGTGCCCTCGGCAAGCTTCATCGCGTTTTCTTTCAGGATTACCGCTCTCGGGTCGGAAAGCGTGTAAACCGCGTGTCCCATACCATAGACAAGTCCCGAGCCGTCGCCCGCTTCTTTGCGCATAATCTTGTGCAGGAAAGCCGCAACCTCCTCGTCGTCCTTCCAGTCGTGAACGCCTTCCTTCACGAAATCAAGCATTTGCATTACCTTGATATTCGCGCCGCCGTGACGGGGACCTTTCAGCGAGCCGATTGCCGCTGCATAAGCCGAATAAGCGTCCGTGCCCGACGAAGAAACCGTGCGGCAGGTGAAAGTCGAGTTGTTACCGCCGCCGTGCTCCGCGTGAAGCATAAGGCAAAGGTCAAGCAACTTCGCTTCCTCGGGTGTATAAGCGCGGTCGTCGCGCAAGGTTGACAGAATACTCTCGGCAAGGCTCTCGTCCTTGTTTATCTGGTGCATTACCATACTGTCGTTGTGGTAGAAACGGCGCAGCGCCTGATATGACGAAACCATAATCGCCGGCAGCTTCGAGATAACCGAAAGCGCCTGAAGCATTTCAACCTCGGGAGAGTTGTTTTCGGGCTCGTGGTCATAGCTGTACAGCGTGAGGACAGCCTGCTGCATTTTGTTCATAATATTCGGCGAAGGATTGCGCATAATAACGTCCTCGTCAAAATAACGCGGCAGCTCGCGGTATTCGGCAAGAAGCTGTGAAAACTCCTGCAATTCCTTTTCTGTCGGAAGCGAGCCGAGCAAAAGCAGATAAACCACTTCTTCATAGCCGTAGCGACGGTCGTTCAGCACACCCTGAACAATATCGCGGACGTTATAGCCGCGGTAAATCAGCTCGCCCTCGATAGGCTGCTTGTCACCCTCGCTTATAACGTAGCCGTGAACGCAGCAGACATTCGTGATACCCGCGACAACACCCGAACCGTCGGAGTTGCGCAGACCTCTTTTTACACCGAATTTATTGTACAAGGACTGGCTGATAACGCTGTTTTTGCAGAATTCCTCGCACATCGATTTGAATTTGTCCGTTGACTTTAATTTTTCAAGATTGTCCATATTTATCACCTCATATAATAATCCAACTTAAATTATAGCATATTTTCGCCGTAAAGTCAAGAGAAAGCCGAAAAATAGGCAAAATATGCTCACAATTTTGTTTGAAAGGAACTTTAAAATGCCTAAAAAAATAACTCTTGTATCAGCAGGCGCGCTGGTTTTGTTTATAATTCTGATTGTAATTTTGCTGAACGTAACCGCCGACAATAAGCGTTCTCCTTTCCCGCAGAAAGTCACCGTTTATCTTGAAGAACGCTCGGAAATCGTCACGCTTGATTACAGCAAGTTTCTTGAAGGCTGTCTTGTCGGTTTTCTCCCGCAAAACGGCGATTTATACGAGCCGCAAACGCTTGAAGCGCTCGCAGTTGTCATAAACACAAACGCGCTCTACGCTCTCCGAAACCGCGATAAATTCGAGAATTTCGGCGCGGATTTTTCGACGGGAGAGCTGTTTCCCTACACCGACAAAGCCGTAAATTCCACGGAGGACGCACGCGTCAGAACAGCCGCAAATGCTGCCGCAGAGAAGTTTCTCGCGGTTGACGGACAGCCCGTTTTGCTGGAGTTTTGCCGAATTTCAAGCGGGAAAACCCTCCCGAAACCGCCCGCTATGCCGTCGGTAAATCTGCCTTCGGACGCGCTTTGCAAGGGATATCTCAGCAAAAACGCTTACACCGTGAACGAGGTGCGCGCGCTCTCCGAGATAAAACGGCTTAGCGAACCGCCCGAGGAGTGGTTCTCCGAGCCGGTTTACGACGAGTACGGCACGCTCGTTACCGTCAAAATCTGCGGTCAGAAAATCACCGGCGAGTTCATCAAAAAAACGCTCGGTCTTCGCAGCGCAGCAATCGAAATCGGCTTCGAGGACGACTGCTTCGTGTTTATCTGCAAGGGCTGGGGAAACAACACGGGAATGAGCCTTGCCGCTGCCGATACAATGTCCCGCGACGGGAAATCCGCCGATGAAATTCTCTCGTTTTTTTACAGCGCCGAGCTCAAAACCGCCCGATAAGCAAAACTGCTCCCGTATTTCAGGGAGCAGCTTTTTTCAATGAATAATCATTTTTGCTTATTTCATAAGAGCCGAAAGTCTGTTGTTGATTTCAACAAGGAATGTTTCTGTATCGACAACACGCTTGTTTTCAAGCTTCGACATAGCCGCAAGATTCTTGTCCATAACGCCCTCTTCCATTGTCTGAACAGACGCTTTTTCAAGCTTGTCCGCATAGTCGCAAAGCTCGGGAATGTTGTCAAGCTCTCCGCGCTTTCTCAGCGCACCGCTCCACGCGAAAATTGTCGCGATGGGATTTGTTGATGTCTTCTCGCCTTTGAGATAGTTGTAATAGTGACGTGTAACCGTGCCGTGAGCCGCCTCGTACTCGTACTTTCCGTCGGGTGAAACGAGGACCGAGGTCATAAGTCCGAGCGAGCCGAACGCGGTCGCCAGCATATCGCTCATTACATCGCCGTCGTAGTTCTTGCAAGCCCAGATGAAGCCGCCCTCGGAACGTACAACTCTCGCGACAACATCGTCGATAAGAGTGTAGAAATACTCAATTCCCGCAGCCTCGAACTTCGCTTTGTACTCGTTTTCGTAAATCTCCGCGAAGATGTCCTTGAAACGGTGGTCGTAGGTCTTGGAAATCGTGTCCTTGGAAGCGAACCAGAGCGTTTCCTTAGCGTCAAGCGCGTAGTTGAAGCACGCTCTCGCAAAGCTCGCAATCGAATTGTCAAGGTTGTGGACGCCCTGTACAACACCGTCGGAGTTCTTGAAATCGTGGATAAGAGCGCGTGTTTCCTTGCCGTCCTTATCTGTTACCACGATTTCAGCCTTGCTTCCCTGTGCAACCTTAAGCTCGGTGTTCTTGTAAATATCGCCGTAAGCGTGACGCGCGATTGTAATAGGCTTTGTCCAGGTGGGAATGTACGGCGTGATACCCTTAACCAGAATAGGCTTTCTGAACACCGTTCCGTCCAGAATTGCACGGATTGTGCCGTTCGGGGATTTCCACATCTCCTTGAGCTTGTACTCCTCAACGCGCTGCGCATTCGGAGTAATTGTCGCGCATTTTACTGCAACTCCGTACTTTTTCGTGGCATTCGCGCTGTCGATTGTAACCTGGTCGTCGGTTTCGTTTCGGTGAACAAGACCGAGGTCGTAGTAATCGGTTTTGAGGTCGATGTACGGGTTGATGAGAATATCCTTAATCATCTTCCAGATAATTCTCGTCATCTCGTCGCCGTCCATCTCGACAAGCGGTGTTGTCATCTGAATTTTTGCCATAGTTGTTCTCCTTTCGATTTCACTTTTTCTTTATTTTAGACGAGCTTGTGATATACCAGTTTATGTTGTTTCCGCAGCCGATTGCGCCTTCAGAGGGCAAAAACTTGCTTCCTACAAAAAGTCCCGCAAAAAACGCAGCGCAAGCTATACCAAAAACCGCAGCCTTATTCATAGTTCACCTTATTAACCCTTCGTGTAGTTCAGCAAACCGCCCGCAAGCATCATTCCCTTGCCGCGCTCGGACAGCTCGCACTTAACCTCGTAGCTCTCGCCCTTGGTTTTGTTCTCGACAATGATTTTGCCGTCGTTTGCGACAATATCGCGGATATTTGCGATTAACAGCTTGTCGCCCTGCTCGATTTTGTCGTAATCCGCTTCGTTTACAAATTCAAGCGGGAGAATACCGTTGTTGATGAGGTTCTGACGGTGAATTCTCGCGAAGCTCTTGCAGATTATTGCCTTAACTCCGAGGTACAGCGGAGCAAGAGCCGCGTGCTCTCTCGACGAGCCCTGACCGTAGTTCGTGCCGCCGACGATAATCGACGTGCCCGCTTCCTTTGCGCGCTTCGGGAAGGTTTCATCGCAAACCGTGAAGCAGTACTCCGAAATCGCGGGAATATTTGAACGCAGCGGGAGAATTTTCGCGCCCGCAGGCATAATGTGGTCGGTGGTGATATTGTCGCCGACTTTGAGAGTTACCGCGCTCTCGATGTTCTCGGAAAGCGGCTTGTTTACAGGGAACGGCTTGATGTTCGGACCGCGCAGAATTTCAACGCTCGGCGCTTCCTCAACCGTTGCGGGTGCAACAACCATATTATCGTTGATGAGGAACTTTTCGGGCATCACATAAGGAGGCATCTCGCCGACTGTTCTCGGGTCGGTGAACACACCCGTTACTGCGGAAATAGCCGCGGTTTCGGGAGAAACGAGGTAAATCTCAGCGTCCTTTGTGCCGCTTCTGCCGAGGAAGTTTCTGTTGAACGTGCGCAGCGAAATACCCTTGCTGTTCGGGGACTGTCCCATACCGATACAAGGTCCGCAAGCGCTTTCGAGTATTCTCGCGCCCGCTTCAATGAGGATTGCAAGCGTGCCCTCAGCGGCAATCTGGTTGAACACCTGCTTTGAGCCGGGTGCAATCGCCAGAGAAACGTCCGGGTGAACGGTCTTGCCCTTCAAAATGTACGCAACCTTACGCATATCCTGAAGCGACGAGTTTGTGCAGGAGCCTATGCAAACCTGGTCGATTTTCATTCCCGCGAGTTCCTCGACGCTCTTGATGTTATCTGGAGAATGAGGGCAAGCTGCAAGCGGTTTAAGCTGCGACAAATCAATGTCAACAACCTCGTCATAAACAGCGTCAGCGTCTGCGGAAAGCTCCACATAATCCTCTTCTCTGCCCTGCGCTTTCAGGAATTCGAGAGTGGTTTCATCGGACGGGAAAATCGATGTTGTAGCACCGAGCTCGGCACCCATATTCGTGATTGTAGCGCGCTCGGGCACGGACAGGTACTTCACGCCTTCGCCCGTGTATTCCATAACCTTTCCTACTCCGCCCTTTACGGACAAAATTTCAAGCACCTTCAAAATAACGTCCTTCGCGGAAACCCAGTCATTGAGTTTTCCGGTGAGGTTGATTTTGACAACCTTGGGCATTGTTATGTAATATGCTCCGCCGCCCATTGCAACCGCAACGTCAAGTCCGCCCGCGCCCATTGCGAGCATACCGATACCGCCGCCGGTAGGAGTGTGGCTGTCAGAGCCGATTAAGGTCTTGCCGGGCTTGCCGAAACGTTCAAGGTGAACCTGATGACAGATACCGTTTCCGGGACGCGAAAACCAAATTCCGTGCTTCTTGGCAATCGAGCCGATAAAGCGGTGGTCGTCAGCATTCTCGAAGCCGCTCTGGAGCGTGTTGTGGTCGATATAGGCAACCGAGCGCTCCGTCTTTACGCGGTCAACACCCATTGCCTCAAACTGCAGATAAGCCATTGTTCCCGTAGCGTCCTGAGTAAGAGTCTGGTCGATTTTCAGACCGATTTCCGTACCCTTTTTCATCTCTCCGTCAACAATGTGCGCCTTGATTATCTTTTCGGTTAAAGTAAGTCCCATTTTTCATTACTCCTTGAAATTAATTTTGCAATCTCATTATACTACATATTGCAAAAAAAGTCAAGAGAATAAAAAAATTCCCCCAAAAACGGGGGAATTCCTGTCAATAATCCTTGTTCTGTCGCACAAAAGCCTTGATATACGCGAAAGTTTCCTTTTCGCCCTTTTCAGCAAGCATTCTGAGCCACTTTTCGAGCAAATCCGAGGTTTCCGGGTGGATAACCCTGTTCGCCTTTCCGCGCTCGAAATAATTCAACGCGCAGTCGTCGGTGTAGTTTTTGCCCTGATAAATCTTGCTCGCGGCAACCCTGTCACAGAACATCTCCGCGACAAACCGAAGCGGCATTTTCACGGGCTCGTTTCGGCGGGTTTTCGGGTTGTAGTCAAGCCAGTACTCGAAGTGATGACGGTTTCTGCCCTTGTGGTGAAGCCACGCTTTTGAGTAACCGTAAGCCTCGCGCTCTCCCTCGTTCGGGGACCGCGTTCCCTGATAAAACCGCGCTCCCTGCGAAAACTCCGTCGGCGTGTATTTCGACAAATCGTGCCGAAGCCCCTGCCACAAAATCCCGACTTTCGCGCAGTGAGCAATAACCTTGTGTCGGTGCTTTGTTATGGTGCGAAAATGCTTTACAGCTTGTGTGAACGACATAAATTCTCCATTTTATTTGTCCCGATAAATGTTGCTGAATACCGGTCGTAGGTGCTTGTAGAGGAACAGCGAGAACAGCGCCGCTATCAAGCCTTTCACAAACGTGAACGGCACGTTGAATATCAGCAGACACTCCGCGATATTGTTTACATTCGGGTTGATTTTCTGATACATTCCGATAATTGCCTGCATCGGAACAATCATCTTGTCGAAAAGCGGGTAGATGAGGAAATAGTTCGACACAAAGCCGAAAACCGCCATTGTAACCGCTCCGACAGCGCAAGCGATAATTGCGCGCGACAGCTTTTTCTTCTTGTGAGCGATAATTCCCGCGGGCAGTACCAGAGCAACACCCAAGATAAAGTTGGACAGCTCTCCAACGCAGCCCGTGCTTGATGTGATACAGCCGATTGCGTTCTTGATAAGGCAGACAAAAACGCCCGAAACAGGTCCCATTGTCAGCGACGCAAGCATTGCGGGTGCGTCCGAGAAATCGAAGCTTATGAAGCTCGGCATAATCGGAATTTTTATCTCAAATTCCGACAGCACATACGATACCGCTGCCATAAGCGCAGTGAACACAAGCCATCTTACGTCCACTTTTCTCTCTTGTTTTACCGTGTTTTCCATTGAAGTCCCTTTCCTCAGGGTTTGCCTTTGTCGAACAAAAATCCCGATTTCCGGACAAAAATCCAAAAATCGGGGACGCAAATATAGACTATTTGTGTTCTGTTCTTTCATCCGGACTATACCGTCGGTATTGGAATTTCACCAATTCAACAGCCGTTCTCTCAAACAGCCGCTCGCGGACTTTAACCGCCGGTGGGGACTTGCACCCCGCCCCGAAACAGATAATAATGTATTTGTGAGTTATCTCACCATTACATTATATTACATCTGCCCGAATTTGTCAAGGGGTTTTACTCGATATTCTGGATTTGTTCGCGGATTTTTTCAATCTCGCTCTTCTGGTCAACGACAACCTTCGTAACCTCGATATCCTGCACCTTCGAGCCGATTGTGTTGGTTTCGCGGTTCATCTCCTGAACGAGAAAATCCAGCTTTCTGCCTATCGGCTCGCTGCTTTCAATCATACCGCGGAGCTGCGAAAGATGTGAGCGCAGACGCACGGTTTCCTCGTCGACAGCGGTTTTCTCGGAGAAAATTCCCGCTTCAAGCAGAATTCTGCCCTCGTCCACATTCTTTCCGTCAAGCACCTCGCACATTCTGTCGTAAAGACGCTTGCGGTAATCCTCGACAATTTTCGGCGAACGCTCCTCGATAAACTCAACGTTCTTCTCGATAACCGCAGCACGCGCGAGAATATCCGCACGCATTTTTTCACCCTCGGTTTCGCGCATTTTCACGAAATTCGCAAGCGCCTGTTCAAGCACGCTTTTGAGGTCTTCCCAGAGCTGTTCCTCGTCGGTTTCGGCTTTTACAACGGTGAACGCGTCGGGTATTCTCATTACATTCGACAGCGCGAGGTCGTCGGTGAGATTGAACTCGTCCTTGATTTCACGCAGCGCCGATATGTAATCCGAGATTACTTCCTTGTTTACGGTGATTTTTTCTGTTACCGCAGCGACATTCTGCACAAGAACGGAAACTTCAACCTTTCCGCGGGAAATCTTGCCGTAAAGAAACGATTTTATGCGCTCCTCCGCGAAATTCAAACTTCTCGGCAAACGGCAGGAAAATTCGTAATAACGGTGATTTACCGCGCGGATTTCAACCGTGATATCGCGCCCGTTCAAAACCGCCTCGGCTCTTCCGAAGCCGGTCATACTTTTAATCATAGCTTTTCTCCTTTTCAGCTCTTTATCGCACTTTTTCTTTCAATAAATTTCAGTAATCTCGGTCGGTTGAACCGCTGAATTGCCACGAACAAAAAATCGCTGAGTGCCGCGGCGACAGATGTTGCGAAAAACACCCAGAAATACCCGAACGGAATTGCCAGAAACATCGAAAAAAGTCCCGCAGCAGCGCAGCATTCGTGGACGATTTCCGCCTGACAGCCTGCCTTTATCACCTGTACGGGAGTTCTCTTTTCAAGCGAGAACAAGTCCTCGTCCGCAGCAGGAAGATAATACTTCCACTTTTTCACACTAAGCGTTTTGTACAGTTTTTTCTCAAAACCGCGCTCGGAAAACCATTCCCGCTTGTAGTTAACGTCGTTTTTGAGGAAATAATCGAACAGCCCGCCGATAACCAGCCGTATTGTAAAATGATAGCAAATCGTCATTGCTACAATACCGAGCGTGAAGAATATCGAACTTTTTGTGCCGAGAAATACTCCCCAGAACGCGAAAAACATCGCAAGCGACACACCCGAAACCGCGAACATTTTCTTAACCATTTTTTCTGCCTTTCAGTATTCTGTCGGCGGCAAGCATTATTCCCGTTTTGCCCGTCGAGAACGTCAGTCCGCCCTGAACCCAAGCTGCAAACGGCTCTCGAAGCGGAGCGTCCGCGGAAAGCTCGATTGACGCACCCATTGTAAACGCGCCCGCAGCCATTATCACCTTGCTGTCATAGCCCGGCATATCCCACGGCTCGGGCATCGCCGAGCTGTCGACGGGAGAGCCGCTCTGAATGCCCTCGCAGAAGCGTATCAGCTCGTCTGCACCGTTCAGCTTTATCGCAGCGATTATATCCGTGCGCTTTTCGTTATACCTCGGGAACACCTCGTACCCGAATTCCTCGAAAAGTGCCGCCGCAAACACCGACGTTTTCAGTGCCGCACAAACTGCCTCGGGCGCGTGGAACAAGCCGAGATACATTCCGCGGAGCTGGTTAAGCGAGCAGCCTACTTCTTTTCCCGCGCCGGGAGTTGTCAGACGGTAAGCGCACTGCTCGATTAAATCCGCGCGGCCTGCTATGTAACCGCCCGTTTCGGCAATTCCGCCGCCTAAGTTCTTGATTAAACTTCCGACAATCAAATCCGCGCCGACAGCCGTAGGCTCGCGCTTTTCCACAAGCTCACCGTAACAGTTATCGACAAGCACAATGCACTCGGGATTTACCGATTTCACGGCTTTTATAATCTTCTCAATCGTGTCGATATCGTAGGAAGGACGAAGCGAATATCCGCGCGAACGCTGAATATAAGCCGCTTTGCAGTCCTTTGCGTTCTCCGAAATTTTCGCGTAATCGGGCAAGCCGTTCTCGTCAAGGTCAATCACGCTGCTCGTTATCCCATAATCGCGCAGAGAACCGACATTCTCCCCGAAAACCGCTTCCTGTATCGTGTCGTAAGGCATTCCCGTGGTGAACAGAATTTTGTCGCGGTTTCTGAGGATACCGAAAAGCGCCGTGACAATCGCGTGAGTGCCGTTCACGAAATTGTGCCGTACAAGCGCGTCCTCCGCTCCCAAAACCTGCGCGAAAACCGCGTCCAGCTTGTCCCTGCCCTCGTCGCCGTAGCCGTAGCCCGTCGTGCCTTTGAGGTGCATTTCGCTCACTCTGTTATCGATAAACGCGCGCAAAACTCTCCTGCCGTTGTATTCGCACAGCTCGTCAAGCTCCGCGAAACGCTCCGCGCACTTTTTCATCGCAGCCTCAGCCGCTTTTTCAACCTCGGGTGAAAACTCAAAAAAATCCATTATAAGCTCCTAGCCGGGCAGCGTGACGCTGCACCCTATTTTAAACAAAATAATCTTTGGTCAAGTATTTTGCCCGCAAGCAACAAAACATTTCTCATTATAATTATAACTTTTTTCCTCTCAAATGTCAATAGCCATTTTGTCCGCAATCATAAACCGTACATTCCAAACATAGTATTTACTGTTCCGTAAAACAACTCAAGAGGGGGTATTTCATTGAAGCAGTACGGCGAAGGAAATGAAGAAAGATGCGTCATTCTCGGAAATTATATCGTGCAGAACAACGCTACCGTAAGAAGTACCGCAAAACAGTTCGGAATCAGCAAAAGCACGGTTCATCAGGATATAACCACAAAGCTTGAAAAGGCAAACAAACGCCTTTACGACGAGGTTAAAACTGTTCTTGACAAAAACAAGCAGGAACGGCACATTCGCGGCGGAGAAGCCACAAAGCAAAAATATCAGGCGCTCAAAAGCAAAAAACAGACGGTTTTCCAAAAATGATTTACGCCAAACCCCCGAACCTTTGTTCGGGGGCGTCTTTTATTTAGCCGATTTCCTCAACTCTTACATTTTTGAGGTAGAAAGTAGCTGTCGAGCCGCGGTTTCCGAGGTTAAACTCAAGTCTGCCGTTCGGGTCGGTCTTGTCCTTCATCTCAAACTCGTAGGTGTAGGTCTTCCAATCGGTAGAGATTGTTTCGGTTGTATCCTCAAGATATCTAATCCAACCGGCAGTCGGTGCGGATACGCAAACCACGATATCTCTCTGCTCGTCAACCTTTGCGTCAAAGGTTACCTTATACTTCTTGCCCTTAATCATAGGAAGCTCGGGCTGTACAAGCTGAACGGAATAGTCAACGCTGCCTTCCTTCTCGGAAGTGATAACAAGCATATTATCCTTGATTTCAGCTGCGCCTGCGCCTCCCTGAGCAAGCAGGAACTTCCAGTTTACATCATCTGTAAGGTCCTCTGCCTCAGCGAAATCGCCGTTGTAGATAAAGTTTCCGTCCGCAAGAGGCTCACGGAATTTGCTTTCGGGCTTCTTTACGTTTGTGTCGTAGGAAGGCTTCTGATAAACTCTTACATAGTCAATCTCAAATTCAGCCTTGCTGAAATCGGTTGTAGCGTCGGGATTTCCGGGCCAGTTTCCGCCGACAGCAAGGTTCATCTGAACGAAAAAAGGCTGATTGAACGGTGCGGGATAAGGCTTTTCGTCCTCGCCCTTGACAGCGGTAAACCAGTCGTTTACGGTAAGGCAGAGATTTCCGTCGATATAGTAGCGGAATTCACCGGGCTCCCACTCAACAGAATACTCGTGGAAGTCGTTTGCAAAGGTCTTGCCGCCCGTGAGGACAACCTTTCCCTGCTGCTCTGCGTGAGGCTCGCCGTAGTGGATTGTCGCATAAGCGGTGTCAACCTGATTGCCGAGAACCTCCATAATGTCGATTTCACCGCACTTAGGCCACTGACCGTAAAAGCTCTCGTCCTGCGGCATCATCCAGATTGCGGGCCAAAGTCCCTGTCCCTCGGGAACCTTTGCGCTTACAACAACCTTTCCGTATGTAAAGTCCTTCTTGTTCTGGGAATTTACCTTGCCCGAGGTGTAGTACTCCTTGCCGTCCTTTTCGGTCTTGATTGCCTTCAGAACAAGCTTCCGTCGCGAACGAAAATGTTGTCATCGGACGCGGTGTACTCCTGAAGCTCGTTGTTTGTCCAGCCGGGCTCGCGAAGCTCTCTTGTCCAGATTTCCTCGTTGAGCTTGTCGCCGTCAAACTCGTCGTTCCAAAGGAGATTATATCCCGCGATTTCAATCGAGGGCTTTTCCTCGGGAGCCGAAGATGTAGACTCGGTCGAAGATGTGGAGTCGTTTGTCGATGTGGTCGTACTCTCGGTGCTTGAAGAGCTGTTGCCTGCGTTTGAGCAGCCCGAAAGAACGCTTGCGAGCATAACCGCAGCGGCAGAAATGCTCAGAATTCTTTTGTTTTTCATAAGTATCTCCCTTGTTCTTTTTTATAAAAAGCCATCTTGACGAGTTGTTTTCATCAAGATGGCTTAATCACATAACCGAAGAATTACTTCTTCATCATTGCCTCAACTTCAGCAGCAAAGTCGTCCTGCTTCTTTTCGATACCCTCGCCGCGCTCATAGCGTACAAAGCTGTCAACCTTAATGGAGCAGCCCTGAGCCTTTTCAACGGACTGGATATACTTGCCGACGCTCATTGTGTCGTCCTTGAAGTACTTCTGGTCGAGAAGGCAAACTTCCTCGAAGAACTTTCTCATACGGCCTTCAACAATCTTCTCAGCAACATTAGCGGGCTTGCCTTCCTGCTCAACGAGCTTGGTCTGAACCTCTTTCTCGTTTGCAAGAACATCAGCGGGAACGGTTTCTCTGCTTACATACTGAGAACCGAGAGCGGTAACCTGAAGAGCAACGTTCTTGCCGCAAGCGAGAACCTCAGCGTCCTCGGGCTTGTCGGTAACAATCTTTACGAGAGTACCGAGTCTGCCGCCGTCGTGCATATAAGCAACGAGAGTGCCTTCCATCTTTGTGAAGCGACGGATTTTGATGTTCTCACCGATTGTAGCAATCTTGTTGGTGAGGTATTCGCTCATCTTCTCGTTAGTGCCGGAAACCGTGCACTCCATAAGAGCGTCGGGGTCAGCAACGTCGTTATCAAGAATGGTGTTTGCAACTTCCTCAACCATAGCGAGGAACTTGTCGGACTTTGCGCAGAAGTCGGTTTCGCAGTTGATTTCAGCAACTACGCCGATGTTGCCTCTGGTCATTGCCTTTACAACGCCCTCAGCAGCAATTCTGCCTGCCTTCTTGGCAGCCTTTGCAAGTCCCTTTTCGCGAAGAATTTTAACAGCTTCGTCGCGGTTGCCGTCTGCTTCGATGAGAGCTCTCTTGCAGTCCATCATACCGCAGCCGGTCATATCGCGCAGCTCTTTAACGTCCTGTGCAGTTACATTAGCCATTTTCTTTTCTCCTTATTCAAATTATTCCTCGGTCTGAGCCTCTTCCGCTTCAGCAGCCTCTACTTCGGTCTTGCCCTGATTTGCGGAAATAATAGCGTCTGCCATAGCGCCTGCAATCAGCTTTACAGCGCGGATTGCGTCGTCGTTGCCGGGGATAACATAGTCGATTTCATCGGGGTCGCAGTTGGTGTCAACGATTGCTACAACGGGAATGCCGAGCTTTCTTGCCTCGGAAACCGCAATCTTCTCCTTGCGCGGGTCAACAACGAAGAGTGCGCCGGGGAGCTTCTTCATATTCTTGATACCGCCGAGGAACTTCTCAAGCTTCTCGATTTCGAGGTTGAGCTTGATAACTTCCTTCTTGGGGAGCAGGTCGAAGGTGCCGTCTGTTTCCATGGTGTGGAGCTGTTCAAGACGGTTAATTCTTCTCTGAATGGTCTTGAAGTTGGTCATCATACCACCGAGCCAGCGAGCGTTTACGAAGTGTGCGCCTGCGCGAACAGCCTCTTCCTTAATGGAATCGGCAGCCTGCTTCTTGGTGCCGACGAAAAGGATTTCGCCGCCGTTAGCTGCTGTTTCGTGAATGAAGTTGTAAGCCTCGTCGAGCTTTCTTACTGTTTTCTGAAGGTCGATGATGTAAATACCGTTTCTCTCGGTGAAGATGTACGGAGCCATCTTCGGGTTCCATCTCTTGGTGAGGTGTCCGAAGTGAACGCCTGCCTCCAGAAGCTGTTTCATAGATACTACTGCCATTGATTTTTCCTCCTGGTTTTGGTTTTTTTCCTCCCGCGCAAATCATTCCTCAAGCGCCGAAACGCACCGAAAAGGAACTGTCGCACGGTGTGTATTTATGCGCGAACTTATCCCGCGCACATTTACCGAATTATTATACCACATTTACCTTGATTTTACAAGTATTTTTTGTTCGTCTATTTGAACAAACTTCCAAATCCCTTACCCTTTGATTTTCGGCAATTTGACGGAATATCGCAAGAAACAAGAATTGTGTCCTCTCCGATAACCTCGATATCGCACCATTTTATAAAGAAATCCTCTTCTCTGCCGAAAAGTCCGAAGAATTTTGCCTTGCCGAACACGATTAAACGGCAGATTTTCGCGGTGCAGCTCTCGAACTCAATATCGTCGGGATAACCTAGCCGCGCACCGTTTTTCACGTTGATGATTTCCTTGCACCTCAAATCGTTGAAGCTGTAAACCATTCTTCTCACCTCTCGACATTTTATGCTTGTAAATGCCGAAAAAGACGTGTTTTCAAGCCTCAGACCAGATTAAGCAGAAATTCCTCCGCCTGTTTTATGCTTCCCTTGTCGAAAGCAGATGTATCGGTATTGTCGGGATTTTCGGGATAGTCCGTAACCCAGAATGTCGCTAAACCAAGCGATTTCGCAGGCATTATGTCCTCTTTCACGCTGTTTCCGACAACAATGCACTCGTCAACCGTTTTCCCCGTTTTTTCCATAATTTCCGCGAAATACTTCGGGTTCGGCTTGCAGAACGAGCTGTTGTCGTAGTTTGTAATCAGCGTGAAATC
The DNA here is from genome assembly GCA_017847835.1 of Oscillospiraceae bacterium. GTDB lineage: Bacteria > Bacillota > Clostridia > Oscillospirales > Ruminococcaceae > CAG-115. The sequence goes on from JAGASH010000007.1 coordinate 165,437, forward strand.
GCTCTCGTCAAGGTTTATCCACTTCAGCCGCGTTATCATCGCCGACAGCGGAAACACCGAGTTTGTCGATAAAATCAGGTCAAAGCCCGCGTTTTTCAGCTTTGTTATCATCGGCTTCATATCGCGGTTTTCACGCAGCGACGCGCGCGTTTGGTCAAACTCGTTCACATAAAATTCATCGCAAAGCGGCTTCGCGTCGGGCTTGTCGGGATTTTTCGCACGGAAAACCTCCCAGAAAACCTCGCTGTTAAGCCGAGAGCCGTCGTTTTTCACCATTGCCGCCGTGCCCGCCCAGAGGTCGTCGACAGCGGTTTTCGGCTCGTATCCGAGAGGTGCGAGCTTTTTCGTAAGTCCCGCAAAATACAGCTTCAGAAAATCCTCGCTCACAAACGGCACGAGCGTCCCGTCCATATCAAACATTATCGTGCTTTTTTTCATTTTTGTCCTCCGATTTCTTCTTCGCGGCAGCTTTTCTGCGCTCCAGCGACTCCTTGCGCTTTTGCAGCTTTCGTTCATACGATGAAATATCCTCGTCGTTTGCCGTGAAAACCGAGCGTATCACCGTGTAATTTGTGTCGGAAATCCGCGCTGCTTTCATCTTCACGAGAAATGTTCCGTGCTCGGCGCACTCTGCAAGCGTTTTGCACGAGCGCTTGTTGCTGAAAAACCACTCGCGGACGCTCATTTTCTCCTCGCAGAACGGGCAGTTTATCACACCGAGCCGCCTGTCACGGAGCATATTGTCCCCGTCAACTTTCTCGAAATAGTCCTTGACAATCGGCACAGCTGCCGCTGTTGAGGACATCTCGGCATACTCCGCGATACCCTTCACCATATCCAACTTTTTCAGCACCTCGTAGGTGAGATACGCGTCGTTCAGCGCGTCGTGTACCTGCACGTCAATCGGAATTTCCAGCTTTTCCGCCGCCGTTGACAGCGCGCATTGCAGGTGCTCGGCAGAGGTCTGTCGGTTGAAGATAAGCTGCAAATTGATGTAATCCCGCCCGAAAACCGCGTTCTCGCCGTGCGCGCGAAGATTGTCGCAGAAAATCCCGATATCGTCGAAGCCCCACGTTATTATGCGGAATTCCTCGCCGCACCACTCCGAAAACCGTCTGAAAGCATTCGGGAACGTTTCTCCGCAGGCTAAATCCGCAGCGGTTATTCCCGTGATTTTTTCGACGTATGGGTTCATCTTTTTGTAGAATTTCGGGCGGACGTTGATTTTGATTTTGTCGAGAAGATTGAAGTTCTCGTCCGTTTTAACCGCGCCGATTTGTATAATTTCACCGTACAGCACCACGGGACTGCGTACCGTCATAGCGCTGTTCAGTGCCTGATTCCATTCAAGGTCAAGTATAATATAGTTCATAAATTTCTTAAATTGTAAGCGTGCCGCCGACGTTTTCACGGCGCCACTCGGCATATTCCTCGTAGGTTCCCGAGCGGTCAAAGCAGCCGTCCTCGGTGATTTCGATTATTCTGTTTGCAGCGGTTTCGAGAATTTCAAGGTCGTGCGTTGCAAAAAGCAGGTTGCCCTTGAACTCGGAAAGTCCGTTGTTGACAGCGGTTATACTCTCGAGGTCGAGGTGGTTTGTCGGGCGGTCGAGGATAAGAACGTTGCTCTTGAACAACATCATTCGCGAGAACATACAGCGCACCTTTTCTCCTCCCGAAAGCACCTTCACGGGCTTGAACACGTCGTCGCCCGAAAACAGCATTCTTCCGAGGAAACCGCGCAGATAGCTCTCGGTTTCGTCCTTTGAGTACTGCCTCATCCAGTCCAAAATCGACAGCTCGCAGCCGTTGAAATACGCGCTGTTATCGTTCGGGAAGTAAGAAACCGTGATTGTGCCGCCCCATTTAAACGAGCCCTCGTCGGGTTCAATTTCCTCGTTGAGTATCTTGAAAAGCGTTGTCACGGCGATTTCGTTTGCGCCGACAAACGCGATTTTGTCACCCTTTCCCACGGTGAACGAAACGTTGTTCAGCACCTTCACCCCGTCAATCGTCTTGGAAAGCCCCGTGACTTGCAGAATGTCCTTACCCGCCTCGCGCTCCATTTCAAAGCCGATATACGGGTACTTGCGCGAGCTTGCGGGCAGCTCCTCGACGGTGAGCTTATCGAGCAGCTTTCTGCGCGAGGTTGCCTGCTTGGACTTGGATTTGTTCGCGGAGAAGCGCGCGATAAAGTTTTGCAGCTCCTTGATTTTCTCCTCAGCCTTTTTGTTCTGCTGTTTAATCATACGCTGAATAAGCTGCGAGCTCTCATACCAGAACTCGTAGTTTCCGACGTACATCTTGATTTTGCCGTAGTCGATGTCCACGATATGCGTGCAGACGTTGTTCAGGAAGTGACGGTCGTGCGACACCACGATAACCGTTCCGAAATAGTCCGCGAGAAACTCCTCCAGCCACGCAACCGCGTCAACATCGAGGTGGTTTGTCGGCTCGTCCATAAGGATAATATCGGGATTTCCGAAAAGACACCGTGCCAGCAGCACCTTTACCCTCTCGTTGCCCGAAAGTCCCGACATACTCTGATAAAGCAGCTCCTCGGAAAGTCCGAGTCCCTGTATCAGCTTTGACGCGTCACTTTCGGCTTCCCAGCCGTTAAGCTCGGCAAATTCCGCTTCAAGAGCCGACGCTCTTTCGCCGTCCTCGTCGGAGAAATCCTCCTTGGCATAGAGCGCGTCCTTCTCCTTCATAATCTCGTAGAGCCGCTTGTTGCCCATAATCACGGTGTCGAGAACCGTGTACTCGTCAAACGCGTAGTGGTCCTGACTGAGCACCGACATACGAAGATTTTCGGGCTTGGTCACGCTGCCCTTTGTCGGCTCAAGCTCACCGCAGAGCACCTTCAGAAAGGTGGATTTTCCCGCGCCGTTTGCGCCGATTACACCATAGCAGTTCCCCGCCGTGAACTTCAAATCAACGTTCTTGAATAAAACCTGTCCGCCGAAAGATACGGCAACGTCCGATACAGTAATCAAATCAATTCTCCTTATTTTATAAATGCCATTACAAGCGTTCCCCATTCGCGCACCCAGTAATTCAGCAGATTGTAAACCGGCGTCTGCGCTGAATGTGCACCCGTTTGCAGACCGTTTTTCTTTGCGTAAACCGCTGCGCGATACTGGTGAAACTCGCTTGTGACTATCATTATGTTGTCCGAAATTCCGATATTTCCGAGAATTTCCCGCGAAAAGGCAAGATTTTCCTCAGTTGACGCAGATTTGTCCTCGGTAATAATCCGCTCGTCATCAATCCCGTTTGCAATCAGATATCTTCGCATACACTCGGCTTCCGAGATGTTTTCGTTGTCACCCTTGCCTCCGCTCGCGATACAAACCGCCGCGGGATTGTCGCGAAGCACTTCAAGCGCCGCGTCAAGCCGATTTTTCAGCATTGCGCTCGGCTCTTCTCCGCGAACCTGACAGCCTAAAATTATCACAGCTTCGGTTTTGTCAAGCGGCTTTTCGGTACTTGAAATCATATTCACCGAGAAAAACACGCAAATTCCGACAGCGAAAGCCGCAGCAGCTCCGATAAAGCAAACCGCGATTTTCCCGAAAACCTTGCTCCAAAGCCGTTTTACAAGCGCGCAGAATTTTTTCCATAAAACGCTGAGAGCGATTATCGAGCCGAAAATCACCCAGCCGATAATCGTTCCCACGTTAAAATAATTTGTGCTTACCCATATCAGCAGAACTCCCGCGATTGCCGCGATGACGGTTCTGATGATTTTCGAGGCTCTTTTCATCAGATTGCAGAAAAGCCCTGTTCAAGGTCGGCGATGATGTCGTCAACGTTCTCCAAGCCAACCGACAAGCGAATTAACCCGCCGTCAATTCCCGCAGCGACAAGCTGTTCATCTGTGAGCTGACGGTGAGTAGCGGAAGCGGGGTGAAGAACGCAGGTTCTGATATCGGCAACGTGAACCTCGTTTGACGCGAGCTTCAGGCTGTCCATAAACTTGACAGCCGTGCTTCTGCCGCCCTTTATCGAGAACGAAATTACACCGCTTGTGCCGTTCGGGAGGTACTTCTTCGCAAGCTCGTGTCCCTTGCTGCCTTCAAGCGCGGGATAAGTCACGAACTCGACTTTTCCCGTGGACTTGATGTACTGAGCAACTTTAAGAGCGTTCTCGCAGTACTGCTTCATACGAACCGCAAGCGTTTCCAGACCGAGATTGAGCAGGAAGGACGAATTTGCCGCAGGATAGCAGCCAAAGTCGCGCATAAGCTGCATTCTCGCTTTAACGATATACGGAGCAAACGCGTATTTTTCCGTGTAGACAATGCCGTGATAACTCTCGTCCGGCTCGGTCATACACGGGAACTTTCCGTTTGTCCAGTCGAATTTGCCGCTGTCAACGATAACTCCGCCGACCTGAATTGCGTGACCGTCCATATATTTTGAAGTGGAGTGAATGACGATATCAGCGCCCCATTCAAAAGGTCTGCACAAAATCGGCGTTGCGAAGGTGTTGTCGATGATAAGCGGAACGCCGTGCGCGTGCGCAACCTTTGCCCACATCTCGATATCAAGAACCGTCAGCGCGGGATTTGCAAGCGTTTCACCGAACACCGCCTTTGTGTTCTCCTTAAACGCAGCGGAAAGCTGCTCCTCGGTAGCGTCGTGGTCAACGAAGATGCACTCGATGCCCATTTTTTTCAGCGTTGTGCCGAAAAGGTTGATTGTGCCGCCGTAAATCGAAGCGGAAGCGATAAAGCTGTCGCCCGCCTCGCAGATGTTGAGAATTGAAATGAGCGAAGCCGCCTGTCCGCTTGACGTGCACATTGCCGCAACTCCGCCTTCAAGCGCTGCGATTTTCTTCTCAACGCAGTCGGTTGTGGGGTTCTCGAAGCGGGAATAAATCAGGCTTTTCGTGGGGTCGTCAAAAACCGCCGCAACCTCGTCCGTCGACTCGTAAACATAAGTCGTGCTCTGGACAATCGGCATTACGCGCGGCTCGCCGTTTTTAGGAGTATAGCCTTCGTGCAGGCATTGTGTTTCAATTTTCATTTCGTACACCTCTTAATTTTATGTATTCTTTCAGCGCGTTCAAAAGCGCCTCAGTTTCCTCGTCCGTTCCGATTGAAATACGCAGATGATTGTCAATCCGCGGCTTGTTAAACCAGCGAACGTAAATGTCCTTTGATTTCAGGTACTCGAAAATCTCCTTTGCCGTGTATTTTTCGTGCGAAGCAAAGATGAAATTCGTCGAGCTGTCGGGAATTTTGAAGCCCATTTTGCGCATTTCTTCGGTCAAATGCTCGCGGGTTTTGATAACCCGCGCAATCGTTTCACGGAAGTACTTCTCGTCCTTTATCGAAGCAATTCCCGCGACTTGCGCGACGCTGTCCACGGGATAGCTGTTCACGCTGTCCTTCGCGGCATAAATCGCGGCAATCGCGTCCTTGCTGCCCATAGCGTAGCCGATACGCATTCCCGCCATAGAACGGCTTTTTGAGAAAGTTCGCGTGATGACAAGATTTTCGTACTCCGAAAGCAGCGGAATTGCCGTAGTACCGCCGAAATCGACATAAGCCTCGTCCACGATAACCACAACATCTCTGTTGTTGTCGAGAATAGTCCTCAAAAAATCCAAGTCCCTGCCGATTGAAGTGGGAGCGTTCGGGTTTGCGATAACAACACCGCCGTTTGCGCGCTTGTAGTCCTCGGGATTGATGTTGAAATTCGCGTCAACGCGTATCTGCTCGAACGGAATACCCAGAATTTCGCACCAGACCGTGTTGAACGAGTAGGTGATATCGGGGAACAAAATCGGCTTCTTCGAGTTGAAAAACGCGCGAAAACACAGCGACAGAACATCGTCCGTGCCGTTTCCCGCAAAGACGTTTTCGGGCTTCAAGCTGTGGTACTCAGCGATTGTTTTCACAAGCTCAACCGCGTTTGCCGACGGGTATTTTTTGAGATTTGCACCGTCAAAATTGTTGATAGCCTTGATTGCTTCGGGTGACGGAGGATAAGGATTTTCGTTCGCGTTCATCTTGATGAAATCCGTTTTGTTCGGCTGTTCACCCGCAACATAAGGCTCAATTTTTATCAAATTGTCTTTCCAGCTCATATTTTTCTCCAAAAATTAACGCTCCGACAAAGCGGAGCGTCATTAACAATAATGCCTTAAAGCTCGTCAGGCTCGTCGTCAAGCTCGAAAACAAGCTTTTTTCCGCAGTTCGGGCAGTCCATTCCGCCCTTCTGTGCCTGGTCGTAATCAAAGCGGATTGTGTTCTCGCAGTTCGGGCAAACGGTTTCATACATCTCGCCGACATCTTCCTCGATATCGTCGTCATAGTAATCCTCGTCGTAATCGTCCTCGCCGTAAATCTCGTCCTCGAGGTCGCAAACGCTCTCCTCAAGGTCAGTCATTACGCTTGCAACATCGTCGAGCTCCTCGTCAACCTCGTTGAGATTGTCCGCAATATCAGTCAGGACATCGAGAATTGCATTGATAATCTCGTCGTCCTTGTTAAGCCCCTTGCAGAGCCCTTTTACATAAGATACCTTTTCTCCGATTGTCATAAAAATACCTCTTTTCAACAAACGAATATTACTTTACACGCTCCATATACTCGCCGGTTCTGGTGTCGATACGAATCATTTCGCCCTCGTTGATGAAAAGCGGAACGCGGATTTCAGCACCGGTTTCGAGAGTAGCGGGCTTGGTTGCGTTGGTAGCGGTGTTGCCTGCGAAACCGGGTTCGGTCGCGGTAACCTGAAGCTCTACAAAGTTCGGAGGCTCAACGCCGAAAACCTTGCCCTTGTAGGACAGAACCTTGCAAATCATATTTTCCTTAACGAACTTGAAGTTGTCGCCAACGTCCGAAGAGTTTACGGGAACGTCCTCGTAGGTTTCCTGGTCCATAAAGTGATACAGCTCGCCGTCTGCATAGGTGAACTCCATATCCTTTCTCTCGACAAAAGCTGTCGGGAACTTAGCGGACGGGTTGTAGGTCTTTTCAACAACCGAGCCTGTAATTACATTCTTGACCTTTGTACGAACGAACGCTGCGCCCTTGCCGGGTTTAACGTGCTGGAACTCGATAATCTGCATTACGTTTCCGTCTTCCTCAAAAGTCATACCGTTCCTGAAATCTCCCGCTGTAATCATAACTAGCGAACCTCCAAATCTTTCATTCCACGCTCTTGACGAGCATAATTTCACGGCAAAGCCGTCCATTTACAAAATGTTACAGAATTATTATATCACATTTTGCACATCTTGTCAACCGAATTTTCCATAACAACAAAAATTTTTACAAAATTCTCAGATGTGCACCAAATCTCTTGTCGCGGTGGTGAAATTCACGCAGCCGTCCTCTGTGAGCGCGCAGGTGTCCGTGATTTTCACGCCGAAGCGCTCGGGCACTCTGATGTCGCAGCCCACCGCCAGCGTCATTCCCGCTTTGAGCATTGTACCGCTGTTTTCACCGAGAAAAGGCGGCTCGGACACGTCAATTCCGATACCGTGAGCAAAGCTGCCGCGAGCGTATTTTTCAACGTTCCACGCGTTCAGAGTGGCTCTTGCAACGCTGTCGGGAACATTCGAGCTGATATCCGCGCGAAGCGTTTTCAGACCGTCAAAAACCGCGCCCGACACGGCAATATAAGCGTCGTTCTGCTTGGACGAAATCTCTCCCACGGCAACGGTTCTTGCCATTTTCGCACAATACCCGCCGACTCTCGCTCCGAATTCCAGCAAAAGGAAATCACCCTCGCGAATTTGCCGCGAGCTCGGACGCGCCTTTGGATTTGCAGAATTCTCGCCCGAAAGCGCCTTTGAAGAAAAAGCAGGCTCGTCCGCGCCGAATTCCACAAGAAAATAGTTGAGATAAGCTGAAATCTGGCGCTCGGTCATTCCCTTGCGAACCGTCATCAAAAGCCGCTGATATGCCTTATCGCAGACCATTTGCGCCTTTTTCACGCACGCGATTTCGCTCTCGCTCTTAATCGAGCGCATTCTAAGAAGCGCCGCCGTAAGCTCGCCGTTTGTGATGAAATCCGCGTAGTGAAGCGTATTTTTCAGCAGGTCGAACTCCGCGACCGTCATCTTATCGTTCTCAATATACAGCTTTTTTATGCCGTATTTCACAAGAATGTCAAGAATTTGCTTTAAGTTTGAAAGCGCAAACACTCTGAACCCTTCGGCGCTCACGAAAACGCCTTTTCCGACAAAAAGAAAACGCGCTTCCTTTGAAATAAGAGCAATCGCGCTGTCAACCTCGCTTTTGCAAAGATATCTCAGCGACTCGTCCGATGTCACAAGCGCCGCTGAACGTTCATCGGGAAGAAAGCTCCCGAGCTGTTCCGCCGCGGTCATTTCTTCGCCTCGAACAGGTAGCCGAGAGCCTGAACCGCCAGCATATAGCTGTATTTTCCGAAGCCTGCGATACTTCCCGCACAGGCAGGCGCGATTACGCTCTTTTTGCGGAACTCGTCGCGGCTTGAAATATTGCTCAGGTGAACCTCGATTACGGGGATTTTTATCGCGTTAATCGCGTCGAGAATTGCATAGCTGTAATGCGTGTAAGCGCCCGCGTTCAGCACAATTCCGTCGAATTCAAGCCGTGCCGCGTGAATGCTGTCGATAATCCCGCCCTCGCTGTTGCTCTGAAAGAACGAAAGCTCGTGACCGAGTTTTTTCGCGGCCTCGCAAAGCTCGTCGTTAATCGATTTGAGTGACTCATCGCCGTAAATTGTGGGCTCGCGCTCGCCGAGAAGATTGAGGTTAGGTCCGTTTATAACCAGAATTTTCATATTTTTCCACCTTTTCACAAACTATCGTAAAACCGTTTCATTTCAGCCGCGTCCTCAGCCTGCGTTCCGTCGCTCTCGCAGATAATCGACGGCGACAGCCCGCGCGCTTTGATTTCTTCAAGCAGCGGTCTGTAATCGGGACCGAACTGCTCGTCCGCAAACGTGAGGTGTTTTTTCTCGCCGCCCGCGGTATACTCGATTTTGCTGAAATGAATGTGCATTCCGGACAACCTGTCGTGCCCGAGCGCGTTTTCTATCAAATCAAGAATTTTCGCGTAATCCTCGCGCGATTTTATCCCGCCGAGAGTGCGCGCGTTCAAATGCCCGAAATCAACCGTCGGCAAAAACCGCTCGTCCACCCCGCACAGCTCCAGAACCTCTTCGAGAGTGCCGAGCTGATTGATTTTTCCCATTGTTTCGGGGCAGATTATGATATCCGACAGCCCGTTTTCATCGAGCGTTTCCTGCGCCTTTTTGAGCGTCTGCTTCGCGAGATAGGTCGCTTCCGCTCTCGTCATTTTCGAGCAGGAGCCGCTGTGAACCACGATTTTCCGTGCTCCGACAGACTTTGCCGCCTTTGCCGACTCCAGAATATAGTTCACGCTGTTCAGCCGCTTTTCCTCCTCGGTTGACGAAAGCGAAATGAAATAAGGCGCGTGAAGCGTCACATAAATCCCGCTTTCCCGTGCGATTTCGGGCAGCTTTTTCAGCGTGTTCTCCGAAATCCTCACACCGCGTCCGCACTCGATTTCATAGCCGTCAAGCCCGAATTCACCGAGATAAGCCGGCAAATCCTCGGGGAATTTCCGCTTTCCCCAGCTCAAAGAGTTTCCGCCCGGACCGAATGTAATCATCACTTCAACTCCAAATTACTGTAATCTCTCTTGAAAACAAGGCTCTCCAAGCGCCTTTTGAGCTTGAACGTCCAGGTGTTTTCAAGGTGAAACGGCTCTACAAGCACCGTCCTCACACCTTTGAGATTTCCCGCCATAATGTCCGTAAAAATCTGGTCGCCGACAACAAGCGTTTCGGATTTTTTCGCGTTCATCGCCTTCATCGCGCGCGTTATCCCGAATGTCAGCGGTTTCGCGCCGTTTGCCGTGAACGGAAGCCCGAGCTTTGCCGCAAGCGGTGCCACACGCTTGTTTGTGTTGTTCGACACGACGCGCATCTTTATCCCGAGCGCTCGCATCTCGTCAAGCCACTCGGGGACGCCGCCCTCTGCACAGGGATTTCCGTGCATCGAAAGCGTGTTGTCCATATCGAGAACAAGCGCCGTCACGCCGTTTTTTTCCAGAAATTCCTTATTTATAGATAAAACGTTCTTCAAATGAAACGTCGGTTTAAACAGCATTAAATCACCTGTGAAAGCATTAAAGCGGACATAATATGCCCGCTTCAACATTTGTTCAAATCAATACTTACGCTTGCGAGCAGCTTCGGACTTCTTCTTACGTTTTACCGAAGGCTTTTCGTAATGCTCTCTTTTACGAACTTCAGCAAGAACGCCGTCCCTTGCGCAAGAACGCTTGAAACGCTTTAAAGCAGTATCGAGCGATTCATTTTTGCCAAGACGAATTTCCGCCATCTATATTTCCCTCCCCTTGCCGAACGGCACAGGCTATACTCCATATAATAACAGTACTTTAACATTATACATCATTCCCGCTGATTTGTCAAGATATATTTATCAAATTCGCAATCTTTTTTGATTTTTGGTAATTTCAGACAAATTCAACAGAACTTTTTCGGCAAACGCGACAATTCCCGATTACTTGTCCCACTCCGAGATATCGACGGGCTCGCCATCAGCCCAGAGGTGTTCAAGCTGATAAAACTCACGCGCTTCCTCGTGGAAAATGTGTACAATCACGTCAATATAGTCGAGCACAATCCAGTTGTTGCTCGGTGAGCCGTCAATTCCCTTCGGCTTCACGCCCTTCTGCGCGAGCTGATACTCAACCTCGTCCGCAAGCGCTTTTACCTGCGTTGAGGAAGTGCCCGAGGCAATCACGAAATAGTTCGCAAGAACCGTGATATCCTTCACCTTCAGCGCCGTGATTTTTTCCGCTTTTTTGCCCGAAAGCGCCTTTACGGCAACTTCCAATTCTTCAATATCGTTCATAAGCTCTCCTTGTTTTTGTTGAATTTCAGGTAGTAATTGTACGCTTCAAATGTTGACACGGGCAGCAGCGCGCATTTTCCCGCAACGCTCTGTATCTGATAAATCAGCGCAATCGACATCGCTTTATCAATATCCTCGTAGCAATACTCGCGCATTTTCTCGACGCCTTTATAGTCGCGCTCCTCGGAAATCATATCGCCGAGATAGACTATTTTTTCGAGAAGCGTCATTCTCGCGCAGCCAACCGTGTGATAACGAATAGCGCCGATAATTTCATCATCGTCAATCCCGAGCTTTTCGCGAACGTAATACCCTCCCGCAACGCCGTGCCAGAGCGCTTTCGACGCGATTTCCGCAGGGTCGGGGTTGAGCCCGCTTTCAAGCGTGTACTGCTTCTGTCGGTCGGGCAAGTCCTCTTTCATTATATCGTGGAGCAGTCCCGCGAGATAACACCGTTTTTTGTCCGCTCCAAACCGCTCCGCGAGCTTGAAGCACTCCTCGGCAACGTTCATACTGTGCTTGAAACGCTTTTTCGACAGCCGCTCTTCCAGCAGCTTTTCATATTCGTCAAATTCTTCGTATCTGCTCAATCTTTTGTTCCTCTATTTCGATTTATCTGAGACCGATATCCTCCGCAAGCAGCGAGTACATACAAATATCGCCGATACCCGCGTTGCTTTTCGCAGCCTGCCGCAGAGTGCCCTCGTATTTCATACCGCAGTTTCGCATAACCGCGCCCGAATTAGGATTTCCCACATCGTGATAGCTTTCTGCGCGATTTGCTCCGACTTCCTTGAAAAAGTACTCGAGAACCGCCCTCAGAGCCTCCGTCATATAACCGTTGTGCCAGAGTTTTCTCGACAAGCAATAGCCGATTGTCACGCTTTCGGTGTCCAAATCGGTCTTAATAGCGCCGATTGTCCCGACAGGCTCGCTGATATTGCTTTTCAAAACTATCGCCCACTGATAAAAATCATCGCTCGCGTAGCTTTTCACCCATTCCTCGGCAATCGCACGGCTTTCCTCGACATTTTTGTGCGGCTGCCAAACAAGATACCTCGTGACCTCGCTGTCCGCGCACCAGTTTTTGTACATAAACTCCGCGTCGGTTATCTCAACCTTGCGCAGAATAAGCCGCTCCGTTTCCAGAACGCGCGTTCCCTTGTGCGTCATCTGTAAAGTCCCTTTTCTTCAATATACCCGCGAACGTCCTCGGTTATCCACTCGGACGTGTCCTCGCCGTTTTTGATTTTCTCGCGGATTTCGGTTGAACTGATATCGACAACATTCGTCGGCAGCACCTTTATTCTCCCGACCTCCGTCGCGTACTCCAGCATTTCCGAGAAGTTGTCGCCGCCTCTTGCCGCCGCGCACACCTCGCACTCTTTGAGTATCGACTCGTACTTGTACCACTCGGTGAACGAAAACAGCATATCACCGCCGATAAGCAGGAAAAATCTCGCGTCATCACAGCGCTTTTTCAGCGCACGAAGCGTGTTTATCGTGTAGCTTATGCCGCCAAGTTCCCGCTCAATCTCGCAGATTTCAACCTCGCACTTGTCCGAAATCCCCGAAAAAGCCCTTCTGCACATCTCCGCGCGCTCGTCAAAAGGCGCGAGCTTTGTTGCCTTGTGAGGGCTCTCAAACGTGGGTATTATCAGCAATTTCCGCAGTTTGAGCTGCTCAATCGCTTCCTTTGCGAGATTTATGTGACCTTTGTGCGGCGGGTTGAACGCTCCGCCGAAAATTCCCGTTTTAATCAAAGCTTATCTTCCTTTTCTTCGGGTCCTTGCTCACTCTGAACAGCACGAATTTCCGCCCGATAACCGCGACAACATCAGCTCCGAGCTTCGGCGCGATTATATCCGCAGCCTCTCTCGACGTGTAATCGCAGTTCTCCTGCACACCTATTTTTATAAGCTCGCGCGCGTTCAGCACGTTTTCAAGCTGATTTACAAGCTCGTCCGAGATACCCGATTTTCCCACATAAAAAACGGGGTCAAGTGCGCTTGCCTGAGCACGCAGATTTGCGCGCTGTTTACTGTTTAGCATCAAATTTCTCCTTCAAAATCTCCGACAGCTTTCTGAAAGCGTCGGCACGATGACTGATTTTGTTCTTTTCATCAGCCGAAATCGTCGCCATACTCTCGTCCTCGTCCAGCATAAAAATCGGGTCGTAGCCGAAGCCGTTCTTGCCGAGAGGCTTGTCGCCGATGTAGCCTTCAACCTCGCCGCGCACGGAATACTCGTCGTCCTCGGCAAAAATGAAGTAAATCGTGCAGACAAAGCGCGCCTTTCTAAGCTCCTCGGGAACGCCGTGCATTTCATCGAGAACCTTCCGGCAAAGCTCCTTGTCGGTTGCGTTTTCGCCGGCATAGCGCGCCGAATAAACACCGGGAGCGCCGTTCAGAAAATCGATTTCAAGCCCGCTGTCGTCGGCAATTACCGGCACTCCGAGCTTCTCAAAAACCGCTTTTGCCTTTATGTGCGCGTTTTCCTCAAAGGTGTCGCCGTCCTCGACAATTTCGTCCGTAAAGCCCGCTTCCCTCATAGATACAACCTCGAACCCGAACGGCTCGAGCAGTTCTCCGAATTCGCGCAGCTTTCCCTTGTTGTTGGACGCGATGATTAGTCTACTTCGCGGGTGTTCGTCTGATGTAGTTTTCGTGTTCATAAAAATTCCTTTCGTAGTCAATGCTTATGATTAAGATATTATATCATAATTTTTTGCGTTTGTCAATCACCCAAACAGGATGTTTGAAGGACAGCCCCCAAAAGCGCGGCAGGACGCCGCGCGTCAAAGGGCTGTCACTCAAAGAGCGTATTTACATATTCCTCGGGAATAAACGGCTGCAAATCGTCGATTTTTTCGCCTACTCCGACAAGCTTTACGGGAAGCCCGAGCTCGTTTTTAATAGGTATGATAATTCCGCCCTTTGCCGTGCCGTCGAGTTTCGTCAGCACAATTCCCGTTATGTCTGCGGTTTCGTTGAAAAGACGCGCCTGATTTACGGCATTCTGTCCGGTTGTCGCGTCAAGCACAAGCAGTGTTTCCACACTCGCTTCGGGGCACTCTCTCGTGATAATCCGCGCGATTTTTTTCAGCTCTTCCATAAGGTTTTTCTTATTGTGAAGCCGTCCCGCGGTATCGCAAAGCACGATATCGGCACCGCGCGCTTTTGCCGCGGAAAGCGCGTCAAACACAACAGCCGCAGGGTCCGCGCCCTCGGTGTGCTTGATTATCTCAACGCCCGCGCGCTCCGTCCACACGTTGAGCTGGTCGATTGCAGCCGCTCTGAACGTGTCCGCAGCCGCAACAATTACTTTCTTGCCCGCGTTCTTGAAATTTGCAGCCATTTTGCCGATTGTCGTGGTTTTTCCCGCACCGTTTACGCCGATTACCATTATCACGGACGGCTTTGTGTCAAGCTTCAGCTCGTTTCCTCCCGACAAAATCTCGGAGATTATGTTTTTGAGCATTTTCTTAACATCAGTGGGCTCGGTTGTGCCGGTTTTCTTGACCTCTGCGCGCAGCTTGTCGCAGATTTCCATACTCGTTTCCGCGCCGATATCCGACAAAATAAGCGTTTCTTCAAGCTCGTCGAAAAAGTCCTCGTCGATTTTTGTGAACGAGTTGAGAAGCTGCTGAACCTTGCTTGAAATGCCCTCGCGGGTTTTCTTCAAGCCTTCGCGGAGCTTGTTTGCGGCAAGCTCGCGCTGCTGAGCCTCGTATTCTTCCTGAAACTGAATGTCCGACTCGTGGTCGGTGAAAATCGGCTCAAATCCCTGAAGCCTGTCAAGAAGCGAGGAATGCTGCTCTTGAACCGTTTCTTTGGCTTGTTCTTCTGTGTTTTTCTTTCTGCTGAATAATCCCATAAAATCCTCTTAATCAATAATATCGTTCAGCTCGTCCGAAAGCTCCTCGGAAAGCTCCTGCCGAAGCAGTCTTGAAATTCCCTTTTCCTGCATAAACACTCCGTACAGCACCGAGCAGCCCTCGATTGTGCCGCGGCGGTGTGTGATAACCATAAGCTGAGTGCTTTTACTGAACTGGTTGAGGTAACGAATGTACTTCTCGACGTTCACATCGTCAAGCGCCGCGTCAACCTCGTCGAGCATACAAAACGGCGTGGGACGGTGCATTAAAATCGCGAAATAAATCGTGATTGCAACCATTGTCTGCTCGCCGCCCGAAAGCGAAATCAAATTCTTGATGACCTTTCCGGGAGGAGCCGCCTTTATCTCAATGCCCGAATTAAGCAAATCCTCGGGGTTTGTGAGCTCCAGCTCTGCGTGTGAGCCCGGCCCGAAAATCTGCACGAAAATCTCCTTGAAGTGCTTGTTGATGTCCTCGAAGCTCGCGAGAAAACGCGTTTTTATGTCGCCAGTGAGCTGGTCGATGAGCTTCTCCAGACCGTGCTTTGCGTCCTCGATATCGCGAAGCTGCGCCGACTGAAATTCATAGCGCTTCGACACCGTTTCGTACTCCTCGATAGACGCCATATTTACAATTCCGAGCGCGGAAATACGCTTGTTCAGCTCGTTCAAATCGTTCTCCGCCATAAGCAGGTTTTCGGGAATTTTCGCTTCCTGCTCAGCCTGCGAAACGGTCATCTCATAGCTGTCCATAAGCAGCGCGACAATCTTGTCGTACTCCTTCTGAAGCGTGCCGCGGCGCTCTTCCAGACGCGCAAGCTCACTCGCGAATTTCTGCTTGTTTTTGTTTGCCTCGTCGATGTTGCGGCGAAGCTCGGTGATTTTCCCGTCAAGCTCGGTGATTTGCTTTGAAACGCTCTCGATTTCCTCGTTTTGCTCGGAAAGACTGCTGCTCGATTTCTCGATTTCGCGCTTCAGTCGCTCGATTTTCTCGCGGATTTCGCGGTCGGAATTATCGAGCGCTTCCATTGCCGATTTAAAGCCGCCGCTGTTTTCAAGAAGCGTTCTGCGGTCGTCCTCAATGCTCTTAATCTGTGCTCTGAGCGCGTCCGCGTCCTTTTGCGCCGCGACCTTTTCAAGATTGAGCGCGTTTATCCCGTCGGAAAGCACTTTCAGCCTGTTTTCGGCAGCCGTGCGCTCACCTGTCTGTTCTGCGTGTTTTTTCTCCAGCTCCACGATTTTCCCGTCAAGCTCGGCGATTTCCTTTTCGGCATTTTCGATAATCCCGCTCTGCTGCTTAATCTGCGCCTCAAAACGGTTGAGCGTCTGACGAGCGGTCGCGCTCTGCGAAACAAGCTGCTCGATAAGCCCGTTCAAGCGGGATTTCTCCGCGCTCTGACGGATTTCGTTCTGTTCAAGCTCGCGGATTTTGTCCTGCATTCCCTCGGCTTCAATCGAGAATTTCGCGTATTCCGCGCGGTACCGCTCAAATTCCTCGGAACACGTTTTCTCGGCTTCACGCAGCTTTTCGATATCCTTCATCAGCGCGTCAAGCTCCTGTTTACGCGAAATTATGCCGGAGTTGTTCACTCTTGAACCTCCCGTAAACGAACCGCCTGCGTTGACCACCTGTCCGTCAAGGGTGACAATTCTGAATTTATAGCCGTACTTCTTTCCGATAACGGTTGCCGCGTCAATATCATCGACAATCGCCGTCAGACCGAGCAGGTAATTTATAATATTCGCGTACTCGTTGTCGCACGAAACCAGCTCCGAGGCAATCCCCTCGAAACCCGCTTCCAAAGCCAGCCGCGGCTCGTTGAGCGTTCTTCCCTTCATCGAAGTGAGCGGGTAAAATGTCGCTCTTCCCGCGTTTGTTTCTTTAAGAAAACGAATGCAGCGCGTCGCTGTTTCCTCGCTGTCAACGATGATGTTCTGCATAACCGAGCCGAGCGCCGTTTCAATTGCGGTGACGTACTTTTTCGGCACGGTAACAACGTCCGCGACCGTCCCGTGAATACCCGTCAGTCTGCCCTGCTCGCCCGCGTTCACAACCTCTTTTACCGCCCGCGAATAGCCTTCCTTGCTGCGCTCGATATCCGAGAGAACCTTGTGACGCTGCTGCTTTTCTCCGAGCGCTTTCTGCGCGTCCTCAAAAGCGTGACGAGCCTCGTCAAGACGCTTTTTCTTGCCCTCGGAAAGCCGTTCCATACCGGAAAGTCTGTTCGCGGCAGTCTGCTTTTCGCTCTCGATTTCGGAAAGCTGTTTTTCCGCCTCGGCAAGCTCGGTTTTATATGCGTTCATCGTTTTTTCGCTCTCGGAAACGCTCTGCAAAAACTCGTTTTTCTGCTCCTCGGCTTCCGTGCGGGAACGCTCGGACTGCGTTTTCATCAGCGAAAGCTCGGTTTTTCTGCCGTAAGTTTTCGCCATTTCACTTTCCAGCGCAGAGTATTCGTCATCGCGCTCGGAGCTGCTCTCGGAAATCTCGCGAAGCTCCTTTTCGCGCACGTTTATCTGCTCGTCAAAATCGGCAGCCTCAGCAGTTTTCCGCTCAATTTGCGCTGTTATTTCCTCGATTTTCTCATCGAAAACTCGGCTGTTCTGCTCGGCCTTTTTGAGCTGCTCCGTGAGCTCCGAACGGCGCTCGGAATTGTGCTTCAAGTCGTTTTCCGCAACCGATATTTCCGCTCTTTTATCGGAAAGCTCGTCGTTCGCATTCTGAATTCCCGTGCGAATTCTCGACAGCCGTGCGTTTGCGGCAAGCTTATCGTCACCGAGCTTCTCGATTTCATTGTTCGCGTTTTCAATATCGCGCTCAAAGTTGTCGCATTCCGCTCTGTTAAGCAGCAAATCGTCGTCAATCTTAATCAGACTCTCGCGCTTTTCCTTCAGCCGCGCCGCAGAAACCGAGATTTCGAGCTCCTTTTTTTCCGCCATAAGCTCGCTTGCAAGAGCCGCCTTTTCCGACTGCTTTTTGAGTATCGGCAGGCGCTCCTCGTCAACTCGGATTAAATCCTTCTGACGGGTGATGTTCTCCTCCGCCTGAGCAAGCTGCTTTTCGGCGTCGGCTTTCTTGTGCAGAAACAGCGATACTCCCGCCGCTTCCTCGAAGATTTCACGGCGCTCCGAGCCGCGCGCATTTACGATTTCGGCAACTCGTCCCTGTCCGACAATCGAATATCCGTCGCGACCCAAGCCCGTTCCCATAAGCAGCTCCTGAATGTCGCGAAGACGCGATTTTCTGCCGTTTATCAGATACTCGCTCTCGCCGGTACGGTAGAGCTTTCGCGAGATTTCAACCTCGTTTTCATCAATCGCAAGCGCTCGGTCACCGTTGTCGATAAGCAGCGTAACCTTCGCAAAACCCATCGGCTTGCGCTCGGTTGTGCCGTGGAAGATAACGTCCTCCATTTTCTCACCGCGCAGGGTTTTCGCGCCCTGCTCACCCATAACCCAGCGCAGCGCGTCGGAAATATTGCTTTTTCCGTTGCCGTTGCTCCCGACGACAGCCGTGGTTTTCGCGTCAAACTGAAGCACGGTTTTATCCGCAAAGGACTTGAAGCCCTGTATTGTCAGCGTTTTAAAAAACATTAACTTTCCTCAATTTCGAGATAAACTCCCGACTTTTCCTTAACCTTTATCCTATATCCCATTTCGCGCAATTTTTCAAGATTTCCGCGCTTTTGTCCTATCAGCTTGCTGAGATTTTTCCCGTCCGTGAAAACCGTGTAATCACCCTTCGGAAGCGGTTTCAGCAGCTCCGATAAATCCTTCAGCATAAGCCTGCTCTCGACGATTTCCCGAAAACTCGGGTGATACACCCCGCCGAGCATTTCCCGCTCAACATCGTCGCTTGCGTGCAGTCCCATTCGGATTACGCGGATATCGTTCTGCTCAAATTTCCGCAGAAGCGTCGCGCAAAGTTCCACTGTTTCTTCAAACGAAAAACTCGTGTAAACACCGCTCTCGAAAAGCTCGCCGAGCCGCGTGTTTTTCAGGATTACCGTCGGGTAAATCCTCACGGTTTCGGGGCGCATTTCAATAAATTTTTCCGCGGTATAAAGCGATTTTTCGGGCGCGTCCTTATACAATCCCGTCATCATCTGAAGCCCCAGCTCAAAGCCGTTTTCGCGAATAAGCCGCGCTGCTTTTTCCACGTCCTCGGCGGTGTGTCCGCGGTCGTTTGCCGCAAGAACCTCGTCGCTCATCGACTGCGCGCCGAGTTCAATCGCGGTCATTCCGTAACTTTTCAGCAAGCCGAGAATTTCCTCGTCAATGCAATCCGGCCGCGTTGAACAGCGTATTCCCGTGTACACGTCAAACCGCTCCACAGCGCGCTTTGCGACAATCAGCAGCTCCGTCATATAGTCGCGTGGAATTGCCGTAAAGCTCCCGCCAAAAAACGCAATCTGCGCCGTCATTCCCTTTTCGGAAAGCCGCGGTGCCTGTTCTTCAAGAAGCGCGAAAACTTCCTCGGGAGTTGGCGCTTTTTTCGTTCCCGAAATGCTCCTCTGGTCGCAGAACGAACAGCGGTGAGGGCAGCCCAAATGCGGGATAAAAATGCTGATGTTCGTCTTATTCAACATCGTACCCCATAAGGCTCACGGCTTCCTTCGCAGCTTCTTGTTCAGCCTCTTTTTTTGACAGACCGCTGCCCTTTCCGATAACCTGACCGTTGAGCAAAACCTGCGCTACAAAATGCTTTCGGTGCTGTTCGCCGCTGCTTTCAACAACCTCGTAGGAGATTTTCTCCTCGGGATTTTTCTGTATGATTTCCTGCAAAACGGTCTTGTAATCGCCGAGCTTCACCTTGCCCGATTTCAGCGCGTCAATCGACGGCACGAAGCGCATAATCATCTCCATTGCTGCGTCCATTCCGCCGTCGAGATAAACCGCCGCAATCATCGCCTCAAACGCGTCCGCGAGAATGGAACGGCGCGTTCTGCCGCCCGTCATTTCCTCGCCTTTTCCGAGCAGAATGTACTTTCCAAGCTCTATTCTGTTCGCGAAATTGAACAGCGAATTCTCGCAGACAATAGACGCGCGCAGCTTTGTAAGTCCGCCTTCGGGAACGCTTGTCATACTCGTGAAAAGGTACTGCGAAACGGTGATTTGCAGCACGCTGTCCCCGAGAAACTCCAGCCGCTCGTTTGAGCCGTTGTTTTTGCCGCCCGAGTAGCTTGAATGCGTCATCGCACGGCGGAGATACTCGCGTTTCTTGAATTTATAGCCGATTTTCTCTTCAAGCTCCGCCAAATCAGCCATTTTCAAGCTCCTCTCCTATATTCAAAGAAGCGATTGCCTTTGTCATCTCGTCAACGGCATTTCGCTCCACAAACAGCTTTGCCTGTCTGAAAGCGCCGAAAAACGCTTTTGCGTCGGACGAGCCGTGCGCCTTGAACACGGGCTTTGCCGTGCCGAGAAGCGGCGAGCCGCCGATTTCTTTGTAGTCAACCTGCTTGAGAAAATCCGAGAGTTTTGACTTCACGCAAAGCGCGCCGATTTTTGTCTTCAAATTCGCATAGAAAATATCCTTCAGCGCGTTCTTCATCAGCGCGCCCATTCCCTCGCAAGCCTTTAAGTACACGTTTCCCGTGAAACCGTCCGTGACGAGAACGTCAACCGCTCCGAGCGGCACGTCGCGTGCCTCGACATATCCCACAAAGTTTATCGGAGCTTTTTCGAGGAGTTTTTTGGTTTCGTGTTCAAGCTCTCTGCCCTTTTCCTCCTCCGAGCCGATGTTCAGAAGACCGACGCGCGGGTTTTCGATACCATAGGTTGTCTTCATAAAACAGCTTCCCAGAATAGCAAACTGCAAAAGCATTTCGGGACGGCAGTCAAGGTTTGCGCCGCCGTCTATAACCGCGTATTTTGCACCGCCAAGACACGGCATAAGCGGAACGAGAGCTGTTCTCTTCACGCCTTTGATACGCTTTTCGATAAGCGTTCCTCCGACAACAATCGCGGCTGTGCTTCCCGCGCTGATTGCCGCGTCAGCCTTGCCCTCCGAGAGCAAATAAAGCGCTCTGCCCATTGAAGTATTGCTGTTTTCCTTGACAATCGATTTCGGCGAGTCCTCCGTGGTGATAACACCCTCGGCTTGCTCGAAGGAAATGCCGCTGTCGCTGATATCAAGCGCCTTCATACGCTCTTCAAGCACGGAAACATCGCCCGTTACGATAACCTCAATTCCCAAATCGCGTACAGCCCAAGCCGCACCCTTCAAAATCTCGTCGGGAGCGTTGTCGCCACCAAAACCGTCAATTACAATTCTCATTTCAAGCTCCTTTCCGCCGTCATTCCCCGTCGGAATATTCCTCAATAGCCTTATCCAAATCATCGAGCGCCCGTTTTGCAAGCGCCGCGTATTTCTCACGTTTATCCCTGATTTTCTCGCCAAGCTCGGGCAGAATTCCCATATTCGCGCCCATAGGGTCAAACTCGCAGTAGCTGTCGTCAACCCAATCGCAGACGTAATCAATTATCGCGCCGAGCATTGTCGTATTCGGGAGCGAAATCGGTTCTCTTCCGGAAAGCCTGTCCGCGAGCGCTTTTCCCGCGATAATTCCCGAAGCCGCGCTCTCGACATAGCCCTCAACTCCCGTTATCTGCCCGCCGAAGAACACGTTTTCCGAGCCCTTCAGCATAAAGCTCTTGTCAAGCAATGTTCTCGAACAGATGTAGGTGTTTCTGTGCATAACGCCGTACCGCACGAATTCCGCGTTTTCAAGCCCCGGAATAAGCGAAAACACGCGCTTTTGCTCGCCGAATTTGAGGTGCGTCTGAAAGCCGACAAGGTTGTACATCGTGCCCTCGGAATTCTCCTTTCGGAGCTGTACCGCTGCCCACGGACGTCTGCCCGTTCTCGGGTCGGTAAGTCCCACGGGCTTCATACAGCCATATCGCACGCTTTCAATTCCGCGCTTTGCCAACGCTTCCACGGGCATACAGCCCTCATATACATTAGGATTTTTGTCAAACTCGTGAAGCTCGGAAGGCTCTGCGTTTACCAGCTCGTTCCAGAACCGCTCGTACTCCTCTTTCGTGAACGGGCAGTTCAGATAATCGTCACCGCCCTTGTCGTAGCGCGACTGCGAAAACGCAATCGAACGGTCGATGCTTTCCGCGGTGACAATCGGCGCAGACGCGTCAAAAAAGCTCATAAACTTGCCGTTTTCGCCGAAGCGTTCGCGGATTTTTTGTGCAAAAGCGTCGCTTGTGAGCGGTCCCGTGCAGATAACCGCGTTTTTCTCGGGGAACTCGGTGACTTCGCCGCTTATGACGGTGATTTTCGGGTGATTTCTGATAAGCCGCGTCACCTCGTCCGAGAAATCCTTTCGGTTCACCGCAAGCGCTCCGCCCGCGGGAACAGCCGTTTTCTCGGCAGCGGGCACGACAATCGAGCCGAGCCTTCGCATTTCCTCTTTCAGCAGTCCGCAAGCGCTGTCAATTCTCGACGCTTTGAGCGAGTTTGAGCAGACAAGCTCCGCGAAACCGTCGTATTTATGCGCGGGTGAAAACTTCACGGGCTTCATCTCGAAAAGCTCGACCTCAAAGCCGCGCTCAGCAAGCTGCCAAGCCGCTTCACAGCCCGCAAGTCCCGCGCCGATAACCTTAACCTTCATCTTTTTCCTTTGTCTTGTCAAGCGGGCGCTCGTAGCCGCAGCCGTCCTTCGCGCAGTAGATTTTACCGAGCTTGCCTGTTTTCTTGAACAGCGAAGCGCCGCACTGCGGGCATTTTTCCTCAATCGGAATATCCCACGTCATAAAATTGCAGTCCTTGTAGTTCTCGCAGCCGTAGAAAGGCTTGCCCTTTTTGGACTTTTTGAGCAGCATTTTCCTGCCGCATTTCGGGCAGCTGCCTTTGGTTTCCGTGACGATTTTTTTCGTGAATTTGCACTCGGGGAAGCCGGAGCAGCCGAGAAATTTGCCGTAAGGACCGATTTTGATAACCATCGGTTTGCCGCATTCCTCGCAGACAATATCGGTCGGCTCGTCGGGTATTCTGACGTGCTTTCCGTCCATCTCTTTTTCAGCCTGAGTCAGGCTCTTTTCAAAGTCCTTGTAGAACTTGCGCAACGTTTCAACCCAATCCTTGCTGCCGTTTTCGATATCGTCGAGACTGCTCTCCATTTTCGCGGTGAACTTCACATCGACGATGTTGTTAAACTTATCTTTCAGCAGCGTCGTAATAACCTCTCCGAGCGATGTCGGTTTAAGCTGATTTCCCGCTTCACGCTCAACGTAATGCCTGTCGAGAATTGTGGAAATTGTCGGCGCGTAGGTAGAAGGTCTGCCGATACCGTTTTCTTCGAGCGCCTTGATAAGCGAAGCCTCATTGTAGCGTGCGGGAGGCTGCGTGAAGTGCTGATTTCCGAGCACCTCTGCGGCTGTCAGCTTTTCACCCTTTTCAATCTTCGGGAGCGCGCCGCCTTGTTCATCGGTGTCGTTTCGCTCCTCGTAGAGCTTTGTGAAGCCGTCAAATTTCACGGAATAGCCGCTTGCCTTGAAAAGACAGCCGTTTGCCTCGATATCAACAGACACCGTGTCAAGAACCGCATTTGCCATCTGGCTTGCCGTGAAGCGCTCCCAGATGAGCTTGTAGAGCTTGTATTGGTCGCTTGTGAGCGAGCCTTTCACCTTGTCGGGAGTAAGCTCGACATTTGACGGGCGAATAGCCTCGTGCGCGTCCTGCGCGTTGCTCTTGGACTTGTAGACGCGCGGCTTTTCGGGGAGATAATCAGCGCCGTAAACGTTCTTGATAAGCTCTGCTGCGGCTGCCTTAGCCTCGTCGGAAATTCTCAGCGAGTCGGTTCTCATATAGGTTATCAGACCGACAGCGCCCATTCCCGCTACCTCAACGCCCTCGTAAAGCTCCTGCGCTGCCTTCATTGTGCGGCGCGCCTGAAAGCTGAGCCGCTTGGACGCTTCCTGTTGAAGAGTAGAGGTTGTGAAAGGCGGAGAAGGCTGCTTTTTGCGCTGGGATTTTTTGATACCGGAAACCGTGTACTCCGCGCCGTTGAGCCGTTCGAGAACAGCGTCCGCTTCCTTTTTATCCTTCAGCTCGGCTTTATTTCCGTCGATTTCCGACAGCTTTGCCGAGAACAACTTTTTAGAGCCCGATGTGTGGAATTTTCCGTCAACCGTCCAGTATTCGGTGGACTTGAACGCGCGGATTTCCTCCTCGCGGTCAACGATAATTCTCACTGCAACCGACTGCACACGTCCCGCCGAAAGTCCTCTGCGAACCTTTTTCCACAAAAACGGCGAGAGCTTGTAGCCGACAATTCTGTCGAGAATTCTGCGCGTCTGCTGTGCGTTTACGACATCTCCGTTAATCGTGCGCGGGTGGCTCATACCGTACTGCACGCCCGTTTTCGTGATTTCGTTGAACGTCACGCGCACCGCCTGTTTTTCGTCGATATTCAGCAAGTGCGACAAGTGCCACGCGATTGCTTCACCCTCGCGGTCCGGGTCGGTTGCAAGGTAGATTGTATCGCTTTCCTTTGCGCGTTTTTTGAGCTCCTTGATTATGTCCGCTTTGTCCTTCATATTGACGTACTGCGGCTCAAAATCGTGCTCAACATCGACGCCGAGCTTGGACTTGGGCAAGTCGATTATATGACCCGTGGACGCGATAACATCATAGCCAGCGCCGAGATATTTTTTCACTGTTTTCGCCTTTGACGGCGACTCAAGTATAACTAAATCTGACAAAATAAATTCTCCTTAACACAGACTGCTAATTTCTCGTCAGTCTGAAATGGTATTCCCTTGTTTATTCCGCCGCAGCTTGTTTCACCGCGGGGAAATAAACAAAGAAATTCAATTTTTCGATAACTCCCAAAGAATAATTGCCGCGGCAGCCGCAGCGTTGAGGCTCTCGGCTTTTTTTATCGGGATATACACCTTTTCATCGCATAAAGCCGCGATTTCGGAGGAAACTCCGCTTCCCTCGCTTCCAATAACAACGGCTGTTTTTTCGGGGAAATCAAGCTCGCCGAGCTTTTTCGCATTCTCGTCAAGCATTGCCGCGAAGATTGAAAACCCGCCGAGTTTTTCGCGAAGATTATTCTCGTCGGCATAACCAAGCGGCATTCGCAGCGCGCTTCCCATAGACGCACGCAGCGTTTTCGGTGAGAACGCGTCCGCGCATTTTCCCGTGAAAACCGCGCCCTCAATTCCGAGCGCCTCGGCAGTCCTGATGATTGTGCCGACGTTTCCGGGGTCCTGCACACCGTCCAGCACAACGATTTTCCGAGCGTTTTCCGAAATATCCCGCGAGCGTTTTTCAACCGCAGCAAACAGTCCCTGTGGGGCTTTTGTATCGGAAATATATTCCGAAATCTCCTCCGTTATGACAAGGCTTTTTTCGGCTTTTTCGCACGCTTTTTCAACGGTTTTCGGGTACTTTGCGCGAGCCTTTTCCGTGAACATAAACAGCCCGATTTTAAAGTCAAGCTCTGCTGTTTCCCCGCACAAATGGTCGCCCTCAACCACAAACATTCTGCTTTCACGGCGACATTCGCTGCTTGACAAAAGCTCCTTCATAAAGCGCACATTCTGGTTTTTTCTCGAAGAAATCTCCTCCAAAAAAGCACCCCCAAAATCGGTAATTTTCACCAAATCCCAACTGATTATCAGCCTCAAAAACTAGCCCTACATAGCGAAAATCTCACGTCCGCGCGCGGACGTGAGAAGATTCTTTTAATTAAAGCGCTGCTTTTGCCTTTTCGGTGAGCGCCGTGAAACCTGCTGCATCGTTAATTGCGATTTCGGAAAGCATCTTTCTGTTAAGAGTGATGTTTGCCTTCTTAAGACCGTTCATAAACGTGGAATAGTTCATTCCGTTCATCTTGCAGGCAGCGGAAATTCTTGTAATCCAAAGACGTCTGAAATCTCTTTTCTTAAGTCTTCTGCCAACGTAAGCGTACTGTCCGCTCTTCATAACCGCTTCCTTCGCGGTCTTGAACAGTCTGCTCTTGCCTCCCCAGTAGCCCTTTGCGAGCTTCAGGGTCTTGTTTCTTCTTTTTCTTGTGGCGAGCGCGCCTTTTACTCTTGCCATTTCATTTTCCTCCTAAATTCAAGCTATCAAACGCAAAAGCGCGTTCTCATTATTTGTACGGAATAAGGCTCTTTGCCTGAGCCACGTTGGTGCTGTCTGCATAAGCTCCTGCTCTCAGACCTCTTTTACGCTTGGTGGTCTTCTTGGTCAGAATGTGACGCTTGCCGCAGTGCTGCATCTTTACCTTACCGGTTCCCGTCAGCTTGAAGCGCTTTTTTGCGCCGCTGTGTGTCTTAATCTTAGGCATATTTATGTTCCTCCTTAATTCCTGAGCCTCCGCACGAACCCGCGCAGCTGCTCGCTTTTTACTAAATCGGCTGCCGTTATTTCTTGGGGCTCAATACAACGGCATAATTTCTTCCTTCGAGCTTTGAAGGCTTATCCGAGCCTCCGTACTCCGAAACCGCGTCCATAAACTTCTTCATCAAATCCTCGCCGAGATTGGCGTGAGTGAGCTCTCTCATTCTTCTGAAGCGAACCGTAACCTTCACCTTGTCGCCGTTCTGAAGAAACTTGATTGCGTTCTTCACCTTGATGTTGAAATCGTTCGTGTCGATATTGAGCGACATCTTGATTTCCTTCACATCGGCTGTTTTCTGATTTTTCTTGGCTTCTTTTTCGCGCTTTGTCTGCTCAAACCGATACTTGCCGTAATCCATAATGCGGCAAACCGGCGGATTTGCAGTCGGCGAAATCATAACCAGGTCCAAATCGGCAGCATAAGCCTTTTCAAGAGCCTCCGCCGATGACATAATCCCGAGCTGTTCTCCGTCCGCGGAAATTACGCGAATTTCCTTTTCGCGGATATCCTCGTTGATGAGCTGTTCCTTCGTTGCGATTTTAAAGCACCGCCCTTTCCTCTCAATTATCGAAGTAAGAAATAAAATAAGCGTGAGCCACGCAGCTCACGCTTAACATATAATAAACCCCAAAAAGTTTATCTACATTAAACTACCGCGCCCGACTGTGTTCTCCGTCCGTTCAGCAGCCTTTCAATCAAAACACAACGTGCTTTAATCCGGCGCTTTTCGGCGGTCGTCGGCGGGTGAGAGCGTTTACTCTGCTTTGACTATGCTATTATACAACACTTTTTTTCGTTTGTCAAGTGGTTTTTTAAAAAAACTTTTTAAATTTGTTGATTTTTGCGAAAATTTGTGATATAATTATCCTCGGTACTTTAGAAAGGAGTTTTTTCTATGAATTACAAAAGAATTCTTACAATTCAGGACATTTCCTGTGTGGGACAGTGCTCGCTTACGGTTGCGCTGCCGATTTTGTCTGCCTGCGGAGTTGAAGCGGCAATTCTTCCGTCGGCTGTTCTTTCAAACCACACGGGCGGTTTTTCGGGCTGGACATTTGCCGATTTGACCGAGGAAATGCCGAAAATCCGCGAACAGTGGGAAAAGGAAAACATCGGCTTTTCTGCGGTTTACACGGGATATCTCGGCTCGGCAAAGCAGATTGACTATGTTCTCGATATCGTAAAAAGCCGTCTTGAAAACGGCGGAAAATTCATCTGCGACCCCGCTATGGCTGACAACGGAAAGCTTTACGCGGGTTTTGACGACAAATTTGTCGAGGCGATGAAAAAACTCGCTTTCAGCGCGGATATCATTCTCCCGAATATCACCGAGGCTTCGCTGCTGACAGGTATGGAATACCGCGAAAGCTACGATATAGAATACATCAAGGATATTTTCGCAAAGCTTTCCGAAAAAGGCGCGAAAACCGTTGTCCTCACAGGTGTAAGCTATAACGAGAAATCAACGGGTGTGGCAATCTGCGAAAACGGCAAGTATTCTTATTATGAGCACAAGAAAATCGCAGGCGGCTGTCACGGCACGGGTGACGTCTTTGCCTCGGCATTTACGGGCGCGCTTGTCAACGGCACAACAGCTGCCGACGCAGCGAAAATTGCCGCTGATTTCACGGTTTCCTGTATTGAGAACACAATTGACGACAAAGACCACTGGTACGGCGTGAAATTTGAGCCGGTGCTCGGCGAACTTATCAAGGCGCTCGGAGTTTACTGCTGATGTACGATTTGATACAAGTCGGCGCGCATACCTTTTATATGGACTCCTTCGCGAATGTGGGTGTTTTTGAATACGGCGGGAAGTGCTGTTTCATCGACAGCGGCGGCGACAGAAGCTCCGCGGAAAAAGCGCTCTCGCTTATTCGGGAGCGCGGGTTTACGCTCGAAAAGGTGTTTCTCACACACTCTCACTGCGACCATATCGGCGGTGCTGCTTATCTTCGCGAAAAAACAGGCTGCGAGGTGTATGCACCGGGAGTTTGCGCGGCTCTTGTCGAATACCCGCAGCTCACTCCCGTGACGCTTTTCGGCGGTTTTCCCACGGAAGAAATGCGCGCGCGGGTGATTATGAGCGCGCCGTGCGAGTGTCAAAAACTCACGGAAAGCGTTCTTCCGAGCGGGCTGACTTTCGTTCATATCAACGGTCACGACTTTGAGCAGGCTGCTTTCGGGACAAGCGACGGAGTGTGGTTTTGCGCGGACGGAGTTGTCGGGGAGCATATTCTCGAAAAGTACAAAATCGCGTTTATGCACGACGTTTCCGAGCATTTGAAATCGCTCGAAACGCTGAAAACGCTTGACGGCACGCTTTTCATTCCCGCTCACAACGAGCCCTGCAAGGATATAAAGCCGCTTGCCGACAAGAATATCGCGAACATCAGATTTGTTCTGGAGATGATAAAACGGCTCTGTGAAAACGGCTTGACGATAGACGAGCTGCTGGAAAAAATCTTCGCGGAGCTGCATATAAAGCTGTATCTCACGCAGTACGAGCTTATCGGTCACACAACGCGCTCCTGCCTCGCTTATCTGAAGAAAAAAGGCGAAATCGCGTGTGATTATCGCGGCTCGCGGCTGTTGTGGAAAACGGTGGACGAAAACACTTGACAAATTCCAAAAATTGTGTTATAATTCAATGTAAGGCTATGAAAGCGTGTAAGTAGGGGATTTTCCTGTCATCAGAGAGGACGCGGCAGGTGTGAGCGTCTTGACGGTTTTCTTCCGAATTTCAGCGCCCGAGCCGCCCGCGAGAAACTAAGCGGGACGTTCGCCGCGAAAAGGCTGTTTTGAGAGCGGAGTTTTCTCCGAAGACGGGTGGTACCGCGGAATATTTTTCGTCCCGACTGTTTGCTGAGCGTTATCGTTTGGCAGAGGTCGGGATTTATTTTTTTGCAAAGGAGTAGTTTTATGAAGGATTTCAGCGAAATCAAGGAACAAGTAAAAGCTAAAATCGGCGAAGTCAGGGACGGCGCTTCCCTTTCGGAATTCTGGCAGAATTTCCTCGGAAAAGCGGGCGTTATCCAAGGGCTGATGAAGGAGATGAAGAACGTTTCCCCCGAGGAAAAACCGCTCTTCGGAAAAGCCGTGAACGATGTTCGCGAGTGGGCTCAGGAGCTTTACCGCCAGAAGCAGGAGGAAATTAAAAAGCTTGAACTCAACGCGCGCTATGAAAAGGAAACAGTGGACGTCACGCTTCCTGCGCTCAGACGCGCCCCCGGCAATCTTCACCCGATTACCATTATAAAGCAGCAGATGATTGACGTGTTCGCGGGAATGGGCTTCGAGATTTACGAAGGTCCCGAAATCGAGGACGACGACCACAACTTCACCCGCCTCAACGTCCTCAAAGACCACCCCTCGCGCGATATGCAGGACACGTTCTGGCTCACCGAGGACCTGCTTCTGAGAACCCACACCTCCCCCGGTCAAATCCGCACAATGGACTCCCACAAGCCGCCTATAAAGGTGCTTGTTCCCGGCAAGGTTTTCCGTTCGGACAGCGACGCGACGCACTCTCCGATGTTCTCGCAGATGGAAGGTCTGGTTGTCGATAAGGGTATAACTCTCTGCGATTTGCAGGGTATGCTCGACAAATTTGTACAGGAAATCTTCGGAAGCGGCACGAAAACCCGTCTGCGCCCGTCCTATTTCCCGTTCACCGAGCCGTCCGTTGAAGTTGACGTTTCCTGCTTTGAGTGCGGCGGCAAGGGCTGCTCACTGTGCAAGGGCACGGGCTGGATTGAAGTTCTCGGCGGCGGCGTTGTCAACAAAAAGGTGCTTGAAAACTGCGGCATCGACAGCGAGGTTTACTCGGGACTTGCGTTCGGAATAGGCATCGAGCGTATCACAATGCTCAAATACGGCATCTCGAATATGGGTGTGCTTTTCCGCAACGAAATGGATTTCCTGGAACAATTCAAAGCGTAAGGGGGAGTTTCAATGAAGATTTTACAAAGCTGGCTTAAAGAATATATTGATATAGACGTTTCCACGGAAAAGCTCGTGGAGAAGCTTTTCGGCGCGGGTTTTGAGGTTGAGGAGATTATTTACCTCGGTAAGGATATCGAGAAAATCGTTGTCGGAGAGGTGACTTCTATCGAAAAATACGAGGGAACACACCTTTATATATGCCACGTCAACTGCGGCTCTTACGGCGAGGACAACCTCATTCTTACGGGCGCAGACAACGTTTTCAAGGGCGCGAAGGTACCCGCGGCTGTTGTCGGAGCGAAGCTCCCCGGAGGTCTTGAAATTCAGCCGCGCAAGATGAAGGATATGATGAGCTACGGAATGCTCTGCTCGGGCGGTGAGCTCGGAATTGACGACAACTGGATTAAAGGCGCTTCCGTGAACGGAATTTTAATTCTCCCCGAGGACGCTCCCGTAGGCGAGGATATCGTGAAGTATCTCGGTCTTGACGACTATGTTTTCGATATCTCGATTACCGCAAACCGTCCCGATTGTCAGTCGGTTGTCGGCATTGCGCGCGAGGTTGCGGCATTCCTCAAAAAGCCGCTCAAAGAGCCCGATTACAGCTTCACCACAACCGATAAAACTCACGGCGAGATCTCGATTGAGGTTATCGACAAGGATTTGTGTCCGCGCTATCTCGGTCACTACATTTATGATGTACAGCACTTTGAAAGCCCGCAGTGGCTCAAACGCAGACTTGCAGTTTGCGGTTTCGGCGCGATTGACGCGATTGTTGATATCACAAACTATGTTCTTCTGGAAATCGGTCAGCCTATGCACGCATTTGATTTGGACACCCTTGACGGCAAATCTATCGTGGTAAGACGCGCGAAAAACGGCGAAAAAATCACAACTCTCGATGAAAAAGAGCGCACCCTGACTGCTGATAATCTGCTTATCTGCGACAAGGTAAAGGGTGTGGGACTTGCGGGAATTATGGGCG
The DNA here is from genome assembly GCA_017847835.1 of Oscillospiraceae bacterium. Taxonomy (GTDB): domain Bacteria; phylum Bacillota; class Clostridia; order Oscillospirales; family Ruminococcaceae; genus CAG-115. The sequence goes on from JAGASH010000007.1 coordinate 196,518, forward strand.
GACTGAACTCCGAAATCAAGCCGCAGACAAGCGAAATTCTCCTCGAAGCCGCTAAATTCCGCCGCGATAACGTCAGAAAAACCTCGCGCGCACTCGGTCTGCACACCGACGCTGCTGCACGTTTTGAAAAGGGCGTTGACGAATACGGCGTTGAAATGGGCATGGCGAGAGCGCTCAATCTTGTCGAGAAGCTCGGTGTGGCAAAAATCAGCTCCTCGCACTTTGACGTTTCCGCAGGCGAAAACACCGCTCCGAGAACCTTTGACGTAACCATTGAAAAGGTGAACTCGGTGCTCGGAATTGACGTTCCGCAGAGCGAAATCGTGAGCATTCTGAAAGCGCTTTCATTCGGCGTTTCCGAGAACGGCTCGACGCTCACCGTCACCGTTCCCCGTTACCGCGAAGACGTCGAGAATTATCAGGATATCGCGGAGGAGGTTATCAGAGAATACGGCTACGACCACGTTATCCCGACGTTCCTCAAAACCGCAGAGGTTACGGGCGGCGGCTTGAATTTCCTGCAAAACAAGGAGCTTGCCGCGAAGAAATTCTTCTGCTCGTGCGGTTTCTACGAGATACAGACGCTTGCGATGTACTCGAAGCGCGAGCTTGATATGATTATGCTTCCCGAAAACGCGCCCGAAAGAAAGGTAATCGAACTGCTCAATCCTATTACCGATAACCTCTCGATTATGCGCACCGTTATGAGCCCGTGTATGATTAACGTCATCGCGGATAACGTCAAAAACGACCGCTCCGAGGGACGTTTCTTTGAACTCGCGAACATCTATCTGCCGAAAAATATCCCGCTCACCGAAGCTCCCGAGGAACGCAAAATTCTCTGCTTAGGCGCTTTCGGAGCAAACGAGAGCTTCTTCACCGTCAAGGCTGAAATCGAGGCTTTCGCGGCGGCAAACGGTCTGACGCTGCGGTTTGAGCGCGGTGAAAGGTGCTGGCTGCACCCCGGTATTACCGCGGAAATATTCTGTGAGGGCAAGAGTATCGGTGTTCTCGGTAAGCTGAGATACGAGGTTATCGACAACCTCAACGTTGCCGAGGGCAAGAAGTCCGATTTGAACATCATTCTCGCGGAGCTTGATTACAGCGCAATCCAGAGCCTCTACAAGCAGGAAATCAAGTACACTCCCGCAAGCGGTTTCGCGAAAATCAAGCGCGATTTGTCGGTTACTCTCGACAAGAAAACGCTCTGCATTGAGGTTGAGGACGAAATCAAGGCGGCAAGCGACAAGGTTTGCGAGGTTGTTCTCTTCGACCACTATGAAAGCGAGAAGCTCGGCTTCGGCAAGAAGAGCCTGTCGTTCTCGATAACCTTCGCGGACAAGGCTGACGTGACCGACGAGCAGGCTGACGCAGAAATGGAGAAAATCACCGCGCGTCTGTCCGAAAAGCTCGGCGCAGCTAGAAGATAAATTAATTTAAAACAGTTCTCCTTGGCATATTTCGATATGTCAGGGAGATTTCTGTAAAGGAGAAAAAATGTACGAAACAACGCTATACAGTCCCGAAAATCCGATTTCCGACGAGCTTTTTTCCGAGCTTTACAAAATCCTCGAATACTCGTTTCCCTATGACGAGCGTCGGGACTTCGAGCACCAGCTTGAAAAATCGAAAAGTCCGGAATTCCGCACAATGACGCTCTCGGAAAACGGGAAAGTTCTCGGGTTTCTGAATTTCTGGGAGCTTGCGGGCTTCGTTTACCTCGAACACTTTGCCGTTGACAAAAGCCTTCGCGGAAAAGGGCTCGGCTCGGAGCTTATTCGGCAGCTCTGCGGGATTTGCACGGGAAAAACGATTGTCCTTGAAGCAGAGCCGCCCGAGCTGAACGAGTTTTCCGCGCGGAGAATTGAGTTTTACAAGCGGCTGGGTTTCTGCACGAACCCGTTCACCTACTTTCAGCCGTCCTATCACAAGGACGGAAAGCCCGTGGAGCTTGTGATAATGTCGCAGGAAAAACCGCTTTCCGAGGGGGATTTCAAGGATAAAGTCCGCGAAATTTATCGGAAGGTGTACGACAAAAGCTGCGAAGAATAACGCAAATTTGTTTTTATGTGAGAAAATTTGAAAAAACCTCTTGACAAAGCGATTATATCGTGGTATAATATTATATGTCCAAAAACAAGATTTTGGATTATATACGCAGGTGTGGCGGAATTGGCAGACGCGCTAGCTTCGGACTGCGTTACGACAGTGTGATTTTTCAAGTCCCTTTTGGGGACTTTTTTGTTTGTCAAACTATCATCACAATTCCAACGCAATTTACGATATATTTGTATATTCTAGTAATTAACAAAACCCCCAAACCGATTTGCTGCGGTTTGGGGGGATTTTTTATCTTACCAGATACTTAATTTGGCAAATGCTCAGGGTTGATTATCAGCTTAACAGCAGGTCTAATTTCAAAGGAATTGCAAGTTCATTTCATGAGCAATAACATGTGTATTGTAATTTTCTGATTTTTTATCAAGATATCTACTATTCATCCTAATGTTCGCACTTATTGCTACAACATCGCCCTAAGGATTTTGGTAATTATAGCTTTTCTACGGTAAGACGTTCGTTTGAAAAATTATCCAATGACGAAATGTCTGAGAAATCAAACGAGTATTTTATGCGTGCCGTTTCATCAATAAGCGTTTTCTTGTCGGAAACCTTGATATTGTTCCCGCACAATACATATGGCCAACCGGAAACAGTTTCGCTGTTTGTAACAATCTCAACATTGTCAGACGGCTCGGTATCAAAAACGATGCCAAGACCCGCTTTGCAGTTCCCTGATAAACTTATGACGCTGTTTCTGTTCGGCAATATCATCGCAAACCGAACCACCTCGGATATATCGTCAGCTACATATTCGGGCGTATCGTCTAAATAATAACGCATGGCGACGATTGGATACTCCATATCGTATATATCCAAATAAGTTCCTATTCTCTCGGGAAATATTCGGTATTCGGGTTTAAATATCCCCTGTCCGAGGATCGTCGGAGCGTAAAATATTTTGCCGTCGTTTTTCGAAAGCGGCGATTTTTCGTTTTCAATCTCAATATATAACTCCCGTGCGTAGATCGTGCCGGGAAAATTTTCTTTGTCGGTTCTCACATATTGTCCCACAAGCTTTACAGTATAATCGCCGAATGTGTGCACCTCAAATATCATTTTTTCAAGGCCGATTGGCGTTACCTGAATAGGTCTGGCACTTCCCTGTGCGTCAACTTTATCGCATAGTATATCGGGTATCTCGGTTTCGCCGTAAACGCCCTCGACATCCGCGTAGTAACATTCTGCACCGCGGCATGTCGCTGTAACCGGATACAGACCATAGTCGGAGTTAGCATCGTTAACGTCATTTTTAACATTGTTGGAACTGCGATCGGTAGAAGACATAACGTTTTTGTCAGCAGTGGAATCCAAATCACTGCTTTCAGAATACGACGAAACTTGACTATTCGGCTGACTTTCGGGAACACTTTTTTCACATGCCGTAAAAACTGCAGGAATAAGCGCCGCCGTGATTATTGCTCTGGTTTTCTTCTTCATAATGGTACTCCTGTTCTGTGTGTGGTATTACTTTAACTGCGCATATATGCTATTATCCAAAATTCATCTGAATTCAAACATTTCATACGCCCAATAGCTTGTTGTAAAGCTCTTGATACTCCGATTCACTTATGTCATTATATTTGCCGTTCAATTCAATTTCATATGGATTCCAACCTATCCGATAGAAATCTTTTGTCACCGGCTCAGCAATATCCGAAAAAGTTAATTTTCCTTTTGAGAGTAGATATTCCACCTGAAATTTGTTCTCGCCGCTCTCTTTTATTGCAGCGATAACATCAGCAGCCATTACACCACCGTTATCATAGTGAAACTCAAAGCAATAAAATAAATTGCCATTTTCATTACAGGGAAATAAATTCAGTTTGGATATGTAGTCTAGCATTCCCATTCCAAAGACGCTTGCTTCGTTGATTTTGCTATCTACTTTACGAAAAAGATGAATTTCATTTTTTCCCCATGAAGAAAGAATCAAAAGTTCATCCTCGCCATCGAAGTTAAGGTCTACTACCATTGTATCCAAGACAGTAGTATTATCATCGGTAACCTGCTCAATTGCATTGGTTATATCATCTACTGTAAACACACCTTGTGATTGAAGAATACTGCTACTATCGGAATAGCCAGAATGGTTGGAAGAACATCCCGAAAATGTGGCCAGAATTAATATTACTAAAATGATAACAGAGATATATTTTTTCATAGTTCGATTCCCCTATTCAGTATATAATTAACAAGCAAATTTATTGTATAGTTTAGAAATATCGATAACCGAAGTCATCCGGATTTGTTGAACCGTTTTCAACTGCATTGCGCCATCTATTTACATTTGGCATAGCCTGATTTAGCGATTGGTAATTGACATTCAGTGGTGTGCCATACGCAAGTCCATTATCCATATAACTTAGTACTTGTGCTGCCTTTGCATAAAACGGGTCAGAATTCATCAAGTTTGAAGCTTGTGTAGCATTGCTTGCTAATCCGCAATCTTGCAATGCTCTAATCGCACGACTGTTAGCTAATGCAATTTTCTCCGGACTTAAACTTCCTGTGGCTCCGAAAGGATTTGAAGAGGTTTGTGATGCATTTGATTCTCCAAAACCAATCCCCATAATTAAATATGCATCTATTTCATAATCCTGATTTGCATATGCCGACTTATTTGAATACTTATCTGTTAACGCATAGAGAAAATATTGATGGTCATAAGTGAATATAGTCTTTTCAACGGAACCTTTACCTATAGCACCTGGGGAGTAGTGGTTAAATGTCTGAATAGGAGTAAATTCGTTTAAATATGATAATGCTCTGCAATATGCTTGATAATCGCTTCCGCTATTTATGCTTGGTTGATCTGAAGATGAAACGTAATATAGCCCTGCTATGTTGCACGCCATTTCAGTTAATGTCATTGATGTCGAATAAAAGTTTTCCGCCGCATATATTTCATTTGAAAATGACGTTTGGTTGATGTTTTTTGAATATATTCCAATATCCTCATATGTTGAATTTGATTCAACAAATACATCTAATTTCTCTAACTTTTGTCCTGAAACGTTATCTGTAACAGATATGATGCCCTTACCATTTACAACTGCTCCTATCGATGCATTTGTATAATTTTCACAAGAATTTATCGCCTTCATAATTAACCTCCGAAAAATTTTTTCCTGTTTCCAAAGCTGTGTTTATTCTTCCTTCGTATGAGACAGAATAAAGCTACAGCAAAGAGTTGGGCATTAACCCGATTTTGTTTTTGTTAAGGTAATGTAATAAGCATTAGTTCACCTCAACCATATCACTGTAAATGGTGATAGTTTCTGTCTTGCCGCTTGAGCTTGTCAGCGTGAAAACGGATTTCAGACGATATGTACCGCTTGTCAGACTGGATTTGCTGTTGGACATTGATATGCTGTTGTAATTCACCGTTTTTGTCCAGCTAGCGCCGTCAACATTATTCCATATCCAGAACCAGCCGCTGTACTTTTCGAGAGTCTGCTCAACGGTTATCTTAACCGTGTCAACCCCCGTTGTTGAACTTGTACAATAAGCAGTCGTGCCAATTATTTCCAAATCACTGACAGGGTTATACGCATTTTCAACGTATGATTATACAAGAAACTAACCAAAATACTATCCAATAGATGATTGGATCAGAAAGTAATAAAACGGCGCGTTCCTTTGGAGTTGTATCCTCGTCCTGAATTTTCAAAATCTGATAAATTACGCCTGCAACTCCTGCCGCAATAAACACGGTAGCTATAAAATACACACTTAAAAAAGTCATCATCATTACTTGATATATTACGAAAATAATTCCTAAAACTATCAGCCTTTTTAAGAAATATCTGCTCGTATTTATGCGTAAAAAAAGTGTAAATGATAAGGAGAGGATACCGCCTAATATACCTGCAATGTATGGAAACAGGAACAAAACGCGCAGTCCCGAAAACGCCTCATTACCTCCCGCGTTAATGTAATCATTGACAAGGTATGAGACTCCCCATAAAAGTGTTATGACAGGAAAAAACAGCGAACGCAGCAATTCCCATCTGTTTTCACAGTTTTTCATATACTTATAACCCCATTAAAGTTAGGCCTTTCCAAACCAATAGTTAAACTGTTTTTGTCCGCTATTCTCGGCAGATATCTGTATTGCAAACTTCTCAAAAATATACGCTCCTGTTCCGGTAAGCAGATATTTTCTGCCATTGCCTAAAGCCAAATTTGTATCGACTTGAAGTACCCATCCCAACATTTGATCAAAGGAGTAAATCTTAAAGTGGTATATCTGTGAATTCCAGAACCCCGTGCGAATGTATGCACTTAAATCTGGGTTGCTAGTGCCGGTATGATATATTGCTCTGTGATCGCCTAAATTAAGATTAACAGAAGCCTTGTATTCAGTTCCATCAGATACATCGATTTCTGCACCATTCCAAGGCGGAGTAAATGAACATACGGATATACCGTCAGAATTACCGCTTCCTAGTTCAATAACAACGTACTCCTCTCCATCAACAACAGTAACATACTCACCGTTAATCAATCGGCAGTTATACCCGTTAATGTCAATAAACTCATCATTGAGTGCTGTAAAGGAATCGTTATCATCAGTTGAAGAAGCGGATACTGGTACAGCAATGGTTGAGCCGACTATCATTGCGCCAAGCAGCATTGCTTTGATACGATTGGATTTTCTCATTTGAATTTCCTCCATTTCTAGCAGTAGAGGGTAAATCTCTACTTTGTTCTGCAGTTGATATCAGCTTATTCAGCCGATTTTCTTTTCACTGCTGTAAATCGTAATAGTTTCCGTCTTGCCGCTTGAGCTTGTCAGCGTAAACACGGATTTCAGACGATATGTACCGCTTGTCAGACCGGATTTGCTGTTGGACATTGATATGCTGTTGTAATTCACCGTTTTTGTCCAGCTAGCGCCGTCAACATTGTTCCATATCCAGAACCAGCCGCTGTACTTTTCGAGAGTTTGCTCAACGGTTATGCTGACAGCTTCGCCTTTTGTTTCGCTTGTGCAATACGCTGTGCTGTCAATAATGCTCAATGTCGAAATCGGTGTGTTTGCAATTTCATATGCCGGTGAAATTTCTTCTTCAGCATAATAATCCGTGGTTTCGGCAAAGGCAGCTGCATTAAAGCAAGTGGATAAGCAAATCGCAGCCCCAAGCGACGCCATTAACTTTTTAAAGTGCATTGGTTAACCCCCTTTCCTTAATTTTTAGAGGTTTTTTGTCCCTCTATAATATACATCTGTTTTTTAGAACAATTAGGGAACATAACTATTGCAAATTTTTAATTTTTGTGAACCTTGCACAAATTTATTGTACTTTCTTTGTCTAAATTTGCATCAATTTGTATTATATAATCACCATTATCCCACGCAACAACTGTGCTTTTATAATCATCGTGACTAAAATCAATGCACAAACCCGTACTGCCGTTAATAATCACTTCTTCAAGTGGGCGATGTTCCGTATTATAATGCGGTTCAAAATTTTCTTTAACCCATTGGCTTAATGCAATTGTCTGTTTGGTAGATTTATTCATATATAATGTGTAATCATGTATTGGCGATGAATCCGTTTCAACGATTTCAAATCCCTCGGGAACGTAATCCAAAGCGTATTTGTATTCGATTGTTTTCGGACTGCTCTCAATGTTTGCGGCAAACATTTGTGTATAATCGTGATATACTGTGCCGCGGAAATTCACCGACCTGAACACAACAACCGCGCCCACGATAACCGCCAGAAACACCAGCACCGCGGCTATCAAGAGCGTGCGTTTAAGTGAGAATTTTTGAGTTGTTCTGCGCGCCGCGACAGCATTTGGCGCAGAATTTGCGGCTGACAAAATCCGTTTCATAGCAAGTCTATGACGTAAAGAAAACTTGTGCTCGGGAACATTGTCATACTCCGCCAAATCACGCTCTAACGCCTCTCCCAAAATGCTTCTAAACACCTCTTCACTCATAATTGTCCATGCCTTTCCTCAATAAATTTTCTGATTGCTCTTCTCGCAAGCGTTAAGTGTTTGTTGGCTGATGTCAAAGAAATATTCAATCTTTGTGAGGTTTCATCAATAGATAATCCAAAGAAACAGTGCAGCATCAAAACGTTTCTCTGCGCTGTCGAAAGTCGGTTTACAAACGACACAACCTCATCGTGTGCTATTTTATCAAACAGATGATTTTCAAGTGAAATTGTTTCAAGTTCATAATCTTGATTCAACTGTTCCATCGGGTTTTTATTTTTGGTATTAAACATATCGATTGCAACGTTTCTAATAATTATAACCGCATAAGGCAGTCTTTTGTGAGTTGGAATAGCAAAAAACTTTTCAGGTTTGTCAGCAATTTCGAGAAAAGTTTCCTGAATAGCGTCCTCCGCGTCTTGCCGATTATGCAAGCGCTCAAACGCGATAGAATACAGCCTGCTTTTGTTCTCCTCGTAAAACTCGGATAGTTCATTGCGCTGTTCGTCCGTTTCCAGAACCGCCAATGCCGCTGAAATCAAAGCAATCACCCTTTCGCCTGTTTTGTTTCATTATATCATCAAATCGAGAAAAATGCAAGAACCAATATGAACACTTATCTCAAAATTTATACGGCTTTTTTGGAAAAACTACTTGACAAACCGCGAGCATTGTGATATAATATTTTATGTTCAGTGGGAAACCACTTGATTTAATACGCAGGTGTGGCGGAATTGGCAGACGCGCTAGCTTCAGGTGCTAGTGGCAGCAATGTCGTGTGGGTTCAAGTCCCGTCACCTGCACCAGTTGAAAGCCCCTTGGTTTACACCTTGGGGTTTTTTCAATACAATGACTTTTTTATTTTATTATACAGTATGCATAATAGTTCGATAAACAAAATCCATAATTCATCCTGCGAAGATAGAATAATGTTGATTTTGTTTGACAACTATGATATAATAAAAACACAGTATATAGAAAGGATTTAAAATATGAGTAACAATAATAAGATTATGAATCAGTATGACAATGAGAAAAATGCATATCAAGCCTTTGCTTCTGAAATTAAACATTTGCTTGGAATTCTTATATCAAGCGAAGGCATTTCATGCAATGCGATTACCTATAGACTAAAGGATAGAAGCAGTTTAATTGAGAAAATAGACAGAAAAAAGCATAAATATTCAAATTTAAATGATATAACTGATATTGCTGGGGTTCGCGTTATTACATATTATGCGGAAGATGCAGACAAGGTTGCAGAAATTGTTGAACATGAATTTCTAGTAGACAAAAACAATTCAATTGACAAAGGCAAAGCACTAGAACCAGACCGTTTTGGTTATTGCAGCATTCATTACGTTGTTGAAATGAATGAAGAGCGACTAAAGTTAAAAGAGTATCAACAGTTTTCCGGATTAAAATGCGAAATACAAATTCGCTCAGTCTTACAGCATGCTTGGGCGGAAATCGAGCATGATTTAGGCTACAAGAATTCAATAATTGTTCCCCAGTCAATTCGTCGAAACTTTTCGAGACTTGCGGGTCTTTTGGAAATAGCAGACAAAGAATTTCAGGATATCAGGCAATCATTATCGACATATGAGTTTGAAATTGCCAAAAAAATTGCACGCAAAGAAAATATTGAGATAGATACTTTTCTGTTGTGCGAGTTGGCAAAGCATGATCCCAACATCATTGCAATCAACCAAGAGATTGGAAAACACACAAGAAGACAATTCGATACAACTATTGAGCCCTGTGATTGTGTAGACTCTGTTTCAGAACTTAGTTGGTTTAATATTAATACACTCGATCAGTTAAACAGCTTTATTAAAAAGAATGGCGATTATGCAATTAAAATTGCCGAGATATTTTGTTCTGAAGACGTTTATGAAAAAGAATATGAAGACCTTTTTCCTATGAAAAAAGATATTGCCTTTTTTTATCTTTGTTATGCAGAGCTGGTTTCAAACGAAAAGCTATATGATATAAAGACTTGCATAAAATATTTACGAGACAACAATATTGGAAGCCCAGACGATTCCTATGGTTGCGAATCATCCGTTGAAATAGCAAAAGAACTTATGGATTTACGACAAAAATTTAGGTGCTCCACTAAACGATAGAGACCATCCCAAATCTTGTGTAAACTCCATAAATAGTGTATAATAAAATAAAACAAATAGAGGAATCTGAAAAACCGAAAGGTCGAGGACATTCTCATCGCCTGCACGGATAACCTAACAGGTTTCAGCGAGGCGATAGCGGCGGTGTTCCCGAAAACTGACATTCAGAATTGCATAATCCACCAGCTCAGGAACTCTGGCAAATACGTTTCGTACAAGGATATAAAGGCTCTAATGGCAGATTTGAAGCGGGTTTATCAGGCTGTTGACGAGCAATCAGCGCTAGCTGCTCTCGACGATTTCGCTGAAATTTGGGACAAAAAATATCCGAAAATCTCAAAATCCTGGAGAGAAAACTGGGCAAATCTCAGCACATATTTCAAGTTCCCGGAGGAGCTTCGGCGGCTTATTTATACGACTAACGCCATTGAGGGCTGCAATCGTCAGCTGCGTAAGGTCACTAAATCCAAGACGTTTTTTTCCGACCGATGACAGCTTGTTCAAGATGCTTTATCTGGCTATGCTGGACATCACCAAAAAGTGGACGGGACGGTGGCAGGACTGGGGGCATATACTACGGCGACCGCATACCCGAGTGAGCGCCGCGCCGGAACTGCTGTTTCCGTTACGGGCTTCGCCCTCCACTTCAACAGCAGTTCCTATTGACAACTTAATTGATTTGTGTTACTATGAATAAGCTCTGAATGCAGGAAAATGCAACCAGAGCGTACAGATTTCACTTAATGCACATTTGTGGTTTACACAGATTTTGGGATAGAGCCAAACGATAACACTTAATTTAAAATTTTTGCTTCGAAAACAAGTTTTCAAAAATAGAATTTATGCCCGCGGTAACTCGTGGGCATAAGTTTTTCTGCTTGAACGTCAAACTACTTCCTCAAACACCGCCTCAAGCATAATTGAAGTGCTGTCCGCGAAATCTCCGTTCATCTCGAAACTCACGTCCAGCGACTTGTCCTCGTTCTGATGAACGGTCACTCCATTTACCAACATTCTTAGGTTCGCATCGGAAATTCTTCCCTCGGACAGTATGTCATCAAGCAGCGCGGAAGTGCTTTTCAGAGTCGTCTGACGCTGTTTGCATACCTTGTCGTACTCGCGGCAGTCGTGGATTTTCCGTTCCAACTCCACAATCTCGTTCTCGCGTTTTTCAATCATATTATTGTAAAATTCCGCGCGCGATTTGTCCGTAACCTTGCCCATAATCAAGTCCTCGATTTGCTGTTTCAGTGCGAGGATTTTTTCTTCATATTGCCGAATTTGCAAGTCATAAGCAGGCTTTTGCTTGAGCCATTGTTTCACGATTTCATCATACTTCTCACTCTCGGCAACGATTTTTTCCTTGAGATTTTGGACTTCACCGAATACCAGCTCATCAAGCTGCGACTCGTGAATTCGGTGCGGCGTGCAGTATTGTTTTCCGTAACGGTGATGGCTGTTGCAGGTGTATTCGATGTATTCTTTTCCGCGCCAAGTCCGTGTTTTTGCCACGAAATGTGAGCCGCACTCGGCACATTTTATCAAGCCGGAATAGCGATGAATCTTGTGACCGCCGCTTGCTCTCGGCTTGATTTCAGAGCGCTGTTTCAGCAAGAATTGCGCTTGCTCCCACGTTTGTCTGTCGATAATCGGCTCACAAAAATTCTCGTGACGGTACTGTTCTTCGGGTGCAATAAAGGTTTTGGTTTTGTAGATTTTAGATGTTACTGTTTTATGATTGACCAAAGTTCCGATGTACATTTCGTTCGTCAGAATGCGCTTTATCGAGGTCTGAACCCACAAATATTTCTTTGAAATCTGCGGTTTCCAATCGGCGAGTTTACGGTTTTGGTAATACTCCGGAGAGCGAACTCCGCGCTCGTTCATCAGCCGCGCAATCGTTGTTAAACCGTAACCGTCAACGTAGAGCCGAAATATTTCACGAACATAGTCGGCGGTTTCCGCGTCAATTTCAACGGTTCCGGTGCTGCGGTCAAGGAAATACCCGAACGGCAGCGACATCACAAGCCCCCTGTTTTTCTGCTTTTGACGGATTCCCGAACGCACTTTCTTCGAAATATCTTTGGCGTAAAAGTCGTTGAAAATCTGCTTGAAACCTATCAGCAAATCGTCATTTTCATTGGTTGTATCAATGCCTTCCGTGACTGAAATCACCTTGACTTTGTTCTCTCGCAGGTGGTCGATGAAGAGCGCAGTTTGTGTGCGATGTCTGCCCAATCGTGATAAATCTTTCACCAATACCACTTCAATTTTGCCCTCGTCAACGGCATTTTCAAGCTCTCCCAAGCCCTTTCGGTTGAACGTCATTCCCGAAACATTGTCGTCAAAACTCTCACCGACAACCTCATAACCGTTCTGTTCAGCATAGTCAATCAGTATTTGCCGCTGATTTTGAAGACTGTTCATTTCCTCGTCTTCATCGCGTGACAGTCGATAGTATAGCCATGCTTTCATGAAAATCCCTCCTCTCGTCACGACACAGCATACCACAACGTTTTTCAAATATCCAGCGGTTTTTGGCGGTCACCCCAAAATTCTATATAATCACCAAAATCTTTTGGGGTATATTCGGGCAGATTATCCGAATTTAGGTAGTCGGCAGCCATGCTTGTAAGGAACTTTTCAAACCGATTTTGGTCGCCGTTGTAGTGGAATTTGATGATGTTTAACTTTGGAATTTTTCTCAAATTTTCGTCCTCCCCGTTGTTCTATTTTTTTACAACTCCTCTGAATTTGGCTTTGTAATCGCATTTGTGCAATTCTGCAACTCCGATTTTTTTGACTTTACCATTTTACAACCCCTTTCTTTTTCTTCAACATTTGGCTTTGCGGCGGGCTTTGCACGTCCGCTGTGTTCGGGACGACGCCGTCCCTTTAACTTGCTTAAAAATAATACCCAACGTATCTGTCTGTTTTCCGAGAAATCCTGCGAAATCTTCTGCAAAAAGTCTTGCTCAAATCCCGCACAAACGGCTCAAATTTCGTTAAAAAAAGGCTCGGCGAGATGTTACCCTATTTGGCTGAAAAACTCGCACAAATCGCCCGAAAGCCGTCCCAAATGCCGTCACTATTTCAAGGCTGTACCGTCACTTTCACAACTGCCGTCACTACCGTCAACACGCATTGTCAAAGCATTTGCGAGATATGGAGTGACAGCAGTGCCGGCTATTTCAACCCACAAAGAACAACCGTCACTGCTGTCACTTTCGCGGTCGTATTTCAGAATTATAAACCGCTGTCCGCACGACCTTTTCACCTCAAAACTCACGCCGAAACTTTTCAGTTCCACGCCGTGCTGAACAAGATTTTGCGTAATTTTGTTTGCCGGAATTTCAATTCCAAATTGCATTTTCAACTCTCCAACCAACATTGTTGCCGAACCTTTGAAATAATTTTTCGCCAACATAAAATCGTGTATCATGAAAGAAAAAGTGTCGCGCGGTTTCGGGTTTATTTTTTCTTCGGTAATCCACCGTGAGCCTCTGCGTTTCAAGTGCAGTTCAAGATTTTCAATGTCGCGACCAACGCAATGCAGAACAGCTTCGCCGCACCCGCGCTGCTTTTCGAGCATTACCATACTGCCGTCAACGCAGCCGCTTATTCCCGTCGTTCCCGAAATCATATTAAACGGGTCATTGTCGCGGCACTTGCGCGTGTGGTGAACCAACAAAATCGCGATTTGCAGCTTG
>JAGASH010000018.1 GCA_017847835.1 Oscillospiraceae bacterium
ATAATTTAATATTATCCACAGTTACCTATTTCATTATACCACACTCCCGCGAAATTTCCACAATTTTCCCGAAATTTCATCATTATGCACAAACATTCGCGCCGCGGGTTGTACAATTTGAAAAGCGGCGCAAATAGTTATATAATATAAGTATTCTAGAAAAGGAGAAACCATTATGGAATTAAAAAAAATTATCACCCTTTACCTCAATTTTTGTCTGGAGCAGAAGACTCTCAGCTCCAAAACGACCAAGGCATACGGCACCGATTTAACTCAGTTCGCTGAATTTTCCGAGGGAACGTTCAACAAAAATGCCATCATCGACTACATCGCTCACCTGCACAAGCAGTTCAAACCCAAAACTGCGAAGCGCAAAATCGCCGCGCTGAAAGCATTCACGCATTACCTGATGATGCAGGAAATCATCGGAACAAACCCGTTCGACAAAATTGACACGTCGTTTCGCGAGCCGATGGTACTGCCGAAGGTTATCCCGATGAACATAATCGGCAAAATTCTTGCAAACGCTTACGAAAATTTTCGGCAGTGTCACACGGATTTTGCCCGAAAAAACGCGATTAGAAATATCGCCGTACTGGAAGTTCTGTTCGCAACCGGAGCAAGGGTTTCCGAGATTTGCACGCTCACTCCGGACGCGGTGGACTTGACCAACCACACCGTAAAAATCTTCGGCAAAGGCTCGCGTGAACGCATTATTCAAATCGAAAATCACGACGTCTTGAACGCGCTGAACCGTTACTACGAAACGTTTCGCGAGGATATAACATCGTCAGGATTTTTCTTTGTAAACAAGCTGCACCATCGTCTTACGGAACAATCGGTTCGGTCAATGATAAACAATCAAGCAGCTTCAATCGGATACGAAAAGCACATCACCCCGCACATGTTCCGGCACTCTTTCGCGACGCTTCTGCTTGAGGAAGACGTGGACATTCGGTACATACAAAAAATTCTCGGTCACAGCTCAATTTCCACAACGCAAATCTACACGCACGTTTCGATGGCAAAACAAAAACAAATTCTCTCGGACAAGCACCCGCGGAATAAAATCATAATCTGATTATTCATTCTGAAACTTGACCGCGCTCTCAAAATTTATCACGCCGTTGATGTGCCGAACCTCGTCAACACACATCGCGTGCAGCTCGCGGAGAGTGTCCTCGTCAACATCATTCGCAGCGGCAAGAGTGTGCGAGATTTTCCCGAGTTCAACAGCAATTTTGAAAAGATTTCGGTTGATTCGCTGTTCCACGCCATTCACGACCGCTTCAACCGAAGAAGTAATTTGCGGCGAGAGGTAATTCACGTTGCCCTCAGATTTGAGATAGCCAACATAAAAGTTTATCGCTTTCTCAATAAACTCGCTCCGAGAACCGCAGTTATCCTCTGCAAAACGCAAATTCACCTCTTTCATTGTCGCCGGATACACCCACAAGGGGAACTTAATCTTGTTTTGAAACCCCTCGGAATTTCCCTTAACAATCGCGTTTTTTGAGGTTTGCAACCCCGAATTTTTTTGCTTTCCCATTTTACAACCCCTCTCAAATTTTTCAACATTCGTGATTGCGTCGGGCTTTGCCCGTCCGATGTGAATGGGGCGACACCGTCCCTTTAACTTGCATAAAAATCATACCCCCGAACTGCCCTCGCGCCAATCCCAGAGCCGTTTCGCAAGCTCTGCGAAAATGCTCCAAATCGGCGCGAGAACAGCTCGGAGGTGTGTTTACTCTACCTTTGCGCTAAAGTCGCTCATAGCTCGTCACAGCCGCCTCAAAATCGGTCACGGCTGATTGCTTGACTTCTCGGAAACACTTTTTGGTTTTGCCACGTTCTGCTGTTTCGCCGTCATCTCGATAAAATCGCGCACATTCTGCGGTACAACTTTGCCGTAAAGCTGCTCGGCGAACTTTGTAATCTCATCGTCAAGCGAAGAATTTTTCTGCGAAAGATACATTTTCAGCGCGAGAATTTTCTCGTTTTCAAGCGAAATATTCACAGTATTTTTCATTGCGTCACCCCTCAAAGTCCAATGAGCGTGATGCCCATATCCTGCTCGACCTCGTCCTGCGAAATGCTCTCGGGAACGGCGAATTTCTGCACATATTTCTCGCAAAGTTCGTCCGAAAGCGAACAGAAATCCATGCCGTCCTCGGTCATTTTTTCACCGCAAATAAAGAACGGACCGGCAACAATTCTGTCTCCAAATCTGCGATTTCCTTCCATTCCTATAAGCTTTGCCTCCTCGTTTCCCACCATCACGGCGCGCGGTTCATCGAGGTAATAAATCGGCTCTATAAGCCCGCCGACAGCCTCTTTCATACCCTTAAGGGAGTGCTCGATTTCGGTGATGTAGGCGGGTTTGTTCGGCTCAACCATCACAACTTTCATCATTTCAGACGCCATAAAAACTCCTTTCAAAACAGCGTAAGCTGCACAAAATCTTCCCTAATTTCCGGTGTTTGTTCAGGTTCAATTTGCTCACTTTCAACACATTCGTCATCACAAAATTCCTCGTCATCATCAGCTGAAACCGTCTCCATTTTATCGAGAATTTCCGGCGAACGCAGTTTCTGCGCCGCACTTTGAAAGCCGTCAAGATAACTTTGTGGATTTTCGTACCGCCGCATTGTCAGCAAATCGTCCTCGGAAATGGCTCGGCGAAGGTTCTCCGCATAGCCAAGAATTGCCAGAATACAGAGCTGTTTCAGCTGTTTTTCGGTCAGATTTGCCGACAGCTCGCGGACAAATTTCAGGTTTTTGTCCTCGTCAATTTTCTGCATAGAACGAGCCGCGTTCTGCCGAATTTCGTCCGCACGAGCCATATAATCGTTGTCCACAAGCGGCGGAGTTTCCCTATAAAACGCCTCCGGCAAGAGGAACAATGTGGCTTCCTCGGACAATTTTTGCTTGTAAAAAATGATATGATTCCGCACCAAATTCATGTTCACACCGTCCGCCCAGAACGGGTCGGAACAGCCGTGTTCGCGAATAAAATCCCATCGCGCGAAGCTTTTCTCCAGCGCGGCGGCGAAGTCAAAATTCTTGCCGGGCTTGCTCATAAGGACATCACTTGCGACTCGGATTCGCACTGTTCCTGC
>JAGASH010000019.1 GCA_017847835.1 Oscillospiraceae bacterium
GCAGGAACAGTGCGAATCCGAGTCGCAAGTGATGTCCTTATGAGCAAGCCCGGCAAGAATTTTGACTTCGCCGCCGCGCTGGAGAAAAGCTTCGCGCGATGGGATTTTATTCGCGAACACGGCTGTTCCGACCCGTTCTGGACGGACGGCGTGAACATGAATTTGGTGCGGAATCACATCATTTTTTACAAGCAAAAGTTGTCCGAGGAAACCACATTGTTCCTGCTTCCGGAGTCGTTTTATAGGGAAACTCCGCCGATTGTGGACAACGATTATATGGCTCGTGCGGACGAAATTCGGCAGAACGCGGCTCGTTCTATGCAGAAAATTGACGAGGACGAAAACCTGAAATTTGTCCGCGAGCAGTCGGAAAATCTGACCGAAAAGCAGCTGAAACAGCTCTGTATTCCGGCAATTCTTGGCTATGCCGAGAACCTGCGCCGAGCCATTTTCGAGGGCGATTTGCTGACAATGCGGCGGTACGAAAATCCACAAAGTTATCTTGACAGCTTTCAAAGTGCGGCGCAGAAGCTGCGTTCGCCGGAAATTTTCGATAAAATGGAGGCGGTTTCGGCTGATGATGACGAGGAATTTTGTGAAGACGAATGTGTTGAAGATGAGCAAATTAAAGCAAAGCAAACACCGGAAATTCGGGAAGATTTTGTGCAGCTTACGCTGTTTTGAAAGGAGTTTTTATGGCGTCTGAAATGATGAAAGTTGTGATGGTTGAGCCGAACAAACCCGCCTACATCACGGAAATCGAGCACTCCCTCAAGGGCATGAAAGAGGCTGTCGGCGGGCTTATAGAGCTGATTTATTATCTCGATGAACCGCGCGCCGTGATGGTCGGAAACGAGGAAGCAAAGCTTATCGGAATGGAAGGAAATCGGCGTTTTGGCGACAGAATTGTTGCCGGACCGTTCTTCATTTGCGGTGAAAAAATGACCGAGGACGGCATGGATTTCTGTTCGCTTTCGGACGAACTTTGCGAGAAATATGTGCAGAAATTCGCCGTTCCCGAGAGCATTTCGCAGGACGAGGTTGAGCAGGATATGGGCATCACGCTCATTGGACTTTGAGGGGTGATACAATGAAAAATACTGTGAATATCTCGCTTGAAAACGAGAAAATTCTTGCGCTGAAAATGTATCTTGCGCAGAAAAATTCTTCGCTTGACGATGAGATTACAAAGTTTGCCGAGCAGCTTTACGGCAAAGTTGTGCCGCAGAATGTGCGCGATTTTATTGAAATGACGGCGAAACGGCAGAATGTGGCAAAACCGAAAAGTGTTTCCGAAAAGCCAACCAATCAGCCGTAAACGATTTTAAGGCAGCTGTGATGAGTTGTGTGCGACTTTAGCGCAAAGGTAGAGTAAACATACCTTCGAGCTGCTCTCGTGCCGATTTGGGCAGTTTTCACAGAGTTTGCGAAACGGCTCTGCGATTGGTGTGAGGGCAGTTCGGGGGTATGATTTTTATGCAAGTTAAAGGGGCGGTGTCGCCCCATTCACATCGGACGGGCAAAGCCCGCCGCAATCACGAATATTGAAAAATTTGAGAGGGGTTGTAAAATGGGAAAACAGAAAAATTCGGAGTTGCAAACCTCAAAAAACGCGATTGTTAAAGGGAATTCCGAGGGGTTTCAAAACAAGATTAAGTTTCCTTTGTGGGTGTATCCGGCGACAATGAAAGAGGTTAATTTGCGGTTTGCAGAGGACAACTGCGCATCTCGGAGCGAGTTCATCGAGAAAGCTATAAATTTTTATGTTGGTTATCTGAAATCCGAGGACAACGTGAATTATTTATCGCCGCAAATAACTTCTTCGGTTGAAGCGGTCGTGAATGGTTCAGAGCAACGCATAAACCGAAATCTTTTCAAAATTGCTGTTGAGCTCGGGAAAATCTCGCACACTCTTGCCGCCGCGAATGACGTTGACGAGGACACTCTGCGCGAGTTGCACGCGATGTGCGTTGACGAGGTTCGGCACATCAACGGCGTGATAAATTTCGAGAGCGCGGTCAAGTTTCAGAATGAATAATCAGATTATGATTTTATTCCGCGGGTGCTTGTCCGAGAGAATTTGCTTCTGCTTTGCCATCGAAACGTGCGTGTAGATTTGCGTTGTGGAAATTGAGCTGTGACCGAGAATTTTTTGTATGTACCGAATGTCCACGTCTTCCTCAAGCAGCAGCGTCGCGAAAGAATGCCGGAACATGTGCGGCGTGATGTGTTTTTCGTATCCGATTGCGGCTGCTTGGTTGTTTATCATTGACCGAACCGATTGCTCCGTGAGACGATGGTGCAGCTTGTTTACAAAGAAAAATCCCGACGCTGTTATATCCTCGCGAAACGTTTCGTAGTAACGGTTCAGCGCGTTCAAGACATCGTGGTTTTCGATTTGAATTATGCGTTCTCGCGAACCTTTGCCAAAGATTTTTACGGTGTGGTTTGTCAAGTCCACCGCGTCCGGAGTAAGCGTGCAAATCTCGGAAACCCTTGCTCCGGTTGCGAACAGAACCTCCAGTACGGCGATATTTCTAATCGCATTTTTGCGGGCAAAATCCGTGTGGCACTGCCGAAAATTATCGTAAGCGTTTGCAAGAATTTTGCCGATAATGTTCATCGGGATAACCTTCGGCAGTACCATCGGTTCGCGAAACGACGTGTCAATTTTGTCGAACGGGTTTGTTCCGATGATTTCCTGCGTCATCAGGTAATGCGTGAATGCTTTCAGCGCAGCGATTTTGCGCTTCGCGGTTTTGGGTTTGAACTGCTTGTGAAGCTGAGCGATGTAGTCAATGATGACATTTTTGTCGAACTTTCCTTCGGAAAATTCAGCAAACTGAGTCAAATCGGTACCGTAAGCCTTGGTTGTTTTGGAGCTGAGAGTCTTCTGCTCCAGACAAAAATTGAGGTAAAGGGTGATAAATTTTTTTAATTCCATATCGGTTTCTCCTTTTTTAGAATACTTATATTATATAACTATTTGCGCCGTTTTTCAAATTGTACAACCCGCAGTGCGAATGTTTGTGCATAATGATGAAATTTCGGGAAAATTGTGGAAATTTCGCGGGAGTGTGGTATAATGAAAGAAGAAACAGTGGATAACATTAAATTATCTTTTTTGGGAGAGGGATTATGGC
>JAGASH010000008.1 GCA_017847835.1 Oscillospiraceae bacterium
ATTCATTTGACTTTCCTCCTATGTTTTTTTGATGTGGTCGTCAAACCCACTTCATTATACCATAGGAGGACTTCTTTTATCTAAAGATTTTTATTCCACCGCTTCAAGCGGTGGTTTATTTTCGCTGAAGCTACAATAAAAAAGGAGCGTTTCGGCGCTCCTTTTTTGTGGCATTTTTTTCAAAACCCACGCAAATCCGGCAGCGGGCTTTGTGTAATTGTGACAAAAGAGCCGATATGCGCTTTTTTAGCAAATCTAACAATAACAATTGCGTAATTTGACAGCAATTTCCATTTTATCAAGTCTTTTTCAAAAGGTTACAAAAAGGTTACAAATTTTTCTTGTGGATTTTGCACAATTTCAACAGCTTTGATATGTTTGACATTTACGAAAAAGTAAGCTATAATATGCAACAGGAACGAGAACTGCCCGAAAATACCGCTTGGAAAAGCTTCGCAGTTCGATAAACACAGAGAGATTTTTTGGAGGCAAATCCCCTATGAAACCGCAGATTGTAACCGAGAAGATGAAAAAACTGCTTTTGCAGAACAAAATAGTCAAAGCGTCGATTTTCATTGTAATCACTTTGACAGCGCTTTTGCTCACGGGCGCGCTTTATTACCGCGACACCGTTTATATAACGGACGAGGGCGTTACAAGGGAAATCAAAACAAACCAGTTTGATACATACGCAATCCTCAAAAGCGAGGATTATGCGCTTGAACCCGACGACAAGGTTTCCGTTGAAACAGGCGCGGGAAAGAAAAAGCACATTATCATCAACCGTGCATTCGGAATTTCCTTAATCGCCGACGGCGAGGAATTCCCGCTTAAATCCACCGACGGAACCGTTGCAGACGCTCTTGAAAGACTGGGAATTGAGCTCGGCGAGGACGATTTCCTCAACTATCTTCCCGAAGAGCCGCTTTGCGAGGGTATGACAATTAAAGTCAGCCGCGTGAAGTACGTCGAGAGAAACATCGAGAGCGCAATGCCGTTTGAAACGATTTACAAGAACAACTCAAATATGGCAATCGGCGCGGAAAACGTTCTTGAAGAGGGCGCAAACGGCGCTCACGTTCTGACCTACAAGGACAAATATATTGACGGACAGTTTACTTCCTCGGAGGTAATTGCCGAAGAGATAACAAAACAGCCCGTTACGGCGGTTGTCGAGAGAGGTACCGCTCTCGCAGAGCCTTACGCAAAAATGGAAAATCCCGAACAGCTCGAACTGATTAACGGAATTCCCGCAAACTATGAAAAAATCGTTTCGGGCAAGGCTACGGCATATTCGGCAAAGCCCGGCGCTCTCACTGCAAGCGGACGCTATGCCGTTGTGGGAACGGTTGCGGTTAATCCGAATGTAATTCCTTACGGAAGCGAGGTTTATGTTGTCGCTCAGGACGGAAGCCGCGTTTACGGATACGCAATTGCCGCAGATACTGGATATGGAATGATGGACGGCTCGATTGCGGTTGACGTGTTTATGGGAAGCTACGAGGACTCCTGCAAATGGGGCGCGGTTTACGTTGATATTTATGTGCTTTCCATCGGCGACAATCGTTATATCAGCCAGTGGGAAAGATAATTCCGCAAAAATATATTCTGGACAGCCCGATATATTTCGGGCTGTTTTTTGTGTATATTCGCATTTTATGTTCAACTTGCACAAAACTTTTCATTGATTTAACATAATTTTGTAATCAAGACTATTGACGAAACGCAGGAAAAATTATATAATAAAAGTAGCTAACTTTAAGCAGAACCCTGCTTATTTACGGCAAGCGTCTTTTGCGAAAGGAAATAAATATGAATTGTATCAAATGTAATACTCAGGTACCCGACGGAGCAAAGTTTTGCCCCAACTGCGGTGCGCTTACCGCTGCTGCCCGGAGCAACAAAAGCTTTTGCGCTAACTGCGGGCTGGAGCTCCCCAAGGGAGCGAAATTCTGCACGGTTTGCGGCGCGGCTGTTATCGGAGCGGCAAATGTCGAGGTAAAGCCCTCGGACGTTCTCGCACCCGTTACTCCTACCGAGCCCGTTTCGATTTCACCCTCAGTTGAGCCCATTTCACCGGCTGTTGAACCTATCTCTCCGGCTGTTGAGGCAATAACACCCGGCGATATTATCGGCGGAGGTGTTGCCGCTGTAACGGCAAATGCCGAGCCTGCTTATTCGGTTCCCGTTTCTTCGGAAGAAACCGTAATGCCCGCTATCAGCGGCGATGACGCTGAAGCGCGCGGCTCTGCACCGACAATCTTCGAGCAGATTGAATTTGGTTATGTCACCGAAGGCCCCGCTGTTTCCGAGGCTCCCGTGCTTTCGGAAACTCCTGTAATGCCGGAAACTCCTGTAATGCCGGAAACCCCTGTTATGCCGGAAACCCCTGTTATGCCGGAAACCCCTGTTATGCCGGAAACCCCTGTTATGCCGGAAACCTCTGTTATGCCGGAAGCACCCTTTATGCCGGAGGCACCTGTAATCGCAGAAGCTCCCGTAATCGCAGAAGCACCCGTTATGCCCGAATATAACGCGAGCGTTTCCACGGGCTATTCCGCAGCTGCGGCAAGCTATTCGGCACCGACGGCAGCTCCCACATACACCGCTCCCGTAAATAATCCTATGGATAATCAGTTCGGCGGCTACGGAATGAGCGCGGCAGCTGTCGCAACAAAGCCGATTAAGAAAAAGAGCGTTCTCAAACCCATTCTTATCTCTCTTGGAGCGATTATCGGAGCAGCTCTGATTGCAGCGGGTGTTCTGTTCTTCGTCAACAAGTCACTCCTGTTCAACATTGTTCTCGGAAACTCCGGCTATGCGGCAATGGTTGAGGGCGACTCCATAAAGTCTGTCACCGATAAAATCGACGTGACCGCAATGTCCGAGGGCATAAAGACCGCGACAAACGCCTATGCAAGCGCCATGATTGCGGCTTCAAAAGGAAGCGTCGGCATTACCACGACAAGCGCTTCGTCTGTCGGTATGGCAAGCGTTTATTCCACTTCTCTTGACGCAAAGTCTTTGGTAACCTCAATGGCAGAGCTTATGCGCAAGACCTACGGCACAAATTACGCAAAGTCCACCTTTGATTTCAGCGCAGAGCTCACCGATACGGGCGCTTCTCTGCTGATGAACCAGATGCACATCTCGAAAAAGGATATCGATGAAATCCTGAAGTTCATCAACGAAATGGACTTCTCCGCTGATGTTACCGCTGACGGCAAGGCCATTGAAACGGGAATGGAGTTTACAAGCAACGGCCTCAAGCTCAATGCAAAAATCATTGTTGCCGATGACGGAAACGCTTATTTCGTTTTCCCGTTTGCTTCCGAAAAGGCATTTATGATAAATCTCGGCTCCGGCTATTCGGCAGCTCCCGGCACTGTTACAAATGTTTCTCTTGAAATTGAGGACAAAGAGCTCAGGAGAATTATAAACAAGCTCGTAAGCATTTATGTTGATGTTTACAAGTCGAGCGAAATCACCGTCAAGGACGGCGAAATTACCGCTGCGGGCGCTTCCGCAAAGGGCAAGTACATAACCGCAAAGCTCAACGGCAGCAAGTTTACCGAAATGCTCAAGAGAACAGGCGAGGCTTTGGCTGAGGACAGCTACTTCTGCGGACAGTTTGCAAAGTTTATGAGCGACTGCGGAATTCCTGTTACCGGCGAGCAGATGAAGAGCACCTTCAAGAGCATGTTCAATATGATTAATATCCCCGATGACTATGCTCTGGTTGTTGAAACCGTAACCGATAACTCCTGCCGCGTACTCGGCAAGAAGGTTTCGTTTATCTCAAACAACACAACCGTTATGGCGATTGCTGCTGTGGGAAGCTTTGATTTGAGCACCAAGACCGGCAATACCGCGGCTTTGTCCATTGACGCTAATGAAAAGACCGTTATTTCCGCGCTCGTTGAAAAGGCAAGCGACACCGACGGCACAATCACGGTAAACGCTTACGCAAACGACAGCACGGTTTCCGCTAAAGTCAAATACAGCAACGTCAAGGAAACCAAGTTCAATGGCACGGATACCTTTGAGGGCGATTTTGAAGTAAGCCTTGTTCTTCCTGCTGATTTCACGGCTGAAAACGCAACCGCAGAACAGCTCGCAATTCTCGGCTCGATGAAAATAGGCGCGTCCGTCAAGATTGAAAACGGAAATACCCTTAAAGAAACGTTCTTCTTTGAAATTCCGCAGTACGGAAAATTCTCGGCAAGCGCAGTTGTTTCCGGTGAGGAAAGACCGAACGGCGTTTCTATCCCGAGCGATGTTATCGACATCACGGACATTCAGAATTTACCGTCTGACCAGATTGACGAAAACATTACCAAAGAAATGATTTCTTTCCTCAAGGATTTGAGAAACGCAATCAACAAGCAGAATGCGGGCGACATCGGAAACAAGCTTGTTGAAGCGCTCGACGAGCTGATTGACGTTGCCGAAAACGGTCCCTCGGCAGACTCGTCTGAAATCAGCGAATTCCTTACTCAGGTTATGAACGACAAGAGCGACATCATGATGTTCGACGAAATGTTCAACAACGAAAACGAGGAGCTCACGGAAAAGGCAGAAGCTCTCGTGACAAAGTATGACGCGTTTTTGTCGATGGTTTCGGGCAAATCTTTCGATATGACCGAGAAGGAATTTGAAACCTACAAGAATACTTTTGCAACCCTCACCGCCGAGAAGGACGCCCTTCAGGCGGAATACAAGGCAGCCTGCGGGCCGCAGAACCCCGTTATCGGCGCGGGTTCAAGAGCGGAAGATATCGACTTCACAACTCTTGATTTCAAGACGCTCGCATTAACTCTCGCAGAGTACGAAAGCAGATTTACCTCCGCAGTATATCAGGTTGAAATGCTCTTCAACGCAAACGCAAATATAACCAACCTTGCTAAAGAGGCAACAGAACTCTACGAAAAGGCTGTCGAGGATTTTGAAAACCTCTATGATGTATATCAGGCAGGCTCTCTGAACCTTTCGCTTCTGAGAAAATCCAGAAAATCCGCTCAGGCTCTTGCTTTTGCAGTAGAAGAGCTCGAACAGGCAATTGCATCGTCGGTATGATTTGAGGCTTTCGCAAACAATTAAACACAAAAAAGCAACGGTTTTAAAAATCGTTGCTTTTTGTTTATCTTTATGAAATCTGAAAGCGGTTATACATAATAAGGGTTCGGCTTTGTGAGGATTGTTATCCAATCGACAAGCCAGCCAATTCCGAAAAGTCCGCCCGTTAAGAGCCACAAAATACCCGTTCCGATTTTGCCTTCATAGAAACGGTGCGCTCCGAGAAATCCGAGGATAAATGCCAGAACAAACGCAACCCACTTGTCCTTGGGAGTGCCTGTTTGATAGACAACGGGCTGCTGCGCGTTGTTGATGACAACCTGCGGGCTGACGTTCTGCATTCCCTGAAGCTGCTCGACCTGCCTGCCGCATTTCACGCACAAAACCGCTTCCATAGGGATTTGCTGTCCGCAGTATTTGCAGTATTTCATTCCGGGCTGAAGCGCCTGAGGGACGTTTGTGTTAGGATAAACCTCGATGTTGCTTGACGGAATAACCGAGATGTTCTGCTGAGGGAAAGACTGAGGCTGAGCGAAATTGTTCTGCGAAAGCTGCTGAGGCTGAGGCACGGACTGCGGAACCGCATTCGGGTTTCCTCCGGGATAAACCTCTCCCGTCGCGGGGTCAGTCCAGCTCTGTGATTTGCGCAAGCTGACTTTATTCTGATTTTCTTCCATAACATTACCTCCAAATTGTTTGTATAAGCTTATAAATCTGCGTGGGGATAAACCTTACCGTAAAGCTATCTGCGGCAAGAACAAGACCTATGATAACCGTAACAGCTGTGAAGAATATTGCCCAGCGTTTTTTCGCGGAAAGCTCCGTCTGCACAACGGGCACCTTGTACCTTTTGATTTTCGCGAGCTTGAAGCAAGCCATTACAAAGCCCACCGCAGCAGTCAGCAGCATAATGCATATAATCGCAATATACGCGATAACAGCGGGCGTGAACTCTCCTGTAATGCCGCGAAGCGCGAGAGTGAGAAATTCTGCGACGGAATTGTCCGTCAGCAAAAGCAAAACCGACGCTGTGAACGAGTTGAAAATCGCGTGAATAATGGTTGTCGTGACGATACTTTTCGTTGAAACAGCGATGTAGCCGAGGAAAATTCCCATAAACGCAGCATAGAAAAACTGCGAGAAATTCGCGTGAGTAAGCCCGAAAAGAAACGCCGAAACGAATATCGCGACGCCGTTTCCGTAAGGACGCAGACTTTCCATAACCATTCCGCGAAACCAGAATTCCTCGAAAAGCGGCGCAATCACGACCATTTGAATAAACAGGACTATTCCGCAGGTGAAATTCGGCGCGGAAAGCTCGTTTACCGTGTTGAATGTGTCGTTGAAGTTCGTGTTTTTGAACAGGCTCGTAATCCACATCGTGAGCAAATTCACGATAATCGCAAGCGAATAAGCCGCAGGATACATTCCCAGCGCACGGCCGAAATACTTCGGCTTTTTGTAGATGTTTGCGTTCATCTCGCGCAGCGGCATTTTAAGCAGCAGCGCCGTTGCAATCATCGGGATAATGTACAAAAACACCAGCGAAAAAGCCGTATTTACGAGATATGCGCCCGTCCCGCCGAGATTTTGAAGCGACGGGCTGATAAGCGAGAGCAAAATCGTGCTTATCCCGCGCGATACAAAAATCACGATTATCATAATTCCCAGCCGAAAACAGAGCTTTTTGTAGCCCGCTTTCAGCGTTTCGGGAGTTTTTTCGGCAGCCTCAGACATCTCAAACCTCTTCCAATCCAACAATCCTGTGATAATCCATAATCTCAGCGACAAGCTCCTCGGTTGATTTGCCGAAGCAGTCGACGGTAATATCCGCGTACTCCTCGTAGAGAGCTTTTCTGTGCGCGAAAACCTCGTCAACCGTTTCTCCGGGACGCATAGCAATTCCGCGAGTTTTGATGTTGTGAAGCCGCGAGAGCAGCTCGTCTGTCGGCAGCGCAAGATAATAAATCACCGACGTTTTTTTCAGGTGATTCATCGCGTCCCTGCTGTAAACGGCGCTTCCTCCTGTCGCGATAACCGCGTTTCCTTTGTTTTTCACCGACATCACGGCTTTTTCCTCGCACATACAAAACTTGTCAAGTCCCTCGTTGTCGATGATTTCCTGCAAGAGCCGACCTGTCTGCTTTTGTATAATCAAGTCCGTGTCGATAAACTCAAAGCCCAGCGTTTTTGCGAGAATTACACCGATTGTGGATTTTCCCGCTGCGGGCATTCCTATCAAAACTATATTTTTCAAAAAAGTCACCTCGACTGTGTATTTTTAAGATTATTCTTAATCTCGTTTATTTTATCGGCAGCGCTTTTCGCGTCCTCGAGCGCGCTGTTTTCAGCGAGATTTTCAGCCGCGCTGTTGAGATTGTCGGTTATTTCACCGGCTTTTTCGGCGGCTTTTTGAACCGCTTTTATTTTCGCGCTGAAATCGTTGATTTCCTGCAATCTGCGGATTTCATCGGAAATCTTCATAATCTGCGGAGCGCAAATCGCAAGCGCCGCGATAACCGAAACCGCCCAAATCACCGCGTTTTGCGCTTTCGACAGCCTCGGCTGACCGAGCGACTTTTTCTCTCGGCAGTAGAGATACCACGGTCTGCCAAACGGCGTCACTCGGCAAATCACAAACGCGTAAATGAGAAGTACCGTAAGCCCTAGCAGAGCTGTCCAAACGATTATCATAACGCGGTTTTCCGTGTAGCTTTCGTAAAAATCACGCGGATAAGCCGCTTTGATATTGTCGTCCTTGTCAAAGAAAATTATGATTTTGTCGCCTTTTTTCAGCTCAAAACCGGAAAGTCCGAGCTCCTCGGCGGACGCATATTTATTGACATTCTGAACGTAGCGGATTGTGCCGTCGCTCTGGACCGTGCCGTATCGCTTGTCACCGCTCGCAAGAAACGGGTTGTTCAGGAACATCACGGCAAGCAGCGTCACAGCAAGCAAAACCACAAGAACAATCGTTCCGTAAAACACTCTGCGGAAAGCCGCCGCGATTTTCTTTTCCTCGGGAGTTGAAGCCGTCTGACAGAGCAGTTTTCCCGCTTCGATAACCTCGTTTCCCGACATCACAAATAATAGTCTGAAAAATCTTCTCATTTCACCACACAAGATTGTCAAGCCGCATTGTCGCGTATGCGTTCAGGTCCGTGCCCGCGATTTTCCCGTCGCGGTACTCGTAGAAAGCCTGACAGCCTATCATCGCGGCATTGTCCCCGCAAAGCGAAATCGGCGGGATAAACAGCTCCATTTTGTTTTTGTCGGCGGCAGCCTGAAGCGTTTCGCGAAGCCCGCCGTTTGCGGCAACTCCGCCTGCGAGCGCGATTTTTTTGCAGTCAAACTCGCGCGCTGCTCCGACAAATTTATCCGTGAGAATTTCGCTCACGGTCTTCTGAAAGCTCGCAGCAAGGCTGTTTATATCAAGCTCTTCGCCGCGCTGCTCGGTGTTGTGAATAAGATTTATCACGGCGGTTTTCAGTCCCGAAAAGCTGAAATCATACGGGTTTGCCGTGTGCGGTTTCGGGAGCTTATACTTCGTCGCGTCGCCTGTTTTCGCAGCCTTGTCGATAAACGCGCCGCCCGGATACGGAAAACCCATTGCGCGCGCAGATTTGTCGAAAGCTTCTCCGGCTGCGTCGTCGACAGTCTGCCCGACAAGCTCAAAACTTGTGTAGTCGAGAACCCGCACTATTATGCTGTTTCCGCCCGAAGCGACAAGGCACATATACGGCGGCTCAAGCTCCTTGTGAGCAAGGTAATTTGCCGCGATATGACCGCGAATGTGGTGCACAGGAATAAGCGGTTTCCCCGCCGAAAAAGCAAGTCCCTTCGCGAAATTCACCCCGACAAGCAGCGCTCCGACAAGTCCCGGAGCATAAGTCACGGCAATCGCGTCAACCTCGTCGAGCGTTTTTCCCGCCTTTTCGAGAGCCTCTGTGACAACCGCGGAAACGCTCTCGCAGTGCCGTCTTGAAGCGATTTCGGGGACAACTCCCCCGTATAGTCTGTGCTCCTCAATCTGCGTCGCCACAACGGACGAGATTATCTCGCGACCGTCACGGACAACCGCAGCAGCCGTTTCATCGCAGGAGCTTTCTATTGCTAAAATATCCATTTTTCACTATCCTAAAACTTATTTTTCGCTCGGCTTTCTTGACGTGAGGAACTCAATCGCGCGCTCAATCGAGCTTCTGACGTGTTCCATATCCTCGTTGTGGAGCTTGCCCGCGTTTCGATAGTCAAAGCTGTCGCAGAACTCCTTTACATCGGAATTGAGCGACTTCGCGTAATTCCCGACAAGCTCGTCTGTCGCGTCGCAGAACGCTTTCAAATCGTCCTTTTTCAGCTTGCTCTGAGCCGCTGTCATCAGCTTTCTGTAATGCGGAATACAAAGATATTCCTGCTTTGAATAGAGCTTTCGGAAACTCTCGTCGTTCTTGAACATCGTGAAAACCGTTTCCAGCATATGGTTTACGCCCCATTCAACCTTTGAGCAGACAAAACAGGTTTCCTTCATCTCGGAGATTTTCTTTGCCTTTGCTCCCTTGCTGAACATTCCGTCCTTCTTGTCGATAACCTCCTCGCGGAGCTGCGAAATATGCGTGTTTAGCATAAGCGCAAGCGACAAGCGGTTGTTCTGCTTCAAAAGCATATTGAAGTGCGTGAGGCAAAACCCGAGCTCGTTTGTTTCCTCGCGGACGTCGGGCTCCATCATCGCAGCACCCATTATGTACTCGCAGATGTGCTCCTCGACAGAGTTTCTCATATTGCAAATAGGACAGCCACACCTCGGCTCAAAGACCTCGTTTATCGGTATCGTAAGCAGGCTTTCTCTCATATTTCCTCCGCAAAATTAAACTAAAGCTATTGCATTCTATCTTATATTGTATTATAATTAAAGTAAATAATCAAGGGGTTTTTGAAAAAAATGAAAATAAAAATTAATTTATCGGAGCTAAATCCAAGAAAAACGTTTTTCTGCGGGCAGTGTTTTCGCTGGAGTGAGAACGAAAACGGCGGCTTTTCGGGGATTGTAAACGGGAAGAAAATCACGGTTCGGGAAAACGGAGAATTTGTCGAAATTTCGGGCTTTTCCGAGAAAGAAGCGCGGGAATACTTTGATATGGAAACGAATTATTCGGAGTACATAAATCAGCTCTCCGAGGACAAAACTCTTTGTGAAGCGTGCAAATGTTCTTCGGGAATACGGATTTTGCGGCAGGAGCCGTTTGAAACTCTTATCAGCTTTATCATCTCGCAGAACAACAATATTCCGCGTATTTCGGGGATTATCGGGCGGCTTTGCGAGAGCTTCGGTGAGAAAATCGACGGAGGCTTTTCCTTCCCGACAGCAGAAAAACTTCGCGGGGTAACACCCGAGGATTTAGCGCCGCTTCGGGCGGGTTTTCGTGCAAAGTACATAGCCGACGCGGTTGAACGGGTAAACAGCGGTGAAATTGATTTTGCGGAAATTAACGCGCTCCCGCTTGAACCCGCACGCGAGAAGCTGAAAATCATTAAGGGCGTCGGCGATAAGGTCGCGGACTGCGTTTTGCTTTTCGCGTTTCACAAAACCGACGCGTTCCCGAAAGATGTCTGGGTGAAGCGGCTTATGGCGCAGTTTTATCCGAACGGATTGCCCGAATGTACAAAGGGTATCGAAGGTATCGCGCAGCAGTACCTTTTCGACTATGTGAGAAATAACAACGGCTTACAGACCGTTATGAACTGAAAAAGGAGTTGTTTTTATGTACTGTATGAACTGCGGAAGAGAAAATCCCGACGACGTGAAGTTCTGCTGTTTTTGCGGGACAGCGGCAAAATCGCCGGTTTTTACAGCGGATAACGAAAAAAATCTCGCCGAAAACGGTCAGCTTGAATTTGATGAAAATGAAGCTCCCGAAACCGCTGCACAAAATCCCGCAAACGTGTCCGTGCCCGTTTCACCGATTGCTCCCGTGAGCAGTCCCGTTTCGGTAAATCCTTTCCCTCAGCCTGTCCCGATTAGCACGCAGGGAGCTTCTCCTGTAAGCGTTCCGCGAGAGGCGAAAAACATGAATATTCCCGTAAAAAATTATGTTCCCGAGGAAAAACAACCCGTTGGGCGCACTTTCACGCTGAAACACATCATAATGTGTCTGGCTTCAACCGCCGTTTGCGCGATTGCAGCGGGCATTTTCGCGGGTTTGTATTTTTCCGTTGTTTAGCACAAAAAAACCGTCTGTTATTGCACCAATTGTACAATAATTATAAAAAGAATTGACAACAGGCAAAAATTATTGTATAATAAAATATGTATTTGAATGTAAATTCTGTATGTTAAATTGGGAAAACATTACAGACAGGTCAAATTATGATTATTCTGCGGCAGAAAAGCCGTCAATTTTACAGCGGGAGGAATTTTATGTATTGCGAAAACTGCGGTAAACAATTGATTAGAGGATATTCATTCTGCATTGAATGCGGGTCGCCTGTGCCTCCCGAGGTTCTTGAAGAAGGCGGTTTGCCCGGAAGAAGCGGCGAAGCGTCCGAGAAAACACCCGAAAATGTGGAGAATGCCCTCAAAAATGGCGAAGAAACCGGAAAAGATGTTCAGTCGTCTATGCCCGGAATTGAGCCTATCGGCTCAAACAGCGGTGAAGGTACGCTTGTATTCTGCCCGTCCTGCGGAATGAGAATGCAGCACAACCTTGATTTCTGCGAAAAATGCGGAATGAAAATCAGCGACAAGCCGTCAAGCTCCGTTCCGCTTATTAACAACAATCCTATGGGACTGGACGGAAGCTATGACGCTTTCGGCGGCGCAGGTATCGGAGATATCTTCTCGAACGGCGGAAATCAGTTTGACAACTTTATCGGCGGAGGAATGCCGTCGGCTTTCGACAATGCCGAAGAAACGGATAATTTGTTCGGCGGAAATAACTATTCCGCAAACGATATGGCAATCCTCAACCAGCAAATCTCGAATTTCAGCTCGTCTGCAAGCGAAATGCCCGAAATCAGCAAATCAGCTAACAATGTTCGTCAGCAGGAACCGAAGGAAGGCGAAACCCGCAAGGTCGAGAATTTCTCGATGAGCGATGTTTCCGGCGAGGAAATCCCTGTTTCGGACGGCGCAGTTCCCGTAATTGAGGGCTGCTCTATGGAAGAAGACCACAGCGCGGATATCTCGCTTGACCCGTATCAGTTCCTCGGAAACTCTATGGACGAAACCGCAGCCTCGACAATTGAAGCTGTAAACATCGAAGAACCCGAGGAAGTTCCCGAAGAGCCTGTTGCGGTTGAACCTGTTGCTGTCGAAGTTCCCGAGGAAGTCGCAGAGGAAACTCCCGAAGAGCCCGTTGCGGTTGAACCTGTGGCTGTCGCTGTCGCAGAGCCTGTGGTTGAAGAACCCGCCGCAGAAACAGCAAATTCTGCTTTTGATGATTTCGTGCCCGAAGAAATGGGCTTTATCGCGGAAACAGCTCCCGTTTCCGAGGAAACGCCGAAAACCGAAGCAACACCCGCTGCCGAAACAAGACAGCCTGTTGAAGATTTCGATTTCAGACGTCCTCAAAGACCTCAGAATAACGCGCCCGAGCAGAAGCCCGAAGCAGAAACTCCCAAGGGCAACCTCGTTTACTGCAGAACCTGCGGTCAGGATATGTACGATACCGAAAAGTTCTGCAAAAACTGCGGAGCTACATACAAGGGCGCTTACGTTCCTCCGAAAACCGCTCCCTCAAAGGGCGAAACCAAGCCCGCAGTTATGGTTTTCGGAAAAATCCCGCTTGCAAAGTTCATCGGAGTTACAGCAGGTATCTTAGGTGCGTTTCTGGCAGTTCTCTTCTTAATTCAGCCGTGGAATATGAACAAGCCTCCTGTCGGCGGTGATACTCATAGCACTTCTTCAAGTGTAATCAATCCCCCCGAAAGCACTTCTTCCGATACGTCAACATCTTCGTCTTCAAGCGCTGACGTATCTTCATCAAGCTCCTCCGAGCCTTCTGTATCCTCTTCCGCAAGCTCCTCGGATACAACCTCGGACAGCTCCTCGACAACGTCCTCGTCAACCAAAACGAGCAGCAGCACCAAGTCTTCTTCAAGCTCCTCGACTAATCCTGTGATAACCGCAAACACCAAGCTGAAATCGCTTGAACAGGACCGCGAGAAGATTATGCGCGCGGCTGAGATGATTATGGGCGAAACAGCAAAAATGGACGCATTCTCTCAGCACGTTGTTTACGCAATGAACACGTCAACCGAGAGCAACGACGAAGCAATCAAGTCTTTCTACAACTCAAAATTTGCTACAAATATGATTAGCAACCTCAAAGCGGGCAAATCAACCGTTGAGCGCGAAATCAACTCCGCTTCACCCAAGAACAGCGAATTCAGCGCGATTTACACAGCGCTCAAGACGCTCAAAACAAGATATGACTCCTACTATAACTACATAATCGCTCCCAGCGGCGGTTACTCCTCGTTTACCAAGAACTGTCAGTCGTTCAGGACAATGGTAAACTCCGCTTTAGGAAACATCACCGTAAGCAAATTTACAGGCTCTTATACTGCCGACTATAAGAATATCGCTTATCAATCAATGATTAGCGCAGCGATAAATGCGTCCAAAAACTGCATTACTCAGCTGACGCTGCTTCAGGGACAGCTCGGAAAACTTGACCCGTTTGAAAGAAAGGCATTCAGCACATTGTCATCCGACATCACCGCATACGCTTCTTCGATAAGCTACGCGGCAAGAGCGAAGGCTTATACGACAATGCTCAAGGGCGTTACCGGCAAATACAGCACCGCTGCGGGTTATATCGACGGCGCATACAATTCTTTTGACAGCTTCCTCAAGACCTGCACAAGCCTGCCCAAGACAACCGCTGCGAATTTCAACAGCAATATCAACGCAACAATTTCTACTGCAAAGAGCTGCATAAACTCTGCTGCAAAGCTTGTTCCTTAACAAACAAAACCCGCTTTCAACCGAAAGCGGGTTTTTCTCAGAAAAAAGCCCGCTCCGAAAAAGAGCGGGTTAATTTTGTTTCAAGACGTTGTTGTGCTTGTAGTAATCGGGATAGAGTTCGAGAAGAAATCTGTAAAAATTCTGCGAATGGTCGTGGTGCCAAAAGTGCGCGTATTCGTGGTAAAACACCGACAAAACCGTTTCGCGCGGGTATGCCGAAAGTCGGCTGTTTATCGAGATGTGACCGCGATTGTACGAGCAGCTCCCCCAGCGCGATTCCATATCCTTAATCGAAATCCGCACAGGCGGCGGAGCAAAGCCCTTTTCCGAGAGCCGCGCGCGCACTTCCCCGTCAAGCTCCCTGCAAAGCGCCGCAAACCTCGTCAAAATCGCTTTTTCGCGCAATCCCGCGATATAGCTTTCATCAGAGCTTTTCGTGAAAACGCGAAGCTCGTTTTCGTCAAGCACGGCAATTTCACGCGAATTTTCGATAATCCTCACAGGAAAATCCCGCCCGAGAAAACGTACAAGGCGGGAATTTTTGCTGTTTTCAAGCGCGCGCTTTTGCATTTGCTCAAACGCTTTGAGGAAAAAATCCGCGCGCTCTGCGAGAAAATCCTCGATTTGCCGGACGCTCACGCGGGAATTTGCCGAAACCGCAACAATCCCGTTTTCCTTTGCACGAAAATTCACGTTTTTCACGCGCTTTCGCGTAAGCTCATAGGTAATCTCGCGTCCGTCCGACAGCTTAATGGTTTTCATAGCAAACTATCAGTGCCAACCGCACTCGTCATAATCCTTCCACTTTTCATTATATCGGATTTCGTCGGCGAGCTTCATACAAATGTACGCAACAGCCGCAGCCACGACGATTACCGCGCCGATAATCGGCACAACAACCTTTGCGGTAGGTCCGAAATTCTCTTTTGCTTCTTTGATAACCTTCATAACAATCTCCTTTCGGGGCGTCATTTTTTCCGTATAACCATTATATCACGATTTGAGAAATATGTCAAGCGTAACTCACTTCTCACCAAGCACCGCCGAGTAAATCTCACGCTTTGAAACGCCCGTGATTTTTGCGGCTTCCTTGCAGGCGTCAGAGGTTTTCGCACCCTCCGCAATCAGCTTTTCGGCAACAGCCGCCGCTTCTTCAACCGAAAAAGTCGTTTTCTCGGGCGGTTTTCCCTCGATAACTATGACATATTCTCCGCGAGGCTCGTTTTCTTCATAGTGCGACAAAAGTTCACCGAGAGTGCCGCGAAGCGTTTCCTCGTGGATTTTCGTGAGCTCACGGCAAAGCGCAGCGTTTCTGTCCGCTCCGAGAGCCTCTGCTAAATCGCCGAGAGTTGTCTTTAATTTGTGAGGTGCTTCGTAGAAAACGAGCGTGTGCGGGAGATTTTTCACGTCGGAAAGCCGCTCGGCGCGCTCTTTTTTCTCAACGGGAAGAAATCCCTCAAAGGTAAACCGAGCCGCTTCAAGACCGCTCAGGGCAACCGCGCAGACCGCGGCATTTGCTCCCGGAATAACCTCAACGGGAATATCCAGCTCGTAGCACTTCTTCACCAGAATATACCCCGGGTCGGAAACGCACGGCATTCCCGCGTCCGATACCAGCGCGACGTTTTTCCCGTCAAGCAAAAGCGCGATGATTTTCTCGCTCTTTTCAAGCTCCTTCGGCTTGTAGTAGGACAAAAGCGGCTTTTTGATGTCAAATCGTCCGAGCAGCTTTGCCGTCACGCGCGTGTCCTCACAGGCGATATAATCGGCATTCTCCAGCGTTTCCGCGCCTCTCGGGCTGAAATCCGAAAAGTTTCCTATCGGCGTACCAACAACCGACAGCTTTCCAAAATCACTCATAAATCTTCGAGTATTCCTCCGTGTAGCTCAAATCATCATTTCGCAGCACAAACGGCTTTTCAATTACCATTCCCGAAGCTGCGCCCTTTTTTCCGCTCACGAGAATAAGCCACGGCTTTTCGCGCGCGGTGTTTTGCACAAAGGTCAGCTGCTTCGGCTCAATCCCGCTTTCACGCATTGCGCAAATCACGTCCGAGAGCCGCTCGGGACGGTGACACATTTTCAAAAGTCCGCCGTATTTCAGCAGTCTTGCCGCCGCTTTGCACACGTCTTTTATGTTGCACATCAGCTCGTGCCGCGCAATCGCCTGCGCTTTTGACAGCCGCTCTGCTCCCGAGCCGTCCGTCATATAAGGCGGGTTTACCGTCACGATATCCGCGCACTCAAACGTTATCTTGTCCTGCGAAAGCTCGCGCAAATCGCACAAAATCGGCGATATCACGTTTTCGAGGTTGTTCTCCGAAATCGTCGTTTTGAGGAGCTCAACCGCTTCCTCCTGAATTTCAATCGCGTAAATTTTCGCGGGCGGGGTGTTCTTGCAGAAAATCAGCGGAATTATCCCGCAGCCCGTGCAAAGGTCAACGACAACGCTGTCACGGCGCACATTCGCGTACTTCGCAAGCAAAAACGCGTCCGTGCCAAAACGGTGGTCGTCCGACACATACATCTTTATTTTTCCCAAATCAAAGCTTTCGTACATCTTTTCTCCCGCAAAATGATTAGCCTATTAAAATATCTCCCTCGGGAACAACAATATTCTTGCGGTTTTGTGTGTTCATCACAAGCGACATTATCACGGAAACAGGTCCCACACGTCCCAGGAACATCGTCACAATCAGCACGCATTTCCCGAAAAAGCTTGAAGCCGCTGTTGCGCCTACGGAAAGACCTGTCGTCGAAAACGCTGAAACCGCGTCAAACAGGCATTGTACAGCGCCCGTTCCCGTTTCTGCGTCGCTTGGCATTGAGAAATAGAGCGCCGAAAAGCATATTCCTACTGCCATAAAAGACAGCGCCATTGTCACAACCGTGCGGTAAATCACGAGCTTGCTTATCTTGTGGCGGAAAAGCTCAACGTCGTTTTTGTTGCGTATGTACGACACAACCGTCATTATCACAACAATCAGCGTCGTTACCTTTACACCGCCGCCTGTCGAGCCGGGAGCCGCTCCCACGAACATCAGAAGTATCGTTCCCATTTGCGAGAACTCCGACATATCTCCCATTGAAATGCTGTCAAAGCCCGCTGTTCTTGTTGTTACCGACGAGAAAAAAGCATTCAGCAGTTTTTCTCCGAAATCCATTTTTCCGAGAGTTTTCGGGTTGTTCCACTCTGCAAACAGGAAAAACAGCGTTCCCACGAGGATAAGCGCGCCGGTCATCACAAGAACAGCTCTTGTGTGAAGCGACAGCTTTTTCGTTTCGCGGAATGTGAGAAAGTTCTCCCACACGATAAATCCCAGACCGCCGACAATTATTAGCAAGGCAACGGTTATCAGCACGGTCGGGTTGTCCTGAAACGAAATCAGGCTTGAAAACTCGCCTTCCATTCCCGCGAGGTCAAAGCCCGCGTTGCAGAAAGCGGTTATCGACGTGAAAACCGCCATCCAGATACCATAGCCGCCGTATTTAGGGTAAAGCGCAAACGACATAGCAAGCGCGCCCGCTGCCTCGAAAATCAGCGAATATTTGATAATTCTGACAAAGATTTTTCTGCCTTTTGTGAAGCTGCTTTCGGTCAGGTCCTCGGACGCGCTTTTCAGCGTGCGAAAACCCAGCTTTTTGCCCATCGCGATGTTGAAGAATGTGATTATCGTGACAAAGCCAAGTCCGCCGACTTGAATTAAAAGCGCAATCACAATCTGTCCGAAAATCGACCAGTGCGTCCAGGTGTCAACAACGGCAAGTCCCGTAACGCAGGTTGCTGAGGTTGCCGTGAAAAGGCAGTCGAAAATCGATGTGAATTTTCCGGATTTTGAAGCCGCGGGCAGACACAGCAAAACCGTTCCTACCGCTATAATTATCAGAAATCCAAGCACAAGCGTTCTTGCGGGATATTCTTTTTTTGCCTTTTTGAATATAGGCATTTTATCACTCTTTTCTGTCAGAAATTACTGTTTGACTGCTGAGGCGCTCCGCTCGAAGAAGCCGAGCTGTAACGAATGAAATCGCGCGCGCTTTCACCGTATGCGTAAACAGTGTAGATATCGGTTTTGCCGACCGTGTCATAAGAGCCGCCCTCAAACGGAGCCTTTACTCCGTTTTTAGCCACAAGCAGACAGCTCTCGGGCACTTTGTCGGTCTTTTTGATTATCTTGACCGTTGTATCGGGTTTGAGGAACTGAAGCGTCGCTGCAAGCTCCTTGTCGGTTTCATAGATAATTATCGGCGGAGACTGCGTGTCGTTGTACAAAAGCTCTCCGACCTTTTTATAAGGCTCGCGCTGCTCTGCGGCAAGCTCCGCCGTTTTCGGGAGATACAAAAATGCTGCGTAAGCGGTGTTGTTGATAAGTATAACGAGCATTGTTATCGAAACGAACCGCGTTATGTGTTTTTTTGCGCAGGACGTTAAGACAATCAGCAAAACAAACAGCGAAAAAACACACGACGACATTATGATATAGCTCATTCCCGTGGGCGCAGACAAAACGCTTTCACCGAAGCGAAACGGTGTCACTGCGGGGAGTTTTCTTTGAATTGACGCGAAATACGCTTCATTGTACGTCAGCCCGAAACACAAGCAAGCGTATGCATAAATTCCCGTTCCGAGAAGAAGCTTTCTGATGTCAATCGAATATCTGAACACAAACACCAGCACGAAAAACAGAGCAGCGGGAGCGATTAACCTTGCCCGCTCACCTATTCCCGCGAAGGTGTTCAGTCCCGTAAACGAGGCAAACGACAGCGCAGTCGTCAGAAATACAACCGTGATAAACTGAAACAGCCCGAGAATTGTAAGTCTGATGTTATATTTATGCTTTGCGGGCTCGTAGACCTTTGTTCCGTTTTCAAGGGTGGTTTCCTTTTTCTTTACGCCCTCTTTTATCCAGGCGTATATTATCACCGCGAAAAGTGCCGCCGCAAGCGCTCCCATTCCGAAGCTCTCGGTCATAAACGTATAGATTTCACCGAAAATCCTCCCGGCTGCGCCCGTGGTATTCGTGTGAAAAAACAGTCTTGCCGCGGCTTCATCGGCTTCTCCCGAGGCAGTTCGCATAAGCGAAAGTCTTGCGAAATGCTCTGCGGTAAACGAAACAACAACCGAAAATCCGAACGCGGGAATATTCATCAGCTTTTCCTTGAAGCAAAACCGCGCGATTATCACCGTCAGAATTACCGCAAGAACAGCCGCGATAAGCTCTGCATTTACCGCAAATGCCACCGCGCACAAAAATCCCGTGAGTATGGACATTGTAAAGCGTGTGTAACGGTTTTTCTTGTCCCACGCGGCAAATACGCACATAATCAAAATCCACACCATCAGGCAGGAAAGAGCGTCGCTTGTGATGAATTTCGAGCAGGAAATCACCGAAACGTACATTCCGCAGCAAAGCGCCGCGAGAATTTTCTGACGAACACGCTCAACTCCGAGCTTTGTAGCGAGGTGATAAGAAATCATCGGGATAAAGCTCACGATAAGAGCGTTTATTATGAGCATTGCCTTGTAAAGAACGTATGGGCTGTCAAAAACCAACAACAGCGGTGTGTACAAAAGCGCCTGAATATATCCGCCGCTTACGCCGATTTCTCCGAGCAGCCCCGACCGGTTTTTACCGGAATAAAACGCGGCAAGTCCCGCGGCACTTGTTTCCTCGGGGAAAACCGCGGGTAACTCCATACACATTGTCATAAGCGTGTTCACGACAACCGAAAAAGCGTAAAGTATAAACATTACACCCTTGTCGCCGAACGCTTGATAAAATTGTTCCAGCCGACGCTTCATAAACCCTTTTCCTTTTTACCACTCAGATTAATGTTGTGGGATTTGAATAAAATCCCGTGAGCCACAAAATCATACTCACAAGAAGCATTACCGCAAGACAGCCGATAATTGCCCGCAAAAACGACGGTCTTCCCTTTTCGGCAAGAGCCGCGTAATACTCGTCCGACTGCGTGTCACCCTCAAAGCTTCCGCGGAATTTTATGATGTTCTTTACCGCGTGCTTGTAGTAGAAGTAATCGCCGAACGCGCTCAGAAAAACAAGTACGATGATGTTGTAAAAGCTCAGCAGATATGACATTCCACTGTTCTGTATCATCATAGGGAAATACGCGGCAATCGCAACCGGAACCAGCACGGCAATCGCCGAAATTATTCCGAAGATATCCATTTTACGGTAAAACTGAAAAGCGGGCGCAAGAAATCCCGACGCGAAGTTAAAGTAAACTCTGCGCTTTTTGCCGCTGTAATTCGAACGGAAAATATCAAATGCCGCGACATAGTGAAACGACGAGCTCGCTGCATAAGACGCAAGCTCTTTCATACTCACGCCGTCCTCACCGATAGCAGGGTCCTGAATTTTCTTGAAAAAGCCGTTAAATCCGTCGTCCGCGTCACCGAACATCGCGGACATCGGGTCAACATTCTCGGCATTTTGCGAATTTTCTGTATTTTGCGCAGTCTGCGTGTTTTCATAAGGATTTTGCGGCTGCGAGAAAACGGGCTCGGGTTCGTCGGGCAGTTTTCCGTTCCACACAAATCCGCTTTCGTGCAGATTTTCCAGCCCGCACTTGCCTCTGATTTCATAGCAAGTTCTGTGGTGCGGAGTTCCGCAAATCGGGCAGACAACAACGTCTGCTTTATCATTAAATCGTGCCCTGCAAATCGGGCAAAGCTTGTTTTCAAATCTGTTCATAGCAATTCCTTTCGCGAATATACCTACTCAATTATATTATAACACTTTTTAAGCAATTTTTCAACCTATATCTTGACTTCTTTTCTGAAAAATAAATGATAATGCTGTAAACAATCTGTCAAAAACAAAAAAGCTCCCCCGAAGGAGAGCTTTTCAAAATTATCAAATTAAACCAACTCGATAATTGCCATCTCAGCTGCGTCACCACGACGCGGGCCGAGCTTGTAAATTCTGGTGTAACCACCGTTTCTGCCGTTGTACTTAGGAGCGATTTCGTCGATGAGCTTCTTCGCAACGTCTTCCTTGGTGATGTACGAGAATACCTGACGCTTGGTGTGAAGCGTGTTAGCCTTGCCGAGCGAAATCATCTTTTCAGCCTCTGCGCGAACTTCCTTTGCGCGGGTAACTGTGGTTTCGATTTTTCCGTTTTCAAGCAGGAAAGTAACCATACCTCTGAGCATTGCCTTTCTGTGGTCACTTGCTCTGCCGAGTTTTCTGGAACCGGGCATAATATCTTCTCCTTTCGGGAAATGTTAAAATTAGTTTACTTGCTCTCCTCAGAGTTCATAAGCTCGCAGCCGAGCGACTGAAGCTTTGCCTTAACCTCGTCAAACGACTTCTTTCCGAGGTTTCTCACCTTCATCATATCCTCCGGTGACTTGTTTACAAGGTCCTCGACGGTGTTGATGCCGGCTCTCTTCAGGCAGTTGAACGAACGAACGGAAAGCTCCAGCTCCTCGATAGTCATTTCGAGAACCTTGTCCTTGCGGCTTTCCTCGCGCGTTTCCATAAGCTCCTGAGGATTGGTTTCATCGGAAAGCTCAGCAAAGAGCGTGAGCCTTTCGATAAGGATTTTCGCCGCATAGGAAACTGCTTCCTTCGCGGAGATTGTGCCGTCGGTCCAGATTTCGATTATGAGCTTTTCATAGTCGGTTCTCTGGCCAACGCGGGTATTTTCAACCGTATAATTGCACTTCAACACGGGTGTGTAGATACTGTCAATCGGGATTACACCGATTACGGGTTGGAGCTGATTTTTGTTCTGCTCCGCCGAAACATAACCTCTGCCTCTGTCGAGAGTGATGTCCATATACAGCTTAGCGCCTGCTCCGAGCGACGCGATGTGCATTCCGGGGTCGAGGATTTCAACCTCGCTGTCGGTTTTGATATCGCCGGCAGTTACCTCGCACTCGCCCTCAGCTTCGATATAAAGCGTCTTGGGAGCTTCGCCGTACATTTTTGCTCTTAATCCTTTGATATTAAGAATGATTTCTGTAACGTCTTCTTTTACACCGGGAACGGTTGAAAACTCGTGCTGAACGCCGTCAATCTTGACTGATGTAGCAGCAACTCCCGGCAATGAGGAGAGCAGCACCCTGCGAAGGCTGTTGCCCAGGGTGTTTCCATATCCGCTCTGAAGAGGCTCCAGAACGAACATTCCATAAGTTCCGTCCGACCTTAGCTTAAAGGTCTCGATATTGAGCTTTTCGATTTTTTCAAGCATTGGTAACCCTCCCCGCAAGCTTGTCTGTCACGGTAAAGAGGAAGCTCCTCTCTGCCGCTTAACCTAAATTATCCGTTTTGTGCAGTGCCAAAGCCGTTTTGACGTTTGGCTCGCCGTATTCCTGTTAATTTTAAATCACGCTCACACAGGTCTACCAGAGTATTGACGCTTTTCCTGAGCTTTAATCGTAAAAACAACAGAGTATGAATTAAAAATAACTGCACTAAATATCTGTATGCTCCCAGAAAATCCATTATTACGCAGCTGCCGCAAAAGTGACAGCCGGGATTTCCACGGCAATTATTTAGAATACAGCTCGATAATCAGGTGCTCAGCAATCTCGAAGTCGAGGTCTTCGCGTGCAAAGCTGCGGGTAACCTTTGCGGACTGCTTTTCCTTGTCAACGTCAAGCCACATAGGAGTGAGTCTGCCGCCGGCAACTTCTGCAATCTGCTCGAATTTCTTGCTCTTCTTGCTCTTTTCGCGAAGAGAAACCACGTCGCCTACCTTAACTCTGTAAGAGGGAATGTCAACTCTCTTGCCGTTCACACAGAAATGACCGTGAGTTACAAGCTGACGAGCCTCGCGGCGGGTTGTAGCAAGTCCCATTCTGAAAACGATGTTGTCGAGTCTGCTTTCGAGAATTCTGATGAGGTTCTCACCGGCGATACCCTCTTCCTTGGTAGCGAGCTCGTAGTAGTGATAGAACTGCTTTTCAAGAACGCCGTAAACGAACTTCAGCTTCTGCTTTTCCTTGAGCTGCTGTCCATACTCGGATACCTTCTTGCGGCGAGCGCCGTCCTTCTGAAATCTCTTGGACTTCTTATTCTCGGAATAGCCCAGAACAGCGGGGCTGATATCAAGACTTCTGCACTTTTTCAAAATCGGGTCGCGATTTACTGCCATAATAAAATTTCCTCCGTTAATCTAAATAAATATCGGTTTTCTCCGACGCCGAGCAAACGTTGCGCTCGACTTAAATCTCCGTCTGTAATCAGACTCTTCTTCTCTTGGGGGGACGGCAGCCATTGTGAGGAATGGGAGTTACGTCCTTGATGAGCTTAACCTCGAGGCCAGCTGCCTGAAGAGCTCTGATTGCTGCTTCACGTCCCTGACCGGGGCCCTTTACATAAACCTCAACGGTCTTCAGTCCGTGCTCCATAGCAGCCTTTGCTGCAACATCAGCAGCGGTCTGCGCAGCATACGGGGTGGATTTTCTCGAGCCTCTGAAGCCGAGTCCGCCTGCGGACGCCCACGAAAGAGCATTTCCCTGAAGGTCGGTGATGGTGACGATGGTGTTGTTGAAGGACGACTGAATGTGAGCTGCGCCATTTTCAACATTCTTGCGCTCACGGCGTCTGCGAACAACCTGTTTTCCTTTAGCCTGTGCCATTTATTTACCGCCTTTCCTATTACTTCTTCTTGTTTGCAATTGTCTTCTTGGGACCCTTGCGAGTTCTGGCGTTGGTCTTGGTGCGCTGACCGCGAACGGGAAGACCCTTGCGATGACGAGTGCCGCGATAGCAGTTGATTTCAACCAGACGCTTGATGTTAAGAGCAACCATTCTTCTGAGGTCGCCTTCTACAACATAGCCGTCCTTGTCGATTACGTCACGGATTTTCGCTTCGTCCTCGTCGGTGAGGTCGCGAACGCGTGTGTCGGGGTTTACACCCGCTTTTGCCAGAATATCATTTGCGGACTTTCTGCCGATACCGTATACATAGGTAAGACCTATCTCTACACGCTTCTCTTTCGGCAAATCCACGCCGGCAATTCTTGCCATACTTTCTTTCCTCCTGTCCGGGAATTAACCCTGTCTTTGCTTGTGTTTAGGTTCAACACAAATAACCATAACCTTGCCCTTGCGCTTGATAACCTTGCATTTATCGCACATAGGCTTTACCGAAGGTCTGACTTTCATTGTAATACCTCCATTCTGAACGCTATGCGTTCAAATAAACCGTTAGCAAAATCACTTGGCGCGCCAGGTAATTCTGCCCTTTGTAAGGTCGTAGGGCGACATTTCAACGGTTACTTTGTCGCCGGGGAGAATTCGTATATAAT
Source organism: Oscillospiraceae bacterium (assembly GCA_017847835.1). GTDB lineage: Bacteria > Bacillota > Clostridia > Oscillospirales > Ruminococcaceae > CAG-115. The sequence goes on from JAGASH010000008.1 coordinate 24,327, forward strand.
TCATACGAAGTTTTCCGCTGATGTGCGCCAAAATCTGATGACCGTTTGAAAGCTCCACCTTGAACTGTGCGTTTGGCAGCGCCTCCAATATTGTGCCTTCCACTTCCAGTACGTCTTCTTTAGACAAGCTTATTCACTCTCCTGTAACGCGCTGTCCTGCTCGAACAGCTCTCTGAGCGTTCGCCGCAGACTTCTGTCCGTAAGCCCCGCGGGCTCGATAACCCGACTTGTCGCACGGACGTGTTTTCGATTTTTTTTCTTCGGCTTTTCAAGCTTTCGCTCTTTGCCGTCGGCGACGAATAAAAACTCGCCGTCTGTTCGGACGACCAGCATCGCCCGTCCGCAGTCGTGACCTGCGCGGCTGATAACAACCGTTCCTGCCGTAATATTCATCAGTGGCTCTCCAATGTCAGAATAAGCGGTTCGCCGTTTGTAATGGCGACGCTGTGCTCGAAGTGACAGGACAAGCTTCCGTCGGTTGTGACAACCGTCCACTTGTCGCCGAGAATATTAACTCTGCGGTTATGAGAATTTACCATCGGCTCGATTGCAATCGTCATTCCGGGAACGAGCCTCGGACCGTGACCGGCTTTGCCCTCGTTCGGAACTTCGGGGTCTTCGTGCATTTCGCGTCCGACGCCGTGACCGATGAACTTTTCCGCAACGGCATATCCGCCGCTCTTGACGTGAGTTTCAATCGCGTTTGAGATATCGCCGATACGGTTTCCTGCAACAGCCTGCTCGATACCTTTATAAAGCGCTTCCTCCGTGAACTTCATCAGGCGCTTTGCTTCCTCGGAAACCTCGCCTACCATAAAAGTCTTGGTGTTGTCGCCCATAAAGCCGTTGAGCTCGGCTACGATATCGCAGGAGATTATATCGCCGTCCTTAAGGATAGCTTTCTTGCTCGGAATTCCGTGGATAAGCTGTTCGTTAATCGAAAAGCAATTGTGTCCCGGAAAACCCTGAAATCCATAGCAGGGGCTGTGTCCTCCCTTTGAGCGAACAAAATCATCGACGATTTTGTCCAGCTCCCAGGTGGAAATCCCCGCTCTGATGTTTTTTCCCGCAAGCGCGAGAGCCTGCGCCGCAAGCTCGCCCGCTTTTATCATACCTTTAAGCTCTGCGGGATTTTTTATCTGAATCATTACTTAACCTCTGATTGCCGCCAGCGTAAGCCTTGATGTTTCAGCGATTTCGTTCTGACCTTCAACAGTAACCAGCTTGCCTCTCTTTTCATAGTAATCCTTGAGAGGAGCGGTCTTTTCGTGATAGGTCTTCAAACGAGCCTGAACCGTTTCGGGCTTGTCGTCAATTCTCTGAACGACCTTTGCGCCGCACGCGTCGCAAATTCCCTCAACCTTTGTGGGCTTGAACTCGATGTGATAAGAATTTCCGCAGCCCTCGCAAACGCGTCTGCCGCTCATTCTTGCGGTGATTGCCTCGTCGGAAACCGCGATTTCAACCACCTTGTCGATGTTTACTCCCATTTTGTCGAGAGCCTCTGCCTGTTCAACCGTTCTCGGGAAGCCGTCAAGGATAAAGCCGTTCTGAGCGTCGGGCTGAGCAATTCTGTCCTTCAGAATGCCGATTACGACATCATCGGGAACAAGCTCGCCTGCGTCCATAAAGCTTTTTGCCTTAAGACCTGCTTCTGTTCCGTTTTTAACTGCCTCTCTGAGCATATTGCCCGTAGAAATTGCGGGAATGTTCAGCTCCTTGCAGACAACCTCTGCCTGCGTGCCCTTGCCGGCGCCGGGAGCGCCTAAGAATATCATATTCATAAGTCAATCTCCTGTGTTAGCAGTTTACCGATTTCGGATAACAAAAGGCAGCGCCCTTTGTTATCCTACGTCTGTAAATCAGTCCAAAAATCCGGGGTGGTGGCGCATCATAATCTGGCTTTCGAGAGAACGAACCGTTTCAAGTGCAACACCGACAATAATCAGCATTGTTGTGCCGCCGAGTGCCAGACCGCTGATGCCCGAAACCATTGAGAAGATTATCGGGAATACTGCGATAATTCCGAGGAAAATCGCTCCGATAAGCGTAATCTTGTTGAGCGAATTGTGAATGAAGTCCGAGGTGGGCTTGCCGGGACGATAACCCGGAATTGCACCGTTGTTCTTCTTCAGGTTGTTCGCAATTTCAACAGGATTGTAGGAAATCGCCACATAGAAGTAGTTGAACGCGATGATAAGCAGGAAGTAGATGACCGCGTAAAGAGGAGAATTCTGACTGAAGAAACGGACAAAGCCGTCCCAGAAGGTATCTCCCGTACCCTTAATTCCGAAGAAGAAGCAGATTGTCTGAGGAAGCGACATAAGCGACATCGCGAAGATAATCGGCATAACACCGCTCATTGCAACCTTAATCGGAATGTGTGTTGATTGTCCGCCGTACATTTTGCGTCCGACAACGCGTTTCGCATACTGAACGGGAATTCTGCGCTCTGCATTTGTCATAAAGATGACAAACCAAATCATTACAACGTAAATCACAAGAATTACGATGATGAAGGGGATTTTGCTCGCGTCCGTCTGGCAAAGATTGATATAAGTCTTTACGTCGTCGGGGAAGCGCGCAACGATACCCGCAAAGAGTATCATCGAGATACCGTTTCCGATACCCTTCTCGTTAATTCTGTCGCCGAGCCAGATGATAACCGAAGCGCCCGCAACAAAGCAAGCTACAATGGTAATCGCCGAAAGCACCTGCGCCAAAGTATCTGCACCCTCGCCGTATTTGAGCAGCTCTATGGGGAGATTGTTATCATCTCTTGTGCCTGCACGAAGCGTGAAGTAGAACGCAACCGCCTGTATAAGCGCAATTCCCAGCGAGGTGAACTTTGTGATTTTGTTTATCTTCTTCCTTCCCTCTTCGCCTTCCTTGGAAAGCCTTTCGAGAGGAGGAATAGCAACCGTCAGCAGCTGAATGATAATCGACGCGTTGATGTAGGGCGTGATGGACATCGCCAGAAGCGTTCCCTGAGAGAGCGCGCCGCCCGTCATCGTGTCGAGGTAGTTCAACAGCGACGCGTCGCCGATGAGTTGTCCGATTCCCTCATTATTCAGAAACGGAACAAAAATGCTTGAACCTAAGCGGAACAAAATGATGATAAACAGCGTGTACAGAATCTTTTTGCGCAGCTGGGTATCAACCCACGCGTTGCGAAAGACTGTTAACATTCCGTTCAATTACATCACCTCAGCCTTTCCGCCTGCCTTTTCAATTTTTTCCTGAGCGGAAGCTGTGAACTTAACCGCCTTTACAGTGAGCTTCTTGGTGAGCTCGCCGTTGCCGAGAATTTTAATGCCGTCCTTAGCGTCCTTGATTGCGCCCGAAGCGATAAGAGCCTCAGCGTCAACCACTGCGCCGTCCTCGAAGCGCTTTTCGAGCTCCGAAACGTTTACGGTTGCGAATTCATCAGCGAAGATGTTGTTGAAGCCTCTCTTGGGCATTCTTCTCTGAAGCGGCATCTGACCGCCCTCGAAGCCGGGTCTGATAGAACCGCCCGAGCGAGCCTTCTGACCTTTATGTCCCTTGCCTGCGGTCTTGCCGTTTCCGGAGCCGTGACCTCTGCCGATACGCTTAACTTCCTTTGTAGCGCCGCAAGCCGGCTGTAATTCGTGAAGTTTCATTAACTATTGCACCCCATTTCTTTTAGTTGATAGCTTGCAGAATTTCTGCTCTCAGACTTCTTCAACCTTAATAAGGTGAGCGATAGTCTTGATTTTGCCTCTTGTAGCACTGTTGTCGGGCTGAGTTGTCACGGAGTTAATCTTGTGAAGACCCAGCGCCTTTGCTGTGGCAATCTGATTTTTCTTGCAGCTGTTCAAAGAGCGTACAAGAGTGATTTTTAAACTTGCCATTGTGTTTTCCTCCTATAAGCTCTTAAATCAAAGCTCCTTAACGCTCTTGCCTCTGAGAGCCGCAACTTCTTCTGCGGTTCTGAGAGCCATCAAGCCCTGCATTGTAGCTCTTACAACGTTGCAGGGGTTGTTGGAACGCAGGGACTTTGTACGAATGTTCTTGATGCCTGCCATTTCGATTACCGCACGAACAGGGCCGCCTGCGATAACGCCGGTACCTTCGGGAGCCGGACGCATAAGAACTGCGCCTGCACCGAACTTGCCTGTAATCTCGTGAGGAATGGTTGTGCCCTTCAAAGCAATCTTGTGAAGATTTTTCTTCGCGTCGTCAATTCCCTTGCGGATTGCATCGGGAACTTCGTTGGATTTGCCCATACCGAAACCAACCGTGCCGTTTCCATCGCCTACAACAACCAGAGCTGAGAACTTCATAATACGTCCGCCCTTAACGGTTTTGGATACGCGGTTGATGTAAACAACCTTCTCAGAAAGCTCGTTTTCTGTCTGTTCAATTCTAGCCAAGTCATTTCCCTCCTTATCAGAAATTGAGTCCGCCTTCGCGAGCGCCCTCAGCGAGAGCTGCTACACGACCGTGATACACATATCCGCCTCTGTCGAATACGACATCGGTGATACCAGCCTTCTTTGCCTTTTCTGCAATCATCTGTCCAACCTTCTTGGCAGCGTCGCAGTTTCCGCCGTACATATCAAAACCCTTTTCGGTGGAAGAAGCAGCGCAGAGAGTCTTGCCGTTTACGTCGTCGATAATCTGAGCGTAAATGTGCATAGAAGAGCGGAAAACATTAAGTCTGGGGCACTCGGGAGTTCCCGATACCTTGCCGCGAACACGCTTATGACGGCGCATTCTGCTCTTGTTCTTATCGATTATTTTAATCATCTTATTATCCTTTCATAGCCTTTTCCCTGTACGCGCAGCGACGCGTATTGCGGGAAAAGCTCTTCAACAGAATTAATATCTCACGAAGCAAAGCTCCGATATAATCAATATTACTTCTTGCCCTTTCCTGCCTTGCCTTCCTTGCGGCGGATATACTCGTCAACGTACTTGATACCTTTACCCTTGTAAGGCTCGGGAGGACGCTTGCTTCTGATTTCGGAAGCGCGCTGGCCAACCTTCTGCTTGTCGATACCAACAACGATAATCTTGTTGGGAGAAGGAACTTCGAGCTTGCAGTCGTCGGTGTCCGAAACTACAACCTTGTGCGAATAACCGAGGTTAAGGATAACGTCCTTGCCCTGCTTTTCGCATCTGAAGCCTACGCCGTTGATTTCGAGCTCTTTCTTGTAGCCCTCGGTTACGCCTACAACCATATTGTGGATAAGCGTTCTCGTAAGACCGTGAAGCGAGCGGGAAATGTTCTCGTCGTTGGGACGCTCAACTGTGATAACAGCGCCGTCCTGGGTAATCTTCATCGTGTGATTGAATTCTTTTGTGATTGTGCCTTTAGGACCCTTTACGGTTACAACGGAGCCGTCGATTTTTACGTCAACGCCCGCAGGAACAGTAATAGGCATTCTACCAATTCTTGACATTACTATTCCTCCTTACCATACAAATGCCAGCACTTCGCCGCCGACATTCATTTCGCGAGCCTTCTTGTCCGTCATAATGCCCTTGGAAGTGGAAACGATAGCGATACCGAGACCCTTCATAACCTTGGGCATATCCTTGCAGTTGGAGTAAATTCTCAGACCGGGCTTGGAAACTCTTCTCAAACCGGTGATAACCTGTGCCTTGCTGTCGGTGTACTTAAGTGTGATTTTGATAACGCCCTGCTTGTTGTCGTCAACTACCTTGAAAGCCTTGATGTAGCCTTCGTCGAGCAAAATCTGAGCGATTTGCTTTTTAAGGTTGGAAGCGGGAACGTCAACAGTGGGGTGCTTTGCGGAATTGGCGTTGCGAATTCTCGTAAGCATATCCGCGATAGTATCTGTAATCTGCATTCATTTACCTCCTAACAACGAGCCGTTACGAATTCCATCGGCTAAAAGCCCGTTCGTCGTACTCGCATATTCCGCGCAATAAAGCGCCTTGTCGATACAGAGCCGGACATCTGAAAAACCCGTCCGGCGAGGGATTTTTGCAGAAGCGATTTGCTTACCAGCTTGACTTCTTAACGCCGGGAATCTGTCCCTTGTAAGCAAGCTCTCTGAAGCAGATTCTGCAAATGCCGAATTTGCGCATATACGCGTGAGGTCTGCCGCAAATTTTGCATCTGTTATAAGCACGAGTTGTGAACTTCGGCTCTCTGAGCTGCTTCTGCTTGAGTGACATCTTTGCCATAGCTTTCCTCCGTCCTAATTACTTCTCGAAAGGAGCGCCCATAAGTGTGAGCAGCTCTCTGGCTTCTTCGTCGGTCTTTGCGGTTGTGATGAAGTTGATATCCATACCGCGAACGGTGTCGATTTTATCGTATTCGATTTCGGGGAAGATGAGCTGTTCCTTAAGACCGAAAGAGTAGTTTCCTCTTCCGTCGAAGGAGTTGGGGTTGATACCTCTGAAATCGCGTACACGGGGCAGCGCTACGTTGAAAAGTCTGTCGAGGAACTCGTACATAACCTCGCCGCGAAGCGTTACCTTAACGCCGATAACCTGACCTTCTCTGAGTTTGAAGTTCGCGACAGATTTCTTGGACCTGCAGGCAACGGGCTTCTGACCTGTGATAGCAGCAAGCTCAGCCATAACGTTGTCGATAATCTTCGCGTTCTCCTTTGCCTCGCCGCAGCCTACGTTTACAACAATCTTGTCAAGCTTCGGAATCTGCATAACAGACTTGTAACCGAACTTCTTGAAGAGAGCGGGAGCTACGGTTTCCTTGTAGAATTCTTTCATTCTTGCCATCGTTTTTTCCTCCGTTTAAGCCGGATTTCAGCAGGTGAAAACTTTGTTTCACACTGCTACTTGTACCCGACCTCTGGGCAATCAATACTTCAGCTCTGCTCCGCAGTGCTTGCAGACTCTGATTTTCTTGCCGTCCTCAATCTTGTGACCCACTCTTGTGGGCTTGTCGCACTTAGGGCAAACAGGCATAACCTTGCAAGCGTAAATCGGGCTTTCAGCCTGAACTCTGCCGCCGAGCTGTCCCTGCTGTCTGGGCTTAACGTGCTTGGTAACCATATTGATACCCTCAACGATTACCTTGCCCTCTTTGGGGGAAACGGTGAGTACCTTACCGGTCTTTCTCTTGCCGTTCTCGCCGTTTGTGAACTTATCTTTCTTGTCACCCGTCATAAGGGCAACAGTGTCGCCGACTTTAATATTCATACCGCGGCACCTCCATTACAGAACTTCGGGAGCAAGCGACAGGATTTTCATATAATCCTTATCTCTCAGCTCTCTTGCAACCGGCCCAAAAATACGAGTTCCCTTCGGATTTTTGTCCTCCTTGATGATAACCGCTGCGTTTTCGTCAAAGCGGATATATGTGCCGTCGTCGCGTCTTAAACCCTTAGCGGAGCGCACTACGACAGCCTTGACAACGTCGCCCTTTTTAACAACGCCGCCGGGTGTAGCTTTTTTAACGGAAGCTACGATAACGTCGCCGATATTTGCGTATCTTCTTCTTGTTCCGCCAAGAACTCTGATACACATAAGCTCTTTAGCGCCGGTGTTGTCGGCAACCTTGAGCAATGTCTGCATTTGTATCATGGCTTAAACTCCTTCCTTGTCGAACTGCCGCCGGCAATTCAACGAAAAATTCAGAAATTACTTAGCGCGCTCGATGATGTTTACAAGACGCCATCTCTTATCCTTAGAAAGAGGTCTTGTTTCCATAATCTCAACTCTGTCGCCTATCTTGCAGGTGTTTTCTTCATCGTGAGCCTTGAGCTTGATGGTGCGCTTTACGATTTTCTTGTAAAGAGGATGACGAACATTATCCTCGATAGCGACAACGATTGTCTTATCCATCTTATCGCTTACGACTTTGCCTACTCTTGTTTTTCTAAGATTTCTTTCCATTTTTGTTCTTATCCTCCTTCCTTAATTCTCCGCTGTAAGCTCACGCTCGCGCTGAATGGTCTTGATACGAGCGATATCCTTTTTGACAGCCTTAATTCTTGTGGGGTTGTCAAGCTGGTTTACAGCGAGCTGGAAGCGCAGATTGAAAAGCTCCTGTTTGAGCTCGGCGAGCTTTGTTTCAAGCTCTTTTTCCGAAAGATATTTAATTTCCGAAGCCTTCATTAAAGCTCACCTCCGTCTTCCTTTTTAACAAACTTGCACTTGATGGGAAGCTTGTGCATCGCAAGACGCATAGCCTCTCTTGCGGTTTCCTCGGGAACACCCGCGATTTCAAACATAACTCTGCCGGGCTTTACAACGGAAACCCAGTATTCGGGAGAACCTTTTCCCGAACCCATACGAGTTCCGAGCGGCTTAGTGGTTACGGGCTTGTCGGGGAAAATCTTAATCCAAACCTGACCGCCACGCTTGATATAACGCGTCATAGCGACACGGGCTGCCTCAATCTGGTTGGACTTAATCCAAGCAGCCTCAAGTGCCTGAAGACCGTATTCGCCGTTAGAAACCTTGTTGCCTCTTGTAGCAACGCCCTTGCGGCGGCCTCTCTGCACTCTTCTGTACTTTACTCTCTTAGGAAGCAGCATTATTCGTTACCCCCTTCTTTTTTTGCTTCTGTTCTGGGCTTACGGGGAGGACGACGGTCGCCGTTTCTGCCCGCGCCGTTTGCTCTGTCGTTACGGCGTCTGTCACCGCGCTCATTTCTTTCAGCACGAGCGGGCTTGTTTGCGTGGATTTCACCCTTGAGAACCTCACCGTTGTAAATCCAAACCTTAACGCCGATTACACCGTAAGTGGTGTTTGCTCTTGCAACGCCGTATTCGATATCAGCGCGAAGAGTCTGAAGCGGAATTGTACCCTCGTGGTAGCTCTCGGAACGAGCGATTTCTGCGCCGCCCAAGCGTCCGCTTACCATTGTCTTGATGCCCTTTGCGCCGCTCTTCATAGTTCTGCCGATAGCCTGCTTCATAGCGCGTCTGAAGGAAACACGTCCCTCGAGCTGCTGAGCGATGCTGTCTGCAACGAGCTGTGCGTTGAGGTCGGGAGCCTTGATTTCTACGATGTCGATAGAAACTGTCTTACCGATGAGCTTCTCAACCTCGCCGCGGATTTTCTCAATCTCCGCGCCCTTAGGGCCTATAAGCATTCCCACCTTGTCGGCGTGAATGTAGATTTTGATTTTGTCAGCGCCTGTGCGCTCAATCTGAATGTCTGCAATGCCAACAGCTCTCGAAAGCAGCTGGCTGGTCTTTTCGCCGGTTACCTTGGTGAACATTCTCTTGTTCATCAGATAATCACGGATTTTGTAGTCCTCGACAAGTGTATCACCGAAGGTTGCTTTGCCCGCGAACCAGCGAGAATCCCAATCCTTGATTACACCCACGCGAAGACCGTGCGGATTAACCTTCTGTCCCATTGTAATTCTCCTCCTTATTCAGCTTCTTTAACAACCAGCGTGATGTTGGACGTTCTCTTTAAAATTCTGTGAGCTCTGCCGTGGTCCTTAGCTCTGATGCGCTTGAGCGTGATGCCTGCGCCAACGTATGCCTGAGAAACATACAGTCTTGAAGTGTCCATATTGTGATTGTTTTCAGCGTTTGCAACAGCAGACTTAAGCAGCTTTGCAAGCGGCTCGCAAGCGGACTTAGGCGTATTCTTCAGAATAGCCATTGCTGTTTCTACGGGCTTGTTGCGAATCAAATCGAGCACGATTCCAACCTTGCGCGGAGAGATACGTACCTGTCTGAGTTCTGCTCTGGCTTCCATATTCTCCCCTCCTTACTTCTTACCCGTGGTTTTGCTTCCTGCGTGACCCTTGAAGGTTCTCGTGGGAGCAAACTCGCCGAGCTTGTGTCCTACCATATCCTCGGTAACATATACCGGAACGTGCTTTCTGCCGTCATGAACAGCAAAAGTGTGACCTACGAAATCGGGGAAAATCGTGGAAGAGCGGCTCCAAGTCTTGAGAACCTTCTTCTCACCCTTCTCGTTCATGTCGAGAACTCTCTTCATAAGAGCTTCCTGAACGTAAGGCCCCTTCTTAATGCTTCTTCCCATTGTTATAAATTCCTTTCAAGTTAAGCTGCAAGTTAATGAACGGCGACTTTTGCGTTTCCGCCGCGCCGTTCTTATTAACAGCAACTGTCGGGTTTAAGCGCAGCCTGATGTGCGGCACCTTAATTATTTACCGTTTCTTCTTCTTACGATGAACTTATCGGACGCCTTCTTGAGCGAACGTGTCTTGTAACCCAGAGCGGGCTTGCCCCAAGGAGTTACAGGTCCGGGACGTCCAACAGGGGACTTACCCTCACCACCGCCGTGCGGGTGGTCATTCGGGTTCATTACGGAACCACGAACTGTCGGTCTGATACCGAGGTGACGGGTCTTACCAGCCTTACCGCGGTTTACGTTCTCGTGGTCGAGGTTGGAAACCGTACCGATAGAAGCGTAGCAGGACGCCTGAACGTTTCTCAGCTCGCCCGAAGGAAGTCTGAGAAGTGCGTAGCCGTTCTCCTTAGCCATAAGCTGAGCCATATTGCCCGCAGAACGAACCAGCTGGCCGCCCTTGCCGGGGTGAAGCTCGATGTTGTGGATAACGGTACCTACGGGAATGCTCTCGAGAGGAAGCGCGTTTCCGGGCTTGATGTCCGCGTCTGCGCCTGCTCTAACGGTGTCGCCTACTTTAAGTCCGTCGGGAGCGATGATATATCTCTTCTCGCCGTCCTCGTACTGAACGAGAGCGATGAAAGCGGAACGGTTCGGGTCGTATTCGAGCGTCATAACCGTTGCGTTCATTCCGCGCTTATCTCTCTTGAAGTCGATTACGCGGTATTTTTTTCTGTTTCCGCCGCCGATGTGACGAACGGTAATTCTGCCGTAGCTGTTTCTGCCTGCGGTCTTCTTAACAGGCTCCAGAAGACTTTTTTCGGGAGCGACCTTGGACAGCCCGCTATAATCGGTAACAGTCATACCTCTGCGGCTGTTATTGACAGGCTTGTAAACTTTTATAGCCATTTCGTTTCACTCCTTACTCAAATCATTCCGTCGAAGAACTCGATAGTCTTAGAGCCCTCTGCGAGAGTGACAATAGCCTTCTTCCAATCAGAAGTGTAACCCTCGTTTCTGCCCATTCTCTTCTTTCTTCCACGAACGCTTATCGTGTTTACCTTTGCAACCTTTACGCCCTTGAAGAGAGCCTCGACAGCCTTCGCGATTTCAATCTTGTTGGCATTCTTAGCAACCTTGAAGGTGTACTTGCCGTTCTGAAGGCATTCGGTGCTGTGTTCGGTGATAATGGGCTTGATGATGATGTCCTGTGCAACCTTTTCCATTATGCGTACACCTCCTCGAGCTTTTCAACAGCGCCCTTTACGATAACGAACTTATCGCAGTTGAGGATATCGTAAACATTGAGGGAGTTAACCTGCGCTGTCTTGACCTTTTCGATGTTGGCAGCGGACTTGATAACCTTTGCGTCTGCGCTGTCGAGAACGATGAGGGTCTTGCCCTGTGCGCCGACTGCGTTGAGCATATTGACCATAGTCTTGGTCTTGTACTCGTCCGTTGTGATAGCGTCAACAACAATCATTTCATTGTCGATGACCTTTGTGGAAAGAGCCGACAGAATAGCCAGTCTCTTTACCTTCTTGTTCATAGCAAGTCTGTATGAACGGGGCTTCGGGCCAAGCGCGATACCGCCGTGTCTCCACTGCGGAGCTCTTGTCGAACCCTGACGGGCATTACCTGTGCCCTTCTGACGATAGGGCTTCTTGCCGCCGCCGCTTACTTCGGTTCTTGTAAGCGTGGACTGAGTGCCCTGACGCTGATTTGCGAGATAATTCACAACCGCGGTGTGCATTGCGGTCTTGTTGGGCTCAATGCCGAAAACTGCGTCGTTAAGCTCAAGCTCGGAAACGACTTTACCCGCCATATCAACTACGTTAATCTTTGACATATCGTATCGTCCTCCTTACCTTTAAGCCTTAACCGCGTCGCAGATGGTAACAACTCCGCCCTTAGGACCGGGAACTGCGCCCTTAACTGCGATGAGATTGTTCTCGACGTCAACCTTGACAACAACGAGGTTCTGAACGGTAACTCTCTCTGCGCCCATGTGACCTGCCATACCCTTGCCCTTGAAAATTCTCGAAGGGCTGGAGCAAGCGCCCATAGAGCCTGCCTGTCTTGCAACAGGACCGGAACCGTGAGTTTCCTTCAGTCTGTGCTGGTTGTGACGCTTGATTGCGCCTGTGAAACCCTTACCCTTGCTGGTGCCGACAACGTCGATAACGTCGCCCTCAGCAAAAACGTCTGCCTTTACGATATCGCCCGTGTTAAGGGAAGCGGTGTCGTCAAGACGGAACTCCTTAAGAGTTTTCTTGAAAGCCACGTCATTCTTCTTGAAGTGACCCTGCTCGGGCTTGTTAACGTGCTTAGCGGAAACATCGCCAAAGCCGAGCTGAACAGCTTCATAGCCGTCGTTTTCGGTTGTTTTCTTCTGTACTACAACGCAGGGACCCGCCTCGATAACGGTAACGGGAACAACCTTTCCTGCCTCGTCGAAAATCTGCGTCATGCCGATTTTCTTGCCGATGATAGCCTTTTTCATCAGCCTTTCCTCCTTACTTGGTTATTGGTTGAGATTGCTCTCAACATGACCTCGCGCCGCGAATCGGCGTTCGGTTAGCGGTTGGGGAACCGTTGGGTAAATCCCCCAACATAACTCAAAGTCAAAAGCGAAACGCCTTCAACTTTAAATATCCATGGAAATCTCCACACCTGCGGGAAGCTCAAGACTCTGAAGAGCCTCAATTGTCTTCTGAGAGGGACGGATTACATCGATAAGGCGCTTGTGAGTTCTGAGTTCGAACTGCTCGCGGGAGTCCTTATACTTGTGAACCGCTCTCAGGATTGTTACAACCTGCTTGTCCGTGGGGAGCGGAATGGGGCCTGCAACTCTTGCTCCGCTGCGCTTTGCAGCGTCAACAATCTTAGCAGCGGCAGCGTCAACGATGCCGTGCTCGTAGCCCTTAATTCTGATTCTTACCTTTTCGCTGGATGCCATAATGTTCAACCTTTCCCGTTTTTGTAAAACGCTTGTCAATAATCGGCGAAGGCTTATTATGAAAAATCCACTGCTCCGTGTGTTTCATATATCCGTGCAGACCTGTTAGTTATCCGAGGATTTCGGACACTTTAACCGTCGATGCCGAATCTTCCGAAGAGTATCAATTTTTCCGCCCGAATCGAGTTCGGACATGCTCCGTCGAAGTTACCACGGCTTGCGTGCAATCTCCGACTTCATCGCCTTTGTTTTCAAAACTGCCGTACAGCAGTCGCCAAAGATTATTTTACCACACACGACGCTATTTTTCAAGCGTATTCACGAAAAAATTCCGCCTTTGCCATAGAGAATTTTCCCTCAATTCCAGCCTCTGTTTTATGCACTTTGCACAAAACAGGCATTTTTCACCCGTTTTTCGCCTAAATATACCATTATAATATAAAGCCGGCTCAGAGCTCGTCGAGCGCGCCCGCGATAACCTCTGCCCACTGCCTTACAATCACGTCAATATCTCCCGTTGTGACGAGAAAATCGCTGTCGGCGGGATTTTTGGTGACGGAGGAGAGAGCCGTTACCGTGGGAACACCGATTGCCGCGACGGGAATTCCGAGCGTTTTCCGCGAAATCAAGTCCCGACGAGAACCCGCACCCGAGCCCGGAATTAACCCCGCGTCGGTTATCTGGACGGTTTTGCCGATGAAACGCGGATTTGCGCAGGCAAGCGCGTCTATCACGACAACACAGTCCGCGGGAAGCTCACGAGCTGCCGCCCGAACAAGCTTTGCCGTGTCAAGTCCCGTTTTTGCGGCTACGTCGGTTTCGATTGCCGAGAGCTGAAAATGCCGCGTTTTTCGCTTTGTTATCCCGCGAACGGAAAGCGCGCCGAGGCTGTCGGGAGTGATGTCGGGGTTGCCAAGACCGGCAGCGAAAATCCTTCCGCGCTCGGGGACAAGCCGCAGAAGCGCTCTTTGCAGCAGCGCGGTCATTCCGAAATCGGACGGCTCTCCCTCCAGCGTGATATATCGTCCCGCGCTCTTTCCGATTTCACGGGCTGCATTTTCGCGGATTTTAACGTCGGTGATTTTGACCGCGCCGATTGTCCGTGAAACCGCAGAAATCCCGTCTTTTTCGGTGAACAGCTTTGCCGCTTCCATTGCAAGTCCTGTCTTATCCATAAAAATTCTCCCGTAAATCAAGCAAATTCGGATTTTTTTCGTTTACCCCCTTGAAATTTTCCGGAAAATGTGTTATAATATCTAGTACTGTGAGAAAAATCCTGCCAAGAATGATGAAATTAGAGAAAAGGCGGGGGATTTTTGGTGAATATAAATAATTTTCCCCGAAAATTCTTGCAAAATTCAGTAAATAAAACAAATTACTCAAACGGAGGTGAAAAAGATGCCGAATATTAAATCCGCAAAGAAGAGAGTTCTTACTTCTCAGGCAAGAAACGAGGCTAACAAGAGCGCAAAGTCCGCTCTCAGAACCTCGATAAAGAAAGCTCGCGAGGACGGAGCAGACGCTGCGACAGTTAAGGCTGCCGTAGTAAACGTTGACAAGGCTGCGGGCAAGGGTCTTATCCACAAGAATAAGGCTGCTCGTATCAAGTCGCAGCTCGCTAAGAAAGCGAACGCATAAGAGCCTGTTTCACGTCATAAACGCCCGCAGCTTTTTGGTTTGCGGGCGCATTTTTTAAGGCGAAGAGGGGGTTTTATAGATGAAATTAGTAGAAGTTACGGATATAAACGAAATCGACGCGGTTCTGAACGAAGCGCAGATGTGCAGGATTTCTCTGCTTGACGGCGACAAGCCGTATATTGCCCCGATGCTTTTCGGGTATTGCCTCACGGGAGAAAAGCCCGAGTTCTATTTCCGCTGCGGAGAAAACAAAAGCGAACTTATCGAGCTTATCAAAAAGAACAACAGGGCGGCATTTGAAATCGACAAGCTTTTCGGAGTTGTGCCCGGAGAGGAAAATCCGAGCCTTTTTGAGGCGGAATATGAGTTTGTCGGAGGCACGGGCACAATCGAGTTCATCACCGGTATCGACAAAATCACCGGTTTCAGCCACATTCTCAAAAAATACAACAAAAACGGCGGTGAGTGCATTATCTCCGAGCAGATTTTGAACAGCTTTGCCGTTTTGAAGCTCACGGCAAATAAGATTATCTGCAAAAAACAGAGAAAAACTGTTGGTGAAGCAAATGAAACTGAACAAGGAAACGCTTAAAATCAAACTGCGCGAGCTTCAGGAAAACGAGGAATACGAGCTTATCGAGAAAACCGTGACAGCACTTCCCGACAGCCTTATCGACGACGATATCCTGAATATTCTTTGCTCAGCTTATTTTAATCTCGATGAGTACAAAAAGGCAATCGCGCTTCTCGAAGGACAGCGCGAGCGTCTTGACGACGACTACAAGTGGAATTTCCGAATGGGACTTGCGCTCTATAAAGCGTCAAAGGACGAGGAGTGCGAGGATAACGACGAGCTCAGAAAGAAAATTCTCGAACGCGCGCAGGTTTCCTTTGCGCGGGCTATGAATATGAACCCGTCACAGGAAATCCTTGAAACTGCGGATATGTATATGGAAAAAATCGAGAACGCTCTCGACGAGCTGTACGACGACGCAGAGGGCGACGAATACGCTCCCGAGATGTACAGCGCGGAAGAAATCGAGGCGGTCGAGGAGCATATCAAGGAGTATTTCGGCGATTTTCCGACTGTGTTTCACGAGCTGGTTTCGCCCGATATCCACTGCGATATCTACATAGTTCCCCCGACAAAAGAGCGCAATTATTACACGCTTCTGACCGCGGGAATGGGTGCGCACGTTATGGATATTCCCGAGGAGCTTGACGCCGAGAAACTAGGCAGAGCCGAGCTTTTAATCTGCCTTCCTCCCGACTGGAAAGTCGGCGAAAACTCCGAGGAGTGGTTCTGGCCGATAGGCTTGCTGAAAAGTCTGGCGCGGCTTCCGATAAACTGCGAAACGTGGCTCGGCTGGGGACACA
The DNA here is from genome assembly GCA_017847835.1 of Oscillospiraceae bacterium. Lineage (GTDB taxonomy): Bacteria > Bacillota > Clostridia > Oscillospirales > Ruminococcaceae > CAG-115. Next base: position 40,318 of record JAGASH010000008.1, read on the forward strand.
CCGTCGATAACGGCGGGAGCTTTGCCGAAAACACGGGACTTTGCGGCTCGCTTTTGATTTACCCCGAGGACGTTGAACAGGGCGCGGATTTTTGCGAGCTGCCGAACGGTGAACGGGTGAATTTCTTCGAGGTTCTCCCTATTTACCGCGATGAAATGCTGTTCAAGCGCAACAACGACACCCACGCGCTTCTCGAAAAAATGAACGGTGTTTCTCACATTGTGGATATCAACCGCGAGCCTGTCTGCGAGGAGTACAACCTTATCGACTCAATGGCTGACCACGCGAAAAAAATCCTTGAAAAGGACCTGCCGATAAGCACAATGAATGCAGGAAATCACATCGCGATGTTTTTGCGCTGGTGCATCGAGCACGACCTTTACAGCAGGGATTTCTTCGAGCAGTTTCCCGATTTAATCGAGAAAGTCAAGAGCGGAAATCCCGGCGATTTGCGAAAATTCCTCAAAATCGCGATGACCGGAGAGCTTGCGGTTTACCATTTCAGCTTTCTGGGCTACGCATTTGCGCGGGATTATTACGACTTCAATCACCACAATTTTGAGTTCTTTTACCCCGCAGATGTGGACGCCTGCGCTGAGGATTATTTCGGCACGGAAAAGTACAACTCTGAGGAATTCAAGGACGAAGCATATCTTTTCACGCCGTATGACGAGGATTATTACGGAAGATTGTCGAAATACATCGACCGCGCTTATGCAAAATTTTATCCCGATTTCAGGGACTTTCAGTACAGCGATATGCTGCCGACGGTAAAAACAGCGGAGAAAATTCTCGGATGCGAGTGCGTTTTCCCGCAAGAGCCGCGGGATATTGTGAAAGAGCTGAAAAAGGCGCTTTCGGACTGCGAAAACGAAGATTGGTTTCCGCTGCTGCTTATTGTCGACTGCATTTCCGACGCGACTGAAAACGAAGCCGATTATCTCGCCGATGTTCTCATCAATGCAGACGAGCCGTTTTTTCAGCCGACTGTTATTGCAAAAACACCGCGGAAGAACTTTTTTGAGAAATTCTCCGAGGCAAAGCCTGCTTATATCAACTCGGAAGAAATTAAAACAAGCAGCGAGCGCGCAAAGGAGTATTTCGGGGTGAAACCCGCAGTGCTGGCAATTTCCGAAAACGGCACTATGCTTATGCTGCCCGAAAACGACGGAGTTTACCTTTTGCTGAAAGGAAAGTAAAATGACCGAAAAAGAAGAGTTTATCTCGATTTTCACCGAAAATATAAAGCGTGAGGGCGCAGACAAGCTGCTTGATTTTCTTGAAAACAAGAGCGATTTTTTCACGGCTCCCGCGTCAACCCGTTATCACAACGCTTTTGAAGGCGGACTTCTGCGGCACTCGCTGAATGTTTATAAGTGCCTTGTCGCGTATCTTGAAAGAGGACGCGTGAAGGATATGTACAAGCTTGAAGCAAACGCGGAAACCGCGGCTATTGTCGCATTACTGCACGATTTGTGCAAGGTCAACATCTACCGCGTTTCCTACCGCAACTCCAAAAACGACAAAACCGGACAATGGGAAAAAGTGCCATATTACGAAATCCACGACAACCTCCCTTACGGTCACGGTGAAAAAAGCGTCTATATGATAAGCGGGTTTATGCGGCTGACGCGCGAGGAAGCTATGGCAATCCGCTGGCATATGGGCTTTTCCGGCACCGAGGACAAAAACACAATCGGCAGAGCGCTCGAAAAATACCCGCTTGCGTTTGCGCTTTCGGTTGCGGATATGGAAGCTAGCTATTTCCTCGAAGGCTCGGAGGACTAAAATTCAGCACGAGAGATAATCTTCTCGTGCTTTTATTTTGCATAAATTGCAAGACAAGTCATATAAATTTACAAAACCCGCAACCGAAAAGGAGCTTTTATGAAAAAATTTATCTGCTTGCTTTTGAGCGTTCTCACGCTGTTTTCTATCGGTTCAACCGCGCTTGCCGAGAGCGCAAATCCCGCTTCCTCGGGGAAATCCGAAATCCTATTTGAAGCGAACACGGGGCAAGTTCTCTTTTCAAAAAATGCCGATGAAAAGCTGCCGATTGCGTCCGTCACGAAAACAATGTCGCTGCTCCTTTTTGCAGAGGCAATCGACAAGGGAAAGCTCACGCTTGAAGAAAAAGTCAAAGCCTCGGGCGAAGCTTCAAAAACCGAGGGCTCGACAATCTGGCTTACTGCGGGAGAGGAAATGACGGTCGCAGAGCTGCTTGAAGCGGTTATCGTGAACTCCGCGAATGACGCTTGCGTGGCTCTCGCAGAGCACCTTTCGGGAAGTGAAGCGGTTTTCGTCAAGCTGATGAATAAGCGCGCGAAAGAACTCAAAATGACCTCAACGCGCTACAAAAACTGCACGGGACTTGACGCTGACGGGCACTACTCAACGGCTCACGATATCGCAATCGTCACCGCAGAATTGATGAAGCACGAGGTGCTGAGAGGGTGGTTTCTGACGTGGGTTGACTATCTTCGCGGCGGTGAAACGCAGCTTGTCAACACAAACAAAATGATACGCTATTACAACGGTATTCTCGGCGGAAAAACCGGCACAACCGACGCTGCGGGCTGCTGTCTTACGGTCTGCGCGGAGCGGAATAATATGCGGCTGGTCGCGGTAACGCTCGGCTGCGCAGAGGACAGCGAGCGCTTCGATGTGTGCGAAAATCTCCTTGACTACGGCTTTAGCAGCTTCGAGCTGTTTTCCCCCGAAATTAATTTCAACAATCTCAAACCGATAAAAGTCACACGCGGCACGCTCTCCGAAACCACGCCGATTATCAAAAATCAGGGCGAGGAGTGCGTTATCAAAAAAGGTCGAGCAAAGGACGTGAAGTACGAATACACCTTTGTCGAGCAGCTCGAAGCACCCATTGAAAAGGGGCAGTTTGTCGGGGAGTATCTTGTCACCGTTGACGGCGCTGAGGTTTTTCGGTCGGATATTGTCGCGAAAGACGATATCCCGCGAATGAATTTCTGGCTTTGCTTTGTGCGGCTTTTGCAGGCGATGATTTCTATGTAGTGCGTGCTGTAAAACACGCATTTTCTCACATTCTGAGAGCCTCCGCGGGATTTAGCTTTGCCGCTTTTGCCGCGGGATAGGCTCCGAAAACCGCTCCCAGAAGCGCCGTCACAACCGCCGAAATCACAAGCGAGCCGATATTCACCGAAAACGGCACTCCCAAAATCACGCAGCCCGCAAACGAAACCGCAAGTCCCGCGACAATTCCCGAGAGGCTTCCCAGAAGCGTAAGCAGCACGCTTTCCGCGAGAAACTCCCCGAGGATATCCCGCTTTCGCGCGCCGATTGCCTTTTTGATACCGATTTCGCGGGTGCGCTCGCTCACGCTCATCATCATCGCGGTCATCACCGAAATCCCCGAAACCACAAGCGATATTCCCGCGGTCATCGAAAGCGCGGTCGTGACAATCGACAGGATATCGTCAAGCTGACTTTTCTGCGAGAGCAGATTGTTGCAGATATACCCGTCAACGTGCCCGTTTTTGAGGTCAAGCGCATTTGTGACGGTTTTCGGGGAAAAATCGTCCTCGCTCACCTTTACGGCGATTTTATCATAGGTTGTTCTCCCGCAGAGGTGCTGCATTGTGGTAATCGGGATATACATAAATCCCGGCATGATATTCGTCAGCATACCCTGAAGCGACGACAGCCCCGACTGCGCGACGCCGATTATCGAGAATTCGTGGTATTTCCCGCCGAGAAACATTCTCAGCTTTTTTCCGACGATATTGCTTCTTCCGTAAACCTCCTCCGCGAAGCTCTCGTCAACCACACAGACCTTTGAAAGCGCGGCGCTGTCGGAATTTGTGATAAGCCTGCCGTGCTTTGCGCGAAGCGAAATCAGCTTGTCTGCGGACTTGTCCACACCCCACACATAGCAGTCAACGCGGCGGTTTATCATTTTTGCCTCGGTGATACTTGCCATAAGCGGCATTACGTCCGAAACACCGTCGATTTTCCTCACCTCAAAAACGTCATCGTCCGTGAGAGTAACCGAAACCGAGTTGCCCGCAGCCTGTACAAGAAGCGTGTCAACTCCCATTGTGACAAGGGTTGAGCTCACCTGCTCCGTGCCTACCGCGCCGACCGTTGAAATAAGCGTCACCGAGAAAATTCCCACGGCAATCCCCGCCATTGTGAGCACAGAACGGATTTTCGCACGGAATATGTTTTTCAGAATATTAAGCATTTTCACCCTCAACGCGAACGTATTTCTTCCCTTCAACCGCTTTCGGCTCGGAGAAAATCTCATCGTTTTCCGAAATCCCGAAGCGGATTTCCGTGCCGTCCGCGAACTCCTTGCCTGTTTTTATTTCACGTCTGACAGCCTGCCCGCTCTCGTAAACATAGACGTATTCTCCCGCGTCGTCCTGTTCAATCACGGAATACGGCAAAACCACAATCTCGCGAGACTCGGACAGAATTATCGAAACATCGGTGGAAAGCCCCGATTTAAAGCGCTCGTCGGGCACGTCCGGAGTTATCCTCACGTCAACGACCGTTTCAAGCACAGCTCCGTTATATCGGCTTCTCGCAGCAGAAGAAATCTCGCTTACCTTTCCGAAAAAAACCTCGTCGGGATAAGCCGCGGGGGTGAAAGTCACGTCCTGCCCGAGCTGAATTTTCGCGATATCCAGCTCGCTTACCGCAGCGACAATCCCGAGCTCACCCCCGTTTGCAATCGTGACAATGCCCGTTCCGCTCTGAACAGCGCTGTTCGAGCCGCACGTCGAAATCACCCGTCCCGAGCAGTCAGCGGTGATTTTTTCGGGAATAAGCGACGCTGCCGCCTGTAAATCCGTCGCGGCAAAATTCAGCATATTCATTCGTCCGAGGCTTTGTATAAACGCAGCGGACGATTTTTTGTCCACAAGAGCCACAACCTCTCCCGTTTCCACAAATTCACCCTCTTCAACATAAAGCCGCTCGATAACCACGGGCAGCGCGCAGGTTATTTCGTGCTCGCTTTTGTAGGAAAACTCACCCGCGCCGTCCACGGTTTCACAGAATGTCCGGACAATCGGCGAGGTCACGCTGCAAACGGGCGCAGAACTCTCGATTATCGTCGGCAAAAACGCAGGAACAAAAGCCGCAGCAAGTGCAAACACCGCCACAGCCGCTATTGCTTTTTTCATATTTTCAACCCCTTGACAAATTCATCAGAATATATTGTTTCGGATTATCGGTAAATTATTCCGCAAAAATCAATGGAATTTTACTGTTTTTATGTTTCGGAGCGCTTGTGAAAAGCCCTTGACAATTCGGACAAACTGTGCTATAATAATAGAATGTTGAATTGTCTTTAAGGCAACTTAAAATATAAGAACGGAGTGAAGATATTGAAAAAAAGCAAAATCACAAAACCCGTTTTCTTTGTCGTATTTCTCCTGATAATCGCGTTTACCGTGCTCAGCACAATGGGCGTCAAAACCTATAACGGCGATATCAAGAACTACTATGTATGGGGAATTGACGACATAAGATGGGGAATAGACATACGCGGCGGCGTAAACGTAACGTTCGGCGTTCCCGAGGATTACGCGAAGGAAAACACCGTCACCGAGGATAACCTCAACGCTGCGAAATCCATTATGGAAACGCGTCTTGTGTCGAAAAATATCAACGACTATGACGTTTACGTCGATATCGCGACAAACGCGATTATTGTGCAGTTCCCGTGGCAGAGCGGCGATAACTCCTTCGACCCGCAGCAGGCTGTCAAGGAAATCGGTGAAACTGCGATGCTCACATTCCGCGAGAAGTACGAAACCGACGACGACGGAAAGCCCACGGGCGATACCGAGAACATCATTCTCACGGGTGCTGATGTTCAGAGCGCTCAGGCGGGCTATAACGGCGAAACAGATAAATATATCGTTCAGCTTAAGCTCAAGGACAGCGGCAAGGATAAATTTGCCGAAGCAACAGGCAGACTTGTCGGAGAACAGATTTCAATCTGGATGGACGACACCTGCATTTCCGCTCCCGAGGTTCAGGAGAAGCTGTCGAACGGCTCCTGCGAGATTTCCGGCAGCTTCACGGCTGAAACCGCGAAGGACCTTGCCGACAAGATAAACGGCGGTGCGCTTCCGTTCAAGCTGGAAGTCAAGAGCCTCTCGACGATTTCACCCATTCTGGGTACAGGCGCTCGTGACGCAATGGCTCTCGCGGGACTTATCGCGTTTGCTCTTATCGCGGTATTTATGATTGTATATTACAGGCTGCCGGGCTTTGTCGCGGTAATCGCGCTTACCGGACAGGTTGCAGGTATGTTTGCAGCTATCACGGGCTTCTTCGCGTTCAACAACGCGTCCTCGCTCACGCTTCCCGGTATCGCCGGTATTATCCTGTCGATAGGTATGGGTGTTGACGCAAACGTTATTTCTGCGGAAAGAATTAAGGAAGAGCTGAAAGCGGGAAGAACCATTGACGGTGCGCTGAAAAACGGCTTCTCGCGCGGATTTACGGCAATCCTCGACTCCAACCTCACGGTAATCATCGTGGCGCTTATCCTTATGGCGGTGTTCGGAACGTGGTTCGGCGCTTCCACAGAAGGCACGATTTACTCGTTCGGCTACACCTTGCTCGCAGGTGTTATAATGAACTTCATTATGGCTTGCTGGGCTACAAGACTTATGACAATCGCTCTTTCAAAGTTCAAGTGCTTCAGAAAGCCCGCGTTCTTCGGCGTTTCCAAGAAGGATATGCCGACCGACAATGCCGAAAAGGGCAAGGAAACCGTCAAGAATATCGAGGTTATGCCTAAGACAAAGCTCGATTTTGTCGGCAAGAGAAAGATTTTCGTAATTGCTTCGGCTGCGCTTATCGCAATCACCGTTGCCTGCACGTTTATCATCGGCGTTGCCGTTGACATTCGCTTCAAGGGCGGTACGATGATAACCTACTCCTACGAGGGAGAAATCAGCACAAACGATATCAAGGCACAGGTTGAAAGCCTCGGCACTTCGAGAGCTACCGTTACCACGGGAACCAGCTTCACAGGCAATCTGAACACGATTGTGGTTTCGTTTGCGGCGGACGAGAAAATGGACGATGAAATGCTCCAGAACGTTTCCGAGCACCTCGAAAAAGCGTTCCCCGACAACAAGATTGTAAACCTCGACACCACGAACGTTTCCGCTTCCTCGGGCTCGCAGTTCTTCATAAGCTGCCTTATTGCGGTTATTGTAGCGTTTGTTCTGCTGGTTGTTTATATCGCGTTCCGCTTCAAGAAAATCGGAGGCTGGAGCGCAGGTGTAATCGCGATTATCTGCCTCTTGCACGACGTTGCGCTCACCTACGCGGTTTACGTTTTCGGAGGAATGGCGCTCGACTCGAACTTTATGGCGGTTATCCTCACGCTTCTCGGTTACTCGATTAACAACACAATCATTATCTACGACCGCTTGCGTGAAAACCGTGCGAAATTCGGCGGAAAGTTCACCGACCGCGAGCTTGTAAATCTCTCGATAAACCAGACGCTGAGCCGCTCGATTATCACGACGGCTACGACGGTTACCGCGATGGTTTCGATTTCGATTGTCTGCGCGCTTCTGGGAACAACTTCAATTCTCTCGTTCTCAATCCCGCTTGCAATCGGTATGCTGGTCGGCTTCTACTCCTCGCTCTGCCTTGCAGGTCCGCTCTGGATTTGGCATCAGGAGCGCAAGAGCAAGAAAAAGGCTTCTGCAAAGTAATTAAAAAAACAAAGCCGCTTTTCAAAAAGGCGGCTTTTGTATATAGGAGGAAAAATGAGCGAGAAAATCATAGCTGCCTGCGGAAACGACTGCGCGGTTTGTCCGAGATACACAAAGCCGCCGTTTGAGAAAACCCCCGAGGAGCTGCACAAAACCGCAGTTCTGTGGCACAAAATCGGCTATCGCGACCGCGTTGTTTCAAACGAGGAGATTTCCTGTACGGGCTGCTCGACGGGCAATTGGTGTCGGTATAATATCGTGAGCTGCGTGAGCGAAAACAATGTCGAAAACTGCGGGCAGTGCGAGAATTACCCCTGCGATACAATCCGCGAATGCTTCAAGGTAACGAAAAGCTTCATTCCCGCTTGCAGAGCTGTTTGCACGGACGAGGAATTTGACGTGATGACGCGCGCGTTTTACCGGAAAGAAGAAAATCTGAAATAACAAAACCCCGCCGAAAACACTCGGCGGGGTTTATAATATCAAAAATCACGCCTTGCAATAAATCACGCCGTAATCAAACGGAGCAACCGTGATTTTGCCGCCGGAAATTCCTCTGTCAAAGCGGTCAAACGCGGGCTTGAAATCGGTGAACATATCCGTTTGCTCGTTCACGATGTCAAAAGTTCTCGTCTGCGTGGACTTGTTGAGATAGATAATCGCTGCATCGCGGTTGATTTTGTCGCAGCGCGCGAATACGCAAACGTTGTCGTCAACGTGAATAAAGCGCAAATCACCCTGTTCAAAGGCGCGCGTTCCGCGACGAACCTTTGCAAGTCCGCGTGTGAAGTCAATAAGCTCGATATTTTCGTGTCCCCACGGATAACAGCAGCGGTTGAACGGGTCGCGATAGCCTTCCATTCCCGCTTCGTCGCCGTAGTAAATGCACGGAACACCCGGCAGGAAAAACTGCAATACCATTGCGCATTTAATAAGCGAAATGCCGTAAACGTACTCCGAAGGCGAGAGGTGATGTTCAAACTGCCAGTCCTTGTCGTGCCAGCCGACTTCCTCTCCTGCGAGCCTTGTCAGAGCGCGCTCGGTGTCGTGCGTAGAGATGAAATTCATCAGCATATCCACAGCGGGCTTCGGGTAATGCTCGATAATCGTGAGAATTGAGTCGGTGAAGGCTCTCGCGTCTGCGTATTTGACGTAGTTCAGAATTGCCTCCTTGAAGGGATAATTCATCACGCTGTCAAGCTGTCCGCCGATAAGATAACGTCTGCGGACGCCATAGCTCTCCTTGTTTGACGCGTCCTCCCAGACCTCGCCGTAGATTACCTTGTCTGCACCCATTTTCTTGACGGATTTGTTGAGGTTGTCGAGGAATTCATCGGGCAGCTCGTCGGCAACGTCAAGTCGCCAGCCGCGCGCTCCGAGCTTAATCCACTTCTGCAAAATTCCGTCATCGCCGCAAATGTAATTCGTATAAGCGGGATTGTTCTCGTCAACATTCGGGAGCGTGGAAATTCCCCACCAGCTCTCGTATCTGTCGGGATAAGCCGTGAAGCTGTACCACGGGAAATAAGGGCTGTTTCTGTCGCGATAAGCGCCCGTGTTGTCGCCGTAGCGCCCGAATTTGTTGAAATAAATCGAGTCTGCGCCCGTGTGCGAGAAAACACCGTCAAGGATTATGTCGATACCCATTTCTCCCGCTTTTTTGCAAAGCTCCTTGAAATCCTCCTCGGTACCGAGAAGCGGGTCGATTTTTTCATAGTTTGCCGTGGAATAGCGGTGATTTTCCTGACTCTCGAAAATCGGGTTGAGGTAAATCACGGTCACACCAAGCGACTCGATGTACGGCAGCTTCTGAATAATGCCTTTCAAATCGCCGCCGAAAAAGTCGTTGTTGCGGACAATTCCCTTTTCATCGGGACGATAATACGGCACACCGTACCAATCGTCGCGCAATACTCTGTCACCGGGCACATTTTCGTGGTGTTCACCGCTTTTTGCAAATCTGTCTGGGAAAATCTGATACATTATCCCGCCTCTGATGAAATCGGGTGTGTACAAATTCTCGTCAAAAACCGTGAGCTGGAAAAGCTCCTCGCCCTCAAACACACCGATATTTGCACCCGTGCGCTTGATATAGCGGCGTCTGCCGTCGATAACTCCCGTGAAATAATAGTGGTGAACGCCGACATTATTAGGGGTAAAGACGCCCGAAAAGATGTTGTCGTTTCCGCTCTCGTCCTGCAAATCAAGCTCGATAAAGCGCTCTTTATATCCCGGACGGAACATAACAAGCGTAAGTCCCGAAACCTGAAAACACTTCGGAAGTCTGATGTTGAACATAGACGGCTGACCGCGACGAATTGCACCGAAAGGGTGCTTATACGCTGTGTCAAAACAATCAAAAATCGGCATACTCATAAAAAATCCCCTTACCCACCCTGCGATAACGTCAGCACTGTGGCAGTAAAATTAACATTAAAAATGCGCTTGTAACTTTTTGAGCGTAACAATTGAAGGGCTTGAACCTTCGCGCCTGCTCCGCAGCGCAACCTACTGTCGGGCTAATTCCTCCGTCCGACAAGAGGCAGCGCTCGCCCGTCACCGCACTCGAAATTCAATTAAAGCAAATCCGTGTTCCAGTTGAGCGCCTGAATTTTCACATCGGTTTCGCGAAAATCCTTTTCAAGCAAGTCAACCTGTTTTCTGAGCTGCGAAACATTCACCGTGCTCAAAATCTTAATCTCCGAGCGAAGTCCGCGAGGAACGGTTCTCGAAGCCGCGTCAAGAAAACCGCGCAAAACTTCGATTTTTGTTCTCACGGTGTCCTTGTGTGCAATCATCTCGGTGAGCGTTTTGCCCTCGGACACGGTTTTTGCGTTGGTGAGATTTATCCGCGAGATAAGCTCCTCCTGCTGCGTGACAAGCTCGTCAAGCTCCTTCAAAAGCAACTCGGGATTTTCAGCGGGCTTTTCACCCTCCTGTACAAGCGCGTTGTTCTGAAGCCGCGAGCCGAGCTGACATATTCTCTTTGCGATATCCGCTCTCAGATTAAGCGCTTCTGCAAGCTTCATAATCTCACTCCTTATACATATTTCTCCCCCGCAAACGTGGGGGAGAAACCATATTCAATTACTTCAAATTCCAGATGTCGCGAGCGTAGTCCTGAACGGCTCTGTCTGCCGAGAAGCGACCTGCGCCTGCGATGTTGAACAGCGACTTCTTGTTCCACTCGTTTGCGTTCTTGTAAACCTCGGAAGCGTAAGCCTGAGTTCCGCGATAGCTGTCGAAATCAGCAAGCGCCATGTAGAAGTCCTTGTTCTTGATAGAGTCGGCAACTTCCTGGAAGGTCGCGCCGTTAATTCCGTTATACATTCTCTCGATAACGTTCTTGATAACGGGATTGCTGTCGATGTAGCTCTGCGGGTTGTAGCCGCGCATTCTCATCTCGTTTACTTCGGGTGTTCTCATACCGAAGATGAAGATGTTGTCGGTGCCGACAGCCTCGTGAATTTCAACGTTTGCGCCGTCGTAAGTGCCGATTGTAAGCGCACCGTTGAGCATAAGCTTCATATTACCCGTACCGGAAGCCTCAGTACCCGCGAGAGAAATCTGCTCGGAGATTTCAGCGGCAGGCATAAGGATTTCGGAGAGCGTTACGCAATAGTCCTCGAGGAAGACAACCTGAAGCTTTTCGCGGAGAATGGGGTCGTGCTTGAGCTCCTCTCCGATGCACCAAATCATCTTAATAATCTGCTTTGCGATATAATAGCCGGGAGCTGCCTTTGCCGCGAAAATGTAGGTCTTGGGAACAAACGGAGCGTTCGGGTTCTGTTTGAGGAAGTTGTAGTCAGCGATAATGTTCATCGCGTTGAGCTGCTGACGCTTGTATTCGTGCAGACGCTTAACCTGTACATCGAAAATGCTGTCAACGTTCAGCTTTGTGCCGGTTGTTTTCTCAACGTACTGAGCGAAGCGCTCCTTGTTTGCACGCTTGATTTTGCCGAGCTTTTCGAGAACGGAAGCGTCGTTTGCGAACACCTGGAACTTGATAAGCTCGGAAGCGTCCTTCTTGAAGCCCTCGCCGATGCACTCTGTGAGCAGGTCGGTAAGTCCCTTGTTGCTCTGGAGCAGCCAGCGGCGGTAAGCGATACCGTTTGTGACATTCTTGAACTGATAGGGCTTGTCGAGAGCCTGCTGACGGAAAACGTCATCCTTGATAATCTGGCTGTGCAGCTTGGAAACACCGTTTACGCTGTGCGAAGCCGCAACGCAGAGATTTGCCATGTGGATTTTTCCGTCCTTCATGATGCACATCTTGTTTGCTTTTTCGGAGTCGCCTGTGCGGTTCATGATGTCCTCATAGTAACGGCGGTTGATTTCGCAGATAATCTGGTAAATTCTCGGCAAAATCTTCTCAACAAGCGGCTGGTCCCACTTTTCGAGAGCCTCTGCCATAACGGTGTGGTTGGTGTAAGCAAAGGTGTTTGTAACGATGTGCCAGGATTTCTCCCAAGTGTAACCGCACTCGTCGAGCAGAATTCTCATCAGCTCGGGAATTGCGAGAGTGGGGTGAGTATCGTTGATGTGGATTGCAACCTTCTCGTGGAAGTTATCCATATTGCCGTATACTCTCATGTGGCGCATAATGATATCGCCCACGGAAGCCGCGCACATAAAGTACTGCTGGCGAAGACGGAGAGCCTTGCCCTCTGCGTGGTTGTCGTTCGGGTAAAGAACCTTGGAAATCGAGTGCGCGATGTTGTTTGCACCGAGAGCCTTGGTGTAGTCGCCGGTGTTGAACGCGTTCATATCGAAGGACATAGCCTCTGCGCTCCACAGACGAAGCTTGGAAACACCCTTGCTGTCGTAGCCGGAAACGTACATATCATAAGGAACGGCATTTACGCTGTTATAGCCGACATAGTCGAGGCGGTGATAGTTGTTATCCCAGCTCTCGTTGATGTGACCGTCGAAGCGAACCTCAACAGCCTGGTCGGGTACGGGAACAAGCCAAGCGCCGCCGCCGGGAAGCCAGTTGTCGGGGAGCTCTGTCTGCCAGCCGTCAACGATTTTCTGCTTGAAGATACCGTATTCGTAAAGGATAGAATAGCCTGTCGCGGGATAGTCGCAGGTAGCAAGACCGTCCATATAGCAAGCTGCCAGACGTCCAAGACCGCCGTTTCCAAGACCTGCGTCGGGCTCTTCCTCGTAAATTTTCTCAATCTTTACTCCGATTTCATCAAGAGCCGCCGTAACCTCGTCCTGAAGACCGAGATTGTACAAAGAGGTCTTGAGGGAGCGTCCCATAAGGAACTCCATAGAAAGGTAATAAACCTGCTTTTTGCCGTGGGAGTTAGCGTCGTGCATAAAGTTGTGACGCTTTTCCTTCATATAATTTACAACGATAGTGGAAAGCGCGCGGTAAATCTGAGTTACGTTTGCTTCCTTTGCGTCGGTTCTGTAATCATATTCCAGAATGGTTTTGAGCTGTTTTAAAATCTCGTCCTTGGACATCGGCGATTTCATAATTTAAAATACCCCTTTCACTTGGTAAAATTGCATTTGAATTCCATTATATTATACACTTTTTCTACAAGAATTTCAAGAGATTTGAGCAACAATCTAAAATTAGAACAATTCCAACAGCGCATTTTATCTGTTTTGCACAATTTTGCACAAAAAACAAACCGTGCAGCAGACGAACTGTTACACGGTCTGTGAATTATTTTGCATAATGCTTATTGTTTTCGTGCAAGCTTGTATTCATCGTCGAGCTCAAAATACGGGCAGTCGTAGTTTGTTCCCTGCAAAAATCTGTACATTTCGTCCTCGTCGAGATTTACAAGGCAGGTGTAACAATCGTCAAAATCATCGTAGACGTAATTTACGCATTCATCGCAGTTTGAAGCCATAGATTACCCCTCACTTGTCTTCGAGATTTTTGAGAGCCTTGATTTCATCGCGGTTGAGCTTAATCTGCGCGTCCTTGATAACCTTGACCTCTTCCTTGTTGACGATAAACGGCACATCGGGCTTTTTGTCGAGCTTTATCGTGAGCATACCCGTGAGCAGATTTGCGTCCTGTACAACGCCGCGTCCCTCCGCGGTATCGACAAATGCGCCGACTTTCGGAGTGGTTTTGAGGAAGTCCTCGTAGCAGTTTTGCTCGTATTTCAGGCAGCACATAAGTCTGCCGCAGGTGCCGGAGATTTTTGTCGGGTTAAGCGAAAGCGACTGCTCCTTTGCCATTTTGATTGAAACGGGCTGAAACTCTCCGAGAAAGCTTGAACAGCAGAAAGGTCTTCCGCAAATTCCGAGACCGCCGAGCATTTTCGCTTCATCTCTCACGCCGATTTGACGAAGCTCAATTCTTGTACGGTAAATTGCAGCAAGGTCTTTTACAAGGTCGCGGAAGTCAACTCTTCCCTCGGACGTGAAATAGAACAGAATTTTCGTTCCGTCAAACGTACAGTCCACGTCAATCGGCTTCATATCGAGATTATGTCTTGCGATTTTCTCGGAAAAGGTCTTCATAATTTCCTTTTCCTTTTCGCGGTTTTTCTCGGCTTGCGCGATATCGTTTGCGTCAGCCTTGCGAAGAACCTTTTTCAGCGGAGAAACCAGAGATTTCTCGTCGATTTTTCTGTTCGGGAGAACTATGTCGCCGCATTCAATTCCGCGAACCGTTTCCACGATTGCTTTATCGCCGCGCTTGAACGCAATTCCGCCGGGTGAAAAGTAATAAACCTTTCCCACGTCCTTAAAACGGATACCGATGATTTCAGCCATACCGTCCGAGCTTTTTTCACGGGAAACAGGCTCGGTTTGCGGCTTTTGCGTGTTATCCACATTCTTTTTCGGAGAAATTTTCTCCGTGTAATAATCCAAATCTTTTTCCATTATATTCCTTTCTTATTTCGCGAAAATCGTTGTAAAATAAGCCTCTGTGAGAGCGGCATTCAGATTGTAAATCTCGTTTGCGGAAATCTCAAACGCAGCGTCAAGTACCGCGAGAAGCTCTTCCTCGGTGAAATTTCCGGCAGCCGTTTTCGCGGTCTTCTTGTCGAAAAATTCAGCCTCCGCTCCCGTTTTCACGGCAAGCGCGTCACGGAAAATCCTTGTGAAATACCCGAAAACCGCCGAAAGCTCGGCTCTGTCCTTTGCCTCGGAAAGCGCAGCCGCAGTCCCGAAGCCGTCCTTTACCGCTGCTGCCGCTGCCGCTTTTTTCGCGGTTTCGATAATGCGCGTTTCACCGTCGCTGTCCGAAAGCACCGCCTTGCACTCGCCGATATTTCCCGAGAAAATGTCCGCAAGCTCCTCGGCACGCTTTTTGTCCGCGCCCTCGTCAACAAGGCATTTCACGCAGCTCTCAATATCGGTTTCGGGCACCTCGTAAAGCGTCACGCGCGACATCACCGTTATCGGCACGAGATTTGTGTTCTCGCAGGTGAAGATAAAACGCAGATGTGCGGCGGGCTCCTCGATTAGCTTCAGCAGAGCGTTCTGGTGCTGGGAAATCATCGTGTCGCAGTCCTCGAAAACGTAGACTTTGAGGTCGCCGTTGTTCGGCTTCACGACAGTCCCTCGGATAATCTCCTTCAGCGGCTCCATAGAATACTTCCCGCCAAGCGTCTCCTTTACGAAAATCACATCGGGGTGCGCGTTCATATCGATATTCCGACAAGTCGGGCAATCCCCGCAGGCATTATTCCCGCACAAAAAAAGCCGTGCCGCATAGCGCGCCATAACCTTTTTTCCCGAGCCTTTTCTCCCCGAAAACATAATCGCGTGGGAAAGTCTTCCCTTTCGCGCGGTTTCGTCAAGGATTTCCTTCAGCTCGTCCTTACCGTAAAGCGTTGTCATACCTTTTCAAACTTCTCGATATTCGTGACGAAAACGGTTGCACCGCCGACAGTTACCTCAACGGGAATTCCCGTGAAGCTGCTGTTGATATAAGCGGAAGAATTCGGCACAAACTGCTTTCTTTTATGAGAATGCACCTTGATAACATCAATAGCCTCGTCAACCTTGTCATCTTCCGCACAAACCATAAAAGTGGTATTTCCCGCCATAAGAAAGCCGCCCGTGGAGGAGAGCTTTGTGGTCTGGAAACCGCTTTTTGTAAGCGCCTGCTGAACAGAATGGCTGTCGTCGTTGTTGATAATAGCAAAGATAAGCTTCATAAAATCAATCACCCTTCAACTTGTAGCATTGTGGGACTTGCCATATTATACACATATATATTATACTACATTTTCGCAGAAATTGCAACAGGAAAAATAAAATCCCCGCTCGAATAAGCGGGGATTATGTATGCAGCTTCGATTAATTAAGCCTGCTTGGGAGCGCCTACAGGGCAGGTGCCTTCGCAAGCACCGCAGTCAACACAAGCGTCTGCGTCGATAACATACTTGCCGTCGCCTTCGGAAATAGCGTTTACGGGGCAGCCGTCTGCGCAAGCGCCGCAAGCGATGCAATCATCGGAAATCTGATATGCCATAGTGAATTACCTCCTAACAATATTTCGTGACTATCACACTATCACATAATTATTTTAACATATTTTCAGAAAAAATCAAGTGCGCGATGTATAGAATTTTGCCGTCGAATTTTGTGCATTTTCGACAACATTCATTTCACACTGTAAAAGCCGTTGTTCCCGCGTTCAATCAGACCGTTGATTTCAAGGGAGATAATCGCCTCAATAGCCGTCCCGTAATCCAGCGAGAGCTTTTCCATAATGCTTTCGGTCGTGTCGGGGCACTCTCCAAGCGACTTTACGATAAGCTTTTCCGTATCGGACAGCCCTTCGAGCGCGCTTTCAGCGACAGCCCCCACGGGTTTGCTCTCCTCGGGAATTTCAGCGGTTTTTTCGGGAGCTTTTGCCGGATTTTCCTTTTTCGGGGAATTTTCGCGCTCCATTTTCACGGCAGCCCTGAAATCCGCGTTTTTGCCCGTTTTTTCAAGAACGTCCGCGATGTCCGAGAAGTCAAACACCGAAACCGCTCCCGAGCGGATAAGCGAAGCGTTTCCCGAGAAATCACCCGAAGTTATATCTCGCGGCGGTACAACAAAAACCGTTTTTCCCTGTTTTTTCGCACATTCCGCCGTGACAAGACTTCCGCTTTTTTGCGCAGCCTCTACAACCAGCGCCGCGTGAGAAACTCCCGCCATAACCGCGTCACGCCGCTTGAAATACCACGAAGAAGCCTTTTCGTCGGGAAGCAGCTCGCTGATTACCGCGCCGTCGTTTTCGAGAATTTTCGCTTTGAGGCCGGCATTTTCGGCAGGGTGAGTTTCCAGCACCCCGCACCCCGGAAAAGCAAGCGTTCTCCCGCCGACTTCAAGACAAGCGCTGTGAGCGGCTTTGTCCGTGCCGAGAGCCATTCCGCTCACGATAACCGTTCCCGCTTTCGCCAGCGGCTTCACAAGGTAATCGGTCACGGAAATCCCGTAATCCGACACATTCCGCGTTCCCACAACCGTGAGCAGGGGTGCGCGGTTAAGCCCGTCAACATTGCCCAGAGCAAACAAAACCGCGGGCGGATTTTCGATTTTCCGGAGATTTTCGGGGTAATTCTCGCTCTCGTAGGAAATTATCGAAACGCCGCTTTTTTCGCAGAATGCCGCAAACTCCCGAACCGTGCCGAGCCTTATCGCTTTTGCGCGGGAAATCTCGCCGGCGGTGAGTTCAGGGTCGCGCCCGTCGCGGATTATCACGCCCGCTTTCGCCGCATTGAAACCGCACTCCGAGAGGATTTTGCCAAGCCGCGGGTTGTTCGGCTTCATCACCATTGTGAGCCAAAGCCAGATGTCAACGTTGTCGGACAAGACAATCACCTCCGATGTGAAAATTCACGCAAAAGGGTTTTTCGGGGAAATTTCGCGGATTTCCCGCCGTTTTCAGGGTTTGCGACGTTTGACTGAAAGAGCAATCAGCAAGCCCATAGCAACTTCAAACGCATACACGAAAAATCCAATCGCCACGGCTGCCACAAAAACATCTCCGAGCGAGGACGAGTGCTGAGGAGCGTTGAGCCGGATAAACAGATAAATCCCCGGCAAAGTCATCGGAATTACAGCGGCGCAGCCAAACGCCACTTTGTTTATGTAAAACCTCTCCCAATGCAAATACACCTTTTTCAGCAGAAACGTGTGTCCGACTGCTATCGCAAGCTGAATAGGAATTGCGAAAAGCAAAATCACTATTGAAAACGCCATAATTGCGATAAGTTTTGCCAAGACGAAATTCACGGCGAGAGAAATCCAGAAATCTGCCGCGATTAACAGAAAAAAAGCGAGAAATTTCTTCATTTATACATTAAACCTTCAGCACCATTGAAGAATAACCTTCGAGAGTAAGTCCGCCGAGCTGTACCTTTTCACCCGTGAGGAGATTTTCCGCTTCGCCGCCCATATTGAGATTGAACGTGAAGGGAGCGCCGTCCGCGTTTATCACGGTGACAAGCGTTTCTCCGTCGGCTGAGCGCGAGAAAGCGTACTGTCTGTTTGTGAGCTGAACCTGCTTGTAATCGCCCATTGCCGCAGCAGGGTGATTTTTCTCAATATCCGCAAGCTTGCCGATAAGCTTCGTCATATCGCGCAAGCCCTCGCTTTTCATCTTGTCGAGATTAAACTCGGGGCGCAGCACGTCGTCACCGCCGCCGCGCTTGTCACCCTCAATTCCGAATTCGCTTCCGTAGTAAACCGACGGAATGCCCGGCATCATAAACATCAGCGTGTAAATCAGCGGGAGATGCTCCTTGACTTTCAGAATAGAAGCAACACGCGTTACATCGTGGTTATCGACAAAGGTGTAGAGGTGCTTGCCGCGGTAAATGCACCAGTTTTCCGAGCCGAACTGTCTGTTAATCGAGTGTGCGATTTCAAACATATTCATATCGTTAAAGCTGGAGAAAAGTCCCTTGTAGCACTCGTAGTTCGTCACGCTGTCAAGCATCTGGTCGTTTGCCCAGCGGTTGTAGTCGCCGTGAAGCGTTTCTCCGAGCAGGAAAAAGTCCTCGGACAGCCATTTGCAGTGCCCGTGAAGCTCTCTGAGGAAGTTCTCGTCAAGGCAATAAGCAACGTCAAGTCGCAGTCCGTCAATGCCGAACTCGTTCTTCCAGAAGGTGATTGTGTCTTTAAGATAACCCTTTACATCGGGGTTGTACAAATTGAGCTTGACAAGCTCGTAGTGACCTTCCCAGCCCTCGTAGTAAAATCCGTCGTTATAGGGGCTGTTTCCGTCGCGCAGGTGAAACCAGTCCTTTTTTGCACTCGAAAATTTGTGCTCGCGAACGTCCTTGAAAGCCCAGAAATCGCGTCCGACGTGATTGAAAACGCCGTCAAGAACAACCTTTATCCCGTTTTCGTGAAGCGCCTCGCAAACCTTTTTGAAATCATCGTTTGTGCCAAGTCTGCGGTCGATTGTTCTGTAATCGATTGTGTCATAGCCGTGAGCCACGCTCTCGAAAACAGGCCCAAAGTAAATCGCGTTACAGCCGAGCTCTTTGATATGGGGAATGTCGTCGATGACCTTCAGGATTTTGTGCGTGGGCTCGCTTGACAAGTCATTCACACGCGGACAGCCAAAGTAACCGATAGGATAAATGTGATAAAATACAGCGCTTTCGTACCACTTCATTTTTGTACCTCTTTAATATGTATTTGAGATTAAACTCCAACTTATTTTATCACAATTGTGGTTTTTTGTCAAGAGAATATGAAATTTTTAATGGCTACTTGTGACAATTATGTAACGAAACTATTGTATAATACTAACAAATTTTTCAATAAAAAGGGCGAAAAATTGAAAAATTGCTAAAAAGGGCTTGAAACCGTTTACATAATTTGGTATAATTATACTAGTATTATTATGACTTACCATGGCTTTGGAGGGAATTTCTGAATGTATCTGGAAATATCGTCGGAGGGTGCGATTTCCGCCTTATTTTCTTCTGAAAACGCATACGTCTGGATTGCTGTAGGAGCGGTTTTCGCAGTTTTGCTGATTGGAATAATTATTTTCTTCACCATCAGAAACCGCCGCTATCAGGACACAGACCCGCTCACGGGCGGAAAAAATAAAAGCAGGTTTTTCCGCGACTGCGCGAAACTTATCAAGAAAAAGCCGCCGGAGAAGCTGGCTATGGCTGTGCTTGATATCGACAAGTTCAAGTACATAAACGAGCGGCTCGGCTATGACGAGGGCGACCGTATTCTGGAGCGTATGCACAAAACGCTCACGGACTGCCTCGATAAAGAGGAGCCTTTTGCGCGTATTTCCGAGGACAATTTTGCGTGTCTTATCAAAAACGCTCCCGACAACGAAATTGAAACGCGTCTGCACGAGATTTTCTCGGAGTTTGACAGGCGCAATTCCTTCTTTATAAAATATCCCGTGAATTTCAGCGCGGGTGTATGCCGTCTGGGACAGTGCCGCGGAAAATATGACGCGATTGACTTCACAATGGCTGTCGACCGCTGCAAGCTCGCGAAAAAGTCTATCAAAAACAAGCACAACAGCGATGTTGCTTTCTATGACGGGAAAATCCGCGAGATTTCACTCCGCGAAAAAGACTTTGAAAACGCAATGCCTCAGGCTCTCGAAAACCGCGAGTTTGAGTGCTATCTCCAGCCGAAATACGGCACGAATTCCCGCGAGATTGTCGGCGCGGAAGCGCTTATCCGCTGGAACAGCAAGGAGTTCGGGTTTGTCTGCCCCGGTGACTTTATTCCGCTTGCCGAGAAAAACGGATTTGTTGTGGAGTTGGATTTCTTCATCTTGGAGGAAGTCTGCAAAATGCTCCGCCGCTGGCTCGACAACGGCAAAACTCCTATCGTAATCTCGGTCAACCAGTCGCGTCTGCACATAAACGACGACGACTATATCTGGCGGCTGAGAGAGATTGTAGACAAGTATGAAATCCCTTATGAATACATTGAGCTGGAGCTTACCGAAAGCGTTTTCACAGAGGACGCCGACCGTATGATTGCAATTATGCAGAAGCTCCACGAAATCGGCTTCAAGCTGTCGATTGACGACTTCGGCTCGGGTTATTCCTCGCTCAATCTGCTGAAGGATATCCCTGCAGACGTGCTCAAAATCGACCGCGAGTTCTTCAACGGAACGGTAAACTCCAAGAAGGGACGCGCCGTTATCTCGTCGGTTGTCGATATGGCGAAAAATCTTGAAATGAACGTTATTTCCGAGGGCGTCGAAACGCAGGACCAAATCGATTTCCTGAAAGAAATAGACTGCAATATGGTTCAGGGCTATTATTTCTCGAAGCCGATGAAGCTCAAGGACTTTGACGAATTGTGGGAAAAACAGAATTAATGCCGGAATGTGCGGCATAATTCGGAGGTGATACATTTGTCCGATGAAAAAGAATTTGAAATCGAGCGGCTGAAACGCGCGCTTTCCGAGGAAAAGGTCAAGAATTCCATTCTGTCGGAATATTCCCGCTTTGGATTGTGGGAATACCACATCGCCGATGATTTATTCTATCAGTACAAGCCGCTTTTCGCAAACGCAAACAACACAAACGACCCGATTTCTCATTTCAGAGAAACCGTAATCGAAAACGGCAGCGTCTTTTCAGATGATTTGCCCGAATTCAGCAGCTTTTGTTCCGCAATGGAACGCGCAGAGGACAATGTTTCCTGCGAAATCCGCGTTATAAACGAGGACAGCGATGTCATTCGGATAAAATTTGAGGGACGGCTTGTCCGCGATGAAAACGAGCTTCCGATAAAATACATCGGAAGAGTGCTCGACGTGACCCGCGATGACAGCAGCGAAGAACAGCGCTCCGATAAGCTCGACCCGCTCACCGACGCATATAACCTCAACGCTTTCCGCGAGCTCACCGAGGAAAAGCGCAAGGGTGCAAACCGCTATTTAAACTCGGGGCTGCTTGCCGTCGGAATTGACGATTTCCGCGGCATTGTCGCAAAATCCGGCGCGGAATACGCGGATTATCTCCAGAAAACCGTTGCAAAAATCCTGCTCGGAATAAGCGTCTGCGAGCGCGACTGCTTTATTGCAAGAGTTCGCGACGGCGAGTTTCTGATGTTTGTGACTTATGACGAACAGCTTATTCTCGACAATCTCGCAAAACGCGTTATTGTCGGTGTAAAGAACTATATCTTTGACGGCAACACCTGTACCGTCAGCGTCGGTGTGTCTTCCTTTAAAAACGCGCGCCACCTTGAAGAGGTTTACTCCGAGGCTATGGCTGCTCTCAGCGAGGCTCGCAGAAGCGGCGGACGCTGCTATATGAGCTATTCTCCCGCAATGTCTATGACCGCTTATCAGCAGCTCGCGGATATTTCATCGGCACCCGATATTTACAGCAATATAAATGGCTCCTCAAAAGTCTACGCGCTTGTTTTACAGGCATTTTGCAGCAAAAACGAACGCGACAGACTGCTCTATATGAAAGAAGCGTTCAAAACGGCAGGAGAGCTTCTCGGCGCTTCAAACATCTTCGTTTACAGCGATGATAACGGTAAGTTCTTCCGAAACCTCACCTACAACGCTTCCGGAAATCCGCTTGAAACCTGCCCTATGCTTCAAATCGACCTGTCGGAAAGCGATTTGAAATCGGTTTTGTTGAACAAAAGCAGGCTGCGTATTCACGGCGGCAGTGAGAAAATCGAAGGCATTTCGCTGGTGAACGGAGCAATCTGCGCAGAGTGCCGTGCTATAAAATATGAGGGACTTGTCTGCGAATTTTTCGCGATTATCTTCAACAGCAGCTTCGAGCTGAACGCGCAGGATATTCAGATTATCGACGCGCTTGAAAACGCTCTTACGAAAATGTACGGCGAGTACAGAAGCAACAACAGTCAGATTGCTGTTCAGCGGCTTCACAAGACGATTATAAACGACCACAGGATTGAAGGCTTTTCAATCGTTCCCGGTGAGTACAGAGTTGAGCTTGTTCAGGACGCAGCGCGCGAGCACTATGGACTTGAACCCGGCGATATCTGCTATAAGAAAATCCGCGGGCGCGAAAAACCCTGCGAGGATTGTCCTGTGAAAAAGCTGGATAAGGGCGAGCTTTTTGCTTCAAACGCTTATTATGCTCCCGATGAAAGACGCTGGCTCGATATCGCGGCTTCAATCGACACAAACACAAAAGGTGAGCCGCGCTATCACATCAGCTCGACCGATATCACAGACTGCCTCGGAAAGGTAAATATGTCCGATACGCTCACTGGACTTATGACGTTTAACGTCTTTTCTGCGGAAGCGCTTCGGATTACAAACGAGGAAAAGAATACCCACCGCTTTGCCGCCGTAATCAACATCGCCGATTTCCGCCGAATAAACGAGGAAAAAGGCTATGAAACGGGAAATTCAATCCTTATTGCGGCTGCCGAGATTTTGAAGGACGCTGTGGGTGCGGGTGAGCTTATTTGCCGCTCTGAGGGCTCGCGCTTTGTTTTGCTTCTTATAAACGAAAGCACAGAGGAGTTCTCCGACAGGCTCACAAATTTAATGCTGGAAATTCAAAAACAGGTTCTGCGAAAGCTCCGCATAACGATTTATCTGGTTGCGGGCGCTTACGATATGCAAAGCGATACCGTCGGAGTAATGGGCGGCGTTGACCGCGCAATCAGAGCGCAGAAAACCGTCCGCGAACGCGCTTATTATCACGAAAACCTTATCGCGTTCTTTGACGACGCGCTCCGCGAGAAAATCAAGGAACGGCGCTATATCGAAGCGAATATGTTCACGGCGCTCGAAAACAACGAGTTTCAGGTGTTCTATCAGCCGAAAATCAGCATAGAAACCGGAAAGGTTGTGGGAGCGGAAGCCCTCGCGCGCTGGATTAGACCGAACGGAGAGATTATCTCACCTGCGAAGTTTGTGCCGATTTTCGAGGAAAACGGCTTTATCACCGATATGGATTTCGCGGTTTACCGCCGTTCGATTGCCGATATAAGACGCTGGCTGAGAATAGGCATAGACGTGCCGATGATTTCGCTAAACGTAAGCCGTCATCACCTCGGTGACGACACCTTCTGCGAGAAGCTCAACGCGCTGATTGACAACATCGGTGTGCCGCACAAGTACATCGAGCTTGAAATCACCGAAAGCCTGCTCACCGACCACCTCGAAAAACTGATTGAAACGGTTTCGTGGTTTAAGGAACGCGGCTATCGTATCTCCGTGGACGACTTCGGTTCGGGCTATTCGAGCTTGAATTTGATTACAATGCTGCCGTTTGACACGCTGAAAATCGACGGCGGGTTCTTCCTCAAAAACGACCTCACCGAGAAAAACCGCAAGGTTATCACCTCGGTTGTCACGCTTGCGAAAAGCCTCAACCTCGAAACAGTTTCCGAGGGTGTTGAAACACAAACGCAGGTTGACTTCCTCAAGGAGTTGGGCTGCGATATGATTCAGGGCTTCTTCTACTACAAGCCGATGTGCTGCGAGCAGTTTGAGGAAATCCTCAGAAATCAGACGCCGAGCCTTACAAATGCACAATAAAAAAAACCGCCCCCGAAAGAAACCGAGGGCGGTTTTTTTTGTCCGAAAATAAGAATTTCCGGCGAAAAATTATGTTCATTTTTTTGCAGACAGTTTTCACATTATCAACATATCTTTCAACCGAAAAAACCCGTTTTTAATGCCAATGGCTTGACTTTTCAAGAAATTTTGTTGAAAACAATGGTGAAAAGTTTGAAATTTCAGGGTTTTCCACGCGATTTAAACAGCTTTCAACGTGGAAAATGTTGAATAATAACCATTGTAATTTACAAATCGTAAAGGGAAAAAATGTTATTTTCAGGGAAAAATTATCAGATATTTGAGCGCGCGTCGTTGAGAATATTTGCGAGCTTTTCTCTCTGCGCCTTTGAAAGCGACCTGTCGCTTTTGTAGTTTGAAAGGCTGCTCATAAGCTCCTTTGTCCCGAGGCACACATAGTCGTTTTCGCGAAGATTAAGTTTCAGGCGCACATTCGGGTTCGAGAAATACAAAACCGTATCAACCCAGACGTCCTCGCCCGCCGCATTGAAAATGCTTTTCACAATGTCGCGCTGACGGCGCATCTGCTTGATAGGATTATCCATTTCGATTGACGTGGTTTTGCCGTTTCGGTAGAATTTCTGCTGAAGCCACTTTTCCGCTTTCCAATTGCCCGAAATCGTGCCCGAGTGGTTTTTCACCTCGATTATCACAACTCCCTTCGGGCTTATAATCAGCATATCGACCTCTGAGCGCCCGCGCTTATACCGAATAGGAAGATTTACGAAAATTATGTTGTCGCCGTTTAGCTTTTTCACGGCTTTGTATAGATTTTTCTCACCGTTTCTGCCGCTGTTAAGGATATTATACCGCCGTGCGAGTATCATATAGGCCGCGTTGCAGGCGAAAATAAGCCCGATGATAACAATCGCCAGCGGCTTTGTTTCGTACATCTTGAACATCACAAACGATACCAGCAGCAGCACCGGCGCTACCCCGAGAAACACCTGCAAAATCAACAGGACAACTATTTTTTTGTTGTTTGCGTTTTTGCAGCGATATATCTTATTCACCGTTCACCTCAAAATTATACATTAAAT
This sequence comes from Oscillospiraceae bacterium, assembly GCA_017847835.1. Lineage (GTDB taxonomy): Bacteria > Bacillota > Clostridia > Oscillospirales > Ruminococcaceae > CAG-115. Next base: position 65,589 of record JAGASH010000008.1, read on the forward strand.
CTGAACAGCGTCACGTCGCCGTCCTGCATAACATAATCCTTGCCTTCAAGACGTACAAGACCTTTTTCCTTTGCGGCAGCCATTGACCCGCAGCTCATCAAATCGTCAAAGCTGACAATTTCCGCACGGATAAAGCCTTTCTCGAAATCCGTGTGAATTTTGCCCGCAGCCTGAGGTGCTTTCGTGCCCTTTGTAATCGTCCACGCGCGAACCTCGGGAGTGCCCGCCGTGAGATAAGAAATCAGTCCCAGCAAGCGATAGCCCGTCTTGATAATTCGCGCAAGTCCCGAGCTTTCAAGGTTCATATCCGCAAGGAAAAGCTCCTTGTCCTCGTCGGGCATATCCGCGATTTCCGCTTCAATCTGCGCACAAATGGGCAGAACCTCTGCGTGCTCCTCAGCTGCAATTTGCTGAACAGCTTTATACTGCGCGTTATTATCAATGCCGTTTTTGAAATCAGCCTCGGACAAATTTGCCGCGTAAATCACGGGCTTGTTCGACAAAAGCGGCGTGTCGCGGAGCATTTCGCGCTCTTCCTCGGAATAGTCATAGCTTCTCGCGGATTTTCCCTCTTCAAGGTGAGCTTTGAGGCTCTCAAAGAAATCAACCTCTTTTTGCAGGGATTTGTCGCCCTTGACAGCCTTTTTCGCGCGGTCAATTCTGCGGTCGAGAATTTCCAAGTCCGAGAAAATCAGCTCCAGATTTATCGTTTCAATATCGCGCGCAGAGCCGATTGAGCCGTCAACGTGAATGATGTTGTCGTCCTCGAAGCAGCGCACAACGTGTACAATCGCGTCAACCTCGCGAATATTCGACAAAAACTTGTTTCCAAGACCTTCGCCCTTTGACGCGCCCTTTACAAGTCCTGCGATATCGACAAATTCAAGCGTCGCGGGAGTGAATTTTTCGGGGTGATACATCTCCGCGAGCTTGTCCAAGCGCTCATCGGGAACGCTCACGATACCCACGTTCGGCTCAATCGTGCAGAACGGGTAATTCGCAGACTGCGCGCCCGCATTTGTCAGCGCGTTAAACAAAGTACTTTTGCCGACATTCGGCAAACCGACCATTCCAAGTTTCATTTCAATTCCTCACTTTATTTTATTTAAAATTCAAGAGCTTCTCCGCCGCCGAGATACATTATCCTGTCGCCGAGCATTTCGTCCATTATATCAAAGCCCTTGAAGCCCGTACAGTGACAAGCATAGATTTTCTCAGCGCCCGAATATTTGAGCGCGCGCGCGGTTTGCGTGACGTAATCGGGTGTGCAGTTAAGCGATTTCGGGTTGCTCCCCGAGAAGTGAAAACCGCCGATTACCGCGAGAATAGGTATCCCTGCCCACCTGCGCCGAACTGTCGTCAGCATATTTTCCGCGCCGCAGTGAAAGCACCCGCCGACCAAAATCAAACCGTCGGACTTGCGCTTTTTCGGGAAAATCACCGCAAAGCTCTCGTCCGTGAAATCGGCTGTCTGCGGCTTTTTTTCGCCCTCGGGAATTACAAAATAGTTCTTGTCGGGATTTTCACACTTTTCGTCAAAATCCTCACAGCTCGCGAGATAAAATCCCTCGCAGACCTCGGAAAAATTGTTGTACAAAATCAGATTATCGGCGTATTTCTTGAAAAACGCTTTTCCGATACCCGCGGGCATTTTGAAAAGACCGTTTTTCCGGAAAACCTCAGCCTTTGCTCCCGCACGAAGATAAATCCACGCATTCGGGTTGAGGCGCATTATGCTGTCGATACCGCCGATGTGTCCGAGATGATTATGCGTGATGAAAACACCCGAAAGCTCGTCAATCGGCAATCTCATTCGCTTTGCGTTTTCGACGGCTTTTCCCGAAAGTCCCGCGTCAATCAGATAATTTTTCCCGTTGTACTCGACAAAAAGCGACAGACCTTCCTCGGAAAACAGCTTGTCATTCACGGCAGTATTTTCAATCAGACATACAATCTTCAAATCAAAAACCCCCATTAAAGCCCGTGCTTTTTGATGTAGCTCTTAATCGCCGCAAAGCTCTCCTCGCTTAAACAGTGCTCCATTCGGCAAGCGTCCTCGGCAGCGGTTTTCTCGGAAATTCCCATTGACATCAGCCACTCCGTAAACAGCAAATGCCGCTCGTAAACGCGCTCGGCAATTTCCCGTCCCTCGTCGGTCAGGGTAATTCTTCCGTTTTCATCAACGATAATGCAGCCCTCTGTCCGCAGATTTTTCATCGCGACGCTCACGGACGGCTTCGAGAAATTCATCTCAGCCGCAATGTCAATGCTTCGCACCTCGCCGTGCCGATTTTGCAGAATTAATATCGTTTCAAGATAATTTTCCTTGGACTCTAAAATTCTGTCTTTCATACGCTCCCCCATTTATCTCAATAGCTGCCCATACTCAACATTCTTGCGATAATGCTTCCCTCGCTTACAATCGGATATTCCCTCAGCGAGAAAATCACACCGCTTTCGGGAGCCGTTATCTTCTGCACAACCGTGCCCGTAATCGGGGTAACAATTTCGCCGATTTCACTGCCCTTTGCAAGCCACATATTATGCTCAACTCGCGGAATAAACACGCCTGCGTCCGACGCGTGTACAACGTGTACTTCTCCGTCCGATGAAATCATCGGATGAGATATTCCGTGCTCTGCGACAGACCATATTCCGAGATTGTGCATAAGATTGAAAATGCCGTGGAGTACCTGCTCGCAATATTCCGTGTTAATCCGTCCGCCCACGCCCATTTCAACCGCAAGCGTAGGCACTCCCGCGTTTATCAGAGCCTCGGCAAGCGAGCCGCCGCCGACTGCTCCGCTTTCGTGTACCCACACAAGGTCAGTGTTGAGCATTTTCGCGTAGTGCATAAGATAATCGCTGTCACGCGGCAAAATCCTCACCTGCGGGATTTCACGAATAAAAATATTGCTCGCGTGAATGTCAACACAGGCAACCGCGCCCTTGATGTCCTCGACAACCTTCTGCGCGATTAATTCGGAAATCGACGCGGGGTCTGCCGCCGAAAAAACGCGGTTCATATCCAGCGCAGACGTCGGTATTTCACGGCAGGCACTCTCCAGTCCGAGCGGGTTTATCGCGGGATAAATGTCCACTCTTCCCTTCAAATTCTGCATATTTGCCGTTATCGTTTTAACAAGCTCGTAACAGATATACTGCCCTTCAAGCTCGTCGCCGTGTATTCCCGTCACGATAGCAATTCTCTTGTCCGTTTCGGGATTTACCGCGCACAGCGAGTTTCTCTTGATTGTGAGCTCCTCGTCGGTCGCAAGCTTTACCTTTATAATATTTTCAATCATAGCCAAATTCCACCATTTCCGTTTGCCTTAACCAAGCAATTATTCAACCGACTTCAGCGACTCGACCATACTGATTTTCCTCAGAACACGCGACATAAGCAGGTTTACCAGAACCGAAAATGCCGCGGTAACCAGAAATGCCCAGAGATAAGACGGCGGGTGAATTGACCGCCCGAACATAACCTCGTCGATTTCTGCGGTTTCGATTACGAACATACATAGCGCAGTTCCAAGTCCAAGTCCCGCTAAGCCTCCTATAAGCGAAAGCACGATGTTTTCACGGAAAACGTACATCGAAACCTCTCTGTCGTAAAATCCCAGAACCTTCAGCGTTGCGATTTCGCGTATTCTCTCGGTGATGTTTACGTTCGTGAGGTTGTACAAAACAACCAGCGCGAGCGCTCCCGCAGAAACAATCAGCACAATCGTCACAAGGTCCATAATCGACATCACATCGTGTATCCTCGACATTGAAGACGCGTTGATGTTGACCGTCAGCACCTTGTCGTTTTTCAGCATAAATTCGCTGAATTCCTCGGAGTCGCTTCCCTCGCTTGAAATTCCGTTCTTGAAATACACGATGTTATATTTCGGAACAAAGCCGAAAATTTCTTTGTAAGCGTCCTCGGAAAGATACAGATAGTGGCTTGTGTAATGCTCGGTTATTCCCGCGATTTTCAGGCTCTTGTACTCGCCGTCCCTTATCTGTATCGAGATTTCATCGCCCGCTTTCGCACCGAGAAGCTTTGCCGCCTTTTCGGTTATAATCGCGCCGTCCGTGAGCGAAAGAGAAGCCTTTGATTTGCGCTCTCTGAACACGATGAAATCACCGATTTTCTCGGGCTCCTCCGCGCAGGTGATATAGCACTGCACGGCTTCATTGCCGAATTTTGTTTCATACTGCTTAACAAAAGCACGGGTGTACTCGGTGTCGGGGTTGTACTCCTCAAGCGCCGCGTAAATATTCTCAACCTCGGACGGCTTCGCGTCGTCCTTGTACGCGATAAAGCCGCTGTAATTGTTGATTTCAAGATACTGCAAATCCACGATATCCGAAATCGAGTCCTTCAAGCCGAAGCCCGTCAGCGAAAGCGCCGTACAGCCCGCAATTCCGATTACCGTCATAAACATTCTGCGCTTGTAGCGGAAAAGATTGCGACCGCTTACTTTCGCGAAGAAGTTCATTCTGTTCCACAGAAACGGTATTTTTTCGATGAACACACGCTTTCCCGCTTTCGGGGCTTTCGGCCGCATAAGCGAAGCGGGAGTTTCCCGAAGCGCTTTCCGACAGCTGAAAAATACCGTCAAAGCAATTGCCGCGGTCATCGTGCCTATCGAGAAAAGCATATTTTCAACCTCAAAGAGGTAGTGGAAATCCCTGATTGTGTACATCATCGAATACGCGTACATTATGACCGACGGGAATAAAACGCACCCGCCGAACGCTCCGAGAGTTCCGCCGATAACCGCTCCCGAAACCGCGTAAATCATATAGTGCCGCATAATCGCGCCGTTTCCGTAGCCGAGAGCCTTGATTGTGCCGATTTGCGTGCGCTGCTCCTCGACCATTCTCGACATTGTCGTAAGGCAGACAAGTCCCGCTACAAGCAAAAAGAACACAGGGAAAATTGCCGCGATTTTGTCAATTCGCTCGGCATTGCTCCCGTATTCGGAGTAGCCGACGTTGTCGTCGCGCGTGAAAATATACCACTCGGCTTTTCCCGCGTCAGAGATTTTCTCCTTTGCGTCCGCGATTTCCTTTTCAGCCTTCGCGATTTCCTCGTTATACTCGCGAACACCGTCCTCGTACTCAACGCGACCGTCCGCGAGCTTTTTCTTCGCGTCGGCAATTTCCGTCAAGCCGTTCTCGTAATCAAGAACGCCCTGCTCGTATTCGGCTTTTTTCGCGTTAAACTCGGCAAGTCCCTCGTTATAAGCGCGCTCGCCGTCAGCGATTTTCTGCGCGTTTTCGTTGTACTCGGCAAGCCCCGCGTTGTACAATTCGAGATTTTCCGTAACCTGATTTTGTGCTTCATCAAGCGCTTTTTCTCCCTCGGAGAGCGTTTTTTCATTAGCGGAAATCTGCGCAAATGCCGCGTCAAGCTGCGCCTTATTCTGCGCAAGAGCAGCTTTCGCCGCCTCTAACTCATCGCGCTGAGCAGCAACCGCTTCCTTGCCGTAAGCCTGCTCCGCCGCGATTAATTGCTGTTCTTTAGCGGAAAGCTCCGCGAGAGCCGCGTTGTACTGCGCCAAACCCGCATTATACTGCGCTTTTGCGGCTTCAAGCTGCGCTCTTCCCTCGGCAAGGGTTTTCTTTTGCGCGTCAATTTCGGCTTGACCCTCGTCAAGCTGCTGTTTTGCCTCGTCAAGAGTTTTCTTGCCCTCGGCAAGCTGTGCTTTTCCGTCGTTCAGCTCGGAAAGCGACTCTGCGAGAACTTTCTCCGCGTCCGCAATCTGAACCGCTCCGTCATCGAGTTTTACTTTCGCGTCGGAAAGCTCTTTTTCGCCGTCCGCGATTTCTTTCTCGCCTTTTTCAAGCTCGGATTTCGCGTCGTCGAGCTTCTTCTGCCCGTCAATTTTCGCCTGAGCTAAGTCCTTTTCACCGTCGGTGATTTTCTCCTGCGCTTCTCCGAGAACCTCGTCATAACGGATAACGCTTCTCTCTTTGCCGAGTTCTTCAAGCTTATCGGAGAGCGTTTCGCGGTAGTTTTCGTACTCCTCGGAATAGCTCGACATCGCGCGCAATGTTTCCGACTGAACGTAAATTTCCGTGTAAACGTCCTGAGTGAAGTCCTTTTCGGGAACTATCATAAACGCGTCAAGCGCACCGTCACCGATTGTGGTGCTTCCACGCTGGCTCATCGAAACGTACATCGGCGAGTTGTACCGGCCGACAACCTTGTACTCCGTCTTTTTCAGCGGGAATTCGTCCGCTTCCGACAAATCGGCAAGCGATATCGTATCGCCGACCGCAATTCCCTCGTGCAGCATATTGCAGCTTATCAGGCATTCCCCGTCGTTTTCGATATCGCGGCCCTCGTAAATCACGGGAGTGTTGATACCGTCGGGGAGCTTCGAGTAAACTCGCGTGAGATACTCCTTGTCGCCGTGATGAACCGCCAAATCCGTGTATTTTGACGTGTAAACCGAGCAGTCCTCGGGCAAAACGCTTTCAATCGCCGTTTTATCTCCGTCAGTTAAGCCAAATGTCGAAACCGCCCGCAAATCGAACAAATTGTGCTTGTCGTAATAGTTGTCGGCAGAAGTTTTCATATCGTTGCAGGTTGCGCGGACGCCGCTGAAAAAGCCCACTCCGATTACGCAAATCAGGAAAATCGACAGAAAACGGCTTTTCGTGCCCTTGATTTCGCGCAAAGTGTTTTTGTAAATTGCCTTCATTTTACCACTCAATTTCCTCAACAGGAGTCGGATTTTCGTTCAGAATAACGTCGCTTACCTTGCTGTTTTTGATTTTGATAACGCGGTCTGCCATAGGGGTAATCGCGGTGTTGTGGGTGACGAGAATAACCGTCATTCCGTCCGCGCGGCAGGTGTCCTGAAGCAGCTTCAAAATCATCTTTCCCGTGTTGTAGTCAAGCGCGCCCGTCGGCTCGTCGCAAAGCAGCAGCTTCGGCTTTTTCGAGAGCGCTCTTGCTATCGAAACACGCTGCTGTTCACCGCCGGAAAGCTGTGCCGGAAAGTTGTTCAGCCTGTCGGCAAGCCCGACCTTCGCGAGAATTTCCTCCGCGGGTATGTAATCCTTCTTAGTCTGCGCCGCGATTTCAACGTTTTCCTTTGCCGTTAAATTCGGCAAAAGATTGTAGAACTGAAAGATAAATCCGATATCAAATCTGCGGTAAAGCGTGAGCTGTTTTCGGTTATAGCGGTCAATGCGCTGCCCGTCAACCGAAATCTCACCCTCGTCGCTTGCGTCCATACCGCCGAGCATATTCAGCACGGTTGTTTTTCCCGAGCCCGACGGTCCGACGATAACCGCAAGCTCCCCTTTTTCGATATCAAACGTCATTCCGTCGGCGGCATTTATCGTGACTTCGCCGACGTGATAACGCTTGTAAACGTCCTTTAGTGTTACAAAAGACATAGTTCTTTCCTTTTAACCGATTGTAATCTTGTCCTTGCCGCCCATATACGGTCTGAGTACCTCGGGGATATTTACGGAACCGTCTGCATTGAGGTTGTTCTCAAGGAACGCGATGAGCATTCTGGGAGGAGCAACGCAGGTGTTGTTCAAAGTGTGAGCGAAATAGTTTCCGTCCTTGCCCTTGATACGGATTTTCAGTCTGCGAGCCTGAGCGTCACCGAGATTTGAGCAGGAGCCGACCTCGAAGTACTTCTTCTGGCGCGGCGACCAAGCCTCAACGTCATAGCTCTTTACCTTCAAGTCAGCAAGGTCACCCGAGCAGCACTCGATTGTTCTTACGGGAATGTCAAGCGAGCGGAACAGGTCAACGGTGTTCTGCCAGAGCTTGTCAAACCACATAGCCGAGTCCTCGGGCTTGCAAACCACAATCATCTCCTGCTTCTCGAACTGGTGAATACGGTAAACTCCGCGCTCCTCGATACCGTGAGCGCCCTTTTCCTTGCGGAAGCAGGGTGAGTAGCTCGTGAGAGTGTACGGGAGATTCTCCTCGTCGAGAATTGTGTCGATGAATTTGCCTATCATCGAATGCTCGGAAGTACCGATAAGATAGAGGTCCTCGCCCTCGATTTTGTACATCATCGCGTCCATTTCCGCAAAGCTCATAACGCCTGTTACAACGTTGCTTCTTATCATATACGGCGGAATGCAGTAGGTAAATCCGCGGTCAATCATAAAATCTCTCGCGTAGGACAGGCAAGCGGAGTGAAGTCTTGCGATATCGCCCATAAGGTAATAGAAACCGTTTCCGGCAACCTTTCTTGCGCTGTCGAGGTCGATACCGTTCAGCTTCTCCATAATCTCGCTGTGATACGGGATTTCAAAATCGGGGACAACCGGCTCGCCGTACTTCTTGATTTCAACGTTCTCGCTGTCGTCCTTGCCTATCGGAACAGACGGGTCGATGATGTTCGGAATGGTCATCATAATCTTGGTGATTTTCTCGGAGAGCTCAGCCTGCTTTGCTTCAATCTGCTTCTGCTCCTCGGCAAACTCAGCAACCTTTGCCTTTGCCTGCTCTGCCTCGTCCTTCATTCCCTTTGCCATAAATCCGCCTATTTCCTTGGAAATACGGTTTCTGTCGGCACGAAGCTGTTCCATACGCTGAATGGACTTGCGGTTTTCCGCGTCAAGCTCGATTACCTCGTCAACAAGCGGAAGCTTCTCGTCCTGAAACTTCTTCTTGATGTTTTCCTTTACTGCGTCGGGGTTTTCTCTCAGAAATTTAATGTCAATCATTGTTTTTTCTCCTTTTGCTTTTCAGCATTTATTATTCGCGTTGATTTCGCTCAATCGCGTGATATGTTAATTAAAGTATTTAACTATTCCTTCAAGCTGTTCCTTGTCGGAAAAATCGATTTGCAGAACGTTTCCGCTCTTCCCCTCAGAAATGCGTACTTTAGTCCCAAGAAGCTCGGACAGGCTCACTTCGATTTCCGTGTAATAGGAAAGCCGCGGTTTCAGCTCTTTTTTGCCCTTTTCTTCCTCAAGCCGCGCCGCTTCGCGCTTCGCGATTGCTTCAACCTGCCGCACGGAAAGCTCGCCTTCAGCCGCCTTGTGAGCAAGCTCGGTCATCAGCGCCGCGTCCTTGACCTTTTTCAGAGCCTTGCAGTGTCCCGCAGAAAGGCTGCCGTTGCGAAGAAGCTCCTGTACACCGTTAGGAAGTGCGAGCAGTCCGAGCGAGTTTGCCACGGACGAGCGCGCTTTTCCGAGAACCTGCGCGAGTTTATCCTGCGTCATATCAAACTTGTCGATAAGCTCCTTGTAACCGAGCGCTTCTTCAATCGGGTTGAGGTTTTCGCGCTGAAGGTTTTCAATCATCGCGATTTGCATTGTCTGCTCGTCGGACAAATCGTCGCGGATTATCACGGGGATTTCCGAAAGTCCCGCCATTTTCGCGGCTCTCCAACGGCGCTCACCCGCGATAATCATATAATTGCCCGAAGCAATCGACCGTACAATCAGCGGCTGTAAAACACCGTGCTCGGTAATCGAGTCGGCAAGCTGTTTGAGCGTTTCGTTGTTGAAGCTCTTTCGCGGCTGATTTTTGTTCGGCTCAATCTCGCTTATGCGAAGCGTCGAAACGCCTTCTTCACCGATGTTGTTGTCGCCAAAAAGTTCAGCAAAGCTGCTTTCAGTCTTTCGTGCCATCTGTTTTCTCCTTCTCGCGGCATTTTGCCAGAATTTCTTTTGACAGTCTTATGTAAGCGTCCGCTCCCTTTGAATTCTTGTCAAATGTGATAATCGGCTCACCGTGGCTTTGTGCCTCGGAAATGCGGACGTTACGTGGAATTTCCGTCCTGAAAATCGCGCGCTTATCGAAATTCTTCTTGATTTCATTCTTGATTTCGTTGCTCGAAAGCAAGCGCTTATCCAGCATTGTAAAGACAATTCCCATTATATTTATATTCGGATTGTACTTGTGCTTGATATTTTTGATTGTGTACATCAGCTGCGCCAGACCTTCAAGAGCGAAGTGCTCGCAGACCATAGGCACAATTATCGTATCGCACGCGACGAGCGTGTTTACGGCAAGTACTCCGAGCGACGGCAGGCTGTCGATAATCACGATATCGAAGTCGTTTTTGACCTGCAAAACCGCTTTTCTGAGCTGATAGTTTTTCTGCTCCATATTCGTGAGCGCGGGCTCTGCGTCGCAGAGTTTTGATGTTGACGGCATAATCCAGACGTTTTTGCTTTCCGTCTTGATGATTGCCTCCTGCGGACGGATTTTTCCGATAACCACGTCATAGCTTGTGGCTTCGAGCGATTTTTTCTTAATTCCGAAACCCGTGGTTGAGTTTCCCTGCGGGTCGAAGTCAATCAAGAGCACTTTTTTTCCGAGGGCGCCGAGCCCTGCCGCGATATTTACGGAAGTTGTTGTTTTTCCGACGCCGCCTTTCTGGTTTACCACGCCGATAACAATTCCCAAGGATATTCCCCCTTTTTTTCGATAATCTTACCTGTTTATTATATCACACTTGCAGAAAAAAATAAAGTGTTTTTTACAAAAAATGTTCCACGGGGAACAATTTCGACATTTTAGCCGAAAATGTTCCTCGTGGAACAATCATTCTATACATTACGGCAAAATTCAGGAGTTTATCGGAAATCTGATAGTGTATTCGTAGAAATTCTCCGACTTCCCCGTGAATAACTCACAAGGAATTTTGTCCTCGCGAATACGCTTGATAAGGGCGTTGAGTGAATTCATATAAAGCCTCGGCGGTGCTGAAAATAGAATTTTCGGCTTTGCGCGGCACTTTTCTTTCTGAGAAGTCCCGCAAAGCAGCTTTTCCACGAGCTCCTCGGTCTGCTCGATATTCAAATGCCGAGAAACAACCGTTTCAATCGCGCTTTTGCGAAGCCGCGCGTCGTCAATCCTCACAAGCGCTCTCGCCTGTCGCTCTGACAGATTTCCCGTCACAAGAAGCCTCTTTTCCGCGTCCGAAAACCGCAAAAGCCTCAGCTTATTCGCAATCGTTGACTGCGCTTTTCCCAGTCTTTCAGCGGCAGCTTCCTGCGTCATTCCATAGTAATCAATAAGCTTTTCGATAGCCAGAGCCTCCTCAAAATAGCTCAAATCCTTGCGCTGAATGTTCTCGATAAGCGCAAGCACTGCCGACTGCTCCTCGTCAACGTTCATTACAATGCACGGAATTTCACGAAGTCCTGCAAGTTTTGCCGCGCGCGTTCTTCGCTCACCGCTGATGATTTCGTACACCGCGCCGACTTTTCTTACGCACACCGGCTGCAAAATCCCGTTTTCGCGGATACTGAGAGCAAGCGACCTCAGCTCCTCGTCCGAAAACTCGCGCCGGGGCTGCGACCGATTAGGCACAACCAGCGAAATATCCACCATTACAACCTGTCCCGCAACTTTTTCCTTTGTTTTAAACAATCCGTTCATAAAAATATCCTCCCCGTGTTTTTTCTTCATTGTAACACGAGGAGGAAATAATTTCCACAAGATTTTTTCGCATTTTTCGGCAAAATTCAGCCCTAATTGCCCGTTTACAGCGGCTTTTTTGAAATATTCGCAAAGCTGCGCGGATATTTTGTCGGAGTTTGCGAAATCTTTTTGACAACCACAAGCCGCCTGTCGTCACCGCTCGGGAGCTTGTAATCAACCGTTTTCTCTAGTTCACCGCCGAGCGTTTTTATAGCGTTTTTCGCAAGATTGACGTCCTCGTTGATTGTTTTCAATGCGATAAAACGTCCGTCCTTTTTCACAAACGGCAAGCAGAATTCCGTCAAAACGGGCATTGCCGAAACCGCCCGCGCAGTCGAAAAATCATACTTTTCGCGGCGCTCACGACCAAGCTCCTCAGCGCGCGCGTGTACGATTTCCGCCTTTATCCCGACATTTTCGCACGCTTTTTCGAGATAAACGCAGCGTTTCTGTAAGCTGTCGCAGAGCGTTCCTTTCAAGTCATCGCGCCAGATTAACAGCGGCAGCGACGGAAAACCCGCGCCTGTTCCCACATCAATAAACGTGGATTTTTCGGGAATTTCCAGCATTGAAAACGGCAAAACGCTGTCGATAAAGTGCTTTTCGACAACCTCGGGAAAGTCGGTAATCCGCGTCAAATTCACGCTTTTGTTGTATTCAAGCATAAAATCCGAGAGCGCCGCAAGCTTCTCCGCCTTTTCAAGCGAGAGCTCTAAACCCGCTTTGCTAAATGCTTCAGCAATATATTCCGCGTTAGTCATTTTTTCCGCCTTTCCCCGCAAGCCATATCAGCAGCACCGAAACGTCTGCGGGATTTACCCCCGAAATTCGTCCTGCCTGCCCGACATTCAGCGGCTTGTGCTTGTTCAGCTTTTCCTGCGCTTCCAGCCGCAAGCCCTTGATTTCACGATAATCGATATCCTCGGACAACGCCTTTTGTTCAAGCTTTCGCGCTTTTTCAATCTGCTCCGCCTGTATTTTAATGTATCCCGAATATTTCAGCTCGGTTTCCAGACGATTGATAAGCGAAACCTTCATTTTCGGTCGCTCCGCGTCAAATTTCTCAAAATCCGAATACGCAAGCTGCGGTCGTTTCAGCAGCTCAAACAGCCGAATTCCCGCGGTAATCGGCGTTGTTCCCTTTTCGACAAGCAGCTTGTTCAGCTCCTCTGTCGGGTGAATTGTGACTTTTTTTATGCGTTCGAGCTCGCTCTTGAACAGTCTGTCGTCCTCAAGAAAATGCTCAAATCGCTCCTCGGAAACCAGCCCGATTTCGTGACCGAGCGGCAAAAGTCTTTCGGGTGCGTTGTCCTGCCGCAAAATCAAGCGAAACTCGCTGCGTGAAGTCATCATTCGGTACGGCTCGGAGCAGCCCTTTGTCACCAAATCATCGATAAGCGTGCCGATATAACTCGTCGAGCGTTCGAGAATTACAGGTGATTTATCTTGAATTTTCCGCGCCGCGTTAATTCCCGCGACAATTCCCTGTGCAGCCGCTTCCTCGTAGCCCGACGTGCAGTTAAACTGTCCAGCGCCGTAAAGACCGCTGATTTTCTTGAATTCAAGCGTAGGCAAAAGCTCAAGCGGGTCGCAGCAGTCGTACTCGATTGCATACGCGGGACGCATTATCTCGACATTTTCCAAGCCCTTTATTGTGCGCAAAAACTTGATTTGCACGTCCTCGGGCAGCGAGCTCGACATTCCCTGAAGGTAGCACTCGTCCGTGTCAAGTCCCATCGGCTCAACGAAAAGCTGGTGACGTTCCTTGTCGCGAAAACGCACGATTTTGTCCTCGATACTCGGGCAATATCGCGGACCCACACCCTCAATCCGTCCCGAATAAAGCGGTGAACGGTCAAGATTTTCGAGAATTATCCTGTGAGTTTCCGCGTTCGTGTAAGTCACCCAGCAGTCGGCTTGGTTCTTCATCTCGGCTGTGTTGTCGAACGCAAACGGCATAATCTCATCATCACCGCTCTGCTTTTCCATTACAGAAAAGTCCACGGAACGACGATGAACGCGCGCGGGAGTACCCGTCTTAAACCGTCTCATCGACAACCCGAGATTTTTAAGGCACTCGGTAAGTTCTGTTGACGGCAGCACGTTATCGGGACCGGCAGCATAATTCAGCTCGCCGATATGAATTTTTCCGTTCAGATAAGTACCCGTGGTGATAATCGCGGCTTTGCACGGATAAATCGCGCCAAGCTTTGTCCGAACAGCCGTGATTTTCCCGTCCTCGACGTCAACGGCAGTCACCTCACCCTGTTTGATAAACAGATTTTCCTGATTTTCGAGCGTCTTCTTCATATAAGTGTGATATTTCACACGGTCGGACTGCACGCGCAGACTGTGAACCGCAGGACCTTTTCCCTTGTTCAAAATCCGCGACTGAATAAAGGTTGCGTCTGCCGCCCTGCCCATTTCACCGCCGAGTGCGTCAATCTCGCAGACAATCTGCCCTTTAGCCGAGCCGCCGATACACGGATTGCACGGCATATTCGCGATACAGTCAAGCGACAGCGTGAAAATCGCGGTTTTCAGTCCCAGCCGAGCCGCTGCCAGAGCCGCTTCGCAGCCCGCGTGACCCGCGCCGATAACGCAGACATCATATTCTTCCAAAGTATAATTCATTTTTTCTCCGTTTGTTCCACGTGGAACACATTCTCACAAAACTTTTCCCGAACGAGTGGTTCGGGAAAAATTATTCGGTTAGTTCTCGGAGCTGTCCTCTCCGCTTTCTTCATCATCATCAACAGGCTCGTCCGGCTCAATAACCTCAGCCGCGTCCTCGGCAAGCGAAGCCGCAACTTCCTCATCAGAAGCCTTCTCAACCTCTTCGGTTTCCTCCGTGTCATCGTGAGGAGTTCTGCTGAATGTGGCAACGCGGTCTGTCGCTCCAAGACGCATTACGCGAACACCCGAAGCCGTTCTTCCCATAACGCGCAAATCATTCGCGCGAATTCTTATAAGAACGCCCTCAGCACTTATAAGAATTACATCATCATCGGGACCAAGCGTTCTTATACCGATTACAACACCCTTTTCCTCGCTTACGGGATAATTCTTCAAGCCCATACCGCCGCGTCTTTGCAGACGATAGCTTGAAACGGCACATCTTCTGCCCATACCCTTGTCGGTTACGGTGAGAATTGTCGCGCTCTCGTCGAAAATCTTTGTCGCACCAACAATAAAATCATCTTCACGCAGCTTTATTGCACGGACGCCGCGCGCGGTTCTTCCCATAACGCGGATATCGTTCTCGTCAAAGCGGATAGCAAAACCGTTTCGTGTAGCCGCCATAACGGTACAGTCGCCCTCGGTCAAAAATCCGCCCGCAATCTCGTCGCCGTCATTCAGCGAAATCGCCCTCAAACCGCCTTTTCTCACGTTCTTGAACTCGGACAGCCTTGTGCGCTTTACAAGTCCGTTTTTCGTGAGGCAGATGAAATACTTGTTTTCCGCGAAATCTCTCGTTGTCATCATCGCGGCAACCTTCTCGTCCTCGGAAAGCTGGAGCAGATTTACGATATTCATTCCACGCGACTGTCTGCTTCCCTCGGGCACCTGATAGCATTTCAGACGGAACATATTGCCCTTGTTTGTAATAAAGAGGATATTTTCGTGAGTTGAGGAGATGAACATACTATCCACAAAATCCTCATCGCGCTGCTTCATTCCCGAAACACCGCGTCCGCCGCGTTTCTGGATATTGTACACCTCTGCGGGCTGACGCTTGATGTAACCCATATTCGTGAAGGTGACAACGCAGTCCTCCTCGGGTATCAAATCCTCAATATCAACCTCGCCGCTTACAGGCTCGATTGACGTTCTTCTCTCGTCGCCGAACTTCTTTCTGATAACGGAAAGCTCGTCGCCGATAAGATGAAGCATTTTCGTGTTATCCGAGAGCAGCTCTTCCATTTTACCGATAAGCTCGCGCTTTTCGAGCAGCTCGTCCTCAATCTTGCTTCTTTCCATACCGGTCAGCGCTCCGAGCCTCATCTGAACGATAGCCTCAGCCTGCTCCTCGGAAAGCGAATAGGTGTGCGCCGAGAAAAATCCCGTCTGCGAAACGTCGATATTCTTGAAACGTTCAATCAGGCGCTCTTTGCCCTCGGGAATAGTTTTCGAGCTTCTGAGAATTGCGATTACCTCGTCGATAAAGTCAATCGCAATCAAAAATCCTTCAAGAATATGCTCGCGCTCTTTTGCCTTGTCGAGGTCAAACTTTGTTCTTCTTGTGACAACGTCAACCTGATGATTGAGATAATGCGTGAGCATTTCACGAAGCGTGAGCGTTTTCGGCTCGCCGTTTACGAGTGCAATCATAATAACGCCGACGGTATCCTGCAATTGCGTGTAGGTGTAGAGCTTGTTGAGGACAACGTTTGCGTTTGCGTCGCGTTTGAGCTCGATTACAATTCTCATACCGTCGCGGTCGGACTCATCGCGGACAACCGAAATTCCCTCAATACGCTTGTCACGCATAAGGTCGCCGATATTTGCGAGCATTCTCGCTTTGTTGACCATATAGGGGATTTCGTTTATGATAATTCTTGTGTGGTTATTTTCTTCAACGATATTTGCCCTGCCGCGAAGAATAATCTTTCCTCTGCCGGTGTAATAAGCCGAGCGAATACCGCTGTAACCCATAATAATGCCGCCCGTCGGGAAATCCGGTCCCTTGATACAGGTCATCAAATCCTCGATTGTTGCCTCGGGATTGTCGATAAGCATTAAAATCGCGTCAATAACCTCGTTCAGGTTATGCGGAGGAATATTTGTTGCCATTCCGACAGCGATACCGTTTGAGCCGTTTACAAGCAAATTCGGAAATCTTGACGGCAAAACTACGGGTTCAAGCAGCTTGTCGTCATAGTTCGTCTGAAAATCAACAACCTTTTTGTTGATATCGGAAACCATTTCGTTTGCGATTTTTGACAGACGAGCCTCTGTATAACGGTAAGCGGCAGGCGGGTCACCGTCGATTGAACCGAAGTTTCCGTGACCGTCGATAAGCGGATAGCGCATAGAAAACGTCTGTGCAAGACGAACAAGCGCGTCATAAACGGAAGCGTCACCGTGCGGGTGATATTTACCGAGAACCTCTCCGACGGTATACGCGCACTTTCTGAAAGGCTTGTCCGAGGTGTTTCCCGCTTCGTTCATTGTGTAAACAATCCTGCGGTGAACGGGCTTAAAGCCGTCGCGCACGTCGGGAAGCGCTCTTGAAGTAATAACCGCCATTGAATACTCGATGAAGGATTTCTTCATTGTTTCTTCAAGGTCGATATTGTGGAGCTTTTCCAAGCTGAAATCTACGTCCATTATTCCTCCTGTTTACCGTCAAAAATCAAAGCCCGAGAGCTTTTCCGTAAGGAAATCGCGGATTGCGCTTTGCTGTTCATCTGAAAGGCAGCGTTTCGGGAAGCAGTAAATCTGCCGTCTTGCCAGAATTAACAGCAGCGACATATCGCTTTCTATAAAATCAAGCATATCCTCGCCGAATTTGAAAACCGATTTTATCGGCTGCTCGTCTTTTTCCTCAGCAACCTCGGAATTTTCAACATTTTCCTCGGTTTCATTTTCGGTCTTTTCGGGAATTTCCTCTTTTTCCTTGATTATCGTTTCAATTTCAATTCTGTTGTCAAAAATCGTGCAGTGATAATCTTCGGGGTTCATATTTTTAAGCGTTTCGATAACCTTTCTTCTCATACGCTTTTTCTCGGTGAGCGAGTAATACAGCCCGAAAGAGCAAAACGCCAGCGCAAAATACAGCACAATCTGCGTAACATTGAAACCCTGCATTGAATTGAAAACAATCGCGACAATCGCGGCAACCGCAAGCAGCGAGTAAGCGACAATCGAGAGCTTTCCCCGTTTTGAAGAGAAACTTTTCTGAAAGGTTTTCATCGCGTCGTCGGTTTCTTCGAGGGAGTTGTCATAAGAAAAATCGGCGATTATTTTCTGATTTTTCTTGTTTTTCTCCTTTTTTTCAAGCTCAGCGGCTTTCAAATCGGGCAATAGTCCGTTAGAAATATTAATCACCTCTTAATTAAACATCAAGATTTTCCGCGAGCTTTGCGTTTGCTTCGATAAACTGTCTGCGCGGCTCAACCTTATCACCCATAAGAATTGTCATAATTTCATCAGCCTTTGCCGCGTCCTCAACAGAAACGCGAAGCATTGTGCGGGTTTCGGGGTTCATTGTGGTTTCCCAGAGCTGAGCGGGGTCCATTTCACCAAGACCTTTATATCGCTGAACATCGGTTTTTCCTCCGTCAGCGCCGAGCTGTGCGATATATTCATCTCGTTCCTCGTCCGAAAACGCATAGCGGACCTGTTTACCGCGAGAAACCTTGAACAGCGGCGGCTGCGCGATATAAACGTGACCTTCTTCAAGCAGCGGACGCATAAACCTGAAGAAAAACGTCAGCATAAGCGTTCTGATATGCAGACCGTCAACATCGGCATCTGCCATTATGATAACTCTGCCATAGCGCAGTTTTGTAATGTCAAAATCCTCGGCAATGCCTGTTCCGAGAGCTTTTACCACGGGAGAGAGCTTGTCGTTGCCGTAAACCTTATCAGCGCGCGCTTTTTCAACGTTCAGCATTTTACCCCAAAGTGAAAGTATAGCCTGAAAACGTCTGTCTCTGCCTTCTTTTGCAGAACCGCCCGCCGAATCTCCCTCGACGATGTAAATTTCGGTATGCGAAGGGTCGCTGTCGGAGCAGTCCGCGAGTTTACCCGGCAAACCATTTGAGTCCATAACAGACTTTCTCTTGGCTTCCATAGCCTTTTTCGCAGCGTCACGCGCAGCCTGCGAATTTATAGCCTTATTCATAATAATCTGCGCGGTTTCGGGGTGCTCCTCGAAGTAATATGTGAGCTGTTCCGTGGCAATTTTATACACAGCGGGCTGAACCTCGGGATTTCCGAGCTTGCCCTTTGTCTGACCTTCAAACTCACATTCGGGCAGCTTTACTGAAATAATCGCGTTTATTGCCTCACGGATAGCCTCACCGCTGAAGCCGGTAAACGGCTTTTCTTCCTCGCCCTTTTTAGCTGCCTTTTTCTTGACCTTATTCTTCTCGTTGTTCTCCTTGTAAACCTTCGCATAGTCGTTTACAACCTTATTGAGAGCGCGTTTGAAGCCGAGCTCGTGCATTCCGCCTTCGCCCGTGTGGATATTATTTGCAAACGAACGGAAAATCTCGCTGTTGAAATCGTCGGTATACTGGAACGCGATTTCAACCATTATATCGTCAACATTACCCTTTAAATAGATGATATCGGGGTGAAGTACATTTGCACCGCGCTTTTTGTTGAGCCACTCGATATACGAGCAAATACCGCCCTCGTACTGATAGGTTTCATCAATGCGATTATTTTCATCGCGTAAATCGTGAAGCGAAATTTTCAGTCCCGCGTTGAGAAAAGCCTGTTCTCTCAGACGCTCCTGAAGCGTTTCAAAGCTGTAAACGGTGGTATGGAAAATCTCACCGTCCGGCTTGAACGTAACCTGAGTTCCCGTATGGTCGGTTTCGCCGACAATTTTTATTGGCTCGGCATAAGTACCGCGGTCAAAACGCTGAAAATGAATGTTTTTTCCGTCGTGGATTTCAACTTCAAGCCACTCCGACAGTGCGTTTACAACCGAAGCACCGACGCCGTGAAGACCGCCGGAAACCTTGTAAACGCCGTTGTTGAACTTACCGCCTGCGTGAAGCACGGTAAAAACGAGCGTAGCCGCGGAAATACCCTCAGCGTGGTTTATACCCGTAGGAACACCGCGTCCGTCGTCCACAACGCGAATTACGTTATCGGGAAGTATAGAAACATCAATGTTCTTGCAGAAGCCCGCGAGAGCCTCGTCAATCGCGTTATCGACGATTTCGTATACAAGGTGGTGAAGACCGCCCTCACCCGTCGAACCGATATACATACCCGGACGCTTGCGCACAGGGTCAAGACCTTTGAGGACTTGTATATCGTCGCCGTCATAGCTCTTGTCAACAACGTTTTCGTTTTCAGCCATAAGAATACTCCTTTAAAAAGTCACACTTACCATATTATATATAGTATACCACAAAACCGCATAAATTTCAAGCATTTTACGGCTATTAACCAGATTTTTTTCTGCAATTTTCGCGAGCTCTTTCGGCAATTGTCCGATTTGAAACATTTGAGATAAAAGTATTTTTTTCCGTGACGATAAAGCTCTTTGGCATATCCTCGGAAACGTTTACGACAATACCCTTTTTCTGGCAGAAATTAAGAAACTCCGCGGTTGTTCGGCTCACGGAGCATTCTTCTATATCGAAAATCCCAATAACATCATCTGATTTGACGGTGATTTCACCGCCGAGGTGCAGAAACATAATTTTCAACCTTTCTTCAAATATTGTGGAAAAATCCTCAGATTTCCGTAAATTGACCGTTTTCGACGTTCCAGACTTTACCGCCGTTCATCGATGACAGGTCGTTTATATTACAGCAAGTAATAAATACCTGACTTTTAGCAATATGATGAATAATATAATCACGGCGGACATAATCAAGCTCGCTGAAAATATCGTCCAGAATAACCACAGGATTAGTTTTGTTCTTTCGGCGTATAATTTCCGCCTCGGACAATTTAAGCGCGAGAGCAGCGCTTCTGAGCTGTCCCTGAGAGGCAAAATCACGAGCAGCAAGCCCGTTCACGAAAAAATTAACGTCGTCGCGGTGAACGCCCGCCAAAGTATAGCGTAGTTTCATTTCAGCCGAGAGATTTTTCTCCAGCTCTTTCATATAAATTTTATACAATTTGTCAACATCATCAAAATTTATACTGTCCGACTTAAAAACAGAGCTCTGATAATTCATATCAAGCGTTTCTGCGCCATTTGTAAGCTCGGAATAAATCTCACCTGCGCATTTTTTCAGAAAATTGAAATATTTCAGCCGTCCGTAAGTGACATTTATGCCCTCAGTCGCGAGAACCTCATTCCAAGCGGCAACCTGCGCAGAGAGTTCCTTTTCGCTGCAATTATATCCTGTGAGTATATTATTACGTTGTTTTAACGCTTTGTTATATCTCGACAGCTTTTTCAAGTGCGTTTTTGTCTGCATAAGCGCAACATCGTCGAGATAATTTCTCCTCAGCTCAGGCGCGCCCTTTATCAGATTTAAATGTTCCGGTATAAAAACGACATATTTCAACACTCCGTATAATTCCGCAGCGTCTTTCATCTTGATATTATTGTAAGTAATCTCAGCATTACCTTTACTGATTGTATAATTTATAATATTATCACGTTCCGTAATATCATCACGAAACGATAATTTCACACAAACATCGGATTTCGGCTCGTCTGCAGGAACAAACTGCGAAAAACGAACGCGTCGGAAACTCCCCCCAAGACAAACCGAGATTGCTTCGCAAAGGTTGGTTTTCCCTTGGGCGTTCTTTCCGACGAAGATGTTTAAATTTTTATCAAAGCAGATTTCCGCTTCTTTGATGTTGCGGAAATTCCGCAGATAGATTGAGGTTATATACATTACTCCGATTTTTCCTCGGCAGCAGCCTCCTGCTCGTCATAAACGACCTTATATTTTTTGTTCTTATATTCGATAACGTCGCCCGGTTTGATTTTTTTACCGCGCTTTGTGCAGCAAACGCCGTTCACGTTAAATTCACCGAGGTCAATAAGAATTTTAGCTTTTGCACCTGTTTCGGTAAATCCGACGTACTTGACAAGCTGGTCGAGCTTAATAAAAGGGGTAACGATTTTTAATTCTTCCATTTTCCTAACCTTTCTCTAAACAATTAGTAGATTTTTATCAAAATTATACTTTTTGACTATTTATTTTAATCTCATGGGCAGAAGGAAGAACGTAAACTCCTTCCCTTCCATGGGAACAATCAGAACAGGCGAAACTGCAGAACCTGTGAGAATTACCTTTACCTTATCGGTATCGCAAGCCTTGAACGCGTCGAGCAGATATTTTGCATTGAAGCCGATTGTGATAGGCTCGCCATTATACTTTACGTTAATTTTATCATAAACTTTACCGAGAGTTGTCGTACAGCTCATTGTGATTGAGTCGCTTCCAAACTCGCAGCGAACCGGCGACTTGTTTTTCTCGTTGATTACGAGCATAGCTCTGTCAAGCATATCGATTATTTCGCGGCAGTTTACCTCAGCGAAAATATTTCCGTCGCAGTTGAGGTGTTTTCTGTATTCGAGAAAATCGCCGTTGATAAGGCGGGAAATCATCGTGTACTTTCCTACCTCAAAGGAAATCTGATTTTTATCTATACAAACTGTAACTTTCTTGTCATTTTCATCAGAAAGTATATGTGTAAGTTCTTCAAGCGTCTTGTTCGGAACGATAAAATCAATATTCTCGAAGGTAACATTTTCCTGACGAAGCGCAATTCTGATACCGTCAACCGCAACAACGCTCAGAACGTTATCGGCAATCTCAAATTTACAGCCCGTGAGCGCAGGCTTTGTATCGGTTGTCGCGCAGGCATACTTAGTCTGATTAATCATACTTTTCAGCAGCGGCTGAGGCACGGAAAATCCGCCTTCATTTCCGGGCTGAGGAACAGGCGGGTATTCGTCTGCTCTCATACACATAATAGAAAACTCTGTCAGACTGCTTTTAATAGTAGCGGTTTTATTTTCTCCGATATCAAACTCTAATATTCCCGACGGCATTTTTCTGACAATCTCGCAAAGCATACGCGCATTGATAACGGTACTGCCGTTTTCGCCGTTTGTCACGGGAATTTCGGTTCTGATACCGATTTCAAGGTTATATCCGGTAATGGTGAGCTTGTTGTCGTTAAGTTCAAGCAGCAAGCCTTCAAGAGCTGCGATTGTTGACTTTGAAGCCGCAGCTTTTGAGGTGGTATTGAACGCTTCGAGAATTATTTCCTTAGCAACTGAAAATTTCATAAAAATCTCCTTAAATCACCCGCGTCAATCAAATGAAATCAAATTCAGCTTCGCTGATATGACATCATAATCATATTATATTTATAATAATAATAATAAGGGCGGTGAAAACTGTGGAATATTGAAAAATTCGCTTTATAAAGCCAAATTTCAGGCAAAATTTTTAAACAGCGAAAAGTTTAAAAAAACGTAAAAAGTTTAAAACCTTTTACCCTTTCAACCGACTGTTAATTAACGTTGAAGAAATGTTAAAAAATCGGTTGATTACTGGTTTGTCTTGACATTTTTTATAATATCCTCAACGATTGAACGGAAACCGCTGTCGCGTTCCATTTCGTCCTTGACGGATTTAATCGCATAAACCATTGTCGAGTGGTCGCGGCCGCTGAATTCCTGACCGATTGACTCATAGGACAGCTCGGTTACATTCTGAATAACGTAAATTGCAACCTTTCTTGCCTGCGAAATATTCGCGGTTCTTCTCTGAGAGCGCATTTCGTCGGGCTCGATGTTGTATATCTTCGCAACCTCGCTGATTATCTTGTCAACGGTTACGGGAATAGGCTGGTGGTCGGTGACGATATCCTTGATAACATTCTGCGCAACGGCAATTGTGGGCTTGACCTGCGAAACCACAAACAGCGCGTTCAGCTTTGTCACAACACCTTCAATCTGACGGATATTTGATTTTAGCTTTGTCGCAATATAATCGGTAACATCGTCTGAAATATTGAAGTGCAGCAGCTCAGCCTTTCTCTGAATGATAGCAAGCCTTGTTTCATATTCGGGAGCTTTAACATCGGCGATAAGTCCCGAGCTGAACCGTGTTCTTAGTCTGTCGGAAATCGACTTGATTTCCTTTGCGGGACGGTCGGACGTGAGGACAATCACCTTATTCTGATTATAAAGCTCGTTGAAAATATGGAAGAATTTCTCCTCGGTCTGGTCTTTTCCTGCGATGAATTGAATATCGTCAATCAAAAGCGCGTCTGCGCTGCGATATTTTTCATCAAAGCTTTCGACTGTATTTGACGAAATCGAGTGGAGAAACTCGTTTGTAAAAGTTTCCGCGGGAGTATAAATTATATTAATTCCGGGAAAATTCTTCTGCATTTCAAACTGAATAGCCGAAAGCAGATGTGTTTTTCCAAGACCGGACTCGCCGTAGATAAACAGCGGGTTATATCTCTCGTGCTGCTTTTTGGAAACAGCCTTTGCCGCTGCGAACGCGAGGTTATTTGACGGGCCGACAATAAAGTTATCGAAGGTATAAGTGATTTTCTTGTCGATATTAACAACCGTATCCTTCACGGATTCAGCGTTTATCAGCTCGGTGATAACCTGCTTCTGGGAAGAAATCTTGTCGTCAACGACAATTTCAACCTTCATCGGCACTCCGAGAATTATTTTAAGCTGTTCTTCGATATACGGAAGATAAAGTGATTTCAGCGTTTCTTTTCTGAAATCGTGGTCTGTCGCGAGAACAAAGGTATTTCCGTCCATTCTGAGCGGAACGAGCGGGTCAAGCCAGAGCTCTCTTGCCGCGCTTGAAATGTCGTATTCCTTTACGCAGTTATCCACAACACATCTGTAAATATCCGAAAGAGAAGAAAGATTGTTCATTGTCGGTTCACCATTCCAAATTTATAAAAATCCTATATTAATCAAATATCAATATCTATATAAATTGTACCATAAAAGTCGAAATTTTTCAAGCAAAAATACCAACTAAAAAAACCGAATATCTTGTGAATTTTCAACAAAACAATATAACAAAATGTAGATTTTATAAAATTATTACAAATAATAAATTGATTATTAAAATGGTTTTAAACCGCTGCTGTTGAAACCGCAAAATAAAAATATACAAACAGCAAAGTAAATAAAATTGTTGAAAACTCTGTTGAATAAGTGAAAAAGTCACTTATACAAGCCAAATTTTGATTTAAAAACCGATAAAAAATTGAAAAATTTCTTTTGAAACAGAAAAATAAGCTGTATTTTAGCTAAAAATTTACGATTTGTATATTTTTCCCGCAAACGTAAGAATGCGGATTTTCCGCTTTTTTGAATATTATTCGGAGATTTTGTTGAAAAGTTTTCAATTTTTAGGGTTTTTCGGTCAAAAACAGCCTGCTTTTCAACAAAAAAACTGTTAAAAGCAGTGATTTTAGTTGAAAACTATGTTGATAATGTTAAAATATCGTATTAACAAGCCAAATTTTTTCTGTTTATTTTTTGGAAAGCAAGGTTGAAAAAGGGTTAAAGTTATGTATAAAAACTTTTTATTCAACATTTCCGAGTTGATTGTTGAAATTAAAACTTCATAAAAACATAAAAAAAAGAGCGGATTTTCACCCGCTCCTTCTTATTTAATATAGGTTGTTCAGAATAATCTCGGAAATCTTATAAAGCGGCGCTTGTTCCTCGACCGCGCCGATATTATAGGCTTCCATCGGCATTCCGTAAACCACGCAGGTTTCCTTGTCCTGACCGATTGTAAACGCACCTGCCTGACGCATTTTCAGCAAGCCTTCTGCGCCGTCTTTTCCCATTCCCGTGAGAATTGCGCCGATAGACTGCGCGCCCGCAACCTCGGCTACAGACGTGAACATCACGTCAACCGACGGGCAGTGTCCCGAAACCTTTTCACCCGGCTTTGAGCTGATATAATAGCCCTGTCTGTCCTTGCACAGCCGCAGATGATGTTCACCCGCGCCGACAATAACCAGCCCTCTGCGCAGTCGCTCGCCGTCCACAGCCTCTTTGACCTCCATTTTACAGGAATTGTTCAGTCGGTCTGCGTACAGCTTTGTAAATCCCGCGGGCATATGCTGCACGACAATAACGGGCGGTGTGTCCTCGGGAAAAAATCTGATAACCTGTTCCAGCGCTTCGGTGCCTCCCGTGGAAGCTCCCAGCGCGATAATTGCCTCGCTTTTTTTCAGCTTTGTATGCTTGATATAGTTCTTGCCCAAAGCGGGATTTTCCTTGATTTCGTTTCTCGGGTTTGTCAGGAAAATAAAATCTTTTGTTCTCGTGACCTGTTCTCTTGCCTTTTGTGCAAACTGAACGGAATTTGCCGCGCTGTTAATAACCGAAGAAGACGGCTTTGCCGTGATTTTTGAAGCAAAAGAGGGCTCGCTTAAAATATGGGCATTTGGATTTGAGTGTTTATAGGCTCTGCGGATTGCCCGACAAAGCTCTGCGGCAAAATTTGCCATTTCGCTTGTAGTTCGGGTAGAGGGCTTTGCCAGAAACTCGAATGCTCCTGCTTCCAGACATTCGGATTTTTTGTTTTCGGAGCTTGAAATAGCTATTGTCGAGATATAATACTGCGGCAGCAGCTTTTTCAGAAACGAAATTCCGTCGATTTTCGGCATTTCGATATCAAGCGTCATTACATCGGGCTGATACTTCAAAATCATATCCCGTGCGGAATAAGCGTCGCCGGCTTTTCCGACAACCTCAATCATATCGTCCTGCTTGATATAGCGTGCTATAACTTCTCTGAAAAGTATTGAATCATCAACAACCAATAATTTAATACGATTCATCGAAATTCACCCCAATAGCCTATACTATTATAATATATTATTTCTCCTGCTTACGATATATCGCAGGCTTTATGTACTCGAACTTTGTTTCCTGTCGGTTTACGCTTTCGGCGTGACCGATGAAAAAGTACCCGCCCGGCTTTACCACATCATAAAATCTGTTGACAAGCGCTTGTTTTGTCGGCTGGTCGAAATAAATCATAACATTCCGGCAGAAAATCAAATCAAACGGATTTTTCACATATTTATCGGGCATAGGGTCCATAAGATTGAACGTCTTGAAGATAACTTCGTCCTTTATCCCCTGACAAATCTCGTAGTTACCGTTTCCGAGATTGTTGAAATAGCGACTTTTCCACTCTTTGGAAAGTCCTTTCATTCCCTCTTCCTGATAAATTCCCGTTTTTGCCTTTCCGATAACATTCTGCGAAATATCCGTCGCGAGAATTCTGGTATCCCAGTTTGCCTTGTCTTTTCCGAAAAACTGGTCGATAAGCATTGCCATCGTGTAAACCTCTTCACCCGAAGAACAAGCCGCGCTCCATATTCTCAGAACGTGGTCCTTGCAGACGGTTTTCATATACGGCAAAACCACGTCGTTCATAAAAGTATAATGCTCGGGCTCACGCATAAAGAACGTGTGATTTGTCGTGAGCTTATTTAATATGGTAGTAACCTCGGCTCCTGTCGTATCGTTCATAACAGCGTCGAGATATTCGCTGTAATTTCTGAAATTACGCTCGCGAAGCATATTCCCAAGACGCCCCTGAACCAAAACGCGCTTTGCGGCAAGATTTATGCCGAAATTATCGTACATAAATTTTACCAGCCGCTGAAATTCAGCGTCGGTTATTTCCATAAATCAGTCCTCCTGTTCATCGAGCAGCTTTGCTACGTCGAGAATGAGCTTTGTCTGTTCGGAGTTTTTGTCCGAGCGTATCATATACTGAATGAAAGCGTTTGTGTTGACGTTTTTGTTTTCGGGAGTAGCCGAGATATCGCTTGAATGGATATCCTCAACATTTGCGACATTATCGACGATAATTCCGACAGACGTTTCGTTGAACGAAAGCGTGATAATGCAGGTATGCGAAGTCACGGGAATTTCGGGCTTTCCGAAGCGTGTTCTGATGTCGATTACAGGCACAACCTTCGAGCGCACGTTGATAATTCCCTTGATATAATCGGGAACGTGCGGTACTTTGGTAATTCTCTGCATACCGATAATCTCGACAACATACTGTATTTCAATACCGTAAACCTGTTCGCCGATATTAAAAGTCATAACCTTTCCGAGAACGGAATTATCTGCAACGAGTTTTCTGTCACCGGACTGCTGCTTTGCGACAGCTTCTTTAATTACATCACTTGTCATATTATCTCCCCCTTAACCGATAAGCGTATTTGTATCAATGATAAGCGAAATGCTGCCGTCTCCCATAATTGTGCAGCCCGAAAGACCTTCACCCTTGATATTGTAGCGCGCAAGATATTTCGGGAACGGTTTTACGACAACCTGCTGTTCGCCGATTAACTTATCGGCAAAGATGCACATACTCTTGTTGTCGGTTTCAACCAGCAGCAGAATACCGTCCTGAAGCTCGGTGACTTCGGTTTCGATGCCGAATTTCTCGTGCATACGAAGCAGAGGATAGCATATTCCGCGAAGCATAATCATTTCGTTTCCGTCGGTATCGCGAAGAATTTGTTCTGTCTCAACTTTGAAGCTCTCGCGGATTGTAGAAATCGGAACGGTGAAAACTATGTCGCCGACGGAGATTTCCATTCCGTCGATAATTGCGAGAGTGAGCGGGATTTTGATGATAAATGTTGTGCCGACGCCCTTTGTGCTGTCAACAACGATTGTACCGTTGCACTTTTCAACATTTGCCTTTACAACGTCCATTCCGACGCCGCGTCCGCTGAATTCGGTAACCTGTTCGTTTGTGGAAAATCCGGGGAGAAGAATGAGGTTCTGGATTTCCTTTACGGTATATTCGCTCTCGGGCTTTGTGAGAATACCCTGACGTCTTGCCTTTGCGAGAATTTTCTCGGGGTCGATACCTGCGCCGTCATCGGAAACCGTGATAACAACCTCGCCCGAGGAATTCTGCGCTGTGAGCTTTAATGTGCCCTTTGCGGGCTTGCCGTTTTTGGTTCTGTCCTCGACATTTTCCTCAATGCCGTGGTCCATACAGTTTCTTACGAGGTGCATAAGCGGGTCCTGAAGGCTGTCCACAATGGACTTATCAACCTCGGTGTCCTCGCCTTCCATAACGAATTCAACGTCCTTGCCGAGCTTTTTACGCATATCGCGGACAATTCTGTTCATCTTCTGGAAAACGCCCGACAGCGGAACCATTCTGATTGACATAACGGTGTCCTGAAGCTCGCCGGTGAGTTTTTTGAGGTCGCGCGCAGCCTTGCTGAAGCTTTCGAGTTCAAGACCTTCGAGGTCGGGGTTTGAAATAACCATTGACTCGGTTGTGATGATTTCACCTACGATATCGTTGAGCGCGTCAAGCTTTGCAAGATTTACGCTGATAAGGCTCTGTTTCTGGCTTCCGCCTTGAGCGGCAGCATTTGCCACGGCAGCCTGCGCCTTTTCAACCGCAGACTCGGTAGGAGCGGGAGCAGCAGCGGGCTTTTCGGGAGCGCTCTGAACAGCTTCCTTTGCGGGCTCGGGCGGAATTTCCGCTGTGGGAGCGCTGCTTGCTGCGGGAGCTTCGGCAGCCGCTGTCAGAACCTCGTAGGACTGAACGTTGAGCGCGGTTTCAATCTGTTTGAGTATGTAATCCTGATTATCCTCAGTGGAGAAAGTAATCAAAAAGCCGTGCTCGATGATTTCCTTTGAGGTTTCGGGATTTGTTTCAACATCTGCGGGGAAATATTCGAGGAAGGAGCACTCCTCGCGGATTGTGTTTATGAGGAGGAACGCGCGCAGGTTCTCCATCTGGCAGCCTTCCTCAAAGAAAACGCGAACGGAGGTTTTCTGCTTGTCGGGAGCAGCCTCGGGAGCGCTTGCCGCAGGAGCGGCATTTTCGGCAGCTGCGGGAGCTTCACCGTTTGCTTCGCCGGAGAGCTTTTCCTTTGCATTTTTGAGCTTTTCGATAAGACCGTCAAAGTCAAACAGCTCGTATTCACCGCCGACGTTATTCTGAATAGCCTCAATCTGCGCCTTATAGGAGTCGGAAACCTGGAAAACTAGGTCATATACGAAACTGACATCGGTGATGAGTTCGGGGTTCTCACGGATAACGAAGAACATATCCTCCGCCTTATGAGCGAGCACAGACAGATTGTCGAAGCCCATCATCGCGGAAGAACCCTTGATTGTGTGCATTATACGGAAAATCTCCTTGATATCCTCGCTCTCGAAAGCGTTTGCCTGTTCTGTGCGCAGGAGAATTTCGTCCAGCTGTTCCAGAAGAGAATTTGTTTCATAGAAGTACATATCAAGCATTGCTTCCATACCGGGTTCAATTTTTGCCATAATATTAATTCCTTTCCGAATACGCGCAGAGGCGTTTATTTTTTTGATGAATTTATGTTAAAGAATTCGCTTTTTTCCGAATTCTAAAATTTTTTTGAAAAAGCCCTTTTATCTTGCCGGAAAATATGTTATTATTATATTAAGACGATTTTTAATTTGTTTGGTAATTCACTTTTGGGAGGCAGTTAAGATGGCGCAGATACCGCAGATAAACAACCCGATAACCGCCAAAAACTATAATTACAGTCCCAGACAGCAGGACGAAACCACCGAGCCGTTTGACATTGTAAAGCTCACGGGAGTGGGTGCGGCGGGAGTAAACTCAGACTCCGCGTCCAAAAGCCGCCTTGAAATGGGCAACCGCGAGCTTATTCCCTTGCAGGTTCAGGTCGCGAAGGACCCGACGCTTGCCGTGGAAATGCTCAAAGACTTGCTCAA
Organism: Oscillospiraceae bacterium; assembly: GCA_017847835.1. Classification (GTDB taxonomy): domain Bacteria; phylum Bacillota; class Clostridia; order Oscillospirales; family Ruminococcaceae; genus CAG-115. The sequence goes on from JAGASH010000008.1 coordinate 95,448, forward strand.
TGTCGAGGTGCTCAATCAGGCTCTTGTCACCGGCCACACCGAGCTTTACGGCAGCCTGAAAAATCTTGCTTCGGAGCTTTATGTGACGCCCGACCAGCTCGTCGAGGAAATCCAGAACCAGGAGCAGCAGAACACGATGTTCTCGGGACACGAGTTTTACGATGTTCTGCGCGAGGTTGCCCAGACGACTTCCGACCCGAACACCAAGGAGCTTATCGGAAATCTTCTGAAATCGATAAACTTTGCTCAGAACAAGGACGAAATTCTCGGAGCGCTTCGTGCAAATCTGAAGTTTCTCTCGGAGTATTATTCCCCGAACGAAAAGCTCTCGGAAAAGCTGCTCAATCTTTCGCAGGAATGGGGCGCTGACGACGCCGAACAGTATTTTGATTATCTGAAAGGCGAAACCCTCTCGATACTAAAAGACGTGAGCGCAAGTCTTCTGAACGACGACAAAACGCAGATGCTCATTCCGCTTATAACGCACAATCTTTCGCGCTACAACAACAGCCCGTATATGTGCAAGGAATACTTCAATCTTCTGCTCACGCAGATTTCCTCGGGAACGCTCCGTGAGTCGCTGAAAAACTCTTTCGGCCGTCTGTATTCTGCGATTTTCGACAAGAAGCCGATGCAAAATCCTCAGACGATGGAAGACATTCGGGAAATGGATACCGAAAGACAAGTTCCTAATGATAATTATACTACAAATCAACAACAAAATCAACTACTTTCAACCATTTCAGACGATAAAAATTCATCTTTTAATGGTATAAATAGTGAATTTCAGCAGAATAACATAAATTCCGAAGAAGAATTTGTGGAAAATGTAGAAAATTTTTCCGGAGAAAATGCCGAAATAGAGGAAAATGCCGAAGCCGAACTCACCGGCTGGCACAAATTCCTGAATGAAACTATGAGCGAGAAGGGATATATGCAGCTTTTAAAGGAAAGCGGCTATAATATCGAGCATATTCTCGCGAATTACAACCGCGGAAAGCTGAGCGGCACGGACGCTCTGAAAATGCTCACGGACGGACTTTTCCTCAAATCCGAGTATCCCGAGGCTGAGCTTAACAGCTCGCTTATGCTGGCGGATTTCTCGAAGGTAAACACAATGCAGGAGCTTATCGACAACCTGAACCTGCTTCTGCGCGATATGCCCGATATCCCGCTCAGAGAGCGGCTTTACGGAGTTTTCGTTGACATCATCGACAAAATGTCGGTTAAAAACGAGCTTCCTCAGCACGGAATAAGACCTCCCGTAAGCTCCACGCTCGACAACCTCACCGACTTCATTCAGAAAAACATCAACAACCCCGCGCTGAAATCGCTTGACAGCTTTAACGCGGCAAATCTTCTGCAAAGCCTGCTGAATGCGCCGGGAGTTTTCACGCCGCTTGCTCACTACATCTTGCCGCTTGAAGTCAACAACACGCGCGCTTTCGGGGAGCTTTGGGTTGACAACGACGAAAACAACCCGAACAACACCCCCGGCACTCAGCGAAACTATCATCTTTTCCTCACGTTTGACGTTGAAAGTATCGGCAGATTTGAGGTTGATATGTACGCAATCGGCGAGGAAGTAAACCTCACGCTGCTTTATCCGACGCGGTTTGAGAAAGAAATCGAGCCGATGAAGGAGCGCGTGACGAAGATTATCCGAAACAGCGGTTATTCCGCGAGAACATTTGAAACAGCGCCGCTTAAAAAGCCGCACAATCTTGTTGAGATTTTCCCGAAAATCACCGACAAGCGCACAACTTTGAACACGAGAGTATAACGAGGAGTGAAAGAAATGCCGAAAGAAAAACACCCTATGCCGCCCGCGAACAACAAGCGACTTTACGGGCAAAACGCGGCGGTTGCGCTGAAATACAATCCCGATATGAACTATGCGCCGGTTGTGGTGGCTTCGGGACTTGGTGAGCTTGCGCAGAGAATTGTCAATATCGCCGACGAGGCTGGAGTTCCCGTTTACCGCGACGACAGCGTGGCAGCGCTTCTGGTTATGCTGAACGCAGGCGAAACAATCCCGAAGGAGCTGTATCAGATAGTTGCAGCTATCTATGCGGAAGTTGTCTATACATCGGATAAGATGAGAAAATAAACCGACGATAAGCCGCCATCTGCGTCGTCAACGTCACGTTCGGCAGGCACAAAGCCTAGCCGAAGTGACGTTTCCTAGCATCTGACGACTTCTCGTCGGTTTTAGAAAAGATGAAAAATGAAACCCCGCGCCGTTTTCCACAAGCGCGGGGGTTTTGTGTAATTTAAGCCTCAGCCTTTTTTCTGGAATTTCTTGTGCTTCCAATAAGATTGTTCAAGAGGAAGCGGTTTTTCTCTAAAATCAGCTTGAACAGCAAAATTCCGAGAACGCACACGCAGACAAGCTCACCGAGCGCGACCGTTCCCGCCGAGAACCAGAACGGCTCACCGCAGAGGTACAGCTCAAATCCGACAATCAGACCGTTTGCGACAACGGGCAGAAGCGAAGCGATGTAAATATTCTTCATATAGTACATCGGGATAACGGCAACGGCTGTCGCGAGGGTGCCGAAGATGATGTCGTAAAGACCGAACGGGCTGAAAAGGTTCGCGATAAAGCAGCCGAGGATGAGCGCTATGCTGTAATCTTTGCGGTAAAAGGCAAGCAGAACGAGCGCCTCGGAGAAGCGGAACTGTATCGGACCGTAGGAAAGCGGCTGGATAAGTACCGTCATCACAGCATACGCCGCCGCAACGAGCGCAAGCCGAACCAAGTTTTTGGTGTTGAAAATTTCGTTTTTTTGCATAAAAAAAGCTCCTTGTTTTTTTACAATGGTTAGCAAGAACAACATTGTATTCTGCGGTCTGACGATAAACCGTCATCTGCGTTGTCAACGAGCCGTCGGCAGGCACAAAGCCTAGCCGACAACTCGTTTCCTAGCATCTGACGATTTCTCGTCAGACCTGCTTGCTTATTATAGCATAGAATATTTTAAATTTCAACCCTTTTTTCAAGTTTTTTGGAAAAGCTGTTGATTTTGTACAAGAAATATGTTAAAATAAAGATGTATATTTATTCAGTTTTAGTTTCGGTATAATTTCATTAAAAGGGGTAAAAAAATGTCAATCAATCCTGAAAATCAAGAGCTTTTGTCGGAACTTGGAGCGGAAATTTCAAAGGTTATCCGCGGCAAGGACGAGGCACTTTTTCTTGTTCTGACGGGACTTCTCGCGCGCGGTCACGTTCTTATCGAGGACGTTCCCGGCGTCGGAAAAACAACGCTTGCAATGGCTCTCGGAAAAGCAACCGGTCTTTCTTTCCGTCGCGCTCAGTTCACGCCGGACGTTATGGCTTCGGATATCACGGGATTTACGATGTACAACAAGGAGCAAAACCGTTTTGAATACCGTTCGGGACTTGTTATGACAAACATCTTCCTTGCGGACGAAATAAACAGAACCTCTCCGAAAACGCAGTCTGCGCTGCTTGAAGCAATGGAAGAAAAACGCGTCACCGTTGACGGCACGGTTCATCAGCTCCCGAGCCCGTTTATGGTTATCGCAACGCAGAACTCGGGAGAATATGTCGGAACTTTCCCGCTGCCCGAGGCTCAGCTTGACCGTTTTATGATGAAAATCAGTATGGGTTATCCCACGGTTGAGCAGGAAATGCAGATACTTATGGACAGACAGGACGAAAACCCCGTTGAAAACGTGAGGAACATAATGACCTCGGAACAGCTTGAAGAATGTATCGAAGAAGCGGGAAGCGTTATGTTTGCGGAGAGCCTTTGCAAATATGTGGCAAATCTTGCTGCAGCGACGCGCGCTCACCCGTCTGTTGCTCTCGGAGTAAGCCCGCGCGCTTCTGTTGCGATTATGCAGGCAAGCAAGGCTTTCGCTTATCTTCGCGGGAGGGATTACGTTATCCCCGAAGATATCGTGAGATTGCTTATTCCCGTTTTCGAGCACAGAATTGTCCTGAAGCGTGAAACCCGTCTCAACAAAACGACGGTTCGGCAGGTTCTGGAGAACGTTGTTTCAACGGTAACTCCTCCGATTAGAAGAAGCTGATATGGCGAGAAACAGGATTTTATACGGTTTAGCGGTGCTGGCGTGTCTTGCCTTTTCAATGGCATACAAGGAGAACATCTCCGCGGTAATTCTCGCAGCGGTTTTGATTTACCCGATTTTAGCGGCACTTACAACGTTTATTTTGTCGAAACTTGTGAAAGCGGAGTTTTCTAAAAGCGACATTCTCGCTGAAAAAGGAACTCACTTTGAGCTTGTGATAAACGTGAAAAACGGCTTTATACTGCCGTGTGTGCCTATGGAGCTTGTGTGCGATTTGCCCGACGAGGACACGGGGCTTGCCGCCGAGAAGAAGATTTTTGTCACGCTCCCGCCGTTCGGAAAAGCAAGGCTTGCGATGAACTGTATGAACAGGTACAGAGGAAAGTACAGTTTTTTGGTAAAGAAGATTTCGGTTTTTGACCCGCTTCGGATAATCCGTATTACGAAAAAGGAAAAATCCGTGCTTAATGCGGTTTTTGTGCCGAGAAGACTTAATGTTCCCGATGTTTCGTGCTTTTGCGAGAGCGAGAATTTCATTGCAAAGAGGCAGAGTGCCGCTGACAACAAGGAAGATTTCTCTCACGTCCGCGACTATATTCCGGGCGAAAGCGTTCAGCTTGTTCACTGGAAGCTGACGGCAAAGCAGGGAGATTTGATGTTAAAGCAGTTTGACAGTGTTTTTGACAGAAAAGCGCTGATTTTATGTGATTTCGGCTGCTCACGGGAACGCGACCCGCTGCTTTGCGCTGATACAGTTATTGAAACCGCGATTGCCTTTGCGAAGATGTTTCTTGATGAAAACATTCTCACGGACGTGGATTTCGGGCAGACGGCGGAGCTTTCCTGCCGCATATCAAATCACGCGGAATATGAAAACTTTTTCGAGCTTATGTCGGTGATTTCCCCGAAAAGTGAAACGAGCGATTTTTGTTCGCTGCTTGACAAAAACGTAGGCGGGGAGTCGGTTCTGGTGATTGTGACGGCTTCGCTTACCGACGACATAATTCTTCGTGCAAACAAGCTGGCTGCCGAGGAGTCGGTATTTGTGGCATATATCAATCTTTCGGGAAAGTCGCTTGAAAGCAGTCTTGAAAACGAGCGGTTTATGCTGTTCAACATACGCGGTGCCGGTCAGGACTATTTGACGGAAGCGGTTCACGAGGCTCTGGAATAAGGAAAACAAGCTGTTTAGCTTGATGATAAAGGAGGAAATAAAATGGATATTAAAGCAAAAGTTGACGAGGTTGTAAACAAGGTCAAGAGCGACCCTGCATTTGCGGACAAGTTCAAGAGCGAGCCTGTAAAGGCAGTTGAGGACGTAATCGGCGTTGATTTGCCCGATGATGTTATCAACAACGTTGTCGAAACCGTCAAATCGAAAATCAATTTTGATGGAATCGCAAGCAAGCTCGGCGGTCTTTTCGGCGGGAACAAGTAATCTCCGAAAAACAAGCCCGCTCCCGAGGAAAAATCGGGAGCGGGATTTTTCATTTTTTGATGGCGTTTAGCCATCAAAAAATGTTGGGGGAAAACTCTTTGTTTCTAGAAACGCTAAAGGCGTTTCTCCCCCAAACCCCTTTAGCGCTTTTGAACGCGTTTGCCGCGCTTCGCGCGGAGTGCGCGGCTTCGCCGCGAGTAGCGGCACTTCGTGCCGAGTGCCTCCGGCGGCTTAAGAACTTTTTCTGAAGAAAAAGTTCTTAAGAATTTCAAAAAGACTTTTTTCGCTTCGCGCGCGACTTTTAAGTATGCGAAATTACGCGCGACTTTACGCGTAAATGCTGAAAAGTGCGCCGCTATTATAAGCGTAAGCAGCCGTACTGTTTGCCGTATACCCCATAGCGCTCGCGCTCGTCGCAAGCGAGCTTATCTGCTCTGCCTTCTGATTTACCTTATCTATGTAGCTTCCGTTAAACGCATAACTCAAATCATTCGCCGTGAGCTTTTCGGCAGCCTGCTCCGCGAGCGAAAGCCTGCCGTCCTTGCCGATTTCAATTCCCGCCCGCTTCAGCGCGTACTTGTAGGAATTTGTCACGCTCTTCAGCGCATTTCCCTTGTACTGAACCGAAAGACTTTCGGAATTATCCGTTTCATCAAGCAGCTTGTTATACTTCTCAATAAAGCTCGTCGCGGTATCGGTATAGTCAACGGGCTTGTAAGCCTTATCTTCCGAGCCGAGCGACGTCGAATAGCTCTTCACAGCGGTTGCCGCTTCCTTGACCGCCGAAGTCAGCTCTTTCAGCGAGCCGCTCTTTTCGGTTGACGGGGAGTTTCCGCTCTGAGAGGGCTTTGTGACAGTCTGCGTTGTGAAAATGCCCATTCCGCCCGAAGCCTCGTTGATTTCGCGCGCTCTGCGGATAACGGTATCCGAGAACCCGCCTTTACCGAACGTTGACTTCACGTCAATCATATCAACCTTTGACAAATCGCTCTGCAGCGTGAGCTTATTATCCGAGCCGAGCGTAATTCCCGCACGGTTGAGCGCGCTTGTGTAAACCTTCGCGTTGTTTACCGCGAGAACGCCCTTTTTCAGCACGGTTGTGTTGTCGGAGTTGCCGATTTTGTCGATGAACGCGTTATAGTTATCGACAAAATTCTGCGCATACTGTTTATACTCGTCAATGTTGAAATCCTCGGACTTGCCGTACTTGAACTTATCGGCATAGCTTCTGATAGCCTCAGCGGAGCCGCCGACATTTGCCGAAGCGGTCTTGACAGCCTGCGGAGAAACGATATCCGAGCTTTCGGAGTCGTCCTTTATGTTATAGATGCTCTTGTACAGGTTGGAAAACTGTGTACGGAACTCATCGCTCTTGTTTTTGAGAGCCTTGCTGTCGAGCAGCTTGTTGAGCGCGTCCGTCGAGCCTGTTTTCTTAATCGAGTTTACGTTAAACTTTCCCGTTGTTGTATAGGAGTTGTACATATTGTTAAGCTCCGAGCCGTAGTCCGTCATCAGCTTAGCCGCGTTGTACTGTAATCTTGCCTGATATCCGATTGTCATAAAAATCAACTCCCCTCAAAGACCGATTTTATCAAACCGCGCCGTATTTCTCGCGGTATTCCTTCATTGCGGGAACGTATTCCTTTCCGGGAATAATTCCGTTTTCGAGCGCCTCGATGATGTCGTTGATGTTGACAATCGAGTACACCTTCACGCCGAACTCGTCGAAAGCCGCCGAAACCGCGGATTTGTCGGAGTCGAGCGACTTTTCCATACGGTCAACGGTGATAATCATACCCTCGACATCAATTTTCGCAGCACCCGTAAGCTTGGGCAGAACCTCGCGCAGAGCCTTTCCCGAGGTCATAACGTCCTCGATGATGACAACCTTGTCGCCGTCCGCGAGATTTTTTCCTACGAACATACCGCCTTCACCGTGGTCCTTGACTTCCTTGCGGTCGAAGCAGTAGTTCACGTCCATACCGAACTTGTTGTACAGCGCGCAGCAAGCCGCAACTGACAGCGGGATACCCTTATAAGCCGGACCGAAAAGCACATCGGGCTTCAAGCCGTGCTCGTTTATGCACTCTGCGTAGTATTCGCCGAGTTTTGCGAGCTGAGCGCCGGTTTTGTAGTTTCCGCAGTTTATGAAATAAGGCGCTTGTCTGCCGCTTTTCAGCGTGAAGCTGCCGAAAGTCAGCACGCCGCTCTCCGTCATAAATTTGATAAAGCTCTCTTTGTAAGTCATTATAATCTACTTCCTATCTTAAAGATATTTATACATTTTCATTATAACATTCATTTTCGTTTTTTGCAAGAGTTTTCCAAAATTTTCGGCAATATTAACGGAAATTTCCGACATTTTTTATAAGTTCTATTCGTTTTAATCAGAAAAATGTAAAAATATTTTCAAAATAAGTGCATTTTGCACGGTATCGCCCTTGACAATCCTGTTAATTTGTAGTAAAATATATATAGGTTGTTTTTTCGGAAACCGTCGTTTTTGACAAAATCCGGAAAAATTGCCTCTGACGTTAATGACGTAATGGTTTTATATAACGTTATGGCGGCTGAATGTACGATTTACGGAGAAATCCTTTAAACTACATTTCTATCCTTTTTCGCGGTTTCCACATAAACCGCTTCAGGGGAAAGACCTTTCAGCGGATTTGTTCGGCTTTTCCGACAAATTTTCCCGATATATTTCAGCGTCTTTCCTAATTATAAAAAAAGATAAATTTTTAGTTCAATGGGAGGTATCGTAGCGGCTTGAATAAAGCGAAAATTTCTGCGGGCTTAACGGGAGAGTTGCGCCTGTCGGGAGTTTTTACGCATATTTTACGGCAAAAGCCGCATTTTCCAACAATTGTATATTTTTCCGCCGAAATTCGAGGTGCAGGGCTTTCGGCTCTGCTTACTAAATTGAGGAGGGGAAAACGACAATGCAAGTCGAACTGATTGTTGCCGTGCTTATCGCAGTGGCAGCATTGGTTGTCGGCGCGGTTGCGAGCGGATTTATCTGCTTCAAAAAGGGCATAAAGCACCGTATCAAAACCGCCGAAGCGCAGTTCGAGTCCGCTGAGAAAGAGTCCGCGAGGATTATTCAGGAAGCCGGCGAGAAGGCCGAGTCTATGAAAAAGACGGCTCTCGTTGAGGCGAAGGACGAGATTTACGCGCTGAGAACCGACGCAGAAAAGGAAATCAACAGGCTCAAAGCAGACACCGAAAAGGAGCTGAAAGAGCGCAGAGGAGAGATTTCCCGTTCGGAGCGCAGAATTGCTCAGAAGGAGGAAAATCTCGACAAGAAAACGGACAAGATGGAGAAGCTCGAAGAACAGCTCCATCAGAAGCACAAGAAAGCCGACGAGAAAATCGCTGAAGCTGAACAGCTCAAGTCCAGCCAGATGGATATTCTCGAGAAGATTTCGGGCTTTACCGTGGAGCAGGCAAAGGAGCATTTGCTCCAGATGCTCGACACCGAGCTGAACCACGAAAAGGCTCTAAAAATCTCGGCTTACGAGCAGAAGCTCAAGGACGAGTGCGATGAAAAGGCGAGGGAGTACATATCCCTTGCAATTTCAAGACTTGCCGCGGATACCGTATCCGAGTCGGCGGTTTCGGTTGTCGCTATACCGAACGACGAGATGAAGGGACGTATCATCGGACGCGAGGGAAGAAATATCAGAGCGCTCGAAACGCTCACGGGCGTTGATTTGATTATCGACGACACTCCCGAGGCAATCACGCTGTCCTGCTTCGACCAGGTAAGACGTGAAATCGCGAGAATTGCTCTCGAGCGTCTTATTCAGGACGGCAGAATTCACCCGGCGAGAATTGAAGAAACCGTTGACAAGGCTCGCAAAGAGGTTGAGCTTCGTATCAAGCAGGAAGGTCAGAGAGCTGTTCTTGAAACCAACGTAAACGGTCTGAACCACGAGCTGGTTCGCCTTATCGGTCGCCTGAAGTACAGAACTTCGTTCAGACAGAACGTTCTCAATCACTCAATCGAGGTTGCACATCTCGCGGGAATTATGGCAAGCGAGCTTGGTGTTGACGCGGCTCTTGCAAGAAGAGCGGGACTGCTCCACGATATCGGAAAGGCGCTCGACCACGAAATCGAAGGTTCGCACGTTCAAATCGGCGTTGACGTCTGCAAGAAGTACAAGGAAAATCCCGAGGTTATCCACGCAATCGAGGCTCACCACGGCGATGTTGAATGCAGAACGGTTATCGCGTGTCTGGTTCAGGCAGCGGACGCAATCAGTGCTGCAAGACCTGCGGCTCGTTCCGAGAACTACGAGAACTACATCAAGCGTCTTGAAAAGCTTGAAGAAATCTGCAATTCTTACAGCGGCGTCGAGAAATCGTTCGCTATTCAGGCGGGACGCGAGGTTCGCATTATGGTCAAGCCCGAGCAGATTAACGACGACGATATGAAGGTTCTGGCAAGAGATATTGCCAAGAGAATTGAAGCCGAAATGGATTATCCCGGACAGATTAAGGTTAATCTTATCCGCGAGAGCAGAACGGTAGATTACGCTAAATAATAGCTCTGAGCTCTACGGTGGGAAAGAGAAAACGTGCTCTTTCCTGCCGTATTTTATAACCTTGTTTACGGCATTTTTCAGCAAATTCTGCGTTTCAAAGGAGAAATCAAAATGATTATTTTTGACCCCGCAAAATGCGTTTCGTGCAACAACTGCGTGAGGGTGTGTCCCTCTGTTGAAGCAAACACGGTCGAGCACGATGAAAACGGAAAGGCAATCTTCAATATAAATCCCGACAAGTGTATAAGCTGCGGCGCTTGCGTAAAGGTTTGCAGCCATAAATCGCGCACCTATGCCGACGACACCGAGCGTTTCTGGGAAGACCTCAAAAAGGGTGTGAAGATTGTCGGAATTTGCGCGCCCGCGGTCAAGGTATCATTTGACGGCTGCTGGAGAGGCGTCCTCGAATTTATCACAAAGCACGGTGTTGAAAAGATTTATGATGTTGCTTTCGGCGCGGATATCTGCACCTGGGCACATATCCGTTACCTTGAACAGCACCCCGGAGAAAAGCTGATTTCTCAGCCCTGCCCTGCGATTGTCAACTATATGAGAAAATTCTGCAAGGAGTCGCTGAAGCACCTTTCGCCCGTTCATTCACCTATGCTCTGCACCGCGATTTACCTCAGAAAATATCTCGGCGAAACCGCAAAAATTGTCGCGTTTTCTCCTTGTATCGCAAAGCGCGACGAATTCAGGGAAACGGGTGTTATCGACTATAACGTCACCTTTGAGCGTTTGGGAGAGCTGCTGAAGAATAACGGCGTCGATTTCGACAAGCTTATGAAAACGCGCTCGAATTTCGAGTTTGCGGGAGCCGGAGGACAAATGGGCGCGGTTTATCCCCGTCCGGGCGGACTGAAGGCTTGTCTGGAGCTGGAAAATCCCAACATAAGCGTGATCACCTCCGAGGGCACGGACTCGGTTTACAAAAACCTCTCGATGTACTCGCAGATTGACAAGCGCGATTTGCCCGATGTTTTCGATGTGCTTTCGTGCGACAAGGGCTGCGGAAGCGGTCCCGCAATCGGAAAGCAGATGTCGATTTACCGAATGAGCGGCATTATGAACAACATCGAGAAATACAACCGTACAAAACGCGTAAAATTCGACAGAAAGCACCGCGACAAGCAGTTTTTGAAGTTCGACAAGATGTTGAAGCTGGAGGATTTCACCCGTACATATCAGCCCGACAATGTCGAAGAAATCACCATTACAAAAGAGCAGATTGAAGATATGCTCGTTAAAATGGGCAAAACAAATCACACCGAGCGAAACTACAACTGCCACTCTTGCGGATTTGCGACTTGCCGCGAGATGGCAACCGCGATACTCAAAGGCATTTCCGATGTTTCCTCGTGCAGACGCTATATGCAGATGCAAGCCGACGAGCACCGCCGTCATATCGAGGAAGCAAACCGTTCGATTGCCGAGGTTACGGGCGAGCTGAAGCAGGTTGTCGCAAGCCTTACCGAAAACATCGGCGAGGTCAAGAATGCCGCGGGAAATATCTCCGAGCTGAACTCCACGAACTACGACCAGATTTCGGGACTTTCGGACATTCTCGGCGAGCTTCTGAAGCTCAACGACAACATCAACGAGGCTATTCAGTCGATAAACGAGAGCGTTGCGGGCTTCTCGGAAACCACTCAGAACGTAAGCGAAATTGCTCGTAAAATCAACATCTTGTCGATTAACGCAAGCATTGAGGCTGCGCGCGCAGGAGCTGCGGGCAAGGGCTTTGCGGTTGTCGCGCACGAGGTCGGAAATCTCGCGGGACACTCGCAGTCTGCGGTTACTGAGGCGGAGCAGAGCAACCAGATGGTTTTCGGCGACATCAGCACGGTAAACGACATTCTGAAAACCGTCACCGAGAAGATGGACGAAATCCGTAATATGATGGCACGCGTAAGCGACAACATCACCACAACCCTCGACAAGGGCAAGGATATCAACAATTCTATGAGCAAGGTTGCCGACATCAACAACCGCGTCGAAGGACTTGTATCAAAGGTTGAGAGCCTTCTCGACTAACAACAGCAAAAGCAGCTCGGATTTTTCACCGAGCTGCTTTTTTTATTATTTCAAGATAATCTGGGATAATTTCGCCGTTTTCAATCACAATATCCAAAACGAAATCCATAGCTTTGTTGTTTATCTCCTCGAAAACGGTTTCGGGAAGCAGTCCCATTTCGCGGCAAACCGCGTCTGCGCTCTTCCCTTCGCACATTTTCGCGAGAATTTCGCGCTCGTCCTTTGTCAAATTCCCGAAAAATCCGCGCCATTCCTCGGGCAAATCTTCGGGCAAATCCGCGTGATTTTGCTCGGTTTCGGGCAAGTCCTCGGAAAATCCCGAAAACTCGGAAATCTTCTCGTCAAATTCCTCGTCGGAAATCTGTTCGGAGAGCTGCTCCAGCAAAGCCTCGTCGGGCGCTTCCTCGACAATCAGCTTTTTCGCGGTTTCCTCGGATTTTTCGCGGATTTCCTGCAATTTCGAGATGTCGATTGAGATGTCCTTTTTCGTATATTCAACGTAATCCTCGGACTTTTTCGGGGATTTTTTCTGCGGGAAAATTCCGTTTTTGCGGCAAAATTCATCGACAGTGTTTTGAATTGTCCGTGAAAACTCCTCGTCCTTGACGGCATTCAGAAGCTTTTCGCGGTTTTTCAAATCGTTTTCGAGCATATTTTCATTCGGCACGATTTTCCGCTTGAAGCCCGTGTTTACGCGAAGCCGCGCTTCAATGCTTTTCAGAACGTACCCGATAAACCCGCGCTGCGGGGTGAACGAAAAACACTCGCGGACGGGCTCACCGCGCCGGATACAGTACCTTTCGGACGCGCTGATTTTGACAGCGTGAAAACCGTCCGTCCTGTCGAGATTTACAAGCGCACCGTCAAACGGCTTCCATGAATAGTCCTTTTTAAGCTGACCGCCCAGAAGCGCGTCCAAATCGACGTCCTTTTCCGTGAAAAACCTGTCGAGCGCTTTCAGTACAAGCTCTGCGGCACCGTTCAGAAGCGGCTTTGTTTCCTCGGAAAAGAAGCTGCTTTTCCGGATATCATAGGCGGAATTGTCCGCGAGAAAGTCCAGCTTGTCGTGAAAATTCCTGCTGAAAAGCTCTTCGCAGGCTTGTTCTTCGGGAGATTTTTTCGGCGCTTTGAGGAAGTCGTTTATATCGGGAAAAGCTGCCGAGATATCGTTAAACGCGCTGAAATCCTTCAGCCAGCGCGGCATAAGCTCGTCAAGATATTTCGCAAAGGAACAGCCGTTCCACAAATCAAGCAGCTTTCCGAAAGCGTCCTCGGAGGACAGCGCGCCGATTTTGTTCAGCAGCTCAAACGTGTACAAAATAACGTAGGCTTTGTCGGTCTGACGGAAAACTCCGCGTCGCGCGTCGGTTCTCCAGGTGAAATAGGTTCGAAGCTGCGAGATTGACATTGCCGCGTACATCGGCGTCGGCATTCCGCAGAACGCGTTTCTTGTGAAATCATCGGTGACGTCCGCCATAAAGTCACCCTGCAAAACGAACGTAACCTCGGCGCACCGCTGAACAATATACCCGTTGTAGGTAAGCTCGCGCAGATTTCGCATTTCTGCGATTTTCTCGACAAGAAGTGTTTCGCGCTCCGTGAGATTATCGGGCAGACTTTCATGCGGATAGGCGATTTCGTCGGGAGTGAGCGTCGGCGGCTTCGGAGAAACACGCTTCTCGTAGTTTATCGGAGCGGGAATTTTCTCGGACTTCGATGTGTTTCCCGAGCTTACGGAAATCGATTTTGCCTCGCCCACAACCTCTTTAATCTTTCGTCTGATTTCCCGCTGAACTGTTTTTTCCGCCTCGTCGAGAACTGTTTTTGCGGTTCGTTTTGCCATTTTTTCGGCAAGCCTCTTGATTTCTTCGAGGCTCTTTCCGCTTGTTTCGATAAATTTTTTGAAGTAATCGGACATAAAAAGCCCCCGTTTCAGCAATCCGTGAACGTAATCAGCTTTTCCCAGCCCTCGGGAAATCCCAAATCAGACAGCCTTATATCATTTTCGTTTTTCTTCAGCATTCTTGAAATCGGCTTTACAACGCGCTCGTTCCAGTTTTCGTGACCGTGAAAAAGCTGTTTCAGCACGATAATATACCCGAAAACGTTTGCTTCAAGCGTGTCGGGAAAATCTGCGGGAGTTTTCGGCTCAACGGGAAATGTTGTCCCGTAAAGACGGCAGTAATGCGCGCAGGCATTTCGCAGCTCGTTCAGGCAGAAAATCCAGTTGTCAAGTTCGCTTGACGAGCAGTTGTAATACTCGTCGGCAAGCTCTTTTTTATCGGGATTTTTCATATCTTTGTAGAAAAACGCGAGCGACCCGAACGAAAACAGCTCCATCATAACCCAAAGCGGGAATTTTCCGCCGTATTTCGAATTGTAGTGTTTAACGAACTGTCTGTCCTCATTTGCTTCGACAAGGTGATTTATTCTCCCTAAAAAGCTCGCGTGATTGTGGGAGAGGTTGAAACAGGACGGATTGAGGTATCCGAGCGCTCCGTATTTCAGCGCGTGATAGTTCGAGATAGCGGCACGAAGCGCTATTTCAACCTCTTCCAGCGCCGCCAGAAGCACGCTTCTCAGCTTTCTGTCCATTTCATAGACGCGCATTATTTTCTCGAACGTTGTTCCGTCCTCGTATTTATGCTTGCTCACGGAAAACGGCTCGAAATAGTTCGACAGACGGTAGTAGTTGATGTATTTCAGCGTGTCGCGCGCTTTTTTCTCGTCCCCGATAATACAGCCGCGCTGCTTCAATATCTTGATTTGCTCGTTTATCGTCGCGGGTGCTTTCTCGCGCATTTCCACCATCTCCGTTCTGACTTTCTTCTCAATCGGGCTGAGGGTTTGTTCTCCTTCGGGCTTCCTGCGAAAATCCCGCTCGCTGCTCGGGCGGAACGCCCGTTTTTCGCATAGCGGGATAGGACGACAAACCTTCCTGACCGTCGCACAAGGTCGGTTAATCCGTCCAGTAGGTTTCGCGCTCGCTCTTGACAGCTCGGCTCATAAGCGCGCCGATTGAGTTTGTGGGAACAGCGCCCTCAAAGCAGATTTTCACGATTTGCTCGATAATCGGGACCTCGATATTGTGCTGATTTGCAAGACGAAGCGCGGTTCTGCTGTTGATATAGCCCTCAACCGTGCCGATTTGCGCGACAGCCTCGGCAGCGGGTGTTCCCTTGCCGATAAGATAACCCGCGCGATAGTTTCGCGAGTGTTGAGAGGTGCAGGTGACGATAAGGTCGCCGAAGCCTGCCATTCCCGTGAAAGTTTTCCAGTTTGCTCCGAGAGCAACTGCAAGACGTGTGATTTCGGTCATTCCTCTTGTGATAAGAGCCGCGATAGTATTGTCGCCAAGCCCCATTCCGCGGGCAATTCCGCAGCCGAGCGCGATAGGATTTTTCAGAACGCCGCCCAATTCGCAGCCCACGATATCGTCGTTTATATAGATACGATAGCGTTCGTTTGAGAGGGTGTGCTGAATGAACGAGGCAACGTCAGGGTCATAAGCTGCGCAAACCTCTGTCGTGGGAACGAGCCGCGCGATTTCCTCAGCGTGGCAGGGACCCGTGATTACGCCGATTTTGCTGTGCGGGAGCTCCTGTCGGATAACCTCGGAAAGACGGAAGCCCGTCGCTTCTTCAAGACCTTTACTTGCGTTGATTATGATAGATTTCGGGTTGATAAACGGCTTCACCGCTTGAACAGCGTCGCGGTAAAACGCGGACGGAATGCAGATTACGACAATATCCGCGTCAGCGACGCACTCGGGATTTGTCGTTACTTTAAGCGCGTCGGGGAGCTTTACTCCGGGGAGCAGCTTTTTGTGCTCGCGCTCCTTGCGAAGCTGTTCAGCCTCCTGCTCGAATTTTGTCCAAGTCGTGACGTCGTGACCGTAGGTTGTGTAAAGAACACCGAGAGCCGTGCCGTAGCCACAGCCCAAAATCGTTATTTTCGCCATAATTTCCTCCGTGCTTTCACTTTATAATATCCGTTTTCTTTGAGATTTTTATGCTTTTAAGTCCGCTTTTCATCACAATTCTCCGCAAAATCGGAGAATACATAAACGGGCATTTCATCAGTTTGCTCAGAATTTTCACCCGATAACCGGTCAGCTTCTTCGAGTAGCGCTTGTTCTCGTTTTTCCCGCCGTTAAGCGCTTCGGCAAGGTATTTCGCACTGTTCACGGCAAAGCTTATTCCTTCAAGAGAGCTCGGGCTGATAAGACCTGCCGCTTCTCCGATTAGAAACGCGCCGTTTTTTCCTGCGCAGATGTCAAAAGGAGATTTCGGTCGCAGAACAACGCAGGCTTCTGTTTTTATCGGCTCTCCGAAACAAATTCCGTAATCCCGAAGCCGTTTTTTCTGCTTTTCAAACGCTTCACGGCAGCCCTTTGCGGGAAACGCTCCGCCGTAAATCAGGAAGTTGTCCTTTGAAATTGTCCAGGAGCAGCAGTCGCTGGTTTCGGGGTCGAAAATGCAGCTGTAAAACGGCTTCGCGTTGTTTTCGGGAAACCATTGCTGAATAGCGGTATAGCTGCGGATTTTCTTTTTCGAATAAAGAAACCGCCTTACAATCGAGTTTGCTCCGTCTGCGCCGACTATTTTTTCAGCCGTGAAAACGCGCTGCTCGCTGCCCGATTTGCACAAAAGCGAAAAATCGCCGTCTGCGGTTATTCCAAGGCATTTCCCGTTTAATTGAACAACATTCTGCGGGACAAGACTTTTCAGCCACAAATCAAATTTGTGTCGGTCAAGATTTATGTAAAACCGCTGATAGTGCCGTTCAAGACGTTTTCCGAGGTCGATTGTGCGGACGGAAAAAATCTGCGGGTCAACGAGAATATCCTTCGGCAATGTGAGGTCAAACTCCGCAAACGCTTTCTGCGCGTCGGGTGAAAGAAGCCCGCCGCAGGGCTTGTGAAAACTCTCGGGAGCGTCGCTTTTGCCGTCAATCAGAAGCACGCGAAAACGCTTGTCGAGAAGCCGCGCGAGAGTTGCTCCCGCGGGACCGCCTCCGATTATCGCAATATCAAAATCCGCCATATTTCCCTCGCTGAAAGTTGATGTCTGGTTAAGGTTATTTCGCCTTTTCGCCGAGCTTTTTCTCGCAGTGGTTGACAAGACGCTTGATGTTCTCGCGATGTCTGAAGATTATAAGACCGCCGCAGAAAACGCACAAAACCGTGTTCACGATAAACGCGGCGTCGTGGTCGATGAAGAAATCAAAGCAGAACATAACCGCGAAAAAAAGCGCCGAGCAAATGCAGCTTCCGAGCGAAACGTAGCGGGTTATACCAACAACGATTGCGAATACTCCGATTAAGATAAGACCTATTCTCCAATCGAGGACAAAAATCGCGGAAATTGCCGCAAGCACGCCTTTTCCGCCGCGAAATCCGTAGTACACGGGGAAGCAGTGACCGACAATCGCCATAAACACCGCGAACACCTCAACCCAGCTCATTCCGAGGGCGGGATTTGTCGTGTCAACGCCGCCTATGTAGAAAAACGCAAGCCGAACAAGCAAAACACCGATTGCCGCTTTTGACGCGTCACCGAGAAGCACGACAAGCGCGGCTTTCTTACCCACGGAGCGAAGCGTGTTTGTAAGACCTGCGTTGTGGCTGCCCATTGTGCGGATATCCTTGCCTGTTGCAATTTTCGTGACAATAATCGACGTGTTTATGCCGCCCATAAGATACGGCACCAAAATCATAATCGCATAGCAAATCCAAATCATTTTGTTTCTTCCTTTTCTTCCGGTTTTTCGGTTCTTTCGACAACTTTTCCGTTTATTATCACGGCGATTTCGGGATTTTTGCTTTTGAGCGCTGCCGCTAACATCGCGGAGTTTTCCTCAACGTCAACGGGCAGCTTTGCTGTTTTGCCGTTTTCGAGCTTTAAAATCAGTTTGTTTCCCTTTGGTTCAAGGCTTTTTATATCCGAGAATTTAACAAATAGTATTCTGCGGTTTGAAAAATACAAAACGTAATGCTCAAAAAACCGCCGTTTTCCGATTTTCGTAGATTTTTCGCCGAGAAATTCATTCCTGTCGTTTTCGGGCAGAGCGCTGAGTTTTCGCTTAAAGCAAGCGGGCGCGGTCAGCGTCAGGACCGTGAGCACAAGCGCATATAAAACTGCGGCGGAGCTTACGATTATTGCGGTTGTTCTGAGGGTTTGACTATCTCTTGATGTCAGAAAAAGCCCGCCCGTGACAATTGCCGCCCACACCCACTCGAGAATTGTTGACGTTCGGTACAGCTTGAAAAATTCCCGTGAAATCTCACTCATCTTTAGTTCTTTCCTTATTTGTCCTGTCAATCAGCGCGTTCATCAGCGCTTCCTTGTCCTCGTTTTTGCGCGTCCGCAAAAGCACGGAACGGCTCACGCTTTCAAGCCACAAGCCTTTCGGGAAAACCGAAATTCTGTCGATAATCGAATATCGCAAAATTCCACCGCCGAAGCAAAAATACAGCATAAACTTCGACAGGAAAAACCGCCCGTTTTCGGTCATTTCCGCGGCAGCGTAGTCCTCTAAAAGCTGTTCTCTTTCGGCTGTCGGGAGGTTTTCTAGGTGACCTTTGAGCCTGTTCGGGTCAACGAAAAACTGCGTGGCAATCCTGTACACAAACAAAAATCCGCACACAATCAACACCGCGATAAACAGCCACTGCAAGCTTAACAGCGTTTTCACGGTTTCAACCGAAGCGGTCGTTGATAACCCGAACCATATTCCAATATCCGCGCCTATTGCCGCAATCAGCAGCACAAGCGTCAAAGCGTTCGTTTTCGCCTTGTACACGCGGAAATCTCTCAGTAATTTTTTCAACTTTTTCTCCTTGCTAAATTCCTTCTCTTTCGACAGTCTTAGTTCCTGCCTCTATCCGAGTACGCGCAGACTCCCGGTGGGCGGAACGCCCCCCGCGCTTCGCGCGGGCAACAGCGCGCAAGCGCTGTTGGTTTTTCGCGAAGCGAAAAACGGGTGTTCCGCCCGAGCAGCGAGCTTGGATTACGCAGGAAGCCGGAAGCCGCAGGGACCTTTTGCCGGATTATTCTCCGCGTTCGCGGATAGAGATTTTGATAGGTGTTTTGTCAAGTCCGAAGGTTTCTCGGATTTGGTTTTCGAGGTAGCGCTGGTAGCTGTAATGAAAAAGCTCCTTGCTGTTGCAGAAGATGACAAAGGTTGGCGGCGCAGTCGAAGCCTGCGTCATATAGTAGACCTTGAGGCGCTTGCCCTTGTCGGAGGGCGGCTGTACGCGCGAGGTTGCGTAGGAGAGCATATCATTGAGGACGCCGGTGGAAATACGGCGGTTGTGCTGCTCGTGGACGATTTTTATAAGGTCGAAGAGCTTGTCAATGCGCGCGCCTGTTTTCGCCGAGATAAAGACAAACGGAGCGTAGCTCATAAACGAGAAGTCGTTTTCGAGCTTTTTCGTGAATTCCTGCATAGTTTTGTCGGTTTTCTCGGTGACAGCGTCCCACTTGTTCACCGCGATAACACACGCTTTTCCCTTGTCGTGTGCGTAGCCCGCAACCTTGCTGTCCTGCTCCGTGAAGCCGACTGTCGCGTCAATCATAACAACGCAGACGTCTGCCCTGTCAACCGCCATAAGCGCGCGCAGAACGCTGAAATGCTCGATATTTTCGGTAACTTTCGCTTTACGGCGCATTCCCGCGGTATCGATGAAAATATACCTGTCGTCACCGCGGACAACCTCGCTGTCGATTGCGTCGCGCGTTGTTCCCGCGATATCGGAAACAATCGAGCGCTCCTCGCCCGTGAGATAATTCACAAGAGAGGATTTGCCGACATTCGGCTTTCCGATAACGGCAACCTTTATCGCGTTTTCGTCGTATTCCTCGGGCTCGTCGGGCGGCAAATTCCTGAAAACCGCTTCAAGCAGGTCACCCGTGCCGTGACCGTGAACCGCAGAAACGGAAATCGGGTCACCCAGACCGAGATTGTAAAACTCGTAAAATTCGGGCGGAGGCGCGCCGATATTGTCGTCCTTGTTTACTGCAAGTACAACAGGCTTTCCGCTTTTCATCAGCATATTCGCAACGTCCGTGTCATTCGCGGTAACACCCGTTGTCATATCGGTTACGAAGATGATACAGTCCGCCGACTCAATCGCAAGCATAGCCTGCTCACGCATTTGCGCTAAGATTGTGTCATCGGTTCTCGGCTCGATACCGCCGGTGTCGATAAGGGTAAACTCGCGGTTGAGCCACTCGCACTTGCCGTAAATTCTGTCGCGGGTAACTCCCGGCGTGTCGTCAACAATCGACAGGCGCTTTCCGACAAGCTTATTAAAAAGCGTGGACTTGCCTACATTCGGCCGTCCGACAATTGCCACTAAACTCATATTTTCACCTCAAAACATATTTCTCTATTATAATAGTATATCATATTATTCTCATTTTTTCAAGAGGTAACAGCCTATTATTCCGCGAAACAGCCCTTTTCTTTCGCCTCACGAAGCATTTCCTCGATATATTCCCAGAGCTTGTCCGAGCCGTTTTTGATGAGCGCGTTTCGAGAGTGAACCTGTTCAAAGGAAACGCCGTGTTCGCGCCAGCTTATTCCGTCCTTGCTGTAATTAAGCAGCATCGGCTGCATTCTGTCGAGCGCTGCCGCAAAACGTGCTTCTGCGGTATCGACGCGCTCAAATTCCTCCCACAGCGCACGGTACTCGTCGCGCTGGTCGTCGGGGAGCAGCCCGAAAAGCCTGTCCGCAGCCTTTTCCTCGCGTTCACGCTTGGACTTGTACCCCTCTGTATCATAGCAGTAGGTGTCGCCCGCGTCAATCTCCACAACATCGTGTATCAGCACCATTTTCATCACCTTCAGCACGTCCACGGAAACATTTGCGTGTTCGGCAAGCGTCATCGCGAAAAGTGCGAGATGAAACGAGTGCTCCGCGTCATTTTCGCGCCGCTTGTAGAGAGCTTTCTCACCCTCAAACTCGCGCATTGAGTCACCGCGTGCCTCATCGTGAATGATATACGACTGCCTGTAAAGGCTCTTCATCTTGTCGATTTCCAGCAGAAATTCAAGCTGTTTTTTCAGTCTTTCGTCAATCATACAAGTTCTCCTGTTCAAAAAAGCCGCCCGAAACCGAGCGGCTTTCCATTAAATTAGAGTTCAATCTTTCCGTAAAGCGTTGCGTTTCTCTCGGTATCAACCGTTTCCTTCGAGAACTCGCCCGCGTTTGCGTTTTCATCGGGTGAGTAGCTGCTGCGCTTATATTCGCGCTCAAAGCTTGTCGAGAAGCCCTCCGAGCGACGATAGCCTCTTGCTCCGGAACCGTCTCCGCGGTTTCCTCCGCGTCTGCGGTTGTTGTCGAACTTCGGCTTGTCAGCGTAGATGACAACCTTTCTGAACGGCTCCGAGCCTGTCGAACGGCTCGAAACTCCCTCAATCTCGGCAACGCAGCTGTGAATAATTCTGCGCTCGTACGGGTTCATCGGTTCAAGAGCAATCTTTCTGCCCTGCTTGATAACCTTTGCCGAGGTCTTTCTTGCAAGCGCGTCAAGAGTTTCACGGCGCTTGTCGCGATAACCGTTGCAGTCAAGCGAAATTCTGCAAAAGCTCTCTTCTGCGCGGTTGCTTGCGAGAATTGTCAGATATTGCAGGCTGTCGAGCGTTTCACCGCGTTTTCCGATAACAACGCCGAGTTTCTCTCCCTTGATGTCGAGCACAACGTTTCCGCCGCGCTTTTCGGGAGTAATCGTGAACTTGTCAAGTCCGAGCGCCTTCAGAACTGCCGTGAGATATTCGATAGCGGTCTTAACCTTCAGGCTCTTTGTCACGTCAAAATCAGCGGGAAGCTCGCCCTCTTCATCGGTTTTCTCGTCGTCGGAAGCCTCGGGAGCGCTCTCCTCAACGGTTTCTTCCTCGTCATCGTCCTCGAAAATGCGCTTTTTCGGCTCTTCAACAGCCGGTTCGTAAATCGCGTTTACTCTTGCCTCACCCTTAAGACCGCCGAAAAGCGTCTTTCTGGGCTGCTCGAGAATGTCGAATTCAATTTCATCGGCACTCACGCCGAATTCCTTTGCGGCAAGCGCTTTTGCCTCTTCAATGGTCTTAGCACTGAATTCTTTCTCCATATTATTCCCCTTTCAGGCAACGATTAGTCATCGTCTTCCTTGTATTCCTCGCCGTATTTCAGCGCGTCGGCTTTTCTTGCCTCAGCGAGCTTACGGCGGTTGATTTCCTTCTGGGTGAGAACCTCTCCGGTTTCCTCGTCGATAACCTTTTCCTTAACAGCTTCAACCGAAACAATCTTGTTCTTCAGCTCATATTCCGCGAGAGCCTGTTCCTTGAGCTTCTGCGGGTTGTAGAGCTTGTTGAGGATAAGCGTCTGTGCAATACCGAACACATAGCTTACTGCCCAGTAGAAGCCTGCGCCTGCGGGAACGGAGAACGCAATCCAAAGCGAGATGAGCGGCATACCGTACATCACTACATTCATGCAGCCCATTGATTTCATCGCGTCGGGGTTGTTCTTCTTCATATTGATGTTCGAGATAAACGTCTGCGCGAGCGCCAGCACGAACGACAAAATCGGAATGAGAATCATCGGGAAGCCCATATGCTCCATAGGAACCTGACCGAGAGGAATTCCGAGGAAGTTGAGGTTGTCGCTCAATTCATTTATCTGTGCGCGGAGATTGTCGTTTACAACTCTCTCGCTGAACAATTCCTTGTAGTTGCCGTAGCATTCGAGCGCGTAAAGCTCACGCTGAAGCGAAGCAGACGCTACAAACTGAACAGAGTCGGTGCCTGCTGCCTTATAGTAGCCGTAGTGGTTTGTGAGTGTGTTGAACAGCGAAATCGTGCCGTCACCGAAGCAGTGCTCAGCGCGGTAAGCGGTCTTCTCCTCGGGCGTCGCAAGAGCCTCCATTTCCTTCTTTTCCGCGTCGGTCATCTTGTAGATATCGGTGTTGTTGAGCATTGCGTTGTTCACATCTTTCGCGTACTCATCGGAAATGATACGTTTAAGCGCAGTGTTCATAACCTTGATATTGTCAACGCTTATTTCCTTGAAATCTGCGAAGCTGACAGCGGAATTGCCGTCGGTGAGGCAGTTTGCGTTATAGTAGTCAAGGATTTTCTTTGCGTCGCGGACAATCTCATCGTGTCTTTGCAGAGCCTTTTCATCGAGCTTCATCACATCTTCGTCGGAAAGGTTGATTTCCTTGATGAAAAGCGAAGTCATATCAACGTTATAGGACTCCTCAACCATTGCGGAAACCTGAGGCTCGCTTGCGTGGATAATGTGGGTAAGCGGCTTGTAAACAACGTCGATGACGCCGAAAAGTATCAAAAACGACAGCAGCGTCGGCAGACAGCCCGCAGTCGGCTTATAGCCCTGCTGCTGGAGCTTTGCAAGCTCGTCCTGCTGTTTTTGAGGGTTGTTTTTGTATTTTGTCTGGATTTCCTTTGCCTTGGGCGCGAAAATCGCGGTCTGAGCCGACTGCTTCTGCTGCTTGATGTAAAGCGGGATAAGCGCGGCTTTTACAATGAACGTGAAGAGAATGATTGCAACTCCGACGTTCTTGCAGATGAAATGATAAATCGCATAGAGCACATAACCGAGCGGCGTGCCTATCAAACTATATAAGAAGTTTATTGTATTCAGAACCTTTCTGTATTAAAATATCGCAAATGTCAGCTGTTTTGAGTGCTGTCGGCGGTTTCGGGTTTTTCGTTTCCCGCCGCGAGCATTTCGTTCCAGCTGTCCCATTGAGGATTTGAAACCGTGTTTTTTTCGGGACGAAAGCAAAATCTCTCGGGCACGGGGTCGTAGCCGCAGTTACAGTACGGGTTGCACCGAAGAATTCTCCATAACGTCAAATAACCGCCCTTGACCGCGCCGAACCTCCGAATGGCGATTAGACCGTACTCGGAACAGGTTGGATAAAAGCGGCAGCAAGGCGGCAGAATTTTCGACAATGTAAGTTTGTACAGCTTTATTAGTCCCAGTAAAATATATTTCATTTCACTTTAATCTTGCAGAATTTTCGGCAAAACGTTCTTTTTCATCAGGCTCAAAATCTGACCTGTTTTCAGCGACGGTGTTTTTGTCCGCGCGACGAAGATAAAATCAAATCTTTCCGTTCGCGTTTCCCGAAGCTGTGCGTCTATTACGCGGAACGCCTCTCGTATTATTCGTCTTGCCCGATTTCTTTTAACCGCGTTTCCGACCTTTTTCCCCGTGACTATGCCGAGGCGGTTTTTCCCCGCCCGGCGCGGCTTTATATAGCATACAAAGCCGTATGTCACTACGGATTCGCCCTTCTTGAACAGATAGCTGAAATCGCGGTTGTTTTTGATTACGACGTACCTCTTTTTTAAATCGGTCATCTAATCAGTAGGTCAGCTTTTTTCTGCCCTTTGCGCGGCGGCGTGCGAGCACTTTTCTGCCATTCTTGGTTGCCATTCTCTTCATAAAGCCGTGCTCGTGCTTTCTCTGAAGCTTCTTGGGCTGGTAAGTTCTTTTCATCTTTTTTCCTCCTCATTATTTTTCTTCTGTATATCTCGGTATGGGTATAGTTATCCCCTACAAAGCTATCAACATTAAATAATTATACCGTATTTATTCCCGCTTGTCAAGAGGTTTTTTGCATTTTTCATCTCTTTTTTCTCCCTCTTTATACTTTCGGTAATCTTGTTTTGATTTTTTACAAAATTTCGCTTGAAATTTCCTGCAATCCGTGGTATAATAGCATAGGAATTTGCGGATTTTAACTTACAAATATATAAATAAAGGTGAAAACTATGATTTTAACAATCGACGTCGGCAACACAAACACCACAATCGGCTGTTTTGACGATAACGACACTCTTGTTTTTGTTTCGCGGCTTTCCACGGACAACTATCGTATGGAGGATCAGTATGCCATTTCGCTTGCTGATATTCTCCGTCTTTATGAAATCTCCCCGAAATCCATCACAGGAGCGGTTTTGTCCTCGGTTGTCCCGCCAGTCACAGTCCAGATTAAGCCCGCAATCGAGAAAATCTGCGGCTGCCGTGTGATGACCGTAGGTCCCGGCTTGAAAACAGGACTGAACATCAAAATCGACGAGCCTGCTTCTCTTGGTGCGGATATGGTTGCCGTTGCTGTCGGAGCAAAGGAAAACCACCCGCTTCCCGTTATCATAATCGACCTCGGCACGGCGACAAAAATATTTGCTGTCGATAAAACGGGCGCGTTTATCGGGGGAATAATCGCTCCCGGTATCAAGATTTCCGCGGAAGCGCTCTCCTCGAAAACCGCGGCTTTGCCTTTAATCGGGGTTTCGGGCGAGCCCGTAAAAAGCGTTATCGGCACGAATACAATTGATTGTATGCGCTCGGGACTGCTTTACGGAAACGCATTTATGCTTGACGGAATGGTTGAGCGTTTTGAGGAGGAAATGGGCGAAAAGTGTACGATTGTCGCGACAGGCGGTTTTTCCTCGGTGATTAACCCGCTTTGCAAAACCGAATTTATCCTTGACGAAAACCTTATTTTAAACGGACTTCTTGCAATCTACAAGAAAAACCGCTGATTATGGGGTCTGCGGGATTTTCCCGTAAATATATATACCCGCGGTGCATTGAAGAAGATTCAAGCGCCAGCAAAGGAGCAGTTTTCTATGGAAAACACAAAAAACACGCCCTCAAAGGGCAAAAAATTCAGCACCTCGACCATTGTCGGAATAGGTCTGCTTACAGCGATTGTTGTTGTTTTGCAGTTTGTTTCGATGGCGCTGAGGTTCG
This sequence comes from Oscillospiraceae bacterium, assembly GCA_017847835.1. GTDB lineage: Bacteria > Bacillota > Clostridia > Oscillospirales > Ruminococcaceae > CAG-115. The sequence goes on from JAGASH010000008.1 coordinate 121,300, forward strand.
GCACATTCAGCATTACGCTGACGCTCGTTCCCATAGTTGTGGGAGCGGCACTTTACGGCAAGGCAACGGGCGCTTGGCTCGGATTTGTATTCGGAGTTGCGGTTCTGCTCACGGGCGACGCAGCGGCATTTCTCGCGATAAACATACCGGGAACTATCGCAACCGTGCTTGTTAAAGGCGCAATGGCAGGCTTGTGCGCAGGACTTGTTTATCACCTTGTCGCGAAGAAAAATCAGGTTGTCGCGGTTTTGCTTTCGTCGATAACCGCGCCGATTGTCAACACGGGAATTTTCCTTCTCGGCTGCCGGCTGTTCTTTTACGACACCGTACAGGCTTGGGGCGAAGGACTTGGCTTCGAGAATACATTCGTGTATATGATTGTCGGGCTTGTCGGAATTAACTTCATCATCGAGCTTGGCGTAAACCTTGTGCTGAACCCCTCAATTCTTCAGATTATCAAAATCGGCAAAAAGAAGCTGAAAAAATAATAGGGGAATGAGGTTCTCCCCGAGCATTTGCTCAAACCGCTTTAAAGCAAAAAGCTGATGACTTCTGCGATTACGCGGGAGTTGTCGGCTTTTTTATTTGGAGGTAAATTATGCTGTTAAGTATCGCGCTTATTTTGCTTGTGGGAATGTCAACAAGCTGGATTTGTCGGAAAATCAAACTTCCGGGGCTGCTCGGAATGCTGATAACGGGAATTGTTCTCGGGCCTTTTGTGCTGAATTTGCTGGACGAGAGCATTCTCGGGATATCCGCACAGCTTCGGAAAATCGCGCTTATCATAATCCTGACAAGAGCGGGGCTCGGGCTTGACCTGTCCGGATTGAAAAAAATCGGCAGACCTGCTTTTCTGATGTGCTTTCTTCCCGCGAGCTTTGAGCTGCTCGGTGTGGTGATTTTCGCGCCGATGTTTATGGGGGTTTCGTACCTTGAAGCGGCAGTGCTCGGAGCGGTTCTGGCAGCGGTTTCACCCGCGGTTGTCGTGCCGAGAATGGTGAAGCTTATGGACGAGGGCTACGGCACAGAAAAGGGCATCCCGCAGCTTATTCTCGCGGGAGCTTCGGTTGACGACGTGTATGTAATCGTGCTTTTCACAACGTTTACGGGACTTATACAGGGAAAAGACGCGTCTGTGCTCACGTTTGTCAATATCCCGATTTCAATTGTGCTCGGCGCGGGAGCGGGACTTTTGCTCGGATTTGGACTTGCGTTTTTCTTTAAAAAGGTACATATCCGCGATACTGTGAAGGTGCTGATAATTCTGAGTATTTCGCTTTTGCTTGCGGTTTTCGAGGACAGCCTCACGACAGCGATTACGTTTTCCTCGCTTATCGCGATTATGTTTATCGGTATCGGACTGCGCAAAAACCGCGAGGAAGCAGCAAAGCGCATTTCCGTGAAATTCGGGAAAATGTGGGTTGCCGCAGAGGTGTTTTTGTTTGTGCTGGTCGGCGCGACGGTGAATATCGGTTATCTCGGGAATGTCGGCGCGGGCGCGGTGTTTGTGATACTTTGCGCGCTGGTTTTCAGAATGGCGGGAGTTTTCGTGTGCCTTTTGCGGACGAAATTCTCGATTAAAGAGCGGATTTTCACGATGCTTGCGTACACTCCGAAAGCGACGGTACAAGCGGCAATCGGGGGTATACCGCTGGCGCTGGGACTTGCTTGCGGGGACGCGGTGCTGACGGTGGCTGTTCTGGCGATTGTGATAACGGCGCCGCTTGGAGCTTTCGCTATTGATTTGAGCTATAAAAAGCTGCTGCAAAAAACTGAAAAAGCCGAAGAAAACTGACATTTTTGCCGCGAAGCGAAAAAAAGTTTTAGGTCAAGCCTTTTACAAAAGGCTTGTGGGGCGTGGGGCAAAGCCCCACACTGAAGCGCGAAGCGCGACCACTCGCGGCGAAGCCGCAAAAATCCTCAAAACATACCCTTCCCGCCAAGAACCCTCACCCTTCCCAAAGCATTTTTGGAGCGAAGCAAACAAAAATGCGAGGGAACGAGCAAAGCCAATTCCCTCGTAGTGAAGCAAACAAAATGCGAGGGAACGAGCAGCAAAGCTCCCCCTCGCGAAAAAAGGCATAAAAAAGGCGGTTGTATCGCGATTGTGAAGAAACCTCTCGTGATACAGCCGCATTTTGCCGTGGACAACGCTCTTAAATCAGCAGGTTTACCCAATCAAAGCCGTGAACCTGAACGTCTTCTCCGCTCGGTTTACAGCTCCGTACTGCGCTAGGAACCAATTTACCGCGTCTGATGTTCCCCGAAAACTATTGCTTCCGGAAAACGCTTTGGAAAAGCGTTTGCGCCAAAATCTTCTCAACATTCCCGATAATGTGAAAAGCTTTTTTGCTCACACCTATCCAACTATATTCTATATCATTTCGGTTCAAAAGTCAAGGGCTTTCGGAAAATTTTGGCTATTTTTATCAAAAAATCGGGCTTTTACTTGACATTTTGACTTAAAAGTTGTAGAATAATAATGTATATCTGCTTTGGCAATAATAGCCTTGGCACAAATTTTATCGGACAGGCGTTTGTATAGCTTGTCGGAAAGGATATTTTTATGATTAAAGTACAACTCAAAGACGGGGAAATCAAGGAGTTCGAGGCGGGAATTTCCGCTTTCGACGCGGCAAGAGAGCTCGGTATTGCAAAGACCGCCTGCGCTGCCGAAATCGACGGCACGGTTTGCGATATGAGAACAAAGCTCGAAAAGGACTGCACCCTCAATATTCTCACATTTGCCGATGAAGCCGGACAGCGCGCGTTCAATCACACCGCTTCCCATATTCTCGCACAGGCTGTAAAACGTCTGTTCCCGAATGTAAAGCTCGCTATCGGTCCCGCTATCGACAACGGCTTCTACTACGATTTCGACACCGACACTCCCTTCACAACCGATACTCTCGCTCAGATTGAGGCTGAGATGAAGAAAATTGTCAAGGAGAGCATTAAAATAGAGCAGTTTTCGCTTGCTCCCGACGAGGCTGTCAAGTTCCTCGAAGAACAGGGCGAGCCCTATAAGGTTGAGCTGTGCAAAGAGCACGCCGACAAGGGCGAGAATATCTCGTTCTACAAGCAGGGTGATTTCACCGATTTGTGCGCAGGTCCTCACCTGATGTCAACTTCTCCCGTAAAAGCGTACAAGCTCACTTCCGTTACCGGCGCTTATTGGCGCGGCAGCGAGAAGAACAAAATGCTCACCCGTATCTACGGCACGGCTTTCCCGTCAAAGGACGAGCTTGCCGCTCACCTCACCGCTCTCGAAGAGGCAAAGAAGCGCGACCACAACAAGCTCGGCCGTGAACTCGAATATTTCACAACCGTTGATTATATCGGACAGGGCTTGCCGATTTTGCTCCCGAAGGGCGCGAAGGTTATTCAGCTGCTCCAGCGCTGGGTTGAGGACGAGGAAGCAAAGCGCGGCTGCCAGCTTACGAAGACTCCCTATATGGCAAAGCGCGAGCTGTACAAAATCTCGGGACACTGGGACCACTACCTTGACGGAATGTTCGTAATGGGCGACCCCGACGACGAAACCAAGGAGTGCTTCGCGCTGCGCCCTATGACCTGCCCGTTCCAGTATCAGGTTTTCCTCAACAGACAGCGTTCTTACCGCGACCTGCCGATGAGATTGACCGAAACCTCCACGCTTTTCAGAAACGAGGACAGCGGTGAAATGCACGGACTTATCCGCGTTCGTCAGTTCACCATTTCCGAGGGACACTATATTCTCCGTCCCGAACAGCTTGAGGAGGAGTTCAAGGGCTGTCTGGAGCTTGCGAAGTATATGCTCGATACCGTGGGAATGCTGGAGGACTGCACGTTCCGCTTCTCACAGTGGGACCCCGCAAACCCGAAGAACAAGTATGAGGGTACAGCCGAGCAGTGGGAAACAGCTCAGGCTACGATGAAAACAATTCTTGACGACCTCGGCGTTGAATATACAATCGGTATCGACGAGGCTGCGTTCTACGGACCGAAGCTCGATATTCAGTACAAGAACGTTTTCGGCAAGGAAGACACGATTGTCACCATTCAGATTGATATGCTTCTTGCGGAGAAATTCGGTATGGAGTATGTCGATGTTGACGGCACAAAGAAGCACCCCTACATCATTCACCGCACGTCGCTGGGCTGCTATGAAAGAACGCTTGCTTATCTTATCGAGAAGTACGCGGGTGCGCTGCCGCTCTGGATGAGCCCCGAGCAGGTTCGTATCCTCCCGATTACCGACCGTGCAAAGGAATACGGCGAAAATATAGCAAAGCGTCTTGAAGACCTTGGTATCCGCACATTTGTTGATAACAGAAACGAAAAAATCGGCTATAAAATCCGTCAGGCACAGCTCGAAAAAATTCCTTACTTCTTCATCGTCGGCGATAAGGAAGTCGAGGACAATACGGTTGCGCTGCGTTCACGCAAGGACGGCGACCTCGGAGCTTCGCCTGTTGACGAGGTTATCGAGAGAATTGTAAGGGAAAATGCCGATAAGGTAAGATAACGAGGGGTATTATGGCTGAAGAAAAAATGGATTGGCTCGAGGATTTAAGCGAGCTTAACAAGGAGCTTGAGGAGCGTATTCTCGCGGCAAACGAGGACAAAACGCTTATCAAATGGAGCAAGCTTCTTCCCGACCTGATGACCTCGGAAATACTTATGGTCGGGCAGTACACGGGAGTAAAAAACGAAAAGGGCGAGGACACTCTCGGTATTCTTATGCTTCAGAAGGACGGAAAAGCAATCGTTCCGTTTTTCACGAACCCCGAGAGAATAAAGGCTCTTGTTGCCACCGAAAAGAACAAGTTTGACGTGCTTCGCGTAAACACAGCGCGGTTTTTCAACTCCATAAAGGGAAACAGCGCGATTTTAAATCCCTTTACTCCATATTCTCGGGTTTTCTCGCCGTTTGATTTGAAGGTGCTTTCTGCCGAGTATATCGATAAGGCTCCTCCGCTTGAAAAAGACGACGGTTCCGCTCAGAATACGGAAAAATCGGAATAAAAAGGATTGGTATAAGCTTTGAATACATTCGACAAAACTCTTAGTATAATTGTACCCTGTTATAACGAAGAGGAAAGCGTGCCGCTGTTCTACGCGGAAACAATCAAGCAGGAAGCCTTTTTCCACGGAAAGGGCGTGGAGCTTGAATTTATCTTCGTGAACGACGGCTCGAAGGACAAAACCGTGCAGGTTGTCAGAGAGCTTCGCGAAAAGGACGAGCGCGTGCATTTGGTTTCGTTTTCGCGGAATTTCGGCAAGGAAGCGGCGATTTACGCGGGTTTCCAAAAGGTAAAGGGCGATTTTGTCGTTCTTATGGACGCGGATTTACAGGACCCGCCCGCTTTGCTCCCCGAAATGTACGGTCATATCGAAAGCGGCTATGACAGCGTTGCTACAAGGCGCGTCAACCGAAAGGGTGAGCCGCCTATCCGCTCGTTTTTTGCGAGAAGATTTTACGGGCTTATGCGCAAAATTTCCACAACCGAAATCGTTGACGGAGCGCGCGATTACCGTATGATGACGCGGCAGGTTTGCGACGCAATCCTTTCAATGACCGAGTACAACCGCTTCTCAAAGGGAATTTTCGGCTGGGTTGGCTTTGACACAAAGTGGCTGGAATACGAAAATGTTCAGCGCGCGGCAGGCGAAACAAAGTGGTCGTTCTGGAAGCTGTTCAAGTACTCAATCGAGGGAATTATGGCTTTCTCGACTGTGCCGCTGATGATTTCGCTGGTGCTGGGGATTATTTTCGACATTCTGGGCTTCGGATTTTTGCTGTTCTTCGTGATAAGCGCGGCTGTGAGCGGCTTCAACCCGTTCAACGGAGGCACGATTGTGAGCAGCGTTGTTTTCATCGGCGGAATAATTCTCACCTGTATGGGAATTCTCGGGCTTTACACGTCAAAGCTCTACCTCGAGGTCAAGAAAAGACCTGTGTATATCGTCAAAGAGGAGTTTTAAGTAATTAAAAACCCACGCAGCTTCGATACTGTGTGGGTTTTTCAAGATGTTTTCGACAAAACTTAAGGCGGGAATTTCGGTTCCCGCCTTTTGTGTTATTTCAGAAAACTTGCCGTGTCGATACGGTTAAGCGCTCTCGAGAGCTTTGCCTCCGCGAGCATTATTTCAGCGTCGCTCTTCGCGGCTTTCTTGCGCTCCTCGGCAGCCTGCTTCGCGGCTTCGGCACGCTCTACGTCAATTTCGTCAGCCCATTCGCACGTCTGAACCAAAATTGTTGTAGACTCCTTCGATACTTTAATGATACCGCCCGAGGTTGCCGCTCTGCGAAACTCACCGTTTATCATTATACGCATTTGTCCGACTCCAAGCGCAGCGCAGTACGGCTCGTGACCGTTAAGTATTCCCACGTCGCCGACCGTTGTGCGCACGATAATCTGCTCGGTTTCGCCGTCAAAGACCTTTTTTTCAGGCGTGATGATTTGCAGCTTAAATGGCGTCATAAAATCACTCCTTCAATCAGCCTTCCTTTTTTGCCTTTTCAACAGCTTCGTCAATCGTTCCCACGAACAGGAATGCGCTCTCGGGCAGGTCGTCGTGTTTGCCCTCGATGATTTCCTTAAATCCACGGATTGTTTCCTTCAGAGGAACATACTTGCCCTCATAGCCCGTGAACTGCTCCGCAACACGGAACGGCTGCGACAGGAAACGCTGGATTTTTCTCGCTCTTGCAACGGTGAGCTTATCTTCATCGTTCAGCTCGTCCATACCGAGGATTGCGATGATATCCTGAAGCTCGTTGTAGCGCTGCAAAATCGACTGAACCGCTCTTGCAACCTCATAGTGCTCCTGACCGACAATCTCGGGTGCGAGAATTCTCGATGTACTTTCAAGCGGGTCAACCGCAGGATAAATACCCATAGACGCGATATCACGCGAAAGAACCGTGGTAGCGTCGAGGTGAGCAAAGGTTGTTGCGGGAGCAGGGTCGGTAAGGTCGTCGGCAGGAACGTAAACTGCCTGTACCGATGTAATCGAGCCCTTCTTGGTCGAGGTGATACGCTCCTGAAGCGCACCCATCTCGGTTGCCAGCGTGGGCTGATAACCAACGGCAGACGGCATACGTCCGAGAAGTGCCGATACCTCGGAACCTGCCTGTGTGAAACGGAAGATGTTGTCGATGAACAGAAGAACGTCCTGTCCCATCTTATCGCGGAAGTACTCCGCCATTGTAAGTCCCGAAAGAGCAACTCTCATTCTTGCTCCCGGCGGCTCGTTCATCTGACCGTAAACGAGCGCGGTCTTGTTGATAACGCCCGACTCGGTCATTTCGCGGTAAAGGTCGTTACCCTCACGGGTACGCTCTCCTACACCTGTAAATACGGAAATACCGCCGTGCTGGGTTGCTACGTTGTTGATAAGCTCCTGAATAAGAACCGTTTTACCAACACCCGCACCGCCGAACAGACCGATTTTTCCGCCCTTCAGATAAGGTGCGATAAGGTCAACGACTTTAATTCCCGTTTCGAGAACCTCTTTTGAAGCTTCCTGTTCCTCAAAAGTAGGCGCGGGACGGTGGATTTCCCATTTTTCTTCGGTTTCGGGCTGCGGTCTGTTGTCAACAGCCTCTCCGAGCAGGTTGAACACGCGTCCGAGAGTCTGCTCTCCGACAGGAACCTTGATTGAAGCACCCGTGTCAACTGCTTCCATTCCTCTGACAAGACCGTCCGTGCTGCCCATAGCTATGCAGCGCACGGTGTCGTCGCCTATATGCTGCGCCACCTCGACAACGAGCTTCTGACCCTTATTGTCGATTTCTATGGCGTTAAGCAGATTAGGCAGGCTGTCCGGCGCGAACCTGATATCGAGAACCGCGCCGATTACCTGAGAAATCGTGCCTGTGTTCTGTTTTGTCATATTCTAGTCCTTCCCTATTAGATTAGAAGTAAGAAACAAGCGCGTTCACGCCTGTTTCGTGAGATTAGCTTTGCGCGGAAGCACCCGACACAATGTCGATAATCTCGGTTGTTATGCTTGACTGGCGAGCGCGGTTGTACAGCAGCGACAGACTTTCCGTCATTGCGTCCGCGTTGTCCGTTGCGTTTTCCATAGCCGTGCGGCGCGCACCCTGTTCGGACGCGTAGCTTTCTACTACCGCGCACTGGATAAGCGACGCGGTAAATCTCGGCACAATTCTGTTGAAAACAGCTTCGGGGGACGGGTCGTAGGTCATCACGCCATAGTCGTCGAGCTCAACCGTATCCATCGGCAAAACCGACATACTGTGCGGCTCCTGTGACATTGACGACACGAACATCGTGTAGAACACAACAACCTCGTCAACCTCTCCCGCCGCGAACATATCAATCGCAATATTTGCGATATCCTGCGCGGTGTTCGGCTTTATATCCTCGGCAATATTCGCGTAGGAAGCCACGATATCATAATCGCGCTTTGCGAAAAACTCGCCGGATTTTTTGCCGATTGCGATAATCTTCGGCTTTTCAGCGTCGTTTGCGTGAGCGGCAACCGCCATTTTCAGCACGTTTGAGTTATATCCACCCGCAAGACCTCTGTCGCCGGCAACCACAATGAACAGTCTGTGCTTAACCTCGCGTTTCACGGTGTAAACTGTGGAGAAATCCGTGTTTGCCGAAGCTATCTCGCACATTGTCTTGTATAATTCGTTGAAATAAGGACGAGCCTGCTCCGCTCTTGCCTTTGCCTTGCGCAGCTTACTCGATGCAACAAGCTGCATAGCCTTCGTAATCTGCTTTGTTGAGCCGACCGATTTTATGCGCCGCTTGATTGCCTTCATATTTCCGCTTGCTATTAAAATCACCCCCGTAAAGAGCAAGGGCTTTTGCTCTTTTTATTCGATATTGTCCTCGGTGGTTATATATTTAACCTTCTTTTCAATATACAGCCAGGCAACAGCAAGCGCCGAGAAAACAGCGATTGTTGTGCCAACTATTCCAAGTACAAAAGCAGCCTGTTTCATAGAAAAACTCCTTTTATCAGCCCGCATAAGTAGCGGCAAAGCTTGAAAGAACCTCTTTCAGAACCGCTTCATTTTCGGGGGAAAGCACCTTAGTTGTACGAATTCCTTCGAGAATTTCAGGCTTTGTGGACTTGATGTTATCAATCAAATCCTTCTGATACTGCTTGATTTTCTCAATCGGAACGCTTGCGAGGAAGTTGTTGATAACCGCGTAGATGATAACAACCTGTTCTTCAACCTCAAGCGGAGAGTTCTGGTCCTGTTTGAGAACCTCAACGATACGCTCACCCTTTGCAAGTCTGTCCTTCGTGTCCTTATCCAAATCGGAACCGAACTGCGAGAACGACTGGAGCTCACGGTACTGCGAATAGTCGAGCTTCAGAGTACCCGAAACCTTCTTCATTGCCTTAATCTGAGCGTTACCGCCGACGCGGGATACCGAGATACCGGGGTTTACTGCGGGACGAACGCCCGAGTTGAACAGCTCGGTTTCGAGGAATATCTGACCGTCGGTAATCGAGATAACGTTTGTAGGAATGTACGCGGAAACGTCGCCTGCCTGTGTTTCGATAATCGGAAGCGCAGTAAGCGAACCGCCGCCGTAATCCTTGTTAAGACGGGCAGCGCGCTCGAGAAGTCTTGAGTGGAGGTAGAATACATCACCGGGGTATGCTTCACGTCCCGGCGGGCGCTTCAGCAGCAGCGAGAGCGCACGATAAGCTACCGCGTGCTTGGACAGGTCGTCATAAACGATGAGGACGTCCTTGCCCTGCTCCATAAAGTACTCACCCATTGTGCAGCCCGCGTAAGGCGCGATGTACTGCAAGGGTGCAAGCTCGGACGCAGTGGAAGAAACAACGATTGAATATTCAAGCGCGCCGTTTCTCGCGAGCGTATCCACAACTCCCGCAACGGTCGAGTTTTTCTGACCGATTGCAACGTAGATGCAGATAACGTCCTTGCCCTTCTGGTTGATGATTGTATCGATAGCGATAGCGGTTTTACCCGTCTGTCTGTCGCCGATAATCAGCTCACGCTGACCTCTGCCTATCGGTATCATACTGTCGATTGCCTTAATTCCTGTCTGAAGAGGAACGTTTACAGGCTCTCTTGTGATGATACCGGAAGCGATTTTTTCAATCGGGCGCTTTTCCTTTGCGAGAATATCACCCTTGCCGTCAAGCGGCTCTCCGAGGGAGTTTACAACGCGTCCGAGAAGCTGCTCTCCGACGGGAACGGAAACGATTGAGCCCGTTCTTTTTACGCTGTCGCCCTCTTTAATGCCCGAATCGGAGCCCAACATAACCGCGCCTACAAACTCTTGTTCGAGGTTGAGCGCCATACACTGAACGCCGTTCTCGAATTCAAGCAGCTCGTTAAGCATACAGTTTTCGAGACCGTGAATACGAACGATACCGTCGCCGACAGTAACAACCGTACCCACATCGCCGAGCTGGATTTTCGCGTTGTAGTTCTTGATGCGGTCTTTTATCAAGCCCGTTATTTCATCGGGGCGTAAATCCATTCTATACAGTCCTTTCCTTGTGAATTTGATTGCGGAGAAATCAGATAACCGAGCCGAGTTCTCCCTTTAATGCGTCAAGTCTTGACTTAACGCTGCCGTCATAGCGCTTGCTTCCGTAGTCAATCACGATACCGCCGATAAGCTTTTCGTCAACCTTTTCGTTGATAGAAACGGTTTTTCCGATAACCTTTGACATCTTCTCCGTGATTTTCTGCTTCATCGCGTCTGACAGCGGGCTGCTTGTGGTGACGGTGATTTCCGCGAGCTTGAATTCGTCGTTATAGAGCCCTCTGAAATGCTTTACGATTTCCTCAAAGCAGCTCATTCTGTGCTTTTCGCAAAGCACGCAGAGCAGGTTTCCGCAAAGCTCCGACAAATTTCCTGCCTTTATCAGCTCGTCAAGCAGCGAGAGTTTTTCTTCAAGAGGAACCGTCGGTGTGTTCATCAGCTTGATAAATCCGGGATTTTCCGAGAATATCTTTGAAAGCTCCGTCAGTTCTCCGAGAATGTCCTTCAGCCCCTCGGGATTTTCCTCCCGACAAAGCGAAAAGAACGCGTCGCCGTAGATTTTTTCTGCCTTATCGTTCATAAAAATTCCTTTCCGAAGTCACATCAGTTTGCCGAGCCGACTTCTTCTAAGAATTTCGAGATAATTTCCTCATTATCGGACGCGGAAATTTCCTTTTCGACAACCTTGCCCGCAGCCATAACGACAATCTCGGAAATTTCATTCTTGATTTCGTTAAGAGCGCGCTGTTTGTCGCGTTCGATACTTTCCTCCGCTTTGGTGCGGATTTCCGCAGCCTTTTTGTTTGCCTCGCCGACAATTTCCTCTTCACGCTTCTGCGCTCTGAGTGTAGCCTGCTTCATAATCTCCGAAGCCTCAGCCTTTGCGTCGTCAAGACGAGCGGTGTATTCCTCTTCAGCCTTCTGTGCTGCTTCTTTAGCCTTGCGAGCCTCTTCGATTTCCGAGGCTGCCATTTCCTTGCGCTTGTCAAGCATTTTGCAGACCGGCTTATACAGGAGAAATCTGAAAATGAGGAAGATAATAAGCAAGTTTATCAGCGTGAAAACAATAGTTGTCGGATTTATCGAAACAAGAGATTCGTACCACTCTCTGCCTTCCGCTGCTGCGCTTACATTGCTGAGAATATTCAGCATTGCATTTCCTCCTCCCAATTTACTAAACCGTTATTACTTGATAAGATTGCCGAGAAGCGGGTTAGCGAACATAAGGAGAAGTGCGATAACGAGCGCATAAAGACCGGTTGTTTCTGCGAGCGCGTCACCGATAATCATTGTTCTTGTGATTGCGCCGGAAGCCTCGGGCTGTCTGCCGATTGCCTCAACTGCCTTACCGCCGCAGTAGCCTTCACCGATACCGGGGCCAAGACCTGCAATCATCGCAGTACCCGCGCCCAATGCCGAAGCTCCGAGAACGATAGCGTTCGCTAAGATTTTCATAATTTCAGGTGTCATAGTGTTTTTCCTCCGTGTAGTTTAATTTTGTGACACATTGTGCCATTTATCCTTGCGGGATTTATTTTTGAACTTTGCTTTTTTGCTTTACTCACATTCAGCCGACGAGATGTAGGACATACTGAGCATTATAAAGATGTACGACTGCATCACAGCTGAGAATATGTCAAAGTAAAGCGATGCAACTGCCGGCACGAGTACTGCGAAGTTTCCGAGCGCGAAATAGATAAGTCCGCCGATAACGGTACCCGCAACCATATTGCCGAACAGACGCAGTGCCAATGCGAGCGGATTTGCAACCTCACCGATTATGTTAAACGGAAGCATAAACGGAAGCGGCTCGATAAAGCTCTTGAAATAGCCCTTGAACTTTCCTGTTTTCGCGCGGTTGTACTGAACCAGAGCAAACGTCATAAGCGCAAATGTTCCCGTTACGGATACATCTGCCGTGGGGTTTCGCAAGCCCATAAGTCCCATAAGGTTGTTTATCATAATGTAGCACAGAAGCGTCATTATATATGGCGTATAGGCATTATACTTCGTGCCCATAGTACCGTGAACCGTGTCGCGGACAAATTCCACGAGCATTTCGGCAGCAGCCTGACGTCTTGTTTCGGGAACGGGCTTCAGATTATGCCTCAAAATCAAAACAACGACCAGCAAAATCAGAATTACTATCCATTGAACGATAACGCTCTCTGTCAGCCAGAACCCTGAGCCTTCCCCGAAGAGTTCGACAACCTTTAATGCGCCGTTGACCTCGAGAGATTTCTCGGCGGCGGCGGAGGCTAGCATTAACGCAGTTGGCATTCAGCATCATTCCTCCTTTCTTATGAATGTTCTTATCAATATAGCGAATTTCGGAAAAAACAGCGGTATAATCGCTGTGATAAGACTGATAAACGGTGCAATCGCACCAAGAGAAAGCAGCGAGATAAGCGCGAGATATCTCACGCAGTACATTCCGCTCATATAGGTCTGAGCGGATTTTGCGCTTGCTTTTTTAACCGCAGCCTGCGCGGTTTTTCCAAGAATAAGAAAATTCAGCGCCGCGATAATTATCCCGTAAATCCCGCCGACAAGCAGCGTGTAATCGTAGCCTGCCGCAAAGAAAATTACCGTCAGCACCGCCATATATATCCCCGATATTATCAGGAAAAACGGCGAAAGCGACCTTATTTCCTCATAAATCGGCTCGTTCTTTTTCATAACACATTCATTCATACTATTTCTTTGAGTAGTCGTCGTAGTAATCGTTTTCACGCCGAGAACTCGTGAACGCCTTCGGAGCGGGTTCATCGGACTTTTCGTACATTTTTATCAGCTTGAACAGGTAACTCACCGCACCGCTTATCATAAAGAGAATTCCCAGCACTATGCAGATTATCATAGCCCAGTCGGGCCAGCCGAATTTCTTCGAGAGAAACCAGCCTCCGCCGATAAACAGCAGCAGCGGCGTGATGATTACAAAAGCAAATTGACTTACCTTTGCATAGGTTGAAATCGGGTTTTCGTTCTTGCTCATATCAGTACACAAATTCCGTCAGACGCCAGCCTGCGTCGGTTTTTATCATTTTTGTGCGGAGAATTTTGTCCTCGGAGACCGAAGAAATATCGGAGCTGTCGCCCGTACCGTCGAGATAAATCGTGATATCGCACTCGGTTTCGCTTGTCGGCAAAACCGCAAGCGCGCAGCTTTCCCAGAGCTTTGCGCGGGTTTTGTCAGTCTTGAAATCCGCGCTTATTCCGAGCACCGTCGCTTCTTTATATCGCGGCACGTTTTCCTCGGAAGACGGGTTGTCAACAAGAATTGTCCGTTTTTTGTACACATCGAGTTTCATTACCTTATCGGCAGCCTCGTTTGTGTAAACGGATTTCACCTTGTTTTCGATATCCTCGTAGGACTTGTACCCGCGGCTTTTTTCCGTGTTGACCGTATAAATTCCGTCCTCGGGAGCGTTTCCGTAGGGCTCGTCGAGGTGAGGAAGTCCCTCGGTGACAAACAGCCGGATTATCTCATAGCTTTCCTTTACAAGGTCGTGCGCGGTGTATTCGCATTCCTGCTCAAATTCCGCTGTCGGCCGAAAAATCTCGTCGCTTGATGTGGGCTTGCTTTCGGCGGGCTTATTGCCGATAATAAAAATCAGTGCAATAACCGCAGCCAGCGCTAATGCCGCAACAACAATTGTCGAGATAAGCGCCGCGTTGTTTTGCTTTTTGTTTTTGTTTTCGCTCATTGGTTCAATTCAAAATTACTCGCTTTTTGTTTCCTTGCTGTCGAGAGAAATTGCGTCGGGGAAAACGTTTCTGCTGTCCTCTTTGGAGAGGAAGGTCGTGTTGACGTAGCCCTGAATGATAGCTCCGTCCGTTACGGCAATCGTAGACGCGTTTATATCGCCGAAAACAATCGCGTCGCGCTTCAGCTCAGCCTTTCCGACAATATCCAGCTTTCCGCGCACTCTGCCGTTGATATCGGCATACTGCGACGACAAATCTCCGATAAGAATAGTATCTCTGTCCATTCTAAGACGGCCTTTGAGGGACATATTTCCCTGCATTGCCGCGGAGTTCATTCCTGCGTTGTTGCAGGTGATATCGCCGATAACCTTTCCGCTCATATCAAGGTTTCTCGTGGTTTCAACATTGCCCTTGATATTGCCGTCAATCTGCATATTTGCAAGCGAGCGGATATTTCCGTCGATAATCGTATTCTTGGAAATTACGGTTACTTCCTCGGTTTCGTTTGACTGCTGCATAGGAGCTCCGCCCTGTACGGGAGGAATATACCCACCGTAACCGTTGTTGAAATTATTCGGAGCGCCGTTATAGCCATAGTCGTTCTGATTATTCTGCCCGAAATTGTTTCTGATATTCTTGATATTCTGGTTGTAGGCAGCCTGTTCATTCTGCGCCTGAGCGTTCTGCTGCGTGAAATTCTCCTGTCGCGGAGCTTGCTCGCGAACATTCTGAGCGCTCGGCTGATTAGCCTCGGGATTTGCGTTTACAGCAGTGTTCTGTCCCTGAGCGGCAGGCTGTCCCTGAGCCGCGGGAGTTTCATCGGCTGCGCGGTAATAGGGCGTTTCGAGCGGCACTTCGGTTCCGGGCTGCTCCACGGGAATTTCCGCCGCGGTTTGCTGCTCGGGCTCTCTCAAATATTTGTCAAGCTCGGTGGGAGTGCTTTCGGGAGCCGCGTCGGGCTTTTTCGCGTCCTGACCGTCCTTTTTCCAAAGCTCTTTTACCGCCTGAGAAAAATTATCCTTTATACTCATAGCTTTTCCTTTCCAAATCCTGTCTTTTATCTTGCCTTTTACGCAAACGGCCCTGCAAATTGCACCGGCTGTGTATCGTTGTTGATTTTATCGAACTTATAAATTCCCTCGCTCGTGAACTTGTTGAGCAAATCCCCGAGAACAAGAACCGTGTTTGTTGTGTTGTCGGAGTCGTGCATCAGAACAAACGAGCGGAAATCCTTGTCATAGTTCGCCTGAATGTCTGTGGGCACGGAGTTCCACATCTGCGTCCAGGAAGCGCCCGCTGCGTCGCCGCTGTCAACGCTCCAGTCAAAGTGCCGGAAGCCTCTGCGGGACATTTCCGCGATGATATCGTCGCGTGTTTTCGCGTTATAATCGTTCACGCTGCCGCCGGGGAAGCGGAAAATCTCGCATTTTATCCCTGTTGCCTCGTAAACCATATTCCACGCGTCGTAGAAATCATCAAGATAATTCTCGACAGACGCGTAAATTTCATTGTACTTGTGTGAAGCGGTGTGAATGCCGATTGTGTGACCGTCTGCGGCAATTGCTTTCAGCAGGGTGTAGCAATATTCGCTTCGGTTCGGCACAACGAAAAACGTTGCCTTTATATCGTACAATCTCAGATAGTGCAAAATCGAGTATGTATTATCGGAAGGTCCGTCGTCGAAGGTGAGATAAACCGTGTTTGCCTCACGGACGTAATTTGCGGGCGCGTCCACGGTCAAATCCGTGTGGATATCGGCGTAATTGCTTTTCGCGGGACTTGTCGTTTCGCCCGACGTCCAGCCGTTCTTCTCGTTGAGGTAATCCACGATTTCTTTATCGGACAGCCCCAGCTCGGACAAAATTCCATACCAGTTTCCGCCGCCGTTTTTCTTTGCAATAGCGGAAATCAAATCCTTGTCGGAAATTCCGTTCTGCGAGAGGATTTCATAAAACTCCTCCGCACCGATTTCGTCCTTTTTGACAATCAGCCCGAGCAAATCCTTATCGGAAAGCCCGCTTTCCGATAGCAGCTTGTAAAAGCTCTCGGCGGTGATATTTTTGTTCTCGTTAAGCTGTTTGACAAGCTCGGTGTAGGAAAGACCGCTCTGAGCGAAAATCGCGCAGAAATCCTCGACGGTTCCCGCTTTTTCGCTCGTGAGAATTTGCGCCGTTGCCGAAAGCTTTTCGTTTTCCTTTTTCACATCGGAAAGCTCACCGCTCTGCTTTGCCCAGAAAATGCCGAATACAATCGCGAGCGCGAGCGGCACAAAGAAAAATATAGCAAGTACTACTTTTATCAGTACCTTAAAAAACTCAACGCTGCCAAAACGCATTTTTAACCTCTTTAACAATTTTTATTTTTGGACACAATTCCCCTATTATTAAATTTTACTATAAAAAATGCAATTTGTCAATAGTTACAATAAACAAATCCACTGCATTTCAATAAAACAATCCGTCATATTCCAAAAAAATACGGGATATTTTGTAGAATTTGCACAAAAAACAGAACAAGCGCAGATATTTCACTGCGCTTGATAATATTATTCCTCAATATATACCTTTTTCATTTTGATATCGGAAAGCGGGCGGTCGTTGTAGTCGGTTTTGCTCTCGGCGATTTCATCAACCGCTTCAATTCCCTCGACAACCTTTCCGAAAGCCGCATACTGTCCGTCAAGATGAGGAGCGTCCTTGTGCATTATGAAAAACTGGCTTGACGCGGAATTCGGGTTCATCGAGCGCGCCATTGAGATAACGCCGCGCGTGTGCTTCAAATCATTCGGCACACCGTTCATCGCGAACTCGCCTTTGATTTTCTCCTTTGAGCCGCCCATTCCCGTGCCCTGAGGGTCACCGCCCTGTATCATAAAGCCCTTGATAACTCTGTGGAAAATCAGCCCGTCATAAAAGCCCTCGCGAACCAGCTTCTCGAAATTCTCGCAGGTAATGGGCGCTTTGTCGGGGTAAAGCTCCAGCTTTATTTTCTTTCCGTTTTCAAGTTCGATTACAACCATAGTTTTCTCCTTTTCACTTCTTTGCGCCGAGCTCATACGCGCGCTTTGTGCAAGCCTCGCAAGCCTTTACTGCCGTATCCGTGAGCTTTCCCGCGTACAGCTCGTCAAGTCCCGCAAGCGTTGTGCCGCCGGGGCTTGAAACCTGCTTTATCAGCTCGTCAACCGTCATTCCGCTCTCGGTCATCATCTTAGCCGAACCGATAAGCGACTGCGCGAAAAGCCGCAGAGCCGCGTCCTTGTCGATACCGACCTTCTCGGCATAGTCGATAAAGCCCTTCGCGTAGAGATAAATAAACGCGGGGGAGCTTCCGTTTATCGCGATGACTTCTTTCATCTTGTCAATCGGCACAACTTCTGTTATGCCGCAGGAGCCGATGATTTTCCTTGCGAAAGCAAATTCCGCCTCGGACACCTTTTCATCGCAGCTCATAGCCGAAGCGCCCTCGTTTAACATCATCGGAGTATTCGGCATAACGAGAACAACCTTTGCGTCCGGAAAAGTGCGCTCACGGATATATTCCGCGGAAATTCCCGCGCAGATTGAGATAAGGACGAGCTTTTCGCTGCCCGAAGCCTTTATTTCCGCGAGAACATCGTCAAGCTGCTGCGGCTTTACCGCAAGCAGGATATAGTCGCATTTTTTCGCAAGCTCGGTTACGCTTCCCGCAGCCGTCGCTCCGAGCGCGCTGAGGTTTTTGAGCTTTTCGGGATTGCTGTCATACGCGAAAACCGCGGTATTTCCCAGCCTTCCGTTTATTCCCCTGATAATCGCAGCGCCCATATTTCCGACACCGATGAAACCTAATTTCGTCATTTATATTCCTTCTTTTCGACGTTTTTTCACTCTCTTGAATACCGCGTTATATGCCGCTTTTATCGGGTACAGCGTAAGCAGCATCAGTATAACGTCAAACGGCATTTTGATGAAGCTTGTGCCTATTCTCGCCGAGATTTTCACGAGGAACGCTTCGGGAGCGATAATTCCCGCGATAACCTGAAACCAGGTGTTAAGGAAGATGTTGCAGATTACGATTACCGTAAACTTCGCAAGCACAATCAGAACAACCGATTTCCAGTTTCCGCCGAGCGACTTGAAAAACGCTTTTCCGCCCGAAAAATCGAGCTTGTTTGTTTCCATTCTGTACAAAAACAGTCCGTATATCAGCCCGCCTGCCATTTCGACAATTGTGAAAATCGGGTTGAACGCGTAGTTTTGCGTGGTGATGAAATAGCCGACAACGTCGGTTACTGCACCCGCAAGCATTGCCACAACAGGTCCGTAAAGCATACCGATTGCGGAAATCGCGATAAAAGCGACGCTGATTTTTGTGAACGGAAGAATGATTGTAAACTGCTTGAGCACGAGGTCAAGCGCGATTAAAATTGCCGTTACGCAGATACATCTTAGACTTGTGAGCTCGAGAGCCGAATTTTTGAACTTATTAAAAAAAGCCATAATATCTCCTTTCAGAATGTTGCACACAAAAGAATAACAAAATGGCTTTTTATTCAATTTATGTACAGCGAGATGCGAGAGCCTTACCGCAAGCACTCAAAGCCGCCTGAAGCGGCTTTTGCGCTTTTCGTCCTCGGGACAACTCTCCGTTCCCGCGGCACTTAACGCAAGACTCTCTACTCTGTTTTGGTTTTTGTGGATTAGAAGTTGATTTCGTCGCAAATCTTATAGCGGCGCTCGTTGAAGGGCTTCTTCATCGAGAGCGCTTCCTGAATGTCAACGTCGTAAATCTGACCGTCCTTGTAGCCTACAACACGGTTTCCGATGCCCTTTTCGAGCAGCTCAACCGCATAATAGCCCATTTCGGAAGCCATAACTCTGTCGCGGACCGTGGGGCTGCCGCCGCGCTGAACGTGACCGAGAATTGTCGCTCTGGACTCAATGCCTGTTTCCGCTTCAATCTGTCTAGCAATCTGCTCGGTTCCGCCGACGCCCTCTGCGACAACGATGATGAACTGCTTCTTGCCCATTGCGCGGACTTCTTTAATTCTCTTGATAATCTGCTCGATATCGTGAGGCATTTCGGGAACGAGAACTGCGGTTGCACCACACGCAAGACCGGTTGCAAGCGCGATGTGACCTGCACGGCGTCCCATAACCTCGACAACTGCGCAGCGCTCGTGAGAGTGGCTGGTATCGCGCAGCTTGTCTATCATCTCGACTACGGTGTTCATTGCCGTATCATAGCCGATTGTATATTCGGAGCACTGGATATCGTTGTCAATCGTTCCGGGGATACCGATACAGGGGATACCCGCCTTGGACAAATCCGCAGCGCCTCTGAAGGTTCCGTCGCCGCCTATTGCAACAACGCCGCACATCTGCTGTTCCTCGCAGATTTTCTTTGCCTTTTCAACGTTTGCCCAATCCTTGAATTCGGGGCAGCGAGCAGTGTAGATTGCAGTACCGCCGCGCTGGATAATATCGGAAACGCTTCTCACGTCAAGGTCGATGAACTCTTTGTTGAGCAGACCGTTATAGCCTCTGAGAATTCCGACAACCTTAAAGCCCTTGAAGATAGCGGTTCTTGTGACTGCTCTGATTGCCGCGTTCATTCCGGGGCTGTCGCCGCCGCTTGTCAGGACACCGATTTTTTTCTCCATTTTAATCTCTCCTCTTTCTGTATTATTTGCAGATTTTTATCTTTTATTATTTTACTACAAAAAGGTTGGTTTCGTCAAGCGTTTTTTTCAACTTTATCAAAGAAAAGCGATAAAAAGCCTTTTTTAACAAATTTTGAGAAAATTGAAGAAAAAAACTGTACAAAATTACATCATAAAAGCAAAAAACAACCCCGAATTTCTTCGGGATTGTTTCAAGCGATTTGAATTACTCTGCTTCCTTTGCTACAACAACCTTGTTCTTGTAATAGCCGCAAGCCGGGCAAACTCTGTGCGCGAGCTTCAGCTCACCGCAGTTTTTGCAGCGAGAGAAATTCGGAGTTTCGAGCTTCCATACGCTCGAACGTCTTTTATCTCTTCTTGCACGAGAAACTTTTCTCTTTGGTACTGCCATATTTTACACCCCCCTAAAAACACAAGAATTGTAAGCGAACGGTTCTATGACAGACAAAACCGCCGCGTGTTAATCAAGCAAAATTTATTATAACACAATATTCTTGTTTTGTCAAGGGCTTTTTGAAATTTTGTTGAAAATAATCAAATTTGGTGCAAAATACTGTCCGAAAATCAGCCGACAAACTTCAGAACGCTCTCGGGAAGCTCTGCGTTATCCGCGGAAACGGTGAGAGTGATTGTGGTGTCGGGAGAAATCTTTGCGAGAGCCTCGAACATTTCGCCGACCTTTGCGTAATCTCTGCCGGTGATTTTGAGGGTTGCGTCAACGAAGATATCGGTGCAGTCGTGGTCGGACGACAGAATGCCCGCGATAAAGCCGTAAAATGCGTCAACGCCGTTTACTGCGTAGTCCTCGATGTTGATAAGTCTTACCTTGTAGGTGATGTCGGTGTTGAGCGAAGAGCCCTTCTGAATTGCAACAACGTTGCCCTTGGACTCCTTCTCCGCAGCGTGAATTGCGTCGATGAGCAGCTTGGTCTTGCCGGAACCTCTTTTACCTGTGATAATTTTTACCATAATGATAAACCTCCGTTTATGTTATATTTACAAATTTTTGCCTTGTTTAAATGCCGAGCTTTCTTTCGAGGATTGCCTTCTGGTCCTCATAACCCGGCTTGCCGAGAAGCGCGAACATATTCTTCTTGTAGCTCTCAACGCCGGGCTGGTTGAACGGGTTTACACCGAGCATATAGCCGCTGAGCGCGCAAGCCTTTTCGAAGAAGTAAATCATCCAGCCAAGCTCGTATTCGTTGAGCTCGGGAGCTTCGAGAACGATATTCGGAACTCCTCCCTCGGAGTGTGCAAGAACCGTGCCCTCAAACGCTTTTCTGTTGACGATGGACATATTCTGATTTGACAGGAAGTTCAGTCCGTCGAGGTTGCTCGGCTCGTCTTTGAGGAAGAGCTCCTTCTGCGGCTTTCCGAACTGGATAACCGTTTCAAACATAATTCTGGAGCCGTCCTGAACAAACTGTCCGAGAGAGTGCAAATCTGTCGAGAAAACCGCGCTTGACGGGTAAATTCCCTTGCCGTCCTTGCCCTCGCTCTCGCCGAAAAGCTGCTTCCACCACTCCGCCATCATCGCGAAGGAGTTTTCGTAGCTTACGAGCATTTCAACGCTCTTGCCTTTTCTGTACAGGATATTTCTGAGAGCCGCGTATTTGCAGCAGTCGTTCTTTTCGATATCGCAGTCCTTGTAAGCCTCTCTTGCAGCTGCCGCGCCCTCCATAAGAGCGTCGATATCGCAGCCTGCGCAGGCAATCGGGAGCAGTCCGACAGCCGTGAGTACGGAAAATCTTCCGCCGACGTCATCCGGAACAACAAACGTTTCATAGCCCATTTTGTCCGAGAACTCTTTGAGAGTGCCGCGAGCCTTGTCGGTTGTCGCGTAAATTCTGGACTTTGCGCCTTCCTCGCCGTAGCGCTGGATAAGCAAATCACGGAAAACTCTGAACGCAAGCGCGGGCTCGGTTGTCGTGCCGCTCTTGGAGATGATGTTTACCGAGAAATCCTTGCCCTCAACGAGAGAGATAACCTCGTTCAGATAAGTAGGCGAGAGGCTCTGACCAACGAAATAAATCTCGGGAGTTTTCTTTTTAAGCGAGTTGTAAAGCGAGGACTTGATTGCCTCGATTGCCGCTCTTGCTCCGAGATAAGAGCCGCCGATACCGATTACGATAAGCACGCGGCTGTCGTTCTGGATTTTTTCGGCTGCCTTTTTTATTCTGGCAAATTCTTCCTTGTCGTAATTTACGGGCAAGTCAACCCAGCCGAGGAAATCATTTCCGGGGCCGTTTCTGTTTTCGAGAGTGTCGTGCGCGGCTTTTATCGCGGGAGCGCACTCGGCAAGCTCGTGTTCTCTGACAAACCCTTTAAGATACTTGTCATCAAGTTTTAAACCCATTTTAATCTAATCTCCTTTCACCCTGCCGAAATCGGCAAAGTACTCCAACTATATTATATATTAAAATTGATTTTTTTTCAAGATTTTTTCCGCTATATACTTTTATTTGGCTGGTTTTTACATTTCAACAGCAAAACATTGTACAATTTGCACAATTTTTCGCTTGGGATACCTTATTATTATGCAGCTCTTGTTGATATCGTTCCGTTTCCCGAGAAAATGATATCTGCTTCCTTCGGCGGGGAAAAGGTCTGCTCGGAATTTCCCGCAAACTCCCTGAAAGCAAGCCACTCGCGAAGCCTTGCAAGCGTTTCGGGGGAACTCGCGCCCTTTGTTTCGTTTTTGTGGATGATTTTCACCGAGCCGCCCTTGCTGACCAGAATTTTCGCCAGCGCAAAAGCCTGCTCGCAGCAAACCGGCAAGCTGTTTTCCGCAATGAAAATATTTGTTGCGGAAAAGCCCGCGCTCTCGTCAAGCCGCACAAGAAGTCGGTTTCGCTTTGCCGAGAGCTTGTAGTTTATCCGTTTCGGGGAGTCGCCGGGAACATAGTCGCGGTGCTCGCAGCCGGGAAGTCCTCCCCTTACCACGGAAATTCCCTCTTCGGCGTCCTCGTCGTCCGCGGGAAGAACGCTCGGGATTATTTCGGGACCGTTGTACTCGACAATTTTCGGCAGAACAGCTTTTTTCGCGGCTTGCCCGACGGGAATTTTCAGGTTGAACAGTCCCGCGAAATCCCGAACCGTTATCAAATCAAGCTCCAGACGATTTATCCCGCTGTGAGTTGTTTTGAAGCTCCCGCGAAGCGTTTTCGTACCGCTGAAAAGAAGTGATGTTCTGATGCTTATACGGCTGTCCGCGGAAAGGCAGAGCTCGATGTATGGGATAAAGCAAAATCCCGTCCGCGTGAGCTTTATTTCAAAATCAACGCTTTGTCCGACCTCAGCCGTTCCCGAAAGCTCGCGAAGTTCGGCTTTGAAGTGCTTTTTCGACAGGAACAGCGAAACCGACGAGAGCAAAGAAATCCCGCCGATGATGTAAATCATCGCCCAGCCAATATCCGCGTTTATAAACGTCATAAACAGCGCCGCAAAAAACAGCGCCTGAATATAGCTTGCAAGATGCGTCATTTCTTCATTTTCCTCTTGGTTTTTCTGATTTTACGGTAATCGCGAAGAAGCTGTTTTGCGGGAATGTCGGGGGCTTTTCCGCCGTAGAGCAGCAAATCCGCGCTTTCGGTTATTTCGCGCGCTTCGTTGTATAATCCGAGCGTTCGTTCCGCTGTTTGACAGACTTCCCCGGCAGCCGTTGAGTCGGGGTCTGCGCCGTTTATCGAGCAAACGAGCTTTCTTGTGCGAAGATAAATCGCGCGGATTTTCCCGTTTTTGCTTCTGAAAAGCAACGAAAACGTGAAAAATCCCTCGGAAATCTGCCTGTGGAAGACAATCGCGAGAATTGCCAGAGCACCCAGCGAAATCAGAATTATCAGAGCGGCTGTCGTGAGCTCTTCGTTTTCGTTTGCAAGCGCAGCATACTTTGTTCCGTCAATTTCCAGCCAGCCAAACCCCTCGATATAGCACGTCGAATAAGCGTGCGCGTTTGCGGGTTTTACGGCAAATCTTCCGTATTCGTCGATGTTGTCGCCGTCGAGTACAAAGCCTTCCGTGTACCTTGTCGGAATGTCCGCTGCCCGCAGAAGAAGCGTTGTCGCTGTCGCATAGTCCGAGCAAATTCCGCGTTTGCTTTTAAAGAGGAAGTATTCCGCGGTTGTTTCCTCGGGGACAAAATCAAGGTCATAGACAAATCCCGCTTCGCCGAACCATTTTTCGATAGCGAGAGCCTTGTCGTAATCTGACGTGAGCCCTGCCGTGATTTCGTTTGCAAGCTGAACGATTTCGGGATTTATCGGGTCGGCAAGCGTTTTTTCGTGATATTCAAGAGCACGCGTGCGCTCGGAAATAAACGAGGTTTTCACCGAGCTTGAAATTACTCCTTCATCAACCGCTGCGGTGAGGATTTCCTCCATATCCGCCCGTTCAAACAGCCGTATAAGGCTTTCGTTTACTCGGGGAATGTAGTAATCAATCGAGTAAGAGGCGTTTACCGACATATTGCCCTTTGTAAACATCTCGTCCTTGTATGTCCGGTAGATATCGTTGTCATAGCCCGTGATATTAACATCTGTCGTCATATTCGGGTGAATGACAACCTTTGTAGATGTGTTGTCGGCAATCCTGATATTCATTCTTGCCGTGGAAAAGTTTTGGTTATAGCTGGTGAGGCTCTTCAGAAGCGGAGCGTATTCCGCAAGACAGCCGTCAAGCGCGCCCTGCCTTAAATCCGCGGCAAGAGTGTTTGTGCTGAGATTTTTCTTGTAGGTTCTCCAGCCGCTCCAGCCTGTTGTATAGTCCGAAAGCGCTGTCCAGCCTGTTTCTCCGTTATACTTGTCAAACGACCAGCGGCTGACGTTTACGGGATAAGTCGTCGAAGCGTAAAACAGAACATTGTCCGAGGGCTTGTTTGCGCCGTGATTTACACCGCTGTTGTTTGTGAAATTCGAGAGCTCGTTTCTCCCGAAGAACGTTGATTTCTTGTTGAAAACCGTGTCGAGATATTCTCCCATCGGTGTTTCCGTTGAGCGCGGCACAACCGTGAGCACAAGAGCCGAGATAACCCCGAAAATACATATTGAAACAAGTCGTTCTTTTCGGGATTTTTTATCGTCGATGTACTTGATATCGTTCGGAAATTCCGGCTGTCCCGCTCCGAGAGCTGCTACTCCGAAGCCTGCCGCAAGAAAAACGATAAATGCGGGGGGAAGTCCGCCGGCAGTTCTTGCAGAAAGTATCATCGGAATTAGCGCGGGCAGCATAAGAAAGCTCGGCCGCGGCAGATACACGCTGAAATAGCACACCGTGAAGCCGATAATGCAGGAAAACAGGACAATTGCCGCCGCGGCAAAAAGGACGTCAAAGCTCTCGGAATTTTTGAAAATAAAATCGACAAAGCGGTTTTCCGAAACCTTGTTCAGCGCGCGGTCGGTCAGCACAAACGATAATATTCCGAGCGCGAGAAATGCCGTCACCGCAAAAATGCGCTTTTTCCTCAGCAAATAGAAAAGCAGATAAATCCCGAAGGATAACGCGGTCATAATCACGGTGCAAAGGAGCTGTTCCTGCCGGCAGATTACATACATCAGCGACGCGCTCATCGAGCAAAGATATATCAGCGCGGTTATCGCTTCCGCGCCCTTATATTGAGGACGAACTCTTTTATTCATCGCATTGCTCCCGTTTGTTGAAAAATGAAATTACAGATAGATATAAAGACGAGCCTTCATCATACCGTTGTACAATTTTCGGTTTTTGTCGGATTTTTCGCCGAAAATACCTTCAAATTCCTCGTCGGGCGTGATGACGTAAAGCTGATTTTCCCCGAGCGGACGAAGCCGTTCACCCATAATTCCGTACAATTCTCGCGCGCCCGAAAGCTCCAGCATACGTTCGCCGTAGGGCGGGTTTGTGATGATTTTCGCGGGCTTTTCGGGGAGCGCAAAATCCCTGATATCGCGCTTTTGCACAGTAATATATTTGTCAACACCCGCAAGCCGCGCATTTTGCCGAGTGAGTTCAACGCAGCTCTCATCGATATCGAAGCCGATTGCTTCAAAATCCGCGTCCGTTTTTATAAGGGAACGCGCTTCTTCGCGAGCATTTTCCCATACCTTTTTCGGCAAAAACGGGAAATTCTCGCCCGAGAAATGCCGATTTAGTCCGGGAGCAATATTGAGCGCTTTCATCGCGCTTTCTATTAAAATAGTACCCGAGCCGCAAAACGGGTCGAGAACCGTATCTCCCGCGCGAACTCTCGCTAAATCGACAATTCCCGCCGCAAGCGTTTCACGGATAGGAGCAGCGTTGCTCTCTTTGCGATAGCCGCGCTTGTGAAGACCCGCACCGCTTGTATCAAGCGTGAGCGTGAACACGTTTTTCATAATCGAGAAGCGGATTTTGCGCTCAGCGCCATCCTCGGGCATCCTTTCAAGACCGTAAGCCTTTCCAAGATTTCGCGCCATAGCAAGCTTCACGCGCTTCTGACACGCGGGAATACTCGTGAGAGTTGAGTTGAGCGAGTGACCGTTGTTCGGGAAAGCGTCGTGTTTCCCAATGAAATCGGCAAGCGGGAGCTTCTCAATCCCCGCGAAAATATCGTCGTATGTTTCCGCGCGAAATTCACCGAGAACAATGCTTATGCGCTCGGCGGTTCTCGAAAGGATATTTGCGCGCGCGCAGACAGCCTCGTCACCCGAAAAACAGACGCGCCCGTCGGTGACGGCGATGTCCTCGCCGCCCGATTTTTTTATCTCAAACGAAAGCGTTTTTTCAAGCCCGAAATGACAGGGCGCAGAAAATCTGAATTTACTCATACTTTATACTTTATCGAAGGAAAGTGCCTTCTGACCGATATCTTTTCTGAAATGCGCCTTTTCAAAGGTGATTTTCCCGACAGCTTTATAAGCGTCATCGAGAGCGGCTTTGAGGTTTTCGCCCGTTGCCGTTACTCCGAGCACACGACCGCCCGCCGTGAGGAATTTGCCGTTTTCAAGCTTTGTGCCAGCGTGATAAACGTAAGCTCCGCTTGTCTGACCGTTTTCGTCAAGACCGGAGATTTCCTTGCCGGTTTCGTATTTCTCGGGATAACCGCCGCTTGCAATAACCACGCACGCGCAAGCGTTTTCGCTCCACTTTATGTCGAGATTTTCAAGCGTTTCGCTATCGACAGCTTCGATTATGTCAACAAAATCCGTTTCAAGAAGCGGCAGAACAACCTGAGTTTCGGGGTCGCCGAAGCGGCAGTTGTACTCGACAACCTTTGCTCCCTCGCTTGTGAGCATAAGTCCGAAATACAGACAGCCCTTGAAAGGACGACCTTCTGCGCGCATTGCGTTGATTGTCGGGAGGAAGATTTTTTCCATACACTCCTCGGCAATTTCCTTTGTGAAATAAGGGTTCGGAGCGATTGTGCCCATTCCGCCCGTGTTCAAGCCTTCGTCGTTGTCGAGAGCGCGTTTGTGGTCCATTGAAGAAATCATCGGCTTTACGGTTTTTCCGTCCGTGAACGCAAGCACCGTCACTTCAACGCCGCGCATAAACTCCTCGATAACAACCTCCGAGCCGCTCTTTCCGAACTTCCCGTCAATCATCATCGACTTTACAGCGTCTGCGGCTTCCTCAAAATTCTGCGCGATGATAACGCCCTTTCCGAGCGCAAGACCGTCGCACTTGATAACCGCGGGATACTGATTTTGAGCCTTGATGTAAGCGATTGCCTTGTCCGCGTCCGTGAAGGTTTCATAAGCTGCCGTGGGAATATTGTACTTCTTCATCAGCCCTTTGGAGAAAGCCTTGCTGCCTTCGAGAATAGCGGCATTTGCGCGAGGACCGAAAGTCTTGAAGCCACGCTCGTTCAACCTGTCGACAAGTCCCATTACAAGCGGGTCGTCGGGCGCGACAAAAACGTAATCGGGCTGTAATTTCTCAGCGAGCGCACAAATTCCGTCAAGGTCGGTTGCCTTTACGGGAAAACACTCGGCAATGCGTGAAATTCCGCCGTTTCCGGGCGCGCACCACAGCTTTTCTACCTTCGGAGATTTTTTGAGAGCCGCAGCAATTGCGTGTTCACGACCGCCGCCGCCTACTATTAAAATGTTCATTATTTGACTTCCTTTCAAGAAAATTATACATCTTTATTATACAACATTTCTCTGAGAATTACAAGTGATTTTTGCTCTCTGTCAAATTAAACAATATTTCTTCAAAAATTTTGTGCAAAATCCCGCCCTTGTTTATTGAAAATATTGTTGTATAATAGAGATAAGATAAAACACCACAACTCTGACAGGAGGAAAAAACTATGAATTACGGCTATTTTGACGACAAAAACCGCGAATATGTCATCACTCGTCCCGACACACCCGCTCCGTGGGCAAACTATCTCGGTTCACCCGAATACGGCGCGATTATCTCGGGCAACGCGGGCGGCTATTCTTTCGTAAAGAGCGGAGCAAAGGGCAGAATTCTGCGCTATCGCTTCAACAGCGTAAACTGCGACCAGCCCGGACGCTACATCTACATCAAGGACAACGACCTGAACGACTATTGGAGCGGCTCTTGGGCTCCCGTCTGTAAGCCTCTTTCCGAGTACAAGAGCGAGTGCCGTCACGGTACCGCCTACACAATCATTTCCTCCGAGTACAAAAATATTGCCACAAAAACAACCTATTACGTTCCGCAGAACGCAGATTATGAGGTATGGGCTTGCGAAATCACAAACAACGACGCAAAGCCGAGAAATCTCTCTGCGACAGGCTACTGCGAGTTCGTAAACGACAACTACTATGAGCAGGACCAGGTAAATCTCCAGTACACGCTTTTCATCAGCCACACTTATTTTAAAGGCAACTATCTTCTCCAGAAACAAAACGAGCTTGAAAATCCTCACATCGAGCGCTTCTTCGGACTTGCGGGAGCAGAGGTTTCGGCTTATTGCGGCGACCGTGACGTTTTCGCGGGCTCTTACAGAGGCTATGCAAATCCCGTCGGTATCGAGGAAGGCTTGAAGAACAGCCTCAACTACTGCGGAAACTCCTGCGGCGCTTTGCAGAGCGACTTCACGCTTCAGCCCGGCGAAACGAAAAAGCTGATTTACGTTCTCGGACAGAAGTGCGGCGAGGACGCGGAGAAGATTATCGCGAAATATCAGCAGGACGGCGCTGTTGAAAAGGAAATCGGCGAGCTGAAGAATTTCTGGCACTCAAAGCTCGACAATCTTCAGGTCAACACCCCCGACCCCGCGTTCAACAGTATGGTAAACGTCTGGAACGCTTACAACTGCTTTATCACGTTTATCTGGTCAAGAGCGGCTTCGCTTGTTTACTGCGGTCTGAGAAACGGCTTCGGCTACCGCGACACCGTTCAGGATATTCAGGGTATCATTCACCTTGCGCCCGAAATGGCAAAGGAGCAGATTAAGTTTATGCTCTCGGCTCAGGTTACAAACGGCGCGGGACTTCCGCTTGTAAAGTATACGCACAATGCCGGTCACGAGGACACTCCCGATGAGGAAAGCTATGTCCGTGAAACGGGACATCCGTCCTATCGTGCCGATGACGCGCTGTGGCTGTTCCCGACAATCTACAAGTACATCGGCGAGAGCGGTGACGCTGCGTTCCTTGACGAGGAGATTTTCTTCGCGAACAACGGCGAAAAGGGCACGGTTTACGAGCACCTCAAACGCGCGATTGACTTCTCGATGAACAACCTCGGCAACCACGGAATGCCCGCGGGACTTCACGCGGACTGGAACGACTGCCTGCGTCTGGGTAAAAAGGGAGAAAGTACGTTTGTTGCATTCCAGCTTGTTTACGCAATCAAAATTCTCCGCGAATACGCGGTTCTGAAAAACGACAGCGAGTATGTGAAGTATCTCGATGAAATCAACGAGAAAATGGGCAAAATCCTTGACGAGTGCTGGGACGGCGACCGCTTTATCAGAGGTTATCGCGAGAACGGCGATATTATCGGAAAGCACACCGACCCTGAGGCTTCGATGTGGCTGAACCCGCAGAGCTGGGCTGTTATTTCGGGATTTGCCTCAAAGGAGCGCGCTGAGAAGGCTCTCGACTCGGTTGACCGCGAGCTGAACACACCGTATGGCGCCATGGTTATGTACCCGCCGTATGAAAACCACGCTTTTGACGGCGCTCTTATGCACTGCTACAACAAGTGCGTAAAGGAGAATGCGGGTATTTTCTCGCAGCCGCAGGGCTGGCTTATTCTCGCTGAGGCAAAGCTCGGCAGAGGCAACAACGCGTTCAAGTACTGGAAAGAAGCAGCTCCCGCAGCATACAACGACAATGCCGAAAAGCGCTGCCTTGAACCTTACGTTTACGGTCAGTTTGTCGAGGGCAAGGACAGCCCGTTTGCAGGCAGAGCGCACGTTCATTGGCTCACCGGCACGGCTTCTACGGTTATGGTAGGAACGGTTGAGGGCATTCTCGGTCTTGTTCCCGACGTGAGCGGACTTACCGTTGACCCGTCAATCCCGAGCGATTGGAAGGAGTTCTCGATTAAAAAGACCTTCCGCGGCAAATCGCTCAATATTGCTGTCAAGAACCCGAACGGCTCTCAGCACGGCGTCAAGGCAATCACGGTGAACGGTGAGAAAATTGACGGAAACCACATTCCCGCGGATATTCTTAAATCCGAGAACGATATTGTTGTTGAAATGTAATTTGGCTGAAAATTTTTCGAGCAAATCCGAGGTGATTGAATGGAAATTCTGCTGTTAAAGACGGGAAACGTTTCGTGGGACGAGCTTTCGGGCTTTCTCGGCTGTCTTGACGCGACGAGAAGAAAAAGCGTGCTCAAAAAGGCAAACGACAGCGACAGGATAAACTCTCTTTTGTCGCGGCTGCTGATGCTGTCGGAGCTGGAAAAGCGCACGAAAATCCCTCGGAAAAAGCTCTCGTTTACGCTCGGCGCTTACGGCAAGCCTTACCTCAGAAATTCAGACGTGTTTTTCTCGATGTCGCACACCGCCGGCGCGATTGCCGCGGCATTTTGTGAAGGAGAAGAAATCGGAGTTGACGTTGAACGGAAAAATCGTCCCGTGAGCGAGAGAATGTACCCGCGCGTTTTGTCCGACGAGGAGCAGAAAACCGTGAAAAGCTCCGAGGACTTTCTGAGGCTGTGGGTGCAGAAGGAAGCGTTTCTGAAGCGGCTCGGCGTTGGAATAACCCGCGACCTGCGCGCGATTTCTCCCGAAACGCTTCCCGATACAGCCGCGATTGACTGCGGAGATTACTTCGTGGGAATATCGGGAAACGGCGCGAAAGAAGCCGCGGTTACTGAAATTCCGCTCAATGATTTGCTTTCGCGGTACATCAAGCAGGTATAAAAGTAAAATCCCCCGTTTTTTCGGGGGATTTCGAGTTTTATGAATGATTTCTCACTTGATAAGCAGTGCAAGTTGTCTTGGTGTGGTCAGTTTCGCGTCTTTCACAGCCTTAATAATAGTTTCGGCTTTAATTTGGTTTTGGCAGAGCGTTCTGCTTATTACCGAGGCAAATCCCCACACCCTGTCCATTCCCTTAAATCTTGCCGAATAGTTATCTTCAAGCACAAGCTCTACTCCGGGTTTGTCCGACGATACCGATACGATTGCGTTAAACTTGATACAGGCGAAAGCCGTCATAACCCCACTTTACATTCTCGGACACCGAGCGGCTCTCCTCCTGAGCAAAGCTCGCTAAAATCGTGAGCAAAAGCTCCCCGTCCTCGGAAAGCGAGGTGATGTTCTCTTTCTCGAACAAAACCTCAACTCCGAGCTCCTTCAAATGCCGAACGGTTTCGAGCAAATCCACGGTATTTCTCGCAAAACGGCTTATCGACTTGCACAAAATCAAATCGACGCGCCCGTTTTCGCAGTCCGAGATAAGCCGCCGAAACTCGCTTCGGCGTGAAGTATCCGTGCCACTGATGAAGCTGTCGGCATAAATTCCCGCAAAATCCCAGCCGTTTCGCCCGCGCGTAAACGGCGACTTTTTTTCTGTTTTCCCCAATTTTTTACAACTCCTTTCCTTATTATAATTGCGCAGAATTGCTTGAATTTCAACGGCAAAAACAACAAAAAAGGCAAAATATATAAAAAAATTAAAAAATTTCAAAAAAATTTTAAAAAAACACTAAAGTTTTGGAAAAATGCGCCGATATAATAGATGTGACAGCTGAGAAGCTGATAATTCCTGAAGTCGACACAAGGAACACACCATTAAAAAGCCCCTCGGAATGATTCCAAACGGGGTAAAAACAATTTTTTTCAAGGAGGATATTACTATGGGAATGGTAGTACAGCACAACATGAACGCGATCAACTCTTACAACAAGTTGAACGCAAACGTAGCAGGCATGAAGAAGTCTTCCGAGAAGCTTTCTTCCGGCTACAGAATTAACCGCGCAGGCGACGACGCAGCAGGTCTCGCAATTTCCGAGAAGATGAGAAGCCAGATCAAGGGCTTGAACCAGGCTATCCGCAACTCTCAGGACGGCATCAACATGATCCAGACCTACGAGGGTGCTGCTCAGGAATCTCACTCCATTCTTCAGAGAATGAAGGAGCTCGCTTCCGAGGCTGCTAACGGTACATACCAGAACGAAGTTGACCGCGACGCTATCCAGCTCGAGTTCGACCAGCTCAACGATGAACTCGACCAGATCGCTGATACCGACTTCAACGGTACTGTAATGCTCAACGGTGGTCAGATGGCTGACGGCCTTAAGGCAGCAAATGGTAAGTTCGACTATGCAAATTCTGTTCGTGAAGCAGCACAGATTGGCACCGCAGGCGGTTACATTAAGGGTGTTGATACAGGCGCTTATAAGGGCACAAACAAGGAAACCGTAACTTTCACTTACACTCAGAAAGATGACGGAACATTTGAGTGGAAAAATTCTGATGATGCTCTTCAGACTGTAACTTCTAATGCTAACGGTGGTTTCTCGTATGATGGTGCGGTATTTGCTGTCGACACAAGCAAGCTTGTAAACGGCGATACTATCGTTGTTGATTTCGACACTGCTGCTGCAGCTGTTGGAAAGGGACCTGTTACGACTGGTTACAATATTGATGGCGCTGATACTGGTGTCGTTGCAATTGACAAGAATCCTCTTAAGGAAGCAGCGTTAGATGCAGTTATCACATCCGAAAAGATTGCTGAAGCAGCAAATGCACTTAATGGATTAACACTTACTTATACAGCTGCAGCAGGTGCTACGACACTGACACTTGCAAAGGTTAACGGTAAAGCTCCCGACAATACTAATGGCGTTGAAATCGCTAAGCTTAGTGAAAATGAGTCTATCAGACTTGATAAGGACGGCGTTACACTCAACTATATCAAGAAGGGCGATGCCGCAGTTAAGATTGGTGAACTTCAGACAGTTGCTGCAAAGGCAAATGCTGCAAAGGCTGGCAATGTTACTGTAACGGTTAACCTCGCAGATGCTACTTACACACCTGCTAAGGCAAATTCCGTTTCTATCGTTGAACCCGAGGCTAAGGTTTCTCAGGCTGATTCCAACGACGCTGCAACCGCTCCTCTGACCTACACCGATCACCTCGTACTCCAGGCAGGCGCAAGAACAAAGGACAGCGTTGACTTCACATTCGCTTACAGTACCGATGGTATGGGCAACCTCAAGGCTAACCTTGATATTTCTTCCCGTGCAAACGGTCTGAACACCAAGAACCTTTCTCTTGCTACTCAGGAAGACGCTAACGCTGCAATCGACAAGATTGACAACGCTATCAACAAGGTATCTATGGTTCGTGCAACATTCGGTGCTACTCAGAACCGTCTCGAGCACAAGATCACCAACCTGACCACTACTTCTGAGAACCTCACTGAGGCTGAGTCTTCTATCCGTGATACAGACATGGCTTCCGAGATGATGAACTACACCAAGTTCAACATCCTCCAGCAGGCTGCTCAGTCCATGCTGGCTCAGGCAAATCAGCAGCCGCAGTCCATTCTGCAGCTCCTCGGCTAATTTTAGTCGATTTGCCAACCGCTGCTTAACCGCAGCATAACAAAAGCAGGAATGTGTTTTACCCCTCGGAGCAATCCGAGGGGGTTTTGTTTGTGAAAGTTTTTCAAAAATATGTTGCAATTTCCGCCGTTTTGTGATATAATATTACATAAGTTTTTTTAAAGTGAGGTAATATTTATGAGCAAGGTTGTAAAGTTTGGCGGCAGCTCTCTCGCAGACGCGGGACAGTTTCAGAAGGTCGCGAATATCATCAAAAGCGACGAGGAGCGCTGCTATGTTGTGCCGTCTGCGCCCGGAAAGCGTTTTTCCGATGATACAAAGGTGACGGATTTGCTGTATCAGTGCTATGAAAAGGTGCTCACCGGCGAGGATTTCGCGAAGGCTTTCAATCCTGTCAGAGAGCGCTTTGACGGCATTATCAAGGATTTGGGGCTGGATTTGTCGCTCGAGGACGAGTACGTCAAAATCGGAAAGGATTTCCGTGAGGGCGCAAACCGCGACTATGCGGCTTCGCGCGGCGAGTATCTGAACGGTATCATTCTCGCGAATTATCTCGGATATGAGTTTGTTGACGCGGCAAAGGGCATTTTCTTCGACCACGACGGCAAGTTTGACGCCGACATCACAAACGCTTGCCTTGGCGCTATTCTCGAAAGAAAACCGAGAGCCGTTATTCCGGGATTTTACGGCGCAATGCCCGACGGCTCGATTAAGACTTTTTCGCGCGGCGGCTCGGATTTCACGGGCTCGGTTGTCGCAAAGGCAGTCGGCGCTTCTCTTTACGAGAACTGGACGGACGTTTCGGGATTTCTGGTTGCTGACCCGAGAATTGTCAAAAATCCCGAAGGAATAAGCGTAATCACTTATTCCGAGCTTCGCGAGCTTTCTTATATGGGTGCGGGCGTTTTGCACGAGGACGCGATTTTCCCCGTAAGAAGCGCGAACATTCCTATAAATATCAAGAACACAAACGCTCCCGAGGACGCAGGAACGCTGATTGTTCCGAATGCTGACGACAAGCCCTCAAAGTATCTTATAACAGGTATCGCGGGCAAGAAGAATTTCTCGGCGATTTCGATTGAAAAGGACAGAATGAACTCCAGCAAGGGCTTTATGAGAAGACTTTTGCAGGTTCTTGAAAACCACGCGATTTTCCCTGAGCATATGCCCACGGGAATTGACACGGTGAGCGTTGTTGTAAACTCCCACGAGCTTGACGGACAGCGCGAAAAGCTTGCCGAGCGCATAAAAGAGGTTGTTCGTCCGGACCACTTTGAGATTATCGACGGACTTTCGCTGATTGCTGTCGTTGGACGCGGAATGAAGTCGGCAAAGGGTACTGCAACACGCGTTTTCGCGGCGCTTTCTCACGCTGACATCAACATCAGAATGATTGACCAGGGTTCTTCCGAGCTGAACATTATCGTCGGTATCGACGACGCTGATTTTGAAAAGGCAATTCAGGTTATCTATGATATGTTTATCCTCAGCGAGCAGGAATAACGGGAGAATTTTATGAACGAAGATAAAAAGCTTGCCCTATTGATTGACAGCGACAATGTTTCCGCGAAATACGCGCAGTTCATTCTTCAGGAAGCGGCAAAGTACGGCGAGCTGACCTATAAGAGAGTCTACGGCGACTGGGAAAAGGGCGGAAACGGTTGGCACTATCCCGCGCTCAACAATTCGATTTTGCCTGTTCAGCAGATGAATTACATCGCGGGCAAAAATTGCACGGATTTCTCGATGATAATTGACGCTATGGATATACTGTACACAGGAAACGTCGACGGATTTGTGCTTGTGACGAGCGACAGCGATTTCACGCGTCTTGCAATCAGACTTCGCGAGGCGGGAAAAATGGTTGTCGGTATCGGAGAGGTGAAAACGCCGCTTCCGTTTACGGCAAGCTGCAATCATTTCAGTTATCTCAATCAGGTCTGCGAGCCGACGGTGAGCTTTGATGAAAAATCGCTTCGCAAAGCGGTTCTTGACTTTGTTTCGGACAATGACGACGGCAGGCTTGACTTAGCGAAAATTTCCGCTTATCTCACGTCAAAATTCGGAAATATCGACTTTGACGCGCTCGGCTATAAGCGTTTTTCGGGATTTATTGACAGCTTTTCCGAGCTTCGCCGCAGCAACACCTTTGTCACCCTGAAAAAGAACTCGGCGAAAGCTGCCGAGGAGCGCAAGCCCGATGCACAAAGCGAGCCGTCGGCTTCCGAGCTTGTTTCGGTTATCACGGATTATCTCAAACGCAAGCACGGCAGAGATGATTTGTCGCAGCTCGAAAAATTCGTGACGGGAGTTTTCGGAAAGGTTGATTATTCGCGCTTCGGCTCAAAGCGTTTTGCGCGCTTTATCGACAGCCAGCCCGAGTTTGTCCGCAGAAACAGTATGGTTGTTCTCGCGGAGGAAGCAGAGAAAACCGAGCCCGAAAAGACCGTTTCAGCGGTAACTCTCGAAGCATTTTCCGAGGACGTTCTGAAATATGCGGGCGAGAATATGCCTAACGGCGGAAATCTCGGCCAGCTTAACAATATGCTTATCGAAAAATACGGCAAAAACTATATCTCGGAGCTTGGCTTTGATGATTTCGCAAACGCTGTTTTGTCGGTTACGCAGGTAAAGGTATCGAAAAACCACGTTTTCTCGAAGCCCGAGAAAGCGGCTGTTAAGGAAAAAACCGCAAAGAAACAGCCCGAGGAGAAACAGCCCGAAATTGCTGAAGCTGCTCCCGAAAAGACCAGAAAGCAAAAGCCCGAAAAGCTGGAGCTGAACGCGGTCAAGCGCGAGGTTCAGATGCAGACGGCGCAGAGCGAAAAGGGCGTGACGCTGCCGGCTTTGGGCAAGCTCTTGAAGGAGAAGTTCGGCGAGAATTATCTGAAGGAGCTGGAAATCGGCTCTGTGAAGAAGCTGTTGTCGGGGGTTGCGGGTGTGAAAATCAGCGGCAACTACGCGAAAATGAGCAAGGAGTTCGTTGAGCGCACAGAGCAGATTGAACAGCTTGTCCGCGATTTTGTCGAGAATAGCAAAAAGCCCAGCGTAAAGGCGCTTTCCACGCATATCAAGAAGAATTTCGAGGATTTCGATTTCACGGATTACGGCTACGCGAGATTTTCCGATTTCATCAACGCGATTGACGGAGTTCGCGCAGACGGCTATTATGTTGAAAAAGAGTGATTGATTTTGAAAAAAGAGGTTATTTTCAGCCTGTCAGGACTGTACCGCGATGATTTCCGCGTTACGGGCTATCGCTTCGGAAGCGGCACCCCGAGCTGCTGTATAATAGGAGCAATCCGCGGTGACGAGGTTCAGCAGCTTTATATCTGCGGGCAGCTTGTAAAAGCGCTTCGGGAGCTTGAAAAGAGCGGCGGAATTGCCGAGGGACGGGAAATTCTCGTCATTCCCTCGATGAACAATTACAGTATGAACATCAGCCGCCGTTTTTGGTGCCTTGATAACACGGACATCAACCGACAATTCCCCGGTGACGCGGGCGGTGAAACAACCGAGCGTGTTGCGGCAGCGGTTTTCGAGGAAATCAAAAAGTACCCGTATTGCGTGCAGTTCCCGTCGTTTTATATTCCGGGAATTTTCGCGCCTCACGTTCGTATGATGAAAACGGAAAAGCACAACGAAAGCACAGCAGAGCTTTTCGGGCTGCCGTTTGTGGTGCTGAGAGAGCCGACCGCTATGGATAAGTCCACGCTGAATTTCAGCCTGCAAAACAGCGGTACAGCGGCATTTTCCGTCTACACGGAAACTCGCGATACAATCGATGAAATTTCCGCGGAAATCGGCGTTGAAGCGGTATTGCGGTTCTTGTCGAAAACGGGAGTTATCACAAGTGAAATCCGTGAGGGAGCTTCGGCAAAGGTTGTCGATGAAAGCGAGCTTGTAAACGTAAAGAGCGAGGAAGCGGGAATTTACCGCGAAATCGTCAAGGTCGGAAGCATGGTTAAAGAGGGCGATGTTCTCGCGAGGGTTTTGCACCCGTATGAGGGCGAGGTTATCCGCGAGGTAAAAGCGCCCGTTGACGGAACGGTTTTCTTCGCGCGGCACAAATCTATTATCTGCCAGAATTCCCTTGTTTTCAAAATCGTCAAAAAATAAAAATTCCCGAGAGTTTTTGCTCTCGGGATTTTTTCAGTTTTTCACGGTACAAGAATACGCTTCAACCAGCTTTTCTCCGACAGCGGTGAGGTTTTTGTCCTTGACCGCTTCATAGCCAGCTTCGCGCAGGTCGGGGAGAGTGCCCTCGATAATGCCGCGGATTTTTTGCTCAAAATCGGCGTTGTCGGCTGCCATATAGCAGTCCTTGTCCTTTTCGAGCCAGTCGAACACGGGAATATCTCTCACGATAACATTTGCGTGTGCCGCGAGAGCTTCCAGCAGTACAATTCCCTCGGTTTCCTCGTGCGTGGGGAATATGTAGACGTCCGAGCCGGTGTACGCTTTTTTCAGCATATCCGGCTGAACATAGCCCGCGAAAATAAGGTTCGGGAGCTTTGTTTTGACGGCTTTTCTGATTTTTAAGGGAACGGACGCAAGTGGAGTTTTCCCGAACCAGATGAACTTGTATTCGGGCATTGCCTTTGCCAGTTCAACAAAGTCGAGAATACCCTTTCGCTCAAAGAAAAGTCCCACGGACATAATAACCTTGTCGTCGTCGGAATAGCCGAACTGTTCGCGGAATTCCTTTCGGTCGTTTTCCTGCGGCTGATAGAAATCGAGGTCAATTCCGTTTGAAATCGCGAAAACAGGTTTTTTCACTCCATATCCCTCGATAAGTCTTTTCGAGTAATTTGTCGGCGTGATGATAACGTCGCCGCGGTTATAGCAGGAGATTATCCATTTTTTGTACAGTCCCGAAAAAAGATTTGAGCCGACAAACGAGTTTCGGAAATCCTCCTGCGTGGAGTGCGCGTGATAAATGACGCGTTTGCCTTGCTTGTGCATTTTCTTGGCAAGATGTCTGGATTTAAGCCCGAGCGTATTTATATGAACCGTATCAAAATCCTTGTCCTTGGGGTTGGTTGTGAAAGGAACGCCGACATTTGTCAGCGCGCGCTTCTGGTGAAGAATAGCGCGTCCGAGTCCGGAAACCTTTATCAAACTCAGTCCCTCTGAGTACAAAAGTACTTTCATTTTATGTACCTCACTTTTTGCAGATAAGAATATTATACTTTATTATAAACGAAATGTCAAGTGCATATATTCGCGAAAAAAGCCTGCTTCTGTAAAAACCGAAACAGGCTTTTCTTTTAGTTGAACTTGCTGAGATTGTTATAGCCGCCTTCGCGGATTATTTTCGCGTAATCCTTGAAGCAGACATTCAGGTCGACGTCGCCGTCAATTCCCGAAACTCTGCCCTCGCTGGAATACTGCCAGATACCGTAGCTTCCCTTGTACGTCGGTCTGATAACGCCCCAGTGAGCAATCCACACCTCGCAGTCGAGTTTGTCCATATCCATATATTTTTCGTACCAGTTGGAGTAGGAGTAAATCATCGGGTAATATCCCGCGTTGCGGATTTCCTCGATGAAAACCTGCGCGATTTCGTTTTTAACCTTATTGTCGAGCTTTACCTGCGAGTTGTCCTCAAAGTCGAGCACAACGGGATAGGTAATCTTGTAGGGGGAAATGGTTTCGATGAAGTGTCTTGCTTCGGTTCTTGCTTCTTCCGCGTCCATCGCGTAGCAGTAGTGATAAACTCCGACATCAAGTCCTGCTTTTGTGGCTTCGGTGATGTTGTATTCAAAGGTTTTGTCAACCTTGTTTTCGGACAGGGAAGCGCGTATCATCGCGAACTGAATACCCGCATTTTTGACTTTTTTCCAGTTTATCGCTTCCTGCCATTCGGAAACGTCAATGCCCTTTGTGCCCTTGTTTCGCAAATCCTCGTCGATATCAAGCGTCGCGTCCGGGCGGTAATCGGTAATCCTCGCGGATTTTGACGTTGTGAAAACGGAGTCCTCGCCTATGAAAAACTTCACGGGCTTTTCAAGGATAAGCGTTCCGCTGACAACAAGACTACCCATAAGCGAAAATCTGCCGTTCATTGCCATTTTACCGCTCAGCGTTACGGTGATTTTGCCCTTGTCAAAAAACTTTGCTTCTTCGGCATTTGTTATGGTTCCCGTCAGCATTGTAACAGAGTTCGGCGAAAAAGTGACGGTTCCGTAGTTTGTGATATTACCCGTCTGGAAAACGTTTGTCTGTCCGCTCATAACGAAGGAGCTGTTTGCGTGGATTACAAAAGGCGAGCTTATATTTACGGTTGAGCTTGCAGTGGAAACAATCGTGCCATAGTTTGCTAAGGCTCCCGTTTTCTTGAAATACGCCGTTCCCGAAACCGTAAGTCTTGCTCTCGGCTCGACAATCAGCGTGCCGAATGAATAGAGCTTTGCTTCCTTGTAAACCTGAAGATTTGCACCCTCGCAGAGAACAAGCGTGGATGTTTCGGGAAATGAAACAACCGCGTCCTTCGGGATTTTAACCTCGCTGTCTATGTAATAGCTTGTGTTTTCGGCGGGCGCGTCCTTTCCGTTCCATTTGACAAGCTTTGTTTTGTCAATCGGCGAATACTGCTGCGAGTAGATATCGATAGATTTTCCGC
Source organism: Oscillospiraceae bacterium (assembly GCA_017847835.1). GTDB lineage: Bacteria > Bacillota > Clostridia > Oscillospirales > Ruminococcaceae > CAG-115. Next base: position 161,753 of record JAGASH010000008.1, read on the forward strand.
CCGCGGGACTTTCTCCCGACTGCGCGAAAGCCGACAAAGCTGTTGTTAAGGAAACAGCCGCCGCAACGAACAAAGCCACCGCTTTTTTGAGAAATTTCATTATGTACCCCCTTATGTAAAAATGCCAAAAATTTTATTTCTAAAGGGCATCTCTAAAAAACGGTTTGAACAGGGAAAATGGGCAGAGTATGTCGAATGCAAGGAAAGCCGACGAAGTAAGGCTGTATGCCTTACGAGGAGGTTTGACGCAGCAGTCGGCGTGCTATGCACATTTTCACTCAAACAAGTTTTTTAGAGGTGTCCTATTTATATTCTCTCATATTTTTGCCGATTTGTCAAATGTTTTTTGAAAAATTTTTATGGAAATTTTCGGAAATATCCCGCAAAAGTGTAAAAACGCGCAAAAAACAACACCGCTCGGCTGTTTTCATAGCCTTTGCGGTGTTGACGGGAAGAAATCCTAAAAATTACGGAGGGAAAATAAATCAGCTGTTTTTGTCGATAACGGACATCGGGTCAACCCACTTTCCGTTTTCCTTTACAGCAAAGTGCAGGTGGGGTTTCTGGAGGATTTCGGATTGGTTTGTATCGGAGGTTTTCCCGACGATTTCACCCTGCTTGACCTGCTGGCCCGCTTTCACGTTCAGCTCTTTTGCAAGCCCGCAGTAATGCGCTTCCAGACCGTTTGTCTGTTCAATCGTCACGCATACGCCCATAAGAGGGTCGTCGCGGATTTCCTTTACGATACCCTCGGACATCGATTTGACGTCCGTTCCGAGCTCGCAGAGAATATCAACTCCGTCGTGGGTTTTCCACACGCCGAGAGTTTCCGACTTGACGAGCTCGCCGTTTGAAAACGGCTTGTCGATTTCTCCCTCAACGGGCAGGATATTACCCACTTTGATTTCCACGGGTCGGTTTACGGGCTCAGCCTCGGAGGACTCGGGCTTGTGAACCTGCTCGGACGAGGACGAGCTGTCCTTGGGAATTCCCGAAACGTCGTTGTTTGCGGGTATGTCGCTTTCGTTTGACGAGGAAAAGCTCCAGTGACTTTCGGGAGAGGAGCTTCCCGTCGGGACAAGCCTTCTTGTTGTGCTTCCGTAAACCGCTACGAGCGACGCTGCAACCGCCGTTAATCCTATTGCCGACGCGATTGCAATACTTTTTGCGTTTTTCCCGTCATTGCTTCTTCTGTTTTTCATTTGACCATTCCTTTCATAAGGTAAAGTTGGAAAATACTTACAAAATGCCGTCCAACTAAACGTAGTTTTGCCGCTTTTTTGGCAAATATTCACATAAAATCCCGATGAAAATTTCCGCCTGATAAAACATTTGCAGAAAAATATGCTTGCAAAAAATCCGAAAAAGTAGTATAATAAATCTGTATATAGATATTGGAGGGATATTTTTGAACGCATACATAACGCGCCTGCCTGTTTTTGACGCAGCGGGAAATGTTTTTGCATATAAAGTTCCATATAAAACCGAGGAAAACGCGGCATTTGAATATGTCGTGCCCGACGCGGAGGAAACAAACAAGCTGTTTGATTTTGACGTGAGGCGGTTTGTCGGGAAATCGCGCGCTTTCGTGCATTTTACCGATGAAATGCTTCGTGCGCGTGTGCCGCTGTTTTTTTCGCGCGATATACTCGCTGTCTGCGTTTACGCAAATCAGCTTGAAGACGCGGGAATTATGAACATCTGTCGCGACTTTAAAGAGCGCGGATTTATGATTGTGCTCGGAGATTTCGAGTACAGCAAGGCTTATGACGAGATTTTCGGATTTGCGGACGTTGTTGAAATAGACTTCAAAAAACCGCGCAAGGCAATCGAAGAAACGGCTTATGTCTGCCGTTATGCAAACAAGCTTATGCTTGCCGCAAATCTTGAAAACCGCGATGATTACGATTATGCGAAAGGGCTTGGCTGCACGTTTATGCAGGGATTTTATTTCGCAAAGCCCGAGATTAACCCCGAAAACGGCTTTCAGCCGCTTCCCGTCAGCATTTCAAACGCAATGCAGATTTTGTCGAAAAAGGACGCGGAAATCGAAGAGGTTGTAAACGCGCTTTCCGTGGACTCTGCTGTCTGCCAGCGGCTTCTGCGGCTGATAAATTCGGTTTACTTCGGCTTCACGACAAAAATCTCCTCGATAAATCAGGCGATTGTTGTTCTGGGACTTGATTATCTTCGCGAGTGGATTTACCTTATGGCGGTGCAGAAGCTGCTCAACAACGACTCTCCCGAAGCCACGAAAATGTCGCTGTTTATGGCGAAATTCTGCCGGAAAATCGCTTTGCAGATACCCGAGGGCGCGAAAAAGCCCGAGTCCTTCTACCTTATGGGATTGCTCTCAATGGTTGTTTTCGGCGGCGAAAGCGTTCTCACAAAGACTCTGGACGAGTTTCCGCTCACGTTTGACATCAAAAAAGGACTTATGCGAAAAGGCGGACTTTACAGCGATGTTTTTGAAATGGCGCTTTCTTATCTTCTCGGTGATTGGGAAAAATTCGGGGAAATCGCAGGCTCTTATAATATCGGTATGAAGGAAATCTCTGAGGATTTTGTACAATGTGCCGAAGAGGTTGAACAGGCAAAGATGAATTGAGGGTAAAATGGCTTTTTTTCTTGATGAAATAAACGAGTGCCTCTGGGACAGGCTCAAATCCACGGACAAGAAAATCGTGCTTTACGGAATGGGCGACGGCGCTGAGAAGATAAAGGCAGTGCTGGACGAAAGAGAAATTCCGCTTTCGGATATTATGGCGAGCGACGAGTTTGTCCGCGGCCACAGCTTTATGGGAATACGCGTGAAAACGCTCTCGGAAATCGAGGATTTGTACGGCGATGATTTTATAATTCTCGTGTGCTTCGGGACGCAAATTCCCGAGGTTATGGACAAAATCGCGTACATTTCCCGAAAACACGAGCTTTACGCGCCGAATGTTCCCGTTGTGGGAGAGGGACTTTTCGACCTTGACTACGCGAGAGAACACCGCGACGAGCTTGAAAAAGTGTACAAGCTGCTTGCCGACGAGCAGTCGAAAAAGGTGTTCGAGAATGTAATACGCTATAAATTAAGCGGAAAGCTCGATTATCTCACCGAGGCTGAAACGCCTTCCGATGAAAAGTTCGACCTGCTGAAAATCGGCACGGAGGAGATTTACGCTGATTTGGGCGCGTATGACGGCGACACGGTTATCGAGTTTTTGAACGAAACCTCGCTTCAATTCACGAAAATCTACGCAATGGAGCCCGACGCGAAAAACTACCGCAAGCTGAAACGCAGACTTTATATGATAGGCTCCGCGCTGCTGGAAGCGTACAATTGCGGCGCGTGGGACGAGGACACATCGGTTGTGTTCAACCTGCGCTCGGGCAGAAGCAGCAAGGCTGTCACCGACAAAAACGCTTCGCTCAATCCTGCGCGTTTTCGCGAGGTGAAAATGCTGAAGGTTGACACAATGCTTCAAGGTCAGCCTGTCACTTATCTTAAAATGGACGTTGAGGGCGCTGAGGAAAAAGCGATTATGGGCGCGCGGGAAACCATAGCGAATTTCTCTCCGAAGCTGAATATCGCGCTTTATCATCGGAACGAGGATATGTTCAAAATCCCGCTTCTGATTAACTCAATGCAGAAGAAATACAAGCTGTATATGCGTCATCACCCGTACTTCCCCGATTGGGACACAAATCTCTATGCGCTTTGACAGAAAGAGGCTGTAAATGAAAATCGTTATCGGAATTATCCTGATTGTTTTGGTTATGGCAGGAATAGGGCTTTACGTTGTGTTTATGCTAAACGCGCACGACCTTATTTACTGCGGCGATATAAAGGGCGAAAACGGCTCGCAGTGCTATGTGACGAGAGTTTACGCGGCGGATTTGGACGCGAACGAAACGCTCTCGCAGATTGTCACCGCGATGAACGACAACGAAACGGGAAATCTCACCGCGGAAGAAATGACCACAATTCTCGCGACCTATCAGAATGTAATCTACGCGCCCGTTTTCACGCTCAATCTCGAAAAAGAGGACAACCGCACGTTTGTGCTTTCGGGAAGCGTTTACAACGGTCTTGACGGCGAGGGAAACCCCACCGAGCCGGATTTCCGCTATAAAAACCTCACGCTCACGGCAGGCGTGGCAAACGGAAGGGTTCTCGCGGCGCAGAACGTGTATTCGCAGGATATTGATGAGGACGGAGAGTTTGAGTTCAAGGCGCGGAACAATGTCGTTGACCCTGTTTTGCTTGACGGAAACGCGGGCGCTGCTTTTGCGTTCACGGACTGCGACTCTTTCAGAATGGTTTTCACGGGTGTTGAAGAGGTTCCCGCGACGATAAAGCTCGCGTTCACCTATGACGCAGTCGCTCAGAACCCGCTGAATTTTTCGAGTATCACGGGCGGCGCGCTCGGCATTCAGATAACCGAGGCTTACGACGATTTAGGCAGATTAACGCCCGAAGTCACGCTTGAAAAGGTGTACACGGTTAAAAAAGAAGAGTGATTTGTGAAGAATTTTTGTCGGAAATTGCCGAAGAGAAAAGTTCACAAAAGGCTAAAAGTTTACAAAAAGTTTAAGTTTGTATGATAAAATTATCACGGAGTAGAAAAATGCCCCGTGATTTTTTGCAGCTTTAATTTCAGCATTTTTTTGGAAAAGGTGATTTCGATGAAAACAGGACTTATTTTGGAAGGCGGCGCGGTAAGAGGAATTTTTACTGCGGGTGTGCTTGACCGCCTTATGGAGGAAGGAATAAATTTCCCGTATGTAATCGGAGTATCTGCGGGCGGCGGAAACGCGATGAGCTACGTTTCCTGTCAGGTGGGAAGAACCTGCCGAATGATAAATGTTCCGCGAAACGAGTCGTACTACGGGTTCAGGCAGTTTTTAGGCTCGGGAAAACTTATAAATCTCGACAAAATGGCTTTTGAATATCCGTATAAGCAGTTCCCGTTTGATTTTGATACATACTATAACAGCGGGATTGAAACGGAATATGTCTGCACCTGTCTTGAAAGCGGAAAGGCTGAATACTTCTCGGAATACGAGGACAACGAGCGCCTGCTGACTATTGCGAAAGCGACTTGTTCCGTGCCGATGCTTTGCGCGCCGGTTGAGCTTGACGGAAAGCATTACCTTGACGGAAGCATCGCGGACAGTATCCCGATTGAACACGCGCTTGAAATGGGCTGCGACAAGCTGGTGATTATCCTGACGAAGCCGGGAAGTGCAACCCCCCCGACCGATTACGCGAAGTACAAGAAAGTCATAAACTCTATGTACAAGAAATACCCGAACTTTGTCGAGGCTTGTATGACGCGCGTTGAGCGGTACAAGGAAACGGTAGCTCTTATGAACAAGCTGGAGGAAGAGGGCAGAGCGTTTGTATTCCGTCCTTCGCTTCCCGCGATTTCAAAGTTCGAGAAGAACAGCGACAAGATTATGGAGAGTTATCACGACGGCTATTCACAGGCTGACGAGAAAATTCTCGACCTTGTTGAATGGACGAAAACAGCATTAGTAAGCTAAAAAAACAGGTCTGCGAGATGTTTCGCAGACCTTTTCTTTTAATTGTAGGTTAAGACGGGAGTGACGATTTTGTTTGAAATGGGACTTGCATTCTCTGTGCTCTCGTTGATAAACACCTTGATTACGTTGAGCACATTTTTCATATCTTTGCTCAAAAGCGTAATCTGCGTTTCGCCGACCTCGAAAACCGCGCGAATTTCGCCGCCGTCCATCGGCTCACCTTCTTTCAAAAGAAAAATCGATTTTTGCTTTCACTTATTAGACGTCTGTAAACGCAAATACTCACAAAAAATCCGTGGTTTTCCCACGGACTTTTTTATATCGAACAAATCGTCCCCGAAAATGCCGCTTTTTCGAGAAACGCGAGAATTTTTCCGGCAGCGTTTTTGTCGTGAGCGGTCATTCGGTCAAGCTCGGCAAGCCGCGCGAGAACAAGCTCTGCGTTTCCGTCAACAGCGCAAGCCGCCGCGAGAAATTCCGCAAGCGTAACCGCTGTGCCGTAAACGAGGAAATTCTCGAAAATCCCGCGCTCGGTGAGGTAAAACGGCATTTTCAGCTCGAACAGCAGGTTTTTCGCAAGATTTCGGAAAAAATATTCCCGTCCCGCAAAAATCTCGGCAAGCCGTTTTTCGTCGTGATTTTCAAGCCTTTCCCCGAACAATTCCGCGAAAAGTTCACCCGCGAGCGGTTTTCCCATAAACTCGCGTTCATCGAGAAAATCCGTTTCATCAAGCCGTTTTGCGAGCTTTTCAATCGCTTCGGGAAGCTCGTTTTCGCTCACTTCGGAAAGCGTTTTCGCGGCAACTGCGCCGATTGCGAGGTTTGTCTGAATTCCCGCGGATTTCTCGGAAATTATGTCGAAAAACAGCCCGAAAAGCTCGTTTCGGAAAGCAAGCGCGGGATTTTTCGCAAAATCCTGTTCGTTCTCGCAGGAAACCGCCTTAAATTCGACCGTGTTCCCGTGAACTTGAACGGTTCGCAGACTGATTTCGAGCGCGTTTTCGTCCTCGGACAAAATCCGCAGAACCTCGGGACAGCTCGAAAAACACCCTCTCGTCAGCACGGAATTGTTGAAAACGGCTGTTCTCGGGTACATCGCGCAGGTCGCCGAGAGGATTTCCTCGCCGAAAGTCAGCTGAAGCGAGCAAAGCCCGTTCTCAGAAAGGAACGGGCAAGCCAAATTTGAAAGATTTATGTTTCGTGCGTTTTGCTCTTTGACGAACGCAGAGCCGATTTTCACGCGAAGCTCCTCGGGCATTTCCCGAGAAACCAGCCGCTCGTACTCCTCGTTTGTCCACAAAACCCGTTCCCAGCGCCCGCAGCAATTCTGCGGACAAGCCGAGCCGGTGCACTTGAACCCGCCGAAATATTTCGGCTCGATGATGTTGTAAAATCCCATTTAAATGCTTGCGGAGTAGTTCGGAGCTTCCTTGGTGATGTAGATGTCGTGCGGGTGGCTCTCGCGAAGTCCTGCGCCGGTGATTTTGACGAATTTTGCTCTCTCCTGAAGTTCGGGAATTGTCGGGCAGCCGCAGTAGCCCATACCGCTTCTGATACCGCCGATAAGCTGGAAAACGGTATCAGCAACCGTTCCCTTGTAAGGAACGCGTCCTTCAACGCCCTCGGGAACGAGCTTCTTGTCCTTCTCCTGGAAATATCTGTCGGCAGAACCCTTCTTCATTGCTGCAAGCGAGCCCATACCTCTGTAAACCTTGAACGAGCGTCCCTGATAAATCTCGACATCGCCGGGAGCTTCCTCGCAGCCTGCGAGCAGAGAACCGAGCATTACGCAGTTTGCGCCGGCAGCAAGTGCCTTTACGATATCGCCGGAGTACTTGATACCGCCGTCCGCGATTACGGGAACACCGTATTTTGCCGCTGCACAAGCGCAGTCATAAACTGCGGTTATCTGCGGAACACCGATACCTGCAACAACGCGGGTTGTACAAATCGAGCCGGGGCCGATACCAACCTTAACCGCGTCTGCGCCCGCCTTAATCAAATCCTCGGCAGCCTCTGCGGTTGCGATATTGCCCGCGATAATGGGAGTGTCGGGGAATGCGTTCTTCACCTTGTCCAGGGTTACCATAATGTTCTTGCTGTGACCGTGCGCAGAGTCGAGAACCAGAACGTCAGCCTGTGCCTTGATAAGCGCGCCCGCTCTTTCGAGAACATCGGGAGTAATTCCGATTGCTGCACCGCAGAGAAGTCTTCCGCTGTTGTCGCGCGCAGTGTTCGGATACTGAACGGATTTTTCGATATCTTTAATTGTGATAAGTCCCTTGAGGTAGCCGTTTTCGTCAACCAGCGGGAGCTTTTCAATCTTATGTCTGCGAAGGATTTCCTGCGCGCCCGCAAGGGTTGTTCCAACGGGAGCTGTGATGAGGTTTTCCTTGGTCATAACCTCGCCGATTTTCTGTGCGGGGTCGGAGATGAAGCGAAGGTCGCGGTTTGTGAAAATGCCGACGAGCTTGCCGTTTTCGACAATCGGCACACCGCTGATTTTATACTTGCCCATAAGCGCGTCTGCGTCGCGGACGCTGTCCAAGGGCGAAAGGAAGAACGGATTGACGATAACGCCGTTTTCCGAGCGCTTTACCTTGTCAACCTCGTCAACCTGCTGTTCGATGGTCATATTTTTGTGGATAATGCCGATACCGCCTTCACGAGCGATTGCGATTGCCATTCTCGACTCGGTTACGGTATCCATAGCGGCGGTCATAATGGGAGTGTTAAGCTTGATTGTTTTGGTGAGATTTGTCTTGATGTCAATCATATTCGGAGTAACGTCGCTTTTTCCGGGCACCAAAAGTACGTCGTCAAACGTAAGCCCTTCCTTGGTAAATTTTTCCTCAAAGTTACTGTTGAGCATATTTTTCTCCTCTCATTCAATTGTGTATATTGTTATTATTATACACCACAAAATAAAATTTTTCAAGCAGGAAATTAAAGAAAAATACACAAATATCTTTCAATTTTTTTAACAGGTTTATTACATTTTAACGCACTTGTTAAAAATTCGGTGAAAATAAGCGTCAAGCTCTTGACTAAATCACGAATTTATTATAAAATATAAGTGTATGTGTAAATTGAAAAAAATAAAGAGGTTGTGTAAAATGAACAAAAGAGATACAATAGTTTCGGCTTCGCTGCTTGCGTGCAATCTTGCAAACTTCGAGAGCGAAATCAGACGCTGCGAGAGCGCGGGCGTTGACTGGATACATTTTGACGTTATGGACGGGCATTTCGTGGAGCAGATTACCTATGGCGCTCCCGTGCTGAAATTCGTGCGGAAAGTCACGGACAAGCTGCTTGACGTTCACCTTATGGTTGAAAATCCGCAGAGCCAGATAAAATTTTTCGCGGACGCGGGCGCTGACCTTATCACAATCCACCTTGAAAGCAGCGGTGACATCTCGGGCTGTCTGCGGGAAATCCGCTCGCTCGGAGTGAAATCTGCGCTTGCCGTAAAGCCTGCAACTCCCGTCGAAAAGGTTTTTGATTATATACCGCTTTGCGATATGATTTTGGTTATGACCGTTGAGCCGGGCTACGGCGGACAGGGCTTTATCTACGATATGCTGCCGAAGCTGAAAATCCTTCGCGAATATGCCGACAAAAACGGCTATGAAAATCTGGATATTCAGGTTGACGGCGGAATTAACGAAAAAACAGGCTTTTCCGCGGTAAATGCGGGAGCAAACGTTCTCGTTGCGGGAACGGGACTTTTTAAAGCGCCCGATATGAAATCGGTCTGCGAGGCGCTGAAAGGAAACTGATAGATGACGAAGAATATTGCTCGTGAGCCGGACAAGGTTTATTTCGAGCGTATGGTTATTATGGCGATGCTTCTGGTGCCTGCCGCGTTTTTGCAGGGAATACGCACGGTTCTTGTGTGCGTGATGAGCGTTGTATGCTGTATGCTTTTTGACGCGGTTTGCTGCCTTATCAGAAAAATCCGCTACAATGTAAAAGACGCAGCCGTGCCTTTCTGGGGACTGGCAGCGGGAATGATGATGCCCGTGAGCGTGCCCGTGGGACTGATAATCCTGTCGTCGGTTTTGTGTGTGGTTGTCGGAAAGCACCTTTTCGGCTCCTCGGACAATATCATCTTCTCACCTCCCGCGATTTCCACGGCGTTCCTTATAATCTGCTATCCGGCGGAAATGCTCTATGCGCCGAAATACGGCGAGATTTATCAACCCTTCACGGACTTTGAGGGTGTGCTCACCCGTTCAACCGAATATTCGCTGAAACTCGGAAACGTCCCCTCGAAAAACGTGCTTGACACGCTTATGGGATTTGTGCCGGGAAGTATCGGCGCGATTTATATGCTGGTAATTCTCGTGTGCGGAGTTTGCCTTGTGCTTCGCCGTACAAACAGTTTTGCTGCGGTTATGTCAACGCTTGTCGTTTCGGCGGCACTTGCGTTTTTCTTCCCGAGAGCTGATTTCGAAAACGGCTGGCTTTCGGTTTTCTATGAGTTTTCGTCGGGCTATCTGCTTTTCGGCACGGTTTTCCTTGCGGCAGAGCCCTACAATGTCCCGCAGAAGCTTATGGGAAAGGTTCTCTACGGCGCGACGCTGGGCTATATCACGATGATGTTCCGTCATTTCGGGCAGACCGAGGGCAGCTTTTTGTTCGCGCTTTTGCTTACGGGAGCGCTCGGAAGCAGCTTTGACCGTCTTGTGGACAACCTTGTCTATTGGAAGAAAACCTACGTCAACTCCTTCGAGAAATCCAAGACAACGGTTCAGAGCGGCGGAGTAAAGCTGACAGATACGCAGGAAATCGTCATTCCCGAAAAATACAAATACAACACTCCGCCGATTGACGGAGAAATCAAGCGTCACCGCAAAAAGAAAAGGAAGAAGGAGGACGACAGATGACGGCGGAAACCAAGAAAAGTCATATAAACGCCGACGGTCTGCTCAGGCAGAATATCGTCCTTATGAGCGGGCTTGTCACAGCGCCGATTATTGTCGCGGCAACGACCTTGCAGCGCGCCCTTGTACTCACGATGAGCTTTTTCGCGATTTCCTACTTTTCAATTCTGATTTGCAGGTTTATTCCGCGAAAAATTGTCTATACTGTTAGAATATTACTCTACACGATTGTTGCCGCGGGTTTGTTTATCCCGACGGTAATGGGGCTTCGCTATCTGTTTCCGGACACGACAAAAGAGGTTATGGTATATATCGAGCTGACCGTCGTGAACTCGCTTATCCTCGCGAAAACCGAGAGCCGTTTTTACCTCGAACCCTACGGAAGAATGGCGGTTGACGCGCTGATTTATATCGCGGGCTACGCGATGGCTGCGTTTGCGGCGGGATTTGTGAGAGAAATTCTCTCCTACGGCACGGTTTTCGGATTTCACGTCTGCGAGCCGATTGTGCCCTCGGCAAAATCCCCGTTTTTCGGGTTTATTCTCGTGGGAATTTTCGCTGCGCTTTGCAGAGCCGCCGCGGGCAGACGCGTTTCTTCACGAAAGGAGCGCGGGAAATGAGCAACGTTTTTGCAAGAATAGTAAGCCTTGCGATGATTTCCGTGTTCACGCAGAACGCGATTTTCGACAGGGCATTCGGCGCGAATGTCGCGATTTACGCTTCGCGAAAGGACTCGCACGTTATCGGTTTTTCTATCGGAATTACCATTATGACAACCCTCGCGAGCATTATTTCGTATCAGTTTGACGGAATGCTTCTCCCGCTTCCCTACGGTGATTTGCTTATGCCGCTGGTTTATGTGGGAATAATCAGCCTGCTTTACGTTATCGGCTTGCTGATTTTGTGGAAAGGCTTCCCGAAAACGTTCTACAAGGTCAAGAAATACGCTCACCTCGCGATTTTCAACTGCGCGGTATTCGGAGCGCTTTTCCTGAACTCAACCTTCGGAAAAGGCTTCGCGGGCTATGTGGGCTACGGCTTCGGCACGGGTATCGGCTTTTTCCTCGCGTGCTTTCTGATAAACATCGCAAATGACCGTTTGTCAAGCGAGAAAATCCCGAAAATTTTCCGCGGCTATCCGATAATGATGATTTATATCGGTATACTTTCTCTCGCGTTTAACGTTCTGGTTGGTTATACAGCCGATTTCTGATTTTTCGACAAAGGGGGCTTGGGCGCATTGAAAAACAAAAAAACCAACATCAAAATCAAACGAAGCAAGGTCAATCTTTACAGCAAACGAAAAAACAAGCGTAAACAGGTTCTCGCGATTGTCATAACGGTTGTGGCTGCGTGTGCGCTCGGTGTTCTCGGATTTGGGCTGGGAAAGCCGCTTGTCGAGTTTTTCAACAACCGAAATAACAGCTCTCTTACCTCTGACTCTGCGTGGACTCCCCCGTCAAGCGAGGAGGTTTCCTCGGAGAGCGAGGCTCCGGTTTCCTCGGAGGAAAGCTCTGAAGCACTCGTTGAGCCCGTGCGTAAAATGACGGACGTTTATTTTCTCCCCGATGACGCGGCTTTGAGCTCGGCTTCGCTCAACAGCGCGCTTGCTGCGGCAAAAGCTGCGGGCGTGGAAACGGTCTGCGTGACGCTGAAAAACGACACGGGAAATTTCCTCTACAAGAGCGAAATCAAAGGGCTTGAAACCCACGGTATCATCACCGGTACACTTACAGCCGAGCAAATCTGTAATGCAATCACAGACGCGGGCTTTATTCCTGCGGCGAAGATAAGTACGCTGAAAGACCGTCTTTGCGGCTATAAGGACGCGACTGACGGCGGCTATCGCATAACGGGAAGCGGCTATACCTGGCACGATGACCGCGAGGAAAAGGGCGGAAAACCGTGGCTTTCCCCGTTCAAGACGCAGACGCTTCAGTTTATGGGAGAAGTCACCGCGGAGCTTTCTGCGGCGGGCTTCAAAAACATAATTGCCGAAAATACGATGTACCCGAAATTCCACAAGGAGGACATCTCAAAATATCTCGCAGACCTTCCGCTTTCGGACGAAAAAGCCCGTCTGGACGCTTTGTGGAACGTTCTCGACTCCGCTAAGGCGGGCTCGGAAAAGAACGGCGCGGAGCTCTGGGTTGAGATTTCGGGTGAAAGCGCGGTTGCGAAAAACCGTCTTTGCACGGACGCAGAGCTGATTTCAAATGCCGGCAAGCTCTCCGAAATCAAGCTGATTGTGGACTACACGCCGACTGCTTCTGCTTCCGAGGCATATACCTTCGCGAAAACCTTTGCCGAAAAGCTGAAAGCGGCTCTCGGTGACGCTGAATTTTACGTTGTCATAAAGGGCGGCTATTCGGAGGGAGCGCTCTCGGATATCAAAAAAGCCTTTTCTGAAACGGAAATCAACGTTTTCGGACAATAAATTGAATATTTACCCCTTGATTTTTCATACAACAAGGTGTATAATATAAAATTGTAAAACAAAAACAGATACGGAGGACAAAAAATGAATTTTCTCAATTTGATTTCTGCAAGTGCTGAGTCACAGGCAGCTGCTGCCGCAGGTTCGCAGTGGGCTTCTATCCTTATGATGATTTTGCCGCTTGTGCTTATGGTTGCGATTTTCTATTTCCTTATTCTGCGTCCCGAAAAGAAGCGTAACAAGGAAATGCAGGATATGCTCAATCACATCGAGGTTGCTGACGAGGTTGTTACAACAGGCGGCATTATCGGTCGCGTTCTGTCTGTCAAGGAGGACACCGTTCTTATCGAAACAGGCTCCGACCGCACAAAAATCCGCGTGCTCAAAACAGCAATTGCAAGAAACAACACACATCACGAGGCTGTTACTTCCGAGGTTGAAACCGCGAAGGCTTCCAAGGACAAGAAGAGCGGCAAGAACGAAATCAAGTAATGCCGAAAACTGATTTGCGGGTTGTCAAGACGCGCGCGAACATCAGAAACGTGCTTGTCGGGATAATGTCCGAAAAGCCGATTTCTAGGATTACCGTTTCCGAGGTCTGCGAGCAGGCAAGGATAAACCGAAAAACCTTTTACCGTCATTATCACACTGTCGGAGAGGTTCTTGAAGAGCTTGAAAACGAGTTTCTCGGAGAGTTTTCCGGGCACCTTCAAAGCGGAAGCCTGCTGAATATCGGAGCGGTTGTGCGCGGCGTCAGCGAAACCGTGAAGCTTCACCGTGATTTTTTCGCGCGGCTTATGCGGTTTAACCCCGAGATTTTCACAGGCGGCAAAATGAAGCTTGCGCTTCGCAGGACGATTTCAGCCGCTTTGCGGAATAACGGTTCCGAATTCAACGCAGCCGAGCTAAATGCAGTTTCGGAATTTATCGTTTCGGGAGTGCTTTCGGTTTATGCGTCGTGGTTTAATGACGGCTGCCGCGAGGACATTGATGTTCTCGCGGATATTTCCGTGAAAACTGCCGTAAAGGGCTTGTCGGCATTTGTGCCGGAAAAAAAGCTGCTTGCGGAGTAAAAGAAGTGGTTCTATGAAAAACAGTACAGAAAGATTTTTCACCGTCAGGAATATGGTGTTCATCGCTCTTTTTGCAGCGATAATCTGCATAATAGCGCCGTTTTCGATAAATGTCGGAGTAATCCCGATTTCGCTCGGAACGCTTGCGATTTATTTCGCGGGAGGCTTTCTCGGGAGCAAAAAGGGCGTGGCTGCTGTGTGCGTGTATATTTTGCTGGGAGCGGTCGGACTGCCCGTGTTCACGGGATTTTCGGGCGGTTTCGCAAAGCTGCTGGGAGTGACGGGCGGCTATATAATCGGCTTTATTCCGTTGGTTTTGCTGACGGGAATTTTCGCCGAGCGAAACAAAAAGCTTATGCCCGTTGGAATGGTTTTGGGAACTCTTGTGTGCTATGTTTTCGGAACGTCTTGGTTTATGATATCAACGGGAAGCGAGCTTGTTCCCGCGCTGATGAGCTGCGTTGTGCCGTTTCTTATCGGCGACGCGATTAAGATTGCCGCAGCGACGGCTGTATGTATCCCGCTGAAATCAAGACTGGATAAAATAATTGCAAAAGGTAATAATCAATGAACTCTGCGCTGGTTACAGCATTTCAGGCTTGTGTAATGCTGATTTTGCTTTTTTTCGGGTATTTTTTGTACAAGAAGGATTTTCTTGACGAAAACTCGTCAAAACGGCTGTCGAATATCACGATTTCCATAATCAGCCCGATTGTCATTTTCAACGCTTATCAGACAGATTTTAATCCTGAGCTGCTCAAAGGGCTTTTGACGGCGCTTGCGCTTGCGTTTGCGTCACAGGCTTTGTCCGTGCTTGCAGCTCGGCTTATTGTGCGCAAAACGCATAAGGATTTCGAGGTTGAGCGCTTTGCAATCGGCTATTCAAACTGCGCGTTTATGGGAATTCCGCTTGCCGAGGCAACCTACGGCTCGGAAGGTGTTTTTTATCTCACCGCGTACATCACCGCGTTCAATGTTTTTATGTGGACGCACGGAGTTGTGATGATGAGCGGGAAAAAGCTCTCGGGAAAAGGGCTTGTGAAAATCGTGCTTTCACCCGCTATGCTGAGTATAATTCTCGGGCTTGTGTGCTTTTTCACGGGATTTCGCGTTCCCGAAATCATACAGCAGCCGCTCAATTATCTCGGCGCGCTCAACACACCGCTTGCAATGGTTGTTTCGGGCGCGACGATTGCGATGTCGGGCATAAAAAGCTGCTTTACGAAAAAGCGCGTGTACTTTTTGCAGGCATTCCGCTTGCTGCTTTTGCCGGCGGTGATTGCGACGGGCTACGCTCTGGCAAGGCATTTCGGCGCAAATCCGGTCGCTGTCGGTTCAATTCTCGTGGCAGCAGCAGCTCCGACGGCTTCGGCTGCGATTATGTTCTCGCATAAATTCGCAAAAAATGCCGAATACGCGTCAAATCACTTTGCGGTTTCGACGATTTTGAGTATGGCGACAATGCCGCTTATTCTCGCGTTTTACGAGCTGATGTGCGGTTGGATTTCGTGAAAATATACAAAAAAATACAATTCAATTTGTACACTATAATTGTTGCAAATTTCCAAAAAAAATGGTATAATTTAAATGTTACAAATTGACAAGATAGTATTTAGGCTATTAAGCCTGCATACTTCTTAATATATTTTCCCCAATTATTTTCAGCCGATAAACTGTTTTCCCCAAACAGTCGGCAACCTTAATTTGATTTAACCGCAGACACCCCCTTGTCTGCGGGATTTTTTTGTCTTTTTGTGAAATTTCGCAAAATTTTCACTCAAAATACTTGACTTTTGAGAAAAAGGGTGTATAATATAGTTAGCACTCTAGTGGAATGAGTGCTAAATTGATGTGTTATATATCGATTTACATTTTTAGGAGATGATTTAAATGGCAGAGAAAAAGGAATTTAAAGCGGAGTCCAAACGTTTGCTGGAGATGATGATTAACTCCATTTATACGCATAAAGAAATCTTTTTGCGCGAGCTTATTTCAAACGCCTCCGACGCGATGGATAAGCTGTATTTCAAGTCAATGGAGGAAAATCTCGGGCTGACGCGCTCGGATATGCAGATTACGATTGCCGTTGACAAGGACGCGCGCACGCTCACAATCACCGATAACGGTATCGGTATGACTAAGGACGAGCTCGAAAACAACCTCGGCACAATCGCGCAGAGCGGCTCTTTCGAGTTCAAGCGCGACAATGAAAAAACCGAGGACGTTGACGTTATCGGACAGTTTGGCGTGGGCTTTTACTCCGCGTTTATGGTTGCGAAGAGAGTTACCGTAATCTCGAAGGCTTACGGCTCGGACAAGGCTTATTTGTGGCAGAGCGACGGTGCCGAGGGCTATTCTATCGAGGACGCGGAAAAGGACGCAAATGGCACGATTATCACCCTTGAAATCAAGGACAATGCTGACGAGGAAAACTATGACGAGTTCCTCACACCCTACAAAATCAAGGAGCTTGTCAAGAAATATTCCGACTATATCCGCTATCCTATCAAAATGGACGTCGAGCACGAAAAACTCAAAGAGGGCACAGGTGTTGACGGAAAAGAACCCGAGTATGAAAAGGAAACCGTCACCGAAACACTCAACTCAATGGTTCCTATCTGGAAAAAGTCCAAGACCGAGCTGAAAGACGAGGACTATAATCAGTTCTACAAGGACAAATTCTACGATTACACCGACCCGCTTGTTCACATTCACACAAAAACCGAGGGCACGGCAACCTATTCCGCGCTGCTTTACATTCCTCAGAATGCGCCCTATGACTACTACTCCAAGAACTACGAAAAGGGCTTGCAGCTCTATTCAAGCGGCGTTATGATTATGGAGAAATGCTCGGATTTGCTGCCCGATTATTTAAGCTTTGTGAAAGGTCTTGTGGACAGCGAGGATTTGTCGCTTAACATTTCGCGCGAAATGCTCCAGCACGACAGACAGCTCAAAATTATCGCAAAGAGCATTGAAAAATCGATTAAGAACGAGCTGAAAAAGCTTATGAAAAACGAGCGCGAGAAGTACGAGAAGTTCTTTGAAACGTTCGGCTCGCAGATTAAGTACGGAATTTACGAGGCTTACGGAATGAACAAGGACGAGCTTCAGGACCTCTTGCTGTTCAAGACGTCAAACGGCGGTACAACAACGCTTGAAGAGTACGTTTCGCGTATGAAAGAGGAGCAGAAGTACATCTATTTTGCAAGCGGAAGCAGCGTTACCCGTATTGAGAGCCTTCCGCAGACCGAACAGGTTCGCGATAAGGGCTATGAAATCCTGTACCTCACCGACCACGTTGACGAGTTCTGCCTGCAAATGATGCACGACTTTGACGGGAAGGAGTACAAGTCGGTTTCCGCGGACGATTTGGGGCTTGACACTCCCGAGGAGAAGGAAGAAATCAAGAAAGCCGAGGAGGACAACAAGTCGTTGTTCGAGTTTATGACGGAGAAGCTCGGCGGAAAGGTAAAGGCGGTGAAGCTGTCGCAGCGTTTGAAGAGCCACCCTGTGTGCATAACAAGCGAGGGTATGCTGTCGGTTGAGATGGAGAAGGTGCTGTCGGCGATGCCGAACGGCGAGGGCGCGAAGGCGGAGAAAATTCTCGAAATCAATCCTAATCACAAGATTTTCGGGAAGCTGAAGGAGCTGTACGAGAGCGATAAGGAGAAGGCTGCGGATTACGCGGATATTTTGTACAATCAGGCGTTGCTGATTGAGGGAATGCCGATTGAGAACCCTGTTGAGTTCTCGAATAAGGTATGTGAGCTGTTGGCGAAGTAATCGCATTTCTGTCCGAGCGCCGCGCAGCGAAAAAAGTCTTTTTGGAAGTCAAGAAACCTTTTTCTTCAGAAAAAGGTTTCTTGCCGCCGGAGGCACTCGCGACGAAGTCGCGGACTAGAGCGCGAAGCGCGACAAAACGCGTTCAAAAGCGCTAAAGGGGTTTGGGGGAAAACAAGAGTTTTCCCCCAAGCATTTTTGTTGGCTTAATGCCGACAAAAATGCAAAACGCTCGTCAAGAAGAAATTGAGCAAATACACACAATCTCTAATTTTCGCCAAAGAAATAATATCACCAAGCGTAAACAAAAAAGCAGGCTCAAACGAACCTGCTTTAATTTTGCTTTGTTGACAATTAGTCAGCAGAATAAGGGATAAGGGCAACCTGTCTAGCTCTCTTGATAGCCTTGGTGAGCTCTCTCTGGTGGAAAGCGCAGCAGCCGGTAACTCTGCAAGGAAGAATCTTGGAGCGCTCGGTCATAAACTTCTTGAGCTTGGCGATGTCCTTATAGTCAATGAACTCTGTTCTGTCAGCGCAAAACTGGCAAACCTTTTTGCGGCTGCGCTTAGCTGCGTGAACAGGTCTTTCGGTCTTTTCAGCCATAGTAATAACCTCCTGTAAGATTTCGATAAGTTCACAATATCTCAGAACGGATAATCGTCACTGTCGGCAGAGGAGAAATCCGCAGAGCCTGTATCCGCCGGAGCGGAGAAGGAGCTGCTTGCGGGAGGGGGAGTGCCGTAACCGGGGTCGCCGCTCTGGGAGTAGCTTCCGGAACTTCCGTCGCCCTTGTTTCCAACAAAATACTGTCTGTCAACAACAATTTCGTACCATGTTGAGGGGTTTCCGTTTTTGTCGGTATATTGTCTTGTGTTCAGCTCGCCCTCGATAAGAATGGGCTTGCCTTTGGAAAAATATCTGGAAATAAATTCGCCGTTTTGACGCCAAGCCACAACATTAAAGAAATCGGACTTGCGTTCCTCGCCTTTTTTCTGGAAGTTTCTGTCAACTGCAATGCGGAACGTGCAAACGCTCACACCCTGAGGAGTTGTTTTAAGCTCCAAATCGGTGACGATTCTTCCCATCATAATAACCTTATTCACAACAACACACCTCCGCCAAACGACCGATTACTTTCTGAGAACAACCATTGAGCGAAGAACGCCGTCAGTAATGCTGATTACGCGCTCAAGCTCTGCGGGGAAATCGGGCTTGCTCTCGAAATTGTAGAGAACATAGTAGCCCTCGCTCTCGTAGTTGATGTCATAAGCGAGCTTTCTTTTGCCCCACTCGTCAACACCCTCGAGAGTGCCGTTGTTCTTGATAAGGTCGGAGAACTTGCCGATAAGAGCCTTAATCTGCTCCTCGTCGTTTGTCTTTACAGAAAGAACAACCATTGCCTCGTACTTTGCATCAAGCTTTGCCATTTATTTGCACCTCCTTATGGATATATATCCCGCGTTCCTTCAACGCGAGAAAGGGGTTATTCGCTTTTAGCGATTAACTTTATCATTATAGCAGATTTTTTTCTGCTTGTCAAGGGGGTTTCGAGAATTTTTGGGAAAATTTTCTTTCTTGGGGCTTTGATGAACGAAAAGCCGCCTCCTCGTTCAACAAAAGGCTTCTATGAACCTGCTTTTATATTAGCGCGCTCTTGCGTTTTAGCTGGCATTTAGCCAACTAAAACGCTTGGGGAACACCCCGCCGGGGTTTTCCCCAAACCCTTTTCCGCTGGGGGAAACTCTTGTTTCCCCCAGACCCCTTTGCGCTTGCTAACGCGTTTGCGCGGCTTCGCCGCGAGTAGCGGCGCTATCGCGCCGAGTGCCTTCGGCGACCAAAAAACTTTTTCTGAAGAAAAAGTCTTTTGGATTTTCAAAAAGACTTTTTTCGCTGCGCGTGCCACAGTCGCAAATGCGATTAATCGTTCGGCTCAATCCCCCAGATATCCTTCGCGTACCCCTCAATCGTCCTATCCGAGCTGAACTTGCCCGCATAGCACATATTTATCATCGACTTCTTGATAAACTCATCGTGATTGAACTTATAATCCGCGTTCGCCTTGAGCTTAGCCTGAACATAGTTTTCAAGGTCGCCGAGAACATAATAATGGTCGGGTTTGTGCCACGAAGCGCCGTCCAGAAGCGAGTAGTACAACTCCCTGAACGAGCCGTTTCCGCCGTCGGAGAACGTCCCGTCAATAAGCGTATTCAGCACTCTTGCAATTCTCGTATTCTCGGAATAAATCTTTCTCGGGTCATAATTCGGCATAATCTCAGCCAAATCCTCAACTCTCGCGCCGAAGATATAGTTGTTCTCCTCGCCCGCTTCCTGCGCGATTTCAACGTTTGCTCCGTCATAAGTGCCGAGCGTCATCGTGCCGTTGAGCATAAATTTCATATTACCGGTACCCGAAGCCTCCGTGCCCGCCGTAGAAATCTGCTCGGAAATATCCGCGGCAACAACCAGCTTTTCCGCGTAGGATACATTATAATTCTGCACGAACACAACTTTGATTGCGCCGTTAAGCGACAGGTCGTTGTTGACGAGATTTGCGATTTCGTTGATAAACTTGATGATTGCCTTTGCTCTCGCGTAGCCGGGCGCGGATTTTGCGCCGAAGATAAAGGTTGTGGGCGCGAAATTCTCCTTTGCAATCGAGCCGTCCTTCAATCCGAAGTAGATGTACAGTATCGAGAACGCGTTCAGAAGCTGGCGCTTGTACTCGTGCAGACGTTTAATCTGAATATCGAACAAGCTGTCTGCGTCGATATTTTCACCCTCGTGAACTGCGATATACTCTGCAAGCGCCTTTTTATTCCCGCTCTTAATCGCGCTGAAACGGTCACGGATTGCCTTATCGTCGCAGAACGGGCGCAGATTTTTGAGCTGAGAAAGGTCGGTGAGCCAGCTTTCGTTTCCGAGAAGCTCGGTTATCATCGAAGCGAGCTTCGGGTTGCACAAAGCAAGCCAGCGACGCGGAGTAATGCCGTTTGTTTCGTTGAGAAAACGCTCGGGGAACATCTCGTACCAATCCGAGAGCGCGTCGTTTTTGAGGATTTCGGTGTGGATTTCGGCAACACCGTTGACGTGGGAGGAGCAGTAAATTGCCATTCTCGCCATATGTACCATTCCGCCGGCAACAATCTGCATTGTTTCGATTTTCTCGCGGGAAATTCCCTTGCGGTACATATCGGAGATAAACGCTTCGTTTATGCGCAGAATGATTGCGTAAACCTCGGGCACAAGCTCCTCGACGATATCGCTCGACCACTTTTCGAGAGCCTCTGCCATAATCGTGTGGTTGGTGTAGTTGAACGTTTTCTTGGCAATTTCAAGCGCTTCTTCAAACTCGCAGCCGCGTCCGAGAAGGTTGCGGATAAGCTCGGGGATTGCGATAACGGGGTGCGTGTCGTTAAGCTGAATTGCGTTATACTCCGCGAAATTGGAAAGCGGTCTGCCTGCTTCGATGTGTTTTCTTATCAAATCCTCGACGGAAGCCGCGCTGAAAAAATATTCCTGTTTCAGACGGAGAAGCTGACCTCCTCTGCCGTTGTCGTTGGGATAAAGCGTTTTGGAGATGTTCTCGGCTTCGATTTCGCCGCGCGCTGCCTCGAAATAATCCTGACGGTTGAACGCGTCAAAATCAAATGCGTTTATCGGCTCGCACTGCCACAATCTCAATGTGCAAGCGTAATCGTTGCGGTAACCGAAAATCGGCATATCATAGGGCACTGCCTTTACATCTCCGCTTGCATAATGCACGATAACAGCCTCGTCCTCGACGCGTCTGCTCCAAGGGTCGCCCTGCGCGGTCCAGTCGTCTGCATATTCGCGCTGGAAGCCGTCCTCGATTGTCTGCTTGAACAGACCGTATTTATAGCGGATACCGTAGCCCGTGAGCGGGAGCTTCAGAGTAGCCGCGCTGTCAAGGAAGCAGGCTGCAAGACGTCCAAGACCGCCGTTTCCGAGAGCAGCGTCCTCGATTTCTTCAAGCTCCGAGAGCGAGCCGCCGGCTTCTTTGAGCAGCTCCTCGGCATAGTCGGAAAGCCCGAGGCATAAGATGTTGTTATACACAGCGCGCCCTACGAGGAACTCCATTGACAGGTAGCCTGCACGTCTGCCGCTCGGTGAAGAGCAGTTCATCATCGGGACAGCCTGCCGCATAATTGCCTTTCCGAGAGCGTTATGAAGCTGTGCGGGAGTGCATTTTTTGCCGTCGATACGGGTATCGCGCAAGATGTCCTCAAAATCGTTTTTGAGCAAAGTTTTATCAATCATATGTATTCTCCTTAATTTTGTACATTGAGCCTTTTTTTATACTCTTACCTATTTTAACATAATATTCCGATAAAATCAAGCGGAAGCGGGAGAATTTCTTGAAATAAAAGGAAATTTTGTGCCGAAATTATTATTTTGGGAATATTTTTGGTTAAATTGCACATAAGCGCGTGTTGAATTTCTACACGCAAAAATAGCAAATAAGCTGTTGGCGGTGCTTGAAAAAAAGGAAAAATTGTGATATAATTATTTCAAGTAAGCGGTTATGGGTATAGTGCGCCCTTTTTCTGAAACTGTCTGTATTATTCGCACAAAAAAACGCGCCGAGTAATATTTTTGACGGATTTTTCGGGAAAAAGTCGTTCTGTGTCGGGTTTGCCGCTTAAAAAGGGAGCTTTTGATTTGTTTGGGGAACGGGAAATCTCGCGGTTTTCGGTTTCGGGAGCGTCTGGGGCTGCCAAAGAATATTTTTTGCGGAAACGGAGGTTTTCAGGTGAATAAATTCTCTTATGTCGCCACCGACGTCAACGGTAAGACCACGCGCGGTAATGAGATGGCGGAGGATTTCAGGGATCTTCAGCAAAAGCTCAGGGAGAAAAATCTTTATGTAACGAGCTATCGCGACCTCGGTACGGGTTCGGTTGACGTAAAGTACAAGTTCAAGACCAAGGAAGTTTCTTTCATAAGCCGTCAGCTCGGCTCGATGACTTCTGCGGGTCTGTCGCTTGTAAGAGCGCTCTACATTCTTCAGGAGCAGCAGGAAAACAAAAAGGCAAAGGCAGTTCTTCTCGATATTTACGAGGAGGTTCAGAAAGGTAAGTCTTTCTCGGACGTTCTGAAGTCAAAGCCGGGCGTTTTCCCCGATATGTTTGTCAGCCTTGTGGCTGCGGGTGAGGCTTCGGGTACTCTTGACCAGATGCTCAACAGATTGTCCGACCACTACGCAAACGCAAACAAAACCGCGAACAAAGCAAAGAGCGCAATGATTTACCCGATGATTTTGCTTGTTTTGCTGCTTGCGGTTATCGTGCTCCTGTTTACACAGGTTCTTCCTAAGTTCGCGAGTATGATGAGCGAGGATGATATGACTCCTCTTTCAAAGGCTCTTTTGGCGTTCTCAAGTTCGCTGATTAATTATTGGTATGTTTACATATTGATAATTGTTGCGGTTGTTGTTGCAATTTTCATTATGAGAAAAACACCCGCGACGCGACTGAAAATGGACGAACTCCTGCTGAAAATTCCAAAGGTAGGAAAGCTCGTCGCAACAATGTACACGGGAACGTTTTCGAGAAATATGGCAAACCTCTACGGCGCAGGCTTGCAGATGGTTGAGTGTATCGAAAAATCCATAGCTGCTGTCAATAATATGTACGTTCACGAGAAGTTCAAGGAAGTCGTAAGCGACATCAAGCTCGGTGAAAGTATGTCAAAGGCAATCGAAAAAACCGGCATTTTCGAGGGTATGTTCACGTCGATTATCTATGTCGGCGAGGAATCCGGTACTCTTGATACAATCCTTAACAAGAGCGCGGATTACTACGATGAAGAAGCGGACTCTGCGGTAACAAAGCTCGTAGGACTTATGGAGCCTGTTATGATTATCCTTATGGGTATCGCAATCGGTCTGTTCCTTGCAGGTATGTTCCCGATGCTCTACGGCGGAATGACAAAGGTTGGTCAATAATTCGGGAAAGCGGATTATTCAGTGCTAATAATAATTTAATGTATGAGGTGAAGATATGCTTTCAATAGATATTACAGATAGGCAGATAAAGCTCGTCAGAGGTATTCACTCGGGAAGCAAAATCAGAGTTCAGGACGCTGATATGCGCGAGCTGTCTATGGGAATGGTTTCCAACGGATACATAACCGATGTACCTATGGTTGCCGCTGAGCTCAACGACATCATCAAGCAGAAGGACATCAAGGAGAAGGAAGCGGTTGTTTCCATTACTTCGAGTGCGATTGTTTACAAGGAAATGCTCGTTGCAAAGCCCAAGAATATGAAAAATCCGGCTATCATCGAAGCGATGATTCAGTCGAATATGAACATTTCCAACGACTACAACATATCCTTTACTATAGCGGGCGAAACCGAGGACGAGGAAAAGAACAAGATGCTGAAGGTAATCGCGTCTGCCTGCCCTCAGCGTCTGGTTGACGGATATGTAAGACTGTTCTCTCACATCGGTTTGCAGCTCAAGGGCGTGTACACCTCCAACAACTCCGTTACACGTCTTATCATCAACACCCCGAAAATGGCGGACAGAATGCCGATGCTTCTTATCCAGATTGATAAGAACTTCCTCAATATGAACCTCTACGAGGATAATCAGATTGTATTCTCCCGTTTCTTCAACGTTGACCCCAACGATTATGACAATGCTCCCGACTATGTAACCCGCGCGGTTTACGACAACCTGTTCAGAATGATGCAGTTTATCAAGAGCCGTAAGGGAGCAAAGCCGCTTCAGGAAATTATGTTCTACGGTGAAATCGAGAGCTTTATCGAAATCACAAACGCGATTTCTTCGTTCAACGTTCCTTCGAATATGTTGTCGCTGCCCTCGTCCGTTTCGACGACCGCGCAGTTCGACTTTGCGAAATTCGCAAACGCAATCGGCGCTCTCTACCGCAGAAACAAAGAGCTCGAGCACATCAACCTTCTCGAAGCTACATCTGCAAAGGGTTCGACAGGAGCGAACACCTTCCTTCTCGGACTTGCAGGAGTTGTTGCCGGCTCAATCGCGCTTGTTGCGGGAACTTGCTTTGTTGTCAATATGATTAACAACAGCAAGAAGGACGAAATCAACAAGCTTCAGGCTCAAATCGACGCACCCGCTCTCCAGAACGACATCAAGATTGTCGATGAGCGCGAGGGAATGCTCAACGGCTTCAACAACTATAACAAGACCGTCGGAAACGTTGTTAATATGTTTAACTATCAGCCGAAGGTCCAGTCCGCCGTTTATAACAAGGCAACCGAACCCCTTAAAAAGATTTTGACCGAGAATGAAGAGCTTAAGGTTACTTCGTTTGAAGAAAGCGGCTATACCGTAAAGATTTCGTTTATGGGACTTTCTCACGGCGACCCGTCCTCTGTTCCGTCGAGATATGCGGAATACCTTGCTGAGAAAATTCTCAACAAGTTCGGTGAATCTTATTTTACAAACGTAATTTACACGGGCTTTACAAAGGAAAATATCACCGAATGGAACACCTACGCTTACCTTCAGAGCGAAGGAAAAACGTCATTTGACACGGTGTTTAAGTTTGATATCGAAATGCAGCTTCAGATGGGCAGCGACGAAGCAAACGCAGTGCTTCCCGATTCTGAATACAATAAGTAAGGGGAGGCAGTCGAATAATGAAACTCAGTAAACAGGAACGTATTGCAACAATCGTTATTCTTATTCTTGTAATTCTCGGCGTGGGCATTTTCGTGTTCATCAAGCCCGCATTTGAATCGCTTTCAAGCACTCAGAAGAACCTTGACAACAAAAAGGCGGAATATAACGCCGCTGTTGAAAAGGCAGGAAGAAAGGGCGCCCTCAGAACCCAGATTGAAGAGGCTTATGAGCAGGGCGAGCACCTTGCCGATATGTTCTTCCCCGAGCTCACCTCTTATGAGGCAGACGAGGCTATAAGAGCATTCCTTTCACAGTGCAAGGCAAATGTTGTTGTTGAGGCGCTTGAGGTTGAAGAGCCGACAACTTCCGAGTTTTCTCCCTTCTTTAATGTAAAAGAAGAGGTTATTTATGAGCTGAAAACTTATGCAACTCAGGGCGCTGAAGTTGACGCTATAGAGAGCAAAAGACTTGCACGTCTTGCAGAGCTTCAGGCAGCTCTCGGCGGCACGCAGACTATCGGTTCAAGCACGGTTTCCTTCACAGTTTCGGCAATTGACCGCGACGAGCTGCTCAAATTTGCAGACGAAGTAAACAACTACATTGTTAAGGAAAACGGCAAGGATACAAGAAAAGCTCTTATTCTTAACGGTATGTCATTTGAGTGCCCCGAGATTGAAAAAGAGTACGAATCCAAGGTTGAAGAAATCAATTCAGAGGCAGAAAAGGTAGGCCGCGAGGCTCTCGAAAGAGAAACAGGCAAGAAGCCCGGTTCTAATAACAACAACAACGCTGACGCAAATGCAGAAGGAGATAGCAACACTGTAAAGGACGGCGAAGTAAGTGTTTCCGAGTGCATTTATAATGTTGAAACTTCAATCACGTTCTACAGCATCGAGCGCATGCAGAACCCCAAGGCTCAGCTCGACAAGCAGGACGGCGTAACCGCTTAAAACTTGACAATGGCTTTATTTTGAGCAAAGGAGGAAATGATGGTACGTTCACTGCGAAAGTACTTGTGCAATCGCGGAAGTGCATTGTTTATGGTCGTAAGTACTATGACAGCGCTTATGATTACATGTATGGCAATGTATTTTTCCGTTGTGTCAATGAGATCAGTAGGATTTGCAATGTTTAACCAGCAGCAGTCTTATCAATCCTCGATTTCAGTGGCAAATATGATTGTCAATAATTTCGGTACAATAATAGGAAATAACGACATAGACCTTGCGAGCGTTGAAGTTGGCGAAACCATTTTGTCAACCGAAGGAAACGGCTTCAAGTCTTTGGGTGTCGACAGCGGAAAAATTGACGACGGCTATCTCGGCGCTTATGACGTAACAATGACCCGTCTTGAAGACGAGGTTTATGGCTCGGATACCTGCTATACCGTGGATATTGCTGTAACTGCGTCGGTTTCCGGCGTAAGAGAGGTATTCCACCATATTATAAGCATTATGCCCGAGAAAGGCAGCTCTTTCCCCAACAGGGGCAAGATTTTCGCATCGACAGGTTATGTCCCGTTCGATTCGTTCATCAGTAAGGGTTCATTCTTCTCGGATATCTACATAAGCAATGAAGACGCTGTAGGAGGCGCATTCAGCGGAACCGAGCTTTTCTTCTACTCCAACATCTACTGCGAAAACTCGTTCACGCTGCTTGACGGTGTAAACATCAAGAACTACGCTTCAGGTCCTATCGTTCACGCCGTAAGACGCGATTATAACATAGGCAGCGGCGACGGAATTGATATCGACGGAACCAGCTATATCTTTGTCGGAAACGATATGCACCTTGCAAGAGCTTTCAATGTTTCCGGCAGCGACACGCTTGAAGTATATGTCGGCGGAAACCTTTATATCGAGCCAGGTGCGCAAAACCTCACCAACAACAAAATCAAGTTCTATGTTGCAGGCAACGTTTATGTAAATACTGTAACAAGCAGCAACTGTATTCCCGGTGTTGTTTATTGCAACAAAATGGTTTTCAAAGACGGCTACAACAAGTCGAACTACAATCCCGGCGCAATCTGGGAAGAGAACAATAATGAAAAATGGTGGGAAGCCGACCAGAACATCAATCACGGAAGCGGCTCAAACCAGATGACTCTTACCTTCGGCCAGGCTATGAAAATGCTCGAGGAATACACCCCCGACATCAAGTATATGCTTTGGAAGCTTGATGAGAACAAGCTGAAGAGTGCTGTCGGAACCGTTAAGGAAGACGGAACGATATCCGGAGGAAAAAAGGTTGACCTTGTTTTCCACAGCATCAACAATCAGTCGATGTACGAACCCATCGAGCTTAAATACAGCAAAGACAATCCCGGCTGCATCATTCAGAACATCAAGATTGACGGCGGAGGAAACAATATTGTAAACAATATGCCTACGCTTATCGTCGATACCGGCGACGACACGTCAAACACCTTTACAATTCGTCTTCAGAACAACAGCGTAAGCTCCAAGGGAACAAAATATTTCACTTGGTCGCCTAAGAACCCCGACGGTTCACAGACAGACGCTCCTATGCAGGTCCTTGTAAAGGGCAACGGTTCTCTTGTAATCGACGTACCCGAGGGAGTAGTTTATCAGGATTCGAGCAATGTTCGCGTTGCACACTATAACTGGTATATGCTTACAGAGGGAAGCGGTCTGAATGTTGACGGCGGCACGGGCAAGAAGTATTATGTAACCAATCAGGGCGCATTTACCGGCGCAGCTCTTGCACCGTATGTTCATTCGTCATGCGAAGCAGGCGACGGCTGCAACTATACTTCGGAAAAGACCTCCGAACCTTGCGTATACTGCGGCGGCGCTGTGACTTATAATGTCAAGTGCGACAAACACGAGGAATACACCGTCTGCCCGACCTGCGACTCGAAGTATTTCACGGACGCAGGAAAAGCACCCGAGAAAAGCCTGCTCTATGGAATCTGCAAGGACAGAGTTGAGCGCAACAAGTGCAGAAATTCTCTCGCAGCTATTGACAGCGCGAGCCGTCCCGTAAACAGAGATTCAAAGGGTAACATCGTCATTCCTCACTGCAACATCTATCTGGTTTCCTGCTCCGAGAGTGCGGACTTCAGATTTGGACAGAGAATTGACGACAGCGGTCCTGTAGCGTACAACTGCTTCGCGGGCTTCATCTATGCTCCGTATATGTCTTACAGAGCAAACGGCTCCGACCTCGGTGACTTCCTCATGCACATGGGAGGAATGGTTGTTTCGGACTACAAGTTCCTTTCTAAGAACAGCTTTATTGCTTGCTGGCCGAGCGTATATCCTCCTGAGAATGTTCTGGACCAGACGAGCTTGTCCACAACACTCAACCCCATAAGCGAAAAGAAATACAGAGTAAGACTCAAGGCTTCAATCTAATGGGAGGTGCTTTGAATAATGAAAAGAATATTTTCTAAAAAGAGCGGCTTCACATTAGTGGAAATTGTAGTCGCATTTGCGATTTTCGCAATAATGGCAACGACAATAATGCAGATTATGTCGCTTGTTGCAACCCAAAAAGCGGAGAACGCAAGGTTTCTGGCTGAACTTGAAGCGCAGGAAGAAATTCTTGCCGCAAACGGAAAGAAGGAGTATTCCGACGAAGACGGTCAGGTTACGCTGGATTTCAACGGCAAAACCGAAAGCATAAGCTACGATATGAAGGCGGCAAACGGCGAAGATGATATGCCTGATATCGGCCTTGCTTACTTTGTTTCAAAGGAAGATGAAGGCGGCAGTTCAGGCGGAATTGGCGGCGGCGGCACTAACACTGAAGCCGGCAGCCAGGGTATGATGGGCAGCTTAGACGCTAGAATTACAGGTTCTCGTAACTTTGATGTAATCAGAATCGAGAATATGAAAAAGGAATATGACGACTCAAACGTCATCTATTACATTCAGCTCTATGCAGGTGCTTCGTCGGCGATGACCGAAGAAGACTGCAAATATGCCCAGTTCAGGTTGAATTTCTTCACGGATAAAACGACAGACGAAGGCAAGGATTATACAGACGACAGCGGTAAAACATTTACCAGAAATGTTCCCGACAAGGCATATATTCTGGACGCAGGTTATGTGAACTGCGGCTCTCTGAGTGATTCCGACCTGAAAAGCAAATGCAAGTCAGTTGTTAAGGAGAAGAATTACAGCTCCGGCGACAGCACGAACAGCCCGTTCAGCGTTGCAAAAACGGGTGATAATACGCTGAGAATAAGCTCTCCTTATGTAAATTCCGGCGGTTCTGTTAAGTTCAACAGACAGAGCTTCAGAATTTATGTTGTATTTGATAAGGAAAATGACCCCAACCTTTCAATTACCTCCTTTGGTCACAATGCAACATCAAACGGCACCTACAAAAGCTGCCCCGTATACAAAGAAACGTATAACAGCGACGGAACCTGCAAGTACGAGGAAACGGGCAAATACAGCAACTACATCTACGGCGCATATATGTACAGCATCAATATTAAGTAAGACGTCGGAGGTGAAATGTATTGAAAAAGCTATTACGGCTTCTTAAACGCAGAAAGAAAAACAGCGGTTTTACGCTGGTTGAAATGATTATTTCCTGCGCTTTGCTCGGAATTCTTGTAGTCGGAATAACGGTGTTTATTACACCAGTTCTGAAGGCTGCGGGAACAAATGAGGTTGACGTTCGCGGTACGCTTCTTGCAGATACGGTAAACAACTACATTTCAAGAAGTACAAGAATTGCGAACTATGTGAAGGTTTTCACAAATGCCGACAGAGAAGACGCATACGAGGGCGGCGATATCGCGGAAGACGCTGATATCAAGTCGATGATGCAATACGTCAAAAAAGCAACGTATCCTGACGGCAGACCGATAATGGAGCTGAAATGTATTTCTTTCACCTGGGCAAACGACCCGCAGACTCAGGAAAACAAGTATATGGTTATGAATGAAACATTCAAAAACTCCATTTCGACAGCAATTAATACCGAACCTATCCGCGTATTTGAAGACTGCTTCTATGAGGGACTTTTCCCGACATTCACGATTGAACAGCTCAAGGGAACAGATGTTGCTCCCACGAAATCTGACTCCGATGACTCAAGTGAAAGCGACAGCGAAAGCACACCTGAAGAAGAAACGCTGGTTCCCGCAATCAAGCTCACAACAGCGGTCAGCTCAGACCCTGAAATGAAGAATGCGGATTTTATCGGCGTAGGCTTTACTGAGTACGGACAAATCAAGAACAAAGAAATTAATGCCAGCGGAGAATTCCAGTTCTATAAAACTCGTGATATGGAAAGAACCGGCGAGCACAAAACAACCTTTATTTACTTTGTTGTAAGAAGAACCTTTGCATACTGATTTTCAGAAGCTAAGGCATTCGCTTGCAAACACATTTTCGGCAAAAAAATTCGGGGCGTTTATCGCCCCGAAGATTTGCTGAATTTTTCTGAGAGCTTAAAACAAGCTCATATACCAATTCATAATGAACGAACCGACCAGCCACGCGGCAGCGATACCGAGTGAAAGGAAAGGCCCGAAAACCATTCTGCGTGAATATTTCACCTTTTCAACCTTATCGCCTCTTATGTAGATTTTGAAGCCGCCTTCTCGTTCAGTTTTTATCTTTTCACGGAGAGCCTGCGTAAGCTCAGCCTTTTCGGGCAAGCCCTTCCAGACTTTCTCCTCGAGGAATTCCCACTCTATATCGGGATTTCCCTCGCTTATACTACCGACAATAATATCATCGTGACCGTCCGTTACATATCCGATTTCACGGTCAACCTGATTTTGATACCATTTCTCGACAATACCTTTAATAGTATGGCTGACAACGCGCTCGTCCTTTTTATCGCGGAATTTCTTGATTGTTCCGTAAACCGCGCCGAAGACGATGCCGATAAACAGCGCGATAAACACCTTGTACCCAAGCAAAAGCGAAGCGCCGCACATAAGCTGAAGGTCGCCTCCGCCCATTCCTCCGACGAGAACCATTATCGCGAAAAGCACCAGCACAATTCCGAATGCAATCAGACGTTCGTGCCAGACAATTTCGTCGGGGAAAAGCAGGAAAGACAATCCTCCGAGGACCGCTATTGAAATGCTGCACCAATAGGGGATTTCAAAGTGGTCGATATCGATTGCGGAAAGCACGATAAGAAGCGGGAAAAGGATTGCCGAAAAGACGAGCTTCCAGACATTCAAGTCCCAGATAAAGCGGAAAGCAATGAAAGAAAGACAGTAAAGGCAGGCGGTTGCCGCCTCGACAATCATATATCGCGGAGAGATTTTGCTCTTGCAGTAGCGGCATTTCCCGCGAAGGAAAATCCAGCTGAAAATCGGGAACATATCGTACCACGCAAGCCGATGACCGCAGGAAAAGCAGTGCGAAGGCTCGGTGACAATCGACTGTTTCAGGGGAGTGCGCAGAATAACCACATTCAAGAAGCTGCCGATGACAGAGCCAAGAATAAACGAAAGAACCGCGTAAACAACGGTTTCGATGTCGGACATAAAAATGACCGCCTCCTTATTTAATTGATAAACCTATTTTACCACAAAAAAGCGGTTTTTGCAATAGGTCGTCCCAAAACTTTTGGAAATATCCGATTGTTTTAACATCAGCGAATACGAATAAACGCAGAATACTGCTTTTGCGTTTTTCATATTATAAAGATTATAAAGAAATCCGAAAGGAAGAATTCAGATGCCCGGACCTGTAAAAAATCTACCCATAGGAGAAATCCTGATTGAACAGGGTTTTATCAACAAGGACCAGCTTGAAGAAGCGCTTGCCGCTCAGAAGAAAACCTCAGGCAAGATGCTCGGCGACGTAATGCTGGAAATGGGGTTGGTTTCGGAGAGCCAGCTCGCACAGGCTCTTTCAATCAGACTGAAAGTACCGTTTGTTGACCTTTCATCAATAAAGGTTGACACAAACGCAGTTTCAAAAATCTCGGAGGAAGTTGCGAGAGAAAAGTGCGTATTTGCGTTCCAGTACAAGAACAACCGCCTTTTCGTTGCAACAAACGACCCCGTAAACTTCTACATATTCGAGGATCTGAAGGTTCAGACGGGAATGGAAATCGTTCCGCAGATTTCCACAAAAACGCAGATTGAAGCGGCAATCGGCAAGTTCTATTCATCGCAGGCTATCGACAGCACGATGAACGAGCTCGAAAACGAGGCAGGAAGCGGCGACATTTCCGAGGACCTTGAAAAGGCAGAGTCCGAGGGTCGTGTTGATAACGCGCCTATTGTTAAGCTCGTAAATATGATGGTTGAAACTGCGTTCAGAAATCAGGTAACGGATATTCACATCGAGGCGTTCAAGGACAGAACAAGAATTCGTTTCAGAATGGACGGCGAACTTGTCGAGCAGGATATGAAAATCCCGCCCTCCTTCCACAACTCGATTATCACTCGTATCAAAATTCTCGGCGGTATGAATATCGCAGAGCGCAGAATACCGCTTGACGGACGTTTCGGAACACGCATTGACGGCGTAAACCTCGATATGCGTGTCAGCACAATCCCCTGCGTATACGGCGAGAAGTGCGTTATACGTTTGCTTTCGACGGCGGACGACAAAACCCGTAAAATCACCGACCTCGGTATGACGGACTATAACTACGAGATGTTCAAGCAGATAATCAGATGCCCGAACGGAGTTATGCTGGTTACAGGACCTACGGGTTCCGGTAAATCGACGACGCTTTACGCGACGCTCGGCGAGCTTTCCCAGCCGAACGTAAACATCGTTACGGTTGAGGACCCTGTCGAAAAGAAAATCGACGGCGTAAACCAGTGCCAGATTAACGCAAAAGCGGGAATGACGTTTGCAGCGGCGCTTCGTTCAATCCTCCGTCAGGACCCGGATATCATAATGGTCGGAGAAATTCGTGACGGTGAGACCGCCGATATCGCAATCCGTGCCGCAATCACGGGACACTTCGTTCTTTCAACACTGCATACCAACGACGCTGCGACCACAATCACGCGTCTTGTTGATATGGGAGTCGCACCTTACATGGTTGCGTCCTCTCTTGTAGGAATTATCGCTCAGCGACTTGTAAAGCTGCTTTGCAAATCCTGCAAGGAAACCTACACTCTTTCCGACCCGAACGACCTGAAGCTTATGAACAAGAAAGAGCCCGTTCAGATTTGCAAGCCTCACGCAGGCGGCTGCAAGGCGTGCCGCGGCACAGGTTACGCGGGACGAACCGCAATTCACGAGATTATCGTTGTCACTCCCGACCTGAAGGAGATTATCTCCAAGGGAGCTACGGCTGAGGAAATCGGCGAGCTGTCGAGGAAAAACGGCACGCTCCTTCTTCGCGACAACGTAACTCAGATGGTTCTCGCGGGAAGAACGTCGATTGACGAACTTGTAAAGGCAACCTATTCCGTATAATATGAGCTTGCTCAAAAACAAAAGGAGAATAAAGCAGTGGAAATGAATAACAACATTATGGACATTAACCGTATCCTCGACGAGGCACGCGACCTTGGCTGTTCGGACCTTCATTTCACGGCGGGACTTCCTCCCGTTGTAAGACTTCACGGCGCAATCAGAAAGCTCTCGGGCTATCCCGACTGCACCGAGCCGCTGATAGTAAACGTAATCAACCAGATTACGTCCATCAAGCACAAGTCCCAGATTTCGAAGGGACTTGACACGGACTTTTCCTATGTTTCATCGGCAGGCTACCGTCACAGAGTTAACGTATATCGTCAGCGCGGCTATCACGCGGTTGCAATCCGTCTTCTGCGCAACGATATCCCGACGCTCTCCGACCTTAATCTTCCGGCAACCCTGGGCGAGTTTGCCCTTGCACCCCGCGGACTTGTTCTCGTAACAGGCCCTACAGGTTCCGGTAAATCGACGACTCTGGCTGCGATGATTGACCACATCAACCGCCAGAAAAACTGCCACATCATCACGGTTGAGGACCCTATCGAGTATCTTCACACCCACAAGCAGTCTATGATAAACCAGCGTGAAATCGGACAGGACGTTGACTCCTTCGCGGGCTCGCTTCGTGCGGCACTCCGTGAGGACCCGGACGTAATCCTCGTCGGAGAAATGCGTGACTTTGAAACGATTAACGCTGCGGTAACTGCGGCAGAAACCGGTCACTTGGTACTTTCGACCTTGCATACAACGGGTGCTGCGCCGACAATCGACCGTATCATCGACGTTTACCCGCCTCACTCTCAGGGACAAATCCGTTCGCAGCTTGCAAACGCGATTGTCGGAATTATCTCGCAGACGCTCGTTCCGACGGCTGACGGCAAGGGACGCTGCGCGGCTCTCGAGGTTCTGAACGCAACGGACGCTATCCGCGCGATGATTCGCGAGGGCAAAATCTTCCAGGTTCCGACAGCAGTTGCTACGGGTAAGAAGTACGGAATGTTCACGCTCGACCAGGACCTCGCGCGCCTTGTAAGAATGGGCAAGGTATCCGACGCGGTTGCACGCACGCGCGTTCAGGATATGGGCGAGTACAAGCGCTATCTGGAGATGGGTGTAAATTAAGTTTACATAAAGTTTACATAAAATCCCCGTTAAAATAGCTAAAAAATCCCCGCAAAAATCAAAACATTATACGAAATTGCGCGGAAAGGCAAAAAATTCAAAAAAAACACTTGCATTTTCCGAGGCAATCAAGTATAATGTAAATACAACCGAAAGCGAAGTAGCACACAGAGATGTAAACGTTTACAGACATTCGGTTCTTAAAACGGATATAGCCCCGCCGGGGTTATACATAAAAAATTTTTTTACAGGAGGTCTTTACAATGATAAAGAAACTTCAGGCTCTCAAAGCCAAAAAGGGCTTTACCCTCGTAGAGCTCGTTGTAGTAATCGCTATCATCGGCGTACTTGCTGCAATCCTTATTCCTACCATGATCGGCGTTGTACAGGATGCTAACATCACATCTGCTAACTCCACCGCTTCGCAGATCAAGACTCAGGCTACCACTTGGCTGACCAAGATGGACTCCGCTAAGAAGGGCCTCAAGCAGGGCGACACTCTTGCAACTCTTACTGCTACCGTAACAGGTGGTGCTTGGGCTGTAACTGCTCCTTCTGGTCTGACATTCCAGACCGGTTCCGGCACGAATGCGGCATGGACGGGTACTGACAAAACCTTCAACTTTGAAGCGTTTATGGGTGACGCACTCCGCGACCTCAAGAACGCTACTGTTTCCATTTCTCTTAAGAATGCTGCAGTTGTAGGCGTACTCGTAGTTGACGGCGATGCCGGCGCATCGATTACTGCATTGTCTGACGCTGACCTTACTGCTGGTACTTATGGCTTCACTGGCGCTAAGGCTGGTCTGATGAGCGATGGTACTATCATCGGTTCCTGCCCGCAACTCCAAAAGTCTGGTGGCAACAACAATGCTGGCGGCGGCAATGCTGGCGGCGGCAATGCTGGCGGCGGCAATGCTGGCGGCGGCAATGCTGGCGGCGGCAATGCTGGCGGCGGCAATGCTGGCTAATTCTTGCGATTGCTGACAGCAACTAATTAAACACAAAAATTCCTCGGCGGTTTCGGCTGCCGAGGGATTGCGTGTATTTTAATGAGGTTGGATTTATGAGAAAATTCGCTCGTCTGAAAGCGAAATCCGCATTTACTCTCGTTGAGCTTGTTGTTGTAATCGCGATTATCGGTGTTCTTGCGGCGATATTAATTCCCACCCTTATCGGGGCTGTACGAGCGCAAACGTTGCTTCTGCAAACACAACCGCAAGCGATGTGCGAACCGCCGTAAACAACTGGCTTACGAAGCAGTCTGCAAAGCACATAGACGCCAAATTAACCGGCAGCGACGGCTCGGTTTATGTGTTGATTGTCGGTGATAACGGAGTTTACGAAGACCCCGTGTTTGTCGGCGATTTCTGGCTTAGCGATGTTGACGAAGCAGAGCTTTCCGCTGACTTGAAAAAGTTCATCGTGGACACGCTCGGTTACAGAAGAATGTATACAATCGGTTATATGGTTGAAGGAAGAGTGGGTGCGCTCTATTATTTTGACGGCGGAGCAGCTCCGCAGGGTGCGCCGACATTGGCTGATTTTGACCGCACGGACTTCTGGCCCGGAGAAAACGGCTATACAGCAGACGGCGATGTAATCGGAACTTCACCGATTTTGGTAAACGGCTGACAGAACTTTGAGATTTCAGAGTTCTTGTTTGTGCGCATTCGCCGAGTACGCACAAACAAGGACTTTGGAAAGGAGATTTTATGAGAAGATTTCTTGGTAAAAAGGGCTTTTCAATGTTGGAACTTGTCGTGGTTATCGCGATTATCGGAGTACTTACCGCGATGATTGTGCCTTCGCTTTCCTCAGGAGAAGCGCTGAAAAAGGCGGCAACGTCTGCTGCAAAGGACTTTTATTCCGCAGCGCAGTATCTTGCAACGAAATATTCGCGCTTTGAGGGCTACATTTCCGAGGATATGAAGCGCCAGCAGCTCGGAAAAGACCCCGAAAACCTGTCCGGAGAGTCCATTCTGATATATGATAAGGCTCTCTGCGGAAACTATCCTCCCGAAAAGGAAAATGAGTTTATAATGATTGCAATGGCGGTGAGGAATTCTCAGATTGCGTATGTAAACGCAGTAAAGGGCACCACTCCCGAAGCCTGCGAGGAGGCAATTTTCAAGCAGCAGGGACTGAAGATGGAAGGCGGAAAATATGTTTTGACGCCGTTTGAAAAAGCCTTTGCCCAAGATATTTCAACTCTGTTTGAGCGTCAGGACGGAATTTACTACGCGACAATCAAGGTTGATGGCCTTAATGTTTCTCCTCTCGATGGCAGCGCGATAAACCCCATTATGAGAGTGGTTCTTGCGGGCTATTGCTACGAAGAATTGCCTGTTTCGTCTGAGGATTTCAACGAATTCAAGCAGAACTTCCTCCTCTTCAGCAGCGATTACAAGCTTGCTAACGGTTCTTATATGGGAGTATGCACAAATCTCACAAGCTCGGGAGAAATCGTAGGATTTCCCAAGAGCTATTTCACGGCAGCAGGCGCAAAGAAATAAGAGGTTTGTAAGAATAAACAAAATCAAGCGCTCATTTTTGGGCGCTTTTTTGTACTTTATCAAAAAAATTGCCGCAGAAAGCTAAACTTTTTGATTTATCAGCCGATATATATTACAAGGGGAAAATGTGCATTTTTGCAAATTTTTGAAAAGGAGGTCGGCACTATGGAGATAAAAGGCATTAACGGGATTGTATCCGCTTACAAAACAAACAAAACGAGCGCGCCTAAGAAACCGAGTGCCTCGGCTGCTGTTAAATCTAATACCGACAGAGTGGAGTTTGGCTTTGAGGCTGCAATCGCGAACGCAAAGGCTGCGATTGCCGCTGAGGTAAAGGCTGACGCTGCTCCCAAGGAACTTGTCGAAGCAAGCGAAACTGCAGAAAAGGGCGTTGACGCTGCTATGCTTGCAAGCTACATTCTTCTGGGGTGAAATTATGGATAACAGAACCGCGGACGCACTCATAAAGTGTTTGGAAATAGAGGTTGATTTTTATCGCGAGCTGACGATTTTTCTTATGAAAAAGCATACGAAAATCTTAGCAGACGATATAAATTGGCTCACGGACTCGCTCAACGACGAGCAGGCGTATATTATGAAAAGCCGTTCCCTGGAGGAAAAAAGGCTTGCGCTTTTCCGCGGTCTTGGCATTGATAATAAAAAGCTCACAGAGCTTGGCGGTGAAGCCCCCGAGGAGTATCGCCCGAAAATCAATATGCTCACGGGACAGCTCGCCGAGCTTGCTTCTAATATAACCGAGCTGAATGCGCAGACGACCGAGATTGTCAAGAGGAAGCTGGATAATCAGAAGGAGTTTGTCAAGCGCGCGGGTATTCTGGAAAAGCCCGAGGTTTACGACAAAAACGCGGCAAAGGTTCAGGCGGGACAGTCGTCCGCACAGGTTATCAGACAGATATAAAGGGGAGGAAATATGCGTCCTACATATTTAGGCTTTGAGGTTCAGAAAAGAACGCTCCAGCTTGCGCAGAAAAACATTGATATTGTCGGAAACAATATCTCGAATATAAACACTCCGGGCTACACAAGACAGCGTGTTGACCTGTACGCAGAGTACGTTTCGGTAAATTCCAGCTTCCGCTGGGCAAGCCCGAACAGCAATCTCTCAATGCAGGGACAGGGTGTAAACGCTTACGGCGTGAGCCAGATACGCGATATTTACATTGACAGAAGATACCGCGAAAACGTCGCTGTTGAGGCGGAAGCCGAGAAAGACGTGGGAATTCTCTCCGATATCGAGGACGTTCTCGACAACTTTGAAACAGACGGCTTGCAGTACTTCACGCAGCAGTTCTTCAATTCGCTTCAGGACTATTCTATGGAAAAGCCCGACAGCAGCGAGGTTGCGACAATTGTTGTGAATACTGCGACAAACCTCTGCCGCTTGCTCAACGATTACGACAAGCAGCTTTGCGAGGTTGAAATGACCTACGTCAACGAGCTGAAAGACACGGTTTCTCACATCAACAACCTCACCGAGCAGATGAACGCGCTCAATCAGCGCATTGAAAAAGAGAAAACCCACTTCAACGAGGAGTACGGTCCGAACGAGCTTTACGACGAGCTGAATATGTACATCGACGAGCTTGCGACCTACGGAAATATCGAGGTTAAGGAAAACTCAAACGGCACCTATTCCGTGAAAATGGGAAATGTCGAGCTTGTTGACGGCGAGAAATTCAAGACAAACCGTATTCTGATGAAGGATTACGACATCTACAATCAGGCAATTCTCTTCTTCGAGAGCGGCGAGGAGCTCAATCTCGCTTCGGGACAGCTCAAGGGCTACTATGATATGATTAACGGCAACGGCGTTTACGCGACCGGTCACCAGAACGGAAACTACGGAATTGCTTATTTCAAGACGGCGATAGACGAGTTTGCGAGAACGCTTTCCGATGTGTTCAATAAGGCGAACGGCGGCTTCGAGGACGAGTCGCGCAGAATGTTCAGAGCGGAGCCCGAGGGCGCGCTTGTGACTGCGGCAAATATCCACGTTTCGGACGAGTGGCTTAAAGACCCGACAATGATAGGTCAGATAAGACGGCTCGACCCCGTTACGGGACAGTATGAATACGGCTTCGATGAAAAAAAGGACGAGGTTACGGGAAAAGTAACGCTCCAGAATACAAACGTAATTTACCTGATTTCTCAGCTCAGCAATTCGGATATTCAGTTCGGAAACTCCCACGATTTTCAGGGCAGCTTCTATGAATACATTTCGTTTATATCAAACCGTCTGGGACAGACAATCCAGTATGAAACCAGCCGCTATGATACCGCGGAGGTTACGGTTGACGGACTGCTTGACGCGAGAGATGACGTATCGGCTCCCTCGATGGACGAGGAAGGTATCAATATGATGAACTACCAGAAATGGTACAGCGCTTCATCAAGACTTGTGACAACGCTTGACGAGCTGCTTGACAAGCTGATAAACGGCACGGGAAGAGTTGGCTTGTAATAACCCTCGGAGGTAAGGAAAATGAGAGTTACAAATTCGGTTATAATGAGAGGCTTCAACCGCGACCTCAACAGGGTCGGAAATCTCAAAAACCAGACGATGCATCGCATCACGTCTACGAGAAAATTCAACAGAGCGAGCGAAGCACCTCTTTCTGCGGCGAAGGCTCTCAACGTAAGAAAAAGTCTTTATTTTTCCGCACAGTACAAGGAAAATCTGAAGGTTGCGGACAGCTTTTACACCGAGGCTGAAACATCGCTTTTGCAGGTTTCGGAGAAGCTCGCTTCGGTTCGTGAAACGATAATCGCTGCCTGCAACACGACCAAGAGCAACGACGAGTACAACATCTATGCGCAGCAGCTCGAACGTTTTGCTGAGGAGCTTTGCGCGGTGTTCAACACGGATACTGCGGGACGCGCGATTTTCGGCGGCGAAAGCGATGACTCGATGCCGTTCACCATTGAAAAGGACGCAAACGGAAACGCTTCGACGGTGCTTTATCACGGAGTGCCGCTGAATGCGATGAACGACCCGAAGGCTTTCCCGTATTCTGACGTTGTTGTGGGAGATATCGGTCTTGGAATAAGCGTTGACCAGAAAACGCAGGCAATCGACGAGCAGTCGGCGCTGCGCATTTCGTTCAACGGCTCGGAAGTTTCGGGCTGCGGTGCTGAAAAGGGCGTTGCTGATATCGACCTGACCTCAATCAAAGAGGGCAGACAGTATTGCATAGATGTTTTCGCGGACAATGTGAAAAAGACAATCTCGTTTGAAGGTCAGGCTACACAAGCCGACAATATCGCGGAAATTCAGGCTAAGCTTGACGAAGCGTTCAAGAAGAGCGATGAAATCCCGATTATCGACAATCAGGGCGTGATTTCGCTGACAAACGGCGGAATTGTCTGCGCTGTAAATAACAAGTACGCTGAAAGAACGCAGCAGCTCGGTATCGACAACGATTCGGGCTACACGAAAAAATACAAGCTTGACGTGGAAAATCTTATTCCCGGCAAGGAATATTCGGTAAATGTCACCATCGGCAAGGAAACGAGAACGGTTGTTTTTGCGGCGGGTGATGACGCTGACAACGACAAGGCAGACGAGGCTTCTCTGCACAATCTGCAAAATGCGCTCACCGAGGCTTTCAGCGGCACGGGCTACGACCCGAGAGTGTCGTTCACCGAGGCGAACAAGGGAGTAATCACCTGCGAGGGCGAAACCGTCAAAATTCTCTCAGACAGTGAAACAACGATTGACAGCTCGTTCCTCAAAGACGGAAGCACAATCAGCGCAAAAGGTCTTGAAAAGGACAAGGATTATACGTTTGTTGTTACCGTCGGAAACGTTTCAAAGGAATGTACGTTCAAAGCGACGGGTGTTGAAGCGGACGATTTCGACTTAATCAAAAATCAGATTACCGCGGCAATTCCCTCCGGACTTACCGCAAATATAGACGCGAACGGCAAGGTTACTCTCAATCAGCCGACAACCACAACCGTTGCGAATACCACGGGTGACGCGTTTGACGCAACCGCGAAAAAGCTCGATATGACCAAGGTTGACAATAAGAAATATGAAGTTACGATAAATGTCGGCGGAACGTCAAAAACAATCAAATTCAACGGCGTAAAGGACGATATCACCGCCACAATGGAAAACCTCAACGCTGCTCTCAAACGCGAATTTATCAACACGAATTATGATGTTACATACACGGAAGCAGACGGAATAAAGGCTTCCACAAAATCGCTCTCGATTTACTCGACAACAAAGTCCGAAGAGGGCGAGGGCGGCGAAAACCCGATTGAGCTGGAGAAGATTTACTCCGCGAATTACATTCAGCTTACGCTTGATGCGGCAAAGGCTCTCAGAAACGGCGATATCGGCTATGCAAACGGCTGCATTGACAGGATTGTTACGGCGAACGAAAAGCTGCTTGTTGAGATTGCGAACCTCGGCTGCAACGAGGACTTCATCAGCTTCAACATCGACCGACTGACAACCCGCGAGTACAACTCACTTGAACGACAGAACGACCTTGAAAGCGCAAATCTCGAAGAAGAAACGACGCTTCTGAAAACATATTCTGCGCTGTACAACGCTTGTCTGCAAATGGCGTCCGAGGTTGTTCCGAACAGCATTTTCAACTATATGAAGTAATGACGGATTTATGAGGGGGTGTTTCAGATGAATACAAATTTGCTGCAAATCACGACAATTCCTATTCAGATTGAAATTAAGGTTACAAACGCAAAGCTTGAATATTCCGAGGACAAACAGCCGAAGGTAAACATCACGACAAAAAACGGCGGTTATGTTATGCAGGCTGAGCCGATGAAGCTCAACATCGACACTTATGAAGCGAGAAAGAGCTTAGGTCCGGGACATATGACGGACGGTGATATTCTGAAGCAGAAGGCTCAGGAAGGCTTTTCGATTGCATATCAGGGCACGGCAAAGGTTGTTCAGGACGGCGACGCTCTGGCACGCGGAATGACGCCTTCGGAAATCGCGATAAACAATGCGCGCGCAGGCGCGACGGTTGAAACTATAATGGAGTTTTTGCCCAAGGAAGGCGCTGATATCACCTTTGACGAGGGCAAGCTGAACATTGAGTATCAGGTGGGCTCGCAGGACTTCGACTGGAATTTGAAACCCGACCTGCCGATGGAGTTTATTCCCGGAAACGTCGAGCTTATTGTCCGCGACAGACCGAGAGTTGAAATCGAGTACATCGGCGGACCGATTTACGTTCCGGCAAGCGCCAATCCGAACTACGAACCTCCGTACATTCCACCGGTATTTGACCAGAAGGGCTGAAAAATATGAAGATTAACACAAGAGATTTCGGGGAAACCGAGATAGATGAAAGCACAATCATCACTATCCCGAATGGAATTATAGGCTTTGAGGACACGACAAAATACACGCTTCTGAGCCCGCTGGGAGACGGAGTTTTCCCGATGTGGCTTCAGTCGGTTGAGAAAACCGAGCCTTGCTTTGTGGTTTACGACCCGATGTTGATTTACCCCGACTATCGCTTTGAAATCACGGACGAGGAGCAGGCTTTGCTTCAGATTGACGAGAACACGCCTTACAGATGTCTTACCGTGGCAATTGTGCCCGATGATTACAAAAAGACGACGATAAATATGCGCTGTCCTATCGTAATCAACACGCGCGACAATATTGCGGCACAGGTTATTCTGGAGGAATACGAGTT
Source organism: Oscillospiraceae bacterium (assembly GCA_017847835.1). Lineage (GTDB taxonomy): Bacteria > Bacillota > Clostridia > Oscillospirales > Ruminococcaceae > CAG-115. The sequence continues at coordinate 204,831 of JAGASH010000008.1, forward strand.
CAAGTGTCCTGTTTATTCCGAGGAGGCATAATATGCTGGTAGTAACGCGAAAAACAGACGAGAGCATTGTGATTGCCGACAATATAGAGGTTACGGTGCTGGAAATCTCGAAAGACAAGGTAAAAATCGGAATAAATGCACCGAAGGAAGTAAAGATTTTCCGAAGCGAGCTCAAAACGGCACAGCAGACAAACGAGCAGTCGGCTCATATATCGGGAGCGGCTCTTGAACAGCTTCTGAACAATCATAAAGGTAAAGGGGAGGAGAAATAACATGGCAAGCGACCTTATGCGTTTGGCGGGTATCAACACAGGATATGATACCGAAGCTATGATTGAGCAGATGATGTCGAGCTATCAGACGAAAATCGACAATCAGAACAAAAAGCTCACAAAGCTCACCTGGCAGCAGGAAGCTTATCGTGACGTAACAGATAAGCTGACGAAATTCAAGAACAAGTACTTTGATATTCTGAACAAGAAGAGCTATCTTATGAGCCCTTCCTCGTTCAGCAATTTCAAGTCATCGATAACGGGAAAAACTCTCGGCGACAATGCAAAGGGACTTGATGTCACCACGACAGCAAATTCCGTTGAGGGAAGCTATAAGGTAAAGCTGACGCAGCTTGCGACCGCGACAAAAGCGTCCGGCAAGAGCATTATGCCCACAAGCTTCAAGCTTGACCTTGCAAAGGCAGCGGAGAACTCAACTTTCACGGAAAACGATGACGGAACGAGAAATTACTCTTTCAGCCTTGACGTAAAAGTCGGTGAAATCACGAAGTCGGTTGAGTTCAAGGCGGAGAACATCGCGCTTGACGGCGAGGGAAACGTTGATATGACGGCTTTCACCGACGCTGTGACCGCAAACCTGAACACTGCGCTTGCTTCTGCTTTCGGCAGAACAGGCAAGGATACCGACGGCGATGATATTGTCGAGGATTATTTCCTTCAGGTAAAAGACGCGGGCGACGGAAAGCTTGATTTTGCCGTAAACGGAAACGCAGCTGTAAATGTTGCGGAAAAAGAGGGCAGCTTCGGACTTACGAAGATGTCGAAATCTATTGCAATTTCTGCGCAGAGCGCGGTAACCGGCAAAAACACAGTTGCCGTAAACATCGGCGGAACCGTGAAGAACGTTTCGTTTGAGGGTGTTTCGGACACTTATTTTGACAGCCGCGAGCTCAAAGGCAACGACGCAATTCTCAGCGAGTATAACAAGCTTAAAGAGGCGGCATACCGCAAGGAAAACAATCTTTCTTCGAGCGCGGCAATCGACCAGAAGAAGCTTGATGATTTCACCTACACCAGCGCGCAGGCTGCAAAGGACAAGAACACTGCGGCTCTTGAAAAGGCGCTCAACAGCACTTTCTCGGGTGACGGCATCTCGTTCAGCATAAATAACGGCTCGGTTTCCGCGAAAAAGAACGGAGTTTCGGCTGAATTTTCGATGACATCGGTTGAGGGCGGAACTCTCGGCCTTGAAAAGGGCGCGGTTTCCAACAGATTTACCTCAAAAACCAAGCTCAGGGACATTGGAATTCTCGGAAACAATATCGTTTTGAACGGCGCTACGGGCGAGTCCGAGAGAAATTATTCGTTTGAGATTAACGGAAAGAAAATCGAGCTCGGCGAGGACGCAACCATCAGCAGCCTGCTTGACGCGGTAAACAAGAGCGGCGCGGGCGTGACGATGAGCTACTCCTACCTCACGAACAGCTTTGAGCTCAGCTCGAACAATCTCGGTTCTTCTGAAACCATCGAATTCGGCAAGAACGCTGACGGCACGGAAAATCGTATTCTGAAGGAGCTGGGACTGCTTGACGCGGATATCACTGCGGGACAGAACGCGATTTTCGAGCTTAACGGGGTTGAGGTTTACCACAACGCGAACAGCTATACAACCGATAACACGACCTTTAAGTTCTCCGAGGATATGACAACGGGAGAGGTATACGAGGTCAATGTTTCCAAGAGCTATGATGATATCAAGCAGAATATCAAGGATTTCATCACGGACTATAACCAGCTGATTGACGACATCTACGGTCATATCGGCACGGCACCCGTTCGCGACAACAAGAACAATCTCTATGAACCGCTCACCGATGCGCAGAAGGAAGAGATGGACGAAAAGGAGATTGAGAAGTGGGAAACCGCCGCGAAGAAGGGCGTAATCTACAACGACTCTACCGTTTCGGGCATTATGACGCAGATTAGAACTGCGCTCTACAATACGGTTACACTTGATGACGGCACGAAGTTCGGCATATATAATATGGGTATCAAGACCGCTTCCATTCTCGACTCCTCGAACGAGGATGCGCTTCGCGGCAAGCTGAAGCTGGACGAGGACGCGTTCAACAAGGCATTTGATGAAAATCCCGAAGCGATATCCAAGCTGTTCACAGACGCTGAAAACGGCGTTATGGTGAAGGTAAACAAGACGCTTGACAACGCTGTGAGAACGACGGGCAGAACCAAGGGCTCGCTTATCAGCAAGGCAGGCACAACAAGCGGCGCTTCCGCGAAGGACAACTACATTTATCGTCAGATGGAGTCGGTTCAGAAGCGCATAAGCCAGCTTCAGGACAGATATGACGCGAAGGAAGACTATTGGTGGAAGGTGTTCACAAATCTGGAGTCTGCAATGGGCAACTTCAACAACCAGTCGGCATATCTTTCAAACTATCTGAGCGGTTTTGGAACCACGGGCTCATAAAAATCCGAAAATAAGGAGAGGAAACGCAAATGAATAATCCTTATTCCGCATATAAAAAGCAGTCAGTAACGACAATGACGCCTGTTGAGGTTGTGATAAAGCTGTACAGTGAGATTGAACGGCAGCTTGCTCTGGCGATAAGCTATGTCGAAGCGAAGGACAACATAAAGGCAAATTCGGCATTTATCAAGGCGGAGGACTGTATAGACGCGCTTCGTGAGTCGCTGGATATGTCAATTCCGATATCGAAAGAGCTTGACAGCTATTATATATTCTTTTACAAGGAAATTGTCAAGGCAAACGTGAGCAAGGACTGCACGGAGGTCAAGAAGATTATCCCGCTTGTAGGTGAGCTGCGCGACGCGTTCACGCAGATTAGCCAGATGACGCGGGCTGAAATCGAAGCGCAGGACGCTCAGAACCACAAGAAAAAGGGCGTAGTATAATCGGGAAACCCCGACAGCCCTTAATGAAAGAGGGGAGAATTATGGCAGAGCTTTTTGGCTGTGAAAAGGTGCGGGAGATAATGGAGAAAATCCTTGCAACGCTTCAGGAATACGAAAAGCAGACCGACAATATGATAAACGCGGAGCTTGAGGTTATCCAGCAGGGGCTTATTGCCAGAAACGAGCTTATTGCTTCCCTTGACGAGCTGAAGGACGACCTTGAGGCAGTGGTTGAGTTTGAAAATCCGGACGAGGCTGCGCTTTTGAAAGCGCTGATTAACGGCAGTTACATCAGCACTCCGCTTGACGAGGAGCACAAAAATCTTCAGCTTTTGCAGAGGAACATTTCCGTTGCAAAGCAGAGGATACTCGACAAGGACAAAATCATCTCGGGTCAGTTCAAGAACCAGCATATTGATTCACGGCGCGAGCTTGAAGCGCTGAAGCAGACCAAGCAGAAAATCGGCTATTACAACAGCGCGGTTGTCGGAAGAGCCACGGGACAGTCGCTTAACCGCAACCTATAATCAGCAAATCAACATAAAACTGCCGCCAAGCAAGGACGCGAGGCGGCTTTTTACATAATCCGGAAAGCGCGCTGCGTGTGCTTTTCCTCACCCACCCCTACGGGGTGGCTTCGGAAAAGCTGCGGTACTCGTTTAAATTTGCTTCGCAAATTTCACGGCGCTGCGCGCCGTGGTTTTCCTGCGGAAAACAAACGAGAACCGCGAGCGGGGAGCGCGCGTGGCAAGAGAGGGGAAGAAATCGGGAATGAACGAGAACGAGAGCGTGAACGAAAAGTGCGAGTTGTGCCCGAGGCGGTGCGGGGCTGAGAGGTCAAAAGGAGCGGGCTTTTGCGGAATGGGTGAGAGGATAGTTGCCGCGAGAGCGGGGCTTCACTATTGGGAGGAGCCGTGCATTTCGGGAGAGCGCGGGAGCGGAGCGGTGTTTTTCTCGGGGTGTATGATGAGGTGCAGATTTTGCCAGAACAGCGAGATAAGCAGAGGGAAAAAGGGCAAAGAGATAAGCGAGGAGCGCTTGTCGGAGATTTTTCTGGAGTTGGAAGAACAGGGCGCGCTGAATATAAATCTGGTGAACCCGACGCACTTCGTTCCACAGATAATAAGGTCGCTTGAAATTGCGAGAAAACAGGGTTTGCGGGTGCCGATTGTGTACAACAGCGGCGGTTACGAGCGGGTGGAAACGCTGAAAATGCTGGACGGACTTGTCGATATTTACCTGCCCGATGTGAAATATTTCGATGACGAGCTTGCCGTGAAACTGTCGGGCGCGCCAAGTTATTTTGAAATCGCGATGAGAGCGGTTTCCGAGATGATAAGGCAGACGGGAAAGCCGGTTTTCGATAAAAGCGGGATTTTGCAAAAGGGAACGGTCGTGCGGCACTTGGTTCTGCCGAATTGCTACAAGGACAGCGTTGAGGTGATAAAGCGAGTCGGGGAGCGGTTTGGCGGGGAAATTCTGTTCAGTTTGATGAGCCAGTACACCCCGTTCGGCGAGGTGAAAACCAATCCCGATTTTGCGAAAATGAACCGCCGGATAACGACATTCGAGTATCAAAAAGCGCTTGACGCGGTTCTGGAAGCGGGCTTGCAGGGATTTATGCAGGAAAAAAGCTCGGCGAAAGAGGAGTACACGCCGAGCTTTGATTTGACGGGAATTTGATTAGAGCTGTTCCGCGGCTTTTCGCATTTCGCGGGCTGCCGCTGTGATGTCGGGCTTCGCGCAGATTGCCGAAACGACAGCCGCGCCGTTAATTCCAAGCCCGTAGAGCTGCGAGATATTTTTCTCGTTGACGCCGCCGATAACGACAAACGGAAGCGAAACGGCTTCGCGGATTTCGCGGATAGTTTCGGGAGTAACGGGAGTTGTGTTGGTTTTAGTTGACGTGCAAAAAGCCGCTCCCACACCGAGATAATCTGCGCCGTCCTTTTGCGCTTGAAGCGCTTCAGCGGCATTATGCGAGGAAACACCGATTATCTTTCCCTCTCCGAGGATTTCCCGCGCGATTTTGCAGGGGATATCCGATTGCCCGAGGTGTACGCCGTCCGCGTCCGCAGCAAGACAGATGTCGAGCCTGTCGTTTATGATAAGCGGGACATTTCGCGGCTTTGTGATTTCAAGCAGCCGAAGCGCCGTTTCGTAAAACTCGCGCGAGGACAAATTCTTCTCGCGAAGCTGAATAACCGAAGCTCCTCCGTCGATTGCCCGCTCAACCGATTGCTCAACGGTATCGCAGGACATCAGCTCCCTGTCCGTGACGAAATAGAGCGTGTAGTCGATATTTTTCTTATCCATAAAACAAACCTTTCCAAAGAAATCCCCCGCGAAAAACGGGGGAATTTTTATTATTTTTCGGAGCAGAACTTTACTTCTTTTCCCTCAAGAATCATATTTGTGGTGCGAACCGCGCACATTTTCCCGCACATCGAGCAGGTGTGGCGGTCAGCGGGCGGCGTACTCTCGAAATACGCGCGCGCTTTCTCCTCGTCAACAGCGATTTTGAACATCTCGTCCCAGTCAACCTTGTGACGAGCCTCAGCCATTTCGTTGTCCTTGTCGCGTGCGTGAGGAACACCCTTCGCTATATCGGCAGCGTGTGCAGCTATTTTGCTAGCGATGATACCCTCCTTAACATCGCTCAAATCTGGCAGACGAAGGTGTTCAGCGGGAGTGACATAGCACAGGAAATCCGCGCCCGAAGCCGCTGCGATAGCCCCGCCGATTGCCGAGGTGATGTGGTCGTATCCGGGGAAAATGTCGGTAACAAGCGGACCGAGAACATAAAACGGCGCGTTGTGGCAGATACGTTTCTGAAGCTGCATATTTGCGGCAATTTCGTTCATTGCCATATGTCCGGGACCCTCAACCATAACCTGAACGTCCTTTGCCCAGGCTCTTTCGGTGAGCGCACCAAGCTCGATAAGCTCAGCGATTTGTCCCGCGTCGGTGCTGTCGTCGATACAGCCGGGGCGAAGCGCGTCACCGAGGGAAATGGTGACGTCAAATTCGCGAAGGATATCGAGAACATCATCGTAGAACTCATAGAACGGGTTTTCGTTGCCGGTCATCATCATCCACGCGAAAAGGAGCGAGCCTCCGCGGGAAACTATGTTCATCTTGCGCGGGTCGCGGCGGAAAGCCTCAACGGCGCGGCGGTTGATACCCGCGTGAATTGTCATAAAGTCAACGCCTTCTTCTGCGTGCGCGCGGACAACTCTGAGGAAATCCTCAGCCTTGATATCGAGCAAATCCTTTTCGAGATAACCGATAGCGTCATACATCGGCACAGTGCCAATCATTGCGGGAGATTTTGCGACAAGTTCTTTTCGGAAGGTGTTGGTTTTGCCGTAATTCGACAAATCCATAATCGCCTCCGCGCCGAATTTTATCGACATATCAACCTTCTGCATTTCGAGGTCATAGTTTTTCGCGTCGCCGGAAATGCCGAGGTTTACATTGATTTTCGTGCGAAGACCTCCGCCGATACCCTCCGGCGAAAGCGACTTGTGATTTACATTCGCGGGGATAGCGATTTCACCTGTCGCGACCTTTTCGCGGATTTTCTCTGCGTCCCAATATTCCTTTTCAGCGACAATTTTCATTTCGGGAGTGATAATTCCCTTTTTTGCCGCTTCCATTTGTGTAGCGTATTCTCTCATTTATATGCACCTTTCTTTAAACAGCTTGCCGAAACGACAGCCGAGATTAACCGAATTACTTTCCCGATTTTGCCCAAAGCGCGTGGAAATGGTTGACGGGACCGTGACCTTTTCCGACTTGATAGGACTTGGAAATCGCTTCTGTGATGAAGTCCTTTGCGGAGAAAACTGCGCCTCCAATCGCAAAACCGTTTGCGAGATTTGCGGTGATAGCCGAGGAGAGCGTACAGCCTGTCCCGTGAGTATTCGGCGAGTCGATTTTGAGCGCTTTTATGGTCATCGGGTCGTTATTTTCATAGAGCAGAATATCCGTTGCGTGACCTGCACCGAGATGTCCTCCCTTAACGAGCACCGCTTTTGCGCCGAGCGAAGCGATTTTCTGAGCGGCGGCTTTCATATCGTTGATATCGTTTATCTTATCTCCCGTGAAGCTTTCTGCCTCGGGGATATTCGGCGTGAGCAAATCGACAATCGGGAAGATATGCTCGATATACGCGGGGATAATACCGCTGTCGGAGAGCGCGTCACCGCTTGTTGCGACAAGCACGGGGTCGCAGACGATGTGCTTTGGCTTATACTCCGAGAGCTTTTTAGCAACTGTTTTGACGATATCGGCAGTCGGGAGCATACCGAGCTTCACCGCGTCGATTTCTATATCCTCAAAAACCGCGTCAATCTGTTTTGCGACTTCATCTGCGGGGAGATTGAACACGGAGATAACGCGCGAGGTATTCTCAGCGACAACGGACGTGATAACGCTTGCGCCATAGCATTTATGAGCGGCAAAGGTTTTGAGGTCGGCTTGGATACCTGCGCCGCCCGAGGAGTCGGAGCCTGCGATTGTAAGGCATTTTTTCACGCTCTGCATAAACTACCTCCAACAAAAAAGTCCCCGCGAAAAGCGAGGATTTCACTTGTGAAAATCCGCCTTCCTTCGATGGTATTAACCAACAGGTTCAAAGGGTTGAACATCTTCGACTGTCGATAAACCGCCATCTGCTTCATCAACGTTCTAACGGCAGGCAGAAGCTGCCCCCAGGGCACAAAGCCTAACCGTTAGAACGTTTCATCGCATCTGACGATTTCTCGACAGTCGTGAATTTGCGTTCTCTCAACTTTTTTAAAAAAGTACCCCCGGCACACTTCTATTTTATCATATTTTTCCCTCTTTGTCAAGCAATTTATTCTTGACTAACCGTATATCGCGGTGCTATAATGAAAATAATACAGAATTTACATTTGAGCGGGTGAAATAATGACAAATTTACTTGTAAAAACCTTTGTCAAAGACTATGAAAACGTGGAAAATCCCACGGTCAGAACGGCATACGGCAAGCTCTCGGGCAAAGTCGGGATTTGTTGTAACGTTTTGCTGTGCGTGGGAAAATTCATCGCGGGAATGTTGTCGGGGAGCGTTTCGATAACCGCGGACGCTGCGAATAACCTCTCGGACGCTTCTTCGAGCGTTATCAGCCTTATCGGCTTCAAGCTGAGCGAAAAAACCGCCGACCGTGAGCACCCTTACGGACACGGCAGATACGAGTACTTGGCGGGATTTATGGTAGCGGCACTGATTATCGCAATCGGATTTGAGCTGCTGCGCGACGGCATCGACAAAATCATAAATCCCACGGAGGTTGAGTTCGGGATACTGCCTGCGGTGGTGCTGGGGGTATCTATTCTGGTGAAATTCTGGATGATGCTGTTTAACCGGAAGCTGGACAAAAAAATCCATTCCGAAACTCTCCGTGCAACCTCTGCGGACAGCCGAAACGATGTTATCACAACGAGCACGGTTCTTGCGGCATTTCTGATTTCTCACTTTTTCGGAGTAAAGCTGGATGGAATAATGGCGGCAGCGGTCGCGATTTTCATTTTGTACAGCGGTGTGGGACTTATCAAGGAAGCGATGAGCCCGCTTCTGGGAAAAGCGCCCGACGAGGAGCAGGTTGAGCAGATACGCGAAAAAATCCTCTCGTACGAGGGAGTAATCGGAACGCACGATTTGATGATACACGATTATGGTCCGGGACGTCAGTTTGCTTCGGTACACGTCGAGGTGCCCGAGGCAATGACGCTAAACGAGTGCCACGAAATAATCGACAAAATCGAGCGGGATTTTCTGCGCGACGGTCTGAATATGCTGGTTCACCCCGACCCGATAGCTTCGGGCGGAAGTCTTGAAGGACAGCTCAATGAGCAGCTCAGCGAAATAGTGAAGAAAATCGACGAGCGTATAACAATCCACGATTTGAGGACAATTCCCGCCGTCGAGGAAACGAAGGTAATATTTGACTGCGTAATGCCGAGTGACTGCGGGCTTTCCGAGGATGAAATCAAAGAGGAGATTTCGCGTCTGATGTCGGTAAAATTCCCCGATTGCCGCTTTATAATAGCGTTTGACAGTGGCTTTGCGAGCATACCGAAATCAACGGGGCATGAAGAATAACAGAAAACAGCAAGAAAAGAAGTGATTATTTGAAGTATTTTTTCCACGCGGAAACCGCGAGATATACCGAACGGCTGAAGCATATGATGATATTGACGGTTTTGTCGATATTTGCGGTATGTATATTCTGCACGGTAAATATCGTGCTGAATTTCGGTTCGGATATAGTGTACCTGCTGCTGGGAGTAATCGGGGGACTTGTGCTTCTGGGAATGATATTTGCGTTTTCTGCGGTATACATCACCGAAAAATATAAAAAACGTCACAGCAAATACACATATTTTGATTTTCTGCCGAAGGGAATGGTGTTCAGCGAGTACGCGGGAGAGTACGTTCATTTCGGAGCGAGAGTAATTATGCGGCGGCTGTACTACATACCGTTTGATAAGCTGGAGTCGGTGTCGCGCGACCCGAAAACCGCCCCTCACAACCTCACGTTCAAGGGAGAAATCCGCTGTTATTGTCAGGAAAGTGACAGGCTGGGGTATCACATCTCCGAGGACGGAAACCTTGAATTTGACAGCTCGGAGCTGAACGAGCGACTTTTCGAGGAAATGCCCGTGCTGGTAATCAGGGAACGCTTCGGGAACACGAAAAAGCTGGAGAAATCGGTGAATTATTATCTGGAGCAGTTCAAGAACACACCCGAGAAAAAGCCGTTCAATATCTCGGATTATGTGTCGGTTCAAAAGCGCAGGAAACTGCATACGTCAAATCCCGCACTGGAAGAACCGAGCGTGAGCTTCAGCAGAAACTGGAAGTGAAAAATCGGGCTTCCTGCGGGGTGCTTTTCCTCACCCACCCCTACGGGGCGGCTTCGGAAAAGCCGCGGTACTCGTTTAAATTTGCTGCGCAAATTTCACGGCGCGGGGCGCCGTGGTTTTCCTTCGGAAAACAAACGAGAACCGCGAGCGGGGAGGGAGCAAAGCTGAAAAGAGTGAAAACCCGCAATTTTCCCCAAAAAAGATTGCATAAAGTGGGTAATCTTGTATGGAGTTGCCCTTGACAATTGCGCGGAAAAGTGGTAAAATATTAGAGAAAAATGAAGTGAGAAGAAAATGTGCTTGCAAAAAGGCTTAAAGTTCTCGCTCCCGAACTTGAAAAAGGAAGGTAGAAATTATGGAAATCAGGATTGAAAAGACAACAAGACCCAAGGAAAAACCGACTGACGAAAGCAAACTCGGCTTCGGACATATTTTTACGGACCATATGTTCGTGATGGAGTATGACACGGGCAAGGGCTGGCACGACGCGAGAGTGGTACCGTACGGAAATATCGAGCTTTCACCCGCAGCAATGGTACTGCACTATGCGCAGGAGATTTTCGAGGGCTTGAAGGCATACAGAACGGCAGACGGTTCTATTCAGTTTTTCCGTCCGGAGGAGAATTTCAAGAGAATGAATATCTCTGCGGAAAGACTTGTAATTCCGCAGATACCTGTCGAGGACGCATTGCAGGCGCTTCACACGCTTGTGGAGGTTGATAAGGATTGGGTTCCGCACACAGACGGAGCTTCGCTGTACATTCGTCCGTTCATTTTCGCGGCAGACCCGTTCCTCGGAGTACGTCCCGCAGATAAATATTACTTTATGATAATCTGCAGCCCGTCGGGAGCATATTATTCCACGGGACTTGAGCCTGTTTCGATTTACGTTGAAACGAATTATGTAAGAGCGGTACGCGGAGGAATGGGCTTCACAAAGACCGGAGGAAACTACGCGGCTTCGCTGCACTCTCAGGACGACGCGCACAAGATAAATTATTCTCAGGTACTCTGGCTTGACGGTATCGAGCAGAAGTATATCGAGGAAGTAGGCTCGATGAACATAATGTTCGTAATCGACGGAGAGGTTGTTACACCGCAGCTTCAGGGCTCTGTTTTGAGCGGTATCACGAGAAAATCCGTTCTTGAACTCTGCAAGAAATGGGGACTAAAGGCTTCCGAGCGCAGAATATCCATTCAGGAGGTTGCCGACGCTTATGACGCGGGCAAGCTGGAGGAGGTATTCGGCACGGGCACAGCGGCAGTTGTATCTCCCGTAGGACATCTTCGCTGGGGCGATAAGGTTATGGAAATCGGCGATAATAAGATAGGCAAGCTGACTCAGAAGCTCTACGACGCAATGACCGGTATTCAGTACGGCAAGCTGCCCGATGATATGGGCTGGATTGAGAAGCTGTAATATGGCGAAGCGCGCTAAACATCTCGCAGTTTTCCTGCTTTTGCCGATAATGCTGCTCTGCGGGTGTTCGTCGGGTGAAAAGCGGCTCAGTCCCGAGGAGTACAAAACGGCGATAGAAAGCTCGTGGAACAGATATCTGAACTCGTTGCTTGACCTGATTGAGCTTTCTCCGCTGGAAATCAACGAGGCGGCTTTGAAGGAGCTTTCGGAAAATGCCGAAAAAGCTCAGCCCGCGCTGAAAATGCGCGAGCAGTCCTTGAAGGAATTTGCCGAGATAGTGCCTCCCGAGAAATACGAGGAATTGCACAAGAGGCTGATTGCCGCGATAGACGCGTGGGAATACGAGCAGCTGGAGCTTCACCGAAAGATGTTTGAGGCAAAGACGGTAGCCGAGCTGGAGGAAATTTCGAGGAAAATTTCCGAGCACGCGCAGAATACGTCCGATGACACGTTTCCGATGGTATATATCTTGATTGCAAAAGAGCTGAGCGCGGATAGTGTAGGAGTAAAAAGCCTGCAATAAAAACGCGGTTTCGCAATAAAAGCGAAAAAAATAATGAAAGGTAAAATATTTATGGACAACAAGCAGAAATCTCTCGACACGATAAAGACGCTGTGTATTCACAGAGGATTTGTATATCCGGGAAGTGAAATCTACGGCGGACTTGCAAACACCTGGGATTACGGCCCGCTTGGAGTTGAGCTGAAAGAGAACATCAAAAAAGCTTGGCGCAAGAAGTTCATTCAGGAGAACAAGTACAACGTAGGACTTGACAGCGCAATTCTGATGAACCCGCAGACTTGGGTAGCTTCTGGACACGTCGGCGGATTTTCCGACCCGCTGATGGACTGCAAGGACTGCAAAACCCGTCACCGTGCCGACAAGCTCATCGAGGACTTCGGCGAAACGGACGCAAACGGCTGGTCGAACGAGAAAATGGTTGAGTATATCCGTGAAAAGGGTATCAAGTGCCCGAATTGCGGAAGCACGAATTTCACGGATATCCGTCAGTTCAACCTGATGTTCAAGACCGCTCAGGGCGTAACCGAGGACAGCAAAAACGACCTTTATCTTCGTCCCGAAACCGCGCAGGGAATTTTCGTAAACTTCGCGAATATTCAGAGAACGAGCCGTAAAAAAGTGCCGTTCGGAGTTGCGCAGGTAGGAAAATCCTTCAGAAACGAGATTACACCGGGACAGTTTATCTTCCGTGTGCGCGAGTTTGAGCAAATGGAGCTTGAATTTTTCTGCAAGCCCGGCACGGATTTGGAGTGGTTTGAGTACTGGAGAAGCTACTGCAAGAACTTCCTCTTGTCGCTCGGCATCAAGGAGGAGAACCTCCGTCTGCGCGACCATTCTCCCGAGGAGCTGTGCTTCTACTCCAAGGCAACCACGGACTTCGAGTACTTGTTCCCGTTTGGCTGGGGTGAGCTTTGGGGAGTTGCGGACAGAACCGACTACGACCTCAATCAGCACATCAAGACAAGCGGCAAGTCCCTTGAATACTTCGACCCCGAAACCAACGAAAAATACGTTCCTTATGTAATCGAGCCGTCGCTTGGTGTTGAGCGTCTGTTCCTTGCGGTTGTCTGCGACGCTTATGACGAGGAGCAGCTTGAAGACGGCACAACAAGAAATGTAATGCACTTCCATCCCGCTCTCGCGCCTATTAAAGCGGCAGTTCTCCCGTTGTCGAAGAAGCTGTCCGAGAAGGCAACCGAGCTTTTCGAGGAGCTTTCCAAGAGCTTCCCCGTTGACTTTGACGAAGCGGGAGCAATCGGCAAGCGCTATCGCCGTCAGGACGAGGTTGGCACACCGTTTTGCATAACATACGATTTCGACAGCGAAACCGACGGCTGCGTGACGATACGCGAGCGCGACACAATGGAGCAGGTAAGAATTCCGATTGCCGAGGTAAAGACATATATTGAGGAAAGACTAGCATTTTAAGAGGAGGCAAAGCTATGAAATTTGAAGAAATCGTTGAGCTTGTTCGCGAAAAGAGCAAGCAGATTGACGCTTCCAAGACCGATTTTCTCGCGGTTATGGTAACGCTGACAGGCAAAAACGGCGGTGTTTTCTACGTTGAAATCAAGGACAAAAAGGTAAACGTTGAGCCCTACGAGTACAACGACAGAAGCTGCGAAATCGTGATGACGTCGGAGAATTTCCTGAAATTCATTGACGGAAAGCTCAATCCTGTGGCTGCCTACACGCTCGGAAAGCTGAAAGTAAACGGCGACCTCGGAAAGGCGCTTGAATTTTCAAAGCTTTTGAATAAAGAAGATTAAGAGATTTTTCCCCTTGGTTTACCCGAGGGGAATTTTTTGTTTGTAATATTTTATACAGATAATTAGATAACATAATAGTTTCATGTTGATACAATAATATGCAAGATGTTCAAAAGAACAGTTGTATGTTCGTGTAATATTACAGGTTGCAAAATCATTGAATATGTGCTATAATAAAATAAAAGTGAATAAATTTTTTGGAGGTTCAATATGATAAAAAAAGTTTCACAAAGTGTATTAGCGTTTGTGTTGGTAATTGTTTGCCAGTTTGTAAGCATAAGTGCGTATGCTACCGATAATACATTTAATCCACTTTATTCCGGGGTTCTTAGAGCAACAGATGATGTGTATATGACGATTTCGTCAAGTGATGCTGTAATGACAAACGTAATTTACCCGGTTTCTTCAACCTCAAATAGGTTCTTAACCATTTCGGATGCAAACACTTTTACTTTCAGTAACGAAAAATTTTTAGCGACATATACCCATAGTGGTGATTATACGGACCTTGAAGGTAATGTTATTGGGCATTCTCCTGATTATGTTATGATACAGACAACAGAAGTTCACCCAACCTATTTTATGGGTATTTTCTTTCAAGGCGTGTATATTGAGTACAATGGTTGTAGATATAATAGCTGAAATATGCTTTTATAAAATCATTTTACAAAGGAGGTCATCTTATGAAAAAAATATTAGCATTAGCAGGCATTCTGGGAATTCTCACATTTACGGGCTGTACAGTTGCATCGGCGGCTGATGACGGCGCAGAAAAGGGCGATGTTGTGAAAACCGAGGTAGATTTGCAGGATGGCTATTATCTCTCGGATAACGACGACAGCTATATTCACATTGAAGACGGTATGATAGAGCTTTGCGGTTACGACATTGAGGGCAAGGAGAGAGAAAGCTGGGAAAAAACCGAGGAGCCAAAGGTAAGCCTTGAGGAGTGGATTGACAACGCGAAGGAAGTGTTCGAGCCGCTGTTCGCCTGGAAAGAGTATACTCCTGTGCGATTTGTTCAAATGGGTGAAAACAACGAAGATTTGGTTTTGCTTGTTGTTGACTATGAATTCGCTTCGTCACGCGGCGCCTATACCGGCTACAAGGTAAATAAAGACGGCACAATTTCCAGAGAGGGAAACACCTACACCTACACCGGAGAAAAAATCTGATTAAATAAAAACAGCAAAATTCCCCTTGGTTTAACCGAGGGGAAATTTTTTTAAATTTTGTGCAACCTTTTCGTAAGTTGTCGGGTATTATTTTCAGAAAGCGAAAAACAAGGAGATTTTTCCAAGGGAAAAGCGCCGCACGGCGTTAATATAAATCAAAGTAAAATTCGCAAAACAATCAAGAAAAATAATCGGGGTAATATATAAATCCGGCGCTTTTTCACCGATTTTTGACTTGAAGAAAAGAGGTAAACTTATGAAAAAATACCTGTCAATTATCTCGGCAATAGCAGTAGTTTTATCGCTTGCGGGCTGTTCAAGCACGGGAACAAACGGACCTACACCCTCAAAGCCCGAAAGCAGCGGCTCTCATTCAATTACTGATTACAAGGCAACCGACATCGGCGGCACGGGCAAACGTCCCGAAACGGGCGACTTTGCGGAGTTTGCGGTAGCGGAAGATACTGCGGTAACCACAGACGGCGCGATGATAAAAGGCGGCGCGGCAGCTCCTACAGCACCGTCGGGAGATATCGCACCGCCTGTTGAAGAACCCGCCATAATCATCGAGCCTGTTGAGCCGACCGACCCCGAAATCCCCCCGCAGGCGGGACTTCTCACGGGCGGCGAGTGGAATGACAACGCTCATTGGGCTGATTGGAACGCGCTCTATTCTTCTCACGAGGATTGGAACAGCTACAAAAAGACCTGGAATAACAAAACCGATTGCCGGATTGCGGTTAAGGTAACGTCAAACGGCGAGGCGTTCGAGGGCGCGAAGGTAAGCTGCAAGAACGCGATTTCAAGCGCCGTGACCGACAACAACGGAATGGCATACCTGTTTTATCCCGCGATAAACGGTCCGACCGAGGATATTGTCGTTGAATTCGGCGGTGTTTCCAAAACGATTGACGGAGTTCTGGACAACGCAGAGGTTTCCTGTGACCTCGGAGAAGTCGCGCGTGATATGGAAGTGCCTTCGCTTGACTTTATGATAATGTGCGACACGACGGGCTCTATGGGCGATGAGCTGGAGTACTTGAAGGTGGAGCTTGAAAACATTGTCCGCAAAATCAAGTCCGACAACTCAAACATTCCCGTTCACACAAGCGTGAATTTCTACCGTGACGAGGGCGACGAGTATGTGGTACGTCAGTTCCCGTTCACCGATGATATCGAGCAGGCTGCAAAGGCAATAAAGGAGCAGTCCGCTGACGGCGGCGGAGATTTCGAGGAAGCTGTTCACAAGGCACTTGACAGCGCGATTAACAACCACGATTGGTGCGAAAATTCGGTTAAGATAATGTTCTTGGTACTTGACGCACCGCCTCATACCGATATACAGATTATCGACAGCGTGAACAAGTCCATTCGCTCGGCGGCTGAAAAGGGTATCAGAATTATCCCGATTGCGTCCAGCGGTATCGACAAGTCAACCGAGTATCTCCTCCGCACAATGGCATTCACGACAGGCGGCACCTACACCTTCCTCACCGACGACAGCGGTATCGGCGGTGGTCATCTCAAACCCACGGTCGGCGCGTATAACGTAGAAAAGCTGTCGGATATGATGATAAGAATTGTCAACAGCTACCTGTAATCACAGTTTTCGGGCAAGGCTGAATGCCCTGCATAACATACCCCTCAGAGCGGCGGAAATATCTGCCGCTCACTTTTTGTTGAATTTTAACAAACATTATGTTATCGATTACACAAAAAAGAGAAAAGCCTTTACAATTGCATATTAATATGGTATAATAAAAATAAGTATTAGTTAAATTTTCTTTTCATCATTCGGGGGTAATCAAATGTCAAAAATAACCAAGAAAATATTATCAATTGTCACGGTTGCATTGGTAATAATGGTTGCAATAGTAGTAACGGTAAGCGTACTTGTGTCGAAAACCCACAGCGACCAGGTTTTGGTTTCGCAGACTTCCGTGGGAGTGGGAGTGCTGGAAAACGACGTAACGGTACAGATTGACCGCTTAAAGGGAATAGCTCTTTCGTGGGGCGGTGAAGGCGTAGATTACTCTGCGCTGACGGGGAAAAATCTCGATAAAGTGACAAAGCGCTGGGAGGAGTCGAAGACCTCTGAGTATGATTTTGCGTGTATCTGCGATTTGGGAGGACAGATTATCTGGAAATCCGACAACTACAATCTTGCTTCATCGCGGATAAACGACGTTATCGAGGGCGAGCCGATAAGCGGTATTTTCACGGACGAAAATGTCGAGCTTTCCGTGCAGTATATGGGACCCATTACATTCAACGACACGGGCGAAATTGTCGGAATGATACTTATGGGAATGGATTTGCGCGAGTTTGGCTATCTCGACAGCGTAAAAACTCAGACAGGCTCGGAGGTTTCGCTGTTTTCGGGAAGCAAACGCTATTCGACAACGATTGCTGATGAAACGGGAGCGCGCGCTGTTGATACGCAAATGGAGGATAATGTCGCAAAGACGGTACTTCAGGACGGAAATCTGTATATCGGACAAGCCGTGATTTTGGGACAAAACCACTTTGTAAATTATCAGCCGATGAAAGACTATGACGGAAACATTGTCGGCGCGTATTTTTCGGGAATGTCCTCGGCAAGCTCCGACGCATCGTTCAGAAATATGGTGTTAATTTCGTCGCTTTTGTCGGTTGCGGTTTTAGTTGTCGTAGACCTGATATTGATGTTCTTCACGAAAAAGCTTGTCGGAAAGCCGATTTTGGAGTCAAACAGAATAGCCGAGGAAATGCGCACGGGACAGCTTTCAACTCCCGACTCAACGTTTAATTTCGGCAATGATGAAATCGGTCAGTTTGCGAGAAAGCTGGAGGAAGCAAAGCACACACTCCGCGATTACATAGGCGACATTTCGCGCTTGCTTTCGATGATGGCGGGCGGAGATTTTTCGGGAGAGCCGAGCCGCGAGTATATTGGCGATTTTGAGCAGATTGACAAATCGTTCAAGCAAATCAGAAGCAATCTTAGCGAGATAATCCGACACATTTCGTCGTCTGCGGACAGCGTGAGAAACGGAGCAGAGCAGATGTCCGACGGCACGATGAAGCTTGCCGAGGGCACGTCAAAGCAGGCTGCGTCGATTGAAACGCTTGCGGACGCGATTGACAAGATATCCGAGCAAATCCGGTTCAACACGGAAAATGCCGAGAAAGCGGATAATCTGTCAAAGGTGACAGCCGACAGGATAACAAATCAAGACAGAGAAATCAAGAATATGTTGTCAGCAATGGAGGAGATTAAAAATCGTTCAAATCAGATTAGCGTGATAATCAAGACGATTGAGGACATAGCTTTCCAGACGAACATATTGTCGCTGAATGCTGCGATTGAAGCGGCGCGAGCGGGACAGGCAGGAAAGGGCTTTGCGGTAGTAGCGGACGAGGTAAGAAATCTTGCGTCGAAGTCTGCCGAGGCTGCAAGCAATACAAACGCGCTTATTACGGCAACGATTGACGCTGTGAATAACGGAGCGGAGATTGCGGCGCGGACGGCGGCTGCGATGACGGAGGTAAAGAGTTTTTCAGAGCAGACGGCGGAGTACATTTCGAGGATATCGGAAGCGTCGGCGGTACAGTCGGAGAGTGTGCGTAGAGTTGAAGAGGACACGGACCAAATTCGCGCGGTAACGGAGCAGAACAGCTCGACGGCGGAGGAGTCAGCGGCGTCGTGCGAGGAATTGACAGGTATGTCTGCGATATTGCACAACGAGGTATCGAAGTTGAAGGCATAATTTTTCGCAAAGCCTCACTTGAGCACCGCGAAGCGAAAAAAGTCTTTTTGAAAGTCCAGAAAACTTTTTCTTCAGAAAAAGTTTTTTGGTCGCCGAAGGCACTCGGCGCGAAGTGCCGATACTCGCGGCGAAGCCGCGCTACTGGAGCGAAGCGACAAAAACGCGTTCAAAAGCGCTAAAGGGGTTTGGGGGAAAACAAGAGTTTTCCCCCAAGCGTTTTCGTTGGCTAAACGCCAACGAAAACGCAAGGAAACGCACAAAAAAGCCGCCAAATCAGGCGGCTTTAAATTATCCCAAAATCGCGGCGATAATCTGATTAGAAACGAGGAACCCTTTCGGTGTAAGCGAAACCCTTCCCTTCTCAACCCGAAAATACTCCCGCGGAATAAGCCGAAGCCGCTTTTCAATGCGCTCGTCGAGCGGAATTCCCTCGCGAAGCCGCAGCCCGAGCAGGATTTTTTCCTCGTATTTGTCAGGATTTTCGTCGGTGACAATCTCCCGCTGAACGGGATTTTCGATAAATTCCTCGAGATTTCCCGTCACAGCAAACCGCTTTCCATTATAATAGGAGTGCGCGGCGGGACCTATTCCGACATACTGCTCAGCGCGCCAGTAAATCAGATTGTGGCGGCTCTCAAAGCCGTTTTTCGCGAAATTGCTGATTTCATATTGAGAAAAACCGCGCTTTTCAAGCTGTTCAACAGCCGCGAGATAAAGTTCAGCCTGCCCGTCCTCATCGGGGATTTCGGGCGGATTTTTGCCAAACGGGGTGTTCGGTTCAATTTTGAGGAGATACGCGGAAACGTGCGTTATCGGGAGCGCGCAAAGCCCGTCAATCGTCTGTTCAAGCGACTTCACGGTCTGCCTCGGTACACCCAGCATAATGTCCGCCGAGATGTTCTCAAACCCGAGCGAGTGCGCGAGCAAAATCGCTTTTTTCGCGCTTTCCGTTCCGTGAAGCCGTCCGAGCGCTTTCAGTTCGTTCTCGTCAAGCGACTGCACGCCGAACGACAGCCGATTTACACCCGCGTTTTTGAGCTCCGCGAGAACCTTCTCGTTGACAACATCGGGGTTGCACTCCACGGTAATTTCCGCGTTCTCGGGATAATCGACCTCGCGCAGAATTTCCGCGATTTTCCCCGAAATCAGCGCGGGAGTTCCCCCGCCAAAATAAACCGTGTCGAATTTGACGGGATAACGTGCGAGATTTCTGAGAACAGCCTCCGCAAACTTTTCGCTTTTCTCGCGGGAAAATTTCTCGGAGTAAAAGTCGCAGTACGGGCACTTTCGCACGCAAAACGGAACGTGAATATAAAGTCCGAGCATATCAATCGTCGTCCAGTTTAAGCACAGCCATAAACGCTTCCTGCGGTACTTCAACCGTGCCGAATTGCCGCATACGCTTCTTGCCCTCTTTTTGCTTTTCGAGAAGCTTCTTCTTTCGCGTGATATCACCACCGTAGCACTTTGCGAGAACGTCCTTGCGAAGCGCCTTGATAGTTTCGCGCGCGATGATTTTACCGCCGACGCAAGCCTGAATAGGAATTTCAAAGAGCTGCCGCGGGATATTTTCCTTGAGCTTTTCAGCCATTTTGCGCGCGCGCTCGTATGCTCTGTCCGCGAAAACGATAAACGAAAGCGCGTCGATGACCTCTCCGTTTAGCATTATATCAAGCTTGACGAGCTTTGACGGCGCAAATCCAATCATCTCGTAGTCATAGCTTGCATAACCGCGTGTGCGGGACTTCAGCGCGTCGAAAAAGTCGTAGATGATTTCGTTGAGCGGGAGCTCATAGTGCAAATCCACGCGCTTCTCGTCGATATATTTCATATCCTTGAACACACCGCGCCTGTTTTGACAAAGCTCCATAATCGCTCCGACATATTCCGACGGGGAGTAGACGTGCGCGTTGACCATAGGCTCATAGCTCTGCGCGATAAGCGTGATGTCGGGGTAATTTGTCGGGTTGTCAATCATTCTGACAGTACCGTCCGTCATTTCGATTTTATAGACAACTGAGGGCGCTGTTGTGATGATATCGAGGTTATACTCGCGCTCAATTCTCTCCTGAATAATCTCCATGTGGAGCAGCCCGAGAAAACCGCAGCGGAAGCCAAATCCGAGCGCAACCGAGCTTTCCGGCTCGAATGACAGCGAAGCGTCGTTGAGCTGAAGTTTGTCGAGAGCGTCGCGTAAATCGGGATATTTTGCACCGTCTGCGGGATAGATACCGCTGAAGACCATCGGGTTGACCTCGCGATAACCCGGCAAAGCCTCGTCGGCGGGATTTTGCGCGTTTGTGACGGTATCGCCGACCTTTGTATCGCCGATAGACTTAATCGAAGCGGTGATATAGCCGACCTCGCCTGCTTTCAGTCCGCTTGCGGGAACAAGCTCCGTTGCACCCATATAACCCGTTTCAACAACGGTAAATTCTGCTCCCGAAGCCATCATACGGATTTTATCACCCGGCTTCACGCAGCCCTCTTTCACGCGGACATAAACGATAACACCCTTGTAGCTGTCATAAACGCCGTCGAAAATCAGTGCTTTGAGCGGCGCTTCGATATCGCCCTTCGGCGCGGGAATTTTGTTTACGATTTCCTCCATAACCGCGTGGATATTGATACCCATTTTCGCGGAAATTTCGGGTGCGTCGAGAGCCTCGATACCGATAACGTTTTCGATTTCCTCTTTAACTTCCTGCGGTCGCGCGCTCGGCAAATCGATTTTGTTCACCACAGGCACAACTTCGAGGTCGTTTTCGACGGCAAGATAAGTGTTTGCGAGAGTCTGCGCCTCGATACCCTGTGAAGCGTCCACGATAAGGACAGCACCCTCGCAAGCCACAAGCGACCGTGAAACCTCATAGTTAAAGTCAACGTGACCGGGGGTATCGATAAGGTTGAAGATATAGTCCTCACCGTTGTCCGCGTGATATTTAAGTCGAACGGCGCGCGCTTTTATGGTAATTCCGCGCTCGCGCTCGATATCCATATTATCGAGAAGCTGCTCCTCCATATCGCGGAGAGCCACGGTTTCGGTCTGCTCCAAAATCCTGTCGGCAAGCGTGGATTTTCCGTGGTCGATGTGCGCGATAATACAGAAATTTCTTATATTATCCAGGTAACTTTTCTCTGCCATAAATTTTCCCTTCCGTTGTTATATATCTTCGTTATATTCCGCGTCGAGGTGCCATTCGATTTTTTCAAGATTTTTGAGGAAATCGGCTTCGGTTTCCCACGACGGGAGCTCAAAGCTCTTGTATCGCTCATTTTTGAGCAATTGTCGAACGACATAGAGGTCGTTTTTGCGTTTAGTTGCGCTTTCCTTAAATTCACGCAGCGGTGCAAAAACGCCATACTCACCCTCCAGCCGATAGAGCACAAACTCCCCGAATTGATAAACGTTCAGCCCGTTTGAAGAAATCAGCGTCTTGACAACGGTTTTCTCCATAACCACTGGCGTTTCGTTGAGGGTAAAAATCGCGAGGGGGTTGTCCTTGATATGGGAGTTGTCGTGCTCCGAGGCAACATTTTTGTGCTTGGTTTCGTCATAGACATAATCACCCGTGAAAACGTAATAGTGGCTTGACGGGTTCTGATAGCACTGAACGACGACAAATTTTTCATCACCGTTTTCCTTGTAGTAAACGGTATCCTTCGGCTCGTAGAAAATGCCGATAACAAATTTGATAGCAAAGATAAAAATTCCTGTCGATACCAGCACAATGAGCAGCGGCAGGCATTTTAAAAACGCCGATTTGAATTTAGACATACTTTCACCCTGATTTACACAAAATATATTCTTATTATAACATAAAATTTGCGTTTTGTTAAGCACTTTTTGAAAAAAATCCGAAAATTCCTCTTGACAAACGGAAAAATATCTGTTATAATAACCTTTGTTGGTGTAAGGATAAAAGTATTTACACAGGAGCGCGTATGGACGGAAATTTGGTGCTTTTGCTTGATATATACGGAGAGCTGCTCTCGAAAAATCAGCGTGAAGCACTTGATTTGAAGTACAATTCGGACTTGTCGCTGTCGGAAATTGCCGAAGAAATGGGCGGAATTTCGCGGCAGTCGGTGAACGAAGCGCAGAAAAACGGCGAGAAACGCTTGCTGGAGCTGGAGAGAGTTCTCGGAAACGCAAAGCGGCTTCTTGCCAACAAAAAGAGATTGAGCGAGGCGAAAGAGCTTGCGGGGCGGCTTTGCGGGGAATATCCCGACGAGCGTTTCGGGGAACTTTCGGCGCTTCTGGAAGAAATCGAAAAATCGATGTAAGGGGGCTTTGAAGTGGCTTTTGAGGGATTGTCGTCAAAATTGAACGCGGTATTCGGTAAGCTGAAGGGTCACGGAAAGCTCACCGAAAAAGACATAAAGGACGCGATGCGCGAGGTAAGAATGGCGCTTCTGGACGCGGACGTGAGCTTTAAAGTAGCGAAGGATTTCGTGAACAAGGTGAGCGAAAAAGCGCTGGGAGCGAAGGTTATGGAAAGCCTGACTCCGGCGCAGCAGGTTATCGATATCGTGCGCACGGAGCTTATCGAGCTTATGGGCAATACGACCGCAAAGCTTGATTTCCCGTCAAAACCGCCGTGCATTATAATGATGTGCGGACTTCAGGGCGCGGGTAAAACCACGCACTGCGCGAAGCTCGCAAAGTGGCTTATGGGACAAAACCGCAGACCGCTTCTGGTTGCCTGCGACGTTTACCGTCCCGCGGCTATTGACCAGCTGAAGATTGTCGGTGAAAAGGTCGGCGCACACGTTTTTGAAGAGGGACAGGGCAATCCCGTGGATATTGCGAAGCACGGCGTTAAATTCGCGAAAGACCAAGGCTTTGACACGGTACTGCTCGATACTGCGGGCCGTCTGCACATAGACGAAACGCTGATGGACGAGCTGAAAAACATCAAATCGGAAACTCAGCCGAACGAGATTTTGCTTGTTGTTGACTCGATGACGGGACAAGACGCGGTAAACGTAGCGCAGAGCTTCAACGACGCGCTTGACATCACGGGCGTAATTCTCACAAAGCTTGACGGTGATACAAGAGGCGGTGCTGCGCTGACGGTTCTCGCGATAACGGGCAAACCGATAAAATTCGCGGGTATCGGTGAAAAAGCGGACGATATCGAGCCGTTTTACCCCGACAGAATGGCTTCGCGTATTCTCGGAATGGGCGATGTCCTGACGCTTATCGACAAGGCAAAGGCTTCGTTTGACGAGAAAGAAGCGGAGAAAACCGTCAAAAAGCTTGAAGAAAACAAGTTTGATTTGAACGACCTGTACGCTCAGTTTGTGCAGATTGAAAAAATGGGCAGCATCAAAAACCTGCTGAATATGATACCGGGAGTTGCGGGCAAGGTCAAGGACGAGGACATCGACGAGAAGAAGATGCCTCACACGAAGGCGATTATCACGTCAATGACCAAGCGCGAGCGCGAAAAGCCGTCGATAATCGACGCGAAGCGAAAGCGCAGAATAGCCGCGGGCTCGGGAACATCGGTTGAGGAGGTAAACCAGCTCCTCCGACAGTTCGAGCAGATGCAGAAGATGATGAAGCAAATGGGCTTCACGGGCAAGGGCAAAAAGCGTCGTCTGCCGAAATTCCCGATGAATATGGGCGGCGGATTTCCGGGAATGTGAAAATGATTTTAAAATAAGCACCCGCTTATTTTTATAATAATTTACTTTTGAAAGGAGAATAATAATATGGCAGTAAAAATCAGACTGAGAAGAATGGGCGCAAAGAAGGCACCGTTCTATCGTGTAGTTGTTGCTGACTCTCGTTTCCCTCGCGACGGTCGTTTTATCGAGGAAATCGGTTACTATGACCCCACCAAGGAACCCGCAGTTGTAAACATCGACAAGGAAAAGGCTGAGGACTGGATTAAGAAGGGCGCACAGCCTACCGATACCGTTAAGCGTCTGCTTAAGGGCTAAGCAAAACATTTAGGGAAAAGTTTTTTGTCGGGGACGGCGCGCGCTGTCCCAAGCATCTAACCCCCGGGAAGGGAAAAAAGCTATGTTAAAAGAACTTCTTATTACAATCGCGACTGCACTTGTCGAGGACAAGAGCGCTGTTGAGGTAACCGTTGACGCTCCGAATGAGGAGGACGTTGTGGTATATCATCTCCACGTTGGCGCTGACGATATGGGCAGAGTAATCGGCAAGCAGGGCAGAATTGCCAAGTCTATCCGTACTGTAATGCGTGCGGGTGCCGTTCGCGTAAACGAGAAGATTTCCGTTGAAATCGACTGATTTTCGGAAAACAAAACGAAATCTCCGTGATTATTTCGCGGAGATTTTTTGTCTGCCGATAACCCCCTCATCTGCTTTGTCAACCGTCTTACGGCAGGCACAAAGCCTAGCCGCAAGACGGTTTCCTCGCATCTGAGGGGTTCTCGACAGACAATTCAGAAAATGAAATGCCGTGTTTTTAAGCACGGCATTTCTGATTATTTCTTATTCTTAGACTTTTTCGCAGCTCTTTTCTCGGAGCGGTAAGGCACGTTTGCACCTGCATTGGGCGCGTCGGGCTTCATAATCTGCTCGCGCTGAGGGGGAGCCTGAATGCGAACGGGAATTGTGAGGACGAGCTTTACGGTTTCCTCGCGAATAGCGGCAATCATCTCGTCGAACATATTGAAGCCCTCGAAGCGGTATTCCTCGACGGGGTTTCTCTGAGCGTAGCCGCGCAGACCGATACCGTTTTTGAGCTCTTCCATTGCGTCGATGTGGTCCATCCAGTACTTATCGACGGTTTTGAGCAGGCACACGCGCTCAACCTCGCGCATATTTTCCGAGCCCATATCCTCTTCTCTCACTCTGTAAATCATATTTCCGCGGTCCTGAATGAACTTGATGATATCCTTCTGAGTGAGGTTGTTGAGCTCCTCTGTGGTATAGCGCAAATCTGTTTCGAGAACGAAAAGATTGAGGAAATGCGCGCGCAGACCGTCAAGGTTCCAGTTATCCGCAACATCGTCCGAGCAGTAGGTCTTGACGTTTTCCTCGATATCCTGATTCATCATCTGGATAACATTTTCGCGGATATCCTCGCCGTCGAGAACCTTTCTTCTCTGCGTGTAAATGGTTTCGCGCATCTGCGACATAACATCGTCATAATCGAGAACGTGTTTACGCATAGCGAAGTTGTTGCCCTCGATTTTCATCTGAGCGCTCTCGATTGCGCGCGAGAGGAAACCTGCCGCAATCGGCACATCCTCGTCGAAATTCATTGTTTCCATAAGGCGCTGAACCTTTTCACCGCCGAACAATCTCATCAAATCGTCTTCCATTGAGATGAAGAAGCAGCTTTCGCCGGGGTCACCCTGACGACCTGCACGACCGCGGAGCTGGTTATCGATACGTCTTGACTCGTGGCGCTCTGTACCGATGATATAAAGACCGCCTGCTTCACGGACTTCGTTTGCCTCGGGAGCGATTTTTTCCTCGTATTTCTTGTTGAGCTCCTGATATTTTTCTCTTGCCGCGATGATTTCCTCATCGTCTGTTTCGGCAAAGCCGGTTGCCTCCTGAATAAGCTGCTCGGAGTAGCCGAGTTTTCTCATTTCAGCGAGCGCGAGATACTCCGCGTTACCGCCGAGCTTGATATCGGTACCGCGTCCCGCCATATTCGTAGCGATAGTGACAGCGCCCTTTTTGCCTGCCTGAGCGACGATTTCCGCCTCACGCTCGTGATTTTTCGCGTTGAGGACCTCGTGCTTTATGCCGCGTGCTTTGAGGAGCTTTGAAAGCTGCTCGGACTTTTCGATTGTGATAGTGCCGACAAGCACGGGCTGACCTTTTTTGTGGCACTCCTCAACCTGGTCGCAGACCGCGTTGAGCTTGCCCTTGATATTCTTGTAAATCTTGTCGTGGTTATCGATACGGATAACGGGCTTGTTTGTGGGGATTTCGATAACGTCGAGCGAGTAAATCTGCCTGAATTCGTCTTCTTCCGTCATTGCTGTACCCGTCATACCGGAGAGTTTCTTGTACAGTCTGAAGAAATTCTGGAAGGTGATAGTCGCGAGGGTTTTGCTCTCGTGGTTTACCTTAACGCCTTCCTTAGCCTCGATTGCCTGATGAAGACCCTGATTATAGCGTCTGCCGAACATCAGACGGCCGGTGAACTCATCGACGATAACAACCTCGTCACCCTTTCCTTTTTCGGCGGGACGAACAACATAGTCAACGTCACGCTTCATTACGCCGTTTGCACGGATTGCCTGATTGATGTGGTGAAGAAGCGTGATATTTTCGGGGTCCATAAGGTTCTCGACGCCGAAATACTTCTCAGCCTTAGCCACGCCGTTAGGGAGAAGGTTGCAGGTTTTAGCCTTTTCGTCGATAAGATAATCTCCCTCAAACTTGTCGTCATATTCCTCCGAAGCGTCAACCTCGGTTACGACGTTTTTGGTGAGAGTTTTTGCGAATTTGTCAGCTTTTTCGTACAAATCCGAGGACTTGTCGCCGTGACCGGAGATGATAAGGGGAGTTCTTGCCTCATCGATTAAGATAGAGTCAACCTCGTCGACAATCGCGAAATTCGGCTCACGCTGAACAAGGTCTTTCTTGTAAATGCACATATTGTCGCGCAGATAGTCGAAACCGAGCTCGTTGTTGGTAGCGTAAGTGATATCGCAGGCGTAGGCAGCACGGCGCTGGTCGTTGTCGAGCTCGTGGGTGATAAGCCCGACAGTCAATCCGAGGAAGCGGTGAACCTTTGACATCCATTCGCTGTCGCGTTTTGCGAGGTAGTCGTTGACGGTGACGATGTGGACGCCCTTTCCGGAGAGCGCGTTAAGATAAGCGGGAAGCGTTGCGACGAAGGTTTTACCCTCGCCGGTTCTCATTTCGGCAATTCTTCCCTGATGAAGAACGATACCGCCGATAATCTGCACGGGATAGTGCTTGATACCGATAACTCTGCTTGACGCTTCTCTGCACACCGCGAAAGCGTCGGGAAGGATATCGTCGAGCGTTTCGCCGTTTGCGAGTCTTTCCTTGAGGAGAGCGGTCTGGCTTTTCAGCTCCTTGTCGCTCATTGCCTGATATTTCGGCTCGAGGTCGAGAACGGCTTGTTTTATAGGCTCAATTCTTTTCAGTTCTCTTGACGAATAAGTTCCGAAGATAGATTTAATAATTCCCATTATTTTTGCCTTTCTTTTGAAAATGTAACCCTTATTCAAATAATTACAAACATACACATATATTATACACTATCCGAGGCTTTTTGTCAACAGAATTTTCTTTATATTTTCGGGAATAGTACACACATCGGACGATTTTGAAGAACATCGTCCCCGAGGAGGTGAAAAAATGTACCCATATCCCGACAAAAACGATGAAAACAATGAAAACGACGGCGAACCGCTGATGAACGTATCGAGCGAGCGCGACTGCACGGGCTTAATTCCGGCAAATCCGCAGACCGAGGAGGAGTTTCGCAGCTACGAGGACGTGTATGACTTCCTTCCGAATGCAGTTCCGCCTCAACCGCGAGAGCGCTCCTAGAGCGGTTTTGCGAGATACAAGTCCCGTCGAACCGCATTACAGCGGCATTTTTCACACAGCAATTGTTGAAAACCGTGTTGAAATCGTTTAAAACGTTTTTGCAAAGCGGATAATCAACAGTTAGCTGTAAATACTAATTTTGTCAGAAAACACAGTTTTTCCGCGAACAGGAGTGATTGAAATGGCGAAAAACCACAAACGAGCGCTTATTTCCGCAGTTTTTGCTGCGCAAACGACAATTTTCTGCACGGCTTTCACGGGCTATCTTTTGCGGGAATACGACGGGAAAATCGCGCTTTTCCGTGACTCGAACCCATATCCGCTTGCGGTCTATGATACTCCCGAGGGGCTTTATCCCGCGGACGAGGAGCTTTTGCGCGAGGGAATACGACTGAAATCCGAGGGCGAGATAACCAGACTTATTGAGGATTTGGATTTGGAGTAGTTTCACAACAAACGCCGATTTTTTCGGCGTTTTGTTTGTGTGAATTATAGAAATATTGTAAACAAATTGTTAATAAGAAACAATTATTATAAAAGTGTGTCATAATACCCGCAAAACGCAGATTTGTCCCTTGTAAAAGCCTCTGAAATTTTGTATAATAATAGAGGTTGATAATTTGCGGATAATACGCATAGGAAGTGATTTTTTTGAAGAAAGACCCGTCGAAACAGAGCTTTGGCGGCAAGCTTTTTCAAGGACTGATAACCTTTCTGGTTTACATATTCTTCCGACCGAAGATTATTTACGCTGACAAAACGCTTAAAAAGCGGCTGAAAAATCAGTCCTGCGTTTTCGTGGCAAACCACACTCACCACTTCGACGGAGCGTTCTGCGGAGCGGTTTTGCGGAGATACAAGCCGTGGGTGCTGGTGACGAAAAAGTGGTTTGAAAAGAAGAAGGTCGGAAAGCTGATTTCGCTTTGCAGGTGCATTTCGATAAGCCTTGACGAAGCGGACGGCGAGTGGTTCAAGACAGCCGAAACGATAATAAACCGCGGCGGCTCGCTTATGATTTTCCCTGAGGGAGCGCTGTCAAAGAGCGGTAAAATCGAGGAATTCAAGCCGGGCGCTGCGCTTCTTTCCGCGAAAAACGGAGTGCCGATTGTGCCGTGCGCGATGTACGGAAAGTATAAGTTTTTCTTCGGTGAACGAAAGAAATTCTATATCGGAGAGCCGATTGAGAGCAATTGCCCTGCCGATGTCCGTCACAGCAAATACGCGCGGGAGCTGATTGCAAAGGCAAAAACGGCGGTCGAGGACAATTACGCGCTGCTTGAAAATCGCTATGGAAAAACGGTAAAAAACGGCGAAAAAGCCGACTAATATATGGAGGAATTTACTATGACAAACGAAGAAATCTGCGCAAAAATCAAGGCAATGCTGGTTGAAAACCTGAGAATTCCCGAGGACGAGCTGGAAAACGACTCCGAGCTTTTCGGAGATGATATCGGACTTGACTCCATTGACTCTATCGAGATTATCGCAGGTATCGACAACCTTTTCGGTGTTCAGATGACCGGCGCTGCAAGAGAGAATTTCCAGACAATCAACACTCTTGCAAAGTTCGTTGAAGAACATATGTAATTTTGAACTCGATTTGTTTTCCTCTGTTTTCGGGGGAAAACAAATTTTTTTCACTTCGTCAAAATATACAAATTTGCAGTTTTCTGCGCACTTTATCCCAATAAAGCGTAATGCCGTTTTTGAGCATTTTTTGATGTTTTTAGGCGTTTTTTGCGCAAAAAAATTTCGCTCGGTTTTTGACGTGTGATAATTTTTGTTGAAGTTTCACAAGCGTTTTCAACGTGAACTTTCTCGAGCTGCTTTTGCTGTTGAAAACCCTCGGCGAATTGCACAAGGCGACCTTGATGTGAATTTTTGCGTGCGCTTGTTGGATTATTTTTGAATGGAGGCTTTAAGATGAGCAATACTGATAACCGCCGTGTTGTCGTTACAGGTCTGGGACTTTGCTGCGCGCTCGGCGACAACGTTTCGGAGTGCTGGAACAGCGCAGTAAACGGCATTTCGGGCATAAAGAAGATTGACACATTCAGCACGGACGACTGCTACGCAAATATCGGTGCTGAGTCGCATATCCCCTCGAAGGAGCTTTCCGACGAGGACTACGACCGCTCTTCGCTTTTGTGTATAAAGGCTGCGGGAGAGGCTCTCGCGGACGCGGGCTATGAGGTGAACGAGGAAAATTCCGACAAAATCGGCGTAATCATCGGAAACTGCGTCGGCGGTGCTGCAAGCATTGACGTGTACTATACCGACGAGATGAAAAACGGCGGAGGAAAGTCCTCGGATATCCTCAAAATGACCGCTTCGGCAATTGCAAACAATGTCGCGAAGCACTATGGGCTGAACGGCGTCACCGCGAATATCGTAAACGCTTGCGCTGCCGGTACAATCAGCCTTTCCTATGCCTGCGACTTAATCAGAGCGGGCAAGGCTGACGCTTTCGCTGCGGGCGGCTCGGACAGCTTTACCTCGCTTGCTTTTGCGGGATTTCACGCGCTTCACGCGCTTGACGAGAACCCTTGCTCCCCGTTCAACAACAGCCACGGTATCACGCTCGGTGAGGGCGCGGGTGTGCTGATTGTCGAGAGCTATGAGCACGCGAAGGCTCGCGGCGCTAAGATTTACTGCGAAATTCTCGGCTCGGGCGTGAGCTCGGACGCGCACCACATCACAGCTCCCCGTCCCGACGGAGAAGGGCAGATGCTCGCTATCAACAGGGCTATCAAAAAATCGGGGCTTGCTCCTGCGGATATAGATTATATCAACGCTCACGGCACGGGAACCGCGAAAAACGACGAGGCTGAATTCCTCTCGCTTCACACGATTTTCGACGGAAACGACCACCTCTCCGTAAGCTCCACAAAGTCGATGACTGGTCACTGCCTCGGCGCTGCGGGCTCGATTGAGGCTGTCCTCACCGTAAAGGCGGTCTGCGAAAACACTGTTCCTCCCACAATCGGCTACACCGAGGAAAATCTCGAAACGCTCAAAGAAAAGGCAGGGAACATCGATTTCGTTCCCAACACCAAGCGCGAGAAAACCATTAACTACGCGGCTTCAAACTCCTTTGCTTTCGGTGGAAACAACGCTTCTATCGTTTTCGCGAAAGAGCCGCGCGTTATCCCCGACAACACAAACAAAGAGCGCGTTTTTGTCACGGGTATCGGTGAGATTGCCGGCAAAAACCGCATTGAAATCACCTCTGATGATTATAAAGAACACGGTATTAAAATGGCGTTCTGGAGAAAGCTCGACAGATTTTCTCAGCTCCAGCTTGTCGGCGGTATGAGAGCGCTTCGTGACGCAGGAATTACCATTGACGACAACAACTCTGCGGATATCGGTATCATCATCGGTACTGCGGACGGTCCGCTTACCGAAATCGTCAATTTCCAGAAGAATGTCATCGAGCACGGCACTGCAAGCGGCTCTGCGTTCTCTTTCCCGAACACCGTTTATAACGCGGCAGGCGGCTATTTCTCGATTTTCGCGGGGATTAAGGGTTACAACGTCACCAACGCAAACGGCAATCAGGCGGGACTTCAGAGCGTTTGCTATGCGGCTGATGTCCTCAGAAACGGTGATGAGAGCATTATGGTTGCGGCGGGCGTTGACGAGTGCACGGACGTAACCGAGTTCCTTTACGGCAGACTCGGTGTTCTCGACAAGGGCGTTACCCTCGGCGAAGGCTCCGTTTCGCTTATCCTCGAAACCGAAAAGTCCGCAAATGCTCGCAGCGCGAAGAAATACGCGGAGCTTATCGGCTGGGCAAATGCACACAAGTCGGTTGAATTCGGCAGCGTCAAAGGCTCGGAGAGCGCGCTTGAAAAGGTTATCCTCGACGCTTGCGAAAACGCGGGAATTAAGCCCGCGGACGTTGATTTAATCAGCGGTTTTGCAAACGGCGACAAGGAAACCGACGAGCTTCAGAATTCCGTTTTCGCGAAGCTTTTCGGCGAGGGCAAGACCTATTTTGACGTTAAGGAAGAAATCGGCGAGGCGAGAGCTGCGGCTTCCGCTAAACAGGCGGCAAAGCTCTCGGAAATCCTCGCGGGGAACAATTCGTATAAGTACGCGCTGGCGGTTTCAGTCGGCTCGGGCGGTCAGTATTCTGCCGTTGTGTTGAAGAAAGCAGGTTGACGTGGAAGAAAATAAAGTTGCTCTGGTTACGGGTGCGTCGCGTGGTATCGGTCGCGCTTGTGCAATAAAACTCGCCGAAAACGGCTATGATGTTTGCGTGAACTACAACTCAAATTCGCAGAAAGCCGAAGAGGTTGTCGCGGAAATTGAGAAAATGGGAAGAAAGGCTATCGCGGTTCAGGCGGATACTTCGGATTTGAAGGCGGTTCAGAATATGTTCCGCGAGGTCACAAAGACTTTCCGCAGACTTGACGTCCTCGTCAACAACGCGGGTGTGGTCGATGACGCGTATTTGCTGATGATAAACGAGGACAGCCTCTCGAAGAGCCTCGATATCAACATCAAGGGTTATTTCCACTGCGCGCAGGCTGCTGCCCTCAAAATGATGAAAACAGGCGGAAAAATCGTCAATATTTCATCGGTAAGCTCGGTTCTCGCGGTCGAGGGACAGGGTGTTTACGCGGCGACAAAGGGCGCGGTGAATTCTATGACGGCAACTCTCGCAAAGGAGCTTGCTCCGAGAAATATCACCGTAAATGCGGTGGCTCCCGGCTTTATCGAAACCGAGATGATTACCGCAATTCCCGAGGACAAGCGCGAGGCTTATCTCAAAGACGTGCCGACGGGACGTTTCGGTACAGCCGATGAAGTAGCTTCTGTTGTCGCTGCACTCTGCTCGGACGCGTTCGGCTATATGACGGGACAGGTTCTTGTGCTGGACGGCGGACTTAGCCTTTAATACGGGAGAATTAAAATGATGAATTTACTTGAAATAAACAAGCGTATCAAGCAGCGCCCGCCTTTTCAGATGATTGAGCGGGTAACCGAGCTTGAACCTAACAAAAGCGCAGTCGGTATCAAAAACGTGTCCGTAAACGAGCCTTATTTTGTCGGACATTTCCCCGACGCGCCGATTATGCCGGGAGTTTTGCTCATCGAGAGCGCCGCGCAGCTTTGCAGTCTGGTCATTGCGCCCGAAAGCGCGGCTTCCGATGAAAACAAGCTCTATGTTCTCCTGAAGGTCAAGGATTTCAAGTTTTTGAAGCCCGTTATCCCCGGAGATACCCTTCAGATTGCCGTAAACTGCGTTATGGCTAGTGCTGCCGCTTATGAATTTGAAGCGAAAATTTCGGTTGACGGCGTGGTTAAGGCAAAGGGTAGTATGCTGTTTACATCAATGGAAAAAAGTGCCGTTTATGGCGAATAATCGGAGTTTGATATGAAAATTGATTTTGCGTCGTGCATTGTCACGGGCGGAAATTTTATGCGTCAGCGCGTTGAAAGCGCGATGGATTTTTACAGCGCAGAGTGCGTGGACTATTTTCAGATGATTTTGTCCAAGCGAAAAGAGGCTTTTTGTGACAGCGCGTGCGGTTTTTTGCTGCTTGACGGGCTGCTCCAGAAAAACAAAATCAACCGCTCGGAGCTTGTAATCACGGTTGACAAGCGAAATCGTCCTCACTTTTCGGCGGATAATCTCGATTTCAGCATTTCTCACAGCGAGGGCTGCGCGCTTTGCGCTCTTGCTATCGGAAACGGAACCGAGGATATCAGAATAGGCTGTGATGTTCAGCGCGAGCGCGACTATTCCAAAGAGAAAATGATTGAGCTTTCGCGCGCTTTTATGAACGAAAAGGAGCTTTCCGATTTCGAGAAAAGCGGCTTCAATCCCGACAGATTTTTCACTGCCTGGACGCACCGCGAGAGTTATGTCAAGCGCGCAGGCTCGGATATTTTTGACGCGCTCAAAAGTGCAGATTTAAGCGGGGAGTATTTCCTTGACGGGGTGATTTACGTTTGCGGCGAGAAGTATCGGTATAGTATAAACAGGCCGCAATTGACCGAAGAAGAGCTTGCCGAAATTGAGGAGAACAGATGAAAATTCTTGTGATAAACGGCAGTCCCAAGGGTGAAAAATCCAACACGATGAACGTCACTCGCGCCTTTCTGGAAGGTTTTCCCGAGGGCACGGAGGTTGATGTTGCAGAGCTGCAAAAGCTGGATATCAAGCCGTGTATGGGGTGCTATTCCTGCTGGGGAAAGACGGACGGGAAGTGTGTGATTAACGATGATATGGCGGAACTGCGGGAGAAAATTCTCGCGGCGGACGTGATTGTCGAGAGCTTTCCGCTGTACTTTTTCGGTATGCCGTCAAAGGTTAAGATGATGACCGACCGCTGTTTGCCGTTTATGCTGCCGTATCTCGGGAATATTGTCGAGGAGCGGAATATATGTTTTCACGAGCTGCGCGAAAAGAGCCTGTTGGAGAAGAAGCTTGTGGTGATTTCGTCGTGCGGGTATGTTGACGCGAAGGCGGTTTATCCTGCGCTTTTGAAGCAGTTTGACCTGATTTGTGGTGAGGGGAAGTACACGGCGATTTTGTGCGGGCAGGGTGAGCTTTTTATTTCGGGGAATGCGAAGCGGCAGCGCGACGGGTATCTTGAAGATGTGAGAAAAGCGGGCGCGGAGTTTGCGGAGAAGCTGTCACTTTCCGAAGAAACGAAGAAGCGTATTGCGAAGCCGATTTTGTCGCCGAAGGGGTTTGAAACGATTACTTCGGCGCATTGGGAGGAGAAACGGAAAAAGTCTTTTTGAAATTCTTAAAAACTTTTTCTTCAGAAAAAGTTTTTAAGCCGCCGGAGGCACTCGCGACGAAGTCGCGCTACTCCGCGCGAAGCGCGGAAATACGCATCAAAAGCGCTAAAGGGGTTTGGGGGAAAACAAGAGTTTTCCCCCAAGCGTTTTCGTTGACTAAACGTCAACGAAAACGCAAGAGCAACCATAAAATAATATCAACAGAAACCTCGGAGCGAAATGCCCCGAGTTTTTTCTTTTTGCAAATTTCCTAGGTTTTTACATCATTATTGCTTGCTGCTCCCTTTTGTTGGGGAACACCCCGCTGGGGTTTTCCCCAAACCCCTTTCCGCTGGGGGAAAAACTCTTGTTTTTCCCCCAGACCCCCTTTAGCGCTTTTTTCGCATTTCGCGTCGCTTCGCTCCGCGTTTTTGACGCTTCGCTCCAGTAGCGCGGCTTCGCCGCGAGTAGCGGCACTTCGTGCCGAGTGCCTCCGGCGGTTTAAACCCTTTTTCTGAAGAAAAAGGGTTTAAAAATCCCAAAAAGACTTTTTTCGCTTCGCGGTGCCCGATTTTCGCTTTGTGGGTGTTTTCGCCTAAATATGCAAAAAGCCGCCCATTCAGAGCGGCTTTACTATTTTATTTGAAGTTCTTTTCCTTGTCGTTCTCGCGGATTTCAACCCTTCTTATCTTCCCGCTTATCGTCTTCGGCAACTCCTTCACAAACTCCACAACCCTCGGATATTTGTATGGCGCCGTGTTCCGCTTAACGTGGTTCTGTATGTCAGCTTTCAATTCCTCACTCGCTTCATACCCGTCCGCAAGCACTATCGTTGCCTTCACAACCTCGCCTCTTATCGGGTGCGGAACCCCAGTAACCGCACACTCCAGAACAGCCGGGTGCGTCACCAATACACTCTCAACTTCAAACGGTCCTATGCGATATCCACTCGACTTGATTACATCGTCGTTCCTTCCGACATACCAGTAATACCCGTCTTCGTCACGCTTCGCAGTATCTCCCGTATGATACATTCCGTCATACCAAACCTTTTTCGTCGCAAGCTCGTTGTTGTAATAACCTCGGAAAAGACCCGGTGTATTCGTGTATTCTCCCTTTACAACAATCTCTCCCACAACTCCCGCCGGTACGGAATTTCCTTCCTTGTCAACCAAGTCAATATCATAAAGCGGCGTCGGCTTGCCCATAGAACCGGGCTTTGGCTTCATTCCGATAATATTTCCGATAAGGCAGGTGCTCTCCGTCTGTCCGAAGCCCTCCATAAGCTCCAAGCCGGTCGCTTCCTTCCAGCGATTGAATACCTCTGCGGAAAGCGCTTCTCCTGCAATATTGCAGTATTGCAGGCTCGACAAATCGTATTTTTCAAGTCCTGCGTTGATGAAAAATCTGTACATCGTCGGCGGTGCGCAGAATGTCGTGATTTTATATTTTTCCATTATCGCGAGCATATTTTCCGGTATGAACTTGTCAAAGTCATACACGAAAATGCACGTTCCCATTGCCATTTGACCATAGAGCTTGCCCCAAGCGGATTTTGCCCAGCCGGAGTCCGATACCGTGAGGTGAATTCCGTTCGGGCACACCTTTTGCCAGTGCTTTGCCGTCTGGATATGTGCAAGAGCCAGCGTGTGGTCGTGGATTGCCATTTTCGGGTAACCTGTTGTTCCGCTTGTGAAATACAGCAGGAAAATTTCGTCCGCTTTTGTGGGAATTCTTTCAAGCGTGTCGGGATATTTTTCTATTTCCTCGTCAAACGAAAGCCAGCCCTCTTTTGTCCCGTTTACAATAAACTTGCACTTCAGCTCGCCCTCGGTTTTCTCTGCGGCAACGTCAATATAGTCGCAGACATATCCGTCGTGCGTTGCCACAACACCCTTTACATCTGCCGCGTCCATTCGGTAAACGAAGTCCTTCACCGTCAGAAGATAGGTTGCGGGAATTGCGATTGCTCCGATTTTTATAAGAGCCATCATCGTGTACCAGAACTGATAGTGACGCTTCATCACAAGTATAACGTGGTCGCCTTTTTTTATTCCCTGTGCCAGAAACATATTTGCCGCTTTATTTGACAATCGCGACAAATCCCCGTAGGTGAACGTTTTTTCATTTCCCTGGAGGTCAACCCACATCAATGCCCGACGGTCGGGTTCAAGCTCACCGTATTTATCTATGATATCATAGCCGAAATTGAAGTTTTCGGGATACTTTATTCCGAACTTTTTCAGGCTCCCGTCTTCATTATATTCCTCTGTGACAAAATTGAGATGATATGACTCAACGTCCATTCTTTCAAAAATTCCCTTCCAATATTCGCGGCATTTTCCCAGATGTGTATAATACCGCTATTATCAATTATAATATAAAGTCCCGCAATTGTCAATATTTCCTTTATGAAAATTATGTGTAAATTTTAAGGCAAATATGTGTTTATGAAACATTCTGTGCAAATTTTTTTCTTTTTCCATTTCGCACTTGCATTTTCTTTCGGTTTGTGGTAAAATAGTACTGTAATGAGCGCTGTTCGTTATATAATCGCGGTACGTGCGAACGTGCTGAGGAAAGTCCGGGCATCACAGAGCAGGGTAGCTGATAACGTCAGCCGAGGGCGACCTTAGGGCTAGTGCAACAGAGATATACCGCCGTGACTGCTTGCAGTCACAGTAAGGGTGGAAAGGCGAGGTAAGAGCTCACCGGAGTTCGGGAGACCGTACTGCCATGTAAACCCTACCCGATGCAACGCCGATTGGTTCGGGGAATTACGCGTCTGCTCGGCGCGCCCCGTTTAAGGCGGCTTGACTCACTCGGCGACGAGTGAGCTAGATAGATGATTATACTCGACAGAACCCGGCTTATCGATGAACAGCGTTTTTTACCGTTTTCTCTCCCCTCTTTGAGGGGATTTTTTGTCGGTCGGGACTGCTTTTCCCTTTGGAAATCACCTTGATTTTTTCGCGCAAATGCGGACGATTTTTGGCAATTTCGCCGGCGTCGAACCGCCGAAATTGTTTGGGGAACACCCCGCCGGGGTTTTCCCCAAACCCCTTTCCGCTGGGGGAAAAACTCTTGTTTTTCCCCCAGACCCCCTTTAGCGCTCTTTTGCGTATTTCGCATCGCTTCGCTCCGCGTTTTTGACGCTTCGCTCCAGTAGCGCGGCTTCGCCGCGAGTAGCGTCACTTCGTGCCGAGTGCCTCCGGCGGCAAGAAACCTTTTTCTGAAGAAAAAGGTTCCTTGACCTCCAAAAAGACTATTTTTCGCTTCGCGTTAGTGGAAAGCGCGCTAGAAAAAATGCCCCTCGCTTCTCGCAAGGGGCAAGTTTTATTCAGTTTCGCCGGAATTAATACATTCCGCCCATTCCGCCGGCAGGTGCAGCTGCAGCGGGTGCCTCGGGCTCGGGCTTATCGGCAACAAGGCTCTCGGTTGTGAGCACCATTTCCGCTACGGAAGAAGCATTCTGAAGTGCAGAACGTGTTACCTTTGCAGGGTCAACAATTCCCTTCTTTATCATATCACCATAGGTCTCGCTGTATGCGTCATAGCCGTAACCAACAGTCTTCTTCTTTACAATTGTATCAATGATTACAGAACCCTCAACGCCTGCATTCAATGCAATCTGACGTACAGGCTCTTCAAGCGCTTTCAGAACGATTGCAGCACCGGTCTTTTCATCGCCTTCAAGAGCGTCGATTACCTTCTGTACTGCGGGCATTGCGTTAATCAGAGCAACACCGCCTCCTGCAACGATACCTTCCTCAACAGCTGCCTTTGTTGCTGCGAGAGCGTCCTCGATACGGAGCTTCTTTTCCTTCATCTCAACCTCGGTTGCTGCGCCGACCTTGATTACTCCAACGCCGCCTGCGAGCTTTGCAAGACGCTCCTGAAGCTTTTCCTTGTCAAACTCAGAAGTTGTGTTCTCGATTGCGCTTCTGATTTCGTTTACTCTTGCCTTGATATCAGCAGACTTGCCTGCGCCGTCAACGATAATCGTGTTCTCTTTCAGTACCTTTACCTGTTTTGCTGTACCGAGCTGAGAAATCTGAGTGTCCTTGATGTCAAGACCGAGCTCGTCTGTGATAACCTCGCCGCCAGTCAGGATTGCGATATCCTTCAGCATTTCCTTGCGTCTGTCACCGAAGCCGGGTGCCTTTACAGCAACGCAGGTGAATACACCGCGCAGCTTGTTCAGGATAAGGTTTGTCAGAGCGTCGCCTTCAACGTCCTCTGCGATAATAAGCAGCTTCTTGCCCGACTGTACAATCTGTTCGAGCAGCGGGAGAATATCCTGAATAGAAGAAATCTTCTTGTCGGTGATAAGGATATAGGGGTTGTCGAGAACTGCTTCCATCTTATCGGTATCGGTTACCATATAAGGCGAAATGTAGCCTCTGTCGAACTGCATTCCCTCAACAACATCGCTGTAGGTTTCTGCGGTCTTGCTCTCTTCGAGAGTGATTACTCCGTCAGCAGATACCTTATCCATAGCGTCTGCAATCAGATTTCCGATGAACTCGTCGCCTGCGGAAACGGTTGCTACACGAGCGATATCGGCGGTGCCTGCTACCTTCTTGGAATTCTTCTTGATTTCATCAACAGCCGCGTCAACTGCCTTCTTCATACCCTTTTTAACAACCATCGGGTTTGCGCCTGCTGCGATGTTCTTCATACCCTCGCGAACGAGTGCCTGTGCAAGCAGGGTTGCTGTGGTTGTACCGTCGCCGGCAGCGTCGTTTGTCTTGGTTGCAACTTCCTTGACGAGAGAAGCACCCATATTTTCAAAAGCGTCCTCAAGCTCGATTTCCTTTGCAATCGTTACACCGTCGTTTGTAATCAGCGGAGCGCCGTATTTTCTCGCCAGAACAACGTTTCTGCCCTTCGGTCCGAGCGTGATTTTAACGGTATCGGCAAGCGTGTCAATACCTTTCTGAAGAGCTTTTCTTGCTTCTTCTCCGTAAATAATATCCTTTGCCATAATTCTTCTCCTCCAATGTAATCGGACTAATCCGTTATTATACTTTGATTACTTCTTTGCTGTCTTCTTTGCAGCGGGCTTCTTTTCGGGAGCCTTCTTTGCCGCGGGAGCTTCTTCAACAACCGCAAGAATATCGTCCTGCTTTACGATTGAGTACTCAACACCGTCAACCTTTACATCGGTGCCTGCGTACTTGCTGATGAGCACCTTGTCGCCGACTTTTACGGTCATTTCAACCTCTTTGCCGTCAACCATTCCGCCGGGGCCTACTGCAACGATTTCCGCAATAGACGGCTTTTCCTGTGCGGCTGCTGTAAGGATAATTCCGCTCTTGGTCGTTTCCTCCGCTTCAACTGCCTTGATTACAACTCTGTCTGCCAAAGGTCTGATTGTCATAATTTAGTTCCTCCTGAATAAAATACATATATTATATGTGTATGCGCTTTATTAAGTTAGCACTCATTCTCTCTGAGTGCTAATTATATTTTAACCCATATTTGAAAAAAATCAAGTGGTAATTAGCATTTTTTTGAAACTTTTGTATATTTGCATAAAGAAACATTTTGCAAAGGCTTGTTTGTTGGCTATTTTACCATAATTTTTGTTTATTATTTGACAATATTTTTGGATAATTCATATTGAAATGTCAAAAAAAATATGATATAATCAAATTGTAAATTCGGTTTGGGCAATTTATTCTATTATAATAGGAGGATAAATATGTTTGGTTTTCCGAAAAAAAATAAACTTTCAGAGGAAGAAAAGTATGCGCTTTCGCTTCCCAGAACAAAAAAAGTCCAGTTTAACGCAATGCCGCTCACACGCGTTGAAAACGAGCTTAACACCGACATCACCGCCGTTTTGAGCTATATTCCCGCGAATTATTACGCTTCAAAGGATAACTATCTCCAGTGCGTTTTCTATTTCACGGAGGACTATTCCGAGGTTTTTATGCAGTTTGAAAACCGCGTGGACGACCAGCTTAAAGGTAAAACAAAACTGTGGAAAATAGACAAGGTTTTGCTACGCGATATCCTGAGAAAATTCGGGCAGCAAATCCAGATTTAACGAGGAATTTAAATGGAAAAAATCAGCATCTTATCTACTCCCGTCAATTTTGACAAAAGCGACTATCTCAGCCTTCTGTCGCTTGCGGCGGGTGCGGCAATTTCACGGCAGAAGAAAATGGGTGAGCTTGTTATCGGCGAAAACGGCTGGAATGTTGACGTCAAAAACCGCAGAATAAAGTTCGGTGAAAACGAGTTCGACTGCGGGATAATCGGCTCGGAGAGCTATCAGAGCAATACCTGGCTCTGGGGCTGGGCAAACACCGAAAGCGGCGTGCCGGAGATTTGCTTTGCGCCGTCAAGAAGGGCAAAGCGAAACCTTCCCGAGTGCGAGGAGTTCAGCACGGGGAAGTTTATGCTCGACGAAATCCACACGGGGCACAATCTCTCGATGATTACCGCCGGCATTTCCGAGAAAAACGTGTGCTATTATCGCTGTCCGTATGACGGGGGAGCGCTTTTCGTGCAGATTGAGGGCTTGCCCGAGGAGATTTTCGCGCCGATTTCGCTCGACGAGCTTGCGCGAGAATATATCGATATTATCGGCTCGTTTTACTGTGACCACAAGCTCCTTGCCGCGGGTTTTCTTCATCAGAACGGCTGTTCCTTTGAGGACGGAGGAAGCTATATTTCAGCAACGGACGGCGGGAGAACCCTTCGCTTTGATTTTGAGGAAGCGGACGGGCTTTTCCGTGTTATCAACATTTCTTTACAATAATTTCACACAACTTTCACGCGAAAAACTTTGTGCTGTCATAAAAACCTGTTATTATATAAATGTAATAAGCAAGCGGAACAGCTTATTACAAGAAACATTGCCAACCACCCTTTTCATAAATTACCAACCAAGCGTTGCGGCCCCGGGGAGTCAAATCCTCGGGGCTGCAATGCTTTTATAACGGAAACGGCTCGGATTTTTCACCGAGCCGCGTTTTTTATATCATTTTGATGAGTTCATCGTAAATCGGCTTGCGGATTTCGTCGATAAATCCGAAATCCATTTCCTTATACGACCACACCGAGCGCGAAATATTCAGCTTGTCAAACGTATCGCGCATATCACGGTGCCAGCGAAGCGTGTCTTCAAGAGGCGCAACCTCAATTACACCGTATTCGCCGCAGTAAAGCGGAGCGTTCATCTTCTCGGCAAACTCAACCGCTTCCTTCATATAAAACTCGAAAAATTTCGCGTCAACGATTTCCTCGTTGTATCCCTCAAACACTTCCCAGACCTTCTTTTCGGGGAACTGCTTCGATTTTTCGATATATTCGGCTGTCGGCGCGGGATAAGACATCTCGTAATCCGCGGGCATTCCCTCAAACCAGTACGCTTTCTGATGAGTGAAAATCAGCGGGTCGTAGAGGTGGAACGTGTACACAATCCTGTCGTCAAGCGGCTTTTCCAGAAGCGAAAGCCCCTTGATACTGTTGTTGTGAATTCCGCCGTAGATGATGTAGTTTTTCGGAGCGACTTTTCTGATTTCCCCGATAACACGCTTTGCAATTTTATTCCACGGCTCGGCATATTCGTCATCGGTGATTTCATTCAGGATTTCATAGGCAATTCTGTCGGATTTGTCGGCATAGCGTGCCGATACCGCTTTCCACAGGTTTACGAAAATGTCCTGATATTTCTCGTCCGAGAAGAAACCGACTTCCTTTTCTCCCGGGTCAAAGGAATAGCCCATTGTCTTGTGCAGGTCGAGAATTATATTCAAGCCGTGCTTTTCCGTCCACTGAACTGCACGGTCAAGATACTTGAAAGCGTCCCCTTTAAGCGCGCCGTTTTCATCGAGCAAAATGTTGAAGTCAAACGGCAGACGAACGTGGTCGGCGCCCCAGCCGGCAATTCTCGCGATGTCCTCTTCCTTGATGAAATTCTCGAGACGGTCAAGCGAGTAATCGCACTGCGAAAGCCAGCCGCCAAGGTTTACGCCTCTTTTAAATCCGACAAATTCTCTCATAATTTCTCCTTTTTACAGCTCGTAATTTTTGTCTGCGAAATCAAATGTTGCGAAATAGTCTGCGGGAGTTTCCGCACGTCTTATCATCTTCACGCTTCCGTCCTCGCGGAGCAGAAGCTCTGCGCTTCTGAGCTTGCCGTTGTAGTTGTAGCCCATCGAGAAACCGTGAGCGCCCGCGTCGTGAATTGCGAGATAATCTCCGATGTCGATTTTCGGGAGCATACGGTCAACCGCGAATTTGTCGCAGTTTTCGCAAAGTCCGCCCGTGATATCGTACTTGTGGTCGCAGGGAGCGTTTTCCTTGCCGAGCACCGTTATGTGGTGATATGCGCCGTAAATCGCAGGGCGCATAAGGTTTGCCGCACACGCGTCAAGTCCGATATATTCCTTGTAGATGTGCTTTTCACGGATTGCCTTTGCAATCAGCATTCCGTAGGGAGCAAGCATAAATCTGCCAAGCTCCGTGAAAATCGAGATATTTCCAAGACCTGCGGGAACAAGGATTTCCTCGAACTTCTCGCGAACCTTTTCACCGATTATCGCGATGTCGTTTGCGGGCTGGTCGGGCTTGTAGGGTATACCAACACCGCCGCTCAGGTTGATAAACGAAAGCTCAACACCCGTTTTCTCCTTGATTTCAACCGCTGTTCTGAACATAATTCCCGCGAGAGTGGGGTAATAGTCGTTTGTCAGCGTGTTCGACGCAAGGAAAGCGTGCATTCCGAACTTCTTCGCGCCTTTTTCTTTGAGAATTTTGTAGCCCTCGATAATCTGCTCGTGCGTGAAGCCGTACTTTGCGTCCTTCGGTGTGTCCATTACGTTCGGAGAACCGTCCGTCTTGAACTCACCGCCGGGATTGTAACGGCAGCAAATCGTTTCGGGAATGCCCGTCAGCTTGTCGAGAACGTCAATGTGCGTGAAATCGTCAAGGTTGATGATTGCGCCGAGCTCGAACGCTTTCTTGAAATCTTCATCGGGCGTTGCGTTTGACGAGAACATAATGTCGTGTCCCTTTGCGCCGACGTCGTCCGAGAGCATAAGCTCGGTGTACGACGAGCAGTCAAAGCCGCAGCCCTCGCTCTGCAAAACCTTCATAATAAACGGGTTTGGAGTAGCCTTAACCGCGAAATACTCGCGGAAACCCTTGTTCCACGAAAACGCAGCCTTCAGACGGCGCGCATTCTCGCGGATACCTTTTTCATCGTAAATGTGAAAAGGTGTGGGATAGGTTTTGGTTATCTCTTCGATTTGTTCTTTTGTTACGAATGGGGTTTTCATATTCTTTCCTCTCTTTACTGTAAAATCGGCAGCGACAGCACGAATACCGCCGCCATAAGTATGGATTTTGCGATAATCAGTCCGCAGCGCGTTTTTCTGAAAGACGCTTCGGAAATGCTTTCGGGATTGTTGTAGATGTTTGTGTGCTGCGGGAATACGGAACAAATCGTGAACGCTCCGTATATCACAAGCATCACCACAACCAAAATCAAATTTCCGCCGTCCGTTTGTCCGAGCGACATCATCGATATCATCGAGCCTGCAAACGCTGCTGTCAGACCTGCGCAGGCAATTTCTGCCGCTTTTTCGCCGTTTGTGTAGATAAGCTTATCGGGGATTGTCATTGAAAGTCGACTCCTTTGAAGTTAGGTTTAACTAACTAATTTGATTTTACTTCAAAACATTGTATTAGTCAAGAGCTTTTTGCAAAAAATCCCGTTTTTCGGGAAATTTTGTCAGTATGCACAGTTTTCCTGTGCACGGGCGAGTTAGTCTTGGCTAATTGAGATAAAATCACACATTCATATACTTGTTCAGGAACTCCACGGACAGCTTTACCCATCTGTGAATTGCCTTATTTATGTCGCTGTCGTTTCTTGCGCTCATCTTGTCTGCAACGGAAATTCCGTGCGGTCCCTCGTCAAAC
The DNA here is from genome assembly GCA_017847835.1 of Oscillospiraceae bacterium. Classification (GTDB taxonomy): domain Bacteria; phylum Bacillota; class Clostridia; order Oscillospirales; family Ruminococcaceae; genus CAG-115. Next base: position 249,742 of record JAGASH010000008.1, read on the forward strand.
ATATGAAGCTCCACGGGAACACGGTTTGATATGCAAGCCTTTGCCATTACAAGCGAATTGTGCGCGGAAACGCTCTCGTCGTTTGCCGTGTGCCAGATGAAAATCGGCGGCGTCTTCGGGGTAACGCGGTTTTCAAGCGACAGCCTCGACAAATCGGAGCGGCTTGCATCGTCGCCGAGAAGTATCTTGAAGCTTCCGACGTGCGGTGAGGTCACGCCGCTGATAACAGGGTAGCAGAGCACAGCAGCGTCCGGACGCAAATCCTCGGGCTCGCAGCCGATTGTCTTGACAACCTGATTATCGCTCCACATTGTCGCAAGGCAGCCCGCAAGATGTCCTCCCGATGAGCAGCCAAGTACCGCGATTTTCTGCGGGTCGATGTGAAATTCTTCGGCTCTCATACGGATTTTATAAAACGTGTATGCCGCGTCCATAAGCGACGTCGGAAACGGCGCGTTTACGGAATAAGTCACAACGAAAGCAGCATAGCCCGCCGCAAGATACTGAAAGGCAATCGGCTCCTGCTCGCGCTCGGAGCAGTGCTCGTAGCCGCCGCCCGGGAATATAACAACAGACGGACGATTTTCGGTAAACTCAATTCCAGGAATAACGTCCGGCAAAAATGCTTTTACATAAGCTGTTTTCTCGGGATTGATTGAAAAAGTCTTGACAGTCATAGCGCACCTCAATTTGTTATATTATTACATTTTTCGACAAATATTGCAAAAATCACTCTTCGTCTTCATCGTCGTCAAGGTCGGAAATTATTCCGTATTTGTCGTAAAATGCCTTGATATCATCGTCGTCGTTTACAAGCTCGGAATATACAAGCCTGTTTTGCTCCGCGCTGAAAAATCCGATGGTTTTTTCACCAGTGCAGACGCTTTGCTCAATTCTGATATCCTTCGCGGAAAAGCCCTCGGGAATGGGCCGGATAACTCCCTTTTTAATAGCTCTGAGCTTTGTTTTATTGCGACGTTTTTCCTTGGTTTTCTGGCTCTTTTCCTTGATACCTGTGGGTATGCTTCGGATTTTCTGAATACTTTTCGTCACGTTGTCCATCATCACGAAAAATTCCTCGGTTACAGCACTTTCGCGCCGCTGAGTTTGTCCCTTCATACAGCGCTCGACAACCTCGGGATAACGGTTTACGGCATTTTTCACCGCGTCTTCCCACGAAACGTATACCTCGTTCATCGCGCGCTCGCCGAATTCGTGAGCTTTTTCGCGGTGCTCGATTGCAAACTCCATTTTGTTCGCAACATCAACAGCGTCCGCTTTGCACAAAACTCCCGTTCTTCCGTCCGTTATGCCCTCGGCAGCGCAGCTCCCCTCAATCAAAATCGAAGCCACTCCGCAGGCAGCCGCCTCGCGCACGACAATTCCGTTTGTATCGTACTCCGACGGGAACACGAAAAGCTCGCCCGCAGTGTAATAAACGCGCAGTTCTTCTCTGTCGGTCACCGCGCCCGTGAAAATGCACTTGTCGTATACGCCGATTTCCTTTGCGTACGCTTCGATTTCCTCGCGCTCAATTCCGTCGCCGACAACCATAAATCTGAATTTCAGGTTTTTTGCGGCGAGAATTTTTATCGCGTCAAGTATGTAACGCAAGCCCTTGTACCACAAAAGTCTGCCTACGAACATAAACAGAAATTCCTCGGGCTGAACTCCGTATTTTCGGCGAAGCTCCTCGGCTGCGTTTTTGTCGGCGCGCCCTCTCGGGAAATCCACGCCGTTTTCCATTACCACAAAATCGCCCTTGTAGCCAAGACTGCGAAGGTTTTCACCCGCGCCGTTGCTCACCGTCCAAACCTCGTCGCACGCAGAAATGTTGTTCACCACGAACTTTATCGCTTGTTCAGCCATCAGCTTGTTCGGAAGTGAACGGCGGATATCAATGTCAAACTTCGTGTGATAGGTCAGTACAATCGGAACGTTGCTCTTTTCGCGAAGAACACGCGCCATCATCGTTGACGCGAAAGGGCAGTGGCTGTGGATTATGTTGAAATCCTGTCCCGCAAGCGCGTCAAGCTTGCTGCTCGAAAACGGGTAGCCCGCGCGATATCCGCAGATTTTCTTCGTGATGTTCATACTGCGGTAGCGCACGACGTCAAAAGGATAGTCGTCCTCCGCTCCCGGCAAATTCGGAGTTACTACGGTTGCTTTGCCGAGATTTTCCGAGGTAATTATCCTTGCGTAGTTCATCACAACATTCGCTACGCCGTCAATTATCGGCGCAAACGAGTCGTTCATAAGGCATATATTTAATTTGTCAGACATTATAATGCTCCCAAAATAAAAAACACAAATTAAGAATTGGTAAAAATAAAAAAACCTATATATCATCATTTTAACATATTTCAATGTTAAAATCAAGTGTTTTTTATAAATAGGAGATAATTTTCAGACGAGCTTTTCCCGAAGCTCTTCCAGAATTTTTCTCTCTCGCCGCGATACTCCGACCTGCGTGTAACCAAGCAGCTTTGCGGTTTCGGTCTGGGTTTTCCCGCGAAAAAACCGCATAACGATAAGCGCTCTGTCTTCGTCGGAGAGCGCGAGGAGACACTGCCGCAGAGCAAGCTTGTCGATAAGCGCGGCTTCCTTGCTTTCGGCGGGAATGGAAAGCTCCGAGCCGTCCTCGTCACAAGTAAGCGAAACGGGCGGCAGTCCCGCGGATATCGCCTCGGAAACGTCCTCCTCGGAAGCACCGATTTTCCGTGCAATTTCGCTTACTGTCGGTATTTTCCCGTCGGACGAAAGCTCGTCGCGCGCTCTTGCCGCTTTCAGCGACAACTCTTTGAGTGAACGGCTCATTTTGATTGCCCCGCCGTCACGGAAAAGCCGCTTTATCTCACCCAAAATCACAGGCACTGCGTATGTAGAAAATTTCAGTCCTCTTGTATCGTCAAAGTTGTCGCAGGCCTTTACCAGTCCCACGCAGCCCGCCGAATAAAGCTCCTCGTAATCAATCCCGCGCCCGCGAAAACGGTTTGCCAGAGAGTGTACCAGCGGCAGATTTTTCTCGATAAACTCGTCCCGCGTCATTTTCCCGAAAGCGTTTTTTCAAGGGTGACGCAGGTGCCTTTTCCCTCGACGGAGCGCACGCGAACCTTATCCATAAAGCTCTCCATAACCGTAAATCCAAGCCCCGAGCGTTCTTCCTCGGGAGGCGCAGTCGAAAACTCCGGCTCCATTGCCGCTTTTACGTCGGGGATACCGCAGCCCTTGTCTTTTATGATGATTTGCAGATGATTGCCCTCGTAAAGCCGCATTATCATCTCAACTGTGCCTTTTTTGTCGCGGTAGCCGTGGACGATTGCATTTGTCACCGCTTCGGAAACCGCGGTTTTGACGGCGGCGGTTTCCTCGACGGTCGGGTCGAGCTGAAGCACAAACGCTGCCGCTGCCGAACGCGAAAGGCTTTCGTTGCGCGAAATCGCGGGAAAGCGCAGCGCACATTCGTTAATCAGTTTTCTTTTCATTTTTACTCCTTTAGTTCGTGGTTTTTGTGACGATTATCGAGGAAAGCCCCGAAAGACGTATCATTTCGGCGATTTCCCCGTGAGCGTTTTTGATTAGAATTTCACCGCCGACAGCGTTCACAGCTTTCATTCTCCCTAAAATCAGACCTATGCCCGAGCTGTCCATAAACCCGACATTTTCCATATCGAGAACCAGAAGTTCCGGTCGGGAACGCGTGATTACGTCGTCAAGCGCAGTTCGGATTTCACGGGCAGCGTGATGGTCGATGTCGCCGTCTAGAGCGGCTGTTATCCGTTTTCCGTCGTTGTAGATTTTCAGCATAATTCTCCCCCTTATTCAAACTCTCGCGCGTCGGGCTTTTTCACCCGACGACGCGGCTCCGCAGTCCTTACTCCTTTGTTTCCCGATAAAACGCGGGCGCGCAGTGAGCGGTTAATTGAATTATAGCACGGTTTTTTTGCGAAGGTTGTCGGTATGTGTGAGCAAAACTTAACTATTTTCGCGAGATTTGCTCGAAAACAAAAAAATCCCCGCGAATTTAAACACGGGGATAATTTTGGGTATAATTTGGTTTGAAGCTTATTTTGTTAAAACCTTCTTGTGATAACCTCTCTTCTCGCAGTACGGGCAGCGCATTTTTCTTGTTGAACCGTAGTGCGGCGCGAGAACTACCGCTTTCATCGACGGAATGTATCTTTTCCTGCACTCGGGACATTCGTAATAGCCCACGTTGTGCTCAATCATCAGACCGTTGACAATCGCGATAATCAAAACAGCCGCTCCGAGAGCAATTAGTATTATGGCAATTACAATGTTTGTAGCCGCAACAAATCCTCCCGAAACAATCATCGCCAAAGCCGCCGCAACCGTTGGTATTATCAGCAAATACTCCGCTCTCAGCAGCCTTCTGTTTGCCTGTTCCTCCTGCTTTCTCAATTCAATGAGATTTTGCTCTGCAATTTCCTTGTAGTTCTCCATAGCAACGTGTTCCCCCATCAGGAGCTCGTTTACATTGATTTTCAGCAGCTCGCAGAGTTCAAGCATTATTGACGCGTCGGGCATACTCTTGCCTGTTTCCCACTTTGATATTGCTCGGTCGGTAATTCCGAGCTTTTCGGCGAGAGCTGCTTGGGTGTACCCGTTTTCTTTTCTGCAAGCCGCTATGAACTTGCCTGTTTTTTCCTGATTCATTCGGGAACCCTCCTTTCACTCTCGATTGTATCACTGTGCTGTGTTTTTTTCAACGAACCGTTGGTTGATATGGGAAAATTTCGGCAAAATCGACGTGCTCAACCGACGGTTGAGTTGAGGGAAAATCGCTTTACAGAGCCAAATCTTCGCTTCTTAAATCAGCTTCTTCCACTCCTCGACAATTTCCGAGCAAAGCTCGATATCCGTAGTTTCGGCTGCCTCTTTCAGCTTTTTGAACAGCTCCTTCTGATTGTCGGGGAAGTGCATTTTGCTCATTTTTTCGACCGCCTCGTCAACCAGCAGCGTGTCAAACTCGTCAAGAGCTTCGGTCATTTCTCCAAGCAGCTTCATCACATCGTCAACATTTGCCGAGCCCTGAGAAGAGTTTTCCTCGACGTCGGGGAAAACGGGAGCGAGAATTTTCTTGTATTCAAGGAAATCTGCGATAAGGTCGCTTGTTTTCGCGAAAATCAGGTCTACATTCTGCTCGTTGCCCGCTTTTTCAAGGCTTGCCGCAAGGTCTGCAAGCTCGTCTGCACCGATTTGACGGGAGGTGCTTTTGAGTGAGTGAACCTCGATTGTGTAGCCCTTTATGTCGTTCTTCTGAAGCATATCGGAAATTATCGCGGCACGCTTTTCAATTGACATATAGTACTCTTTGAGGATTTGCATATACAGCTTTTCGCTTCCCAGAAGCGCGAGCGCGTGCTGTGTGTTCAAGCCCTCGATAACAAGCTCCTGCTTTTTCTCGGATTTCTTGACCTTTTCGTGCTCGGTTATCGGAACAATCTTTTCCTTCGGCAGCCACCGCCTGATTGCCGCAACAATGTCCGTCACCTCGATAGGCTTTGCCACGAAATCGTTCATTCCCTCGCGCAGGAACATTTCCTTTGTACCGCCGATTGCGTTTGCAGTGAGCGCGATTATCGGAACGTCTTCATAGCCGACTATCAGTCTGCGGATAATATGCGTGGTTTCGATGCCGTCAACCTCGGGCATCATATGGTCCATAAACACGATGTCGTATTTGACCTTCTTGACCTTTTCAATCGTTTCAAGAGCGCCCGTTGCCGTGTCAACCTGCATCTGAAGCGGCTCGATAATACCGCTTGCAACCGTGAGGTTTATCGGGTTGTCGTCTACAATAAGAATATGCGCGTCGGGTGCGATAAAGCGGAAATTGTCCTCGTTTGAGTCGCCGATTTCGGCAAGATTGTCACCCAGCCCGAGAGCAGAGTAAAGTCCGAGCGAGAAAACCGGCTTGTGAAGCATTTTCACGCGAGGCATATTTATGTCTGCCGCGCTCTCAAACGGCGCGATAAGCAGGCATTTCAACTTCGGATTGTCGGCGAGAGATTTCTTTATCCTGTCGCCGAAAAGGTGCTTTTCGACGATTATGTAGCCGTCAGTGACGCTTTCAAGGTTTCCATGCTCTTCAAGATTGGTGTACTTGATACCGAGCGCCGAAAGGTCCTTGCAGACCTGTCTGAGGACAAACTCGTTTTCGATGATAAGCGAGGCTTTCAAATCGCTGTCGGGTACTGGAATTGACGGAGCAGGGTCGATGATTTTCTGCGGGAGGCTGATGTAGAAAGTACTGCCATTTTCATACTCGCTCTCAACGGAAATCTCACCTTCCATAAGCTTCAGAAGCTGCTGCGTAATTGCAAGTCCAAGACCTGTGCCCTCGATGTTTCGGTTGCGCTTGCTGTCAACCTGCTGGAACGACTGGAACAGCTTCTCAAAATCCTGCTCCTTGATACCTATTCCCGTGTCGCTGACAACGGCTTTGAGCATAATCGTTTCGCTGTCGATTTCATCAAATGTGATTTGCAGGTGAACCTCGCCCTTTTCGGTGAATTTCACCGCATTGTTCAGGAGATTGAGCAGAATTTGCTGAACTCTGATGTTGTCGCCGTAAAGCTTGTGCGGGAGCTTCGCGTCAAAGTCAACCGTAAATTCAAGCTTTTTCGAGCCTATTCTTGTGTTCACGATATTTGAAAGGGAGTTGATGATTGACAGCGGCTCGTATACAACCTCGACAATGTTCATTTTTCCCGACGCGCGGATTTGACGGATATATTCCTTCGCCTGCGGCGTCATTTCCTCGCGCAGAGCCATTTCCGCCATTCCGAGAACCGCGTTCATCGGTGTTCTGATTTCGTGGCTCATATTTGCGAGAAAGTCGGATTTCTGCTTCGCGGACAGCTCCGCAAGTCGGATTGTTTCATAGGACTTGAAAGCCATATTCGAGATTACGCCCGCAAATTCATAGATGAAGCTCGTAGAGCGGTCGATTGCGGCTTTCGGGATAATCTGAACCTTTTTTGCCGCTTCAAGAAACGCTTCCTCGTCAACGCCGATTTCCTTTGCAACCACGCGCATTCTCTCTAAATTCGGCTCTTCGGCAAGAACTTGTCCGCCGATAAAGCTTCCTATCATTCGGTCACCGAGCATTATCGGAGCGGCAAAATCCACAAGATTTGCGTGGCAGAAATAAGAAGTCGGCTTTCCCGTTTCGAGAACCGTCACCGCGCCGTCACGGTCGCACTGCTCGCAGCGCGCTCTTCCGACGGGTGATTTTCGGCAGAATTCCGTGCAGAAATCCGTGAAGTTTGAGCCTTACGTCAGCGGAACGCCGTTTTCATCGGTTGTCAGGGACGCCATTCTTGCCATTTTTGAAAAAGAGTCCTGAATTTTCTGGAGCGTTTCGGGCGGTATCAGGTCAACAAGACGAATTTCACTTTCACTTTTATACATCTCTTTCTCCTTTTGTTCCGTGGGCTGATGTTACAGTTAAGTTTATTATACAATATTTCTCTGCTCTTGTCAATTGTTTTTATGCAAAACCGATAAATGTCAATCGGAAAAGTGATTACGATAAGCAGGTATTTATTTGTTTAAGCTAACCAATTTTTATGTGCAAAATGCCGAAATTTGCTGATTTGTATCGGCTTGGTTTCGTTTGTGTCTATGACTTTTCTTGTTTTCTTCATCAGCACACGCGTTTCCGATGTCGTGACCGAACAGGGTGTCGGTAATATGACAACCGCGCCGGATATCAAAAAACTTTCCGAAAACTCCTCGGCAGCGGCAAACGCTATCTCGGAAGTTTGCAAGGAAATGAACGCAAACGTCGAGAATATCAAGAGCTGCTTCGGCAATCTTTACCGATATGCACGAGATTTCCGAGAGGCTCAAAAACTCAATGGAAGAAGAAAACCGCGATATGATAAACGAGCTCGACGGCTTTATCGGCAAGAATATGGAAACTGTCAAGGATATCAACGCGATTGTTTCCAGATTTGAGCGCTGAGATTTCACAAAAATGCTCCTCGTCAGCCGACGGGGAGCTTACTTTTCCAAATAAAAAGTCCATATAAAAAGCGCCCGCCAAAAAAGCGAGCGCTTGTTTTTGCAATATGCAATTCGGGAAACGCGATTAGCGCTTGGAGCTAAGCAGTATCGTTTCGCTTATTTTATCTATTTTTCAAAAAGCGCCGAAATTACGATAAAATCTGCAATTCAGAGCAAACGCTCTTGTTGTAAATTTCAAGTTTTATCGTAACTTGTTTCAACTTTGTTGAACAAAAGTTGAACTGGCGGACATGGGTATCTCGTCGGTATTCAGAGAATAAAAACTATAATAATCGTGGTGAGGAGAAGCGTTATCCCTCGCCCTACCAAATGGAGGTAATCTATTATGAGTAACATTCTCGATGAACTTTACGACTATGACCTGTTCCACCTGACCGAGATTGAAGATATGGACGGTTCATACAAGGCAGCCCTCGACAGGCTCGTCAAGGCAGAAGCCGAGTTGAAGAAAGCATATCCCGAAAATAACGAAATCCTTGATGAGTACCAGTCAGCGGACATTGAACTGCACAACCTCTCCAACCGCAATGAGTTCCGCAAGGGCTTCAAGGTCGGCGCACAGCTCGTCCTTGAAATGTTAAAGCCCATTAAGTGAGGTGGAGGGTATGAGCAGATATAAGAGCGAACAGACTGCGTACAGCACTCTGAAAAAGAAATCAATTCCGCTGTGGAGACTTGATACTACCACTGTGACCGTCACGCACTTCAATGCTGATACGCAGACCGAGGAGAGCAAGACCTACCATACCGACTTCATCAGGTATCACCTTCATTTCTCTGACAGCCATTGCCCCGACAGGCTTCGCAGGCTCGTCAACGAGGGCAGGATCGTGCATTACCTCGATGATATGGAATGGAAAGTCAGCGAGGCTATCTCACGCCAAGTAGAGCTTTGGAAGCAGACCGACGGTTGCTATCAGAAGGCAGTTCTCAGCGGTGATGCTGAAAAGATGCTCGGTCTGGAGAACTGCTTCGTCTATATGGCGAAAGAAATCATCTTTGAGTGTATGGTTTATATTTGATCGTTTACGGCTGTGCCTTCGTTAGGGTGCAGCCGTTATTTACTAAAATACTTAATGTAAATCTTAGCCAATTTTTCATCATAATTAGCAGAAAGGCATTTTTTTAGTTCCATATGAATACTTTCATATGCTTTCTGGTTATTACTTAATAATTCAAATGCAGTACTTGTTAAAGATTGAAGCAGACTTGGGTCAAAATCACTGTAATCATAATTATCCGGGTCGACAACCATTGATAGACTCTTATCCTGTTTAATTAACTCTAAAAATTTATCTTTATCAATGATTTTATCATCAAGTAATAAATTTGCACAATATGCAACATTGTTCCCATCACTGTTGTTTTTATCGTTAGTGATTGTATATAACTTGTCTTCATATTCTTGAAGTGGTTCAATAATATTGCGAATTACTGCATTATAATATATTTCAATATTCTTGTTTTTACTTAATGATTCCAACAAATGTGTCCGTATTTTGTTCTGGAATGGTTCTTCACATACGGAGTGAATAGAAATCAGTGCATCATCAGAAAAAGAAGCCAACATTAATGCTGTCTCTTTGTCGCTGAAAACTATTGATCTGTTTGATTCAATATTACTTAATATTGCTACAAGGTTTTTAAGAATCCTCATATAATTAGGAGAATAAGTAGCATTGGTATTAGTTGAACCAACTTTGCAAATTGTTCGGATCATTTTTTCTAATTCATCAGATTTAAAGCTAACATTTTTATCTTTAAATTGCTGAGATACAAAAGAATTAATTTCATTATTAATGTTATTGTATTCTATGGAATCTTTAAAATTATCAAGTAATAAATCAACCGCTTTATAGACCATAGAAAACTGTTCTTGTGATAAATCAAACAATCTAAGAATATGAAACACCTTAGAAAAAATAGTGTAATCTATATTGGGTATAATTTTACTTTCTAACGCCTTACTTATGTTGGAAAGCACTTTAAAAATATAATCAACTGCTTCATTAGTCAGATTTATTTTATTTAACTTGTATTTGGTTGTAAGACTTTTGAGTTCTTTGAATGTTAGAAATCTAAATATCACTAATATATCAAATCGTGAAAGATTATCTAACACAATGTTATATGAAGATCCGAATAAACCATCTTCATTACTTTCTTCTTTGGTAGAAAGGGATAAGAGAAGATAGTCAATAAAGGCTGTATAGATGCATCTGGTTTCGCTGTATATATCTAATAGCAAATAGTTGTATTGCATATAATTGTATAAATCATATACTATGCTCTCAATTTGTTCATATGCATTTTTACCAGTATGCACAGAGTAATTAGTTCTCGCTTCCTCATCAACTTTTTTACCTTTGTCGATTATACGATACAAGTTTTTATAGATATATCTAAAATCAATTAATTCTGATACGGGGCTGTCTCTCTTAATAGTAGAATAACAATTTGCATAATAGCTATATTCTTCTATTGTTTTAAGTTCCTGCTTGATCTTTCGCCTTTGGATTATAGCTACACCCATAAATGGATTGTTTGAAAGTATCTTACCAACATCAATCCGATTGTTTTCTGTTATTAAATACATCTCTAATTGCTTAGTCGCTAAATAATAAGTAGCTGCTTTACATAATAAGTCATAGCAAGATAAATAGTCTTTAAGAAAGTAGTAACAATAAGCTTTTTGTAAGTAATTATTTTCTGCATCACTTAGGTATGGAATTGTCTTACTTTTTATTGTGATATAATCAAATTCTTCAAAATGCGTAATAGTACCAAATGATACATGATTCGTAATATTGTATTCTATTCTTCTGTCTTTTCCTGAAATGTCATAGTTCTTTATAAAAGTGATTGTTTTAATTGGACTTTTTCTTAGTGCTTTGATTATATACGGATATTTTACTTGTAAATTTCTAATTTTGTCCTTATCAGAGTCATCAAAATACAATGTCGCATCTGCATACTCACTTTCACTTTGGCAATGAAACGTCAAACAATTATCATCTAAAGTGCAGGTATAGTACTGATTAAATGCTGATTGAATATAGTCACAAGATATATAATTGAAAACGTCATATCCTCTAAATACTTCGTTTAATTCAGATAACGTATTATATTTAGGAATAATAATGTCATTTAGCATTAACACTGTATCAAGGGTATAATCATTTAAATCATAATTCTCTCCGAGATGTTGCTTTGCATAGATAATATTTATCCCCATGTTTTTATAGTAATCTGCTGTTTGAGAATCATAATCATCTGAGAGATTAATCAGATAAGCTCTTTGTTGATCTTCTTTTAAGATACCTCTGACCCATGAAAAAAGTTGTTTTGTATCCGGGTCGTTATAGGAATAACCGACAAACAATATCGTATATCTGGCAAACAGAGCTTTTATATAGCTGGAAATCAAATTGAAGTTGTTCGAATAGTTTAGGTAATCATCTTCTTTTAAAACATAATTATCATATTTGAATCCCCCGTGCATTTTTATAAGCATATGTTCTGTATGTGCATACGGAAGATCTGAATCTTTCTCAACAACATCTAAAAAAATCCCAGCATTGCTAAAAGCTTGTTCGATCAATTCATCGTAGTTTGTAGTAATAATATATCGAGGGTTGATTTTAACAAGACATTCGTGAGCATCATTCGGCAGAGCATTGGGTTTGTACAATAAGGAATGAATCAATTCATTATAGTCCTTCTTCCCCCTGGAATTATAATAAAGCTGAGGGATAATAGTATTATCGCTGAAAGAAGAAGCAGGAATACCGAGCCGTTCCTGAATTTCTTCAACCAGCTTATTCCAAGAAGGCAGTCCTGAACCCATTGATACTCCGGCACCAACAAAAACAACAAGTTCATTGTTGAGCATACATTTATTTAGAAATCGAAAATCTTCTGAATAGGAAATCATTTTAACACCTCCATACTATAGTTACTAATCTTACAATAAGATCTCATCATTACACTCAAACTTAGCCAAAGCATCTCCATAGGTCAATCTGCCCGACTTTATTTCTTCTGCAAGGAGCAGCAGATTTACAGAGTTGATAGCAGCACCGTTTGTGTGGGATCTTCTGCTGATATTTTCAAGTCTGTCCTTGAATCCTCCTGTGAACTCACCTGAAACAAAAGCAAAATTGAACTTGCTTACTGCATCATCAAAGATCGTCCACCACTCGTTAGGATTAAGAGCCTTATCACGCTTCTGGTTTTCTTCGATGTACCTGAGCATTTCATCTGCCTGCTTTATGGGCAGAGAATACCCTTTACCATAGGCTTTGTTATCAATAATAAGACCGTTTTTATCGTGGTAAACACATACATCAGGCTTGCGTGTATCGCCAAGTCTTGCACCCTTAAACGCTAACTCACTTGTCAGCAAATCTGCGGTTTGCAGTTCGTAATCTCTGTCAGCAGTTCCGTCAAAGCCGAGGTCGATAAGCACGAGGTACTTGTGATTGATATGATTGAGTTTCTTGCGTATATCATCTTTCAGCAGTGACAGATCAGACTTTGCAGCACCGGCAGATTTTACGCTGTCAGGAATATCAAGTCCTACGATACTATCCATTATCTTGAAAGTATCACCGTTCTTGTTGACATTGATACCTATATTGATCAAGCCTTGAATATCGTCGGAAATAGTACCTTTATCCTCGGTCATACCTTTGGTCAGCAAATGAGCGACTATTTCATCTAAGCTGCGGTATGTTGTTGAAAGATACTTTATCAGATAGGTTCTTCTATTGCGGAGATAATTCCGGTCAGAAGGTTTGGTGGCAAGCATATCCCACATCACACGCTTATCAATGCGTTTATATTTTGAAGTTCCGGTAGCATATTTGAGTATCTTCTTACCTTCAAGCGTGATCCGATAGGACTGATTTATTGTATCGGTATGTGTCATATATCCGAGATCAGTCGTTACTTCTTTTGATACCTGCATTACCCAACGCATACTTTTCAGCCAGGCACAGATAGTACGAACATATTTATCCGACGTTCCCTCGGTATCCGATAGAAGTTTATTTCTCTCGTCAGTTGTTGTGGCTGTACTCAGCCCTTGAAGAATTAATGCCTGCGGTATTGATGTGAAACCGGCTTCACCTACAAAACCGAGCTGACAGCCTATTTCAAATTTGGTCATACTCTTTCCGTCTTCAAGCAAACTAAGAATACGGCACACAGGCGGATAGGATAAAAATGCTTCGGTCAATATTTCCTTTTCTTCTTTGCTGTCATCAGCTGAAACAGCATATCTATAACCAAGCTCGCTTATACTGCAAGTATCTTTATCACGATTGTAATCCAGAAATCCAATGCTTACAGCCCACCTGAGAAAAGAATCAGCAGGCCAGTCGCTCTGATACTCTTTCCTCTGACCGGGCAGCACAGCTTGAATAATGCCTGAACATGGTGCATTAGTGCGAGTATATCCCTTTGGTGTCCCTTTTCCTTTCAGGAGGGTATAAGGTATCTGCATTTTAGCCGCACTAAGGTGCTTTATCATATCGTCCTTATGATACTCATCGGAGATCAATCTCGGTATTTTATCTTCTCTCAGTTTTTTGTTGACCGCTGAATCAAGGACAAATACCCTTACAACATTTTTGAGATTTGATATTGTGTACGCTTCTTGCACCCACCCAAAAGTTCTTTTTTCAGCCATAATATCCTCCGATCAGTAGTTCGTTATCAGAACCTCTTTGGTCACGTTTTCACGATTGTTCGTATGATAATTGCAGTTATTATAATTGAAGTTGATACCGTGTACGGTATAGCCATTGTCAGCTATCCACTCTGTCAAAGCATCATTAGTGCAGCCTTTATGCTCTATAACGTTAGACAGGGCAAAGTTGACACCACGGTCTGACAACTCGGTAAGGATACGCATAAGGTCGAGGTCGTCTTTTTCTGTCCAGCCACGGAATCCTCTTTTGCCATCGTTATAACTGCCGCAGGTCAGAAGGTAGGGCGGGTCAGCATACAGGAAATCTCCCGTATGAAGAATGTCATAATCGAAATTGCAAAAATCCAGTGCAGAAAAATGAATGTCATTGATCTGCTCCTTAAAAAGAATAAGATTGCTTCTCATGACATCATTAAAACTGCTTCTGTTTCTGCCGAACGGATTGTTATAATCGTGACTGCTGTTGAACCTGAACTGATAATTGAAACTGAAACACATCAGCACATAAAGATCAAGGGGATTCTTGGTCTGATTGTAATGGTCACGAAACAGCTTGTATCCGTCCTCGTTGGTTTTGCTGAGCTGCCATTTTTCTATTGTTGTGTCAATGTAGTCAAGAATATACTCGACATCATGTTTTTGAAATTCCTGGAGGATCCCTATAACATGATAATTTATATCATTGGCATATATGTTGTTTGCAACGGTATTGATGCTAACATCACAGCCACCGCAAAACAGGTCAACAAATGTATCTATATGCTCAGGAAAGCACTCCTGAATGGAGTTTATTATCCTGTATTTATTTCCTATATAATTAAAAGGTGCTTTAACAGCCATATCAATGCCTCCTCAAAAGGTATAACTGTTCTTTAAGTCCTGCTGTATTATTCGGTATCTTGTTCTTGTATCTCCGATAGCTATATTCAAAAAGCTTGAAACTGTCACCTATTGCGTAACGTCTGCAAATATCAGAGAGTTCTTCGGTTGACAGTAATGCTTCGTTGTTATAGCTTATAAGTATGTATTTGCTTTGGCAATCTCTTATCATCGTTTCAAAAGCAGACGCAACAGTGCCTTTCTTGCAGAATACTGACTTCTGATCATCATAATTCCGCATTCCTGTTACGCCATGTATTTCGGGATAATCGTATCTTGCAATTGTTTCAAGAATGTGATAGTTAGGCAGATACTCCCTTGAATTATACGGGGGATCGGCATACAGCAGGTCACACTTTTTGGATAACAATTCGGTGAAATCCGAATTATAACATTCATTTTTCTTTCCGTTGCTTGTGATAACTGGTTCGGTCAATTCAAGCGTTTTATATGTACGCTCGTCCCAGAATTTAAGATAAGCAGCGTAAACACCGGTTATGTTTGAAACAAACGGAACAGCGTTAATAAGAGCCGAAAGAAGATAGAAGTATTCATCTTCCGAGATCAGTTCTTCGGTGTGCCATTTTTCAATAGTCAGTCTGATAATATCAATTTTTATTGCATTTTCAGGCTGAAAATACATTCTTTCACAATCGCCAACAGGACTATAATTGTTGTAAATGAAACATTGGTCTATTTCAAAACTTGTGTCCGCAATAGTCAATGCATTCAGATACCTAACAGGATCTGCAATACCCAGCTTCTTGAAAGAAGGTTGCCTGTTCAATCCGATAGATGCTCTGGACATTACATAGCTGAAAAAAAGGAAGTCATTGCTGATCGTTCTGTACCCATTAGACTTGAAACTATTTGAAACTATCCCGGAGCCTGCAAACAGATCCACGACCGATGAAACTTTCGGTATCTCGGACGTTATGACGTTATTGATATTTTCTAACAAAAGACTTTTTCCACCGATATACCGCATTTTTACTCCTACTCGCAAACATAAAAAATATATAATTATCCATTTTTATTATACCACAAAGCTAAATGAAAGTCAACGAAATTGATGTAAAATAACTTCGACTCCACCGGAATCAAAGTCCCCATAATCACTTATTCTCCGCCAACGCCTTATCCCTGAAAGCCTTGATAACAGCTTCCTGTTCCTCGATCGTATGAGCCAGCTCCGCAACAGGCAATCCAAATTCAACACATTCCGCCAACTTGCTGTCTACGACAGCCTTGCATTTCTTTTTCAGATCATCAAACTCGTCCATGACGTATGGGCTGACTTTGGCTATCCTCAAATCTTTATTCTTGTTTCTGACATAGGCGGTATAGTTATCCATGTCATGGGTGTAGTCGCTGTTTTTACGTTTCTCCCTTATCATCTGATTTTTCAGCCTTTTATTTTCAGCAAGACATTCTTCACGTTCACAGCATACAGCTTCTTCCGTTCCGAGAAAATGGCGGTGACAGAACCTGCACTCACAAACTTTAAGTCCCGCATTGAACACTGCGAAACTGAATTCATAGAAGAAAGTGAGCAGCGGTTTATCGGCAACACGATACACGATGTTTGTATTCTCGGTGCGAATGACAGCAAGCTGCGATCTCGGAGTTGCGACCAGTATTTCTCCCGTAGCCGAGTAGTCAAAATTACGCTCATCGTTCATAGCCTGCAATATCTCGTCAAACTGCTTTTGAAGCTCGGCTCTTGCCGTTTCCACCAACTTTTTATGGTTGAATCTCTCCTTGACATAGTCCTTCGGCATCAGGATAGGCTCACCGATGTTCATATAAGCTACCGTAAGCAGATTACTGTAATACTTGAAAAATACGTTGTCACTGTTTTGGATAACAGCAGACCCGACATTTTTTACAAAATCCTGAACCTTGATACGCTCGTTCAGACCGCTCATCATAGTGATACGGAGATTTTCAAATATCTCACTGCGATTATTGCGAAAATCTTCAAGCTGGGACAGTATCTCATCAAACGTATAGACCTTTTCTTTTTCAGAAGCCGACAGAAGTTCATTCTTATTGATAGACCACACGATACTCACGGTGCGGTCTTTTTCGTTTATACGGTATAACAGCATATTCTAACCTCTCCCTTGATACGATAACTTGTTTATTCGTATATACTGATTATACGCTTGATACGGTATCTTGTCAAGGGTTTTGGCGTATTTTTTCAAAATTTACCGTATATTTTACAGTATATACGAATTACGTTTGCTTTGTTGCCGCTTCGTATGGTACAATGTTCATGTCAGCAAGAGAAAGAAAGCTGACAGCGGAACAACATACCTCATGTTGACCGCAACAATTATAAAGTGCTTTATAAAATATCAAACGAAAGGACGATGATAGATCGTTGAACAATGAAACACAATGGATCCAGCCCACACCCCTCCGTCCCGACGGGACAAACCTCCTGCCGTTCCCTGTGAACGCACTGCCGCCTATTATAGGTGACATGGCGCAGGCGATAGCAACAACCACCTCAACGGACGTTGCAATGGCAGGGACTTCCATACTCTCGGCGGTGAGCTACTGCTTTTCGGGAGTTTACAGAATGTCCGCCAAGCGTGACCATACCGAGCCGCTGGTGCTGTACTCCCTCACCGTGGCAGAGCCGAGCTTTAAGAAATCGCCTGTTATTTCTTTGGTGAAGCGTCCATACGCAACTTTCGTCCACGACTGGAACGAGAGCAACAAGCAGGACATTTTCAAATCACAGGCAGAACGTAAGCTGTTGGAGAGCAAAATGCTCGCCCTTGAAAAGAAAGATGATGTGACCGCCGAGGAAATTGCAAAACTGCAAACCGACCTCAGTAACATTCCGCAGAGCAACTTCCGCAGGATTGCGGTGGACGATGTTACTCCCGAATCGCTTGTACGTCTGCTTGAAGAAAATAATACCTTGCTGATGATCTCAGATGAAGCGGGTATGCTCGGCAATTTCAGCGGACGTTACAGCAACAACGTTCCCAACATTGACCTGCTGTTGAAGTGCTGGAACGGCGAAACGTTCATCAGCGACAGAGCCACAAGGTCGAGTATCGTGCTGAAAAAGCCGTATATGTCGGTCTGCCTTGCGTGTCAGCCCTATGTGTTCGACAGTATGATAAACAACACGGCGTTCCGTGGGAGCGGATTGATAGCACGTTTTCTCTATTGTTTCCCGAAAAGCAATATCGGCACTCGCAAATATGACACGCAGGCTGTTCCCGAAGAGGTGACTGTGAACTACAAAAATATGACTTACAAGCTGTTGCAGGACAAGTTCACATATCACAGCGACATGGAGAAATATCTCCACTTCGACCACAAGGCTTACGGCGAGTTCGTTGACTACTACAACAACTACATTGAGCCTCAGCTTGTCACCGATATGGCGTTCTGCAAGGACTGGGGCGGCAAGTATCACGGACTTATCCTGCGTTTGTGTGGTATCATTCACTGTATCAAATGTGCGCTGAACGGCTGTGACCCTGTTGAAAAGCGTGTGGATATAGACACGTTCTGCAATGCTATTGAGATCGGCGAGTATTTCCGGGAACAGGCGATATACGCATACAGTTTGGGCGACACCGACTTCGCCACTGTTAAGGCTGAACGTGTCCTCGGCAAGATTCGTTCAAAGCGAATCGCAAAAATCAGGCAGAATGACCTGCACCACCTTTGCAGATGCACTTTGTTCAAGAACGCTCAGGACTTCAACGAAACGATAGATATGCTGGAAGAATACGCCTATCTTCGCCGTTTTACAAGCAAGGGCTCAAACAACAAAACCGTGACCGATATTGAGGTCAATCCGCACGTTTTCAGTTAAGGGAATCTGTCTTTTGCACCTTTTGGGCTTTTTGAGATGCAAAAGGTGCAAAAAGCTCAAAATCCATAAAACACAAACCGTAGAAAGAAAGAGGTTTAATTTATGACTACAACACAGAAAAAAGAGATCGTAGACAACATTCTGGAGCTGCTGATCCAGCTCACCGAGGACGGAGAGAACTCCGCTCCGCAGTCCGTCAAAGCACCGACCGCCGACAAGGTGGAGATGCTGACTATCAAGGAGAGTGCCGCCCTCATCAGCGGACTTTCCGAACACACCGTCCGCCAGCTTGTGAGACAGGGCAAGATCAAGTCCGTAAGAACAGGCGCAGGCAAAAACGGAAAAATACTCGTAAACAAGGCTGACCTTGTGGAGTATTTTCAGGGAAAGGGGGTGTGAGATATGGTCGATATGGAAAAGGTTGAAAAGCTGACTTCTATCCTTGAAGAAAGAAGCGGTCTTGATGTCCGTGAAGCAGTTGCTCGTTCGTTTTTCTATCTCAATTCTTATGAGCTTACGACTTACAGAAAAGAGATAGACTATCTCCTCGAAACTTTTGGTGTTGAGGAAGAGCCGACGT
Organism: Oscillospiraceae bacterium; assembly: GCA_017847835.1. Lineage (GTDB taxonomy): Bacteria > Bacillota > Clostridia > Oscillospirales > Ruminococcaceae > CAG-115. Next base: position 268,819 of record JAGASH010000008.1, read on the forward strand.
TCTGATTTTTGCGATTCTTATGATCGCATTTTGGGATTTTTGTAATGCGTTTTTTTTGCATTACTGTGTCCACATTTTCGGCTGCTTTGTCAGCCGTTTAGCCTCGCAGAGCCCCATAAGCATTTTTGATAGTCCGAGTAGGCTGTCAAAAGTGCTTTGGGGTTACTGGCGGCGCCTGCACAAGACTGCGCTATGTGCCGAAAGTAAATTCCGCTGCTGCGCAGCGTTCTATGCTGCCCGGTCATAAGGGTCAGCACGATGCTCCTGCATCGTTCCCGACTTTGTCGGGATCCTCCCGTAAGGGAGTCTATCGCTAACCATTCAAACAAAACTTAGAAAGAGAGATGTTACGTTTGAGTAAAACTATTTCAATGTGCCAGGGCAAAGGCAGCCTGTCGCACAACAACAGAGAGTTCACTGCCAAGAATATCGACCCGTCCAGAACGCCAGATAATATCATCTTCAAACAGCAAGATCTGGGCGAAGCGTATCACCGGCTTTTTGACGGTGTGATAGCTAACTATAATTCAAAACAAAAGAGGAATGACAGAAAGATCCCTGACTATTTTCAGCACCTGTTTAACCGTGAGCCGAGCAAGTCGGTTATCACGGGTGCGAACAAGCAGAAAAGTTTCTATGAAGATTTGGTTCAGATCGGCACGAAAGATGATACTGGTGTCGGCACTCCAGATGCGGAAATTGCTGTCGCCTGTCTGAAAGAATACATGGAAGATTTTCAAGAGAGAAACCCGAACTTTTATGTGTTCAACGCCGTAATGCACCTTGATGAAGCAACGCCCCATTTGCACATCGACTATATCCCTCTCGGACACTTTTTCAACGGTCTTGAAAAGCGAAATGCAATGGCAAGAGCTTTGGAGGAAATGGGATACGGCAAAGGTGCGAATGCTATCAACCGCTGGCGGCTCTCGGAGTGGAAAGTCCTGCACGATATTTGCATCAAACACGGTTTCGAGATCAGCGAACCTAAGAAGTCAAGGGGTTACAGCTTTACAACGGCTGAATATGGCGAGTACAAGGACAAGATCAAAGCCCTTGAAGAAGAAAAAGAGCAAGCCGAGAATGAGCGTGATGAAGCCAAAGCGGAGCTTGAAAAGATTGCTCAGAAGCGTGTGAAGCTCGATGATATTGACAAGCTCGAAACAGGCAGGACAATGCTCGGTGGTAAGGTCACAGTCGCAAAAGATGACTGGGAGAATATCACGGCTCTTGCAAAGCGTGAGGTCGCATCAACTAAGCAGGTCAGAAAGCTGAAAAAGGAACGTGACGAAGCTGTGCAGAAGTACGATGAACTGAAAGACAAGTATGATACTGCAAGCGAGGAGCTTTCCGCTTACAAAAAGAAAGAAAAAGAGAGTGGCTTGTTCACGCGTGAGAAGCTGAAAAAGGAAACGGCTCGAATCAGCAGAGAAGATGAGCTGTCCCGTGAACTGAGGAAGGCTAAGGCTTTTATTTCTGCCTGTGGGCTGTCAGACGATTTTGCCCGGTATAAATTCAACAAAACAAGGGGTTCACAATTAGAATAAAAGACAAAAAGCTATGGCATATCTCCGAAAGTGCTTGACAGAAAGAAAAATGCGCGCTACAATGATAATGCGAGATATGCCATAGTCCGTAAAGGAGATAATATGGCAAATATTACAAACAGAAACGGAAAGTTTCTCATAAGAGTTTTCACAGGTCGTGACATCAGTGGAAAGCAGATAGTCAAGTCCACAACTTACGTTCCGCCCGAAGGTACATCACCCAAAAAGGCTGAAAAGCTGGCTCAGGAGTATGCTTTTGAGTTTGAAAGGCACTGCAAGGGTTATGCTCAACTCAATGAAAATATGCGTTTCTCCGAACTGGCAGAGTGGTATTTTGAGAACTATGCACCCGAAGAATTAAAGCCGACTACGGTCCTGAACTACGAAAGTCAGTACAGAAACCATATCGCACCGATCCTCGGCAATAAAAAGCTCAAAGATATTACCACACCAATGCTGACAGAGTTCCTGAAAGTGCTTGGCAAAGAGCATCATTTAAATCCTATCTCGGTCAAAAAGGTATATATCGTGGTGCAGAGTATCTACCGCAGAGCCTTACAGCAGGGTTTTGCAAGGGACAATCCTTGTCAGAACGTGATAATTCCGAAGAAGCGTGACAGCGGCAAGCGTTATTCTCTTTCTGAGGAAGAAACAAAGCGTTTTCTTCACCTTATCCGTGACAAGCAGTGGGACGAAGATGTGAAGCGTATCCTGATCGTTCTGCTGTTCACGGGTATGAGGATAGGCGAGTGTCTTGGTTTGGCGTGGGAGGATATTGATTTCGAGAAGAAAACGATATTCATTCACCATACGCTGTCCTGCGTTGACGGGGAGTGCTATCTTGATTCACCAAAGACAAAAAGCAGTATTCGTCTGATAGCCATGAATTCAACCGTTGAGAAATGCCTAAGAGATCAGCAAGCCTACGTTGAGCAACTAAAAACGGCTCTTGGAAACAAGTACGCTCACCCCGAAATGGTCTTTCCGTCCGGGTTAGGCAATTACCGTGACCGTAGCTCCGTGTATCATTCTTTAAAGCGTATGACCAAAGGCACTGAGTTTGAGGATATGACGCTACATAAGTTGAGACATTGTAACGCTACGCTTTTGCTGAACAGCGGAGTAGACCTGAAAGTGATCTCCGAACACCTCGGTCACTGCGATATAGGGGTAACAGCGAACATCTATGCCGATGTACTCCAGAAGCAGAAGATACGCCTTGCCGACACGATCGACGATAAACTTTCCGATGAACTGAGCTGACACAAAAAACCTCTCTGTCGGTTTCCCGACAAAGAGGTTTACTTTCAAAGTATTTAGTTGAACAATTTGTTGAACAACTTCGTGAAAAATTCTCGAAAATACCGTAAATAGGCGTTTTGCGAAAAATACTTTTAACGCTTGGAGAACTGCGGAGCACGACGAGCTGCCTTCAAGCCGTACTTCTTTCTTTCCTTCATTCTCGGGTCACGAGTGAGGAAGCCTGCCTTCTTGAGTACGGGACGGAGCTCGTCGCTGTACTGAAGAAGCGCTCTCGAAAGACCGTGACGGATTGCGCCTGCCTGTCCGGTTACACCACCGCCTGCAACGGTGCAGATGATATCAAACTTCTCAAGAGTATCGGTGAGCGCAAGAGGCTGACGAACAATCAGCTTGAGGGTGTCAAGACCAAAATAGTCGTCGATATCTCTTCCGTTAATGGTAATGGAACCGCTTCCGGGATACACTCTTACGCGTGCAACGGAGTGCTTTCTTCTGCCTGTTCCGTAGTAGTAAGGTTTAGATTCGTACATAAAAAGCCCTCCTTAAAACTTGTAGTCAACCGGCTTCTGAGCCGCGTTCTTGTGCTCAGCACCAGCATAGCAGCGCAGTCTGGTCAGAGCCTTTCTTCCGAGCGTTGTGTTGGGAAGCATTCCGTTTACCGCGAGAGTCATTGCCTTCTCGGGATTTTCCTTCATAAGAGTGCCGTAGTTTACTTCCTTCAGGTGGCCAATCCAGCCGGTGTGCCATCTGTAGAACTTCTTCTCCAGCTTCTTGCCGGTCAGAACTGCCTTAGAGCAGTTGATGATGATAACGTGGTCGCCGCAGTCGCAGTGAGGCGCGAAAGTCGGCTTGTGCTTTCCTCTGAGCAGGTGAGCAGCTGTTGCAGCTACGCGTCCGAGCGGCTTTTCAGCAGCGTCCAGAACGTACCATGCGCGCTCAACTGTCTGTGCGTTAGGCATATAAGTTGACATTGTTTTTTCCTCCTGTTAAAATTTGATGTGTTTTCTACACATTTTTACAATCAACAAAAGTCATTATACAAGATTTCTTCCCGTTTGTCAAGCCCTTTTTGCCGTAAATTTAAAATATATCACATTTTCTTTGCATTTCTCTCAATTTCTCTCTATTTTTCTCTGTTTCTCGTAATTCATTTCATTTTTCGGCAACTTTATAAAAAACCGAGCAAAACCTCAAAATTAATCGAAAAACCGAGATTTTCTCCGATATTTTCGAAAAACGCCCGAAAACGTTCTTGACTTATATATAAAATAGTGATATAATACAATCAAACAATTGAACAGTTATTCAAATGATAAAATGAAAGGAGCGGGAAAATGGTAAATGAAATGCCGCATTGCGAGCTGCTTCACGCGCACCCCGAAAGTATCGGGAAAATCCGTGAAAATATGCCCGACGAGGACGCGCTGATTGATTTATCGGAGCTTTTCAAGGTGTTCGGCGACTCCACGCGGATAAAAATTCTCACGGCACTTTCATACGGCGAGCTTTGTGTGTGCGATATCTCGACTGCCGTGGGAATGACTAATTCTGCGGTTTCGCACCAGCTCAAAATCCTCAAAAACGCGCAGCTTGTGAGATTTCGCCGCGAGGGAAAAACCGTGTTCTACTCGCTTGCCGACGACCACGTTATCACGATTTTAAAGCAAGGTCTTGACCATATAAACGAGTGAAAGGAGATTTTCTATGGCAACTTTCTGGGACAGATTTGCAGGACTTTATGACACGATTGAGCTCACAAACGGCAAGGTTTACCGTGAAATGTGCGCGATTACACGGCGGCTTGTGCCGAACGGAGCAAAGGTTCTCGACTGTGCGGCGGGAACGGGAGAATTGTCGTTTGCGGCGGCTGTGAGAGCGGAGTCTGTGCTCTGCACGGACATCTCCGAAAATATGCTCAAAACCGCGAAAAAGAAGGCTGCCTCTCGCCAAAAGGACAACATTTCCTTTGCCGAGAGAAATATTTTTGATTTGCAGGAAGCGGACGAAACCTATGATATCGTTATCGCGGGAAATGTTCTTCATCTGATTGACAACCCGCAAAATGCTGTGCGTGAGCTTTACCGCGTGCTGAAAAAGGGCGGGAAGCTGCTTTTGCCGACTTTTCTCACAAAGGGCAACGGAGAAACGATGCTGAAAATTTACGCGAAGCTCGGCTATAACGCTTCCGCAAGCTATTCCCTCGAAACGTATAAGGAAATGCTGAAATCCTGCGGTATCGGGAGGCTTCGCACAAAGGTGATTGACGGGGTAATTCCCTGCTGCTATGCGGTAATAGAAAAAGTGTGATTTGAAAGGAAAAATGCTATGAAAAAGACGTTCAAGCTGATTGACCTCGACTGCGCAAACTGCGCGGCTAAAATGGAAGACGCGATAAAGAAAATCGACGGCGTGAAGAGCGCGACCGTCAGCTTTATGACGCAGAAAATGACGATTGAAGCGGACGACGAGCGCTTTGATGAAATCGTCAAGCTCGCGGTGAAAGCCTGCAAAAAGGTTGAGCCCGACTGTGAGGTTGTGGTTAAGTGATATGAGCAGAAAACAGAAGAAAAACCTTGTGAGGATAATCGTCGCGGCGGTGATTTTCGCGGGCGGATTTTTCGTCCCTAAAACCGAGGAAACGTTCTCGTTTTTGTGGTTTCTGCGGCTGGGAGTATTCCTCGCGGCTTACCTCACGGCGGGATTTGACGTTTTGTGGAAGGCCGTCCGGAATATCGCTCACGGGCACGTCTTTGACGAGAATTTTCTGATGTCGCTTGCCTCAATCGGAGCAATGATTATCGGCGAATACTCCGAGGGTACGGCTGTTATGATTTTCTATCAGACAGGCGAGCTGTTTCAGTCGATTGCCGTGGGAAAATCGCGGAAATCTATCTCGGATATGGTTGATTTAAGCCCCGATTACGCGAACGTTGAGCGAAACGGAGAGGTTTTCGAGGTTGAGCCGGACGAGGTTGCCGTCGGGGAAATCATCGTGATAAAACCCGGCGAGAAAGTCCCGCTGGACGGGGTTGTCGTGTTTGGTTCAAGCGGGCTGAACACCGCGGCTTTGACGGGAGAAAGCGCGCTGCGCGACGTAACGACAGGCGACGAGGTTCTGAGCGGAAGCGTGAACACAAGCGGCTTGCTCAAAATCAGAACAACGAGCGAATTCAGCAACTCAACGGCTGCGAAAATTCTCGAGCTTGTGGAAAATTCCGCGGAAAACAAGGCGAAAACCGAGAATTTCATCACGCGTTTTGCGCGGGTTTATACACCGATTGTCGTTATCGGAGCGGTTTTGCTGGGAGTTGTCCCGCCGCTGTTTGACGGGAACTGGAGCGAGTGGATTTACCGCGCGCTGACGTTCCTTGTGGTGAGCTGCCCGTGCGCGCTGGTGATTTCGGTGCCGCTGTCGTTTTTCGGCGGTATCGGAGGCGCTTCCCGTCGCGGTATAATGATTAAGGGCGCAAACTATCTCGAGGAACTCGCGCGTGCAAGAACGTTTGTTTTCGACAAAACAGGCACGCTCACGAAAGGCAGCTTCGAGGTCGCGACAATCGTTCCCGAGGAGATTTCCGAGGAGGAATTGCTCGGAATGTGCGCGGCTGCCGAGAAGATTTCAAATCACCCGATTGCTAAATCTATCGTAAATGCCGCGGAAAAACGCGCTCTCAAAATAAACGCGGAATGCGCGGAGGAAATCGCGGGATACGGCGTGAAAGCGGTGATTTCCGGCAGGGAAATCTGCGTCGGGAACGCGCGGTTTATGGAAAAAATCGGCGTCCCCGTGAAGAACGCGGATACCGTGGGAACAGTGATTTTCTGCGCTTGCGAGGGCAAATACGCGGGAAGAATTATCGTCCGCGATGAACCGAAGGAAAACGCTGCGGCGGCGCTGAAAAAGCTCTCGGAGCTCGGTGCTGACAGGAAAATTATGCTCACGGGCGACAGGAAAAACGCAGCCGAAGCTGTCGCGAAAACGCTTGGTATCGACGAGGTGAGAGCGGAGCTTTTGCCGGACGGAAAGGTTGCCGCTGTCGAGGAAATCTACGCGACAAAGTCCCCGAAAACCGCGCTTTGTTTTGTCGGTGACGGAATGAACGACGCACCGTCGCTTGCCCGCGCTGACGTGGGAATTGCAATGGGCGCGCTCGGCTCGGACGCGGCAATAGAGGCGGCGGATATCGTGCTGATGAACGACAATATCGAGAGCGTGCCGCTTGCCGTGAAAATTGCCCGCAAAACACACCGTATTGTTACGGAAAATATCGTGTTCGCGCTCGCGGTTAAGGTCGCGGTGCTTGTCCTCACGGCTTTCGGTATCGGCAATATGTGGGCTGCGGTTTTCGCGGACGTCGGGGTTTCGGTTATCGCGATAATCAATGCAATGCGTGCTATGAGGACTAACAAATTATAGACCGGCGATAAACCCTCATCTGCTTCGGCACTCCCCTTGCGGCAGGCACAAAGCCTAGCCGCAAGGGGAGTTTCTCGCATCTGAGGGCTTCTCACCGGTCTTTCCAACGTGTATTTTCAGAGAGTTTTTGGTTTTTCGGAAAAGTCGTTTTCTATTGACTTTTGACGTAAAACGTGGTATAATATAATGTATATTATTATAGAGGAGGGTTTTTATGTCCGACAAACCTTTAAATCCGTTTGACGACGCGGAAGAAATTGCAAAAAAATCAATGGTTCTGTTCTTTTTGATAGACTGCTCGGGCAGTATGGGCGGCTCGAAAATCGGCACGGTGAACTCCGTTATGGAGGAATTAATCCCTGAAATTCGCGGGATTGGCGGCGCGGACGCCGATATCAAAATCGCTGTTCTGAAGTTCTCGGGCGGAAGCGAGTGGATGTACAACGAGCCGATTTCCGTTGAGGATTTCGAGTGGAAGCCTCTTGACGCGGAAAACGTAACCGACCTCGGAAGCGCTTTCACAGAGCTTTCCTCAAAGCTCTCGCGCAACAGCTTTATGAACTCGCCGTCGCTTTCTTTTGCGCCGGTTATGATACTTATGTCGGACGGTTATCCGACCGATAACTTTGAGAAAGGCCTTGACGAGCTGCGGAAAAACCGCTGGTATGCTGCCGGAATTAAGGCGGCTGTCGCTATCGGAGAGGACGCGGATTTCGATATCCTTTCACGCTTCACGGGCAACCCCGACAGCGTTGTCACCGCGCATAACGGCGAGGCTCTCGCAAAGCTTGTCAAGTTTGTTGCCGTAACTTCTTCGCAAATCGGAAGCAAGAGTATGCGTCTTGCCGAAACCGAGGAGGATTTCCGCACAAAGCAGGAGTCCGCAGCCGAGCAAATCCGCGAGTTTGCCGAGAGCGACGAGATAAGCGCGGACATCGAAGAGGGCTGGTAAAAAGCGGTCGGTTTAATGGAGAACAACAAAAACAGGATTTTTACGGGCTGCGCTTTGTCGGTTCGCGGGGCTTCTCACGAGGAAACCGGCTCCGAGTGTCAGGACAGCGCGCGGGTTTTCATCGGCGAAAATTTCGCGGTCGCGGCGGTTTCCGACGGTCACGGAAGCGAAAAGCACTTTCGTTCCGCTTCGGGAAGCGAAATGGCAACACGCGTCGCTATTCGTTCAATCTGCGATTTCAGCGAGCGCAATGCCGAAAACGGCGGTCTTGACGGGATTTTCCGCGAGAACCCGAAAAACGCTGCGCGAAGAATTGCCGCAAACATAATCTGCGGCTGGAACAGCGAAATTGCCGCGCATATCGGGCTGCTTCCGCTGAACGAGAGCGAGCGCGCGATTTTCGATAAGTACGGCGGAATATCGAACGAGGTTATGTACGGAGCGACGCTGATTGTGGGCTGTCTGACGGAAAACGGCTGCTTCGGGCTGCAAATCGGCGACGGAAACTTCTGCGTGCTGGAAAACGGTGAGATGACATCACCCGTGCCCGAGGACGCGAAGCTCGTCGGAAACCTCACAACCTCGCTCTGCGACAGCGACGCGATTTCAAGCTTTCGCTGGTTTTACCGTGAGGGTGAGCTTTCGGGAATGGTGCTTTCAAGCGACGGGCTGATTAACTCGTTTTTGAACGAGAACGACTTTTTCAGCTTCGGAAAACGCGTGCTTTCAGCCGTTGAAAGCGGCTCGACAAGCGCTCTGGCTGAGCACCTTAAATCACGGACGCGGCACGGCAGCAGAGATGATATTTCAATTGCCGCGATTGTTTAAAAGGAGATTATTATGGCAGGACTGAATATAAACAAGGATATCGACAATTCCGTGCTCAACGGGCTTCTCGCTCAGCGCGGCACTATGGATAAGGACGACAAAAAAGCGGTAAGCGAGCTTTCGGCGCGTCTTGCTTCGGAAATCGTGATGAACGCGACGCTGCTCGGACTTGTGAGCTTCAGCAAGGAGCCCGAAAAGGACAAAAACGGCGAGCTTTCGGTGTCTAAGGGTGCGAATATGAATTTTATGCTTCTCGACAGCGAGAAGCAGGGCAAGTATCTGCCTGTTTTCACGGATAAAAAGTCGATTGAAACATGGGGCGGAGTTCAGAAATATTACACTGTTCAGATTGCTTTCGAGAACATCGCGGGACTTATCCTCACGGGCGACACCTGCAACGGTATCGTGCTGAATGTCGGCACGGACAATCTTATCATTGAGCGCAGCGTTATTGCTGCCTGGCACGAGAGAAAGCAGATTTCAGAAAAAGGTCACGCGGACAATGTTATCACAAACAACACCCCGCTTGAAATCTATCCCGCAAATCCGTACCCGCTTCAGCTTTCAAACAAGCTGTGCGAAACCGCAAAGGAAATAAGCGGAGTAAATAATCTGTGGCTTCGCGGTATTACCCTCAACGGTGAGGCGGGATACCTGCTGGTTGTGGACTATTCGGGCGAAAGACAGCCGATTTTCTCAAAGCTCGGCGAGGCAGGAAAGCAATTCCTCGGAAATATGCCGCTTCATCTTGTGCCGTTCTCGGACGATTTCGGCAAAAACGCGGTTGACAAGGTTGTTCCGATTTACACAAAGGGATAAAAGTTTGTTAAAATGCACAAAACAGCGGCTCAAAATTCAATAAATTTGTTGTAGACAATTGCGATTTTATGTGCTATAATTAAAGTAGCGCCAATATAGGCAAAAACGACAGCGATTTGGAGGGGAAATGTTATGGCGAAAAAGAAGTTGTTCGGAAACAATATCAAGCCTTCGTGCAAGTACTGCGAAATGGGAAAAGCAGGCGAGGGCGACGTTATAAAGTGCGAGAAGTTCGGCGATGTTAAGGCGTATGACTCCTGCAAGAAATTCGTCTACAATCCGCTGAAAAGAATACCGAAGAAAGAGCTTCAGCTCGCAAATTCTGCGGTTAACGAGATTGATTTCTAAAAAAGAAAGCGTTCGTGTAAAAGCGAACGCTTTTTGTTTCGGGAAACAAGCCTTTACAGCACAAACTCCGCGATAATCCCTTCATAGAGCGCAGCGAGCGACATTCCGATTAACAGCACGAAAAATCTTGCTGCGAGATATTTTGCGGGGAAATCATCGGTTCTGCGGTTTTTGCCGCCTGCGAAAAAGCGAAGCTCTGCCGAGAAGCAGCCCGAAAATGCCGCGCCAAAGCCCCCGCAAAGAAGAACAGCCGCAGCTGACGGGAGAAGCGCAGCGTGTTGGATTGAAGCGAAGGTAAGTCCCGCGCCAAGCCCCATAAACAGCGGCACAACCCACACAAGCAAGTCACCGAGCGCAAAAAATGCAAGCAGAAACTCCGCGACAAGACAGCCCGCATTTATTAGAAATCTCCCCGAGAACACGTTCCAAAATCCCGCCGAAAACCGCTCTGTAAGCAGCTCGGCGGGATTTTCTCCGAAAGCTCCCGAAAGCGTCGCGACAGCTCCCGCAGCCGTCCCGATAACCGCTATCGCCGTCATCAGGATTTTCTGCGAGTTTCGGCTGATTTCGGGTGAACGGACGTGAGTGTACTCCGCGTTTTCCTCGGAAACCGCTTCGGGATTGACGTCAATTACCTCGCCGTCTATGATTATCTCGGTAATTTCGGGCTCGGGTGACTTGTCCTGCGTTTTTTCGGGGATTTTTCCCGCGGTGAAATCAATGATATTTTCCATCTTGCGCTTTCTCCTTTGCGTTCCTTATTTAAATATATTGAAGATATTTCAGAAATATTCCGCGCGGACGGTTGACAACAGGCGAAATTTGTGTTAAATTATTATATATGTAGTTGTAAAGGAGAAATAATTATGCGAATGAGAAGAAAAAAGAACCTTGACGAGCGGATTGAAGCCTGCAAAGAGGTTATGCTTTATATGCAGTGCCAGAATGAGCACGCAAACGACGCGCTTTCCGAGGAATTTTTCGCGGACAGCCGCAAGATTTTCGGGAACGACAACCCGCTTTACCTTGAAATCGGCTGCGGAAAAGGCGGCTTTGCTATCGAATTTGCGCGGCAAAATCCCGATATAAATCTGATTGCCGTGGAGAAAACGCCGAATGTTCTCATCACGGGAATGGAAGAGCAGATGAAGCTGCGTTTGCCGAACCTCAGATTTTGTATGGGACAGGCGGAGTATCTCGAACACCTTTTCCACGATGGCACGGTTGACAGGATTTTCCTCAATTTCAGCTGTCCGTTCCCGAAAAAAAGCTATGCAATCCACCGCCTCACCCACGCGCGTTTTCTTGAAATCTATCACAGAATAATGAAGCCGAACGCGGAAATCCACCAGAAAACCGACAATATGCACTTCTTTGAGTTTTCGCTCGAACAGCTCTCGAACAATGGTTTCCCGATGAAAAATATCAGTCTTGATTTACATAACAGCGGCTTTGAGGGGAACATTATGACGGAGTATGAAAAAAGATTTACCGACCTCGGACAGCCGATTTACAGGCTCGAAGCGGTAAACAGGAGAGAAGACTGATGAAAAAATCAACGGGGCATTTTCGCAGCGCGTCGGGACTTTGCGATATCCGATTTTATATCTACGCGCCCGAAAAGCCGAAGGCGGTTGTGCTGATGTCGCACGGAATGTGCGAGTATATCGAGCGTTACGAGGAATTTGCGGAATTTTTGTGTGAGAATGACATCGTTTTCTGCGGAAACGACCACTCAGGTCACGGAAATTCCGTTTCGGACGATGATTTGCTCGGGTATTTCGGCAGTCGGCGCGGCTATATAAATATGGTTCGCGACCTTAACAGAATGCGTAAAATCGCGGAGATGAAGTTCCCCGATTTGCCGATGTTTCTTATCGGACACAGTATGGGCAGCTTTCTCGGGAGGATTTTACTGTCAAAGTATCCCGCGCATTTTAAAGGCGCGATTTTCACGGGAACTGCGGGCGGTATCACGGGCTCTGCGCCGCTGAGGGCTGTTCTTGACCTCACCTCGCTCACGAACGGCGAGCTTCACCGTCCGAAGCTTCAGACAAAGCTCGCGTTCGGGATATTCAATCTGCGCACGGAAAACCGCCGTACACCGAACGACTGGCTTTCCCGCGACGATAAAAATGTGGATAAGTTCTGCGAGGACAAAAAGTGCAATTTCACGTTCACCACGGCAGGCTACCGCGATATGCTCAACGCGCTTTTGTGCTGCAATTCAGCAGCGGTTATCGAGAACACGCCGACCGATATCCCGCTGCTTTTCCTCGGCGGAGGAATGGACCCTATCGGCGAGTATGGAGCGGGCGTCCGCGCGGCTGTTGTCAAGTATCTGGAGCGCGGCTGCGATGTTAATCTGCGCATTTACCGCGAGGCTCGGCACGAGCTGCTGTTTGAACTGAACAGGAGCGAGGTTATGGAAGATATTCTGCGGTTTATGATTGACAGAATATAGTTGCCCCTGTTGACATTTTTCGGCAAATGTGATACAATAAATAGGTAATTGCTAAAATTTACAGAAAGCGAGCTGACAATTTTGCTTGAAATACAGGATTTGAAATGGAATTTGCCGAACGGCGACGCGATTATAAACGGTGTTTCGTTCAAGACAAAGGGCGGGCTTACCGTTGTCACGGGACCTAACGGCGGCGGAAAAACAACGCTTGCAAAGCTGATTGCGGGAGTTGAAGCGCCGACCGAGGGAAAAATTCTCCTTGACGGCGAGGATATCACTAATCTTTCCGTCACCGACCGCGCGAAAAAGGGTGTTGCCTACGCGTTTCAGCAGCCCGTGCGGTTCAAGGGAATAACCGTGCGCGATTTGCTGGAGCTTGCCGCAGGTGAAAATATGAAATACACCTCGCTTTGCAACCTTCTCGGAAAAGTCGGGCTTTGCGCGGAGGAATATATCGACCGTGAGATGAACGCGGCGCTTTCGGGCGGCGAGGCTAAGCGTATCGAGATAGCGACCGTTCTTGCGAGAAAAGCAAAGCTGTCCGTTTTTGACGAGCCCGAGGCCGGAATTGACTTGTGGAGTTTCTCGCGGCTTGTGGAAACGTTTGAGGAAATCCGTTCAAAGAACGAGGGCGAGCTTATCGTCATTTCACATCAGGAGCGTATACTTAAAATCGCCGATGAAATCGTGGTTATCGCGGACGGAAAAATCAGAATTTCGGGACCGAGAGAGGAAATTCTTCCGCAGCTTCTGGCGGGTGAATACACCTGTTCCTGCCCGAAACGCGGCTGAAAAACGAAAAGCAAGAGGTAATGATAATGGAGAACAGTTTTAACGATATCACGGCGGGAATGCTGAAAATCATTTCCGATTACGATATAAACGAGGGGTTCAAGGGCGCCTATAATATCCGTGAGGACAGCGCTTGCGCGGGAAGGCAGTCCTCGGAGAATATCACGATTGCACCGAAATCCGACAAGCCCGGAATTGACATAATCGTCAAGCCGAACACAAAGGGTGAAACGGTTTATATTCCCGCGTGCGTGACGCATACTGCTGTCGACGACCTTGTGTACAATGATTTTCACATCGGAAAAAACGCAGATGTTGTGATTGTGGCTGGGTGCGGAGTACACAACGAGGGTGAAGAGGACGCGCGCCACAACGGTATTCACAGATTTTTCCTTGACGAGGGTGCTTCTGTTTTGTACAAGGAAAAGCATATCGGCACGGGTGAGGGAAAAGGGCTGAAAAAGATTGACCCTGTGACGGAGTGTTACTTAAAGGACAACTCGCGGCTGGAAATGGACACAATTCAGCTTGGCGGGGTTGACCGTTCGACGAGAACGACGAGCGCGGAGCTGGCTAAGGGTGCGAAGATTATTGTGCGCGAGAGGATTATGACGGACAACGCGGAGGAGGCTATCACGAAATTCAGTGTGAAGCTGAACGGTGAAGACAGCGGTGCGGATTTGGTGTCGAGGTCGGTTGCGAGGGGTAATTCGCATCAGGCGTTTTACAGTGTCGTTGAAGGGAATAATCGGTGCACGGGACATTCGGCTTGTGACGCGATTATTGCGGAGAACGGAAGGGTTGACGCGCAGCCTGCGTTGAATGCGAGCAATGTTGACGCGGAGTTGATACACGAAGCTGCTATTGGAAAGATTGCGGGCGAGCAGCTTTTGAAGTTGTGTTCGCTTGGGTTGACGCGGGAAGAAGCTGAGGAGAAGATTATCAGCGGGTTTTTGAAGTGACTGAAAAAAGTGCCGCGTAGCGAAAAAAGTCTTTTTGGGATTTTTAAACCCTTTTTCTTCAGAAAAAGGGTTTAAACCGCCGGAGGCACTCGCGACGAAGTCGCGCTACTGAAGGCGAAGCCGCAAAATCAAAAAAGAACGCTTTCGCAATTTATTGATAAACAATCATTCTTTTACATCGGTTTGCAACCATTGCTAATTTTTTTGACGCAATGTCAAAAAAATCGCAAACCCCATTTATCAAGTCAAACTAAACGAAGAAACTCGGAGTTCGCGCTCCGAGTTTTTTACATCATTATAGCTCGCTTCTCCCTTTTGGGGAACACCCCGCCGGGGTTTTCCCCAAACCCCTTTCCGCTGGGGGAAACTCTTGTTTCCCCCAGACCCCTTTGCGCTTTTTTGCGTGTTTCGCGTCGCTTCGCTCCGCGTTTTTGCCGCTTCGCTCCAGTCCGCGGCTTCGCCGCGAGTACGGCACTTCGTGCCGAGTGCCTCCGGCGACCAAGAACCTTTTTCTGAAGAAAAAGGTTCTTGGAACTCCAAAAAGACTTTTTTCGCTTCGCGGTGCTCGAGTAGAGCTTTGCAAAAAAAACAAATCCCCACCAAAACGATGGGGATTTTATATGCCGCGAATTTCAAAAATTATGCTCGATTTGAGGCGGGATTTATGCGAATTTTATCGTGATATTAAAACTTGTCGCGGCATCGCAATCGGTACGGAAAATGCGGCTTTTCGCACCGTTTTTGCCAATTTATCCCCTCGCTATACAAACAGTTCCCGACGTCAGCTTCACACTAACCTTCTGTACATTACCCGACCCAAGCGTCCCGCTCGTCCCTCTGCCAATGTTCATCAGATTGCCCTTCGACCCGCCGATATCTGTCTTCAGCACTCCCGAAGCACCGCTGAACGAAAGCTCAGCCGCGCTGTCATCAGGCACCGTTATATTCGCTTTTCCGCTCACAACATTCACCGAAAGCTCACCGTTCCACTCAGCGTAATTCACGTCAACACCGCCCGATGTTATCGATATATTGCCCGCTCCGCAAGCATTTTTATAAGTCGTGTTTCCTGAAACGCAGGTCAGCGAATAGCTTTCCGCAGGCGCATTAAGGTCAACATTTCCCGAAGCTGTCGTGACTTTAAGAGATTTCGCGGGAATTTCGGAATTGTTCGTGAAAGTGAGGTTACCCGAAGCGGATTTCATCTTGATTTCCTCGAAAGTGCCCTCCGTTTTTATATCGCCCGAAGCCGTCGCAAGCTCAAACGTGGTCGCCTGAATATCCTTTATATCAGCACCTCCGCTCGCCGTTGAAATCTCGATTTTCGAGAACGCTTTCCTCGGAAGCAAAACGCTGATTGTATATTCCTCGTCGGGTCTGCTGAACAGCCCGAAGAAACTTGCTTCTTCCTTGAAAATAAGCTTCTTTCCCTGCAAAACTGCGCAGAACTTGGGATTTTCCTTGGGATTGTCGTATTCCGCGTAGATAAAATCTTCATCGTGCGCGGTTATGACAAGCTTTGCCGCCATTGAGGATACCTTGATTTCATCGATTTCATTTGTTAATTTGTAGACCTGTTTTTCCATAGTGATTTTCCTTTCTTAAATAGAATTTGTGTGGATTAATAATCAGTTTGCGTCTTGGTCGGGTGTGTAGCTAACAACAATACCGGAATAATATCCCGCAGGCTGAAGGCTGTTTAATCCGATGTCAACCTTGCCCGAGCCGAGATTGATTTCAAATTCTTCGGAGCCTGTGCCGAATGTGTAGGATTTATCGCCGTGATGACCGAATTTCTCTTCGCTTGTGCCGTTGTTTACCACGATAGAACCCGAGCCTATGCTGAAGTTGAACTTTGTGTTTGCGCTGTGGGGAACTGTGAAATTCACATATCCGCTGCCCATATCAAGTCTGCCCTTCGGAGTATCAAGGAAGTTAAAGTATGCGTTTCCGCTGCCGATATCGATATCGCCTGTTCCGGTGAGGTCGGAAAGGGTAATTGAGCCGGAGCCGAGGTCTATATCATATTTTTCGGTTGTCATACCCGAGAATGTTGCATTTCCCGAACCCATATCGATTTCAAATTCTTTCGCAGCAACCGACTTGTCGCGGCTGAAAATGAACTCTCCCGAGCCTATATCTATGTCGTTTTTGAGCGCGGTTATTCCGCTGATGTTTGATTTGCCCGAGCCCTGAGAGATTTTCGCGCTGTCAAAGCTTACCCTCGGCACTTTGATTAAAACGTCCTTTTGAGAGGAGTTTCCGCCGAAAATCCAGTCGACATTAAAATTAAACAAGCCGAACCCGAAATTGAAGAATGTGTCGTTCTTAATGGTTATTTTTGTGGATTTGTCGCCTTTTCGGTCAAGGGAAACTTTGAGCGCGCTGTTGCTTGTGTTCTTCACCTCAACGAGGATATTCACCCCGTCGTAAGGCTCTACAACCGCGTTTACATCAGCAATATTAAGCTCGATATCAGGGTTTGAGGCAACCTCCGCGGTAAAGGTTTCGCTTTTCACGGTGCGGGAATAACTCCAGCTGTCTTCGCCGTTGTCCTTTGCTGAGGAGGAGCCGATATCCGTTACGTTAACCGTTCCCAGAAACATTGTTGAAATCCAGAAACCCACAAAGCCGATTATGCAAAGCGGTAAAAATGTTGCAAGTGCTTTTTTCATCTTGTTTCTCCTCCCTTATATATCATAGATTGCCTTGACGTGAAGCATAGCGATATGCTTGAACAGTTTTATCAAGGGCTTTACAAGGTTTACTGAGGCGGAAACGATAAGTGCGCCGAGCGAGCAGAAACCGATACACAGGAAAATTCTGCTGCTTATGTGATAGCCGAAATTAACCGCGCCTGTGATTGAGCCGACGCCGTACTGAACGATTAAGCTTATTCCGGCAGTGAAAATTGCGACAATTCCCGAGATAATCAGCGGCACAAGCCAGCTCCACAGCAGAACGTCCATTATAATCGCGCCGATAAGTTTGCCTGCGTTCACGTTCGGCTCTTTTCCTTTTATGCTCGCGAAGGTGAATGCGTCCTGGGACTTTTTGCCCTTGCAGCAAGCCGCGCCCTCGGGAATTGTCCCGTTGTGAGAATAATTTGTGTTCTCGCGGAAATCGTCGTTCGGCGTAGGAACGGAATGCTTGCTTGTTGCCTTTTTTACAGCGTCGGCAGCGTTTTGTCCAGCAGTCTTTACAGCGTCTGCGGTGGTTTTGCCCGCGTTGATAACCGCGCCCTTTACGCCGTTTTTGCCGAAAGCCTCTGCGATTGCCTGACCTGTAATCTTTGCTGCCTCGCCGATTGCTTTTCCCGCATTGGAGAAAGCGTCGGCAACTGCGTTCGCGGAGTTGTCTGCGGCTGCTTGGGAATTTGTGCCGGAATTGTTTTCGGAGCTTGTGGTTGAATTGGTGGTTGAATTATTGGTTGAGTTGTTGGTGAAATAAGAGTTGGGAAGAGTGTTGACATTTGAAGTGGATTGTGTGTTTTCTGTGCCGTTTTCGCGGTTCGGGTAAATCTCCTCGGAAATGTGCTCGGGTGTATACTCGCGAACGCAGTCCGTGTTCTGGATATCCCTTCCGTTCATCAGCGACAAATCAGCGGGAACGCTTGCTCCGGGCTTTGTCAGACTTACTTTCTTGCCGGTGTTTTCAACGTCGCGCGCGATTATGCTGTTGAGCCGCTCGCTCTCAAAGTTGAGATAATTTCTTGCAATCTCTTTTACATCTCCGAGCTTAAAAGCGGTTTCCTCTTCGGGAATACCCTGCTCTGCGCTTTCCGCGAAGTGCTGTTCAAAGTCGTCTTTGATTTCATCGTAGTTTTCCACGCCTATTCTTTTCAGCTCGGACTCCAGCAGCGTGAAAAATTCTTCCTTATTATTCGCCGTCATTATTACCAAACTCCCCTTTCAAAAGCCTTTCAATGCTTTGTGCAAATTCAAACCATTCGTCTGTCAGACGGGAAAGTTCCTCTTGTCCCGCTTCGGTCAGCTTGTAGTATTTTCTCGGCGGACCTTCGTTCGACTCGACGATGTAGCTGTCAATCAGCCCGCCGTCTTTGAGCCTTTTCATCAGCGGGTAAATCGTTCCCTCTGTTATTTCCATACACTTTGAAATGCGGTTTACAAGCTCATATCCATAGCAGTCACCCCGGCTCACCACCGACAGCGCGCACATTTCAAGCGTACCTCTTTTCATCTGGGAATTCATCTTTTTCCCTCCTGTTTGCTTTGGTTTTTTTCTGTAATCTTATTCTACCACAAGGTACATTGTTTTGCAAGGTATAAAGTGACCAAAGATACCGTGCGATATCAAGAATTTGTTGTATAAATTCCACAAAAACGTATATTTTTGGCATTGAAAGCGGAAAAAACGTCAAATTAATACACAATAGGGCGAATTTTGGTTGACATATTCACAGATTTATGATAAAATGTAATTGAATATGGTATTAAACAGGTAATTTATGGGGAGGACAGAGAAATGAAATTCAAGCTTCTGGTCAACGGAAACAACCTATCCTTGGTAAAGGATTTTTTCAGCTATACCGGACAGTACTTTGACTGCCTCAGCACAACCGATGTAATAAAAGATATGACGGCACGGTTGAGCAGATTTTGCGTCTGAGAACCTGCGAGGAGTACAACTCCGCGCCTGTTGTTATTGTATCAAAGGCAGAAACTATCGAGGAGCTTGAGAGCGAGGGCTTTGAGAATTTTGCCGACCTTACTCTTGTGCGCCCGATTTCTTCGGACAATATCGTGCTTAGTATCCTTCGCTTTATCGAGGAGGAAAAGGCAAGAGCGGCTCTCGCAAACACACCCGAGGAAATCCCCGCGGAAGAACCGGCACCCGAGCCCGATAAGAAGAAACATATTCTCGTTGTGGACGACGACAGAAACATTTTGAAGCTCCTGAAAAACGCGCTTGAGGAAAAATACGAGGTTACGGCAACGCTCAACGGTTTGCTTGTCGAGAAAATTCTCGCGACAAAGCCGATTGATTTGATAATTCTGGACTATGAAATGCCGATTATGACGGGCGCTGACGTTTACCGCAAGCTAAAGGAAACCGAGGAGTACGCGAAAATCCCCGTGTGCTTTTTGACGGGTGTTTCCGAGCGAAGCAAAGTCGAGGAGATTATGTCGCTCAAACCGAACGGCTATTTGCTTAAACCTATTGATATGGAAATGCTTATGGCGGCAATCGCTAACCTTATAAATACTTAATTTCGGAGAAAATATGCAGGTTTTTATTTCACATTCATCAGAAAACGCGGCTCTTGCCGAAGAACTTTGCGGAAAGCTGGAAAACAACGGCTTTCCGTGTTTTCTTGCACCGAGAGATATTCGCTCGGGCTTTGAGTACGCGGAGGAAATCATAAACGGAATTGACGGCTCGGACGTTATGGTTTTGCTTTTGTCCGAGGCTTCAAACAGCTCTCCTCACGTTTTGCGCGAGGTTGAGCGTGCCGTGAGCAAGCGCAAGACAATAATTGTCTACAAGCTGGAGGAGGTCGTTCTGAGCAAGTCGCTCGAATACTTCCTGATGACGCACCAGTGGGTAAATTCAAAGCCCGGCAGGGATTTTGATGAAATCGTAAAGCGCGTTTCGGAGTATGCCGCGCAAAGTAACGGCGAGCCGCGAAAGATTGTTGTCGGCGAAAAGCCCGAAAAACCCGCGAAAACCGGCAAAATAATTGCTTTGACTGCGGGAATTGCCGCGGTTGTTCTGGCGGCGGTGCTTCTCGGGATAAACTTCCTCAAAAAGCCGCCCGTAAGCGCGGTTTCCGAGAGCTCGGAAAGCTCTTCTTCAAGCGAAACGGTTTCGTCGTCATCATCGGTTTCTTCATCAACAACATCATCTTCCGTCGAAAGCACAACAAGCTCAACGCAGTCGTCGGCTGAGGTTATCGCGCCCGTGCAGTCCGAGAACAAGCCCGAAAAACAGCCTCTCGCGGTTAAGCTCGGCGACAGGATAACTCTCGGAAAATACAACGGCGAAGCCATTGAATGGCGCGTGATAAAGATTTCCGAGGACAAGAAAACGGCTGTTGTCATTTCAGACAAAATCCTCACGATGAAAGCGTTTGACGCGGCTGAATGCGGCAAATTCAACGAGCTGGACGGCGAGGAATATTGGCGCACGAAATCGGTAAATCTTGACGCGGAAACGCAGCGGCAAATCCGCGGCGACAACCGCTGGGAGCTGTCGAATATCAGAACCTGGCTCAACTCCGCGCGAGAAAATGTCACTTACAGCGGGCAAGCGCCGACGTCAGCGGCAATGTCCGAGCGCAAAAACGGCTATCACACCGAAGCGGGTTTTCTGAACGGTTTTTCCGAAAAAGAGCGCGCGGCGATTGTCGAAACACAAGTAAACACGGCGGGCACGGTGACAACGGACAAGGTTTTCCTGCTGTCGCTGGACGAGCTGAAATGGCTCAATGAAGCGGACGTGAGCGTTTTCGCAAAGCCGACTGCCGCTGCCGTTGAACAGGACAAGTCGAACTGGTACAAGGTTGACTGTCAGAGCTATAATGTCGAGGACTTTTTCTGGTGGCTGCGCGACGCAAATAGCGAAACCGCCTGTGAGTGCCTTTGCGCGAACATCAGCTACTACGAGGACAGACCGACAATCAGCGAATATGCGGGACTTGAAGGCTTCGGCGTGCGTCCTGCGATGACCATTGACCTGACTGCTATTTCGGAGAATTGATATGAAACTAACCGATTTACACCGATTTAACCAAATCGTGATACAGCTCCACGACAATCCCGACGCAGACGCGGTAGGCTCGGGATATGCACTTTTCCGGTATTTCAAGTCGCTCGGGAAAGATGTAAAAATGATTTACGGCGGGCGGAATGTTATCTCGAAAAGCAATATGAAGCTTATGCTCTCCGAGCTTGAAATCCCGCTTGAATACACGCACAATCCCGAAAAGCCCGAGCTTTTGCTCACGGTTGACTGTCAGTACGGAGAAGGCAATGTCGAGCGGTTTGACGCGGAAAACGTTGCCGTTATCGACCACCACGCGACAGGAAAAATCTCCGATGAAATGAGCGAAATCCGAAGCAATCTTGTGAGCTGCTCGACGATTTGCTATTCAATGCTTGGGGACGTCGGATTTGACGTAAACGCGGACGCGAAAATTGCCACGGGGCTTTACTACGGTTTGTATATGGACAGCAGTCAGCTTTCCGAGATAAGTCACCCGCTCGACCGCGATATGATTGACTATCTGAAATACGACAAGGCGCTTGTGACGCGGCTTAAATACGCGAATTTCAGCATTTCCGAGCTGGAAACCGCGGGAATTGCGATTTCTCACAACAACTACCTTGAAAAATACCGCGCTGCGATTGTGAAATCCGACCCGTGCGACCCGAATATTCTGGGAGTTATCGGGGACTTTGTGATACAGGTTGACAGCATTGATATCTGCGTGATTTTCAACGAGTGCGCGGGCGGCTATAAGCTGTCGGTGAGGAGCTGTTCAATCGAGGCTGCGGCAAACGAGCTTGCGGCTTTCATCACGGAAAAAACAGGCAACGGCGGCGGTCATTTCAACAAAGCGGGCGGCTTTATCGGCGCGGACGCTCTGAAAAAAATCACCGACAAGCCGATTGAACAATATCTCTCGGAGAGAGTTGAGGAGTATCTGACGTGCTATGACGTGGTGCGTTTCACGGACGGCATAAAGGAGCGCGAGAAGTTCTCTCGCTTCCGCAAAAAAGCGGGAATTTTCGGCTATGTCAAATCCACGGACATTGCTCCCGCAGGCAAGGAATTTCGCATAAGAACGCTTGAAGGCGATGTTCTTGTGACGAGCCGCGACGATATTTATATAATGATAGGCTCGATAGGCGAGGTTTATCCTGTGGAAGCGGACAAATTTCACGCGAAATACACCCCGCTTGACGAGGCTTTTTCGGGCGAGTTTGAGTACGCTCCGTCTGTTATCGACATCGCAGCGGGACAGTCGCACGAAATTCTTCCCTTTGCGAAAAAATGCCGCTCGGGACAAGGCTCGGTTATCCTCGCAAGACCGCTCGACAAGTTCACAAAGGTTTTCAGCGCGTGGAATTACGAGGGCTATATGGCAGGGCAGAAGGGAGATTTTCTCTGCTATACGGACGGCGACGACAACGATGTGTATGTTGTCAAGGGAAAGATTTTCGATACCCTGTACGAGCCGGTAAAATAACAAAAAACCGTGACGTTAAGCCACGGTTTTGTTTTTTAATGGAGCGTCAGCTCTGTCTGCTTGCAATCAGCTCCGCATAGAAGCCCTTGTTTTTCATCAGCTCGTCGTGCGTGCCCTGTTCAACGATATGCCCCGACTTCATCACAAGTATGCAGTCTGCCTCACGGATTGTTGACAGTCTGTGCGCGACAACAAACGAGGTTCTTCCTTTCATCATAAGGTCAAACGCGCTCTGAATTTTCAGCTCGGTTCTTGTATCAATCGAGCTTGTTGCCTCGTCGAGAATTAACATCGGCGGAAGCGACAGCATAATTCTCGCAATCGACAACAGCTGCCTCTGTCCCTGCGACAGCTCCGCGTCGTTTGTGATAACGGTGTCATAGCCCTGCGGAAGACGCTTTATAAAGCTGTGCGCGTGAGCTTTTTTCGCGGCTTCGATAATCTCGTCAAGCGAAGCGTCCGGCTTGCCGTAGGAAATGTTCTCGCGGACAGTTCCCTTAAACACCCACGTTTCCTGTAAAACAATGCCGTATTCTCTGCGCAGGCTGTCCCTCGTCAGCTCTTTTATCGGATTTCCGTCAACGCAGATTTCGCCGTCCGTCACGTCGTAAAACCGCATAAGCAGGTTAATCAGCGTGGTTTTTCCGCAGCCCGTGGGACCGACAATCGCGATATGCTGACCGCTCCTGACGTTAAGATTGAGGTTCTCGATAAGCGGTTTTTCGGGAACATAGGAGAAATCGACATTCTTGATTTCCACGTCACCGCGACTGTTTTCAAGCACAGTTTTGTTTTCATCGGAGCTTTCCGCGGGCTCATCGATAAGCGTGAAAATTCGTGACGCGGAAGCAAGCGCGTTTTGCAGCTCCGTGACAACTCCCGAAATCTCGTTAAACGGCTTGGTGTACTGGTTTGCGTACTGCAAAAAGCAGCTTAAATCGCCGACCGTGAACCCGCCCGAAACCGCTTTTACAGCGGAAAGCGCGCCGAAAACTCCCACTCCCGCATAGACAAGCGAGTTTACAAAACGTGTGCAAGGATTTGTGAGCGCGGAGTAGAATTGCGCGCGTCTGCCGCAGATGTTGAGCCGCTCGTTGATTTCGCCGAATTGCTCCTCGGCTTCCTGCTCAAAACCGAACGATTTCACAAGCCGCTGCGCGCCGATATGCTCGTCGATAAAGCCCGTGAGCTCACCCTTAATTGAGGACTGCTCGCGGAATTTGTTGAAGCAGAGCTTCGAAATAACAGCGGCAACCGCGAAGGAAAGCGGAGTTATGCACACGACAACGAGGGTTATCTGCCAGTTGAGCGTGACCATAAAAACGAGCGTGCCGATAATCGTGACAACTCCCGTGAAAAGCTGCTGAAAACCCTGTAAAAGTCCGTCGCTCACCGCGTCCACGTCGTTTACCACTCGCGACAAAATATCGCCGTGAGATTTCGCGTCAATAAACGAAAGCGGGAGCTTTTGCAAATGCGCGAAAATGTCCGTGCGAAGCTGTTTTACGGTTTTATTGGTGATTTTGTTTGTCGCGAAATACATCAGCCACTGCAAAAGCGCAACCGCGGGAATTATGCACGCAATCGTGATGAGAATGGGCGTCATTCTCGCGAAATCCACACCTTCCGAGGAAATGCAGTCAACGGCTTGACCGATAAGCACGGTTGTGTAAAGCGAGAGCAAAACACTTCCCGCCGCGCAGATTATACTCAAAATCACAAGCGGGAGCTGCGGCTTAACGTAGCGCAAAAGCCGTTTCAGAGCGCCTTTTTTGTTCGATTTAGCCATTTTCCTCACCTCGTTCCGAATAATCTCCCGTGGACTTGCAGATTTCTCTGTAAACCTCGCAGGTGTTCAAAAGCTCGTCGTGAGTGCCGATACCGACAGCCTGTCCGTCGTCGAGAACAATGATTTTATCGGCGTGTTTTATGGAATTAGGTCGCTGCGAGATGATAACGCAGGTGATGTCGTTCATCTCTCCGAGCGCTTTTCTGAGCTTCGCGTCCGTGGAATAGTCGAGCGCTGAGGAGCTGTCGTCGAATATGATGATTTCCGAGCCGCGCGCAACCGCTCTTGCAATCGCAAGGCGCTGTTTCTGACCGCCGGAGAAATTCTTGCCGCCCTGAAGAATTTTCGCGTCAAGCCCGCCGTCAAGGCTGTCGGTGAACTCCTTTGCCTGCGCGACTTCAAGCGCACGGTAAATCTGCTCGTCGGGGATATCGGTTCTGCCGAGAGTCATATTATAGCGCAAACTGCCCGACAGCAGCTCGGTTTTCTGCGGAACAACCGCGATTTTCTTCCGAAGCTCCTCGGTTGGATAATCGCGCACGTCCGCTCCGCTTATTTTTACAGAACCGCCGCTCACGTCATAGAAACGGCAGAGCAAATTCGCGAGCGTTGTTTTACCCGAGCCAGTGCCGCCGATAATTCCGAGCGTTTCGCCTTTTTTCAGCGCGAACGTGATATTTTCAAGCGAGTTTTCCTCGCCCGCGTAGGAAAAATTCACGTTATCGAAAGCGATAATCGGCGCGTTTTCGTCGGTTTTCGGGGAAGTTTCGGGCGATTTTATCGAGCTTTCCATATTGAAAATCTCGTTAATTCTCGCAGACGAAGCCGCAGCCTTTGTGAAAATCGTGACAAGGTTTGCCACGACAACCAGCGCAAGCGAAATCTGCGTCATATAGTTGACAAGCGCAATTACTTTACCCTGCGTAAGCCCGTCGATACCTGCGTCCGTGAAACCGCCTCCGAGCCACACAATCAGCAGGTACGCGACATTTACGGCAATAAAAATCGCGGGATTGAGCAGCGCGTTTATTCTGCCCGCTTTGACAGCGAAAGTGCGGTATTCCTCGGCTTCGGCTTCAAAGCGCTGTTTTTCGTAATCCTGCCGTGCAAACGCTCTTACAACACGCACTCCCGAGAGGTTTTCGCGGGTAATTCGGGAAATACCGTCAAGGGATTTCTGCTGCTTTTTGAACAGCTTGACGGTCGCTTTCATTATCGGGAACATTACAAGCACTATTGCCGCCATTGCCCCGAAGAAAATCAGCGACAAACGCGGGCTTATCGAAAAGGACATAATTGTCGCGCCGATAACAAGAAAAGGTGCGCGGACAACAAGTCTTATCAGCATAGCCACGGCTGTCTGAACCTGATTTACGTCGTTTGTGATACGCGTGACGAAAGCCGCCGTGCCAAGCCTGTCCAGCTCTTTGAAGGACAGCGTGTTGATGTGGGAGTACAAATCCGCGCGAAGCCGCGTGCCCACTCCCTGCGAAGCCGCAGAAGCCATATACTGACACACAAGCGCAAACGAAAGCCCGCACACCGCGAGAATTATCAGAATTATTCCGTTTTGCCAGATGTAGTCGGTGTCGCCGTTTTTTATGCCGACATCGATAATCTGCGCCATTACAAGCGGCACGATAAGCTCAAAAATCGCTTCGGTCAGCTTGCAGAGCGGACCTACGATAACGTTCAGCTTGAATTCCTTCAGATAACGTGCTAGTTTGAACAATCCCAAAATCTCCTTTTTATTTTGACAATTTTTCACACAAATACTATTATAATATATTTTATCCGAAATGTAAATATATTTTCCTTGACTTTTTTGAAAAATTGAGGTAAAATAAATAAAAAGCAATGTTTAGCTGTATATATGGAGGGATAAATATGATAGCTTTGGTTACGGGCGCAAGCTCTGGTATCGGACGGGAAATCGCGAGAAGTCTTGCAAAGCACGGAATTAACGTCATCATCACGGCGCGCCGCAAGGACAAGCTAGACGAGCTCAAAAGCGAGCTTGTGGATATGTACAAGGTAAAGGTGCTGAGTATAAAGGCGGATTTGTCGGACGAGAAGCAGGTTTTCGAGCTGTACCGCCGTGTGCAGAAGTACAAGATTGACATTCTTATCAACAACGCGGGCTTCGGCGTTTACGGGAGCTTTTCTGAAAACAGTCTTGACCGTGAGCTTGATATGCTCTCGGTAAATATCCGCGCATTTCACATTTTGTTCAAGCTGTTTCTGCGCGATTTCAGAAGCCGCGGCTGCGGTTATATCCTGAACACGGCAAGCGCGGGTGGTTTCATTCCCGGACCGTATTTCGGCGCTTATTACGCGAGCAAGGCTTATGTTGTTCGGCTGACGCAGGCGGTTGCCGAGGAGCTTCGCCGCGAAAAGAGCGGAGTTCACCTGTCAATGCTTTGTCCGGGACCCGTTGAAACCGAGTTCAGTCAGACCGCGAGCGTAAACTTCGGACCTATGGCTTATTCTGCGGAAAAGCTCGCGGAGCACGCTGTCCGTGAGATGTTTGCGGGGAAGCTTCTGATAACGGAGAACAAGTTCTCGGAGCTGATGATTTACGGCTCAAAGCTCATTCCCGACTGCGTGATGACGTTCTTCACGGGACTGTTTCAGGATAAACGCGGGCTGAAGTGACGGAGGATTTATGCCGAATACAACAAAACTGACCGTGCGCTACGCGGAAACCGACCAGATGGGCGTTGTTCATCACGCGGTTTATCCTGTGTGGTTTGAAATGGCACGCACGGATTATATCAAGGCGCTCGGAATGAGCTATGCGGAAATGGAAGAGGACGGTGTTATGCTGCCCGTTGCGGGAATTACCTGCAAGTACCGTCAGCCTGCGAAATATGACGAGGAAATCACCGTTGTGGCGCGGATTACGCGGCTGAATGCGGCTCGGATTGAGTTTTACTACGAGGCGATTTTGCCAAACGGTGAGGTTGCCTGCGAGGGCACAAGCTCTCACGCGTTTGTTGACGCGCAAACCTTTCACCCGATAAATTTCAAGAAACGCTCTCCCGAGTTTTTCGAGGTGCTCGAAAAGTGCGCCAAAGAAGATATGGCTGAATAAACAAAACCGCTCTTCAATTCCGGAAGAGCGGTTGTTTTTGTGATAATCGGAGCTCAGCGATTTCTCTCTTTAATCGCGCGGTCGATTGTGCGGGCTGCGTCGCGCTTTGCCGAGGTTTCGCGCTTGTCGTAGAGCTTCTTGCCCTTGCAAAGTCCGACTTGAATTTTCACGCGGCTGTCCTTGAAATACATCGAAATCGGTATCAGCGTGTAGCCGCCTTGTTTTACTTGTCCGTACAGCTTCATAATCTCCTTTTTGTGCATAAGAAGTCTGCGAACGCGGTACGGGTCGCGGTTGAAAATATTGCCTTTTTCGTAGGGTGAGATGTGCATTCCGCGAATAAAAGCCTCACCGTTGTCTATCGATATCCAAGAGTCTTTGAGGTTTACACCGCCCGCTCGTATCGATTTTACCTCCGTGCCGAACAATTCAATTCCCGCTTCAAGGCTCTCGATTATGAAATATTCGTGCCGTGCCTGTCGGTTTTCGGCTATGGTTTTTGTGTTCATTTTTCCTCCGTTTGCTTTGTTCTGTATCGGAAACAACTGCCTCGGTTACTTTTTGAACGCTTTCAGTATCATCAGCGAGTCAATTATGTTTATATAGCCGTCGTTGTTGACGTCAGCCACGTTCACTCCCGTCACGGCAATTCCGAATTTCTTTTCGGGAGCTTGTTCCTCGGGTGCTTCGGTTGTTTCTTTGTCTGTATCTTTGGTTGTTTCTTCTTTGTTTTCGGTCTTTGAAGATGTGTTTGAGATGGAGTACTTCAGAACCGCAAGCGCGTCCATAGGATTTACATATCCGTCATCGTTTACGTCGCCCATTACGGTTATTGTATAAAGCTCTCCGTTCGGCGAGGACGCTTTCATTCCCGATTTTATGCGAGCGGTGCCCGAAACGGGATTTTCGTCTGCGTCGTAAACCACAACGCTGCTTGCGTAGCTGAACAGACGCTTGAAATCCGACGAGGTGTAACCCGAGCACAACGGAACACAAATGCTGTGGTTTTCCGCGTCGATTTCGAGTTTTGAGGAAACCAGGTCAAATCTCTGAAGAACCGTGCTGATATAATATGTTCCGCCTTCGCTTACTTCAACGGTTACGTTTCCGCCGGAAACCGTCGCTTCGCCTATCAGACTGCCCGACGTGGAATTCCACTTGTAATAATAGCACAAGCCGTCGCTGAACTTATCGGAAACGTTTATCGTGAGCTTTCCTTTCCCCGGGAAATCACCGCTTTGCGTTGTCGAGAACGCGAGATATCCTCCTGCGCGACCGCTTTCAAGCATAATCGCGCTGTCTTCTGCGGGGGTGTCGGTTATGCCGGGAGTAAAATCGGCGGGATTTGTGACAGCCGTTCCGTGGAATACCCAGGAATAGCTTCTTCCGCTTCGGGTTGTTCCTTTTGCGGAAACCGACTTGCCGCTTTCGCCGAAGATTTTTGTGAAATCGGCTTTGAGGATTTTATTCGGAACGACAAGCTTTGTTTTTTCAAGATTTTTCTGCGCGTTCTGGAAAGAGAGAATTGCGTTTTTCGCAGAGGAAAGCGTTGAATTTGTGTCCGCGAGAATTGTGGCAATTCTGTCCAGCGCTTTTTGCAGAACGTTCCACGAGGACGGAGTATATTCCTCCTCTTTGTAGGTCTTTCCGACAGAAGCAAGGTCGTTGAGCACGGTTTTTGTGTCGGGGTTTATTCCGAGGACAAGAGAGCGTTTCGCAGCGTCAAGCTGTTCGAGAGCCGTTTTCAGCATTTCCGCGTCGGAATTCGGGTATTTCATAATCGCTTCTGCGGTTTTCTGGGCATTTTCAAAATTTGTCCAGCTTCCCGAGGTGTAATCTTCCTTCTGATAGTCCTTGATTTCATCAAAAAGCGTTTCAAGGCGCGCTTTCGCGGTTGTCGGGGAGCTTCCGTCAAGAATGAAAACTTTTATCGTGGTTTTAGTATTGGCATTATTCGCGCTGCTAAACAGCTGAACCGTAACCGAAACCGAGGTGTAATCCGTGTCGCTGCCCAGCTCGATTTTGTCGCCGCTATCATTGAGATAATCTTCAAGCGGGATTTTCCCGTCGTCGTCGGTTACAACTTTAAGCGGCTGGTCGCTGCCATAACTGTCCGGGTCGTAAAGGAAGTCGGGAAGAGATGTTCCGTCGTCAAAGCAGATATCCGCGAGAATTTTCTCCTTGAATGCTTCAATGCTGATTTTTTCCCCGTCCATAAAATAATAAACGGGAGTGCGCGCTTTTATATAGCGCTGGTCGTCGCCCGAAAGCAGATTGTGGTTTATGTATTTGTTTGAAATCCCGTCGAGTACATACCACGAGGGCACTTTTGACAGATAGTTCCAGCTTACGTCCAGCGTGTTCAGCTTTTTCAGCGCGGAGAGATTAAGCGACAGGACATTGTTTTCATATCGCAGATTGTTAAGCGACAAATTGAGCGTGCGCAGATTTTCCATATACATTATGCACTTCGGAATATCTTCAAGCTCCATTCCGCTCAAATTCAAAGTGGTGATTTTCTTCAGGTCGCCGTAGGTTATCTTGCTGATTTCTTTTTGACAAACTTTCTCGAAAACCGCGTCCAAATCATCTTGAATTTCGGCTGTGTTTTCTGTACGAAAATAACTGTAATAATTTACCTTGTCGGTAAGGTTGTATTTCCCGTCAAATGTCTTTTGCGTATCAGCCGCAAATGCGTTTATTGTGAGCGGTGAGGCTATTCCCGAAAATGCTGAAAAAACGCAAAGTCCTGCCGTAATTGCCGAAATAATTCTTTTCCCGAATTTCACGAAAATCTTCCTTTCTAAATAAAGGCTATATTTATTAAATTATAACACATTTTCCCGCGATTTACAAGGGGAATTTTGCATAATTTCAAGTATTTGCTTTTCGTGAGCAGATTTTGGAAGAAGCAAGGGCGGTTTTGAAAGAAAAATTGTACATTATTTATGCTAAACGCGGGATTTTTAGCGGATTTTTAAGTATAATGCTGAATTTTTGCAAGTTTATGAAAAATCGCTTGCAAAAACAAGCGACAGGTGATATAATAATGTGTGGATTATAATTATTATCTCGGAGGGAGATTTTTATGAAATACAGCGAAATGAACAAGGAACAGCTTCTCGCCGAAAAACAGGCGGTTTCGGAGCTCTATGAAAACTACAAGAAAAAAGGGCTGAACCTCACTATGGCTCGCGGTATTCCCGCACCCGAACAGCTCGATTTGTCCATCAATATGCTGCTTCACTGCCTTGACGGCGACTATAAATCCGAAAGCGGAGCAGACTGCCGTTCTTACGGTGTTCTCGACGGTATTCCCGAGGCAAAAGAGCTCTTTATGGAAATGCTTCACGTCGGCTCGGACGAGGTTATCGTCGGCGGAAACTCCTCGCTTCAGATGATGTACGACACCATTATCAGAGCGCTTCAGCTCGGTGTTCTCGGAAGCGAAAAGCCGTGGGGAAAGAACGACCACGTCAAGTTTTTGTGCCCTGCGCCCGGCTATGACAGACACTTCGCAATGTGCGAGGCGCTCGGTATCGAGATGATTACCGTGCCTTATAAGGCTGACGGCCCCGATATGGATATGATTGAAAAGTACGTCGCTGAGGACGAGGAAATCAAGGGCGTGTGGTGTGTTCCGCAGTACTCAAATCCTACGGGTATCACCTACTCAGACGAGGTTGTCCGCCGTTTTGCAAATCTCAAACCCAAGGCAAACGATTTCCGTATTTTCTGGGATAACGCATACTGCGTTCATCACCTCTACGACAACGACCGCGACAGCCTTCTCAACATCATCGAGGAGTGCAAAAAAGCGGGCAATCCGAATATGGTTTTCGAGTTCGCTTCAACGTCGAAGATTTCTTTTCCGGGCGGCGGTATTTCCGTAATCTGCGCGTCCAAGGACAATATTGATTTCATCAAGAAGCAGATGGCAATCCAGACAATCGGCTTCGATAAGCTCAATCAGCTTCGTCACGCGAAATATTTCAAGAATTTCGAGGGCGTCGAAAAGCATATGCAGGCTCACGCGGCAATTATCCGTCCGAAGTTTGAGGTTGTAAAATATATGCTTGAAAAGGAGCTTTTGCCGCGCGGTATCGGAGAATGGACGAACCCCAAGGGCGGCTATTTCATCTCGTTTAACGCTCCCGAGGGCTGCGCTAAGAGAACTGTCGCTCTCGCAAAGGAAGCGGGTGTTGTTATGACGGGCGCGGGCGCAACCTACCCCTACGGAAACGACCCCCACGACAGCAATATAAGAATAGCCCCGACCTTCCCGTCCGTGGACGATTTGAGAAAGGCTATGGAGCTGTTCTGCGTATGCGTAAGACTTGCGTATCTCGAAAAGAACGCGTGATTAAAAACGAAAACGTGTGTTGCTGTTTTCGATTTCTTTGGCTTTTTGATAACCGATAATGTCGCGGAAAGCATCCTCGATTGAGGGCTTGTCGAACGACGGGATTTCCCTTTCACGGAGCGATTCATCAAGGCTCATCGAGCGCAAATCATCGACAATCTGCGAGAGCTTTCCGAACGGCGTATCCTCAAAGTTCTGCGAGGTTTTTGCTCCGGGGAAAACGTATTTGAACTCGTAATCTCCGCGTGTGGTTTGCACGGTGACGATATAGCCCTGTTTTATAAAATGCAGGAACAAAAGCGGCTCGTAGTTCACGACAATAACTTCCTTGTAGAATATTATCGTTGTGCCGCGATTTTGACGGGATACAGTAAACTCGCGACCCGTCGCGCTCCAGCGGTATTTTTCACCGCCGCGAAGAATGCTTAATATCGTGCCGCAGATGAAAAGAATTCCCGCGGCGCAGATGTAAATCATCGCTTCGGCTTCATCTCTGCCGTCTATCAGCTGGCGAATATATTTCAACAGATTTCCCGCGAAAAAACCAAATATAAAAGCCGTTATTACGACAGTTATGACGGTTTTTTTCTTGGAACACGCAAGGTGAAGCGTCCCCGAGCCGAGAAAAACCTTTTCGGGGTGCGGGATTTCAGCGTTTTCGGGGTGGTTGAAATCAACGTTCATTTCTGCCTCCGTTTTTCTCGAAAACTCCGAACGGAGTTTCGCAGAGAAGTTTCATTTGAAACGGCTTCGGATAAACATAGCGGAATTTCAGCGTTTTCTCGCTCGTTTTTATCAGCACGGCTGCTCCGAAAAGTCCGCGTTTATAGACGATTTTTTGCGCTTCGGTGAACTTGATACGCGTGGTTTTTCCCGCGCCGTCCGCGCGATGTATCACAAATTCTTGGTTATCCGAGCGGTAACGGTAAACCTCGCCTTTGAGGATTTGCCGAATGCACAGAAAAATGCCGAAAATCGCGAGCGCGTACATTACCACGATATAGTAAGTCAGGAAGCGAATTATTGCCGGAAGCGCAAAGGTAAATGCGCAAGCTGCGGCAAGAATCAGCATCAAGGCGGTCTTTTTCTTGGACAGCGCAAGCCGCACGCTTTGCTGTTCGGGGAGCTTCGGTTTCTCGGCGATTTGCTCGCGGATTACCTCAAACGGCAGATTTTTCTCGGCTATCGGATGACGAAAACGCGGGAAAACGTACTTGTAGGTGAAAAAGCCGCTTTTGGTTTCGATTGTGACGTAATAGCCGTTGTCGAACCACAAAAATTTGTGCGGGCAATAGTCCACGCTCAGAATGTCCTTGTAGAAAAAGTGCGCGACAGCACCCTTGCCGTTCTTTCGTGAGAACGAAAATTCGCGCTGATTTGCCGTGTATTTGTACTCGTTTCCGCCTCTGATAATGTCAACAAGCACCGTCATAAGCAGAATGTAGATGGCGGCGATTATCGCAAGCACAACCAGCTCGATGGAAAAAATCACCTTATAGAATATCGGAATTAAGGGGAGAACGTAGGCGATTAAGGCGAGAGACGCTGCTGTGGCAAGAATTTCGCAGAAGATAACGGGAGCTCCCGTTCTTCCTATCAGAAACGTGCCTTGTGCAATAATTTCCCGCTCGTTTATCGCGCGCTCTCGGTTGATTTTTTCAAGCTCGGTGAGATGTTTCTGGCGCTCGCTTTCGGTTATCCTCGCGTTTTCGGCGGCGTAGCCCTCGACGGTCGGAGAAAGCCGCGGTTGTTCGTTTGGCATAGCGTTTCCTTTCGTCACTTCTTCGCGGATACTTCGGGCATTTCGGTGTCGGTATCATAGGTTTGGACGGGAATTTCGGCAGGCGCGGTGTTTCCCGAAGGCTTTTTCGGTGCTACCTCGGACATCTCCGAGCTTTTTGCGAAAAGTGCCTCGACGCGTTCTTCGGTTGTCTTTTTCTTTGCGCGGGCTTTTTCGATATCCTCTTTGCTGAGCGCACGGTTTGCCTTGTTCTTGATTTCGGAAAGCTTTACTTTTTCATCGGAGCGACGGTCTTCGATAATCTGCATACGCTCCTTTATTATGTAAAAAGGCGTGGTTTTCTCGGACTGATATTGTCCCTCAAAGGTCACGGCATATTGCTCGACGCGGTTTCCGAAAAAGATGTCAACGTCATAGCCGTGGATTTTCCCGAAAATGCTTCTCGGCGTGAATTTTACCGCGGTTACATCGCTGTATTTGATTGTATGCAAATCCCCGCCGATGTTTGCCGTGAAAATCTCCTCGGTTGCCGAAAATGTGCAGTCAAATCCGCGCTTGGTGTACGATATTCCGAGCTTGAAAATCAGAAAGCTCACGGCTATCGAAAGCAGAAAGATTACCGCGCCTGTCATCGCGTATAACAGCGGCTCCGTACCTTCGGGCGAGGAAGCCATCATAGAGTTGAGGAAAATCGCTCCTCCGGCAAGTCCTCCGAGCGAGCCGAAAATGAAAATAAGTGTGAAAATGATTATTAGTGCGGTTTCGGATTTGTAGGGCGCGCGGAATTTTCCGCTTTCCGAAAAGCCAAAGCGCCCTTTATCCTCAGCGTTGGTGTAGTTTTGTTCAAGCATTGCAAAAACTCCTTCCGGAAATTGGTCTGTGATTAATTATATTATATCAAATTCTCGGTCGGGTGTCAATAAATAATATGTATAATTTAAGGCGGTGATTTTTGTGGAAGCGTATGAATGCTTTCGCGATTTGGCGATTATTCTGATTTCGGCAAAGCTTCTGGGACTGCTTGCAAAAAAGCTCAAAGCTCCTCAGGTTGTCGGACAGATTTTAGCGGGCCTGCTTATCGGTCCGTCGATTTTCGGCTGGGTTCAGCAGTCGGATTTTATCGTGATGCTTGCCGAAATCGGCGTGGTTTTGCTGATGTTTTCGGCGGGACTTGAAACAAATCTGAAAGAGCTCGTCAAAACGGGACCCGTTGCCCTCACGATAGCCTGCTCAGGAGTTTTTGTGCCGCTGGTTTTGGGTTGGCTTTTGTACAGCGCTTTCTTCGGGTTTGCGCCGTTTGGCTCGGACGAATTTTTCCGCGGAGTTTTCATCGGCACGATTATGACCGCAACCTCTGTCAGTATCACGGTTCAGACGCTCCGCGAGCTCGGACATCTCAAAGGGCGCGTCGGTACAATCATAGTGTCCTCAGCGATTATCGACGACGTTATCGGAATTATTGTCCTCACGTTTGTCATCGGTTTCCGTTCCTCGGACGCAAAGCCTTTGGACGTGGTTATCAAGACGCTTTTGTTCATCGTTTTCAGCGTTGTTGTGGGATTTTTGATATATTTCCTGTTCAAGTTCCTCGACAAGCACGCTCCTCATCACCGCAGAATACCGATTTTCGGACTTGTGCTGTGCTTTGCTATGGCATTCTGCGCAGAGAAATTCTTTGGAATTGCCGACATCACGGGCGCTTATGTTGCGGGTATTATCCTGTGCAATCTGCGTGACGCGGAGTACATCGCGGGCAAAATGGACATTTCGAGCTATATGCTTTTCGGGCCTGTCTTTTTTGCCTCAATCGGTCTAAAAACCAACTTTGACGGCTTCACGCTTCAATTGCTGTGGTTCTCGCTTGCTTTTGTTGTGGTGGCGATGGCATCAAAAATTATCGGCTGCGGGCTCATGGCAAAAGCGTGGAAGCTGAGCAACAGGGACGCTATGAAAGTCGGCGTGGGAATGATGACGCGCGGTGAGGTTGCCCTTATCGTTTCGCAGAAGGGACTTTCCGTGGGAATGGTTTCACCCGAATATTTCACCTCGGTTATCCTGCTCATCTTGTGCAGCTCCATTGCTTCTCCGATTATTATGAAGCTCCTCTACCGCGGCGAGAAAAAGCCCGACCATTCTCACCCTTCCGGTGAAAACCCCGACCTGGACGAAACCGAGATAGTCTACTCGGACTACTGATATACAACATACAACAACCCCGTCTTGCCGTTTAGCAGGACGGGGTTCTTTTATATTTTGCGCGCTGTTCGAGCGATTTTTCGGGCATCGAACCCGAAAAATCGCTTGGGGAACACCCCTCGGGGTTTTCCCCAAACCCTTTTCCTCTGGGGGAAACTCTTGTTTCCCCCAGACCCCTTTGCGCTTTTGAACGCGTGGTCGCGCTTCGCGCTCTAGTCCGCGGCTTCGCCGCGAGTAGCGGCACTTCGTGCCGAGTGCCTTCGGCGACCAAAAAACTTTTTCTGAAGAAAAAGTTTTCTGGACTTTCAAAAAGACTTTTTTTCGCTTCGCGGTGCTTAAACACGCTTTGTGAGAGTTTTTTGTCAATTCGGCTGCTTCCGCCTGTTTTTAATCAGGAACACCGACAGCACCTTTGACAAAAATACCAGCGAATCAATCTGCTCCTGCGTCCAGAAACGGTTCTCGCGGCACTCGTCAAACCCGACAAATCCCTTGAACACCCCGTTATCCAAAATCGCACACTGAAGTACGGATTTTATCCCCTGACGTTCCAGAATTTCTCTTGTCGGTTCGTCCAGCTCCCTTATATCCCGACAATAGAAAATTCCCTCGTCATTCATATTCTCGCGATAATGCCCGCCGAGGTCTTCTTCATACGAAACATTCTGAAGCGTGTCAATCTCGGGCGAAATCCCCTTCGCGCACCACTCAAACGTGTTCGAGCAATACGCTCCGTCCTCGCTGTCCTCGAAAATATACACCCTGCTCACGTCAAAGTTCTCGCCGACAAATTTCAGCGCTTGATTAATTCCCGCATTAAGGTCGCTTCCCGAATACAGCAGACTGAAAATCCGCATTATCAGCGGCACCGCGCCGTTCGGATTTGCGCTCAGAACAACATTTTCGCGTCCCTTTTTCACGGCTTCCTCTGTACGGAAGGTTATCTCGTTCATCAAATTCGCGTCAAACAGTACAACGCAGTTTTTGCCGCGGTTTTTCGCCTGATAAAGCGCGCTGTCTGCCTGTTTCAGAAGCTGACGATAATCGCGGTTGTCGGGATTTGCAATCGAAACACCAATACTGCACTTAATTCCGTCAAGCTGAGGAATATTGATTTTCTCGATTTTTTCAAGTATCTGATTGCCTTTTTTCTCGGCTAATGCAGCCGTTGCGTGAGGAACATAAACGAAATACTCGTCACCGCCGTATCTTCCGACAATATCGGCTTCACGGAACACTTCCTTTACGGTTGTCGCGAAAATCTTCAGAAATTCATCACCGAACATATGACCGAAGCGGTCGTTTATGCTCTTGAAATCGTCCACGTCTATCATCAGAAGCGCGCCCGACGAGCTCCGCTTCAGCTCGGTTTTTATAAGCTCTTCCGTGGTTGCCTTGTTGTAAATGTCAACGCAGAGGCTGTCGTACATCGCGCGCGACTGGATTTCCTCAATTCTTGCCATTTCGTCCTCAACGTCTTCGAGCTTTCCGACAATTCTGAACACAACGCCCTCCTCGTCGCAGATACTCTTGAACGTTGCTCTTTGTCTTCGCGGGTAGCCCTCGACGAGCATTTTCACGATAATGGTTTCGGTTGACACCGCGTCGGACAGCCTTTTCAGCACGTCCACAAATCCCTCTCTGTCCTCGTCGCATAGCTTCGAGAACACGGAAATATCGTTTGTCACTCCCGCCAGCGTAACCGCGTGCATTTCACCGTCACCCGAGCTGCGGTAATATGTGAGCTCGTCGACATCGGGAGAGTAGTTGAAAATCGTCACGCTGACCTCGCCGATAAGCACCTGATACATCTGATTTCGTACAGCTTCCTGTTTGCGTGCTTCGACCTGCTCGCTGATATCCGAAATAACCGTGTACAAAATCATCGCGCCGTCTTCTTCAACGGTGCTGTATGTCGCTTTTACCCAGATGTGCCGCCCGTCCGCACGAATGCACGGGAATGTCTGCTCACCGCTCATTCCGGGAGTTATTTTGTATCGGCTGAGGAAAATTCTTATCGGGTTGTTTTCATCTAAAAATCTCAGCTTATTGCTCTCGCCGAAAATCCTGTATGTTTTTTCGCTGAGGTAAACGGGCAGGATTTCGTCCTCTGTGCAGCGGAAAATTCCAAGTCCCATCGGAATATGACGGACGGTTTTTCTGAGCAGGCTGTCGGTTTTTTCGCGCTCCAGCCATTTTGCCTCGCGAACAGAATTTTGCAGCTGGGCATTCTGCTCTGCCAGCACCTTTTCCGTTATATCCGACAGGGAAATGCAGATAATCGGGTTTTTGTCGGTGCCGCCGAGCCGTCTGTGTATCGAGTCAAGGTAAATAAGGTCGCCGTTTTTCTTGTAGCGTCGGCAAACCGCGCGAACCGGTCTGCCTGTTTTTGCCGCTTCAAGACACGCATTTTTCGAGGTTTCCACGTCTTCGGGATAAAGGTATTCCCAGACGTTTGTGTTTTCTTCAAGGTAGCTGTTGTCCGCGGTATAGCCCATTATGTTCAGGTATTCCTCGTTTACCCGTATAACCTCAAGCCTGTCGCCGGTGAATTCGTAAATACCAAAGCCTCCGAATATACTACCGATAAGCTTTGAAAAAACCGAGTCGTTTCCGAAAATCTTGTTTATGTCGACGTCCATTCCGTAGGTTTCGACAGCGGTTTCTTGTTTTGTCACGAGGTTTTCCGAAAGCAGCTTTGAAAATTCGCTTTCGGGAATGGGCTTTGAAAAGAAGAAGCCCTGAATATATCCGCAGCCTATGCTTTCGAGAAATTCAAACTGCCCGCGGGTTTCAACTCCCTGTGCCAGAAGAGGTGCATTAAGCCATTTTCCCGTGCGTACAAGCGAGGTGACGATTGCTCCGATTTTGCCGTTTTTCTCGAAGCCCTCCATAAATTTCATATCCAGCTTCAGCACGTCAAACGGCATTTTCTTCAGCGTGTTAAGCGAGGAAGCTCCCCCGCCGAAGCCGTCAAGCACTATCGGATATCCCGCCGAGCGAAGCTTTTTAATCGTTTCGATAAGAGTGGTTGAGTTGTCGGTGAAAACCGTTTCCGTGACCTCAATTCGCAGATTTTGCGGTTCAACTCTGTTTTTCCTTGCAATATCGTGGATTTTGTCAAAAATATTCGAGTTATAAAGGCTTGTGCGCGAGATGTTTACCGACATCGGAAGCTGTTCAAATCCCGCGTCGGTGCGTCTTTTCTGAAAAGCGCAGGCTTGCTCCACAACATACAAATCAAGCTCCGTGATAAAGCCGTTCTTCTCGAAAATCGGCAGGAATGTATCGGGAAGAATTGTTCCTTTTTCGGGGTGGTTCCAGCGCGCGAGAGCTTCCGCTCCCACAAACTTTTTCGCTTTTACACCGTAAATCGGCTGGAAATACACGCAGAATTCATTGTTTCGCAGCGCACGGAAGCACTCTTCACCTATGCGCTGTTCTTCAAGCATTTTCCGGCGCATTTTCTCGTCAAAATAGGTTATATGCTCGCGAACTCCGCCCGCAACAGAACGGCACGCAATTGACGCTCTTTCCGCCATTTCCTCGATTGAAAGCGAGCGGTCGTCGATTTTGTACACGCCCATATAAAAGCAAAGGTCGCCTGTTGCCTCGCAGTTTTTCACGACAGCGCTTTCGACAGCGGCAACAATCGACTGCGGGTGAACGGAACGCTCGGAATACGGCGTCATTATTGCAAATCTGTCCGCATAAAACCGCGCAAATACTCCGCTTTCATCGATGATTTCCGAAAGCGTTTGTGCGATTGTTTTCAGCAGCTTGTCGCCCTCGGTTTTTCCGAGAGAGTTGTTCGCACTGCGGAAATTCCCGACGTTCAGCTTCATAATTGTGTACTCGGTGAGCGGGTTTTCCTTCAGAAGCTCCTGCGCTCTTTTAATGAACGCAGCACGGTTGTTGCAGCCGGTAATCGGGTCGATATAGGCGGTGTCGCAAAGCTCTTTTTCGCGCGCTTTTTCGTCGGTGATATCCGTGATTATCGAGTAAAAGAGCTTTTCACCCGCGTTGTCGGTTATCGTCTGACCGCAGAGCATAAGCCAGATTTCCCGCCCGTCAAAACCGCGGCATTTGAACGTGAATTTAATCTGCCCGCCGTTATCATAAGCGTCGTTTATGCGGTTCCTTATGGAGAGCGCGTCCTCGGCTTCAAGTCCCGTCACGGAGCTCGACAAAACGCATTTCAGTCCCGTGTCATAGTCGGGAAAACCGAGCATTTCCGACAGAGCTTTGTTTATGTAAAGCGTTTTCATTGTCCCGTCATCGGAAAGCTGCGCTATTGAAATTCCGTTCGGAGCGTCATTCAGCAGAGCTTTGAGCTGACCGGAATTGTCCGATTGATTGCTTTTCTTTCCGTCGCAGCACGCTTTGCTCAGAGTATAAACGCTTTTTACGCGGTGTTCGAGCAGCGCCTTGTCGGTGTTCTCGGAAACGAAATCCGCAGCGCCCAAATCAAGCGCGAGCTTGCAGCTTTCGGGGCTGTTTTCGGGCGTCACCGCAATTACGGGAATTGTGCGCAGTTTGTCGTTTGCGCGCATTTGCGCAAGAACCTCAAAGCTCATCAAATCGAGTATCACAACATCGACAACACCCGCGTTTTCGGACAGCGTTTGTATTGCTGCACGGCTGTTTTGCTCGCACATTACCGTAAAGCAGGTTTCCAGATTTTTTGTGATTTTTGAAAGATTTCCCGCTATAAGAACAGTAATGGTTTTTTCTTCCATAACTCATTCTCCCATTTTTTTATCATTTTTCGGTATAAACACAAATCCCGCTTCAAGCAAAAATCCGATTATCATCAAAATCAGCTTCAGCGGTTCGGAGAAAAACGCGACAATTTCGGCAAATACTCCGATATCCCAGAAAAGTACAACACCGATTGCCGAGGCGAAAACCGCCAGCACCAGAACCGCTCCCGCAGCAATATCCTTGCACTTTCTAATCAGACTGTCGCTCTCGGGACAAACCTTGTCGCACAGCCGCTCCAGCGCGGTGTTTACACATTCCGCGGATAACACGGCAGCGCACGTCAGCAAAAGCATCGCCCATTCCGCTTTTTCAAACGAGTAGAATTTCGCGGCAAAGAAAATCACCGTTGCCGCAGCGCAGATGTGAAACCGAAAATTCCGCTCCGAAAACGCGTCTGCAATTCCTCGTCCCGCGTAAAAAAATCCCTTGAAAAAACTCATCGTGTTATACCGAGCCTTTGCAGAACATTTTCCTGTTTTTCAAACATTTCCTTTTCTTCATCGGGGGTTTCGTGGTCGTAGCCCAGCAGATGAAACAGCGAGTGCGCAATCAGAAATGCGGTTTCGCGCTTCATCGAGTGCCCGTATTCCTCGCTCTGTGACTGCGCTTTTTCAAGCGAAATCACGATATCTCCGAGGATTACCGCGTCGTTTTCGGGGTTCACCTCAAAGCCTTCCTCGGTGAACGCGGGAAACGAAAGCACATCGGTTTCGCGGTCAATATCACGGTGCTGCTTGTTCAGCTCGCGTATTGTAACATTGTCAACAAACGTCACGGAAACCTCCGCGTCCTCGTCCATTTCCTCCTCCGCGAGAGCCTGTTCGGTGCAGTTTTTTATCAGTCCCTCCGCGTCAAAATCGAGCTTGATTTTGTCCTGCTCATCGGAAAAATATACAAAAATTTTCATCTTAACTCCTTTTTGCTATGAAGAACAACCTCGGAAAACTGAAGATGATTTCGCCGTTTTTCTGCGTGGGATAAGCCTTTTCAACCTCGCGCTGCACATCGTTTGTGAACTCCTCTTTTTCCGCGTCGGAAAGCGCGTCGAGATAGGGTTTTAGTCCCGTTGATTTGTACCATTCGATAATGCTGTCATAGGACGGCATTCTGTGGCAGTAAACTGTTTTCCACATCTCAAAATCGCTCGTCAAATCGGACAGAATATCGAAATATTCTCCCTCGGTGAGCGTGAAAAATATGCTCGGATTTGTGAATTTTTCGCGCCATTTTTCGCTTGTTGAAACGCTCCCGATGATTTTGTGTATCAGCTCGTCAAAGTTCACGGGAATTTGTACGGCAAGCTCACCGCCGTTTTTCAGCATTGAAAACATCTTCGGCAAAAGCTCGCGGTGATTAGGTATCCACTGAATACACGCGTTTGAGAAAACCAAATCAAACTTCCCCGAAAACTCCGACAAATCTCCGCCAGCGTCAAGTCTGATAAACTCGCAGTCGGGATTGTCCTTTCGGGCGGCTTCCAGCATATTTTCGCTGTAATCCGCGCCGACTGCCCGAGCGCTCGGAAAGCGGTTTTTGACAACGCGGGTGCTGTTTCCGGGACCGCAGCCGATGTCGATAAATTCGCTCGGATTTATGTCAATCCTTGCCGCCAAATCGACAGCGGGCTGAGTGCGCTGCGCCTTGAATTTAAGGTACTGCGCGCTGTTCCAGTCAGCCATTTTTCTCTCTCCTTTCGCGCCGTGAGCCGCTGTGCTGCTCGTATGCGTTCACTATATCCTGAACCAGCTTGTGCCGCACAACGTCCTTTTCCGTGAAGTAATTCTGTCCGATATCCTCGACGTTTTTCAGCACGCGAAGCGCTTCCACAAGTCCAGATTTTTTGCTTTCGGGAAGGTCAATCTGCGTGATGTCGCCCGTGATAACCATTTTCGAGTTGAAACCAAGACGCGTCAGGAACATTTTCATCTGCTCGCGCGTGGTGTTCTGAGCCTCGTCGAGAATAATGAAGCTGTCGTCGAGCGTTCGTCCGCGCATATACGCAAGCGGAGCAACTTCGATTGTCCCGCGCTCCTGTAATTTCGCGAAGCTCTCCTGTCCGAGCATATCGAAAAGCGCGTCATAGAGCGGTCTGAGGTAAGGGTCAACCTTGTTCTGCAAATCGCCGGGAAGAAAGCCGAGCTTTTCGCCCGCCTCAACCGCAGGTCTTGTCAGAATAATCCGCTGAACCTGTTTCTGCTTGAAAGCCGTCACCGCGAGCGCAACCGCAAGGTAGGTTTTTCCCGTGCCCGCAGGACCTACGCCGAAGGTTATCGTGCGCTTTCTAATCATATCGCAGTATTTTTTCTGTCCGACGGTTTTCGGTTTAATCGGTTTTCCCGAGCACGTCACGCAAACGCAGTCCCCCGAAACCGCCGAGATTTCTTCCTCAGCGCCCTCGTTTACCATCGCGATTGCATAGCGCACCTGCTGTTCCTCAATCGTTTCACCACGGTGAAAATACCCGCAGAGCGTCCGAAGCGCCTTTTCCGCTTTCTTCACGGAATGTTCGTCGTCGCCGCTGATTTTTACCTCGCTTCCGCGCGAAAAAATCGTCACGGAAAACGCTTTTTGCACAAGATTTATATTTCTGTCAAAGTCGCCGAAAACCGCGCTGATTTCCTCCGCGCTGTTCAGTTTCATCGATAAATCAGCCATTTTAAAATCCTCTCTTTTTCAAGTTCCCGACTTTATTATCCGAAAGCCGGAACCGAAAGGCTCAAAAATTCAGGAGTAATTATTCTCCTATACTTTATTATTATACACCCGCAGGAGCATTTTGTCAACAATGAATAAACCGAAAATTTTTATGAAAAATAGTCGCGGGAGGGATTTGATGAATTTGATTGCTTGTTCGGAGTGCTGCCGTTGGCAAAACGACGGCTTCTGCACGCTGGAGGATTTGTCGCGCGCGCCCGTTTCTTCCGTTTCACTCTGCCGTTATTTCGAGCAGAAATAAAAAAAGTCCCCGAATTTTCGGGGACAGATTGTTATTCGTTCGTTATCTCGTATCTCACCTGAAGCGCGTGTTGGTCGGTTTTTTCAAGCGGCGAAGAGAGATTGTTTATCGTCGCGAGATAGTCCGTGCGCAGCATAATGTAAATCGTAGTGCCGTATCCTGCCAGACAATACGGGGGCTTTACCATATCGGTTTCAATCGGACGATATGCGCTTGTGTACTGCATTAACGGCGTGTTCGGTTCGTCGAAAATGTAAATGCTCCGTCTGCCTGATGAAGTGAATTTGCAGTCAACCGCGAGCTTCCCGTCAATCGTCAGGAAGCCGTTTATTGCGTTGAGCCCGAGATTTATCGTGCTTTCAATCGCTCCCGAAAGCGAGCAGACGTATATGATGAAGTTTGAGTCGAACACATACATTTTCCCGTTATAGAACGCGAATTTTGCGTTTGTGTAATGAGGAACGCTTGTCGTTATATAATCGGTTTCATAGTCCTTTTCGCAGGTTACGGGATTTATCACGGCATAGCGATACTTGAAATATCTCACACTGTTGACTGTTTCGTATGTGAACAAGCCACAGTACAGCCGTTCGGTTTTCGGGTCGTAGAAGGCTTGCGAAGTGTTTGTGGAAGTGGCGAAACCAAGATTTATCTGCGTTTCGTTTTCGAGAACACCCGAAGTTGTGTCGCAGATTTTCAGCCCGAGCGGGTCGGGTATCCTGTATCTCAAAATCTTGATGAAAGGGTTTCCCGTCACATAGGAATAGAACGTGTTTTTGCCCTTTTGCAGGAAAAACGTTCCCGTGCCGCTTAAAAGCGGGACAGAGCTGTTGTTACCGCCGTTTGCGAGGTCGGACGGGTTTATCATATATGAGCTGTCCGCGCCCGCGAGGGAAAGGTTTCCGCGGTTGCCGAGAAGTCGGTTTGTGAGGCTCAGCGCTTTGATTGTCCCGACAGCTTTTTCGGGCGCAAAATCCCACACAAAACGATATCCGTTTTCGATTTCACCCGAGGAGCTTGCGTTAAACGTGCCGCGCATTGCGTCCGTTCCCGAATAAGCGTCGCCGGCTGTTGCCAGAACCGGATATTTTCCGCCGAGCATATAATCGTTCGCGTTTTCGGGGATTGTTTCGCTGAACAGCACCAAGCCCTTTAGCGTGTTTTCGTACATCGGCAGAAATCCGTCGAAAATGTGCTTGCTGCTCTTGTCATAGGCGATTTGCGGCGGCAGGCTGAAGATATTGTTCAGCGCGTTCGTCACCATATTGTGCTCATCAATCTGTTTTACAACGCGTCCCGTGTCCTTGTCCGTGAGAATTAATGTTGCTTTTCCGTGCATTTTATGCCTCCTGTTCTGTCTGTACGCTTTCGGTTAAACCGAGAATTTTAAATCCGCCGCAGTTCATTTTTACCACGGGAATACTTTCAAAAACCGTCTGCCTG
This sequence comes from Oscillospiraceae bacterium, assembly GCA_017847835.1. GTDB lineage: Bacteria > Bacillota > Clostridia > Oscillospirales > Ruminococcaceae > CAG-115. Next base: position 313,769 of record JAGASH010000008.1, read on the forward strand.
TCGCGAATATTTTGTGACCCGCCCGCCATACCCTTGCCAACCAGCGTCGCGATAAGCTGTCCGCTCTGTATTGTCATTTGTCCGCTTGCCGTTTTCAGCGTGACCGAAATCGTGTTATTTCCCTTCGGAAGATTTTCCGCGAGATAGTAGAAGTGTATCAGCTCCCGCGAGCTTCCGTTTACCGTGTGAACGCTTTCGCGTACCTTTTCACCGTTGACGTAAACCGCCGCGAGAAGCGTGTTTGAGCCGCCCCCGTCTACGGTAAAATTCATATCAACCTGCGCGAAAACATTTGCTTTTTTCGCTTCAAACGAAAATTCAGCGGCGGTTGTTTCACTTGTCGAAAGTGAAAGAGCCTCTTCGTTTATATGCTTTTTGTAGATGTTTCCGAGGCTTGCCCTGATTTCTTCAAGAGCCGCCTCGAGGTCGTTTTTGTGGACTGTCGGGTCGGAATTGCTTCGGTTTCGCGAAAACAGCTTTGCCGTGAGCGCACCGTCGTAATGATAGTCGATTTCGCTCAATACAATCGAAAAAATGCCGACACCTTTTTCGACGAGAATTATATGCTCTCCCGCTTCGAGAAACGGCATTCCCTGCATTTCGATTTCCGCTCCGCAGAAATTTATCGGCATAAGCTGAGCACGGATTGTGTTCAGGCGCTCCTGCGTCATAAGCGGGTTGTACAGCTCGATTGTCGAGAGCTCTCCGCCGTCGCCGCTTTCAAGGATTTCATCGCCCGTGTTGACCGTCACGCGACGTATAATCGAGCTCGATAAATTCCTTTTCACTTCCATACAGTTTTCATCGAAAAGCATAAAGTCCTGAGCCCCGCGGTAGATTATCATCACTAGCTCGCCGTTTCGGTCGAATTTCGCAATGGCATTGTTTACCGCGGCAATATAGCCAATCATCTCTCTTATCGTGCAGTCCGTCGGGATTTTTCCGACCTCATAGCCGCTTCCGTAATTCCGGCAGGTTATCCCGTAATTCGAGCAAAGCTCCCGAAGAAGCGCAGAGGCTGTTGTCGGGACGGAAAGCGAGGTTGAATAGTTTTCGCTGAGCGAGTACATTTTGTCATAGCAGATTATCGAAGCGTAATTTCCTCTGATATAACGTCTTTCGACGTAAAAAACGCCCAGCGGGCACCATTCCTCGCCGTCAAAGCTGATGTACGGTTTAATCTCCGTGTTTACCGCGATTTCCTGCTCGTATTTCAGTGAAAAAGCAAAGCGGTTTGAGCAAGCCGTGCCGATTGTCAGCCAGTCGGGGTGAGCGATATCGCTGAAATCAAATTCCAGAATTTTGTCATCAAAAAACGTCTGATTTTCCGCGACAATTTTGCAGCAAACCTTTCTGCCGTGCTGCTGAGAAAGTTCCTTGAACTTGTCCGATACATTTACCAACTTTCTCACCTCACTTCTGCAAGAATTTCAGCTTTACGCCGCTGTATGTCCTTATTCCGTTTGTTTCCGTCACAACCGGAGCGGGCTCCTCGGGAATGTGAAAATCCGCAGTCACCGTGCCCTCGGGCGACGGAAAAGTAACCGCGACGAAAACCTCTGCGCAAAGCTCCCGAAGCGCTTTCAGCTCGCTTTCGGACAGCAGCCCGAACGTCGCTTCAAGAACGTATTTCCTGTTCACGAGGTCGATAAGCATATCACCCTGCGTGTTGTAGCGGATATCGGTGCGGCGGGTTTCGCGCCTGACGTTGAGCTCGGTTACGTTATCGAATTCTGTTTCGTTTATTGTGATTGTCATAATCTGACCTCCGTGTTATCAGCCGATTTTCACGGCTTTTATTCTGCAGTGATGAAGCTCCTCGGCACGATAGAATTTCACCTCGGTTATCTCGTAAACCTCTCCGTTATATTCCGCGCGCGTTCCCGCAGAAAAATCTGCCTGCGGGTAGGAATTCGTGTAATCATACCAGATTGTGAGCTCCGAGATATCGTGAGCGTTTGAGGCAGTAGGGGTGCTCACGGCGCTTTTCCGCTCAACGCGGACGTTTTCGATAAGCTGCCTGTTCCAGCCGTTTTTTGTCGGAACGCAAAGGTAAAATTCATCTCCGAGAAGGCTGTTCGGGATTGGTTTTACGTTCATTCTTTCACCTCCGCTGCGCCGTAAAAGCAGCCCGCCGCGCGAAGAAGTCTTGTGACGGTCTGGTTGATGTCAAGCGGCTCAACACCGAGAGCGGAAGAACTTTTTGAGGTGCTTTCGGAGGAGCTGCTTGACGAGCTGCCCGTGGAGTAGGTGAAGTCGCCGATTGTCACGCGCTCGTCGGTTTTTGTGGAAGAGCCGCTTTGCTCGGTCGACTCGTTTGACTCTGCTGAAAGCGCGGTTTCCTCGCGGTAAATCGCGTATGTCTGAAAAGCGGCAGCCTGCTTTACATAATCCGCTGCGGGAGTTGACCCGAGCGCGATTGCCGAGGCTCTTCCGCCGCTTATGCCGTTAAGCACGAATTCCGCGCGCTTTATGCACTTTTCGAGAAGCTCGTCGTTTGTCGCGGAAAAGCCCATTTCCTTGTATTCGTTTGCGGTAATTATCATAAAAACTCCTTTCGATTAAGCAAAAACGGCGGACGGCGCTGTGCCGCCCGCCGCAGTTTTAATGCGGATTAGTTCGCCTTGCAGACTGCAATTGCGGACTTCTTGCTGTCGGGGATAAAGAGGTCGTGATACTTGCGGTAGTCGATATCCCAAGCGTCCGCGAACTGGTTCTGTTCGGGAGTGATAATCTTAATGTTGTCGGTCTTGGAAACGGCAATCGGCGCGTCCTTCGGGCAGATAATCCAGTTAATCTGAACCGCGTCGTCTGCGGGAGTAAAGCCGTTTGTTTCGCTGATGTTGTATGCGGACTTCATTCTTGCGGACGGAACGGGGATAATTGCCGCACCGCAGATTGTCTTGACGTTGAAGTCGAGATTGCCCTGAGTGAAAGTGCCCGCGTCGATTGAGTGAGTAACCTCGCTCGACAGCATAAGCATATCGTAAACGGAACGCGCCATTGTAATGACAAGCTCTCCGTCACCGCCGACAGCCTCGCGAACTTCGCTTATCTGACCGATAAGAGTGGACAGAACAGAGCTCTTTGCGGGAGTGTAGGTCTTGGTGATAGAAGCAGCGTCTGCGAGCTTGGAGTAACGATAAGCGTCGATTTCGGGGATAACCTCGATACGCTGGAACTCGGATGCGACATTTGCCGCTGCGAGCGCAAAACCGCTTTCGTCAACGTCAAGCGCGTCGATACGGAAACGTCTGCCTCTGTCCTGTCCCATAGTCATTGTTTCGTAGGAGTAGGTGATTGCACCGCTCACATAGCCGTCGTCGCGGTCATACTTTGCAAGACCTTTGAGCGCCATTTTGGGCATTTTGATTTCGCTGCCGCCGTTGTAGATAACTCTCGCGGCATTGTCCTCCATCCAGCCCGATGTAGAGCCCTCGCAAATCTGCTTGTCGAGCTCATTCTGAAATACCTTTGCATATTCGATTGTGTTTGCCATTTTAAATACTTCCTTTCAAAAATGTGTTTGTTGAATAAGACGTTTCGTAAAAAACAGCCGCGCGATTATTTTGTATTGAGAAAACCTCTCCGAAGTCCGCGCCGTTTTTCCGACCAACGCCGAAATCCGACCGTTCCGCCGAAGCTGTCGTGCCTTTTGCGAAAGTAACCCTTACGGTTTGCACCGCTTCGGCGGTAAATAATCCCGCCTTCCCGCCCTCTCGGTTTACTTTGCCGAGAAAATTCTGCGGACAGCGGAAAATCCGTCGTTTGTTCCCGAGCTTCCTGCCGAGAACTGCGGAATTGCACGCTGAACCGCTCTCAGATGCGGATAAGCCGCGATGATTTCAACCGCTGCGTCTGCGGGAGTTTTTCCCGATTTGCAAAGCGCCGATGTAAGCGAAAACGCTTCGGCAAGCTTTTCCTTTGCGGCTCCCGCCAAAAGCAGCGCAAGCCTGATTTCCGTATCGGAAAGCGCAACGCTGATGTTGAGCAGTCGCTTTGCGCTTTCATCAAGCTCCTTTTTCAGAGCTTCGATTTCCGCGTCTTTTTCCGCAAGCAGAATTTGTCGTTCATCGATTTCGGGAACACCGCCGGGGATAACCTCCGTGGTTTCCTGTTCAAGATTTTCAGTTTCCATTGAAGTCCTCCATTTCCATTGCCCTTGCCGCGTCAAGCGAAATTCCGTAAATCTCGGAAAGCGCGCGGCTTCTTGAAATCAAGCCGTTTTTGTAAAGCGAAGCGGCACGTTCTGCGCGTGTTCCCTCGTCCTCGCAGACGCCGTCCGCAAAACGGATTTGCACGTTCTCCGAAGCTGTTTCGGAAAGCTCTCCGGACATTTTCGCGAGAATGCAGATGTTTTCGACAACGCGTTCAAGATTTTTCGCAATCAGCTTACGGTAAAAGCTCGTGGTGCGGTAAGTCCGGCTGTTTCGGGAAACGACCTCGGTTGCCGTGCGGATTGTGCCGTTCTTGTAGGACAGCGCGCCCTCCGAAAGTCCCGTCTGCATACAAAGCAAATCGAGCAGCTCACCGAGCGCTTCGACGTGCTCATTGACGCGAAGCTCGGCGGTGTTGTCGGAGATTTTGAGTTCATCGTTGTCCGAAGCGGAAAGCGCCTCGAAAACCTCGTCGTTCACGTCAAAATAACGCTTCAGCTCACCGTTCTCGTTATACTCTCCGCGAACCGCGTAAGACGGCACGATTATGCGCTTTTTCCCGAGCACAAACTCCCTTGAAAGCGAGTCGAAAACCGTGTCGATTGACTTCAGCGTGTCCTCTGCGCCCGCGAAAACCGACGAACCGAGCGGCGCGCACTGCGGGATAATTCCCGAGCCTGCGCGGAAGTACACGAAAAGCGGCTTTTCAAGACCTTCGATAAGGCTCTTTTCGGTCATTTCGGGGAAGCACTCCGAAAGCGCGACCTCTCCTCCGCTTTCACGGAACAGTTTGTTCTGCGTGAGGAGACCCTTCGGAGTGATTTCCTGCGTTTCTGCGAGAATGTAGTTCTTGCCGTTTCGCGAAACCGCCGAGCCGAACGCGCCGCCCGAAATGCTTCTGCTGTCCCATTGCGTGGGAACGAAAGCGTCCGCGGAAACGAAATCAAGCTTCACGCCGTTTTCGTAGTACACCTTGACGACGCCTCCTCCGAGCGCAAACATCTTTTCGAGAAAATCCGAAAATCTCTCGGAAAAGCTGTTGTCCGAAAATACCTTTTTAAGGTAAACCTCGGTTTCCTTATCGGGGCAGGTGATTTCGGTTTCCTCGGTAAAGCACAGCCGCGAAAGCTCAGCGCAGACCGACTTTGCCGCGCCGAGCGACGCGAGCTTTCGCATTCCGCCGTTCATTCCGCCCTTTCGGACGTATCGCCAGTCACCGCCGCCGCGATAAATGTCGTTCCACTTTGCAATCTCCGTTGTGTAAAACAGCGAGAGCGCCGAGCTGTCCGAGAGCTTTTGTCTGCTGAAGAGCAAACTTTTCAAGCTCAAATTCTATTCCTCCTTCTTGTTTTATTTGCGGGAATTTTTTGTTCCTTTCCCGCTGACTAGATAATAACACACCCGAAACTGCAAAAAACTGCACACTTTTCTGAAAGTTTTGAAAAAAGCACTTGCAAAAATGCGAAAAAAGTAGTATTATTAATAAGAGATATATCGATATAATTGCGGGAATTTCTATATAAACCGAATGGAGGATTATTTTATGAACGATGATTTGCTCAAAAGAATTGAGGAACTTATCCCGAAATTCTCAAAAAGTCAGAAGCTTATCGCGAACTTTATTCTTGAACATTACGAAAAAGCCGCGTATATGACTGCGCTTAAGCTCGGCAGAACTGTCGGAGTAAGCGAGTCCACGGTCGTGAGATTTGCGATTGAGCTCGGTTTCGAGGGCTATCCTCAGCTCCAGCGTTCGCTTCAAAATCACATCAAAAACCGTCTTACAGCCGTTCAGCGTATGGACGTGACGAGAAACAGAATAGGCGATGAAAACCCCGTCACGGGCGTGCTCAATCAGGATATCGAGAAAATCCGTCACACTCTCGAAGGCATTGATATGCAGAGCTTTGAAAACGCGGTTGACGTAATCAACAGCGCGAAAAGAATTTACATTCAGGGCGCGATGTCCTCGGGCATTCTCGCGAACTTTATGAACTACTATCTGCGCTTCATTTTCGATAACGTAACCCTCGTCGGAAGCGTTGGCACAACCGAATTGTATCAGCAGATGATACACATCGGAGAGGGTGATTTGCTGATTGCGATGAGCTTCCCGCGCTACGCAAAAAGCACGATTGAGGCTTGCCGTTTTGCCCGTGAGGAGGGCGCGCAGATTATCGCGATAACCGACAGCGAGAGCTCTCCGCTTGTTCAGTACGCGCACACAAAGCTTTACGCTTATTCGGATATGGTTTCGTTTGTGGACAGCCTTGTTGCGCCGATGAGCCTGATTAATGCGATTATCGCGGCAGTTTCGAGCGGAAACCGCTGCCGCGTCGAGAACACTTTCTGCAAGCTGGAACAGCTCTGGGACAGCAACGGCGTGTACAAGAAAGATGTCTGATATTATCGTAATCGGCGGCGGCGCAGCGGGAATGATGTCGGCGATAACGGCGGCGCGCTGCGGAAAAAGTGTGACGCTGCTCGAAAAAAACGACCGTCTTGGGCGAAAGCTCGCGATAACGGGCAAAGGTCGCTGCAACGTCACGAACAACTGCGAAATCGACGAGCTGATGAACAATATCCCGAGAAACGCGAAATTTTTGTACGGCGCGATGACGAAATTCCCGCCGAGCGATACAATCGCGTTTTTCGAGAGCCTCGGAGTGCCACTGAAAACCGAGCGCGGAAAGCGTGTTTTTCCCGTTTCGGACAAGGCGGGAGATATCGTCGCAGCGCTTGAAAAGGGGCTTCGGCGGCTCGGTGTGAAAATTCTGCGTGAAAACGCGCGCTCGCTGATTTTGGAGAACGGCGTCTGCAAGGGTGTGATGACATCGGGCGGCGAGTTTTTTGCAAATTCCGTCATTCTGGCAACGGGCGGGAAATCCTACCCGAAAACCGGCTCGGACGGCTCGGGATACGCTCTCGCAAAGCAGGCGGGACACACGATTGTCGAACCCTCACCGTCGCTTGTGCCGCTTGTGACCGAGGAAAAATGGGTGAAAAAAGCGTGCGGCTTGACCTTGAAAAACACCGCCGTGAAGCTGTTTGACGGCGGAAAAGCAATCTACGAGGACTTCGGCGAGGTCGCGTTCACCGCGGACGGACTTGGCGGCGCAACGATTTTGAGCGCGTCGGCGCACATTCCCGAAATGCGCCAAAAACGCTATTCCGTGACGCTGGATTTGAAGCCCGCGCTGTCGGAGCAAAAGCTGGACGCGCGCTTGCTGCGGGAGTTCTCGGAGAACCGCGGGAAGCCGTTCGGCGAGGTTTTGCGCAAGCTTTTGCCCGCAGAATTAGTCGGGGTTTTCGCGGATTTGTCGGCGATTTCTCCCGAGAAGAAAATCGACGAAATCACCAAAGTCGAGCGAAAAACTTTGTTAAATCTGCTGAAAAATCTTAGGCTGAACGTGAGCGGTTTTCGCCCGATTGACGAGGCGATTATCACGCGCGGCGGCATAAAAACAAGCGAAATCTCCCCGAAAACAATGGAAAGCCGCATAACAAAAGGCTTGTTTTTCGCGGGGGAAATCATCGACGCGGACGCTTATACGGGCGGTTTTAATCTGCAAATCGCTTTTGCAACGGCAAAAATTGCTGGAGAAAACGCGTGATTTTTCGTCAAAATAAATGAAAATTATACGGCAGAATTGTGCTTGTCTACAAAATATTCGGGATTTCGTGTTCAGATACACATTTTGTGAGAAAACAGCGCAAAAAGCTCTTGCAATTTGCGAATAAATGTGTTATAATAAAGTGATTACAAAGGATTATAAACCTGTTTTATTCAACACTTTGTTGCTTTTCGTCAGAATATTATCCTTTAATTTTCGGTTCGGAGTGAAAAATTTGAAGCATATTTCTGTCGCGATTGACGGACCTGTCGGCGCGGGAAAAAGCACCGTTGCACGCGAGTGCGCACGGCGGCTCGGGTTTATATACTGCGATACGGGCGCGCTTTATCGGGCGGTCGGTCTTTACTGCGTCGAAAACGGCGCTGCGCTGGACAATCCCCGTGAAATCGCAGACGCGCTCGGCGGGATTAAGGCGGAAATCCGCCTCGTTGACGGCACGCAGCACGTTTATCTGAACGGGCGCGACGTTTCCGAGAAAATACGGCTTCCCGAAATTTCTATGGCGGCAAGCGCGGTTTCTGCGGTCGCTGAGGTCAGAGCGGCGCTGCTCGGATTACAGCGTGAAATTGCCGAAAATAACGACGTGATTATGGACGGACGCGATATCGGAACGGTGGTTCTGCCGAATGCCGATGTGAAGATTTTCCTCACGGCGTCACCCGAGGAACGCGCGAAAAGACGTTATGACGAGCTTGTCAGAAAGGGCAGCGCGACGACGTTTGAAGAGGTTCTCTCGGATTTGAACAAGCGCGATTACAACGACTCCCACAGGGCAAACGCGCCGCTTAAACAAGCGGACGACGCAATTCTCGCCGACACCACGGGGCTGAGTTTTGAGGAGAGCGTGGAGCTTGTGCGCAGAGCGGTTAAGGAGCGTTTGTGAGATGTTTTACCATATAGGGCGGTTTGTTTTAAGGATTATCTACTTTTTTAAGTTCAGCATAAAGGTTATCGGAAAGGAAAATATTCCCCCGAAAGGCGGAGTAATTATCGCCTCAAACCACGTTTCAAATTTCGACCCGCCGATGGTCGGGATTATTTTCAAGGGCGTGTGTACCTTTATGGCGAAAGAGGAGCTTTTTCAGAAGAACAAGCTTGTTTCGTGGGTTTTGCGGCACCTGCACGCTTACCCGATAAAACGCGGTGCAAGGGACGCTTCGGGCATTGACAAGGCGCTCGACGGACTGAAAAAGGGCTGGAATTTCGTGATTTTCCCCGAGGGCACGCGTTCAAAGACGGGCGAGCTCGGAAAGCCGAAAAGCGGTGTTTCGATGGTCGCGGCGCAGGCGGGAGTTTCCGTAGCACCCGTATTTATAAGGTACGGGAAGAAAAGGGCGCTCCGCAGAAAGGTTATCGTGTCGGTTGGAGAGCTGCTCCCCGCGGATAATTTCGCAATCAACATCGAGGACAGACACGAAATACACAGGATAAGCAAGATGATTATGGGAGAAATCATAAAACTGAAGGAAAACGCTCCCGAAATCGATTGATATAATGGTTAAGATAGAAATTGCCGAGAATGCGGGATTTTGTTTCGGGGTTCGGCGGGCGGTTGAGATTGCCGAAAAAGCCGCCGGAGAACACGGAAAAGTCTTCACGCTCGGAGAGCTCATACATAACGAGGCAGCTGTCGGAGATTTGCACAAAAAGGGAGTTTGCGCGGTAAATTCGGTTGACGAAGCGGCGGGTGAGGTTCTGATAATTCGCTCTCACGGCGTCCCGAAATCCGAAAAGGAGCGCGCGAACAAGCTCTGCAAAGCGGTTTACGACGCGACCTGCCCTTATGTCGCGAAAATCCACGGCATTGTGAGCGGGCTTTCGGAAAACGGCTCGGTTATTGTTCTGGGCGATAAAAATCACCCCGAGGTTGTCGGGATTATGGGCAACTCTTCCGCAAAAGCGTTTGCCGCTAAGAGCTTTGAGGAAGTCGAGGATTTGTTTAAAAGCGGCAGGATAAGCGAAAACGACGAGGTTTCGCTTGTCGTTCAGACCACCTTCGACCGCGAGAGATTTTTGGATATTTCCCAAAGGATACGGGAAAAATACCCTCGCGTTCAGATATACGGCACAATATGCAGCGCGACCGCGAAGCGACAGGAAAGCACGCGGGAGCTTGCGAAAAGAGCGGCTTTGATGATTGTCGTCGGAGGCAAAAGCAGCTCAAACACACGGCGTCTTGCGGAAATATGCTGCGAATACACCAAAACAGTGTTCGTGACAAATGCCGCACAGGTGTCAGGGCAGATTGCAAATAATCTGCCTGCCGACTGCGTTGTCGGCATAACAGCCGGAGCATCAACCCCCGGTTACATCATTAAGGAGGTTCATCAAACAATGAACGAAGAGATTAAAACCACAAACGAAAATGAGGAGGACTTTGCTGCGCTGCTCGAGCAGGACCAGTCTTTTACGAGATTATATACCGGCAAAAGAGTTAAGGCTACAATCGTAAGCGTATCGAAGAAGGAAGCAGTAGTTGAGGTTGGCGCAAAGCAGACCGGCTACATAGTTCGCGAGGAGCTCACAAACGACCCCAACGCTGAGGTTGAGGACGTTGTAAAGCCCGGCGATGTTATCGACGCTGTTGTTATCAAGGTTGACGATAACGTTGGTACCGTTGCTCTGTCCAAGAAGCGCGTTGACGCAGCTCTCGGTCTTGAAAAGCTGCAGGCTGTCAAGGACGCAAACGAAACAATCGAGGGCACTGTGGCTCAGGTTGTAAAGGGCGGCGTAATCGTAATCTACGAGAACACCAGAGTGTTCATTCCCGGCTCGCATACCGGTATTCCGCGCGGCGGCAAGCTTGAGGACTTGCTCAAGAAGCCCGTTAAGTTCAAGATTATCGAAGTAAGCAACGAGCGCGGCGGCAGAGTTGTCGGCTCTATCCGTCAGGCAAACAAGGAAGTTCGCGACGCTGCTAAGGCTAAGTTCTGGGAAACCATCGAGGTTGGTCAGAAGTTCGAGGGCGAGGTTCGCTCTATCGAGAACTACGGCGTGTTCGTTGATATCGGCGCTGTTGACGGCCTTGTTCACACCGCTGATTTGACTTGGAACCGCGTAGGTCACCCCAAGGATATCGTAAAGGTTGGCGACAAGATTACCGTTATCGTAAAGTCGTTCGACCCCGAGAAGAAGCGCGTTTCGCTCTCCGCGAAGGACCCCGAGGACAATCCTTGGACAAAGTTCGTTTCCGAGTATCAGAAGGGCGACGTAATCAAGGCAACAATCGTTTCGATTACCGAGTTTGGCGCGTTTGCACAGATTATCCCCGGCGTTGACGGTCTTATCCACATCAGCCAGATTTCCACAGACAGAGTTGCAAGCATTGCTTCCGTACTCACTGTTGGACAGGAGGTTGACGTTAAGATTATCGAAATCGACGAGGAGCGCGAGAGAGTAAGCCTCTCAATCAGAGCGCTTTCCGAGGACGCTGAGCCCGCTGAGGAAGCAACCGAGGAATAATTTCCGATAATTAGTGAAAAGCCGTTTCCGTATTGGAAGCGGCTTTTTGTCATTTTAAATCTTGAAAAAATCCCGAAAAGCGCGAACTTTTCGGGATTTTTTTATTTCACGAAAATCAGTTTTCGCAGCTCGTCAAGATTTTCACCGTAAAAGTCGGCGGTATCGCGCAGCAAATCGGGATTTTTCTCGCTTTTGTCGAACACCGCAGCCGTGATAAATCCCGCACTTTTCGCCGTTTGAACAGCCATAAGCGAGTCCTCGAAAACAACGGTTTCGCGCGGGCTTGCTCCGAGCAATTCCGCGGCTTTCAGAAAGATATCGGGAGCGGTTTTCGCGCCGTGCTCCGAGCAGGAAAAAATCCCCGAAAAGTTCTCGGAAACGCCCGTTCGAGCGAGGGCTGCTTCGGCGAGATTTTTGTCGGCGGCGGTGGCAAGAGCTGTTTTGATATCAAGCATTTGAAGCGCTCCGAGAAGCCGCTTCGCACCGCTTTTGAGCGGGGCTTCGTTCGTGTAAACGCTCTCGGACAGCTCGTTCAGCCTTGCAATAATTTCCTCCTCGGACAACGAAACCGCGTATTCCTGCTTGAAAAAAGCCGCGCTCTCGGGCAGCGACATATCCCAGATTTCGTCGCGAAGTCCGTCTTTCGGCTCAATCCCAAGCGAAACAAGAAATCGTTCTCCAAGATTTTCCCACTTTTCCGTGCTGTCGAGCAGCGTTCCGTCGAGGTCGAAAATCGCGGCTTTTATCATAGAAATCCCCTCACAAAATGTGTTCTAAAAAAGTTTTCGTGCCGATTATCACCAGCACAATTCCCCCGAAAAGCTCAGCTTTTGCTCCGAGCAGCAGCCCGAATTTTCTTCCGCCGAGAACTCCCGCGAGTGAAATCGCGAAGGTCACCGCACCGATAAAAGCAGCCGCGGGAACGATTTTCACGCCGATTGCCGCGAACGATACTCCGACCATTAGCGCGTCAATACTTGTCGCAGCGGCTTGAAGCAGGATTGTCGGGAAGGACAGGTTTTTCACGTCGCATTCGCAGTCGTTTTCACGAAGCTCGCGGACGCTCTCAATTATCATTTTCCCGCCGATAAACCCGAGCACACCGAGCGCTATGTAATGGTCAACGGACGAAATCAGTCCCGCAAACCCGCACCCGAGAAAGTATCCCGCAATCGGCATAAGCGCCTGAAAAAGCCCGAACATAAACGCGATAAGCGCGCCTTTTCTGCGGCGCTTCAGGCTGAAGCCGTCGGCGAGCGCGACAGCAAACGCGTCTGCGGAAAGACCTGCGGCGACAAGGAAAAGTTCGATAATCGACATAAATCCTCCTTTGGTTTAGGAGAATTATTCGTCTGCGGGCTGAGCCAGAAGCTTCGAGTACTTGTTTGCAAATTCCTCAAAGCAGCCGTTGTCGAGAGCCTCGCGGATTTTCTCCATAAGCTCGTTGTAGAAGTAAAGGTTGTGGAGAACGCAAAGTCTGCCGCCGAGCTGTTCGTCAGCCTTGAACAGGTGACGGATATAAGCGCGCGAGTGGTTTCGGCACGCGGGACAGCCGCAGTTTTCGTCAATAGGGCGGTCGTCGGTCTTGTACGCTTCGTTTTTGACGTGGAGAATGCCTTTCCAGGTGAAAAGCGTTGCGTGACGTGCGTTTCGGCTCGGCATAACGCAGTCGAACATATCGATACCGCGCCGAACGCCCTCGATAAGATTTGACGGAGTGCCGACGCCCATAAGATAATGCGGCTTATTGACGGGAGCGTAGGGCATAACCACGTCCAAAATGTGATACATCACTTCGGCGGGTTCTCCGACAGCAAGCCCTCCGACAGCGTACCCGTCCAAATCCATTTCGGCAATGGTTTTCATATGCTCGATACGGATATCGTCATAGGTTCCGCCCTGATTTATCGCGAAAAGGAGCTGATTTTTGTTTATGGTTTCGTCAAGAGAGTTAAGCCGCGCCATTTCGTTTTTGCAGCGTACCAGCCAGCGTGTCGTGCGTTCAACCGACTTTTTCACATAGTCAACGGGAGCGGGATTTTCAATGCACTCGTCAAATGCCATAGCAATTGTAGACGCGAGCTTTGACTGAATTTGCATACTCTCCTCGGGACCGATAAACAGCCTTCTTCCGTCAATGTGAGAAGCGAAATACACACCTTCCTCTTTAATCTTACGCAGCTTGGCAAGAGAAAATACCTGAAATCCGCCCGAGTCTGTCAAAACAGGCTTGTCCCAATTCATAAATTTTTGCAGACCGCCCATTTTATACACAACGTCCTCACCGGGGCGCAGATGAAGGTGATAGGTATTGCAGAGCTCGACCTGCGTTTTTATGCCTTTGAGGTCAATGCTCGAAACCGCGCCTTTGATTGCTGCGGCTGTTCCCACGTTCATAAAAAACGGAGTTTCTATATCCCCGTGCACCGTGTGAAGTACACCGCGCCGAGCGAGTTTTTCGGTTTTTTTCAGTTCAAACATAATTTCTCCTTTATAAAATTGCACAATATACATTATTATAACATATTAACCCGTCGGTAACAACACAAAAATAATTTTTCGTCAAAATCCACATAAAACGAGAGAAAATTTTGTTTGAAATGCGCTTTCAGTGAAACGTTTACAGGACTTGTATTTATCGGCAAAATGGAGTATAATTTATAGTAGGGTATCTTATGCCCAAATAAAGGAAGGACGGTATTAACCAATGAAATTCGGACATTTCGATGACGCCGCTAAGGAATACGTCATCACTTCCCCGCGCACCCCTTATCCGTGGATAAACTATCTCGGAACGCAGGGATTTTTCTCGCTGATTTCCAATACAGCGGGCGGTTACAGCTTCTACAAGGACGCGCGTCTGCGCAGAATTACGCGCTATCGTTATAACAACGTTCCCATTGATATGGGCGGCAGATATTTCTACATAAAGGACGGCGACACTATCTGGAACCCCGGCTGGTCGCCCGTTAAAACCGAGCTTGACAGCTATGAGTGCCGTCACGGTATGGGTTACACCATTATCACCGGTAAGAAAAACGGTCTGAAGGCTGAGGCTACTTTCTTCGTTCCGCAGAACTATGACGGCGAGGTTCAGCAGCTCGTTCTCACCAACGAGAGCGGCGCACCCAAGACCTTCAAACTCTGGTCTTTCGCTGAGTGGTGCCTTTGGGACGCTCAGGACGACTGCACCAACTTCCAGAGAAACTTCTCGACAGGACGTGTTGAGGTTGTAGGCTCGACCATTTACCACAAGACCGAGTACCGCGACAGACGCGACCATTTCGCGTTCTACACCGTAAACGACGCTATCGACGGTTACGACACCGACCGCGACGCTTTCATCGGCTTGTACAACGGCTTCCACAATCCGCAGGCTGTCCTCGACGGCAAGGCAAACAACTCCTTTGCTGACGGCTGGTCGCCTATCGCTTCTCACTACAAGGAAATCACCCTTGCAGCAGGCGAAAGCAAGACGCTCGTATTTATCCTCGGCTATGTTGAAATGCCCGTTGCCGAAAAGTTTGAGGCTGACGGAAAGACTATCAATAAGGTTAAGTCCAACGCAATGATTGAGAAGTTCAACACTCCCGAAAAGGTTGCTCTCGGACTTGCCGAGCTGAAGGAAACCTGGGACAAACTCCTCGGTATTCTCAACGTTGATACTCCCGACGACAAGGTTAACCGTATGGTTAATATCTGGAACCAGTATCAGTGTATGGTTACGTTCAACCTTTCGCGTTCCGCTTCTTACTTCGAGAGCGGTATCGGACGCGGAATGGGCTTCCGTGACTCCAACCAGGACGTTCTCGGCTTCGTTCACCAGATTCCCGACAGAGCAAGAGAGAGAATTATCGACATTGCTTCCACGCAGTTCCCCGACGGCGGCTGCTATCACCAGTATCAGCCTCTCACCAAGAAGGGCAACGCAGATATCGGCGGCGACTTCTCGGACGACCCGCTGTGGCTCATTCTCTCCGTTTCCGCTTACATCAAGGAAACCGGCGACTGGACAATTCTTGACGAGATGGTGCCCTACGACAACGATATGTCGATTGCACAGCCTATGCTCGACCACCTCAAGGTTTCGTTCTATCACATTGTAAACAACCTCGGCCCGCACGGTCTGCCTCTCGCAATGCGTGCAGACTGGAACGACTGCATCAACCTCTCCTGCTTCTCGGATACTCCCGGCGAGTCCTTCCAGACCTACACCAACCCGAAGTTCAAGGCTGAGGGCGGCTATTCCAAGGTTGCAGAGTCGGTATTTGTCGGCGCGCTCTTCACTTTCGCAGGTCCGAACTATGTTTCTATTCTCAACCACCTCGGCAAGACCGATGAGGCTGCAAAGGCTCAGGCTGAGATTGACAAGATGAAGAAGGCTATGATGGACTCCGCTTGGGACGGTGACTGGTTCATCAGAGCTTATGACGCAGAGGGCAAGAAGATGGGCTCCAAGGAGTGCGAGGAAGGACAGATTTTCATCGAGCCGCAGGGCTTCGCGATTATGTCCGACATCGACGCGGAAGCTTCCAAGAAGACTCTCAAGGCTATCGACGAAAGACTGAACACCAAGCACGGCCTTGTTCTCAACAACCCCGCGTTCACCAAGTACTACATTCAGTACGGTGAAATTTCCACCTATCCCGGCGGTTACAAGGAGAACGCAGGTATCTTCACCCACAACAACGCGTGGATTATCTGCGCTGCGGCTTATGCGGGCGAGGGTGACCAGGCATTCAAGTACTATTCCGAGATTGCTCCCGCATTCACCGAGGAAACCTCCGATATTCACAAGACCGAGCCTTATGTATACGGTCAGATGATAGGCGGTAAGGACGCAGGCGCTGATATCGGTCAGGAAGGCAAGAACTTCGGTCAGGGCAAGAACAGCTGGCTCACCGGTACAGCTGCCTGGAATATGGTTGCGATTTCGCAGTATATTCTCGGTATCGCGGCTGATTTCGACGGACTGAAGATTGACCCGTCCATTCCTCACGAGTGGGACGGAATGACCGTTTCCCGTCAGTATCGCGGCGCTACCTACAACATCACCGTCAAGAACCCGAACCACGTTTGCAAGGGCGTTAAGTCGATGACTGTTGACGGAAACGAAGTTGCAGGCAACGTAATCCCCGTACAGAACGGCGGAGTTCACGAGGTTGTCGTAACTCTCGGCTAATTCAGATAAAACAGAGCCGCTCTCGTTATCGGGAGCGGTTTTTGTGTTGTTGAACAAAAAGAGCCTCCACGAAAACGGAGGCTTTTTGCATATTGAAAATCAACCCGAATACCCGCTTTCCGACCAATAACACCAGTTCCCCGAAACAGGTCGGGCGTCCTTATAATCGGAAATTCTGAGCGGCGCATTTTTCCCGCTGTACCTCTCGTCAATATACACAAGATAACAGATGAATAAATCGGGGCTGTTCAAGCCGTCGCCGTTTGTTTTTTTTACCTTTGTCTGCATATAAAGTAGCATATCGCCTTCGCTGTCAAAATACGCGTCAACAAATGAAAATCCGTCTTGATACTGCGCTCTCAAACCATTCAGCGTAGATTTCAGTTCTTCGTTGGTGATTTTGGTTTCGCTGTCACCGTACAAACTGATTTCTCCGGTATTTCCGTTAAATTCGGCGTGAGAAAGTCCCTCGTTATTTAATGACTTGAAATATTGCGACAGATTATCAAGAGTCTTTTGATTTGAAAAATAGCAGTTTTTTGTGAAATTGTAGTCGGCGTTGTATGAATTGAAAAGTAATAACGCCGGAACCAAAACGCACGCCAAAGCCGCGATTGCAATAACAATAATTCGCGATTGTTTTTTATTGATTTTCATAATAAATTTTCCTCAGAAAAATACCGAAAAGCCGCCTTTGACTTTCCTATCAAAAGCGGCTTTAAATCTTACTTTACAACAATATTAACCAGCTTGTCGGGAACGGCGATTTGCTTTACAATCGTCTTTCCGTCAACGAGCTTCTTCACATCGTCCTGCTCGAACGCAAGCTTAATCAGCGCGTCCTTGTCGCTGCCCGCGGGAGCGTTGAAGCGACCTTTGAGCTTGCCGTTAATCTGAACGACGATTTCAACCGTGGAGTCAGCGCAAAGGCTCTCGTCAAATTCAGCCCACTTCTGCTCGTTGAGGATACCGAAGCCGAGCGTTTCAAACAGCTCCTCGGTGATATGCGGAGCAAACGGGTTGAGGATAATCAGAAGCGTCTTGAACTCGGCTCTGTTGAAGCCGCCTGCTGCGTCTGCCTCGTTAAGAAGTCCCATCATCGCAGCAATCGCGGTGTTGAATTTAAGCTGTTCGATATCCTCGGAAACCTTCTTTACGGTTTTGTGCATAGACGAACGAAGCGCGTCGCTGTACTCGTCGCCGTCTTTGAGGTTTTCGGACATATTCCATACTCTTTCGAGGAAGCGTTTGCAGCCCTTGATACCGTTTTCCTGCCACGGAGCAGCCTTCTCAAAATCACCGACAAACATCTCGTATAAACGCATTGTGTCTGCGCCGTACTCGTCGATAACCTCGTCGGGATTGATTACGTTGCCCTTGGACTTGGACATCTTGCAGAACTTTCCGGGGTTTTCGGGGTCGATACCCAAAATCATACCGTGAGAGGTGCGCTTTGCATACGGCTCTTTGCACGGAACAACGTTCTGGTCGTACAGGAACTTGTGCCAGAAACGGCTGTATAAAAGGTGAAGCGTGGTGTGCTCCATACCGCCGTTGTACCAGTCGACAGGAAGCCAGTAGTTGAGCGCTTCCTTGGAAGCAAGCTCCTTGTCGTTGGTGGGGTCGCAGTAGCGCAGGAAGTACCACGAAGAGCCTGCCCACTGCGGCATTGTGTCGGTTTCACGCTTAGCTGCGCCGCCGCACTTCGGGCAAGTCGTGTTGATGAAGCTCTCGAGAGTGGACAGCGGGCTTTCGCCGTTGTCGGTGGGCATATAGCTCTCAACATCGGGCAATTTCAGCGGGAGCTCGCTTTCGGGAAGTCCGACCCAGCCGCACTTCTCGCAGTAAACCACGGGAATGGGCTCACCCCAGTATCTCTGACGTGAGAATACCCAGTCGCGGAGCTTGAAGTTTACCTTTTCGTGACCGACGCCCTTTTCGGTGAGCCACTCCTTGATTTTAACCTTCGCGTCCTCAACGGAAAGACCGTCCAAAAATCCCGAGTTTACCATAATTCCGGTAGCGCAGTCGGTGAAGGCTTCCTTCTGAACATCCTCGCCGCCCTTTACTACCTCGATAATCGGGAGGTTGAACTTCTCGGCAAATTCGTGGTCGCGGGTATCGTGCGCGGGAACGGCCATAATCGCACCCGTTCCGTAGCTCATCAGAACATAGTCGGAGATGAAAATCGGAATTTCCGTGCCGTTTACGGGATTTACCGCAAGCACGCCTTCAAGCTTAACGCCTGTCTTGTCCTTGTTCATCTCGGTTCTGTCGAAATCGGACTTTTTCGCTGCTTCCGCCTGATAAGCGCGGATTGCTTCGATGTTGGTGAGCTTGTTCTCGTCAGCCCACTTTTCGATAAGCGGGTGTTCGGGCGAGATAACCATATAAGTCGCGCCGAAAAGCGTATCGGGACGGGTTGTGTAAACGGTGAGAGTATCGCCGACGGTTGTCGCGAAATTAACCTCAGCGCCCGTGGAACGACCAATCCAGTTTACCTGAGCGGTCTTGATTTTCTCGAAATAGTCAACGCTGTCGAGGTCGTCGAGCAGCTTCTGCGCGTAGTCGGTGATTTTGAGCATCCACTGGTTCTTGACCTTGTGGATAACCTCGCCGTGGCAGCGCTCGCAGGTGCCGTTTACAACCTCTTCGTTTGCGAGAACGACTTTACACTGCGTGCACCAGTTTACGCTCATTTCCTTTTTATAAGCAAGTCCCGCGTTGAACAGCTTGAGGAAAATCCACTGCGTCCACTTGAAGTAATTCGGGTCGGTTGTGTTGACCTCGCGCTCCCAGTCAAACGAAAGACCGAGAGCCTGAAGCTGACTGCGGAAACGGTTTATATTGCGCTCGGTAACGATTGCGGGGTGAATTTTGTTCTTGATTGCGAAGTTTTCCGTGGGCAGTCCGAATGCGTCCCAGCCCATCGGGAAAAGAACGTTATAGCCCTGCATACGGCGCTTTCTCGATACGATATCCATCGCGGTGTAAGGACGCGGGTGACCGACGTGCAGACCGTTTCCCGACGGATACGGGAACTCAACAAGCGCGTAATATTTCGGCTTTGTGTAGTCATTTTCGGTATGGAACGTGCGGTGCTCGTCCCAGTATTTCTGCCATTTGCTTTCAACGGCTTTAAAATCATACTTCATAGCTTGAAATTCCTTTCATACAAAGATACATAAATTATACCACAATTTTATTGAAATGTCAACAAAATTTCCCGACAATATGCGATTTTTGAGCGGCAGAAAACCGTTTTTGAGCAAAAAATTTCCCTGCCGTAAAGCAGGGAAATCTTTTGTAAGTAAATTACGCGCGGGTGTAGAACATCTTCATAATGCCCATATCAATGGTGATTGTGTTGCCATTGTAGTCGCACTCGAGGTTCATACCGCCCTGGGAAAGAACGATTTTGTTGCCTTCGAGCTTCCAGTTTCCGCCGCCCTGAACCGTGCCGTCCTCGTTGAAAACGAGTGTTGCGTTTGAAGTATCGCCGAGCTGGTCTGCGGTAACGGAGGTTCCCATTGCTTCGCCGCCTGTGAGCTTCCAGGTACCTGCGGGGCTTCCGCCGGAGCAGCCTGCGAGAAGACCGAGGCAGAGAGTGCAGATTACGAGAACTGCCAGAACTGATTTAATTGTCTTTTTCATAAATTCACCTCATAATAAAAAATTGGTTTTCAAATAAACCCATTTTATTATACTACTGTGTGAAATATTTGTCAAGCAAAACTGCTTGTTCGACAAAATTTTGTAAATATTCACCAAATCACCGAAATAATTTGCGACAAATTAGGCTAAAATTCCCCGATAATAAGGGCGCGGTGAATTGCCGCGGGATAAGGTGATTTTGTTTTATTACAAATTCCGGCGGGCTTGTGCCGCTGCACGGTCGTTTTTTTCTTTGCTGCGGGTATTTTTGTACTAAAATCATCGTCTGTTTTTGTGGATTTTTCTCAAAAATAGTGAAAATTCTAGTAGACAAACCGCAAATTTTGTGGTATAATATATGTGTGTATGTAATTTTACACACAAAGGCAAAGAAAGGAAGTATTTATTATGACAATTACTGTTGATACGCTTATCGGAGATATTCTTGAAGTAAACGCGGAAGCTGCGGCTCCTATTCTTATGGGAATGGGAATGCACTGCCTCGGCTGCCCGTCGGCGCGCGGCGAGTCCATCGGACAGGCTTGTATGGTACACGGAGTTGACGCGGACGAAATCGTAAAACAGCTCAACGCGGCAATCAACGCGGGCTGATTTTGAGTTATCTTGACAACAGGCTTGGAGCGGCGTTTGAGTTTTGCAGAAGCGGAGTTGTATCCGTGGACGTGGGCTGTGACCACGCGAGGCTTGCCGCCGCTCTGGCAATCGAGAAAAACTGCCGCGTTATCGCGTCCGATGTGAAGGACGGTCCGCTTGAAGCCGCAAAAAGGACGCTTTCCGAGCTCGGAGTAACAAGCGTTTTGACGGTGAAGTCGGACGGGCTGGACGAAATCGATTTTGCGGACGATGTGATAATCTGCGGAATGGGCGGTGAGCTTATCGCGGATATTGCCGAGCGCTGCCGCTTCAAGAGCGAAAACACGCGTTTTATTCTCCAGCCGATGACCAAGGCTGACGTTATGCGAAAACGGCTTTATAAAGCGGGTTTTGAGCTTCTCGGCGAAAAAACAGCCGAGGACGGCGGGAAAGTCTACTCGGTTATGCTGTGGAAATTCACGGGAATTTCGCGCGAAATCGGTGAAATCGAGGCGATTTGCGGGAAAAACCGCGACAGGCGGTATCTGGAAAAGGTTGCCGAAAAACTCGTGAAAAACGCGAAAAATATGGAAAAATCAAGCGGTCTTGCCGAGGAAGCCGAGCGGCTTCGGAAAACGGCGGACGCTGTTCTGAGGATTGCCGGAGAAGATGAAAATAGCTGAAATTGTTGAATTTCTCGATGAAATTGCACCTTTTTGCACGGCTGAGAGCTACGATAATCCGGGGCTGCTTGTCGGCGACGGTGACGACGAGGTGACGGGAATTTGCTGCTGTCTTGACATCACGCACAGGATTGTGAAAGAGGCAGCGGAAAAAAACGCGAATTTGATTATTTCGCATCACCCCGTGATTTTCAGCGGGCTGAAAAGTATCCCGAAATGGAGTCCCGTGCGCGATTTAATTGAGAAGAACATAGCCGCGATTGCCGTTCACACGAATTTTGACATCGCGGACGGCGGCGTAAACGACGCGCTTGTCGAGCTGCTCGGATTTGAGAAAAGCGAGGTGCTCGAAGTCACGCAAAAGGACGGAAAGGGCTTCGGCGCGGTCTGCGAAACGCCGTTTGAGTTCACGGCAAAGGCGCTCGCGGAGCATTGCAGAAAGTCGCTTTTGCTCGACTGCGTGAAATATCAGAAAACCGACCGCGCAATAAACCGAATTGCGGTTTGCTGCGGAGCGGGAGTTGACGGGCACGTTATGGAGCTTGCCCGCGAGAAAGGCTGCGGCGCGATTATTTCGGGCGATATAAAGCACAATTTCTGGGTTGAGGCGGAGAATTGCGGGATTGCTCTCGTTGACGCGGGACATTTCGGCACGGAAAAGTCCGCTCCTCACAGAATTGCCGCGATTGTCACGAAAAAGTTCCCGCAGATACCGATTTTTGCCGCTGAGGCTGAAGAAGAGCCTTGCGGGTACTGCTGTGAGAATTAAGGAGAAAAACATTGTCACTGGACGGCGCAATGCTGAAATACGTCCGCGAGGAGCTCTCGGAGCTTGTCGGCTCGCGGGTTGATAAGATTTTCCAGCCGTCGCGGGAAGAAATTGTCGTGACGCTCAGAAAGCCGAACAGCGCTGAAAAAGGCGCGAAAAAGCTCGTGTTTTCGGCGAACGGTTCGACAGCGCGTGTGAACCTCACGGAAGCGTCGTTTGAGAACCCGCAGACGCCGCCGATGTTTTGTATGCTTCTGAGAAAACACCTCGGCAGCGGCAGATTGACGGCTATCCGACAGGACGGTCTGGAAAGAATTTTATACTTTGATTTTGAGTGCGTGAACGAAATCGGCGACATCGTGACAAACACGCTGACTGCCGAGATTATGGGACGCTTCAGCAATATAATTCTCGTGCGGGACGGGCGCGTTATCGACAGCATAAAGCGCGTAACCGACGAGGTTTCGGGGGTTCGGAGAATTTTGCCGAACATCGTTTACGAAACACCTCCGCGACTTGAACGAGTGAATTTCTTCGAGAAAAATCCGCGTGAAATCTTAGCGCTTGTCGAGGGAAAACCCGACAGGCTTGCAAAGGCGCTTCCCGCGGTTTTAGAGGGAATTTCACCGATTTTTGCGAGAGAGTGCGCGTTTTATTCGGCGGGCGACGCGGACGCGGTTTGCGCGGATTTGACCGAGGAACAAAAACTGCGCTTCTGCGACTTTTTTGAGAAAGCGAAAACAAAAGCCGAATTCACCGAGATAATCGACGAAAACGGTGCGAAAAAAGACTTTTCGTTTGTTGATATAAAGCAGTACGGCGCAAGCTTCAAAACAAAGCGTTTTGACACGGCAAACGCACTGCTCGATGATTTTTACGAGAGAAAATCCGACCGAGTCAGTCAGCGCGCGAGAGATATGCTCAAGCTGATAAAAAGCCGTGCCGAGAGGACAGCGAGAAAGCTGGAATTACAGAAAAAAGAGCTTGCCGACTGCGCGGACAGGGAAAATCTGCGGGTTATCGGCGACCTTGTAAACGCGAATATTTATCGTCTTGAAAAGGGTATGACAAGCGCGGTTGTCGAGGACTTTTACACGGGCGAGGAGCGGAAAATTCCGCTTGACGCACGGCTTTCTCCCGCACAAAACGCGCAGAAATATTACTCGGAGTACAGAAAGCTCTGCACTGCCGAGAAAATGCTCACAAATCTGATTGCCGAGGGGAAAAACGAGCTTTCCTATCTCGAGAGCTTGCTTGACAGCGTGACGCGCGCAGGGAGCGACAGCGAGCTTTCCGAAATCCGCCGGGAGCTTGCCGAGCAGGGACTTATCCGCGGTGAAAAGACCGTGAGCAAGCCGAAAAAATCCGAGCCGCTGAAATTTTTGTCGAGCGACGGATTTGTGATTTTGGTCGGCAAAAACAACAAGCAAAACGACGAGCTCACGCTCAAATCCTCGAAGGCGACGGATATCTGGCTTCACGTCAAGGACATCGCGGGCTCGCACGTCATCATAAAAACCGACGGCAAAAAGCCGCCCGAGCGCACGATTGTCGAGGCTGCACGGCTTGCCGCGTTTCACTCGAAAGCGAAAAACGGCTCGGGTGTGCCGGTGGATTTTACGGCGGTGAAGTTTGTGAAAAAGCCTGCGGGCGCACGTCCCGGAATGGTGATTTTCACCGACAACAGAACGCTTTTCGTCACACCGAATGAAGAGGAAATGATTAAACTAAAATATACGGAGGACAACCAAGGAAATGAGAAAGGAATTAAGCAAAACCTATAATCCAAAGGATTTTGAGGAGAGAATTTACAAGAACTGGGAAGAAAGCGGCTATTTCCGTGCCGAAATCGACCCTAAGAAAAAGCCTTACACTATCGTAATGCCGCCGCCCAATATCACGGGTCAGCTTCACCTCGGACACGCTTTCGACAGCACGCTTCAGGATATCCTTATCCGCTGGAGAAGAATGCAGGGTTACGCTGCGCTGTGGCTTCCCGGCACCGACCACGCTTCCATTGCAACCGAAGCGAAAATTGTTGCCGCAATGAAAAACGAGGGCATTACCAAAGAGCAAATCGGCAGAGATGAATTCCTGAAAAGAGCGTGGGACTGGAAGCGCGAGTACGGCGGAAGAATTGACCTTCAGCAGAGAAAACTCGGCTCGTCCTGCGACTGGTCGAGAGAGCGCTTCACGCTTGACGAGGGCTGTTCGAAGGCTGTCGAGAAGGTCTTTATGGACCTGTACAACAAGGGACTTATCTATCACGGCGTAAGAATGATAAACTGGTGCCCGAACTGCAAAACGTCTATTTCCGATATCGAGTGCGAGTACGAGGAACAGGACGGATTTTTCTGGCACATAAATTACCCGATTGCGGACGGCTCCGGTTACGTTGAAATCGCGACAACCCGTCCCGAAACGCTGCTCGGAGATACCGCAGTTGCCGTAAATCCTAAGGACGAGCGTTACGCACACCTTGTCGGAAAAATGCTGAAGCTGCCGCTAACCGACAGAGAAATTCCCGTTGTTGCCGACGATTATGTTGATATGGAATTCGGAACGGGCTGCGTTAAAATCACACCCGCTCACGACCCGAACGACTATGAGGTAGGTCTGCGCCACAATCTCGCGGTTATCCATATGATGAACGACGACGCGACAATCCGTGAGGACGTCGGTGGAAAATACGCGGGAATGGACAGATTTGAAGCGCGCAAGGCAATGGTTGAGGACTTGCAGGCGCAGGGACTTCTCGTAAAGGTTGTTCCTCACAAGCACAACGTCGGTACCTGTCAGCGCTGCGGCACAACGGTTGAGCCGAGAGCTTCGCTCCAGTGGTTTGTTGCAATGAAAGAGCTCGCAAAGCCCGCTATCGATGTTGTCAAGAGCGGTGAGCTTCGCTATATCCCGAAGCGCTTCGAGAACAGCTATCTCTACTGGATGGAGAATATCCGCGATTGGTGCATTTCAAGACAGCTTTGGTGGGGACACAGAATTCCCGCGTACTATTGCCAGAACGTAAGTTGCAATCACACCGAAATCTCGCTTGAAAAGGTTGAAAAGTGCCCGAAGTGCGGAGCTCCTATGAAGCAGGACGAGGACACGCTCGACACCTGGTTCTCCTCGGCGCTCTGGCCGTTCTCAACGCTCGGCTGGCCCGAAAAGACCGCTGATTTGGAGTATTTCTATCCCACAAACACGCTTGTAACGGGATATGACATCATCGGCTTCTGGGTATCGAGAATGATTTTCTCCGGTATTGAACACACGGGTGAAAAGCCGTTCAAGGACGTGCTTATTCACGGTCTTGTCCGCGACGAGCAGGGACGCAAGATGTCAAAATCTCTCGGAAACGGTGTTGACCCGCTTGAAATTATCGACCAGTATGGTGCGGACGCGCTCAGACTTACGCTTGTCACGGGCAACGCTCCCGGAAACGATATGCGCTGGACGGAAACAAAGCTGCTCAATTCCCGCAACTTCATCAACAAGCTCTGGAACGCTTCGCGCTATATTCTGATGAACCTGCCCGAGGATTTCGAGGCGGACGGCTTGCCCGAGAATTTGCCTATCGAGGATAAGTGGGTGCTGTCGCTGTACAACGATATGATAAAGAACGTCACCGCAAATCTCGAAGCCTATGAAATCGGTGTTGCTGTCGGCAATCTGTATGATTTCATCTGGGACGTTTTCTGCGACTGGTATATCGAGCTCACAAAGCCGAGAATTGCCGCAGGCGGTGAAACAGCGCTTGCAGCTCAGAAGGTACTTGTGTTCGTGATGACGGGTATTTTGAAGACGCTTCACCCGTTTTTGCCGTTTGTAACCGAGGAAATCTGGCAGTCCATTCCTCACGGCGAAACCGAAAGCATTATGATGTCGAAGTGGTGCGAATATGACGAGAAACTCGCGTTTACAAAGGAACAGGAGGACTTCTCGAAGATTGTCGGGGCAATCCGTGCGGTTCGCGTGAGAAGAAACGAGATGAATGTTCCCCCGTCAAAGAAGGTTACGATGATTGTCGAAACCAAGTTCACGGAGCTTTTCGGCGGCTGTAAGGCATTCTTTGAGAAGCTTGCGGGCGCTGGAGAATTTACCGTAACAAATGAAGCTCCTTCCGCTGACGGAATGGCAACGGTTGTCACGGACGCGGCAAGAGTATTTATGCCGATGGGCGAGCTTGTCGATAAGGAAAAGGAGCTTGCTCGTCTTGAAAAGGAAAAGAAAGCTGCTCAGAAGGATATCGACTTCCTCTCGGGCAAGCTGAATAATCAGGGCTTCCTCGCGAAGGCTCCCGCGGCTCAGATTGAAAACGAGCGCGCGAAGCTTGCAAAGGCAGAGGAGAAAATGGCGAAGATTAACGAGTCGATTAATAGCTTAAAATAAGTTTCAGTTTTAGTCGGAATTTTAAAGGAGAAAAAATATGTCGGAATTAACTTTGGTGGTTTTGGCGGCAGGAATGGGCTCGCGCTATGGCGAGGACAGGATAAAGCAGCTGGAGCCGCTTGGCCCGAACGGAGAGCTGCTTATTGACTACTCGGTGCACGACGCGGTCAGAAATGGTTTCACGCGCGTTCTTTTCATCATCAGAAAAGACATCGAGGAGCTTTTCAAGAGCACAATCGGCGACAGAATTTCCCGAATTGTGAAAACCGATTATGTTTTTCAGTCAACCGATAATCTCCCTATCAGAAAAAACGACTTTCCGGCGCGTTCAAAGCCGTGGGGTACAGCTCAGGCTCTTTACTGCTGCAAGGACGTGCTTGACGGCGATTTTGCCGTGATAAATGCCGATGACTTTTACGGTGCCGAGGCATTTTCGGCGCTCGCGGAGTTTTTCAGAAACCCTGTCGCAGACGCTTGCTCGGTTGACTTTTTGCTGAAGAACACGCTCTCCGAAAACGGTCCCGTAAACCGCGGTATCTGCCGCACAAGCGCTGAAGGATTGCTCACGTCCGTTGAGGAAACAAAGCAGATTTCGCGCGGCACGGACGGTGTTATCAGGGGAAAATACGACGGCTATGAGAAAACTCTCGGCGACGACGACACCACATCTATGAGTATGTGGGGCTTTAAAATCGGGTTTATGGATATTCTGGCACACCAGCTTCGGAAATTCCTCAACAATCTTCAGCCCGACGAGCTCAAAGCAGAGCTCACCATTGCAGAGGCCGTAAGCCGTGAAATCGCGTCAAGAGGCTACAAGGTGAAGGATATTCCGACGGACAGCCGCTGGTTTGGAATTACTTATGAAAGCGACGCTTCCGAGGCGAAGAAAACCTTGTCGGAATATGTGGAAAAGGGTGTTTACAAATCACCGCTGTGAGATTTGTATAGCCCGTTTGAGGTAATTTTATGCTGATTGTATCGGTTGAAAAGCTGCGCGAGGGAATGCAGCTCGCGGACGATGTTTACTCTACGAGCGCGACGGAGTATAAGCTGCTTTACGAAAAAGGGCGGTTTTTGTCCTATGCGATGATAGAGGAGCTCCGCGAATGCGGAATAAAAACCGTAAATATTGTCGGCGGGGGAATTGAAGGCTCGTTTACTCCGAAGCTTGAAATAAAGCTGCCGAAGAAGCCCGAAAAACCCAAGCGTCAGGAAAAGGAAATCAATCAGAATATCAGCCGCGCGCTCACCGATTTGAACAAAATATTTGACTGCAACGAGGAAATCAAGGAGCTTTCAAAACAGTCCGTCGAGCGCGTGGACAATATCGCCGACAATATCATCAGCGATATTACGGGAAATTCGGATTTTCTTGCAAATCAGATGATTGCCCTGCAAAACTATGACGACTATACCTACAAACATTGTCTGCGTGTGGCAATGCTTGCGGCAGGAGTGTGCGGGGAAATCGGTCTTTCCGAAACCGAAACCAAGGAGGTTGTCGTGGCGGGACTGCTTCACGATATCGGCAAGTCAAACATCGACCACGATATCATCATCAAGCCCGGAAAGCTCACCGACGAGGAATACGAGGAAATCAAAAGACACCCGCTTATCGGGTATAATATACTGAAAAAAGGTGAAAACTTCAGCGCAAACGTGATGTCGGGCGTGCTTTTTCATCAGGAAAAATTTGACGGGACGGGTTATCCGACGGGAATTTCCGGAAAGAAAATCCCGCTTATCGCAAGGATTTTGTCGATTTGCGATGTGTTCGACGCGCTCACGTCAAACCGTCCATACAGAAAACCGTGGTCTGTTGCGGAAACCGAGGAGTATATCCTCGGAGGAAGCGGCACGCATTTCGATTTGGACGTGACAAAGGCATTTCTGCGCGCGTTCAACCCGTATCCCGTAGGAACTCTGGTTTCGCTTTCGGACGGACGGCACGGTGTGGTTATCAAGGACAACGAAAACGTTCTTCGTCCGACGGTTCGTCTGATGGGAGGAACAGGAGGCGAGGAAGTCAATCTGATGAGCGATTTCCGCTTCCTCACGCTTTCCGTCACGGGTCTTTACAACGGCGATGTTGACGAGTAATTTTGGAGGAATTTGGATATGGAACTGAAAAAGCTGGTTTCTGAGAGCGCAAAGGTTCGGGTTTTCGAGAACGGCGACAAATGCGTGAAGGTTTTCAAGGAGCCCGACGAGCCGAAAAGCGTGGTTTTCTACGAGGCGCTTACTCACACGAGAGTTGAGGAAACGGGCTTTGCGAAAATGCCCGAGCTTATCGGTGCGGAAAAGTCCGACGGAAAATGGACGCTCGAATACAGCTTTATCAAGGGCAAAACCCTTGACGAGATTATGCACGAGGAGCCGCGTTCCGAGGAGCTTCTCGAAAAAATGGCGGATTTGCATATCGAGGTAAACAGCCTTCACTCCGCGAAACTGAGCAGCCTTAAGGTTTATCTTAAGCGGTCAATCGAGGGCTTAGATATGATTGACGACGTGAAAAAGTACGAGCTGCTGACAAAGCTTTCCGCTCTCGAGGACGCGTCCACGGTATGCCACGGGGACTTTATGCCCGAGAACATTGTCGTGAACGAAAACGGAATGTACGTTGTCGATTGGTTCAAGGCAAAGCAGGGAAATCCTCTGGCGGACGTTGCAAGGACTTATCTCGGATTTTGTCTTCGTCACCGCACGGAAAGCGCAGAGAAGTATCTGAAAATATACTGCCGAAAAGCGCAGGTTGACAAAATAGCGGTTCAGGAATGGCTGCCGATTGTAGCTGCCGCACAGCTTAAATTCAAGCGTCCCGAGGAACGCGAGCTTTTGCTCACTTGGATTGATATCGCGGATTTTCTCTGATTAACCGCGTTTTCTTGCTCGGTTTACGGCAGTTGCGGCAATTTCCGCGACCGCGCAGAATTTATCGACAAACGTTATCACAAATGTTTCGCGGTGACGAGGAAAATTCTTGGTTATCGGCCACATATGACAGACAATCATATCGCTTTCCAGCTCGCTTATCGGAAACAGCTCCGCAGCGTTTTCAAAGGCAATCATCGGGTGCGCGCAGGCGTGAAATCTGATGTTGGATTTTTTGCAGTCGCGGCGGTTGTAGAAGAAAAAGTCGTGCAAAAGTCCCGCACGGGCTCCTGCTCTCGCGTCAAGACCGAGTTTTCGGCAGACGAGAAAGTTATAGTACGACACATTCAGGCAGTGCTGAAAACGGCTTGTGCCGAGGTGATGGGAAAAATCTTTCAGATGTGCGACGCTTCCGCTTTCAACGAGGTCGCGGATACAGGAATAAAACTCGTCGTTTTCAGATAAATTTTTCCGTGAAAGCACCGCTTTCAGCATATTATCAACTCCCGAAAATTTTGTATATTTTAATTTTAGCATTTGCCTCTTTTTTATGCAATGGAAATTTACTGTAACTCCGGAAAATTAAGCTATATTTTACTTAATTTTGGCGTTATTTTTAGCTTGTTTTTGAAGAATTGTATAAAAATCTGACAATTTGTGCAAGTTATACAAATTTTGGGGTGATTTTTTTCTAGCGTTAGGGGTTTTGACATACTTGTAATAATTCTACATTTGTTGTATAATTATAAATGTATCAAAATAAATTCGGGTTCGGCGAATTAAAATTCCGATTAATTACGGGGGTGCGTTATATTGAGCAATTTTAAATGGCTGCCGCTTGGCGGACTTAACTTGTCGTCGGCAAATCTCGCGGCGGCGGAAAAACTCAGGAAGTTCGGGTTCGCGCTTAACTGCGGGGAATTCGGCTCGGAGAAATACACAAAGTCCGCGCTTTGCGTCTATGATGTACTTGCCGAACAGGAAACTCCGAATATTCTGATTATCAGCCGCCAGAGCGAGCTTTACAACTGGTACAGATACCTGCTTACAAGCGTTGGTGCGGATTTTAAAATGGTTTCGGGAGCGGCAAATTCCCTCCTGTATTTCAACGCAGAGAGCGCAGGTCTTTACCTTATTGCACGCGAAACCCTGTTCGGGGATAATATTCTCAAACGCAAAGCGGGCAAGGATTTCAAGTGGAATCTGGTTATCATTGACGAGGAGCTTTCTTCGGGAGTTCCGAAGTATGATGATTATAAGAAAAATATCCCGTGGAAGAGCGACAGGCTGCTTATAAACGCGCCGTTCCCCGCAAAGAGCAGAGATGACAAGGCTGCGATTGCTGATTTGGTTCGGAGCGTGCTTGCAGACGGCGCAAAGGCTGCTCAGGCAGATAAGCTGGAGCTTAACGCAGGCGTCTGCGGTATCCGCGAGGACAGCCCCGTTATGCGCTATTTCAACAAGGCGGCTTATTCCGAGGACTTCAAGCGCAGCGTTGAGTTCGTGGATTACGGATTTGACGAAAGCGTGATTACATATTTCCGCAGAAAGGTTGACCTTCGCACAGGTCTTCCCGCTTACAGCTCCGGCGGCAACGTCTTTGAGCAGTATGACTGCGACAAGAACGAAAAGGAAAAGCGCATTTATCAGAAATCCTTCTTCTCGCGCTCCGATGTTGAAGATTTGAGAGCGTTTGACAAGAAGCTTGACGTGCTTTTGAAAACCGTTGCGAACATTATCGAGGACGACGATGACCCGAGGATAATGATTTACTGCTGCAACAAGAACACCGTCGATTACCTCAGAAAAGCGCTTGTTTGTCTGTACGGAACAAACGTGAATGTAATGCGCGGCGAGCTTATCATCTCGGGCGCTATCAAGAGAAAACTCACAAACCGTCAGGACGACGAGATGGCTCAGATTACCATAGGAACGGACGCGCTCGGAACATTTGTGGACGGGCCGGATAACGTGAATTACGTTCTTAACTATGAGCTTCCGACATCGGCTGCGGTTCTCGAAAGAAGAATGACGCGTCACGGCGCAGCAAAGGAAGCCGTCAGAAAGTTTATTCTTTTCCGCGACGCAAACGGCGTTTTCGATACGCCGCTGCTTGAAAAAACGCTGTTCCTCAGCTTCAGCGAGATTTTCTGCGGCGAGCTGCCCGCAAGAAACATTCTTCTCGATATCAAGGAAAAGGGCGATATCTTAAACGCGCTTGTCAAGGATTTGAGATATCTGAGAGATTATTCAAATCAGGTTGACAACTGCGCGGATTTGATAAAGAGAGTGAAAATCGAATACATCACGCCCGAGGTTGAGAACATTTCCAATGCAAAACAGCTCAACGATTTCGCGACCGAACAACTTGCAAAAATCTACAAGCTCTTCGGAATTTCCGACAGCTCTCAGAATGCAGACATCACGGCTGCCGTCAACAGCGTCGGCGGACTTTGCGCGGTGAATGCAGGCGGAAAGCTCGAAAAATCCGCAGAATGTGCAAAGCTTGCCGAGTCGTTTGACAACGAGAGCTATCTCAATCAGCCGTTTGCGGCAGAGGCTGTTAAAGGTCTTGCAGACGCGAAGGCTGAGATTGACGAGCTTCACAAGAGCGCAGGTTTCCACTTGAAAATCAAGCAGGAAATAGGCGCGCTGAACGATTGTATTCAGTATTCCGTGCTTTACGGAATTTGGAAATACCGTGCCAAGGAACAGGATTCCGACCACACGTTCAAGGACTACATTAAAATTTATAACGACGGAATTTGACGGCTTTTGCCGAAGATTAACCTGCCGTGCGGGACTTTCCAAAAAACAGCGCGGAGAAGAGGGGTTTTGTAATGAGTCAGGGCTATGAAACAGTAGAAAAGCTGCTCGGCGATTTTTTCGAGAAAAATACAGCCGGCGACAAGGACGGTGTGAAAGCCGTTGTCGGCGAAATTGACGGGAAAATTCGTTCGGGAGAGCTTGAAAGCGACCTGTTCAAAGACTATTTCAACAATATGTATGCCGGCCGCGGCGCTATCAATATGGCGGGACTTGCAAAGGATTATCCGCGCGAGTCGATTATCCGTGAGCTTTTGCAGAACGTTTTCGGCTGCGATTACGACGAGCCTAACATCAAGGTGATGATTGAGTTCCTCGACGAGGGACAGGTAAAGCTCACCTACAACGAAACAGGCTTCAATCTGGAGCAGGTGTTCTACTACCTTTCCGTAGGACGCAACGACGGCGACAGAAAACGCGAGGGACGCTTCGGTCTTGGTGCAAAGAGCGTTTTCACCAACGTCGATTGGTTCAAAATGCGCTCGAATACATATTCTCTGCGCGTTGTAAACGACGAGGGAACGCTTAAAGTCCGCGAGCTCGAGCTCAACGGAAAGCAGTTCAACCACACAGAGATTATTTTCGCGCTTCCCGAAAACGAACAGAAGGCGCTTCACGAAAACTTGGTTTCGATTACAAGCAAAAAGGGTTCCTATATCAATATGGTTGACCTTTGCTTTGCTTTCATCAGAAAGAAGAACCTCAAGTCCGTGGACGAGGAAGAATGCGTTGACAGAGCGTTTAACATCGCTGTCATCAACTACGGAAAGCCGGAGATTGTCTATAAAATTTCGCATCATCAGCGTTCTCCCGAGGATATCCGCAAGGTGCGCTTCTCCGAAAACGGAAAGAGCGTCGCGGACTTTATCAGCGCGGAGTACGACGGCTTCACCTACCTCGTTCCTTACGCAATTTCCGGAGCAAAGGTTGAAGCGGGCAAGGTGCTGATGTCGAAGTACAACTACTTCTCGACCTTCGAGCTCACGGGCTTCGTAAGAGCGGATAATCCCGATTTCGTTGACGAGAAGCTTTCTGCGTTCTTCGTTTCCGTACCGAACAAGTACATCACAAACAACCGCGCAGGCATCAAATACGAGTCGCTCGAAAAGTGCGCGGAAAAGATTGAGCACGGAATTCTCTCGGTTGCCGAGGAGTATAAAAAGCTGTTTGTGCTCGATTTTCAGGAGAACCCGAACCTTCCGGGCAACTATATGTTCATCCCGAAGCAGTATGTTTTCAAGTTCTTCTACAACTATGTCAACACCAGCAAGATTGTAAAAGGTCTGCGCGAGAAATTCGGAAACAGCGTTTCTGTTGTGTTCCCCGACAGCGAAGTTCCCGTTACATTCGAGGAAATGCGTAAGAGCGGCTTCTTCACAGAACGCGGCGGTGTGTCCAAGGAAGAACACGAGGACGGAAGCGCGAAAAAGGCTCTCGAACAGGATATCGAGCAGATGAACAACTGGTACGGCAAGGACGTGAACCACACGCTTGTTGCAAAGTACCGCTGGAATGTGCCCGGAACAGACGAGGGCGGCGAGGAATGGCTCTACAAGTTCTATAAGGACGGGAACGAGTACTTTATGGCGTCCGACGGCGGCAAAAAGGTCAAGGACTATGAGCTTGCCGCGGGCTTCAAGAGCATTATCAGCCTCAAACTCGACGATTGCGTCAAGAACGGTATGGTTGAGGACGAAAACGACCTCGCAGACGCGTTTGCGGTAATCGACGAGATGTTCGGCGAGGATTACAGAATTGCGATGAAATACTTCCAGTTCGTAATCACATCGGGCGCTTCGCAAATTCAGTTTGAAATCTCGAAAATCAACATAAAGAACCTCAAAAAGGCATACGACGTGCTTGCGGCTCACGAGATGAGATTTGAAAATCACCAGATTTTCAATCAGGTCGTAACGCTTATGGTAAACTCCTTCACTATCGGAAAGGATACCGTAACGTTCCTCAAGGAAATCAAGAGCCAGGGCGGTGAAATCAACCTCACGCTCGATATCAACAAGCGCTATCGCTTCTCGGTTTACGGAAAGCAGTTTATGATTCCGCCGAATATCACAAACAGCGATTTGCTGGAGATTGTCGGCGATGTATATTCGCTTATCGAGAGCGGAATGTTCAACAACCGCGTCTTTGACTTCGGCTATACAACCGGAAGATTTACGTTCGATACGCAGGATATTCTCTCCTCGCTTCCCGAGTGCAAGTCCGCACAGGCTATCGAGCAGATGATTTCCAAGATGTTTGTCTGCGACCTCGGTCTTGACAAAATCGCGCTTCTCGACTCCGGAAACAAGCTGATGAAGATTGTCGGCACCGACGCTCCCATAGAGCCCGCCGACGCAGAAAAAACCGCGAAGTATGTTATCCTCCGCGACGGTCTGGACAAGGCAAAGTATGCGGGATATATCGAGTTCCTGCTCACGGGAGAAAACAACAATATTCTCCATAACCTCTATTCGGGAACCGAAGACCCGAACCTCATTCTCATCGACCAGATGCCGTATTATTACAAACCCGTGCCTTCAATCAAGCGCAAGGAGTTTGACTATATGCTCGAACAGGTGAGAAGAATTGCTCCCTATGAAAAGCTCAATCCCAGAGCATACGGCTGCTATTTTGCGCGCGATATAAACGCAAAGCTTTACGGCTACGGCGGCGTTTGCCCGTGCTGCGATTATCAGACGGGTGTGCTGAACAGCTTTGTTGTCAAGACGTTCTCAATCGGCATCATCGACAACGACAAGGAAAAGAAGTTCAGATTTTCGCTGTATCTGTGCCGCAACGATGCAGCGGCTGCTGCAGGCTGGCTGATTGACGACGTTTCAATCGGCGGAATGAGCCCGTTCCTGTGGCTTGAAGAACTGAAGGAAATCGACGTTATCCCGCCTGAGTTCCTGTATGTTCGCATAAGATACCGCAAGCAGGTTAGCTATGATGTCTGCGAGCCCGACAAGAAGGGCAACACGATGCTCGAAACCGTTTATGACGGCGCGCTCGAAACGTTTGACGTTGTGCTTACTCCGATGATGGCGGCAAAGTGGTTCGAGGACAACACAAATCCGCGTCCCGTAACCGCTCCCGTTCAGAATGACGAGAAGAAGGCAGCTCCGAAGGCAGCCGCAGAAGTTGTTCCGACAAATCCTGCTGACCGCAAGGACGCTCCGAGCGTTCCCGACAAGCGCCCGATAAGCAAGGACGTTAAAACGGCTCCGCTGAACGGCGAGGAAGAAAGTAAGGACATCGGAAGCGTTGAAATGTAATATCTTTTAGCAATTCGGAAATCCGCCGTTCGGATGAGCGGCGGGTTTAACTTTGAAAAAATTTGAAAGGAATGGTGAATTTTGTCAAAGCTGCATTCTGTCAGACTGCCGCATTTCAGCGCGTCAGCCGAGCAGTCAACGAGAAAAATTCCCGCGCCCGAGGTTGTTGCCATTAGTATGGCTCAGCATATCGGCGCACCCTGTGAGCCTTGCGTTGCCGTGGGCGACAAGGTAAAAATAGGACAAAAAATCGGCGACAGCGAGGCATTTATGTCTGCTCCCGTTCACGCTTCGATAAGCGGTGTTGTCAAGGAAATCAAAGACGTGATGAACGTTTTTGGTCGTTTGTGCAAGACCGTTGTTATCGAAAACGACAATATGAACGAGATGTACGAGGGACTTGAACCGCCTAAATGCGACACCCGCGAGGAGTTTATCAAGGCTGTCCGTGAGAGCGGAGCAATCGGTCTTGGAGGCGCAGGTTTCCCGACGCACGTTAAGCTCGGTTACGACAAGAGCAAGGTCAACATCGAATATCTGCTTCTTAACGGCGCGGAGTGCGAGCCGTATATCACAAGCGACTATCGCGAGCTTATGGAGAACTCCGACAATGTTCTCGCGGGAATTGACCTTATTATGAAAAAACTCGAAATCCCGAACGCGATTATCGGTATCGAGGAGGACAAACTCGCGGCTATCGATAAGCTCACGAAATTGTGTGTGCGCTACCCGAACATCAAGGTACAGAAGCTTCCGAGCGCATATCCTCAGGGCGCTGAAAAGGTGCTCGTTCACTCGCTTACGGGACGCGTGGTTCAGGAAGGAAAACTCCCGTCCGACGTCGGCTGCGTTGTTATGAACGTATCGACCGCGGGCTTCATCTACGGCTACATAAAGACGGGTGTGCCGCTTGTAAGGCGTAGAATTACGATTGACGGAAATATCGTTAATAACCCCGCGAATTTCTTCATTCCCGTGGGAACGCTGCTTCACAGCATTGTCGGCTTCGCTGACGTGAGAAAACAGCCCGACAGAATTGTGCTGGGCGGACCGATGATGGGCTCCTGCGCGTTTGACCCCGACACACCGCTCGGAAAAACCAATAATGCGGTTCTCCTTTTCGCGGAAACCGTGGAGCAAAAGCCCACAAACTGTATTCGCTGCGGAAGATGTGTGAGAGCGTGCGCGGCTAACCTTATGCCGACCGAGCTTGAACAGGCTTTTGACGCTCGCGATGTAAACGAGCTTCAGCGGCTGAAGGTAAATCTTTGTATGAACTGCGGAGCTTGCAGCTTTGTCTGTCCCGCGAAGAGAAATCTTGCCGAGAAAAATCAGCTCGCAAAGGATTTCCTGCGCGCAGCGACCGCTCCGAAGAAGTGAGGTGGACGTAAATGAATAAATTATTTGTTGAGGCGTCGCCTCATATTCGCAGTCCCCGTACCACGAAAAACATAATGCTCGACGTTATCATCGCGCTTTGTCCCGCGCTTGTCGCAAGCATTGTGATTTTCGGATACAAGGCGGCTGTGCTGACGGCAGTTTGCGTGGCAAGCTGCGTTTTGTTCGAGTTTTTCTTCAACAAAATCGTGAAAAAGCCCGGAACGGTTTCCGACCTTTCCGCGATTGTTACGGGAATGCTTTTGTCATTCAACCTGCCCGTTGACCTGCCGATTTATATGGCGGTTATCGGCTGCTTTGTGGCGATTGTTATCGTGAAATGCCTGTTCGGCGGTATCGGACAGAACTTCGCAAACCCCGCGATAACCGCGAGAATTGTGCTTATGCTGTCGTTTACGGCAGCGATGACAACTTGGGCTGAGCCGCTTGCTTGGTTCAAGGGCACAACGGACGCTGTTTCCACGGCAACGCCGCTCGGTGTTATCTCATCGGGCGAGGGCACGCTTCCGTCGCTTCTCGATATGCTTCTGGGTGTTCGCGGAGGCTGCCTCGGTGAAACCTGTATCGCAGCTTTGCTTCTCGGCGGAATTTATCTGATTTGCCGCGGTGTAATCCGCCCGATAACCCCGCTTTGCTTTATCGGCACGGTTGCTCTGCTCTCGTTCTTCAAGGGTGGCTTTGATATCAACTATGTCGCTTATCAGGTAATGGGCGGCGGACTTATCCTCGGTGCATTCTTTATGGCAACCGATTATTCCACAACCCCGATAACCGACAAGGGCAAGGTGATTTTCGCAATCGGCTGCGGTGTTATCACGTTCCTTATAAGAGAGTTTGCGAATTACCCCGAGGGTGTTTCGTTCTCAATTCTCGTGATGAACTGCCTCACTCCGCTTATCGACAGATTTACATCTGCGAAGCCCTTTGGAGCAATTGTTCCGAAAAAGGAGGGCAAGAAAGAATGAGTAAAATCAAACCTGTTCTTATCCCTGCGATTATTATCGCGCTGATTTCGGGGCTGATTATCGTTGTGTACAACCTGACCTACAAGGACACTTCCACGGTTGTCACGGACAAACAGCTTGCTGCGGTGACGCAGATTTACGGCGAGGGTGATTATTCGGTAATTCCCGTTTCGGAGTACCCCGACGCGCTTAAAAACGGTGACGAGTGCAATATACCCGAGCTTACCAAGATAATCAAAAAGAGCGACGGCTCGATTGCATTTGATATGGTTGTCAAGGGCTATAAAAACGGCTTTGACATTATGGTCGGAGTGAAGGACGGAGCGGTTTCGGGAGTTGCGATTGTATCGGTTGGCGAGGAAACCCCCGGTCTTGGTACAAACACAAACAAGCCCGAGTGGCTCGCGAATTTCAACGGAAAAACAGGCGAGGTTGTGATTGTGAAGAACAAGACAAATCTTGCCGAAAACGAGGTTAATGCTGTGACCTCTGCGACATTCTCGTCAAAGGGCGTCGCGAAGGCAGTAAATCTTGCGCTCAAAGCGTACAACGATTGCGGAGGTGATTTCAAGTGAGCTATATGAAGGAATTTACCAAGGGCTTAATCAAAGAAAACCCGACGCTCGTGTCGCTGCTTGGAATGTGCCCGACGCTCGCGATAACCACAATGGCGTTCAATGCAATAGGAATGGGTGCTGCGGCTACTTTTGTTCTCGTTTGCTCGAACGTGGTTATCTCGCTTCTCAAAAATATCATTCCGAAGTCGGTTCGACTTCCTTGCTACATCGTGGTAATCGCGGGCTTTGTAACGCTGGTTCAGCTTTTGCTGCAAGCGTTTTTGCCGCCCGTTTACGACGCGCTGGGCATTTACCTGCCACTTATCACGGTAAACTGTATAATCCTCGGCAGGGCGGAAATGTTCGCTTCCAAAAACAACGTCGGCGCTTCGGCACTTGACGGTCTGGGAATGGGCATAGGCTTTACTCTTGCGCTCTTTGTAATCGGCTCAATCCGTGAAATTCTCGGCTCGGGAACCTGGTTTGCGGGCACAGATTTCGCAATCACGGTCTGCCCCGACTTTATGCAGCCGATGACGCTGTTTGTACTGCCCGCAGGAGGATTTTTCGTACTGGGTATCGTAATCGCGCTTGTAAACAAGATTTCCCACAGAAAGCCGCCCGAGGCAACAGGCTGCGCTGCCTGCCCGAACAGAGAAAGCTGCATAAGCGTGGAAACTGCTGCTGCTGTTCCTGCAGAAAAGCCCGTAATCAAGGCAAATGTTGAAAAGCCTGTTGAAAAGCCCGCCGATAAGGCTGAAGAAAAAACTGAAAATAAGGAGGAGAATAAGTAATGGAACTTGCAAAAAGTATGATGATTATTCTCCTCACGGGAATACTCACGGACAACTTTGTCCTGTCGAAATTCTTAGGCATTTGTCCGTTCCTCGGAGTATCGAAAACAACCTCCGGCTCTCTCGGAATGGGCTGCGCGGTTACTGCGGTTATGGTAATCGCAACTGCTGTTACCTGGCCTTTGTACTACTTCTTCCTCGTACCTATGGGGCTGTCCTACCTGAACACGATTTTGTTCATTATGATAATCGCGGTTCTGGTACAGCTCATCGAAATGGTGCTCAAAAAGTACATTCCCGCGCTCTATAAAACGCTCGGAGTGTACCTGCCGCTGATTACCACAAACTGCGCGGTTCTGGGTGTTACAATCCTCAACCTCGACAACGGTTATAACTTCCTTGAAAGCATTGTCTGCGCGCTCGGCGGCGGTATCGGATTTATGGTTGCTATGCTGATTTTCTCGGGCGTCCGCGGAAGGCTGGAGCGCTGCAATGTTCCGAATGCTTTTGCGGGAATGCCGATAACTCTGGTTGCCGCTTCGATAGTTTCGCTGTCCTTTGTGGGCTTCGGCGGACTTGTTGACGGCATCTTCGGGATTGCGTAAGGAGGTATAGTAATGGAAATTTTTATGACCTATATTCTCCCCGTGCTGATTTTTATGGCAATCGGCGCTGCTGCGGGCGGACTGCTGGTTCTTGCGACAAAATTCCTCGCGGTTAAAGAGGACGAAACCGTCGCGAAGATTGCCGAGGTTTTGCCGAACGCAAACTGCGGTGCTTGTGGATTTGCAGGCTGTGCGGATTACGCAAAGGCGGTTGCCGCGGGAACTGCTCCTTCGAACAAGTGCAAGCCCGGCGGCTCTGACGTTGCCGCAAAGGTTGCCGCGATTATGGGAACAGAGGCTCTCGAAACCGTCAAGGAGGTTGCGTTTGTTCGCTGCAACGGCTGTCAGGGTGATGTCGAGGACAGATACGAGTTCCTTGGAACTCCGTCCTGTCACGCAGTTGAGCGCTTCTACAACGGCAAGAAAAATTGCAGAACGGGCTGCGACGGCTACGGTGACTGCGTTGCGGTGTGCGACAACGACGCGATTTCGATTATCAACGGCGTTGCCGTGGTAAATCCGTCAAAATGCGGTGCTTGCGGAAAGTGTGTTGCGGCTTGCCCGAACCACCTGATTGTCATTCACCCTGCGGCACAGAAGGTTGACGTTCGCTGCTCCTCAAAGGACCCCGGAAAGGTTGCAAAGGACATCTGCAAGAACAGCTGTATCGGCTGCAAAATCTGCGAGAAAAAGTGCCCGAACGGCGCTGTTACCGTCACCGACAACCACGCGACCATTGACTACTCAAAGTGCAATGGCTGCGGAGCTTGCGCGGCGGCTTGCCCGAGAAAGTGCATAACCGTTCTCGCTCAGTGCGAATAATTAGCAATACAAATTACCGTGCTCGGATTTCGGGCGCGGTTTTTTGTTCTCATTTACATTAATTTACATGATTTTTTTGTGCATAATGCCTATTGAAAACGATTAGAAAAAATGATAATATATTAATATGGAACAATTTACGCCTTGATTTGACGGAAAATGGATTTTGGGGCAGTAATTTTCAGAAAGAGGAGTGGTCGAGTGAACATTACAATAAAAGATGTCGCAAGAGAAGCAAATGTTTCGGTTGCGACTGTTTCTCGCGTGCTGAACAACAAGAGCAATGTATCCGACGAGGCTGTTCACGCGGTAAATCGTGCAGTGGAAAAGCTGGGTTACAGCCCGAATTTTCTCGGACGCGACCTTCGCAAAAGCGAAACAAAGCGTATTCTCGCGATAATCGGTTCAACCGAGGAGAGCTTTTATAATGATGTTCTTCGCGGAATGCAGGACGCGTGCTTTTCGCAGGGCTATGATGTGCTGATTGCCACGACCAGAAACGACCCCGAGCACGAAATGCACCTTCTCGGAATGTTGTTCTCAAAAGCTGTTGACGGGGCAGTGCTGCTTGCGCCGAAAATCGACAGCAAGACAATTCTGGAGCTGTCGAAAAAGTACTCGATTGCGGTTTGTCTGGAGCGTCTTGATACCGAGGGAATTCTCTGCGTGACGATAAACAACGAGCGTGCGGGCTATGACGCGACAAGCTATCTTATCGGCAAGGGCAGAAAGCGCATAGGACTTATCACAACGAAAATCAGAAGCCAGTCCTCTGTTGACCGCGAAAAAGGCTATCGTCGCGCTCTTGAAGAAGCGGGAATACCTTTTGACGAGCGGCTTGTGTATTACGGGGACTATTCCTCGGATACGGGAACGCGCGCCTGTGAAGAGTTTTTGAAGCTCGAAAACAAGCCCGACGCAATTTTCTCGATTTCGGATATAATTTCGCTCGGCGCGATGGTTTACGCAAACAATCACGGATACAAAATCGGAAAGGATATCCTGTTTTTCGGCTTTGACAATATCTTGTTCTCGCATATGTTTATCCCGAGGCTTTCAACGGTTGACCAGCCGTGTTATCTGCAAGGAAAAACGGTTGCAGAGAAGCTGATTGCGAATATGAAAGCCGAAGAGCCCGATATTTCTACATATATGCTCCCTCACAGTCTTATTCTGCGCGAGTCAACGGGTGACTAATCAGAAAACAAGTAAAAAGCAAGCCTGAGAAAAGGGCTTGCTTTTTTGTCGTATTTTGTTTTTGAAGAAAGTGTGTTACGTTTTTCGGTTTATTGCATATCAATAAACAGCAGGGCAGCTGAGGCGGCTGCGAAAAATCAAGACAAAATTTATTTGGAGGAAATAGTTATGAAAATAGTTAATTTAATAGATGAAAACGGCAAAGAGATTAAAGTTGATAAATCCAACGCCAACGAGTTTGTTATCCGCAATGCGGTTGAGATGACGAAGGAGTCGCTCCCGAAAAATGTTGGGTTCATTCCTACAGGAAATGGCGCTGTTCTTAAAGCCTATACGATGGACAAATTTACAAATAAAATTCTTAAAAGATATCAGGAAAATGGTCTTTTCGATGAAAACAGCAACATTCCTCAGACTAAGAAAACAACCGCTCTTGCGACTATGCGCGCAGCACAGCTCGTTTATAATATGTGCGTGGAGCAGGAGATTAAAAACAATATCCGCACGCTGTTTAATGAGCCTGAATTCGGAAAAAAGCTTCAGCCCTCGGCTTACGATGACTCGATAAAGAAGGTTGAAGAAACCTTTGAAAAAATGAACAACATCAGTATGAACAAGCAGTTTGTTAATTCTATTCGGGCTGCTTTCAATGAGTACTCAACATCTCGTCAGGAAATGTTCCGTTTCCTCGACCAGAGCCTGAGATATGTCGATGAAGTAAGCCAGAACGTGTTTAATGAGGAATATGACTATGAGGACGCATTGTACTGGGGACGCAAGAACAGAGTAATTAACAGCAAGAAAACCTTGCCTATTCACGGCGCTGTTTACGATTTTGTTGAGCCGCTTACAAACGGTATGGAATTTAGTATTTCCTACGGCGAAGGCGACATAAAGCCCCACGAATTCCTCGAAAGTTACAGAAACAACCCCGATACTTTTGCGGATAATCTCACAGCGGAAGAGAAAAACTGGGTGGAAAAAACCTATCGTCTTCTTGAGGACAACATTTCGGGAAAACAGGTTGCAAATCAGGTGGGAACCGATAGAGTTGAGCTGACCGATTTCAAGTCGAATGGAGTTCAGATTGTTTCGGACCAGGAATTCAAAGAAGCAACGGACCACACGAAGCTTGAAGCAAAAATTATCGCGGAAATCCTTTCGGGCAAGCAGGTAACCTCTCAGCCCAAGAACTCGCAAAAGCCTCCCGTTGAGATTAATCCTACTGTTGTTTGCACAAAGCCCGAGGGCATTCTTGACTGGATAATCGGATTTTTGAAGAAATTTATCAGTTTTGAAACGGAGAAGGATAAGGTTCAGGCACTGAACGACAGCATTGACAAGGAAAAGAGCGAGGAAGACCTCAGAGATGACCGTCAGAAAATGGGCTTTAACGACCTGTTGAAGAATACGTTTGACAAGGTAACCACTCCCCCTGCAAAGGAAGCAGAGGAGAATGTTGTAGAAATCAGCCACCCTACAATTGGACGCTGATAAAGATAACAATTTTTGAACAGAAAAAGCGGTCACCGAAAAGTGACCGCTTTGATTTTGTGTGTTCAGCTTTGACGGGGAAATCAGCCCTTCATAGCCTCTTCAACCGCAACTGTAAACGCAGTACAATGCGGTTGAAGAGGTTGTTTGTGTCTTACTTGTGTGTTGTGGCAAATTGCTTTCTTGCGCTTTCACCTTTTTAGCGTTATTGCTCCCGTGCTTGGGAGCTTTTTCTTTTCTGCCTTGAAAATTACTTGTCATTATAGTGAGTGCCGCATTGAATTATCTCAAGTTTCCCGTCAACAATGCGAAATACAATTCGGTTTTGCTCGTCAATCCTTACGCTCCAATATCCCGAAAGGTTGTCTTTAAGCGGTTCGGGTTTACCTATGCAAGAATAGCCGTTTCGTTCAATATCCTCAATTAGACGGTTTATCTTTTTTAGTGTCTTTTTGTCTTGCGTTTGCCAATAAAGATATTCTTCCCACGCTCTGTCGTGCCATAATTTAATCATCATCCACCTCTATAAGTTCGTGTTCCTTAAGGGCGGATGTGCCGTTCTTCACGCTTGCGATGCGCCTTTCAAGCTCCACAGTATTCTCCGCGCTGTAAAAAGGGTCGGCATTGATTTCAAACGGAATACGTTTCTCTCTGGCAACTTTTACCAAGAACAAATTTATTGCTGTGGACAAATTAAGCCCCATTTCCTTTAACGCTTTTTCGGCGTTTGCTTTCACTTCGTCTTCAACTCTGAAATTAACTTGTGACATTTTTATCACCCCTTATCATTATATCACAT
This sequence comes from Oscillospiraceae bacterium, assembly GCA_017847835.1. Classification (GTDB taxonomy): domain Bacteria; phylum Bacillota; class Clostridia; order Oscillospirales; family Ruminococcaceae; genus CAG-115. The sequence goes on from JAGASH010000008.1 coordinate 357,900, forward strand.
TTGTATATACATTGTCAAGCATTTTGTGATATTTTATTTGCGACTATCAATTACACCCGTAAGCATACAGTCAAAGCTTATATTGAACGCTTCTGATATTCTGCACAAGTCGGAGAAGTTATAATTCATCTTCTTTTTTTCAGGTATGCCAATATCTCCCAATTCATAGATTTTTTTCTTAAGAAGAAGTGTTTCTTCAAGTTGAGTAGGCGTAATGCCAATAATCATAAGGTGCTGAAGAATGGTCATAGATAATCTGACTTGCAGAAATTTATATTCATTGGTTGCTGGCAGCTTGCCTAAAATGCTTAACACCATATCCTTTGGCGGAATGTTGCTTTTTGAGCTTTTTGCTTCATCGGGCAGCTTGATTAACTCGCAATAGTGTTCCGGAGTCATCAAGTATCTATAATCAACACGCATATAATCGGAAATTCGCTGATAGTCTGAAAAACTTGGCAATTTTTCATCAGTTCCGTTAAGAAAACTTGCGATATAATCGGGGTGAGCTTTAATGGAGTTATATACTTCCTTAAGCGAGTGTCCCAATTTTACCCACTCAACGGACGGTTCGTCATCTTCATCAAAGAAGTAACTTATTGGAACGCCAAAGTAGGCTGACAAACTTTTTAATGTTTCGGGACTTGCACCTGCGCCACTTTTCCAACGTTTCAAATTTCCCGAACTAATATCTAGTTTTTTTAGGATTGGAGACGGCTTTTCTCCTTTTATGTTGCACAATTCAACAAATTTATCATAAAACACAAAAATCGCCACCTTAATCAGCCGAAAATTGTTTGCTTTAACGTTTTTTCAAGAAATAATCTCATATTTCAAAGATATTATATTGACTATTCTCATACTGTATGATATCATAAAGCACAGAGGACAACTTTAAAAGATTATCTGTCTTCTATTACTTATTATATCATATTCTACAACATATTTCAAGTGTTTAAGGAGGTCTATCTATGAAAAATCCAAAATTCACGGGCAGAAACGTTCCGATTACCGAAATTGCAAACGCGACAGGCAAAACGCCGCAGCTTATCCGCGTGGGGTTGCAAAAAGGCGTGTTTCGTTTCGGCTACGCTTTTGTAAACGATGGCTGCACGGAATACAACTACTATTGTCCTGATAAGAAGGTTTATGAGGAAATCGGTTATTTTAATGGGGAGTATTGTGATGACTGAAAAAGAAATCCTGAATTTTGAAACCGACATCACGGAAACATCGGTAAAATGGCTCTGGTATCCGTACATACCGCTTGGGAAAATCACGATAATGCAAGGCCATTCGGGTATGGGCAAAACAATGCTTGCACTGAATATCGCCGCCACGTTATCCAAAGGCGAACAGCTTCCCGGTGATACGCAATCGCGTGAGCCTATCAACATAATTTACAACACCGCCGAGGACGGTTTGGGTGACACTATAAAGCCGCGCCTTCGTTCTGCGGGAGCTGACCTTGCGCGGATTAACACGATTAACGAGCGTGTAAATACGCTTACAATGACTGACGAGCGATTAGAATCAAGCGTTTCGGAAATCGGCGCAAAGCTGCTTATTCTTGACCCGATACAAGCCTATCTTGGCGCAAAAATCGATATGAATAAGGCAAACGAGGTGCGTCCTATTTTCAAGCAGTTGGCGCGAGTTGCCGAGGATAATGAATGTGCAATCGTTCTTATCGGTCATCAAGGAAAAAATCAAATGTACAGCGAACAGCAAAGCTTGCTCGGCTCGATTGACCAAGTGGCAGCGGCTCGAAGCGTTCTGACGGTTACAAAACAACCGAACGATAAAATGCTCTCGCTGATAAATCACACGAAATCTTCTCTTTCGGCAAAAGGAAAATCGCTCTCTTTTTACACAGATGAAAATTGTAAAGTAGTGTGGGGAGATTTTATTGAAAATGGTGGCGCTGAATTCAACGATGATAAATCATCAAAAAGAGATAGTGCAAAGGAATTTCTTGAGGCTATTCTTATGAGCGGTCCTGTTCCGGCAAGCGGCATATTTATGTCCGCCGCTGAAAATGAAATCACCGAAAAGACGTTACAACGTGCAAAGAAAGACCTCGGAATAATATCTTTCGCCGAAGGGAAAAAGTGGTTTTGGAAACTTCCTAAAAGATAAGATTGCCACATAGCCACATTTTTTTGAGTACGGGAAAGGCGAGAATGCCATAGCAACGTTGCCACGACTATGTTATTTGGCGTTGTGACTATCTGCCCAACTTAACATAGCCATTCCCGTAGTGTGAAAATGGCTGACTATCTGACAATGCTAAAATATCAAAGCTGGGAATGCAAAGGGGCGCAGCGCCCTTTGCCCCTCGGAGAGCGAGTTACCATTTTTTAGCGCCCCGCCGCGTTAAGAAAAATGGTATAACTCGCTACACCATTTTGGAATGGTTGTTTGCAGCCGCCTGAATGCTGCAAATAACCGTTCCGAAATGGCGTGAAGAAAGCGTGAAAGGAGATACAATGGCACACCTTGCAAAGTTTACAAAAGCGGCTTGCGGGCATATGTTCAAGCATTACGAAAGAGCAAAAGAGTTCAATTCCGAAACGGGACAGGTTGAATATATCAAATTCGCAAACCAAGAAATCAACCCGCAGCGCACTCATCTGAACTATAATCTCGCGGTTCATCAGACAATGCGGCAAGGCGATTTTATCCGAAAACGCTGTTCAGAGGTTAAGCTGCAAAACCGCAAAGACGTGAATGTAATGTGCAGTTGGGTTCTAACCGCCCCAAAGAACTTGCCTTCATCGGAACAGAAGAGCTTTTTCAAGGCAAGCTATGACTTTATGGCAAACCGTTACGGAGAGGAAAACGTCATTTCCGCTTATGTTCATCTTGACGAAACAACGCCGCATATTCACTTCGCGTTTATCCCGATAACCGCGGACAAAAAGAAAGGTGGCTACAAGGTTTCGGCAAAAGAAGTAATAAACAAACGAGAATTACAGGTGTTTCACCAAGACCTTGACAAATATTTGGAAACGGCTTTGGGACATTCTGTCGGTGTGCTTAACGGCAACACAAAAGACGGAAACAAGTCTATTTCAGAACTGAAAGAAAAAAGTGCTTTGGAACGAATTGAGGAATTGCAGATTGAAGCTGTAATTGCTCAAAAAAGGCTCGATGAGCTTAACGGGCAAATTCTCTCGGCAGAGGAATTAAAGGCGATTGAGGGCAAAAAGTCCATCGGCGGCGCGTTGAAGAATGTATCGTGGGAGGAGTGGCAGTCGGTAAAAGCGACCGCAGAGCAAGCTGTTGCCGAAAATGAAAAGCTGAAAGAAGAAAACGAGCTGTTATCGAGCGAAAACAAAGATTTGAAAAAGAAAAACGCAAGTTTGTCTTATTCACTCAACAATCCGCTATCAAATCACAACATAGTTCGTTCAAAAGAGAAAACAGACAAGCAGAACCAAATCAACCTCTTAAAAAGTGTGTTAAGTCTGGATACCCAACACGAGAGCAACTATGACGAGCTGCGGCGAGAACTGATACAGCGCGGGTATATTCAAACCAACTCGCAAAGACGGAAAAGATAGGGGGAGCTTATATGAAACAACCAAACGGATATGGTTCGGTTCACAAATTATCAGGCAAGCGCCGCAAGCCGTGGAGAGTGAGAAAAACAAACGGTTGGGTAATGAACGAAGATGGGACAAAGCTCATACAAAATTACATAACGATAGGGTACTATGAAACACGTCAAGAGGCTTTGCAAGCCTTGGCTGATTATAATCAAAACCCTTATGACATTAAGAGTACAACATTTACATTCTCTGATGTGTACGAAAAATGGTCGGCAGAGCATTTTGAGGAAATATGTGCTTCGGCAGCGCGTACTTGGAAATCTGCATATAACCATAGCAAGCCTTTATGGAATATCCGAATGGCAGAAATCAGAGCTTTTCATCTTGAAAAGACAATACGAGAAGCAGAGGTTGGCGATGATACGAAAAAGCGAATGAAATCGCTATATAATCTTATGTTCAAATTTGCTATGAAGCACGAAATTGTAAATAAAGATTATGCGGCGCTATGCAATCCGGTAAAGAAAACCACGATGTCAGAACCTAAAGTTCCTTTCACGGAAGATGAAATCCAACTCTTGTGGGATAACATAGATTATTCCATCGTTGATATGATACTGATAGGAATATATTCGGGCTGGCGACCGAGCGAGCTTGCTACGTTGAAAACAAAGAATGTCGATTTTGAGAGCGGCACAATGTACGGTGGCATAAAAACCGAAGCAGGCAAAAATCGAATAGTTCCGATACATCCGAAAATCCTTGGTCTCCTGAAAAAACGTTATAACCCTGAAAATGAGCAGATTTTTAATGATTTTTCAAGTACAGAGCCGGCAATGACATACGATAAGTATATTCAGCGGTTTAAACGGACTATGGATTATCTCGGCTTGAAACACAAACCTCACGAAACCCGCCACACTTTCATTACACGGGCAAAGGAAGCGGGGGTTGATGAATACTGCCTTAAACTTATTGTCGGACATCAGATAGGAGATGTTACCGAAAAAGTATATACCCATAGAACCTTGGATAATTTGAAGCGTGAAATCGAAAAAATTCCATAAGAAAAGGCGGCTTCTCTCGATGAGCAGCCGCCTGATTTTGTGTATTACCGATGTGTATTACCTGTGTATTACTTGTGTACTACAAAGATAATTCCACTCGTTTTTTGAATATACAATAAGTCCTAAACCCGCATCGCTGCGTTAAATCAGCCCTTCATAGCTTCTTCAACCGCAACCGCACAAGCAACAGTAGCGCCAACCATGGGGTTGTTGCCCATACCGATAAGACCCATCATCTCAACGTGTGCGGGAACGGAGGAAGAACCTGCGAACTGCGCGTCGGAGTGCATACGGCCCATTGTATCGGTCATACCGTAGGAAGCGGGACCTGCTGCCATATTGTCGGGGTGGAGGGTACGTCCGGTACCGCCGCCCGAAGCAACGGAGAAATACTTCTTGCCCTTGTCGTTGCACTCTTTCTTATAAGTGCCGGCAACGGGGTGCTGGAAACGAGTGGGGTTGGTGGAGTTACCGGTGATAGAAACGTCAACGCCTTCCTTCCACATAATAGCAACGCCCTCGGTTACATCGTTTGCACCGTAGCAGTTTACCTTTGCGCGAAGACCGTCGGAGTAAGCCTTGCGGAATACTTCCTTAACCTCGCCGGTGTAGTAATCCATCTCGGTTTCAACGTATGTAAAGCCGTTGATACGAGCGATAATCTGAGCAGCGTCCTTACCAAGACCGTTCAGGATAACGCGAAGCGGTTCCTTACGAACCTTGTTTGCCTTTTCAGCGATACCGATTGCACCCTCAGCGGCAGCGAAAGACTCGTGACCTGCGAGGAAGCAGAAGCACTTGGTTTCGTCTTCGAGGAGCATTTTGCCGAGGTTTCCGTGGCCAAGACCAACCTTTCTCTGGTCAGCAACAGAGCCGGGAATGCAGAATGCCTGAAGACCTTCGCCGATTGCAGCAGCAGCGTCAGCAGCTCTTGTGCAGCCCTTCTTGATAGCGATAGCGCAGCCTACTGTGTAAGCCCACTTTGCGTTCTCGAAGCAGATAGGCTGAATGCCCTCGGTGATTTTGTAGGGGTCAAAACCCTTTTCCTTGCAGATATCAGCACACTCTTCGATGGAGTTAATGCCGTATTCTTTCAAGACAGCGAGAATTTGCTTTTCGCGTCTGTCATAAGATTCAAATAAAGCCATTCTTCGTTACCTCCTATTACTGCTTTCTCGGGTCGATGACCTTAACGGCGTCAGCAACTCTGCCGTACTGGCCCTGAGCCTTTTCATAAGCTTCCTTAACGTCCATACCGCCCTTAATGAAGTCCATCATCTTGCCGAAGTTGATAAACTTGTAACCGATAATCTCGTTATCTTCATTGAGAGCAAGTCCGGTAACGTAGCCGTCGGTCATTTCGAGGTAACGAGGACCCTTTTTGAGGGTGCCGTACATTGTACCAATCTGAGAACGAAGTCCCTTGCCGAGGTCCTCAAGACCCGCGCCGATTGTCAGACCGTCCTCGGAGAACGCGCTCTGTGAACGACCGTATACAATCTGGAGGAACAGCTCTCTCATTGCGGTGTTGATTGCGTCGCAAACGAGGTCGGTGTTGAGAGCCTCGAGAATGGTTCTGCCGGGGAGGATTTCAGCAGCCATAGCAGCCGAGTGAGTCATACCCGAGCAGCCGATTGTTTCAACAAGAGCCTCCTGAATAACGCCGCCCTTTACGTTGAGGGACAGCTTGCAGGTACCCTGCTGAGGTGCGCACCAACCGATACCGTGAGTGAAACCGTTGATGTCCGAGATTTCCTTAGCCTTAACCCACTTTGCTTCTTCGGGGATAGGCGCTGCGCCGTGAGCAACGCCCTGCGCTACGGGACACATTGCCTCGACTTCGTGTGAATAAGTCATTGATATTTCTCCTTTTTCCAATATTTAGCAGCAACTCTGCCATACAATCATATTATACAATATTTCGAGCAATTTTTCAAGTACTAACCGAGAAAAAAACGCACAAGGTTATGTAAATTTATTTATCAAGCCTTACAATTCCGATAACGGTTTCGTTATATTTGCGCTCTCTGCCGTCAACGGTTCTGATTTTCGGGTCATCGGGGAACTCTGCAACTCCGATATTTCCCTCGATTGTTCGGAGAACCGTCCCGTCATAATCCTCGGCAATCATTCCGATATGGCTCCAGTTGTAAATTGTGTTTTCCTCGTTCCACAGGAAGCAGACAAAATCTCCTCTCTGCGGAGTGAAATCCTCACGGTCGAGAATAGTCACGCGGCTTTGCGCGCTCTTTTTCAGACCGTTTTGCACAAGGCTCTTGTAATTCTCCTCGCGGAAGCAGTAGAAATGCGCATATCCCTTGTTGAGGAGCTGAATTGTGACGTCGCAGGGATTGTACTGCTTGGAAATCCGATAACCGTTTTTGATAAGCAAATCCGAAACGATTTCCGCGCACCATTCTCCGTAATATCCGAGGTCAGCGCCCGAGCGCCCGTAATTTTCCTCCATAGCTTTGATAATCTTTGCCGAAGCGAAATCATACGAGAGATTTTTGCCTATCGGATAAGCCCATACAACACCCGTTGATGAACGCAGCTCATAGGGGATTTTTCCGTCGTCTTCTTCGGAAGATGAACTGTTCGGAGTTTCTGTTATCAAATCCGAGCTTGTGGAACTGTCTGTTGTATCGGAAGTGCTCTCGCTTTCCGACGATGAAGAACTTGTACTTTCTGACGATGATGAACTTGTGCTTTCCGTAGAACTTGCCGACGAGCTTTCGTCCGATGATTTTACCTCAGAGCTTGAAGAACTGCTTTGAAAAGATGAATAAATGGAAGAAGAGCTGTTTTCTTTTTTGTCCGAACACCCGCAGGTCATTATAACTGCAAGAACAGCGGCAATTATTCTGATTTTTCTCATAATGTCCTCCGGTATTTATGTACGCTCGTCCAGCCTGATAAATCCTACAACCGTGCTGTCATACGGCCTTTCTCTTGCTTCAACCGCGTGATAAAGCGGGTCCCTGCCTTTGCCGATATTTCCCTCAATTGTACGGAGAACCGTTCCGTCATAATCCTCGGCAACCATTCCTATGTGGCTCCAGTTATATTCCTCGGCTTCCTCCGTCCAGAGATAGCAGATGAAATCTCCTCTTTTCGGGACAAATTCCTCGTGAGTTGTGCTGATAACTCTGTCGGTGTCCTGCAAGCCCCACTGAATAAGGCTGTCGTAGTTTTCCTGACGCAAACAGTAAAAATGCGCGAAGCCGTCGTCAACAAGCTCGATTGTAAGGTCGCAGGGATTGTACTGATAATAAATATCATAGCCCGCTTCGGTAATAAGCTGCGACAAAATCAGCGCGCACCATTCTCCCTCAAAGCCTAAATCCTCACCGGTCATTCCATAGCGTTTTTCAAGCCCTTTTATCACCTCAGCCGACGCGAAATCATAAGAGAGGCTCTCTCCAAACGGGTATTGCCAGACGATACCGAGAGAGGTCAGCCCCCAAGGATTTGTGAAATCGGGCGTGCTCTCGGTGCTTGAAGTGCTTTCGGTCGATGAACTTTCGGCGCTTGAAATGATCTCCGAGGAGCTTTCAGCCGAGGAAGAACTCTCCTCCGAGGACGAGCTTTCCTCCGAGATTTCGGTTGCGCTCACCGAAACAATCTTTTCGGAACTGCTTTCGGGGGGAAGCTCCGTGTTGGTTTTGCACCCGCAAAGAAAAAATGCCATAATAACAAGTGTGGCGATGATTTTTTTCATAATATCTCCTTTTTCTACAACGCTAACATTAACGATTATATCATAAAATCAAACTTTTGTCAATAAAAAATGCGGCTCCGAAGAACCGCATTTTGGTGAAATTTTTATGAATTTTTGGTGTAAAAATCAGCCGTTAAGCAGCTTTTTCTCCATTTCGGACGGGTTGTTGGAGTATTCGAGAGCCGTCTGATATGTGATTTTGCCTGCCTTGTAGAGCTTTGCAAGACCTTCGATAAGCGTCTGCATACCCTGCTGAGTTGCGCCCTGCATTGTGGTTTCCATTTGTGCAATCTTGTTTGAGCGGATAAGGTTTCTGATAGCGTCCGTACCGAGCATAATTTCAACAGCAGCGCAGCGTCCCTTGCCGTCTGACATAGGAATAAGCGACTGAGCAACTATACCCTCAATCATATTCGCGAGCTGAAGTCTTACCTGGTCTCTTGCTTCTGCGGGGCAGACGTCGATGATACGGTCGATTGTCTGTGCAGCGGACGAGGTGTGCAGAGTACCGAAAACGAGGTGGCCTGTTTCGGCAGCGGTCATAGCAAGCGAAATTGTCGCGTAATCTCTCATCTCACCGATAAGGATAACGTCGGGGTCTTCACGAAGCGCACTGCGAAGCGCATATTCAAAGTCGGGAACATCACGGCCGATTTCGCGCTGGTGAATTGTAGCCTTTGCAAGCTCATAGCGGTACTCAATCGGGTCCTCGATTGTGATGATGTGGCAGGCGCGGGTTTCGTTGATGTGCTGAATCATCGCGGAAAGGGTTGTGGACTTACCTGCGCCGGTAGGACCGGTAACGAGGATAAGACCTTTTCTCTTCTTTGCGAGGTCGAGGAGCACAGGCGGCATTCCGAGGTCGTCGAGCGAAGGGATTTTAGCGTTAAGCAGACGGATTGAGCAAGCAAGTCTGCCGCCCTGGTGGAACACGTTTACACGCTGACGAGCGCCGTTTTTCAGCTCAAAGGAGAAGTCGATATCCTTTCCCTCGGTGAGCTGTTTTTCCTGCTCAGCGGAGAGAATGGAAACGATTGTTCTATGTACAACCTGGTCGGAAAGCTCCTGATACTTACGAAGTTCTCCGTTTACACGGATAACGGTGGGAGCGCCGACGGTGAGGTGGATATCGGACGCGTTCATTTCGCGTGCCTGCATAATGAATTCTTCAAAAGTCATAACAAATACTCCTTATCAATCACTTAATTTTGAACTGAATACCGCTTGCGGAGAAATAAACATCGTCGCTGGTGTTTGCGATACGCTGGTTTACGCGGCCGAGAATTTCTCTGAATGCCGCGAGGTGTTTGTCAACGGGAGCAACCGAGAAGCCGGTTTCGAGGGTGATAATCAGAATGCTTCCGAAATTATCCGCAACCTTTTCGCGAAGCTGCTGAATTCTCTCGATGACGGTTTTCTCGATGTTCTTTTTCATAGCGTCGGTAATTTCATCGGCGCCACAAAGCTCATTGATAATAATTGCGGTAAAAGAACTGAGGCTGTCAAAGATAACGAACTTGTGGTCTCCGACAAGCTCGGCGGGGTTTGGAGTATCAAACCGGACGATGTCCCATTGAATACCCTGTTTTTCGTTCTCGAAATTAATTCTCTGCTTGATATCTGCGTCAAGCTCGGAGCCTGCCTTGAGATAGAGCACATAATCGCAGCTGTGGAAATGCGTGATTGCAAATCGGGATTTGCCGCTTGCTGCGCCACCCGTGATAAGAATTGAGTTTGCCATTTCGTTCTTTCCTTTCGTCAAAAAATAAGGAATAAAATGATACATTCTAATTATAACACACTTTATTCAAAAAGTAAAGAGTTTTGCGAAAAAAATTGCTTGCAAAGAGAAATAAAAAATGATATAATTAAAATATGATATTTCGGCAAAAATAACTAAACGGAAGGAAACGACTATGATTAAAGATATTCAAGAGGAAATTCTGCGCCTGAAAAAAGAGCGCGGCGCGGTTGTTTTAGCTCATTGCTATCAGACGCACGATATTCTGGAGTGCGCGGATTATGTCGGCGACAGCTTCGGTCTTGCACAAAAAGCCTGCAAAACCGACGCCGAGACCGTGATAATGTGCGGAGTTCGCTTTATGGCGGAAACCGTGAAAATCCTCTGCCCCGAAAAGACTGTGCTCCTGCCCGAAGCGGACGCGGGCTGCCCTATGGCGGAGATGATTTCTCCCGAGAAGCTCCGCGAGCTGCGCGCGCAGTATCCCGAGCACGCTGTTGTCGCTTACATCAACACAACCGCAGAGCTGAAAACGCTTTGCGACGTTTGCGTCACCTCGTCGTCTGCTCCTACAATCATAAAAAATATGCCGCAGAACAAAATCTTGTTCATTCCCGACAAAAATCTCGGTTCTTATATAGCTGCGCAGTGTCCCGAAAAGGAAATCGTGACCGCAAACGGCTGCTGCCCTGTTCACGCGGCGATAACCGAGGCGGACGTTGAAGCTGCGAAAAAAGCTCACCCGAATGCGCTTCTTCTCGTTCATCCCGAGTGCAGTATGAACGTCGTAAAACACGCGGATTATGTCGGCAGTACAACGGGAATTATGGATTATGCGAAAAATTCTTCCGCGAAGGAGTTCATCATCGGCACGGAAAACAGCATTGTTCAGCACCTCGGCATTGACTGCCCCGAAAAGCGCTTTTTCCCGCTGTCGAAGAACTTCATCTGCAAAAATATGCAGCTGACGAAGCTTTCGAGCCTGCTTCACTGTCTTGAAGGAAACTATGGCGAGGAAATCACGCTTCTCGAGGAAACGCGTCTGCTTGCGAAAAAGTGTATTGATGAAATGCTGAGGCTGGGCAATGGATAAGGCTCTTATTGCAATGAGCGGCGGAGTTGACAGCTCGGTTTCTGCGGCGCTGATGAAAAAAGCGGGCTATGAGTGTATCGGAGTGACAATGAAGCTTCACGGAGAGGACGGCGAGCCTTGCGGGGAGCGCTCCTGCTGCACGGCAAGCGACGCCGAGGACGCGAGAAACGTCTGCTTCAAGCTTGGAATGAAGTATTATGTATTCAATTTCACGGGCGATTTTGAAAAAGAGGTAATCGACCGTTTTATAAGCGCGTATGAAAACGGCTGCACTCCCAATCCTTGTATCGACTGCAACCGCTATATGAAATTCGAGCGGCTTTTCCGGCGCGGGCAGGAGCTCGGCTGCGATTATATCGTGACGGGACATTACGCGAGAGTTGAATTTGACGAGGAGCGCGGGCGCTGGCTGCTGAAAAAGAGCCTGAATTCCGCGAAAGACCAGAGCTATGTGCTGTATTCGCTCACGCAGGAACAGCTCGCGCACATCAAATTCCCGCTCGGCGAGTTCACGGACAAAGAGCAGGTGAGAGCGCTTGCCGTGGAACTTGATTTGGTGAATGCCGATAAAAAGGACTCGCAGGACATCTGTTTTGTGCCCGACGGGGATTACGCGGCATTTATCGAGCGGCACACAGGAAAAACCTATCCCGAGGGAAATTTTGTCGGCTTGGACGGGACGGTTTACGGAAAGCACAAGGGGATAATCGGCTATACGATAGGTCAGCGCAAGGGACTTGGACTGTCGTTCCCGCAGCCGATGTATGTTGTCGCGAAAAATCTCTCGGAGAACACGGTGACGCTTGCTCCCGAAAACGAGTTGTACAGGACAACTCTCCGAGCGCGCGATTTTAACTGGATTTCCTTGGAAAAGCCGCCGAAAGAGCCTGTTCGTGTGACCGCGAGAACGCGATATCACGCGAAAGAAGCCGCGGCTTCGGTGTGGGCTGAGGGCGACGGCACGGTTGTTGTCCGTTTTGACGAGCCACAGCGCGCGATTGCCTCGGGACAAGCGGTTGTGTTGTACGACGGGGAAATTGTTGTCGGCGGCGGGACTATTGTGTAAAGTGAAAAACGAAAAAATATTGAAAAAGCTGTCGAGAAAGGTACAGATACGAGGGAACGGAGCTTCGGCTAGGCTTTGTGCCTGCCGAAGTGCCGCTGACGAAGTAGATGTGCCTTTATCGACAGCTGCTGTATTATACTTCTTCTGCGATAATGTGTCTGCGGAAGAGCATCGGAATAGCCCAAACCGCCGCAAGTGCAACCAGAATATATACTATTCGGGCGAAAATCGAGCCCTGACCACCGAGTGCCCACGCAACCAGGTCAAAGCCGAAAATTCCGACCAAGCCCCAGTTTAAGCCGCCGATTATCAACAGCGTTATTGCAAGCTTGTCCAAAAAAATCCCTCCTCTCGATGCTTTTCAACATTATTTTGCGATGTTTGCATTTTAATATTAGCGGTAACATTTTCTTTTTTGTACGTTTTTAACAGCGATTATTTAGTCAAAATTAACAAAATTTTGTAATTTTTAAAAACCCCTTGACAAATCCGGACAAATTATGTATAATAATACTGTTGTTGATAAAGACTTTCGGAAGTTTAGCTCAGCTGGGAGAGCATCTGCCTTACAAGCAGAGGGTCGGGGGTTCGAGCCCCTCAACTTCCACCACGGCTTTATTACACGTCCGTAGCTCGTTGGATAGATGCCTGAAATATCGGGGGTCGGTCGGAGCTTACGGAATATGGCCCGGTAGTTCAGTTGGTTAGAACGCCGCCCTGTCACGGCGGAGGTCGAGAGTTCGAGTCTCTTCCGGGTCGCCAATGCGGATTTAGCTCATCTGGTAGAGCGCCACCTTGCCAAGGTGGAGGTAGCGAGTTCGAGCCTCGTAATCCGCTCCATAAGAAATTCGTCACGGAAATATCTGTGGCGTTTTTTTATACAAAAAATTCGGGAAAACGCTTGTTTTCCCGTTTTTTGGTTTTGAAAATAAGTTCGGCTAAATCTCCGCTTTCAAAACGCGAAGCAGCTTCGCGACGGGCAGCCCCATAACGTTGTAATAATCCCCGTCAATCCGCTTCACAAGCAGCGCGCCTTTTCCCTGTATTCCATACGCGCCGGCTTTATCCATAGGTTCACCTGTCTTGATGTACTTCGCAATCTCCTCGTCCGAAAGCTCGTAAAACTCAACTTTCGTGCCCTCGAAAAACTTCTCTTTTTCACCGTTTGAGAAAATCACGCAAACCCCTGTGAACACCTCGTGAACGCGCCCCGAAAGCGTCTTCAGTATCGCAAACGCGTCCTTTTCATCGCGCGGTTTTCCGAGAATTTTCCCGTCAATCGTCACAATCGTGTCCGCCGCAACAATAATCTCGCCCCGATTTTCGCGGTAAACCTCCTCCGCCTTTTGCTCGGACAGCAAAACCACCGCCTTCTCGGGAGAAATTTTTTCGGGCAAAACCTCCTCGCCCTTTGCGGGAATTATCCGAAAATCCTCCGTTATAAGCGAAAGCAGCTCCCGCCTTCTCGGACTTTGACTTGCAAGTATCACTCAATTACTTCCTTTTCACACCGTTTTCGTAGGTATTGTTGTAGTTTTCAATGCACTGCTTGATAATCTCAACAGCCTGCTTTTGTCCCATAACTTCGTTTACTGCGGTTTCTTTGCCTTCAAGCTGCTTGTACACGCTGAAGAAGTGACGCATTTCCTCGAAAATGTGCGACGGAAGCGCTTCAATTCCGCGATAAGCGTTGTAGGTCGGGTCTTCAAACGGAATGGCGATGATTTTCTCGTCGTTTTTGCCGTTGTCGAGCATTGTGATAACGCCGATTGCATAGCACTGCACGATTACAAGCGGGTCAATCGGCTCGTTGCACAAAATCAGCACATCAAGCGGGTCGCCGTCGTCGGCAAGCGTTCTCGGGATAAAACCGTAGTTTGCGGGGTAGTGCGTGGAGGTGTAGAGTATTCTGTCAAGCCGGATAAGACCTGTTTCCTTGTCGAGCTCGTATTTTTTCTTGCTGCCCTTTTCGATTTCAACAACAGCGAGGAAATCATAAGGGGTAATTCTCTCGGGTGCAATATCGTGCCAAACGTTCATAAATAATCCTTCCTTTTTGTCAATTTTTTCTGCAATTATATTATATAATATTTTTTCCCGTAAAGCAATAGTTTTTTCACTATTCTTTTTATTTTGCATAGAATGTTGTGAGAAGAATAGTTTTCGACAAGGAGCGGCTATGAAAATTTTGTGTATCGGCGGCGACGCGAGAATGTTGTACACGGCGGATTTTCTGTCTGCCGAGCGGCTTTTTATGGGGAATTTTCCCGAACCTGCGGGAAAATTCGACGGGATTGTTCTGCCTGTGCCTCTTTCAAAGGACGGCGAAAGCATAAATGCTCCGCTTTCAAAAACGTCCGTCACGTTCAGCATTATCCTGCAATATGCCGAGAAAAACGCGGTTGTTTTCGCGGGGGGAATCTGTGAAAAGCTCGAAAAGCTTTGCCGTGATAACAATTTTTCGCTTGTCAACTATTTTGCAAGCGAGCGGCTCGCTCTGAAAAACGCAGCGCTTACCGCTGAAGCAGCGGCTTGTCTTTTGTCGCAAAACGGTGACGAAGCGCTGCTCGGAGCGAAAATTCTCGTGACGGGCTATGGGAGAATTGCGAAATTTCTCGCGAAGTATCTGAAAACCTTCGGCGGGGAAGTGACGATTGCCGCGAGAAATCCCGCAGTCCGAGCCGCAGCAGAGCTTGAAGGCTATTCTGCTGTTGATATAAACGGTGTAAGCGGGAGCTTCGATTACTGCGCAAATACCGTTCCCGCGCACGTTTTGCCGGAGGAATCTTTCTCGGATATCGGCACTTATATGGAGCTTGCGACGCTTGACGGTGAACGCGAAAAGCGGCTTTGCTCGGAAAACGGAAAAAAATACATTGCGGCGGGCGGGCTTCCCGGAAAGCATTTCCCGAAAACCGCAGGAAAATTTATCGCCGAGGAGATAACTCAGCTTATAGATTACAGATGACAGGAGCGATTTTGTAATCTGTAAACTGTAAACTGAAAAGGGGGCAAAAAATTGTCCGATATTGAAAGACTTTCGGGACTGCGGGTAGGATTTGCGGTCTGCGGGTCGTTCTGCACGTTTGAAAAAGCGTTCAAAGCGCTTGAAGAGCTGACGGAGCTTGGCTGCGAAATCACCCCCATAATGTCCTTTAATGCGTACTCGCTTGACACGCGTTTCGGCACGGCACAGAGAAATGCCGCGCGAATGTTTGAAATAACGGGAAAAACGGTTCTCCACGACATCACCTCAACCGAACCCGTCGGACCGAAAAAAATGTTTGATGTTCTTGTTGTCGCACCCTGCACGGGAAACACTCTCGCAAAGCTGGCTGTGGGAATAACGGACACTCCCGTCTGTATGGCGGTAAAAAGTCATCTGCGAAATCAGCGTCCCGTGGTTATTGCGGTATCGACAAACGACGCGCTTTCGGGGTCCGCAAAGAACATCGGCGCTCTTCGGAATTACAAGAACTTTTACTTTGTGCCGCTTTCGCAGGACGATTGCCTTGCAAAGCCGTTTTCACTGGTCGCGGATTTCGGGAAAATCCCCGAAACCATTCTCGACGCGCTTGACGGAAAGCAAATCCAGCCGACAATTTCCGGCTGAAAACAAGAGCCGACTTTCGGGTCGGCTTTTGCTGTTTTTCGGTCGGCTTACGCTGTTTTTTATGGTATTTGTTGACAATATAAAAACATTGTGTTATAATAACATTTGTATAGGATATGCGCTTTTGATAACTTGTTCAGAGGTGAAGAAAAATGCGCGCAATTAGTGTTAGAAACAAAGCTGCTGCGGTGTTTCTCGCGGTTTTGACTGCGGTTTCGCTGGTTTTCGCGGGAAAACCTGCTTTTGCCGAGGAAAAGAAAACAGAAAATTACTCGGCGGTTATGTACAACAATTCAAACGGTCTGCCCACGTCCGAGGCAAACGATATCGTTCAGACCGAGGACGGTTTCATATACATCGGCAGCTACAGCGGACTTATCCGCTATGACGGTGTGAATTTCACGCGCTTTGACTCGTTCACGGGTATCACAAGCGTTGACAGCCTTTTCATCGACTCGAAAAACCGTCTTTGGGTCGGCACAAACGACAGCGGAATTGCGCTTTACGAAAACGGTGCGTTCAGGTTTTACAATCGTGAAAATGGTCTGACGTCGCTTTCTGTTCGCGATATAACCGAGGACAAAGCGGGAAATATCGTTTTCGGTACAACAAGCGAGCTTGCTTATATCGATGAAAACGGAGAGCTTTTCATTATCGACGACGCGGCTGTGAAGGGAAAGTATATCAAACAGCTTACTTCTGGAAATGACGGAGCGGTTTACGGCTGCACAATGGACGGCATGTTCTTCCGAATGGAAAATCTCGCAATTGCGTCCTGTTTCAGCAGCGAGGAAATGGGCTTCGGTCTTGTCACCTGCATTACTCCCGATGATTACGAGAAGGGAGTTGTGTGGCTCGGCACGGATAAATCAAACATTATCCGCGGCAGCATTGTCGAAAAAAAGCTGAATTATCACATCATAAACGCTTCACCCGCGTCAAATATCAACGCAATAAGCGCGATTGACAAGGACAATTTCTGGGTTTGCTCGGACAGCGGTATCGGCAAACTGAACAAAAACGGAAGATATTCGTCCGGGAATTACCCGCTCAACAACTCTGTCGAAAAGGTAATGACGGACTATGAAAACAACGTCTGGTTTGTTTCGTCGCGTCAGGGTGTAATGAAGCTGGTGAGAAACAATTTCACGGATATCAGCGAAGCCGCGGGAATACCCGAAAGCGTTGTCAACACGACTTGCATTTTTAACGATGAGCTGTACGTCGGCACGGACAGCGGGCTTTATATTGTCAGCGAAAACAACCGCTTGATAACAAACGAGCTCACGGAGCTTCTGGAAGGTATCCGTATCCGCTGCATTATCACCGACAGACAAAACAAGCTCTGGCTTTGCACATACGGCTCAAACGGGCTTTTGTGCTATGATGGGAAAGAGATTGTTTCGTATAATGATGAAAACGGCTTGAAAGCGCAGAAGGTCCGCGACGCAGCCGAGCTTTCCGACGGCACGATTGCCGCTTCGACAAGCGCAGGAGTTGCTCTTGTAAAGGACGGTATAATCGAAGGATTTATCGATGACAAAAGCGGTATCGGAAATGCGGAAATTCTCTCGATTTGTCCCGGCGACAACGGAAGAATTTACCTCGGAAGCGACGGAAGCGGTATTTTCATCGTCGAAAACGGAAAGGTTGTGCGACAAATCGGTCTGGAAGACGGCTTGAAATCCGAGATAATTATGCGGATAAAGCCCGATGAAAAACGCGGCGGCTATTGGATTATCACGGGCAATTCTCTTGCCTATATGAAAGACGAGAGCGTGAAAACTCTCGCGAATTTCCCTTATTCAAACAACTTCGACGTTTTCACGGACAGCTCCGACGAAGCGTGGATTTTGAGCAGCAGCGGAATTTATGTGGTAAATGCCGAAAAGTTGATTTCGGGCGGGGAAATCGAGTATTCGTTTTATGATATGAAATGCGGTATTCCCGCGATTGCCACGGCAAATTCCCGAAGCTGTCTTTCCGCGGACGGAACGCTTTATATCGCGGGACAGACGGGCGTTGCTTCCGTCAACATAAACGAGCGAAGTGAAAACGGCTCGCAAATCAGACTTTCCGTGCCGTATGTCGATATTGACGACAAGCGCGTTATGGTAAAGGACGGCGAAACGCTGAAAATTCCCGCAAAATGCAAGCGTCTGACAATTTACGGCTACGCGCTGACTTTTGGTTTCTCAAATCCGAGAATTTCCTATTGCCTCGAAGGA
The DNA here is from genome assembly GCA_017847835.1 of Oscillospiraceae bacterium. Taxonomy (GTDB): domain Bacteria; phylum Bacillota; class Clostridia; order Oscillospirales; family Ruminococcaceae; genus CAG-115. The sequence continues at coordinate 375,983 of JAGASH010000008.1, forward strand.
TTTGACAGCGACAAAATCTCCGTCACCCGACAGGATTTGCAGCCGATAAGCTATACAAATCTTGACTCGGGCGAATACACGTTCAAATTCTCGACAATCGATATCACCTCGGGAGAACCTATCGCAACCGTTTCCGTTAAGCTGGAAAAGGAAAAAGCGTTTTTTGAGCAGTTCTGGTTCTGGGTGCTGATTGTGCTTGGTGTGCTTGCAGTCGGAATGTTGGTTTTGCTCATTTCAACAAATATAAAAAATCGTGCCCTCGTCAAAAAAGAGCACGAAAACCGCTTGTTTGTCGACCAGATTATCAGAGCATTTGCGAAGTGTATCGACCTGAAGGACACCTACACAAACGGTCACTCTTTCAGAGTTGCGCGATATAGCTCGATGATTGCCGAGAGAATGGGCTACGACAAACAGCAGGTTGAAGATATCTATAATATAGGGCTTTTGCACGACATAGGAAAAATAGCCGTTCCCGACATTATACTCGGAAAACCGTCAAAGCTGTCGAAGGAGGAATATGAGGTTATTCGTCACCATGCTGAGAACGGCTTCCAGATACTCAAAGAAATAGAAATCCGCCCCGAGCTTGCAATCGGAGCGGGATATCATCACGAGCACTTTGACGGCTCGGGCTATCCGTCGGGGCTGAAGGGCGACGAAATACCCGAGGTTGCGCAGATTATTTCGGTTGCGGACACGTTTGACGCGATGAACTCAACGCGCGCTTATCGCAAGCAGATGAACAAGGACGCAATTCTTGCGGAAATGAGAAGAATTGCGGGAACCCAGCTCAATCCGAAAATAGTCGATGTGTTCTTTGAGCTTGTCGATGAAGGCAGATTTAACGACGTTCTGTACGACGACATCGACGACAGCTTCTAATCAGCCTGTCGAGCCGAAACCGCCGTTTCTGATTTCGTTTGCGTCATCGTCGACGGTAATTCCGTATTCCGTAAAAATGCCCTGTATAAAGCCCGTTCCGGCGGGAATGTGCAGGGCTTTGTTTTCGCGTGAGTCGTTTGTGATTTTCGCGAAAATGTGACCTTCGTTGTCGGAGAAATAGTAGTCGCTGTCGATAATTCCGACGGTGTTGTCGAGCTGAAGACGGAACTTGAACCCAAGCCCGCTTCTCGGAAACAGCGACAAAACCCAGCCCTCGTCAATTTTCACGCGTATTCCCGTGGGAATTTTCGCGGTTTCGCCCGCGTTAAGGTCAATATCATACGGCGCGAAGAAGTCGTATCCCGCAGAGCCTTTTGTGGCGCGCTTCGGGAGCTTGATTTCCGAGTAGATTTTCTCGGCGTCGTCGCGCTTGCACCCGTCAAGGAACTGTTCCCGGCTTACTTTCTCGAATTGTGCGATTTTTTTCATAATTAAAATCCTTTCGTTATTGATTGTTTTTCTTGAAAACGTCCGCAACCTCAGAAATTGTGACGTAGGCAGACGCGTCTATCCCGTGGACGATATCTTTGAGTTTGCTTATCTGAAAACGGTTTATCACAAAGTAAATTATCGTTTTCTCCTGTTTGAGATAACCGCCGACGCATTCAATACGGGTTGTGCCCGTGCCGAATTCCTCGGAGAGCTTTTCGCAGATTTCATCGGGCATTGTAGTGATAATCATCGCGGACTTTGCGCGGTCGATACCTTCAACGATGAAGTCAATGGTTTTGAGCCCCGCGAAATACGTCACAATCGAATACAGCGGCAAAATCCAGTTTTGCAGAATTATTCCGCAGAGTATGTAAAGAATGACATTGTAAATCATCACGAATGTGCCGACGGTAATTCCTAGCTTTTTTGCGAAAATCACCGCCATAACCTCAATTCCGTCCATTGCTCCGCCCGCACGAATTGCAAGACCGCTTCCCGCGCCCGAAATCACTCCTCCGAACAGCGCGCAAAGCAGCAAATCCTGTCCTGCAAGCGGTGAAGCGAACGAAACGTCAATCGGCAGAACATCGGTTATCAGCCACGCGGCAAGCGAGTAAATCCCGACGGTATAAATCGCGTAAATCGTGAACACGGGTCCCTGACGCTTCAGCCCGAACGCAAAAAGCGGAATATTCAGCACAAGCAAAGCGATTGAAAGCGTGAAAACCTCGGGAGTAATCCTGTCGATAAGCATTGACGTTCCCGAAATGCCGCTGTCATAGAGATTTACAGGAGAGAGAAAAACCGTAATTCCGAACGCGTTTATTATTCCCGCGAGCGTCAGAAGCGCGAAATTTTTGAACTTCAAAGAGGGAAAAATCTTTTTCATAGTCTGCTCCTCTGTAAAAGAAATAAACCATACAATATAATTATAACACGACAAAAAAGTTATGTCAAGGAAAAGGGAGAAAAAATGGAAGAAAAGACAATATATAAAAAAGCTCTGAAAATCGCTGTCCCGATGATGGTGCAAAACGGTATCACAAACGCTGTCGGTCTTGTCGACAACGTTATGGTGGGAAGTCTTGGCACAAATGCCGTTACTGCCGTTTCGATAATCGGCCAGCTTATTTTCGTATTCAATCTGGCAATTTTCGGCGGACTTTCGGGACCGGGAATTTACGGCGCGCAGTTTTTCGGTCAGAAAAACATTGAGGGCTTTCGGCAGACATTCCGTATGAAGCACTGGATTTGCGGATTTTGCCTTGCGGCGGGACTTTGCACGTTTATCTTCGGCGCAGAGCCGCTTATCGGGCTTTATATGCGCGGTGATGGCGTGGAAGTTGACCCGGTGGAAACGATGGCTCTCGCGAAAGAATACCTTGCGATAATGCTTGTCGGGATAGTGCCGTTTGTGATAACGCAGATTTACGCGAGCAGCCTTCGCGAAACAGGCGACACGTTTATGCCGATGATGGCGGGAGTGGCTTCGGTTGCGGTTGACGTGGTGTTCAATTACCTGCTGATTTTCGGTAATTTAGGCTTCCCGCAGCTCGGAGTAAAGGGTGCGGCAATCGCTACGGTTATCGCAAGATTTGTGGAAATGGCAATAGTGCTAATTGTTGCGTTTGTAAAGCGCAAAAAGTACGTTTTCCTTCAGGGTGCATATAAAACCCTGCTTGTGCCGCGCGAAATTTCGGGAAAAATCATCAAAAAAGGTTTGCCGATTTTCTTTAACGAGTTTCTCTGGTCGTCGGGAATTGCCGTGATTACGCAGACCTATTCCACTCTCGGACTTGATATTGTCGCGGGACTGAACATTTCAAACACGATTTGCAACCTGCTCAATGTTGTTTTCGTGGCAATGGGAAACGCTGTCGGAATTGTAATCGGGCAAATGCTCGGCGCTTCGGAGTACGAAAAGGCGAAGAAAAGCTCGCTCAGACTTGCCGGGTTTACGGGATTGATGTGCGTTGTTCTTACCGCAGTTCTTGTCGGAATTTCGGGCGTTTTCCCGAATTCCTACAACACCTCCGAACATATAAAAAGTCTCGGTCAATGGTTTATCGTGATAACTGCGCTGTTTTTCCCTGTACAGGGTGTGCTGAACGCGCTGTATTTCACGCTTCGCTCCGGCGGAAGAACATTCATCACATTCCTCTTTGACAGCGTTTTTTCGTGGGTTGTCACCATTCCGCTGACGATTTTGTTGTGCAATTTTTCGGGGCTTCACGTCATCGCGATTTATGCGCTCGTGCAGGCTGCTGACGTGATAAAAGTTATCATCGGATTTATCCTCGTTAAAAAAGGACTGTGGGTCAGCAATATTGTTGAGTAAAAATGCACAAATTCTTCAAAAATCGTTGACTTTTTTTGCAAAATCTGTTATAATGAAAAATAGGGTATTATTCTAAATTTTGGAAAGGAGGACGCGTTATGCGCAATATTTCATTTGATATTGCTGCTATATTTATTCTGATGCTGCTGCTGTTCTCCGTTTTCTTCAGGAAAGTGACAGCCGGCAGAACAAACAAGATGTTCTTTTTCTCGGTTTTCACCTGTCTGATAAGCGCGATGTTTGAAGTTGCGGCAACTATTCTTGACGCAAACGGCACTGAATTTGTCGGAATGGTTTATTTCACCCACACGGCTTATCTCGCGCTTCACACATCGCAGTCGTTGATTTACCTGTTTTTCGTAATCAGTCTGTTGGATTTATGGCACAAGCTTGATAATAAACCAATTCTGAAAATCGCGATTGCTGCGCCTTATGCGATTATATTTGTCCTGACGGTTACTAGCCCGTTTACGGGACTGATTTTCAGCGCGGAAAACGGTATCTACGCGCACGGTCCTCTGTTTAATGTCCTGTATATCTGCGTTGTCATTTACATAGTGCTGACGGGAATTCTTGTTCTGGTAAAGCACAAATTGCTTACAACGTCAAAGATAATGGGCTTGCTTTCGATGGCGGTTTTATGTCTTGCGTCAGCCGTTCTTCATATGTTCTTCAAGCAGCAGCTTCTGGAATGTTTTGCCATTGCACTCAGCCTGTTTATCGCAAGTATCACGGTTCAGCATCCCGAGGAGCTTCTCGACACGGAAACAGGTCTTTACAAGCACTCGGCTTACGGTCACGACGCGAAGAACGCTTTCAGGAATGGCAAACACTGGCACGTCGTTATGCTGAACACCGCGAATTATGCTTCAATTAACTCAATGCTCGGCTATGAGCAGTGCGTTGAGGTGAGGAAAATCATGGCGGAAAAAATCCGCACGCTCAACAAAAATCTCGGAAACAAAGGACGGCTCTATTATCTCGACCGCGGACGTTTTCGAATTGTTTTCAGCGAAAAAGAGCGCACACTTGCCGAAACTTTTGCGACGCTGATAAACAACGAGCTGAAAATGAAAATCCGACACAACGGCTTCGATATCAATCTCTCACCGATGATTGTGCTTGCACGCTGTCCCGAGGAAATCGAGAGCTTCAAGTCGCTGATGGATTTCGGGCTGGATTTTCACGAGAAAACTCCCTACACGGGAAGAGTTATTCAGGCACCCGATATTTATCGTCACGATGAATTTGAGGTGCAGAACAATATCGACAAAATCATCGAAAAAGCGCTTGAAAACCACAGTTTTCAGGTTTATTACCAGCCGATTTATTCCGTTGAGGAAAAACGATTTGTATCTGCCGAGGCACTTTTGCGGCTGTTTGACGACGAGCACGGTTTTATTTCACCGGAGCTTCTGATAACCTCCGCTGAAAAGAGCGGGGCAATCCACAAAATCGGCGAGTACGTTTTCGAGGAAGTCTGCAAATTCGTTTCGAGCAGCGATTACAAACAGCTCGGACTTGATTATATCGAGGTGAATTTGTCGGTTGCGCAGTGTATGCACGGCGACCTTGCCGACAAAATTCTCAATATGATGCGCGAGTATAACGTTTCACCCAAGAGCATAAATCTCGAAATAACCGAAACAGCCGCGTCATACAGCCAGCGCGTAATGGCAGACAACCTCAACAAGCTCTCGCGCGCGGGAATTGAGTTTTCGCTCGATGATTTCGGCACGGGCTATTCAAATATGAAGCGCGTGGTTTCGCTCCCGCTGAAAATCGTAAAGCTCGACAAGTCCTTTGTTGACGAAAAGGAAAACCCGAAAATGTGGATTTTCCTGCAAAACACCGTCAAAATGCTGAAAGATATGAATATGGAAATCGTTGTCGAGGGCATTGAAACCAAGGAAATGCTGGACGCTTTTTCCAACTTGAAATGCGATTTCATTCAGGGATACTATTTTTCAAAGGCAATTCCCAAGGACGATTTCGTGAAATTCATTTCCGAGGCTCATCAGAAGGAACTCAAAAAAGCAGAATAATTTCACCGCTCGCGGAAAAAATACCGTGAGCGATGTTTTTCATAAATTAAAAATGGGAGGAATTTTTATGTGTACTGCTGCCGCTTATCTCGCGCAAAAGGACAGGCTTTTTTTCGGGAGAACGCTTGATTACGAGTTTTCTTACGGCGAGAGCATTGTTGTGGTTCCGCGGAATTTTCAGTTAAAGCTCCGCAATGAAGCCGCTTTAGACGCGCACTACGCGCTTATCGGAACAGCGCACGCTGCCGGAGGATATCCGCTGATTTATGACGCTGTGAACGAAAAAGGGCTTGCTATGGCGGGGCTGAACTTTGTCGGAAACGCGGTTTACCGCGACTGCTCTCCCGATAAAATCAATCTCGCGACATTTGAGTTTATCCCGTACCTGCTCGGAAAGTGTGCAAATCTCGCCGAAGCACGGGAGCTTCTCACGAAAATCAACCTTACAAACGACGCGTTTTCCGAGCAAATGCCAATTGCGCGGCTGCACTGGATAATCGCGGACAAAAGCGGTACAATCGTTGTCGAGAGCGTTGAAAGCGGGGTTTTCGTGTACGACAACCCTGTCGGAGTTATGGCGAACAACCCGCCGTTTCCGCAGCAGCTCACAAATCTCGCAAATTATGTCAATCTCTCCGCGAAAGAGCCGCAAAACCGTTTTTGCGCGGACTTGCCGATTTCGCTTTACAGCAGGGGAATGGGAGCAATCGGGCTTCCCGGCGACCTTTCCTCGGAGTCGCGTTTTGTACGGGCTGCGTTTGTGCTGAACAACTCCAAGCTCGACAACCCGAAAAACGCTGTTTCGCAGTTTTTCCATATTCTCGGTGCGGTTGACCAGCAGAGGGGCTGCTGTGAGCTTGCTGATGAAAAGTACGAAATCACGATTTACACAAGCTGTATCGACTGTGCAAACGGAATTTACCACTACACGACCTATAACAATCATCAAATCAGCGCTGTGGATATGAATAAAGAAAATCTCGACGGCACGGAGCTTGTTGTTTATCCGATGATTGAAGAGGAACAGATTTGTTTTCAGAACTGACTGCCGAAAAATTGCACAAAAAAGCCGCGCTCAAAAGAACGCGGCTTGTGTTTTATAAAGGCAGATACGGTTCGGGGGGAACCTTATGTCCGTTTACATGTACCTCGATGTGCAGGTGATTTCCGTAGGAACGTCCCGTAGAGCCGACAAATGCGATATGTTCGCCTGCCGTCACGCGCTGTCCGACGTAGATATCCGCAATCGCGCTGCAATGCGCATAATACGTCTGCATTCCGTTATCGTGAGTTATTACGACAAGATTTCCATAGCCGCCGTTGCAGGAGAGATAGTTTGCGTTTTCTTCGTAGTAAATGGTCGTGACAACACCGCTGTCGCCTGCGAAAATCGGTGTTCCATAGGGCGCCAGAATATCCTGACCTGTATGTCCCGGATAACCGCCCCAGCCGTAGCTTATTGTGCCGACGCCCTGAGGAAGCGGCCATATCAGCTTTCCTGCCTCGGTTGTCGTGGCGTTTGCGGAAATTGTCGGGCGCTCCATTGTACCCTTTGCGATAATGCGGGTAACGGGCGCTTTGAGGGTAACTCTCGAAAGCACGCTTCTCGCGACCTCAACTCCGTTTATGTAGGAAACATTCGCTACAACCGCGCTGTCTCCGTTCACGCCGGGTACGGTAATCAGATTATCTCCCTTGAATCGCTTGTTTGTGGTAACGTATTCCGTATCGTAAGGAATTTCTTCGTTATACTGTTCCTCACGGGTGATAATGACGTTCAGATAAGGTTCTTCCTGAGTTATCATAAACTTGTCGCCGACGTAAACTCTTGTTCTTTCGTTGAAGCCGGGGTTCAGACGGGCAAGCTCTTCATAGCTCAGCCCTGTTTTTGAAACGATTGTGGAAGGCGAGTCGCCCTCAACAACCGTGTAATACGCGGCAACCTTTCTGTTTGACGTGAGCAGGGAAATCAGCGAGTCCTCGTTTATAAAGCTCTCGGAAAGGTAAAGACCGGGAACAAACTCAATTTCCTTCTCAAAAACAACGCTTTCCTTGGGGTTGTCCGTGCGGTATTTTTCAAGAAGTCCGTTGAGCGCGCTTTCGGTTTTTTTGTTGTCAAGAAGCGTGCCGTAATATGCGTCGCCGATGTACACACCAAAGCCGTATTCAATCTGCTTGTCCAGAAGCTGAAGCATACGGTCGGTAACCTGATAGGTTGAAAGCGTGGAGCCGTAGCCTACCATATCCACTTCAAATGTGTTCGTAAATGTCACGACGTCCGTTGAAGCACCCGTGTAGTTGATACGCTCCTGAAGCATTTGCTCTGCGTCGGAATACACGGTTTCATCGTCGATATAGCCCACGAAATTTCCGTTTACCGTGAGCTTAATGGCGTATGTCTGATTTGTTGCATAAGAGATGATATTGAACAGGAAAATGCAGGAAACCACGGGCAGCGCGTAGTTAAACAGCGTAACGGCAAGTCCGCGTTTTCCGAAAATCGCTCTGCCGATAAACTTCACAAAAGCACCAAAGCTCGCTTTTGCGCCGTTTTCGCGCTTTTCGCGGGAAAGCTCTGCGCTTCCGACCTTAAATGCTTTGAAATAGCGCACAAACGGTGCGGAGATGACTTTCCAGACTGACTTGAAGAACCGAACCAGATACTTTTTCACGCGGTCAAATCCACGCAAAAACGCGGCAATGCAGTAAAGAATTCCGTGCACAAAAAGCGTCACCAGCTTCATAAGCGCCAGAAAAAACATTTCTCCGGCTTTTGATATGAAGTCGTACAGCTTGTTACCGAATTCTCGGATTTTCGATTTATTTTCAGCCGTTTCAGCGGAAATATCTTCCTTTATGTTCAAATTTGAATTATCCTTGTTGGAACTCAAATTTTATCCTCCTTTTCCCGAAAAATTCACAACTCTATTATAACAAATTTGTAACCAAATTGCAATCTTTTTGTAACTTTTTTGTAACTTTTTCGGTTTTTTTCAGATAATTATCACAAAAACATAGGGGCAGACAAACCTGCCCCTAAACTTATCAAATTCTGATTTGCAAAAATTATTCAGCAAATTCGCTCTCAACAAGCTTTACAAGACCGTCAACAGCGAGCTGCTCGTCGGAACCGTCAGCGATAATACGGATTTTTGCGCCGCCTACGATACCGAGCGAAAGAATGCCGAGCAGGGACTTTGCGTTTACTCTGCGCTCTTCCTTCTCAACCCAGATAGAAGACTTGTACTCATTAGCCTTCTGGATAAAGAATGTAGCAGGTCTTGCGTGTAAACCAACCTGATTTTTTACTTCAATGTCTTTCATGCACATAACAATAACCTCCAAAAATAATTCGTTTGTCAGCAGTAACCCTTCGATGTCTTTTATTCTGCTTTTGGAACGCGTTTCGCCGTTTTTTCGGACTTTTCTGTTTCATCCGTACGTTTTCGTCGAACTCTGCCTTCCAAATATAAGTATATCCAAAATATTCTTTTTAGTCAACAGAGATTTTAAAATTTTATGCTTTCTAGCCCGAATTTCTGTTTTTTTACTTATATTTGCACAATCAAACCGTTTACACTTGTGCACAATGTACAATTAATTTTCAACAAGATATTCAACATAAACATCAGTTTTCAACAATTTGAACCTGCTGAAGATGTGACAAAAATCACAAAATCTGTTCCATTGTGGTTTTCATAACCGAAAGCCCCATTCTGTTGTAGAATTTCAGCGCGCTTTCGTTGCACTCCCACACGTTGAGCGTGACATTATAACAGCCGCTTTCCTTTGCAAAACCCAGCACATATTTATAAAGAGCAGTTCCGATGTGCTCGTGACGGTGATTTTCGTCAACGCAGAGGTCGTCGATGTAAAGCGTGGTGAATTTTTCAAGGGAGTTGTCGTCGTGCCGCTGAAAAACGCAAAACGCATAGCCCTCAACCCGTCCGTCAACAAGTGCCGTGAAAATCGGTCTTTCATCGTCCGCGATTATTTCGCGAAGCTCGTCCTCGGTGTATTTTTTCGAGCCGCGCCGAAAGATATCGGGACGTTTTTCGGAATGAACCCTGTGAACCTGCAAAAGCAAGTCCGTAATCCTTGGAATGTCCTCAAAGGTTGCTCGTCTAATCTCCATTTTAGTCCTCGATTGTAAATTTTTCCTCGCCGACGGAAATTGTCGTTCCCGTGAAAATCGGCGCTGCGCTTCCGGCAGGAACAGGCTTTTCCGTGCCGTTCGGCAAAACGCAGCTCCAGTCGCTTTCGGTGAGGTTTTTCAATCCCCAGAGCGCGGGATTTTTCTTGTTGCGGACAACCTCCGCACAAACGCGAACGTCTTCGTCAAACACCCTCGCTCCGTCAAAAAGCAGCACTCGGTTCTTCTCGCCGACAAGCGAAAGCGGCTTTGAATAGTGCGTCCCGCACGGGCAAATCAGCTTTCCGTCCTCGTCTGTGTTCATCGCAGGCAGGAAGTTTTGTATTCCGCAGGGACAAGCCGTGATGTCACCGCGAAGCCGTTTCAGCAAATCCAGCCACTGCTTCTCGATAAGTCGCTTCTGCGGCTCGTTCAAGCCCGTGGTGAACGAAAATTCAAACGCTTCTTTTATGTAATCGGGCATTATCTGCCAGAATTTGATTATGTTGTTGTGGACGCCGCGCACAGGACGGTTGCTGTCGTCGTCGGGGTCGTACACGAAAAGCGGCTCAAAGCCGTAGTGACGGCGCTCTGCTTCCTCGGTCAGACAAACGCTTTTGAGCACTTTGCTTCCTTCGAGCGGGTCGCCGCGCAAAAGAAGTCTGAACAGCACAACCGCGAGCGAATATCTGTCCGTGAACTTGTCGGGAGCTTTTTCCCCGCGGACAATTTCGGGCGCCATATAGCCGGGTTTTCCCGCAATTCCGAGATGTTCGCCGTAGGGCGCGATGTTGTCACAGTCGCAGATAAGCACGTCACCGTCGCTCGGTCTGATGAAAAATCCGCCGTCGTTCAGGTCCTGATAGCTCTTTCCGCTGTTGTGGAGCGCACGGAAAGCAGACGTAATCTTAATTGCGGAATTTACCACGGAATACAGCCCCGACAGCTTCACGCGCGCGTTCAGCACATCGGAAAACGGCTTGTACTCCTCGGGAACAAGCTCCATCAAAAAACCGAAGCTCCCGTCGATTTTCTCGGTGAGATACAGCGGCATAACGAACGCGTCGTCGATTTTGTCCTCGGTAAGACGGCTCAGATTTTCGCGGAAAATCTCGGGGCTGCGAAGCTTGTTCGCGAAGTACATTTTGAGCGCGTACTCTTTCCCGCCGAATTCCGCTTTGTAGACCGTTCCCTGACCGCCCGAGCCGAGCACGCTCAGTATTTTCGCTGAGCCGCCGAGCTCAAGAGCAACGCTGTCACCTATCTTCAACATAAAAACACCACCCGAAAATTACTGAAAATCAGAACCCGCCGCCCGAGAGTGACTCGAAATTCTCCTCGGCAGAGGTTTCCGCAGCGTTTCCGCACCATTCGCAGACGGTTTCGTTTTCACCGTTCCAGCAGGTGGTTTTTCCGCACTCGCTGCACTGGAAAAATCCCTTTGCTCCGCAGTAAGGGCAGGAAGGATACTCGGTTGTAACGTAGACGTTGCCCGAAATTTCCGTATCGCCGAATTTCTCGCGGGAAGCCGTGTGCTCGGACACCTTGAATGCCCAAGTCGCGTACCAAGCCTCGTCCTCGCGCTGTTCTGCGCGTATTCCGAAAAGCCCGTGAGTTTCCTTGCACTTTGTCAAAATAACAGCTGCTTTCATTGTTTTTCCTCCGTATTTCAGTTTTGATTATTCACATTTTCCGATTTCGCGCCCGTTTTACCCGCAGGCAGCGCGCCTTTCGGGCAGGCTTTCACACATTCCATACACAAGATACATTCCGTGCCGTTTTCGCGTTTTCGGGAATTGTCGGTTATTTTCACGTTCATCGGGCACACCTTCTCGCATTTCCCGCAGGAAACGCACTTGCTTTTATCGCAGTTTATCCGAAGCAGCGAGAAGTAACTCATCGGTTTCAGGAAAACGGTTATCGGGCAAATGTACTTGCAGAATGCGCGGTTGTCCTTGAATACAAACGCGAGTATAATTCCGCTTGCGTAGTACAGGATATTTCCGATAAGGAAGCTCCAGAACATAATTTTTTCGAGGTTTCCGACGTGCGCTAAAAACAGGCACGCAACAAAAACCAGCGATACCGCAAAGGTTATGTAGCGGATAAAACCGAGCTTTTTTCGCGGCGATTTCGGCGTTTTGTAGGGCAGGAAGTCGAGCACCATTGCCGTCCAGCACGCGTACCCGCACCAGCCTCGCCCGAAAAGCAGCGGGCCTGCGATTTTCGCGACAGCATAGTGAATTGTTGCCGCTTCAAATACTCCCGTGAAAAGGTAGTACCAAAAGCCCTCAATCTGCATATTTTCATTGCAGATAAGCCCGAGATACACCAGCATATAAAGCCCCACAAGAAGCTGTGTGACGTGCCGCGCATACTTAAATCCGCGAATGAATAAGGCTATTCCGAGCGCGACCGAGCAGCCGATGTAGCTGAAGTTGAACAGATAGAAAATTTTGTCGTTTGCAAGCCAAAGCACGACCGCTATCGTTTCAAAAACAACCAGCATTATTATCGGCAAAAGGTATTTTTTCAGCGTTTTCATCTTGCGCCTATTTCAGCTTTTTGAGGATTTTTGCCGCGTCCTCGTGACCGTTTTCAACTGCTTTCTCAAAGTATTCCTTCGCGGTTTTGATGTCTTTCTGGACGTACACTCCCTTAAGGTACATTACGCCGAGATTGTACTGTGCAATCGGGGAATTGAGGTCTGCGGCTCTTGAAAACCACCGAAAAGCCTCTGCCGGGTCTTTTGCAGTGCCGCTTCCCGTGTAGAGGCACTTTCCGTAGGAGCACATCGCGCGAATATGTCCCGTTTCGGCAGCGCGCTTGTAGAACATCGCCGAGCCCTCGAAGTCTTTCTCCGCAAGACACCGCCGCGCGCTCTGATAAAGTTCCTCTCCGTCGTCGCGGATAGGCTCGGGCGGCTCAGCGGCGGGCTCTTCAAAGATTTTTCGGTTAGCCTTGAATTTCCGCCATTTTTCCGCGAGAGTTCTGTCAGCGGCAACGTGTACTCCGTTTTCATAGCACAGCGCAACCATATTTATCGCATTGTCGCAGCCCTTTTTCGCTGCGTTTAAAAAGCACTCGAAAGCCTTGTTTTCATCAATTTTGCAGGCGATACCCTCGGCGTAAAAATATCCGACCATATACTCCGCCTCGGCAACTCCGTTTTCCATTCCGCGGACAAACCACTCTCGCGCCTGCTCAACGTCCTGAATACCTCCGCGGCCCTCCAGACGATAGCTGCCCATATAGCACTGAGCCTCGCCGTAGTCCTGAAGCGCGGCTCTCTCAAACCAATAGAGCGCTTTTTCATACTCGTGGATACGGTCAAAATGCCGTCCGAGCGAATACTGCTCGGCAGCGTCGGTGATGTTTTTCTTTGTTTCGGTTTCGGAAGCGGGCTGAATTTCGCTCTTTTTGAACGAGATTTCGCAGCCGACCGCGCAGCCTACCGCTTCGACAGCCTCCGCGGCAACTCTGCCCTTCAAGCCGATTTCATCGCGCAGCGACTTCACGCACTTTGCCGCAGCCGCACATCTCACCTCAAACGGCTTCTCGCGCACCGTGTACAGTTTCTTCGCGCAGCCGTCGTACAAAGCGACGAAACAGAGCCGTCTTGCGGCGGTTTCCTTCGGGAAAAAGTCCGCGATAAGCGCGTCGGCACGTCTGCTGTCAAGAAGGATTTCCTTGCCGAATTTTCCCGTGATATAACGCAGAATTCCTTTTAAATCGCGGATAGGCTCGCCTTTTTCGGTGTGGACTGTTCTGCAAAAGCCGCAGTAGTCCTGTTTTGTTTCGTCAAATACTTTTCCGCAGCGTCCGCAGACCATTTTCCTCACCTCAAAATCGTAAAATCATTCATCTTATATTGTACCACAAATCGCCGTCATTGTCAACGATTTTTCCCTCCTAAAATCGAAAAAGCTCTCAATTATGAGAGCTTTCAGGTTATTTCGCAGCGTCAAAAATTGCGTTTATGTGGATTTGCGTGGTGTTGAGCAGCGACACGTCAAGGTCGCCGTCTTTTATCATCAGCGGAAGCTCCGTACACCCGAGCAGCACAGCGTCCGCGTCCTTTTCACGAACGTATCTCCCGACAATTTCCAGCATTTTCACCTTGTCCTCGGGCACGACAATCCCGTTTTCGAGGTTCGGGAAAAACAGGTTTGCGATTTTCTCCTTGTCCTCGTCCGTCGGCACAATCGGCATAATTCCGCGTTCGGCGAGCGGCTTTTCATAAAGCCCGCTTTTCATCGTGAAAAACGTCCCTAAAATCAGCACCCTTTTATACCCGTTTCGCAGCGCTTCTTTGGCTGCCGCTTCGACAATGCTCACGACGGGAAGCGGGAATTTATCGCACATTCTGTCCCAGACGATGTGCTCGGTATTCGCGGTAAGTGCTGCGATTTCAGCGCCCGCCGCTTTCAGGTTTGAAAGACTTTCCAGCATAAGCCGCGCATTTCCGTCAAGGTTGTTTTCTGCGAAAAAGTCGGTTGCTTCGGAAAGGCTCACGCTGTCAATCACAATTTTCGGATAGACGTTTTCGCCGAATTCCGCGCGTGTTTTCTCGATAAGACCGAGGTAATAATCCACCGTAGAAGCGGGACCTATTCCGCCGACAAGACCGATTTTCTTCATTGTTTTTCCTTTGAGTTACTCAAAAACCGCAAGCATCATTGTGTGGTTGAAATTTTTCGTTTCAAGCTGTTCTCCCATACAGGAAAAGCCCAGCATATTCGGGAAAGCGTCTGCGAGTTTCTTTCCGTATTCCTTGATATAATCCTTATCTTCAAACAGAACTGTTCGTGCAAGGCAGTGAAAAACGAGAACAAGCGACGGGTTTTCGATATCTTCCAGCACTTCCTTAATTGTGCGCTCGGTGATTGTCCTGAAGTCGCCTTCTTTCATCACCATCATACTCGTGCCCTCGTAAACGCGCGCGAAGTGTTTGAGGCTGCCGTTTGAGCCCTCTCCCTGAATTGCCGTTACATAAATTTCTTCACCCTCGCGGCGGCCCATAGGATAATGGAAGAAGTATTTCGGGATTTCCTCTTTCGGGACGTCAAGCTCCTGCGCGTAAACCTCGGCAGCGACGGTGTCGTTATAGGTCATAACCGTTCGGGTTATGCTGTTTGCTTTTGTTGCCGTAAAGCTCTTTCCTGTGAGCGGCTCGTAGATATTTTCGCGGCAGAGCAGAATTCTGCCCTCAATGTTGTGGATAAGCACGAAAACGCAGCCTTTCGGGTAAATCTCCCCGTTAAGCGAAATATATGCTTCCTCGGAAGGACCTGTGCCTGCGTCGGTATTTGCCGCAGTTCCGCCGATAACGGGCACCTCGTTTCGCAGAAGAACGCTGTTGAGCGCCATAAGAGCGTATTCCTCGGCACGTTTGAACGGCGCGGTAAACTCCACGCAAACAGTATTTTTTGTTTCGCCGACTTCTTTCAGACTTTGCCGAACTCTGTCGGAATATTCGAGAGCGAGATTATTCGCGTTTTCGATAACTCCCGCCGAGCAGATTACTCCGTCTTCGATTGCCACGGCTTTCAGCACTTCTTTTTCAAAGCCTGCCGCGTCAAGCGAACTGTATGTCGTGCAGCCCATACAAATCGTTTTCGGGAAGGTTTCGTTTATCAGCTTTGCATATTCGCAAAAGTGCTTTTCATCTGAAAAGAAGAAAATGATTTTCGGGTTGCGGAAGTTTTTCACCGCTTCTTCAACGCAAAGACGCGGGTTATCGGGATATCTTCCGACGCCAAATGATGTTTTTATCATTGTTCCGCTCCTTTACTGCTCCTTCGGGTAAACTTTCCTGCGTATTCTCTCGACAAAATCGTTTTCTGTAAGCGGTTTGTCGAAAATATATCCCTGAACGATATTCACACCCATTTTATCGATAAGCGCGAGCTGCTCGGGAGTTTCGACGCCTTCCGCAACGATTGTGAGCCCGAGGCTCTTTGCGAGATTAACCACACCTTTGAGCATAAGCATACTTTTTGAGCTTTCGTCAGAGGTATCCGCAGGGATAAAGCTCTTGTCGATTTTCAGTTCGTCGAGGTGAAGAGTGCTCAGCATTCCGAGCGAGGAATAGCCTGTTCCGAAATCATCAATCGAGGATTTAATTCCGAGCGCACTCAGCTCGTCTACGATATCCTTCATCACATTGTGATTGTGATAATCCTCGCTTTCGGTGAGCTCTATTTCAATAAGGTTATGAGGAACGGAGTATTTGTCAATAATTTCGACAATTTCCTCGACAAGCTTGTTGTTTGAAAGGTGACGCTTCGAGAAATTCACCGAGATTTTCACGGGTTCAGTTCCGTTGTCAAAAAGCTTTCTGATAAACATACAAACCTTGTCGAGCATATAAAAATCGAGCGCGCAGATACAGCCGTCCTTTTCGAGCACGGAAATAAAGCTCATCGGCATAATAAAGCCGTCACCGTGCTTCCAGCGCACAAGAGCCTCTGCTCCGGCAAGAGTTCTCGTTTTCACGTCAACCTTAGGCTGATACATTACGAAGAATTCGTGCTCGTTGAGCGCCTTGTGGAAGTTTGAGAGGATAATCTTCCTCTCCATTATATCAAGACCGGTTTTCTTGTCGTAATAGCTCATAACCGCGCGCTTTTCGCGGGCAGCCTGATAAGCTGTGCTGATGTGCATCATTATCTCGCCGGGATTGCTTTCATCGGTGATTTTTGTAATGCCCATTGTTGCGCCGAAAACAAACGTGAGAATACGGTCGTCCTTGACGTATTTTATTACCATATTCTGAATAAGGTCAAGGAAATAGTCGCGGTGCTCGTCGAGAACCATCGCCACAAAGTTATCTCCGCCAAGTCTTGCAAGCATTTCGTTTCGTGCAAGCGCGTCCGTAACCGTGCGGCAATACTGCGCCATAACGCGGTTTCCTTCGACATAATTCAGCACCTTATGGATTGACTTGAAGTTTCTGATATTGAAATAAACCGCGGTATATCCGCCGGCTTTTCCCGTTGCCGTCAGCATTCCCGCAAACTGCATAAAAGCGTTGATAGTCGCGGTTCCCGTTTCAAGGTCAACCATAACCAGCTTTTTATATGTATTTGCCGAAATCAGTTCTTCGAGAATGTGAAAAACAAACCCGAAAACCACATTGATTTCGGATTTTTCCTCGGGAGAGAGCGTTTTTCCCGCCTTGAAATAAACCGTGAAAACGATAAGCCCGCCTCTGTCAAACAGCTTCTGAAAGCGAACCGGAACAGCTCCCTCGGAGTGATTGTCAAAAAGCGTCCCGACTCCGGGAATATTTTCGGGAAAAGGAAGATTTGAGGGAATTGAAATCGTGTATTCAGCCTTTACTGCGTCCGAAAGCGACAAATATTCCTGAACAGCCGTTCCGACCGTTCTGTTGAAATCGTCAAAGTTTCTCGGAGTAACCGCAGAGAGCTTTTCAAGCAGCTTCGTCAGAGAATTGTCATGTGAACGTTCCAATTTTCACCCTTCCTTTCGCAATATAATTATTCACATTTATTTTAGCATATTTTGCTTCAATTGTCAACAATTTTATAAGCCGCAGCACAAAAAAACGGCGAACCGTCGTTATCAGGTTCGCCGTTTTTGTTGTCGAAAAATTGCTTAAAATGCTTCAATTTCCGCGTCTGTGAGGGTCTCGATGTTGTTTTCTCTGAGAACCTTTTCCGCAGAAGCGTTGTCATCAACGCGGATTACAACATAAGCACCCTTGTCTGCGGGAGCTGTAAACGCGTACATATATTCGATGTTCACGCCCGCTGTATCGAGCACACCGAGAATTTCCGCGAGCGAGCCCGCCTTGTCGCTCATCTTTACCGCGATAACCTCGATTACCGAAGTAACGCAGCTTGCCGCGAGCGCTGCCTTTGCTTTTTCCGTGTCCGAAACGATTATGCGCAGAATACCGAAATCCTTTGTGTCTGCGATACTCATAGCTCTGATGTTGACATCTGCCTTGGAAATCGCTTCAACCATAGATTTGAGCTTGCCGGGCTGATTTTCGATGAATGCGGTAAGTTGTTTTACTGCCATAGTCTGCTCCTTTCATCAATCGTGCAGCTTGCGCTTGTCGATAACTCTCTTTGCCTTGCCCTCGCTTCTCTCAACGGAGTGCGGAGGCATAAGGTGAACCTTGGGACCTATTCCGAGCATTGTTCTCATAGCTGCTTCGAGGTTTTTCTCCTTAATCTGGATATCGCTTACCTTATCGGAGAACTGCTCGGGCGGAAGCTCAACGTTTACATCGAGCGTGTCGCTGTTGTTTACGCGGTCAACGAGAATTTGATAGTTCGGCGGATAGCCTTCCTTCAGCAGAACCGCTTCAATCTGGCTCGGGAACACGTTTACACCGCGGATAATCATCATATCGTCGCTTCTGCCCATAGGCTTGCTCATCTTGACGTGAGTTCTGCCGCAGGAGCACTTTTTGCGTGTGAGCACGCAGATATCGCGTGTTCTGTAACGCAGCAGCGGGAACGCTTCCTTATCGAGAGAGGTGAACACAAGCTCGCCCTTTTCGCCCTCGGGAAGAACCTCGCCTGTTTCGGGATTGATGATTTCAGCGTAGAAGTGGTCCTCGTTGATGTGCATACCCGTCTGTTCCTCGCACTCGAAGGAAACGCCGGGGCCGCTTGTTTCGGTAAGACCGTAGATATCGTATGCCTTGATGCCGAGAGATTTCTCGATACCGCGGCGCATTTCCTCAGTCCAAGGCTCAGCACCGAAAATACCTGCTTTGAGCTTGTTGTCCTCGGGCTTGTAGCCTGCTTCTGCAAGACTTTCACCGAGATAAGCCGCATAAGACGGCGTGCAGCAGAGGATTGTCGCACCCAAGTCCATCATAAACTGAATTTGACGCTCGGTGTTGCCCGACGACATCGGCAGCGTAAGGCAGCCGACCTTGTGCGAACCGCCGTTAAGTCCGGGACCTCCTGTAAACAGACCGTAGCCGTAGCAAACCTGACAAACGTCTTCGTTTGTGCCGCCCGCAGCAACGATTGCTCTCGCGCAGCACTCTTCCCAGAGGTCGATATCGTGCTGAGTGTAGAAAGCAACAACACGCTTTCCTGTTGTACCGGAAGTCGACTGGATACGAACGCAGTCCTTCAAATCCGTTCCGAGCAAGCCGTAGGGATAAGCCTCGCGCAGGTCGTCCTTTGTGAGGAACGGGAGCTTTTTGATATCGTCAACGCTCTTGATATCCTCGGGCTTAACTCCCTTTGCGTCCATAAGGTCGCGGTAGTACTTCACGTTGTCGTAAACGTGACGAACCTGCTTTACGATTTTCTCGTTCTGGATTTCGAGAATTTTCTCGCGGGACGCGGTTTCGATTTCCGGCTGGTAATAGTTTGGCATTTGCTTTTTTTACCTCCTTTAAAATATCGCTTTACAAAGCGAAAAATTACATAGAATAGCCAAGCTCGAACGCTTTTTTGTTAATCTCGACAAACTGCGGCTTTACGAGCTTTTCGATAGCCGCAATCCACTTTTCCTTTGCGATATCGAAATACTTCGCAAGTCTGCCCATAAGCACGATATTTACGGCTTTCGCGCTGCCCGCGTCTGTTGCGAGAGAAAGCGCGTCGATTTCGTCCACGAAAACACCCTTTGCTTTGAGCTCTTCAAGAACATTTTCGGGATATTCCGCAGCGCCCGTGATGACAGGCATAGGGTCAATCTGCTGGATATTCACGACGATTTTTCCGCCGTCTTTAAGGCAATTTGCGTAACGCGCAGCCTCGATTTTTTCAAAGGACACGATGAAATCCGCTTCACCCGCAGAAACAACGGGCGAATACACCTTTTCGCCGAAACGAACATAGGTGACAACCGAGCCGCCGCGCTGGCTCATTCCGTGAACCTCGCTGACCTTTACGTCATAGCCCTCCTCCGTGAGAAGAAATCCGAGGAGCTTGCTTGCGAGAAGGCTTCCCTGACCGCCTACTCCGACTATCATAACATTTTTAGTTTCCATTTTCACAAACCTCCCTCGTCAAGCTTCAATCGCGTTTGTCTTGCAAAGCTGCTCGCAAACCGCGCAGCCAACGCACTGCGTCGCGTCGATAACCGCTTTCTTTTCCTTTATGCTGATTGCAGGACATCCGAGCTTCATACACATCTTGCAGCCAACGCACTTGTCGGGATTGATTTTGAGAGCGGGCTTCGGCTTGACGTATTTGAGCAGCATACAAGGTCTGCGCGAGATGATAACCGAGGGTTCTTCCGCTGCGAGTTCTTCCTTGATTGCGTCCTCGCACTGCTTCAAATCATACGGGTCAACAACACGCACTCTCTTGATACCGATTGCGTGACAAAGTTCTTCGAGATTAACAGCGGCAGCAGGGTCGCCCTTGATATTGTAGCCGGTTGTGGGGTTCTGCTGATGTCCGGTCATACCCGTAATCGAGTTGTCCACAATGATAACGGTGGAATTTGAGCCGTTGTACGCGATGTCAACAAGTCCCGTCATACCCGAGTGCATAAAGGTCGAGTCGCCGATTACGCAGACGGTTTTCTTTTCGGACTCCGCGCCGCCGACCTTGTTAAAGCCGTGCAGACCGGAAATCGAAGCTCCCATACAAAGCGTTGAGTCAAGCGCAAAGAGAGGCGCTGCGCTTCCGAGAGTATAGCAGCCGATATCGCCGAGAGCGGTGATTTTGTTCTTTGCGAGCGTGTAGAAAAGTCCGCGGTGAGGGCAGCCTGCGCACATAACGGGCGGACGAACGGGAATTTCCGAGTCTGCGGTCACGGATTTAGGCTGAGCGATACCGAAAGCCGCGCGGATTGTCGCTTGATTGAACTCTCCGATAAGCGGGAAAAGCTCCTTTCCAACGCACGGTACACCAAGTTTGTTCAAGTGCTGCTCGATAATTCCGTCAAGCTCCTCGATAACGTAAACCTTGTCAACCGAAGCGGCAAAATCGCGGATAAGCTTTTCGGGAAGCGGATTTACAAGACCGAGCTTCAAAACGGGAACCGTATCTCCGAAAACCTCTTTTACATACTGATAGCAGGTGCCCGCGCAGATAATTCCTTTCTCGCTTGACGTGCCCTTTTCAACGCGGTTGAGCGGTGAGGTTTCGCCGAATTCAACGAGCTTTCTGGTGCGCTCTTCGACAAACGGGTGACGTCTGATAGCGTTTGCAGGAGCCATTATGTACTTCTGCGGGTTTTTCTGATATTCGGGAACGGGAATTTCCTTCCTGTCCTCAAGCTCGACTGCATTCTGGCAGTGAGCAATTCTCGTGCACATTCTCACGATAACGGGCGTGTCGAATTTCTCGGAAATCTCGTATGCTTCCTTGACGAAATCCTTCGCTTCAACGGAGTCTGCAGGTTCAAGCATAGGCACTTTCGCGGCAATCGCGTAGTGACGGGAATCCTGTTCATTCTGAGAGGAGTGCATAGCGGGGTCGTCCGCGACAAACAGCACCATTCCGCCGTTTACGCCCGTGTAAGAGAGCGTGAAAAGCGGGTCTGCGGCAACGTTCAGGCCGACGTGCTTCATCGCGCAAGCCGAGCGCGCACCTCTCAGAGAAGCGCCGAAAGCAACTTCAGTGGCAACCTTTTCGTTGGGCGCCCATTCGCAGTACATTTCGTCATACTTCGCGGCATATTCGGTAATTTCGGTTGAGGGAGTGCCGGGATAGGACGAAACCACCCGAACACCCGCTTCGTAAAGACCGCGTGCAGCCGCCTCGTTGCCGAGCATCATTTTCTTCATTACATCAATCTCCTTAGATTATTTTTCGTCATCACCGAGGCTGTCGGTAACTTCAACAGTCTTGGTTTTGGTATAGCAGGTAAACATTTCTTCCGCGTTTTCGGGACGTGTTTTCTTTGTGAGCAGGCTGACAATCGGTATAATGATAAGTCCGCCGACCATTGCGAAAACACCCGAATAGAGCGAGTTTGTGAACACGAACGAAAGCACGGGAATTCCCTTTACGTCAAGCACTCCGAGTGAAACGAGAAGCTGAACGATTTCAAGTCCCACGCCGAATACAAACGACGAAGCAACGGCCGCCTTTGTTGTCTTTTTCCAGTAAAGACCGTAGAGGAACGGTGCAAGGAAAGCACCCGCAAGCGCGCCCCACGAAACACCCATCATCTGTGCGATAAACATATTCTTGCTCTTTGCCTGAACGATAGCGATTGCCGCGGAAATCGCGATAAAGATTACGATGAAAATGCGGATAATCAGCATTTTTTTCTTCTCGGAGAACTTCTTCTTGCTGACAGGCTCGATAAGGTCAAGCGTAATCGACGAGCCGCTTGTGAGAACCAGCGAAGAAAGCGTTGACATTGAAGCCGAGAGAACGAGTACGATTACCAGACCGATGATAATGGGCGAGAGCGTCGAGAGCATTTCGGGGATAACTGCGTCAAAGCCGTTTGCCTTTACGTCAACATCATAAAGTCTGCCGAAGCCGCCGAGGAAGTAGCAGCCGCCCGCAACGATAATCGCGAAAATCGTGGAGATAATCGTGCCTTTTTTGATGGAGTCCTCGTTTTTGATTGCATAGAACTTGCCGACCATCTGCGGAAGTCCCCAGGTACCGAGCGATGTGAGCAGCACAACAAACAGCAAAAACAGCGGGTTCGGACCGAGGAAGGAGGAATATGCGCCTTCCCAGCCTGCTTCGCCTTCAACGGAAGCAAGTGACTGCATTGCCGCTTCAAGACCGCCGTTGTCGTTGAGGACAGCGCCGATAACCGCGATAATGCCGATAAGCATAATCATACCCTGAATAAAGTCGTTCCAAGCGGTTGCCATATAGCCGCCGATGATAACGTAAATTCCCGTGAGAACCGCCATTACGAGAACGCAAATCGAGTAGTCAATACCGTTAAATGCCATTGCAAACAGTCTTGAAAGGCCGTTGTAGAGCGACGCGGTGTAGGGAATAAGGAACACGAACGTGATAATCGAAGCGGCAATTTTGAGCTTCTTTGATTTATAACGCGCGCCGAAGAAATCAGGCATTGTCTTGCTGGACAGGTGCTGCGTCATAATTCTCGTTCTTCTGCCGAGAATGGACCACGCAAGCAGCGAGCCGATGAAAGCGTTTCCGAGACCTATCCACGTTGACGCAACGCCGAAGTTCCAGCCGAATTGTCCCGCATAGCCTACGAAGATTACGGCGGAGAAGTAAGACGTGCCGTAAGCGAACGCAGAAAGCCACGGTCCGACCGAGCGCGAGCCGAGAACAAAGCCGTTTACGTCCGACGCGTGTTTGCGGCTTCTTACGCCGATGAAAATCATCACGGCGAAGAAAAGCACGAGAAACGCGCCTGTAATAATCATTGTTTCCATTAATTTATGTATCCTTTCCAAACGGTTATACTAACCGCTTATTAACATATTGAAAAAAGCGAAGGATTGTGCTATAATGTTAGTGAATTGTTGAACTAAGGAGATAATTTGTTATGATAATCGATTTTCACACCCACACATTTCCCGATAAAATCGCGGCTCAGACTATCGCGTATCTTGCCGAAAAGGGCAATGTAAAGCCGTTTCGCGAGGGCACGCTTTCGTCCTTGAAGGAGAGTATGAAGCGTTCGAGAGTTGACTATTCCGTAGTTTTGCCCGTAGCGACGGCGGCTCGTCAGGTTGAGAGCATAAATCGTCTTGCCGCGGAATTGAACGGAAAAGACGGGATAATTTACGCGGGCGCAATTCACCCCGACTGCGAAAATATTGATGAAATTCTCGATTTTGTCAAGAACGCGGGGCTTTTCGGTATCAAAATTCACCCCGATTATCAGGACGTCCGTTTCAATGACGAGCGCGTGCTGAAAATCCTTGAAGGCGCGGCAAAACGCGGACTTTACACCGTCACTCACGCGGGAATTGACGTGGGCTACCCGAACGACGTTCACTGCACTCCGGATATGGTGCTCGAAGTGCTGGGAAAGCTGAGCGGCATAATCGACGACAAGCTGATTTTAGCGCATCTGGGCGGCTGCGACCTCGGTGAGGAGGTTCTCGAAAAGCTCTGCGGGAAGCCCGTTTATATGGACACCGCGGTTGTTCTCGACCGCTATCCCGAAACCGCAAAAAAAATCATCGAAAAGCACGGCGCAGAAAAAATTCTTTTTGCCACGGACAGCCCTTGGGCAGACCAGAAGAATTATATCGAGCTTTTGTGCAAATTCGGCTTTGACGAGCGCGAGCTTTCGCTTATGTTTAGTGAAAATGCCAAAAAAATCCTCGCTTCGTCAAAAAATCCCATACAATAATATTATATCACTATTTTTTTCTTCTGTCAATGGGTTTTGCCTTTAAAGCGCTAAAATTTGACAGCAGACGGGAGAGCTTATGGAACAGCGGAACAAAGCCATATTTATGCTGCCTGCGGTGAGATTTGCACCGTTTCTGGCGGCGGGAATGCTTCTCGCGTATTTCGCGGGGAGCGTTTTCGTGTGGCTGATACCGGCTGCGGCGGTTTTGGCAATTGTCGCTGCGGCAAAGAAAAACAAGCTCTCTGCGTGCTTTGCGGGATTTTGCGCGGGACTTGTGCTGATGACGCTTCACATCGGCTTTTACTGCAAGCCGATTTTGAACTTTGCGGGAACAACCGTCCGTGCAGAGTTCACCGTTACGGAAATCCTCGGCGGCAGCGAAAACCGCACGAATTTTGTCGGCAGAATGAACCTCGGCGGGCTTTCTGCGAACGTGAGATTGACGGGAGAGCGGCTTTTCGAGGAAGGGAGCGTCTGCGAGGCGACGGTTTTGCTCGATATCGCGGACGAGCAGTACCTCACGCAAAACCTTGCAAAGGAGATTTTGCTTTCGGGAGAAATCGAAGAATTTCACTCGGTAATTCCCGCGAAACCGAGCTTTTCCGCTTTAATCGGAGCAGCCCGCAAGCGGCTTTTCTCAGCGCTTCGCGAGAATGTTCAGGGAGAGAGCGGGGAGATTGCCTCGGCGATTTTGTTCGGTCGTGACGAGTACCTCTCGCAGACGTTTTCCGAGCAGTCGAAAATCAGCGGAGCAGCGCATTATACAGCGGTTTCGGGCACGCACTTTGCAATTCTCGCGGCGGTTTTGCTCGGGCTTGTCCCGCAGAAACGCAGAAAGCTGAAATCGGTTTTGTCGATATTTGTGGCAGCTTCGGCTGTTGTGTTTTTCGGAGCAACAGCGTCTGTTCTGCGAGCCTCGGCAATGTTCATAATCACGGCGGCTGCACCGCTTTTCCGCAGACGCTCGGAAACTCTGAACACGCTTTGTCTTGCGGTTTCGGTACTGCTTCTGATATCGCCGGGAGCTGTTCTTGATATCGGTTTCGCGATGTCGGTGCTCGGTGTTTTCGGAGCGGGAGTGCTGTCACCGAAGCTCTCGGAAAAGCTCTGCGGACTGCTGCCGCAAAAGGCAAAATTCCTCTCGGGAGCTGTAAAGGTATTCTTTGCCTCGTTTTGCGCGCTCGTCTGCACCGCTCCGATAAGCGCTGCCGTATTCAAGGGTGTGTCGCTCTGCGCCGTGCTCACGTCGATTTTGATAATGCCGCTTATGGCTGTCGGAATGACGTTTATGCTTCTGCTCGGTATAACGGGCGCGTCCGTGCTTTCCGTGCCGATTGATTTGGCAATGCGCGCGGTTTCGGCAGTCGTGAAATTCTTCGGACAGGCGCGCGGACTGTTCCTTTCGCTTGACTTTTCGGGAGCTTGGATTTTCGCGGCTGTCTGTGCGGGTTTGCTGACAATTGCCGCTTTCGGTACATTTAAAACGTTTCGGCGCTGCTTTGAGGGTACGGCTGCGGCTGTGCTTGCGGCAATGCTGATATCGTTTTTCACCGTCGAAAACCGCAGAGAAATGCGCTTTGTCGGGAATTATCGGACAAGTGCTGCGATTGCTTTTCAAGGCAGGGAAGCGGTCGTGTTTGTTTCTGGGAGCGGCTCGGGACTTGCAGACGATATCTCGCGATGTCTGCGGGAACGCGGTGCCGTGAAAATAAGCGTTCTTGCGGCATTTGAAGCGGATTTTGACGGCGCGCTCTCGCTGAAAGAGCTTACCGATATGGTGGAAACAGGCTCGGTTTTCGTGAATGAAAATTCACAAGATGTCCTGAAAAACGCAGAATTTGTGAACAATCCCGCGCGGCTGTCGCTGAACGGTATCACAATTGCGGGGGCAAAAGCGGGCGACAGCGAAACTGCAGCCGATTTCGTCCTTTATCACGGCAATTCAAAGCGCACGGAAAATTCCGCGGGAACGGCGATTTTCTTTGTAAACTCAACCCGCGTTCTTCCTGCAAATGCCGTGAATGTCCGTTATCGCTGGGATTATGCAGTGCCGATTGACGGGGGAGAGCTTCGCGTGAAAATTGAAAAACTGCCTTGACAATCGCGGGAAAATGTGCTATAATGTCAAAGTTGAAATAATGCGTTTCGTGGCGCGTGCGGCGAGGAACCGTGCGCGCTGAACAAGAGAACCGTGTGAAATCCACGGACGGTACCGCCGCCGTAAGCGTCTTGGCAATTCCCGTTTTGCGGAATGAAAATTAGTCACTGAGAAATCGGGAAGGCTGAATTGCCTTATATACGCGAGTCGGAAGACCTACGAAGCGTTTCAGAGCGTCGAGGCGCTCTCTGCGAGTTTTGCGATGTACAAAACCCGCGTTTTTGCTGTGGGAAAACGGCCGCAGCGTTCTTTTCGGGAGCGCTGCGGCTTTTTATTTTATCAAATTTTAAGGAGAACAAAAAATGGAACAGAAGTCAAAAGTAAGCAAAAAGGGCATTATAATCGCGGTTATCGCGCTTGTGGTTGTCGCGGGAGTTTTCTGCGGGATTTACTTTTTCCTGCTGCCGAAAACCTCACAGGGTGCAAAAACGTACACTCTGAC
The DNA here is from genome assembly GCA_017847835.1 of Oscillospiraceae bacterium. Classification (GTDB taxonomy): domain Bacteria; phylum Bacillota; class Clostridia; order Oscillospirales; family Ruminococcaceae; genus CAG-115. The sequence continues at coordinate 402,740 of JAGASH010000008.1, forward strand.
CGTTGTTCACGCGGACAAGAGCGCGAAGGATTTCACCTATCACACGGATGAAGAATATCTCGGCGCAGCGCTTAAAAACGAGAAGATTATCTCGGGCACGGAAAGCGCATACGGTCTTATGATTGAGGTGGTTGACGGCGAGCAGGCAATCTGGGACAAGGACGGCGCATACTGGGCGTTTTACATCGGCGACGAGTACGCAAACACCGGTGTTGACGCAACTCCCGTAAATGACGGCGACAGCTTCAAGTTGGAGTACACCCTTGCAAGCTGAGAAAAAGCTGCTCCTGTGGGAAATCGCGCTTTTCGGGGTGCTGGGCGGGCTTATGTTCGCTTTGCAGGTCGCGATGAGCGGGCTTCCGAACATTGAGCCCGTGTCGCTTCTGACAATGGTTTACGCGGTTGTTTTCGGGAAAAAGAGCCTGTATTCCGTGTACGTTTATGTAATTCTGGACATTCTGCTGTTCGGAATTGGACTGTGGAATATCTGCTACCTCTATATATGGGCAATTCTCGCGTTTGTTGCGATTGCTTTCAGAAAGCAGGAAAACCCGCTTGTGTGGGCGGTGATTTCGGGAGCTTTCGGGCTGCTTTTCGGCGCGTTTTGCGCACCCGTCGATATCTTCATCGGCGGGTTTGGCTACGCTGCGGGAAAGTGGGTTTCGGGCATTCCGTTTGATTTGCTTCACTGCGCGGGGAATTTCGTGATTGCGCTGGTGTTGTTTGTTCCGCTGAGAAAGCTGCTGGAGAAACTGTACGGGAGAATGAAATCGGCAAGATAAAAAGAGCCGCAAGTTTCCTCACGGCTCAAATAAATATTTGATTTTAGTTTGGTTTAAAAACCATGAGCTTTTTCCCATTCATGAACTTTTTCTATACCTTCATAAACAACATCAGGAATATTATTGATGTCGTACCATATAATAGGAAAGTCTTCAGAACGAGGTTCAACCGCATATTCCCAAGTAGTACCTTGAGAAACAGTTTCTTCAGTTTTATATACTTCTTTATAACCACATTCAGAACATTCGTGGTAATACTTGGTGATTGTTTTAATACCCGTAGTTTTTACAGGTGCAGAACCAGAACCAAAGGCAACTCCAAAAATTTTTGGAAAGTCTACGTCATTAGTGGTTATTCCAAAGTAGCGACTTGATAAAGTAAAGTCAAAACCACAGTTACTTACAATGTGACTTTCAACGATTTCCACATTTTCAGTAGAAGATTCTGTATAGGAATTGTTCCAGATATGGCCATCATATTTACAATTATGAGGTGCTACATAATTAGGGTCGTTTTTACCGCAATAAATGCAAGAACCATTATTGTAATTATGATTTATAGTTGTACCCTTTGTTTCACCACAAGAAATGCAAGTTGCAGGATTAGTGCAAGTTGCTTCTGTAAATGTATGTGTGTGAATAGGCTTTTCTTCAATTTTAGTAGTAGAAGAACTTGTAGGCTTATTTGTAGAAGAAGAACTTGTTGAAGAACTTACAGGCTTTTCTACAGGCTTATTTGAAGAAGAACTGCTTGACGAACTTTCGGCGGGCTTTTCGGTCGTCGATGAACTCGAAACACTTGACGAGCTTTCAACAGTCACGGACGAGCTTTCTTCAACGCTTGTCGAAACGCTTGAAGAAACGCTTTCGGAGGAGCTTTCCGTGACGGAAGAAGTTGTTTCGGACGATATCTCCGCGGAGGTTGCGGAGCTTGTGCTTTCGCTTGCGGTATTCGCCGAGCAGCCCGCGAGCAAAAATGCAGAGAGCGCGATTGCAAGAAATTTTTTCATTGTCATTACCTCGAAATGTTTGATATATTTCATTATATCACATTTTTTGCATTTTGTAAACATTTTTTTGAGCTGCCGCTTTTTTTCACGGCAGCCTTCTTTTTACAATATTGAAGCAAGCGAAAAATGCCGGTACAAGGAAGCAGTCCGCGAGCACCCAAGCTGCGGGATTTGCGAAGCAGACCGCGTCATAACCGAACATCGGCACAAAGCAAATTGCCACAACTCCGCGTGCGACAAGCTCAAACACACCAGCATACAGCGCGATTTGCGAAGAGCCCATTCCCTGAATAAGAAAGCGCACGATGTTTACAAAAGCAAGCGGGATATAGAAAAGAGCGTTTGTCACAAGAAAACGCTGTGCAAGCCTGATGATTTCCGAGGCGTTTTCGGCGGTTTCGGGGTCGTTTGTGTTGATAAACATCGCGGCAAGGTTTCCGCCGAAGAAATACGCGATTACAAGCGCAATCAGCGACCAGCCGATACCGAGCAGAATACAGTCAAACAAGCCGCGTTTGAGGCGGTCAAGCTTTCCTGCGCCGACGTTTTGCCCGCCGAAGGTTGCCATTGTGCTGCCCATTGCGTCATACGGACAGCACATAAACTGCCCGACTTTGTTTCCCGCGGTTACTGCGGCAATTGCCACGGAGCCGAGCCCGTTCACCGCGGCTTGCAGCAAAATTGTGCCGATTGCCGTAATCGAATACTGCAATCCCATAGGCAAGCCAACCGCGCAAAGTCTGCCGATATAATACGGACGGAATTTCAGGTCGTCGCGGCTGATATGGAGCAGCTCAAAGCGTTTTATGATGAAAACAATACACAAAACTCCCGCGACAAGCTGTGAAATCACCGTAGCCCACGCTGCTCCCGCAACGCCCATTTGCAGCACCACAATCATAAAAATATCCAGCGCGACATTAAGCAGACTTGTCCCGACAAGGATAAAAACGGGTGTTTTCGAGTCGCCGAGCGAGCGGATAAATCCCGAGAGAATGTTGTACAAAAACGTCACGGGTATCCCGAGGAAAATCACAAAAATATAGTCGCGCGCGGGTGTGAAAACATTTGCGGGAGTATTCATCCATTCGAGAATTTTTGTGCAAAGCAGGCAGGTCGCGGTTGTGAGCAGGGCAGCGAAAAATACCGAAACCCAGATTGTGTTTCCTACGAATTTTTTCAGCTCGTCGAAATCCTTTGAGCCGAATTTTTGTGCAACGGGAATTGCAAAACCCGCGCAAACTCCGATTACAAAGCCCATTACCAGAAAGTTTACCGAGCCCGTCGAGCCCACTCCCGCGAGGTCGTCGATACCGAGGAATTGCCCGACGATAATCGTGTCAACCATATTGTAAAACTGCTGAAACAGCAGCCCGAAAAGCAGCGGCAGCATAAACCCCAGAATTAGCTTCATCGGCTTGCCCTGCGTCAAATCGCGAACGGCATTTTTCGCCATAAAATTCACCTCGTTTGAAAAAACTTTTCTTATTATATCACAATTTTTATAATTTTCAAGATGTTTTGCGAAAATCCCGAAAAATCGTTCTTTTGCAGAAAAAATTATAACAAATTCAAAATTTTTTTTGAATATTGCATAATTAATGTGAAATTCTGTGAATTAACCCGCTTGACAAAAAACGGGTTTTGTTGTATAATACACAATAGGGAAAAATTTTTAGGGGGATTTTTGGCAAATTGCGTAATCGATTACAAATCCTCCAGCGGGAGTAGTTATGAAGAGTAATTACAGCGGTGAGATAACCGTTACAAGTAATTTGTTTTTAAAGCTGGCTGACGACGGCTTTTTGAAATTCACGGGACTTGATATGAATGCTTCTGCGGAAACGGCTTTCGCTGAGGACGATGTTCCCGTCATAAAGAATGCCTTCAAAAGCGGTGTCGGCGGCGACTATCACGTTATGCTCAGCCTGCGCAGAGCAGACGGGGTTTTCTGTGCTTGTCTTGCCTCTTTTCACGTCTTTTTTGAGGGCTGTGAAATGCTTCTTCGCATAAAAATCGCGGATTTGTCCGAGCTTCGCGCTGCAAGAAACGAGCTTAAAAAGGTGAAAAGTCTTGCCAACGCATATTTCGATTTGCTGGGCTGCATTTTGCTGAAATACGAGCGCACAAGCGAGCTTCTGGAAGTGTATTACATAAACGACAACCGCCGTAGAGTGATTTATAACGGCACAATTGACGGTTGGAAAGAGGAGATGCTTAACGGAAAGGTCGCTCCCGAAAGCGCAAATGAATTCAAGTCGCTCTGCGAGGATATTGCGGTTTCAAGGAAGGGTTTCCGTCATTCGGTTAAGATAAAAGGCTTTTTGGGCGGGACGGAGTTCGAGGAGTGCTTGTTCTCGTGCCGTCTGGTCAGCGATGAAGCGGGAGAGGTAAGCGTTGTCGGGTGTATTGAAATCGGCGGAAACAAGTCGCAGGGAAATGTAATCGACGCGGTGAACGACAAGGACGTTTTCCTTGATATGCTCAATAAGCGCGCTGTAATTGAGCAGGCGAACAGGATTATGGCAAACAACGAGAACGGGCACAGCTATTTTATCCTGCTCGACCTCGATAATTTCAAGTATGTGAACGATACCTACGGGCATATTGTCGGCGATGATGTTCTGATTGCGTTCACGAAAATCATCAACGACAACGTGAACGGACGCGGAATTGTCGGCAGAATGGGCGGAGATGAAATTCTTATCGTGACCGAAACCATTGCCGACCAGACCGAGCTGAGAAATATGCTCAGAACCATAAGAACGACGGTTGAGTGGACGTTCAAGAACGACCCGCGCGAGCTGAATGTAACCTGCTCAATGGGTGTGTGCGAGTTTCCGGTAAACGGAAGCGACTTCAACAAGCTGTATTCGCTCGCGGACAAAATGCTTTACATAGCGAAATCCAAGGGCAAAAACCGCTACATCATCTACGCACCCGAGCTTCACGACTCACAGCTTGAACCGGTCGGTTCTGTTCCGAAAAACGTGAAGAATTTCTCCGCGGACAAAATCGGCATAATGCACAGACTTGTCGACAGATATCTTGTCCGCCGTACATACAACAACGCGAAGATTTTCTCGGAAATCGGCGAGGCATTTGCACTGAGCGAAATTCTGATGATTTATCAGGACTTCACGGTTGCGTTTCAGTGGACGCCCGAGGGTATTTTCTCGGATATCGGAAAAATCGCGCATTTCAAGTATGATGAAACGTTCGGCTCGCTTTTCAACAGCGACAATCTGCTGGTTCTCGACGGACTTTACAAGTTGGACGGAAAATGTCCCGAGGTTGAGGAATGTCTGAACCAAAAGGGAGTAAAATCGGCTCTGTTTTATCGGATTGACCGCGTGGGAAAATTCTCGGGATACGTTATGTTTGCCAAGAAAACCCAGCGTCAGATGTGGTCGGAGTACGAGATTATGGCGCTTTCCACAGCGGCAAAGGTTTTCGATGTTTCAATGCGAGAGTAATAAAAAAGCCCGATTTTTGTCGGGCTTTTGTTTTTGCGGAAAACCTGAGCGGTTTTCTGTTTTTGTGCACAAAAATGCCCTCGGCAAAAACCAAGGGCAATATAAGCTGCTGGCGACCCGGAAGAGACTCGAACTCTCGACCTCCGCCGTGACAGGGCGGCGTTCTAACCAACTGAACTACCGGGCCATTTGCACCCGCTTTTGCAGGCACATTTTTGGTGGAAGTTGAGGGGCTCGAACCCCCGACCCTCTGCTTGTAAGGCAGATGCTCTCCCAGCTGAGCTAAACTTCCATACTGCTTTTCAGCGACTATTATATTATACACATTTCGCGCTGAAAAGTCAAGCACTTTTTTATATTTTTTTAGTTTTTTGCATCTTTCAGCAATTTCAACATATCTTCCGCTGAAAAAACGTATTTTTTATTGCAAAAGTGACAACAAACCTCGGTTTCCTTCTGCTCGTCAATCAGCTTTTGTATCTCCTCTTTGCCGAGAGAAACGAGGATTTGCTCGGTTTTTTCGCGTGAACACCCGCAGAAATAGCCGCATTCCCAGCTGTCGAGAATTTCCGCACCAAGCCCCGAAAGCGCAGTCATTGCAATATGCTCGGGAGTGAGGTGATTTTCCAGCATTTGCGAGATGTCGTCCATATTCTGCAAATTCCGTTCCAGAATTTCCACAGCTTTATCGGAAACAGGTGGCACAATCTGCACCATAAATCCCGCGGCAGCTTCAATTTCTGCGCGCTCGCCGAAAGAAATTCCCAGCGCAACAACCGTCGGGAGCTGCTCGCTTATCGCGTAGTAGGACGTGATATCCTCGGCAATGCTGCCCGAAATCAGCGGCACCTGCCCGCAATACGGCTCTTTCAGCTCCATATCCTTGATAACCGTCAGCGAGCCGTCGCAGCCCACTGCGGTTTCCACGTCAAGCGAGCCATCGGGCTTTGCGGGAATGTTTACGTCGGGATTTGTGACGCTGCACTTTACGTTTCCGCGATAATCCGAAACAGCCGTGAGCGTGCCGCAGGGTCCGCCTCCGTTTACACGCAGCGTGAGCTCGTCGCCCTCGTATTTCAGCATTGCACCCATCATTGCCGCAGCCGTTGCCAAACGTCCGAGAGCCGCGGTCACGACGGGAGTTGAGCCGTGCAGCCGCGCGATTTCACGGACAATATCAGTCGAGTCGAGAGCCGCGCAAAGCACGCTTCCGTCCTCGGAAAGAGTTCTAACAATTTTTCCCATTATATCACCTTTGTTTTATCTCTTTTTTGCCGCAAACAACAGCTTTTCGCTGTTTTCGGACGGCTGATTAAACGTGAGATATTCATAAATTTCAACTATTTCAAACCCGCTCTTTTCCAGCATTTCTTTCATTTCATCAGCCGGAAGCGCGATTTCCCGAAAGCTCTCACCGCCGCGAATATACGAGCCGTCATCCTCCTCAAAGAAGATGTCGAGGTCAATCGAAACACCGTTGTCCCTCGCGCAAAACTCGTTCTGCCACACGCAATAAGCCCCGTCCACGTCGTACACAAACGTGTTGTTTGCAAGAATTTCGCGGTGCTTGAAAATCGTGTTCACATCGAATACAAACGCTCCGCCGCTTTTTAGATTTGCCGCTGCGCGCTCAAAACAAGCCGCGATTTCCTCTGCGCTTTCGAGATGATTTATGCTGTCAAGCGTGGAAATCACCGCGTCTACTTCTTCGCCGAGCTCGGTTTCTGTCATATCCTGACAAATCCACTGCACATCAAACGACTTTTCTGCGGCAATCGACAGCATTTCCGATGAAGCGTCCTGACCGATTACGTCAAAGCCTCGCTCTGCCAGACGGATTGTGAGGTTTCCCGTCCCGCAGCCCATATCCAGCAGCCGTTTTCCGTCTGTGATTTTGCACAAAATCTTCGTGTAATAATCGGCGATTTCATCATACGGCACATTTGTCGTGAGCAAATCGTAAACCTCCGCGAAATCACCGTAGCCACGCTCGTCACACATTGTTTTTTATCCTGTCGAGCACGATTTCATAGCCGCCCGCCGTCTGATAAGTCAGCGTTTTGTTTACGCGGGAAATCGTCGCTGTGGAAGCGCCCGTTTCGGTCACGATTTTATTGTACACGGCACCCTCGCTGAGCATAACCGCAACGCTCAGTCTTTGAGCCATTGCGTCAAGCTCCTGCGGTGTGCACAAATCCTCCAGAAACGCTTCGCACTCCTCCTCGGTTTTCAGCGAAAGAAGCGCTTTGTACAGTATATCCATATTGTGCTTGCTCTTTTTCATAGCTTTTCCTCCCTATAAATCCGGAATGATAACACTTACTAATATTTTAACATAATAAAGCTGAAAAGTCAAGTGCTTTGTTGAACAATCTGTTGCTTATTTCCAATTATAGCCAAATAAAAAGAATTCCCGTTAAATAACCGATATTATATTTTCTGTTCTTTATATAATCTTTATGTTAATATTTATATCAGAGAGGAGGGGTCTCCAAAAAAACTGCAATAACGGAGTGTGAAAATATGTGGCGAATTGTTGAAGCAGAGGTCTACATTGACGGGGAAACGGCAAGGAGCTATGGCATTGGCAGCGAGCATATTGAAATCTTTGATATTTCCGTAAAGAGAGATGAAATACAGGAATTTGTTTCGCTGCTCAACAGGCTTTGCGCTTCTGAGGCTCACGCATACGAGCTGGTTGAAGATTTTTTGGGAAGATGACACCGCGTTATAATGATAAAAATGCCGCCGAAAAAATGGCGGCATTGTTCTGTATATGAAACCGCCGTTCCCGAAACAAGAACGGCGGTTTTGCAATTAATTCTTCGATTTGATGTACTCGTCCATTGCCTTTGCGGCGGTCTTTCCGGCACCCATTGCGAGAATTACCGTAGCAGCGCCTGTTACCGCGTCGCCGCCCGCAAAAACACCTTCTCTTGACGTCTGGCCAACCTCGTCGGCTACAAAGCAGCCGTGCTTGTTGGTTTCAAGACCTTTTGTGGTGTTGCGGATAAGCGGGTTCGGAGAAGTACCGATTGACATAACCACGCAGTCCACGTCAAGCGTAAACTCGCTGTCCTTCTTTTCGACAGGTCTTCTTCTTCCCGAAGCGTCGGGCTCGCCGAGCTCCATTTCAACGCACTTCATTCCCGTAACAAACTTGTGCTCGTCGCCGAGAATTTCCACGGGATTGTTGAGCGTCTTGAAGATAATGCCCTCTTCCATTGCGTGCTCGACTTCCTCTTTACGCGCGGGCATTTCCTCCAAACCGCGGCGATATACGATATAAACGTTCTCTGCGCCAAGACGTTTCGCGCAGCGTGCTGCGTCCATTGCGACGTTTCCTCCGCCGACAACAGCAACGCTTGTGTTCTTTTTGATAGGAGTTTCTGCTCCTTCCTTGTACGCTTTCATCAGGTTTACTCTCGTGAGGAACTCGTTTGCGGAGTACACACCTTTGAGGTTCTCGCCGGGAATGTTCATAAATCTCGGCAAGCCCGCGCCCGAGCCGATGAAGATTGCTTCAAAACCCTGCTCGAAAAGCTCGTCAACCTCGATTGTTCTTCCGATAACAACGTTTGTTTCGATTTTTACACCGAGCGCTTTCAGGTTTTCAACCTCGTGAGCTACGATTGCTTTCGGAAGTCTGAACTCGGGAATACCGTAAACCAGAACACCGCCTGCGAGGTGAAGTGCCTCGAATACGGTTACGTCATAGCCCATTTTCGCGAGGTCACCAGCGCAGGTAAGTCCCGAAGGACCCGCACCGATAACCGCGCACTTGTGTCCGTTCTTTTCGGGAGCTTTCGGCGCTTCGGTTGCGTTTTTGTTGTGCCAATCGGCAACAAAGCGTTCAAGACGACCGATTGCCACGGGCTCGCCCTTGATACCGCGCACGCACTTGCTCTCGCACTGCGTTTCCTGCGGGCAGACGCGTCCGCAGACAGCGGGCAGAGAGCTGCTCTTCGAGATTATCTGATAAGCGCCCTCAAAATCCTTTTCGCGGATTTTTGCGATAAATTCGGGAATATCAATCGAAACGGGACAGCCGCCAACGCAAGGTCTGTTCTTGCAGTTAAGGCAGCGGTTTGCCTCGTCAACAGCCTGCTCCTCGGTGTAGCCGAGCGCGACCTCAGAGAAATTCTTGTTGCGGACATTCGGCTCCTGAGCGGGCATTTCGTTCTTTTTTAAGCTCATATTCGGCATTTCACTTTACCCCCTTGAAGAGATTGCAGACTTCCTCGCGCTTTGCCTGCTCAAATTCACGGTACATCGAGCCGCGCTCCAGCGCTTCGTCAAAGTCGACGAGATGACCGTCAAACTCGGGACCGTCAACGCACGCGAACTTTGTTTCACCGCCGACAGTAAGACGGCAGCCGCCGCACATACCCGTTCCGTCAATCATAATCGGGTTCATCGAAACAACTGTCTTGATATTATATTCTTTCGTGAGCTTGCACACAAACTTCATCATAATAACGGGACCAATCGCGATAACCTCGTCGTACTGATTTCCTGCCTCGATAAGCTCTTTCAGAGCGTCGGTGACAAGACCTTTCGTGCCGTAAGAGCCGTCGTCTGTCATTATTTTGAGAACGCTTGAAGCAGCGTTAAATTCGTCTTCGAGAATAACCAAATCCTTGTTTCTGAAGCCGACAATCGAGTGTACCTCGCAGCCGCATTCGTGGAGCTTTTTCGCAACGGGATAAGCAATCGCGCAGCCAACACCGCCGCCGACAACCGCGACTTTCTTCAAGCCCTCGGTTTTGGTTGCCTTTCCGAGCGGTCCTACGAAGTCCTGAATGTATTCGCCCTCGTTTTTGTGGTTGAGCAGCTCGGTTGTTGCGCCAACAATCTGGAAAATAATGGTTACAGTACCCTTCTCGCGGTCATAATCCGCAACAGTAAGCGGTATTCTCTCGCCGTTTTCATCAACGCGCAGAATGATAAACTGACCGGGCTGTGCTTTTTTCGCAACCAGCGGTGCGTCAATATCCATCAGTGTTACTGTGGGATTGAGTTCTTTTTTTCGTACTATTTTATACATTTTTTGTTCTCCTTTCACAGAATACATCTAATTATAGCACATTTCCTTGGATTTTTCAATAGTTTTTTTGAACTCTCAGTAGGCAAATGCTACAAATGATTTTAAAAACTTTGGTTAAATTTTTACAAAAAAGCGCTTGACAAATTATTTAATTTGCCTTATAATGTAGGATATCCAACAATTTCTGACATAAGAGGTGACTTTTTTGGAAGAGAGAACAGGCTTGGGAATTCGTCTTCGCAAGCTGAACAATGCTATAAGACGTTATCTTGACCGCAACTCCGAGATTATGCGCGAGCTTGACAACCTCACCTGCTCAAACAAATGGATTATGGGTTATCTGTTTGAGGCGGAGGAAGAGGGACGAAATGTTTTTCAGCGCGATTTGGAGCAGAATTTCGGGATTACGCGCTCGACGGTATCGAAAGTGCTGTCGCTTCTCGAAAAAAAGGAGCTTATCCGAAGGGAAAGCGTTTCTCACGACGCTCGTCTGAAAAAGCTTGTCCTCACGGAGAAGTCCCGCGAAATCGGCAGGGAAATGCGCCGCGAGGGTGAGGAGCTTGACAAAAAGCTCAGGAGCGGTTTTTCACCCGAGGAAATCGCGATTTTGTGCAGTTTTATTCAGAGAATGCAGACAAATATAATTTCGCTTGAAGCGGAAAAAAATCACCCGAAAGGAGATATACAATGATAAAAACTTTGGCAAAATGTGTTCGGCAGGCAAAAATTCCCGCAATTATCACGCCGATTTTTGTGTTGCTGGAGTCGTTCATCGAGGTGTCAATTCCAAGCGTAATGGCAAAGCTGATTGACGAGGGAATTACGCTCGGAAATATGGACGCAGTTCTGAAATACGGACTTATTCTGATGGTGCAGACTATACTGGCGATGTTCTTCGGAGTGACGGCGGGCTACACGGCTTCGCGCGCTTCATCGTATTTTTCAAGAAACGTCCGTCACGATATGTTCTACAATATCCAGAATTTCAGCTTCTCGAACATCGATAAATTCTCACCGGCAAGTCTTGTCACACGTCTGACTACGGACGTGACAAACGTTCAGATGTCGTTTCAGATGCTCACGAGAATTGTGTTTAGAGCGCCCGCTATGCTGGTTTTCGCGTGCATTTTCTCGTTCAAAGCGGACAGCGAGCTTGCAAGTGTTTTCCTTTATGTTATCCCGTTTCTGGCAATCATTCTCGCGGTTATCATCAAAACCGCGTTCCCGATTTTCAGAAAGGTTTTCACAACCTATGACGACTTAAACAACGTTGTCGAGGAAAATCTTCGCGGAATTCGCGTTGTAAAGAGCTTTGTCCGTGAGGAACACGAAAAGGAAAAATTTGGCAAAATCTCGCAGAAAATCTTCGGCTTGTTCACAAAAGCCGAGAAAACCGTTGCTTTCAACGCGCCCGCTATGCAGGTTTCCGTTTACACCTGTATAATTCTGGTTTCGTGGCTTGGTGCGCAGGCTGTTGTCGCGAGCGGAAACAACGCCGAGCTCGGACTTACAACAGGCAGCCTTCTGGAGCTGTTCACCTATACAATGCAAATCCTGATGAGCCTTATGATGCTGTCGATGATTTTCGTTATGCTCACGATGTCAAAAGCGAGTGCAGACCGCGTTTGCGAGGTCTTGAACGAAAAGAGCGACATCAACGACGGCGAGCGCAATCTCACAGAGGTAAAGGACGGCTCGATTGAGTTCAGAAACGTTTGCTTCAAGTACTTCAAAACCGCTGAAAACAACGCTCTCGACCACATCAACCTCACCATAAAAAGCGGAGAAACCGTCGGTATAATCGGCGGCACGGGTTCTTCAAAATCCACGCTCGTGCAGATGATACCGCGTCTTTACGACACAATTGAGGGCGAGGTTTTTGTCGGAGGCGAGAACGTCCGCGACTATAATCTCGAAGCTCTGAGAAACAACGTCGCTATGGTTTTGCAGAAGAACGTACTGTTTTCGGGAACGATTGCCGAGAATATCCGCTGGGGCAACGAAAACGCGACCGATGAAGAGGTTCGGCAGGTCTGCAAATCGGCTTGTGCAGACGATTTTATTCAGGCTATGCCCGAAAAGTACAACACCTATATCGAACAGGGCGGTACAAACGTTTCGGGCGGTCAGAAGCAGCGTTTGTGTATCGCGCGCGCTTTGCTCAAAAAGCCGAAAATTCTTATTCTCGACGACTCAACCTCGGCTGTTGACACGAAAACAGACGCGATGATTAGAAAATCCTTCAAAGAGGACATTCCCGATACCACGAAAATCATTATCGCGCAGCGTGTTTCCTCTGTTTGCGAGGCAGACAAGATTATCATAATGGACAACGGAAAAATCGCGGATATGGGAACTCACGACGAGCTGTACGCGAGAAGCCCGATTTACCGCGAAATTTACGACAGTCAGACAAAGGGGGCGAGCGACGATGAGTAATATGTCAATGGGTCACGGAGGAAAGCCTCCGAAAGGCGCGCGTGTTCCGATGAAAACCGACAAAACCGTTATCAAGCGTCTTTTCAGCTATTTGAAGCCGTTTCGCAAGCAGCTGATTGTCGTTGCGCTGTGCATTATCGTCAGCGCTGTTGCAAGCGTTTCGTCCTCTCTTTTCATCAAAACTCTTATCGACGACAACATTATGCCGATTGTCGAGGCAACCGCAGGCGGTGCTCTTGCCGATTTTTCGGGACTTATCAGAACTCTTATTTTAATGGGAAGCCTGTTTTTGCTCGGAGCGGTTTGCGCTCTCGTTCAGGCAAGAGTTATGGCAACTGTTTCGCAGGGCGTGCTTAAAAAGGTGCGTGACGAGATGTTCTCGCATATGCAGACCTTGCCGATAAAATACTTCGACACCCACACCCACGGTGATGTAATGAGCTTCTACACAAACGACGCGGACGCAATGCAGCAAATGCTCTCGCAGTCGCTTCCGCAGTTTCTCTCCTCGGGTATAACCGTAATCGCGGTTTTCTGCTCTATGCTAAGCCTTTCGCTCTGGCTTACGCTGGTTGTTATCGTAATGCTGGCTGTGATTATGCTCATCACGGCAAAGGTTGCTGGAAAATCGGGCACGTTCTTTGTCCGTCAGCAAAAATCTATGGCAAACCTCAACGGCTATGTAGAGGAAATGATTAACGGACAGCGTGTAATCAAGCTGTTCTGCCGTGAGGAAAAGGCAAAGGAGCAGTTTGACGAGCGCAACTTTGAGCTGTCCGAGAACGTCTGCAAGGCAAACGCTTTTGCGAATGTTCTTATGCCGATTAACAACTGTATGGGTTATCTGTTGTATGTCATACTCGCGATTGTCGGCGGTTTGCTAGCAATAAACGGCGCGACAAACGTTGCGTGTTTCTCCGTGGGAGTGCTCTCGCTCGGCTCTATCGCTTCGTTTTTGCAGCTCTCGCGCAGCTTTATCGGCCCTATCGGACAGGTTTCCCAGCAGCTCAACTCTGTTGCTATGGCAATGGCAGGCGCAGGAAGAATTTTCAAGCTGCTTGACGAGGAAAGCGAGGTTGACAACGGCTATGTAACGCTTGTCAACGCAAAATATGACGAGAACGGCAACCTCACCGAAACCGACGAGCGTACTCACCTCTGGGCCTGGAAGCACCCGCATTCCGACGGCACGCTCACCTATACCGAGCTCAAGGGAAATGTTGTTCTCGATGACGTGGATTTCGGTTATGTGCCGGAGAAAATTGTTCTGCACAACATTGATATCTATGCTGAGCCGGGACAGAAGATTGCATTTGTCGGAGCAACGGGCGCGGGCAAAACCACGATTACAAATCTAATCAATCGTTTCTACGACATTGACGACGGAAAAATCCGCTATGACGGTATAAATATCAATAAAATCAAGAAAGCGGATTTGCGCAGGTCGCTGGGAGTGGTTTTGCAGGACGTTAATCTGTTCACGGGAACGGTTATGGACAATCTGCGCTACGGCAAGCCGGACGCGACTGATGAGGAGTGTATAGCTGCGGCGAAGCTGGCAAACGCGGACGGATTTATCAGGATGTTGTCGGACGGTTACAACACGGTGCTGAAGGGTGACGGAAGCGGGCTTTCGCAGGGACAGCGGCAGCTGATATCGATTGCGAGGGCAGCGGTTGCCGACCCGCCGGTGATGATTTTGGACGAAGCGACGAGTTCGATTGATACGAGAACGGAAGCGATTGTTCAGAAGGGAATGGACGCGCTGATGAAGGGGAGAACGGTGTTTGTGATTGCGCACAGGCTGTCTACGGTTAAGAATTCGGACGTGATAATGGTGCTTGACCACGGAAAGATAATTGAGCGTGGCTCGCACGAGAAGTTGATTGCTCAGAAGGGGCAGTATTATCGGCTGTATACGGGCGCATTTGAGCTGGAATAAACGCGCGCAGCGAAAAAAGTCTTTTTGGAGTTCCAAGAACCTTTTTCTTCAGAAAAAGGTTCCTTGTCGCCGAAGGCACTGAAGCGAAGCGTAAAAATCCATAAAAAGGACGCTTGCAGGAATTTCTCTTATCAGAAATAATCCTGCATACGTTCAGCAACCCTTGCTGATTTTTCGGGGTTTGATACCCGAAAAATCGCAAGAAATCAGAACGACCTAATCTCGGTGGTAAAACCCAAAACCTCTCCCACAAATCGAACTTTGAATAAAAGAAAAACTCGGAGCGCGAACTCCGAGTTTCTTCGTTTAGTTTGACTTGATAAATGGGGTTTGCGATTTTTTTGACATTACGTCAAAAAAATTGGCAATGGCTGCAAACCGATGTAAATAATTGTTGGTTTATCAAAAGTTAGCAAAAACGTTCTTTTTTTGATTTGCGGCTTCGCCTTCAGTAGCGCGACTTCGTCGCGAGTGCCTTCGGCGACCAAGAACCTTTTTCTGAAGAAAAAGGTTCTTGGAACTCCAAAAAGACTTTTTTCGCTTCGCGGCATATTCTCAGTTCCCGATAAATTCCTTAATCAGCGAATTGTCCGGCACATTTTCCCTTTCAACCGGTGACAACAGCTTCAAAAAGTACTCAATATCCGCATAGTCCCCGTAATCCGCATAATGCGGGCTTTCCGCAGCCAAATCCGGCAGCAGAATATCACGGTAAACCAGCGGCTCGTACTCAATAAACGTGTCAATATCAAAATCCGCGCGGTTTTTAAACGGCATTATGTACAAGTTTTCCCCGCGCTCAACCGATTTGAAAAACTCAAACGTTTCCGTTATACTCCGTCCACGAAACAGCTTATCCCGCATAAGTCTGCGCATAAGTCGGATTTTCGATGGGTGAAGCAGCTTCTCGCCGTCCGAAATTCTCGTTCTCACACTGACGTAAACACACGTCGTGAAATCCTCGGAATTTCCCGTCACAAGCGGGTTCAGAGCGTGTATTCCTTCGAGAATTACAATCTCGCCGTCATTTCTCTGAAGCGGCATTCCGACAATTCTCTCCTGTTTCGCAAAATCAAACGCGGGAATATCAATTTGCTCGCCTCTGAACAGCATTTCAAGGTGCTGCTTGAACAGCGGAATATCCAGCCTCAGCGGACTTTCAAAGTCGATGTTTCCGTTTTCATCACGGGCAGCCTCGTTTTCGTGCATAGGCAGAAAATAGTTGTCCATCGAAATCGTGTGCGCTTTGCAGCCGTATTCTTCCAGAAGCGCGGCAATTCGGTGTGCCGATGTGGTTTTACCGGAGCCCGACGGTCCCGAAATCAGCACCACGGGCCGCTCGCTGCGGTTTTCAAAAATCCCGCGCGCAGCGTGTTCAATCTGTTCCGCGTAGATTTTTTCGCCGTCTGCGACAAGCTGCGCAGGAGTTTTTGCGGCGTTGTTAAGCTGTTCGATTGGGATACATTTCATAAGAATGCCGCCTTTCAAATAGTTTTTTATTGCAGAAAAATGCGCCGAAATCCGTCAAAATCATCGGAATATGCAAGCGCCCACATTGCCCTCATTGCCGCGTATTCTGCGGTCATTTTTCCCGCGTCGATTACGGGATATTCCGCTGAAATCCTCGCGCCGACCTCGTACAAATCAAGCTTGCTTCCGCCGCGAAGAACCTGCGTTGACATTATGACGTAAACCCCGCGGGAAACGAGCTTTTCAAGCCACTTTTCCCAGCCGCCGTACATCGGCAGCCCGCCCGTGCCGAAGCCAAGTATCAGCACCGCGCGAGTGTTTTCAGAAATTATCGGCGGTTCAACTCCAGGAACAAGCCGAATAACGGAAATCCGTGCGTCCATTTTGTCGAAAAAGCGTGTTTCACCGACGGTTTTTTCGTGCTCGTTCACGCTCTCAAAAGCCGAAACACTCTTCGTGTCAACCTTGACTGCGAACCGTCCGTCAATGATTTTTCCGTCAAAAGCGACAACAACACCATGCGCATTTTCATTGGCAGCGAAAGCCAGCGCGTCCGAGAGATTTCTCGGCGCGTCGGAGTTTTCCGCTGTCATCGGAAGCATACTTCCCGTGAGGACAATTGGCTTTTTGCTGTTTTGTATAAGGCAGGAGAGCGCTGCGGCTGCGTAACCGAGCGTATCCGTGCCGTGGGTTATCACAAATCCGTCGTATTGCCCGTAATTTTCGCGGACAAGAACAGCGAGCTGCGTCCACTCTTTCGGGGACATATCCGTGCTGTCAAGGCAAAACGGTGAAATGCTTGTTATTTCAGCATTTTCTGGTAGCGCAGAAAGCTTCTCCAACAGTCTTTTCGCGCCGTTTTCGGGAGCTCTCGCCTCGTTTGTATCGGCACAAGCGATTGTCCCGCCCGTTGTTATCAGCAGAATTTTCTTCAATTTATCTCGGCTCAACGATAAACTTCATCGCTGTGCGTTCTTCGTCATCGATAACGACAGTAGTGAACGCGGGAATACAAATCAAATCCACACCGACAAGCGCCATATAGCTTCTTGCAATCGCGATTGATTTGACAGCCTGATTTGCCGCACCAGCGCCGACAGCCTGAACTTCAACCTCGCGGTTTTCGCGTATAACCGCTGCAATTGCTCCTGCTACGGATTTTGGTACAGAATGTGCCGAAACCTTTACTACTTCCATTTTAATCACCGTTTGAAACTTTTATGTTTCACCTTTCCATTATAATCTTTTTATATAGAATTGTGCTGAAGTTTTTTAAGTTCTTCTGCAAAAACGTTCTATTGATACGCATTTCCCGCTCTTCACGTCAATGTCAAGACATACGCCGCTGATAAGGCACTCTCCGCTTGCAAAAACGTGTTTTTTGTGACGATAGGTGAGGAATTTTTCTATGATTATATCCTTGTCAACACCGAGAACAGAGTCTGCGGGCCCTGTCATACCGACGTCCGTGATATAGCCCGTGCCGTCGATAATCTGCTCGTCGGCAGTCTGAACGTGGGTGTGCGTGCCGAGCACCGCCGTTACCTTTCCCGCAAGGAAAAATCCCATTGCGCGCTTTTCGGAGGTTGCTTCCGCGTGAAAATCCACGATAATTACTTTCGCGTCAATGCCCTTCAGAAGCTCTTCCGCGCACTTGAACGGGTTGTCGCAGGGCTGCATAAAAGCAGAGCCGATAAGGTTAACAACGCAGACTTTGAAGCTCCCGAAATCCAGCTCACAGAAACCTTTTCCGGCAATCTCCGTGCCGAAATTCGCAGGTCTGATAAGCCTGTCGCAGCGGTCAAATTCCTCGAAAATCTCATACTTGTTGAACGCGTGATTTCCTGTTGTGATAACGTCCGCGCCCGCGTCAAAAATTGCCGCTTCGGAGCGCTTGTCGATACCGTTTCCCTCGGCACTGTTTTCGCCGTTTACGATAACAAGCTCCGCTCCAAAATCGCTCTTGATTTTCCGGAGCTCCTTTGAAAGCGCCTCGCAGCCGTTTTTCCCGACAACATCGCCGATAAAAACAATCTTCATCAGCGGAAAATTACCTGGTCGTTGCCCGCGCCCACACCGATTATCGTAATCGGGCAGCCGCAAAGCTCTTCAAGACGGGTGATATACGAGCGGCATTTTTCGGGAAGCTCATCGAATTTGCGGCAGTCGGACAAATCTCCGTCATAGCCTTCGATTTCCTCGTAAATCGGCGTGCAGTCGGCAAGCTCCTCCAAAGTCACGGGGAAGTCCTTGAGCACAGTGCCGTCGGATTTTTTATAAGCAACGCAGACTTTGAGCGTGCCGATACCGCTGAGGGTGTCGAACTTGTTGATAGCAAGCGCGGTCAAGCCGTTTACACGGACAGCGTGACGCATAATCACCGCGTCAAACCAGCCTGTTCTTCTCGGTCTGCCCGTTGTTGTGCCGAATTCTCCGCCGCGGTTTCTGATAAGGTCGCCGAGGTCGTCGTTGAGCTCGGTCGGGAAAGGACCGTTTCCGACGCGGGTTGTATAGCTCTTTCCAACGCCAATTACCTCGTCAATCAGCTTCGGTCCAACGCCCGTGCCTATGCAAGCTCCTCCTGCAATCGGGTGAGAGGAAGTAACGAAAGGATAGGTTCCGAAATCTATATCGAGAAGCGTTGCCTGAGCGCCCTCGAAAAGCACGGTTTTCCCGTCGTTGTAGCTCTCAAATGTGATAACAGAACCGTCTGCTTCGTATTTCGCGAGCTGCTCGCCGTAAGCCTTGTACTCTTCAAAAATCGCGTCAAGGTCGAGAGGCTGACCGCCGTACACCTTTTCAATCATCAGATTATTCAGCTCGCCGGTGTTCTTGACGAGCTTTTTGAGGCACTCGGGACGGCACAAATCGTACATTCTGATACCCACGCGTCTTGCCTTGTCGGTGTAGCACGGACCGATACCGCGGCCGGTTGTGCCGACATTAACACCCGTCTGCTTTGCCTTGAACTCCTCTTCAAGTCTGTCAAGCTCGCGGTGCCACGGCATAATGATATCCGCGCGCGAGTCAATTCTGAGATTGTCGCAGGTTACCCCGCGCTTGTTCATCTCGGAGATTTCGCCCAAGAGTACTTTCGGGTCAACGACAACACCGCTGCCGATAAGGCAGGTTGTTTTCGGGTAGAGAATACCCGACGGGAGCAAATGGAGCTTGTACACCTCGTCACCGTGGACAACCGTGTGACCTGCGTTGTTTCCGCCGCTTGAACGGATAACCAGGTCCGCTTTCTTCGCCATAATATCGATGATTTTGCCCTTGCCCTCGTCGCCCCACTGGGTTCCGACAATAACGCTAGAAGCCATAATTTAACCCTTCCTTATATTTGAAATTTTGTTTACTTGATAATTTTGCCGCGTTTTTTGGTATTGGCAATTCCCGCGCTCTGTTCTCTTACTTCAAGAGGCTGCTCGTTTCCGCCGAGGTCGGTGAACACGTTTTCCTCAGCGTATTCAGGCATTTCGGGATTTTTCTCGCCCGTTTTCTTGTAGTATGGATTGATTAAAACCTTCTGAATGGTCGGATAACAGCAGAAAACCGAGATAAAACACAGCCAGGCAAAAGGTACAATAGGTGTGAGGAAAACAACCACATACCAGAAAGACCAGAGAAGAATTCCATAGCCGAAGAAGAAAGCAAAAGTGATGATATCGCCCAGAGGGTTCATAAACATCAGCAAAACGGCATTGCTCATAATCTCGCGAAGCTTCAGATTGAGCGCGACAATCTGCGGGTAAACGTAAAAGCTCACCATTATCAGCAGATTTATCGCAACCAGACCGACAATGGCAAAAATCCGAGTTGTCTGGTCGACATCGGGATTGCTCATATACATAACCGCAAAATAGCTCAGAACAATTCCCACTACGTCAATTATTCCAATCGGAAGCGCCTGCTTGAAGTTTTTCTTGAACTCTTCCTTGA
Organism: Oscillospiraceae bacterium; assembly: GCA_017847835.1. GTDB lineage: Bacteria > Bacillota > Clostridia > Oscillospirales > Ruminococcaceae > CAG-115. The sequence goes on from JAGASH010000008.1 coordinate 422,848, forward strand.
AATCGTGGAAAATGAACTGCGGTCTTTCGAGGTAGATATTTCTCATAATTGCAGTCATTGCCGCGGTTGCGGGACCGATTGTAATTACGGGAATACAGAAAAGGAAGTATATCAGATTAACCTGAAAGAACACTCCGAATTTCCTGAAAAACAATTCCCAGAACCTGAAAAACGGCTTTTTCCTTTTGCCGTTTTTGGAAACGCCGCTTCCTGCGACGTCGTTTTTGTAGAACAAACCCATTTTATCATTCCTTTTTACAATTCGGGAGTTATCCGAGATAAGGCTGGACGAAAATTCCCGCAATCATTATCAGAGCCAGGATTATCGCTGCAATCCGACAGATAAGGAAAAGCTTTTCGCGCTTTTTGTCATTCATAAAATCACTCCCGAAAAATGCCCTAAAGTATATTATACACCATTCAGACTTATTCTGTCAAGGGGCTTTTGCCCGTCACGCAGTCAAAGCCGTTTGAGCTTACCGCATAGATTTTTCCGCCCGCAGCGAAAGCTCTCGTAAAGCCTGTTTTGTCGTCATAGAGCGTCTTTATGCCCTCGTTTTTACCGAAAACAACATACTGCGCAACCACGGAAACCCCGTCGAAATACTCAAAAGCCGCACCGCAGGAATTGTCCGCAAAAGCGGTTGTTTGCGCGCCTTTGAGGACAAGCGTTTTCAGCTCCTCGTCGGAGAACGCCTTTTGATATTTTCCGATTATTTTTGCCGTGCCGTCAGCCTTATTATAATAGGTAACAGTCAAGCCGTTTTCGACGCTGAAAACTGCCGCGTCATCGCCCGAAACAATACCGTTTGTTTTCGTGAGCTTGACTGCGGAAGGTTCTGCGAGGTTTGTGCAGTCAAATGCAGAGAAGAAGCCGTCTTTGTTGCCGACAAGCAGATTTTTCTCCGATATTTTGAGCGTCTGTGCCGTTTCGGCAAAGTTTGAAAGCGCGCATTTTGCCGTGAAATCAGCCGAACGGAGATTTGCGTTTTCACCTTCAAGCGTTACCGCAAAGCCCTCGCCGAACGCAGCCGCTGTGATTTTCTCGCATTTTTTCGATGAAAGCGTATCCTTGAAATCAATCAGCAAGCCGTATTCCGCTTCATCGGTTTTTCCGTTGAGCGCAGCTCTGAAATCGGCGCTCGCGGAAACGGGATTTCCGAGGACAGCCTTTGCAGCGGTGTTTTCACCGTTTTCGAGTGTGTACTCGGCGCAGACCGCAAACGAGCAGCCGTCCGTGCCGCTTATGGCAATTTTTTCTGCGGTGAACGGGGTTTTCTCGTCTTTGCCGAGCTTCGGCAGATAAACATCGGTGTTTTCAGCCGAGAAGCTGCGCGAATATTTAGGCACATAAACCGAGCCGAGCGAGATTTTTCCGTCTTCAAGCGAAAAATCGCTGAGCACGCCGTCCTGCCGAACGGTGAACAGCGTTGTGCCGTCCTTGATTTTCATATAGCCGCACTCTTTCTCGCCTTTCTCGTCCTTGCTGCCCGAGAATACGCAGTAAAGCGCGTTGTTCTCCCAGAAAGCCGTGATAAATTCGGTTTTCTGCGGGGGAGTGATATATTTCGCGGAGCTGAGCATTTGCCCGTCAAAGCTCTCCGCAGAAACCTTTTCACTTGTTATCGTGTAGACGTTTTTATCGTCGGAGAAGCTCGTTCTGCCGTTTTTGTTTATCAGCAAATCGCCGAAAACCTCGCAGTTGTCGGAGTATTCGCAGATTGTGTCGCCGCCGAGATTATTCGCGCCATAGCTCTTGTAAATCCGCGAGAAGATATCGTCGTTTTGCTCGGCAAAAAATACATCGGAAGATTTTTGCGGGATATAAGCCGCAGCAACGGAAAGCACCATGAGAGCAGCAGCTCCGAGTGCCGAAGCGACAAGCGCTTTTATGTGATATTTTTTCGGGGTTCTGCGGATTTTCCTTGAAAGCTCGTCCTCGTCGTCCTCGTCTTCTTCATCTTCGTAATCTTCCTCGTCGGACGGTTCTTCGTCAATCAACTCGCGCTGAGCCTTTTTCCTGAACAATGTCTGGTCGATTTCAACAAGCGAGGAAGTGTCCTCAAAGCTCGATTTTTCATCGTAGGAATAGTCCTCGTCCGCGTTGATTTCGGCTTCTTCGTCGATTATTTCATCGGTTTTTTCCTCGTCCTCATAGCCGTCCTCGTCACCGATTTCTTCGCTTTGGGGAGCAGACTTCTGCATACCCGCGAGAATTTTCGTCACGGAAAGCGTTCCCGTCGGCAGAGCGCCTATGCTTTTAGAGGTTGGCTCTTTCGTTTCATAGTCATATTCGTCGGCGTCAAACGCATTTTGTGCTTCCTCGCGTTCTGCCTGTTTGTTTTCCTTTATAATATCGAAAATCTTCGAGAAATCCGAGGTGAGCCCGTCAGCGCTCTTTGCAGACTGCTCGGGTTCTTCGTCATAGGCGATTTCCGCTTTTTCAATCGAGGGTGCTTCAGGCTCTTCGGGAACGATTTCGGGGAGCTTTTCGGGCTCGTCATCTGCGTGATAAGACATTTCCTTTTCAAGCAGTCTGACCTGTTCAAGGACGTCGGCAAGCGAAGGCTCGTCAAAATCCTCGTCATCGTCGGCTTGTTCAATTTCCTCGGAAGGAGTTTCTTCGGGGAAGTCTTCGGTTTGTGCTATTTCCTCAACGGGAATTTGCTCGGGCTTTTCCTCGGTATCCGAAAGCTCCTCTTCATCGGAAACTCCGGACGTTTTTTCAAGACGGATTGTGAGCGTCTGCTCCCAGATTTGACGCGCAGTGTACAGCATAATCGTGTAGTCCTGCGAGGTAAGTCCGGAGCTTTCAAGCGTGAGAATAAGGTTTTGAAGGTTCATCGCGGGGTTGCGCTTTACCTTTTCAACGCATTGCTCGGGTGCTTCGCACGCTTCAAGCAGATACTGGAAATCAGCCGAGCCAATTCCGAGCGCTCTCAGACGGTTGAGGAATGTGAACGCGTCAAGCTCAGGCAATTCCGCCGAATCGTCCATAAGATATTCGATTATATTCTGCGGGATTACGTTTTCCGGCACAACCTTATGCCGCATTTCCGCCCGCATTTCCTCACAATTCATTTTTTCACCCCAAATCCCCGGTTAATCTTCTATTCCAAGCGTTTGCTTTGCTTTGTTAATTCTTTTTCTGGCACCGCCGACGGTCATTCCCGTAAACGCAGCGGTTTCCTCAACGGAAAATCTTCCGCCGACGTGAATGACTATAAGCAGCCTTTCGATATCGGGCAGCTCAAAAAGCTTCTTTTTGAGTTCGGGCTGTTTTCCTTTCAGCTCGATGTCCTTGTACTCTCTGAAGAACATTTTTATTCTCGCGCAGAGCGTTCTCATCATAAACACGCGGAACTGCGCTTCCGTCCTCAGTTTCCCCGCAGAGCTGAACCCGTCGCGTGCCGCTCCCGTTACCGCTTCGATAGCGTCGTCGTCGTTTTTGAGCGAGTAGTACGCGGTGTAGTACATATCGCGGTAAACGGTTTCGTAGAGCTTTGTGAAAGCCTTTGCGTCGCCGTTCGCGGACATTGAAATAAGCTGCTTATACTCTCTTTTATCCATAATTTCCTCGGTTAATCTTCAGTGTTGACAATCGAAATTCCAAGCTCGGCGAGCTGCTCGTCGGAAACGGTTCCGGGTGCTTCGCTCATAAGCTCGGACGCGTTCTGTACTTTCGGGAACGCAATTACATCACGCAAACTGTCGCAGCCGCACATCAGCATTGCCAGACGGTCAAGACCGATACCTGCGCCGCCGTGAGGAGGAGCCGCATACTTGTAAGCGTCAACGAGGAAGCCGAATTTCAGCTGAATTTCCTCGTCGGTCATTCCGAGCATCTCGAACATTTTCTGCTGAAGCTCGGGGTTGTTTATTCTGATAGAGCCCGAGAGCAGCTCCACGCCGTTCAGAACAAGGTCGTAGCACTTCGCACGAACGCGTCCCTTGTCGCTGTCAAGATACGGGATATGCTCCTCAATCGGCATTGTGAACGGGTGGTGCATTGCCGCCCATTCACCCTTTTCCTCGTCAAATTCAAAGAACGGGAACTCGGTTATCCAGACAAAATTCCACTTCTCGGGGATAATGTCGAGCTGCTTTGCCACTTTCAGACGAAGCGCACCGAGCGTCGGAAGAACAACCTTGTCCTTGTCCGCGACAATAAGCGCAACATCTCCCTTTTCGCAGCCGAGAGCCGCGAGAATATTTTCAAGCTCGCCCTCTTTCATAAACTTTGCGAAAGAGCAGGCGGGCGCGTCGTCAACCCAGCGGACATAAGCAAGTCCCTTTGCGCCGATACCCTTGACAAACTCCGTGAGCTTGTCGATTTCCTTGCGGGTGAGCTTTTCCGCACCGTTTTTCGCAACGATACCGCGAACCGAGCCGCCGTTTTCGAGCGCGCTCTTGAACACAACAAAATCGCTGTCCTTAACGGTTTCGGAAAGGTCGGTGATTTCCATTTCAAAACGGGTGTCGGGCTTGTCCGAGCCGTATCTGTTCATTGCCTCGTCAAAGGTCAGACGGGGAAGCGGCGTTTCGATGTCAACGTTCAGAATTTCCTTGTAAAGACGCTTTATAAAGCCCTCCAGACACTCCAGAATATCGTCCGTGTCAACGAAGGACATTTCAAGGTCAATCTGCGTGAACTCGGGCTGTCTGTCGGCGCGCAAATCCTCGTCGCGGAAGCAGCGCGCAAGCTGAATATATCTGTCAAATCCCGAAATCATCAGCAGCTGCTTGTACATCTGCGGTGACTGCGGAAGCGCATAGAACTTGCCGTTGTGGATACGCGAAGGCACGATATAATCGCGAGCACCCTCGGGAGTGGATTTAATCATCATCGGCGTTTCTATTTCAAGGAAGCCGTTCTCGTAGAAATAGTCGCGCGCGCACTTTGCGATTTTGTGGCGCATTATCAGATTATCCTGAAGCGGCTTTCTGCGCAAATCAAGATAGCGGTATTTCAGACGAAGCTCCTCGTTTGTCTTGGAATTGCTGACGATTTCAAAGGGCGGGGTCTGCGCTTTCGAGAGAATACGCAGCTCCGTCGGCAAAATCTCGACATTTCCCGTCTTAATCTCGCTGTTTACGCTTTCACGCGCGCGGACGATACCCTTAACCATAAGCACGTCCTCGGAGCGCACGGTTTTCGCCTTTTCAAAAACGGATTTCTCGGTTGTTTCATCAAGCGTAAGCTGAACGATACCTGTTCTGTCACGCAGGTCGATGAAGATAATTCCGCCTTTGTCGCGGACGCGTGCAGCCCAGCCGCCTACGGTGACTTCTCCCGCTTCAAGCGTGACTTCATTGCAATAGCAGGTTCTTTTTAAACCTTTCATTGTATCCATATTTTATACCTCTTTTAATATCCTTTGCGGAAATTTTTTTACATATCAAGTTATTATAACATTTTTTCACGGATTTTTCAAGGGGATAAAGTAAAAAATTAGGTGAAAATGACGATTGCCCCATTGACAAAATAAAATCCGTGTGTTATAATCAAAATAGGATTTATCCTAACATAAAAACAATTCATTCGGGAGGATTTATTATGAAATCACTTTGGAGAAAAATCGGTTTTATTTCGGCTTGGGTTATTTTTGTTCTCGGAACGGTCGGAGCAATTGTTGGCGCAGTTCAGTCAAAAAGCTTTGCTGTATTCTGCCAGCTGTTTATTCCTGCTTCGTTCTATTTTGTTATTCTGATGGCTTATCTTGAGCACACAAACAATATGGAAATGCGTGCTGACCAGACCTACCGCAAGCAGAACAATCTGCCGCAGCTCCCTGAGAACGCTTACACAAATCTGCCGTTCACTTCTGCTCCGTCTGTTCCCGCTGCTCCTTATCAGCAGTCCGTTCAGCCGCAGTATCAGCAGCCTGTTCAGTTCCAGCAGCCTGCTCCTGCTCCCGTTGCTCAGCCTGCTCCCGCACCCGTACCTCAGCCCGTTCCCGAGGCTCAGGGCTGGATTTGCACAAAGTGCGGCACTACCAACAATGCCGGCGCAAACTTCTGCAAGGGCTGCGGAAACAAGAAGGACTAATCCTACATATATAAAAGAAATCCCTCGTTTATCGGGGGATTTTTTGATGGACTTGTCGCAAAGCAAGAAAACGCAGAAGAGGACGGTGCAAAACTCATCTTCGGGCACAAAAATTGCCCCTAGATGATACTAGGGGCGGAATAGGGTGCAGCGTCACGCTGCTGGCGTCGCAGAGAGGATTCGAACCTCCGGCCTGCCGCTTAGGAGGCGGCCGCTCTATCCGGCTGAGCTACAGCGACATTTAACTTATATATTATACCAAAAGAATTGCTAAAAATCAAGGCAAAAAAGCTATTCTTGTGCAAAAGTTATAAAAACGCACGAAAAATGCGTTAAGTTTATACAAAATACATATTGACGAAAGACAGCACAATATGTTATATTATTAATTGAGAAAAAATATTTTCAAAAGCTGAAACTTTTTTCTCACACTCCGCGACTACGGTTATGCAAGCGGAAAAATTTTCGAGAATTTTTTTGAAAAAGGTGAAACTTTTCTCGGAAACTCCGCGACTACCACTACAAGCGGAGAAAAATCCGTTTAATACATCCGAGTGCCCGATAACTCAGAGATGTTTTAAAAAAACAATTATTTTAGGAGGACAAATATGTTGAAGAAAAGAATTTTGGCATCTTCTCTCGCATCTGTAATGGCTCTCAGCAGCGTTTCTGTTGTAGCTTTTGCAGATGAGACTGCTACCGCTGGGTATGGCGAGACTGTTACCAGACCTGAGCTCAAGGAATACCTCAAGACCTGTGATGATCTTATTAATGGCGACATCAACAACTACGGTTCTGTTCAGGCTGTTAGATTCCAGGAGGCTTATGACCACGCTGCTTATGTTGCTGCTGACGCTGAGGCTACTGAGACTGATTTCATTGCTGCTTATCAGATGCTCAAGGCAGTTCGTGACAAGCTCCAGCAGTTCACCAATGAGCAGCTCAAGGAGCTCCTTGATGAGTGCAAGCCTACTTACGACAGAAACAATATTCTGAACGAAGAAATTAACGACTACATCTACAATGAGGACGCTTTCGCTACCTTCAGAAGTGCATATGATGACGCTGAGTCTGTTGTAGAAGTTGACGACCTCATGATCGTTACCGACGCTTACATCACCCTTGATGACGCTTACAAGGCTCTTGAAGCAAACAAGAAGACCCCTGTTCATAAGACTGAGTACAGAGCAGTTATCAAGGAATATGAGGCAATGATTAAGCAGTTCAGCAAGTACGAGAAATGGAGACGCGGTACTGTTTCCGTTAACCCCACCACCGGTAGTGCTGATGACGCTAAAATCTACCTTAAGAATGCTACTTATGTAACCTGGAAAGAACTCCAGAATATCGTATTCGGCGCAAGCACCGTTGAGGTTGTTACCGAAGTTGAGCTTGTAGATGGCACGACAGCGAAGGACGATAAAAGAACTGATCTCGCCACTGGTAGCGATACTTGGATTGCTGTTTCTTCCGGCGCTATAAAGACGGTTGAAGCATATCTCTATGAGCAGTCCAAGATTTTCGATGATTACAAGGCTGCTTCCAAGACCACCGATGATGATATCAAGGGCGCTTATGACGCTGCTAAGGAAGCAATCGCTGTATTCAAGAGCTGGAAGCCCATCGACGCTGACAGCACCGTTAAGGGCGAGGCTACAAAGACTCTTAACAAGTACAGAACTCAGCTCGCAAACGATTTCGAGAAGACTCTGATTAATTCACTTGTTGTTTCTGATGGCAGTGTTACAGGCTTGAGCTTTGACTCGGACGGTGATACAGCTGTTGATTCGGCTGCCCTTAAATATGAGGACGGCAAGCTCCTCGGTGTTACCGGTGCAGGCAAGGCTGGATGCACTCTCAGAATCGACAGCGGCACAGGTCTCATTCAGCTGAACAAAACTCCTACTGATGCTGATTATGCCGACGCTGAATATGCTCCCAGCGAGATTACAGGTCGCAAGTCCTACACCATCAAGATTGCTGATGGCGTTGACTACATGAAGTACATTCCTGTACGTTCTGGCAATGTTAAGGCTGAAGCCGGTAAGGGAATCGAAACCGATTCTACAACCGCTCCTGCAAAGGTAGCAAGAGTTCAGGCTGCTATCAAGCTGCTTGAAGATACCAATATAAAGGTTGATGCTAAGGCAGACGCTGCAACGTGGACCGCTTTCTATGGCACTGCTGATATTGATGCAACAGCTGCTGTAATTGATAATATGGCTGACCTCGATGAGAACACCACCATCACTCAGGCTGCCGGCTCTGCAAGAGAGTATACCTTCATCAACAGATACCTGACCTACGCTCTTCAGGATCTCTATCCTGAGCAGTCCACTCCTTGCAGCCACACCAGAAAGGATATTGAAAAGATCGTTGAAGAGGCTTATGAACTCATCAACAAGACCGGTGTTGCTAACATCTTCGCAACTGCAAACGAAGAACTTGCCGATGCTCGTAAGGACGCTGTTGAGTGGTTGAGAGAGTCCTACAAGAACAAGAAGTACAAGGACAACGATGATGATCTCGGCAAGTATGCGCTTGGCACTTCCGGTGATAAGATCGCAACTGAAGTTTACCACACTTTGAGCGACGCTCCTGGCGCTAAGTATGATGCTCTTGACTCTTTGCTCAAGAAGTATCCGATTAGCTATGCTGAAATCGCTGAGAAGATTGCTGACGTAAGCAAGAAGCTTGATGCTGAAGTATACGGCGAGACCGTTAAGGAAGCACTCGATGCTGTTTCTTATGCACTCTCTGTTCTTAAGGTAACATTGGAGGGTAACGAAGCATTCAACGAGGAGCGCGCATTCAACGGTTACAACCGTCTCTATGTTGCTTCTGATGCTACTGCTGAAGAGAAGGCTCTCAAGACTGCTCTCGACAACCTCGACAAGGTTATCGAAGAGGCTGGTTCTGAGGCTGACGTAGTTAAGGGTGACGCTGACGGCGACGGCAAGGTTACCATTAACGACGCACTCCGCACTCTTAAGGCTTCCATCAAGGCAGTAACTCTCAGCGAGTCTGAGATGAAGGCTGCTGATGTTGACGGCGTTCCCGGCGTAACCGCTCTCGACGCTCTCGCAATCCTCAAGATGGCTCTTAAGATAGTTTAATTTACAAACATTTTGCTAATAATAATCCTGCGCGGAGTTTCGCGCTCCGCGCAGAGATTTAAAAAACAAAAATTTATGGAGGAAAATAATATGAAGAAGATTATTTCTATGGGCATTGCTTCTGCAGTGCTGGCTCTTACTGCAATCGCTGCTTCTGCGGATATCGTTGTTTCCAGCACCGATAAGGCTGAGGCTGGCAAGACTGTAACTGTTACCGTTACTACTACTGCTGATATCGAGGCATTTGGTTTCACTCTTACTGCTGATGGCCTTTCTGCTACCGTTGACGATATCGTTAAGGGCGAGGGTGGTATGATTGATAAGAACACTCTTGAAGATGGTTCCCTGACTGTTGGCGGTATCAATACTGACGGTTGGAAGGCTGGCTCCGTTCTCGCTACCATCACCTACACCGTAACCGCTGAGGAAGGCGACGTTACCGTTGGTATTGCTGGTGTTGAGGGTATGGAGGGCGTTTACACTCCTCTGACTCTTACTATCGGCGCTGATGGACCCGCTCCTACCGATCCTACTGATCCTACCGATCCTGCTGATCCCGAGAACCCTCCGATGGGCGTTGCTCTCGCAGTAGTTCCCGCTGTTCTCGCTGGTGCAGCAGTTGTAGTTGCTAAGAAGAGAAAGTAATTTCTTCTGAGCTTACAAGTTCTGAAACAAATCGCTCCGAGTAAAATCGGGGCGATTTTTTCTTGACAAAACGCGAGCGCAGGTGTAAAATAGTATTATAAGACATTTTGCGGAGGATATTATGAAATTTGTTGAAATTTTCACGGACGGAGCGTGCAGCGGAAATCCCGGAGCGGGTGGATATGGTGCAATTCTGCGCTGCGAGGGCAGGGAAAAGGAGCTCAGCGGCGGCGAGGCGCACACCACAAACAACCGAATGGAGCTGCTCGGAGTGATAACCGCGCTCGAAGCTCTGAAATATCCCTGCAAGGTGCGAATTACAACCGACAGCAAGTATGTGGTTGACGGAATTTCAAAGGGCTGGGCAAAGGGCTGGCGAGCACGCGGCTGGAAGAAAAGCGACGGAAAGCCCGCGCTTAATCCGGATTTGTGGGAGCGGCTGCTGGATTTGCTCGATATACACGACGCTGAATTCAGCTGGATAAAAGGTCACGCAGGTCACCCCGAGAACGAGCGCTGTGACGCGCTTGCCGTAATTCAGCGCGACAAATACTCAGGGAAATAGGTGAAATATGCAACAAAACGTGAATTATCAGCGTGAGCTTGACAGCCTGATAAAAACCCTCGAAAAGCCGCCGAAGCTGCTTTTGCATTGCTGCTGTGCGCCATGTTCGAGCTATGTGCTGGAGTATCTGTCGGATTTTTTCGAGATAACCTGCTTCTTCTACAACCCGAACATTTCACCGAGCGAGGAGTACGAAAAGCGCGCAGCCGAGCTTGAAAGATTGATTACTGCACAGTATCATAAAAATCCTGTGAGTTTAATTGTCGAAAAATATAACCCAGAGGAATTTTACGCCGCAGTTAAAGGTCTTGAAAAAATCAAAGAGGGCGGCGAGCGCTGTTTTAAGTGCTACCGTTTGCGGTTAGAAGCAGCAGCAAAATATGCCGCAGAGTATAATTTCGACTATTTTTGCTCTACGTTATCAATAAGTCCGCTGAAAAACGCTCAAAAGTTGAATGAAATCGGCGAGGAGCTGGCAGATATTTACAAAATTCCGCACTTGCCGAATGATTTCAAGAAAAAAGGCGGCTATAAGCGCTCGGTTGAATTGTCAGCTGAGTATGATTTATATCGTCAGAATTACTGCGGCTGCGTTTTTTCAAAGCAAGAAAGAGGACTTTAAAGAGATAGTTTGTTGTCAAATTGTAGAATATTGACGAAATATTACAAAAAAGAAAGAGGGCTATGCAGCCCTCTTTTTACTATTTGTTATAATGTGATAAAATATTACACAGGGACGGGAGTTTCGACAAGAATTTTATCGATTATTTGCTCGGGTGTGAAAAACGCGCTTTGTCCTGCCGCGAGAATTACTCGGTGCGAGAGCACGCAGGAAGCAAGCTGTTTCACGTCGTCGGGTGTGGCAAACGAGCGATTATTCATAAAAGCCATTGCCTGAACCGCCTTGTAAAGCGCAATCGAGGCTCTCGGGGACGCTCCGAGCTTGATTTCCTGCCTGTTTCGCGTTGACGACACAATCATCAGAATGTACGACTTGACCTGCTCGGAAACCGTCACCTTTTCAATCATCGAGCGGAGCTGGATTAATTCTTCAAGCGTCATCACAGGTGAAACATCGAGCGAATGCGGCATTTTATCCAGCATTTGAAGCTCGGCAAAACGGTCAGGGTAGCCGATTGACAGCCGCATAAGGAAACGGTCGAGCTGAGCTTCGGGCAGGTGATAGGTGCCGTAGGTTTCAATTGGATTTTGCGTCGCGAGCGTCATAAAAGGCACGGGCAGAGCGTGGGTTTTGCCGTCGACCGAGATTTGCAGCTCCTCCATTGCTTCGAGCAGCGCAGACTGAACCTTCGGCGAAGTACGGTTTATCTCGTCCGCGAGCAGAAAATTGCACATAACAGCACCGCTTCTATATTCCTCAGCACCGGTTTTCCCGTCGACAACTGTGTACCCGACAACGTCCGACGGCATAAGGTCGGGGGTGAACTGAATTCTCCCGAAGCTGCCCGAAACCGATTTTGCGAGGGTTTGCGCCAGCAGCGTCTTGCCAACGCCCGGCACGTCCTCAATCAAAACGTGCCCGCCGCAAAGCATCGCGCACACAACCTTCTCGATAACCGCGCGCTTTCCGAGAATTACGTTTTCGATATTATTAATAAGTTGTTCGATTTTAGGGTTCATCTATAAATTTCCTTTCAAAGTAAGTATTTTCACAGCTGCAAAAATTATTCGGTATTGGGAAAAACGGGCTAAATTCTTCTCAAAATATTCTTGTAAAAAAGAAAACCGCCAATACCGCTCACGAAAATTTCAAAAGAAAGTATCAGAAATACCGCAACCCAAGCAAGACCGCTGTAACCTCCGTTTGTGAAAAAATCGCCGTTTGAAAGAAGAATTAAGCTGAGTATGTGCGGCAAAACGTTTGCAGAAAGCGTGTAAACCACGGTTTTCATTTTGAGCTTTTGGCTGATTGCTTTGCGGAAAAGTCCGTGAAGCACGCTTGCTGTCACGACCGCTTGAATTTCAATGAAAATGTATAAAAATGGAATGATGAAAAACGGGATATAGCACAACATAAAAAAAATTCCCACAAGCGCGCAATTCAGCAAGAACCCAGCCACGCAAAGTCCCGCGTATTTCAGTTTTTCCATATTTTGCCTCCGCGTTGAGTTAGATGTTATCGGGAATAGTGCAAAACGGCGCGGCAAGATTTCTGCCGCGCCGTAATCAGCGTAAATTTTATCAGTTGAGGAGTGCGTGCTCGTCAGCTGCGTCGAACAGGTGAATTTTGTTCGGGTCGATTGCGAGCTTAACGGTATCGCCGGGACGAGCGGTGCATCTGGGCGATACGCGCGCGGTCATCTGAATACCGTCGCAGTTGAGGTAGAGGTAAGTTTCAGCACCGAGAATTTCGGTAACTTCAACGTTAGCCTCGATAATACCGGTCTTAGCTGCGGAGAGGAACATTTCTTCGTCGTGAATGTTCTCGGGACGTACGCCAAGGATTACTTCCTTGTCAACATAGTACTTGAGAGCGTCGTTGTCGGTCTTTGCAGTCGGGATTTCGATGTAGAACTTTCTGCCTCTGCCGGTCTTGTCGTCAGAACCGAACTCAACGATGTACTTGCCGTCCTGCATAATCAGCTTTGCATTGATGAAGTTCATCTGCGGAGAGCCGATAAAGCCTGCAACGAACTTGTTTACGGGAGTATCATAGAGGTTGATAGGCGAGTCAATCTGCTGAATGTAGCCGTCCTTCATAACGACAATTCTGTCACCCATCGTCATAGCCTCTGTCTGGTCGTGGGTTACGTAGATAAAGGTTGTACCGAGCTTCTTGTGGAGTTTGGAAATCTCGGTTCTCATCTGAGCACGGAGCTTAGCGTCGAGGTTGGACAGCGGCTCGTCGAGAAGGAATACCTTCGGGTCACGAACGATTGCACGTCCGAGAGCAACACGCTGTCTCTGACCACCGGAGAGAGCCTTCGGCTTTCTTTCGAGCAGGTGAGAAATGTCGAGGATTTTTGCAGCTTCTTCAACGAGCTTCTTGATTTCCTCCTTGGGAACCTTGCGAAGCTTCAGACCGAAAGCCATATTATCGAAAACAGTCATATGAGGATACAGAGCGTAGTTCTGGAATACCATTGCAATATCTCTGTCCTTGGGAGCTACGTCGTTTACCAGACGGTCGCCGATAAACAGCTCGCCCTCGGAGATTTCCTCAAGACCTGCAATCATACGCAGAGTGGTTGATTTTCCGCATCCGGAAGGACCAACGAGTACGATAAACTCCTTGTCCTTGATGTTCATATTGAAGTCAGATACCGCGACAACGCCGCCGGAATAACGCTTATAGATGCCTCTGAGTGATAAACTTGCCATTATAGAACCTCCTGAAAAACATTATTGTTAATTTTTCGCTACTACTATAATACCAAACTTATCAAAAAAATAAAAGAGCCTAAACCAACAAATATTTCTAAGGTCGTTTATATATTTTCACTAACAGCTACAAAATTCCCCAGCGAAAAGCGCCTTTTGGTTGTCATTTTGCACAAAAATTACCGCCTTTTGTGCGTAAAATCAATGATAGAGCGGTGTTTTGGCACATTTAACAAATATTTTTTGCGTTTTTTAGCTATTTTATCACAATATATTGTATCGATAATCTTGGTGCGCACTATTTTTGTTTCTAAACGGGCAAAATTGTACATATATTATAGACGACTAACTTTACGGGAGTGAAAATTATGGCAAAAGGACGAGCGCGCTCGGGAAAAACGGCTGTTTTCGGGGTAATTTTGCTGGCTGCGGCTGCGATTTGGATTTTGACGCGGTTTATTTCAACGTCAGCGGGCGGTATTTCGGGCAAAAACGACTATGACAGAATTTCATTTATCGAGAGCTTCGGCTGGGACGCGGGAAATGTTCCCGTTGAAATCGAGGAAATCAGAATTCCTGTGCAATTTGACGAGGCATACGAGGAGTACAACGCGCTTCAGCGCGAGCAGGGCTTTGATTTGAGGAAATATCGTGCGCATATCGCGAAAAAATACACATACGAGCTGAAAAGTTTTGAGGGGTCGGTTCCTGCCGTGCCGATTTACGCAAATCTGCTTGTTATCGACGGGAACATTGTCGGCGCGGATATTTCATCGGCACAGGCAGGCGGGCTGGTGACGGTGCTTGCGAAAAAATGAAAAAACCGTGAAATCGGTTGACAAAAGCCTTGTTATGTTGTAAAATGGGTAACGAGGTGTATTATAATGTACAGAAAATCTGGAATTGCCGCTCTGGTTCTTGCGGCAGCAGTTTTGTCGGGCTGCAAGGGCGGCTCGGATATTTCAACAGGTTCATCTTTATCGACAAGCTCGGAGGTTGAAAACATATCTGACAATTCCACAAATTCAACAATTTCGTCAAGCTCGTCGGAAACGGGAAATTCCACAAATTCAACCGATATTTCAACCGTTTCGTCGAGCTCTGAAGTTGAAAATAGCTCGGATATTTCAACAAGTTCAACAATTGTGGAAAACCCCGACCCCGAAACGGGGATTTTTATAGCAAATCACGACCCGAAAAACGCTCTGAAGTTCATTTTTGACGGGCTTCGGGTGACGATTACGGGCAAAATCCCGCCCGACGGGATAGACTACGTCAAAACCGACCGCGGCGCAGCAACGAAGATTACGACAAACGACGACGAGTTTACCATTACACTCGACTTTTATTCGGGCGCGGACGGCTACACATCTGTTCGCGTTTACGAAAAAAGCGGCAGCAGAGCGCTTTACCGCTTCAGATTTGCTGACGGAAAAGTGTGTCTGCCCGATTGCACCGAGGTTGCCGAGAAGAATATGAAAGTTGTCGAAAAAGCCGTTGAACAGCCGCTTGAACAGGTTTCGGAGTATGTCGCGGCAGGCTCTGACAAGCAGGCTGTGAGGGAAGTTTTGCTTCAGGTGAAGGCGCTCAGCGACGAGATTTGCGAGGGAATTTCCGACGATTATGACAAGCTCCGCGCAATCGAAAGCTGGGCTGCCAACAACATCTACTATGATTATCCCGCATTTGACAGGGGAGTGCCCGCGGAAACGCTCTCGCTCAAATATATTCTTGAAAACAAATCCACGGTTTGCGGCGGGTATTCAAATATTGTCGCGGCACTTGCGGCTGCTCAGAACATTATGGTTTACAATGTTCACGGCACGGGTGCCGAGGGTGTTTTCTGCCTTGCCGAAAAGCCCGGAGAAGCCGTTCACGAGTTTAACTATGCCGTGATTGACGGGCGGGTAATCTGGATTGACGCGGATATGGACTCGCGCTGCTATTACAGGCGAAACGGCGTATACGAAAGCGGCAAATCAATCCACAAATTCTTTGACGCGGACATTTCGCTTATTTCTCAGACGCACCGCGCAAAATACGCAGAGCACCGCGACTATTTCGCTTTGCTGGACGATTAAAGCGTTTTCGGAATATCGAGCGCGTTCAATATTGAATTTCGCGAGCCGAAATAGTCCTTTGAAAGACCGCAAACGGGACAGCGCCATTCTGCGGGCAAATCCGAGAATTTCGTTCCGGGAGCGATACCGCGCGCAGGGGTTCCGAGCTCCTCGCAGTAAACGTAGCCGCACGGGCAGAGATAATTATCCATAAAAACACTTCCTTTCGGGAGTATTATTTGAGGAAAACGCGCGATTATTTTGTAAATTTAAGGAAGGTAAAAAATGATTTCTGCGGATTTTCACACGCACACAACTTT
The DNA here is from genome assembly GCA_017847835.1 of Oscillospiraceae bacterium. Classification (GTDB taxonomy): domain Bacteria; phylum Bacillota; class Clostridia; order Oscillospirales; family Ruminococcaceae; genus CAG-115. The sequence continues at coordinate 438,945 of JAGASH010000008.1, forward strand.
TTCCACGGACGGAACGCAGTCGCTTGAAGAAATGGCGCAGTCTGCCTTTGAAAAAGGGCTGAAAACAATCTGCTTCACCGAGCACAACGACTTTGATTACCCCGACGGTGAGTTTCTTCTCGATACCGAGGCTTATCGAAAGGAGCTTTTTCGCGTTCGCGACGAGTTCTCGGGGAAAATCGAGATTTTGTTCGGCGTTGAACTCGGACTTATGAAACATCTCGGAGAGCGGCTTCGCAAATATGCCGGCGAATGGGATTTTGACTTTGTGATAGGCTCGACGCATTTGATTGACGGAAAAGACCCGTATTTCCCCGAGTATTTCGCTCAGCTTGGTCAGAAAAACGGCATTCTGCGCTACTTCGAGAGCATAATCGAAAATATCGGCGCGTTCCCGGATTTTGACGTTTGCGGTCATATCGATTATGCCGTGCGCTATTCACCCGAGAAAAGCTATAATCCCGTGGATTACCGCGAGGTTATTGATGAAATCCTGCGGAAAATCTTGAGCGCGGGCAAGGGTATCGAAATCAACACGGCGGGGCTTCGCAAGGGACTTTCCCACGCAAATCCGCACCCGTTTGTCCTGAAAAGATACCGCGAGCTCGGCGGTGAAATCATCACGGTCGGCTCGGACGCTCACAATGCCGCCGATATTGCCGCGGATTTTGACGCTGCCGAGAGCTTCTTGAAGGACGCGGGCTTTGAGTATTACACAGTTTTCCGTCAGAGGAAACCGCAGTTTGTGAAGTTTTGAAATTTAGTTAGTGTAATTGCAGAAAAATCCCACAAAATATTGTGAAAAATATCTAAAATTCTCCGTAAACTCTTGCATTATTTGTGAAGATGTGTTAAAATAAGGATAAGGCGAGAGCCGAATTAAAAAACGGAAGGATTGACGTTTATGAAGGTTACAATAGCTGCGAAAAAGCTGAATATTTCACAATCGTTCACAGATTATGCCGAGCAGAAGCTGAGCGCAAAGCTGGACAGATTTTTCCCCGAGGACGCGGAAGCGAAGATTACTCTCGCAGAGCGCAGGGATTTGATTATACTTGAGCTTACCGTAAAGTACAACGGCATTATTTACCGTGCCGAGCAGACCGCGCGCGACAAGAACGACGCTCTTGACGTGACCATTGACAGAATTATCCGTCAAATCAGGAAGCACAAGACCAAAATTGAAAAGAGCCTGCGTGAGAACGCGTTCAGCGGACTTGCACCCGAGCCCGAGGAAGCCGACTACGAGGTTATCAGATACAAGAATTTCCGTATGAAGCCGATGACCGTGGAGGAGGCTATTCTCCAGATGAACCTGCTCGACCACACGTTCTTTATGTTCAAAAACGCGCAGACGGGTATTGTAAACGTTGTGTACAAGCGCGACGAGGGCAACTACGCGGTGCTCGTTCCCGAAGAAGAATAATTGCAGATTGATTTGGGCGGCGGGTTTCTGCCGCTCAAATTTTGCCCGATTTAAAAGGAGAAGCTATGCCGATGACCGAAAAAAACGCGCTCGGACGCGCGCTGATGATATTAAAGGAAGCGTATTCCGCGATAGGAGAAAATGCGCTCACAATCAACACAGGAGCTTTGCTGGACGCGCTCTCGGCGGCGCTTTCTCACTCGGGAAACGAAAAAGAGCCGCTTTCAAAGCTGATGAAAAACCTGAAGCGCGAAATCAAGACCAAAAACAAGTTCTTCTATCCGAAGGTGAGCCTTTATTTCAAGCGGGTTTACGCTGCGCCGGATTTTGATTACGAGAAGGCTCTCCGGCATATTCCCGCGATAATTTTCGGCAACGACAAAATCTGCGAAAAGCTCACGCTCGGCGATGTCGGCAAGGCAAAATCAATGTGCGACGCGATGAAAAGCTATCCCGGATATCTTATGGGGGAATTTTCCGCGCTCTCGGACAGGCAGTTTTACGAGCTGGTTTTCGGATTTTACCCGAAGCTCTACGACGAGAAATTTATGGAAGATATGGAAAATCTGTTCGTGTGATTATACCTTTTGGGTTGTTATACGGAAAGCGGATTTGATGAACGAAAAAAGGCTGTCGAAATCTCGGCAGCCTTTCTTATGTATTTCGGATTATTCCTCGTCGTTGGTTTCCTCAGCGGGAGCTTCCTCAACCTTCTTTTCGGGGAGCTTTTCGCCGCACTTCGGGCAGTACGCATTGTCATTCTTGGTCTTTGCGCCGCACTTCGGGCAGGTAACAACGTTCTTCAGCTCATCGAGCTGTGCCTCAACCTCAGCGAGCTTTGCGTAATCCTCGTCAATCTGCGCGAGCAGAGCGTCAAACTCCTCGCTCTCCTTTACGCCTGTCTTGGACATATCGTAAATTACAGCGCCGAGCTTTTCGTTCTTTGCCTTGATATCAGCGTTGAGCTGCGACTCCTTAACCTTCAGCTTGGAAAAACGAACCGCGGTGTCGGTCTTTTTGCTTGCACTTGAAACAACGGTCTTGCCCTTTTCAAGAATATCGTCCAGAAAACTCATAGTAAAAATCTCCTTTCAATTTTCGGGTGTTTCATCGGGTTAAATTGCCCTTATTAGGATTATACCACATCTGTTCAAATTTTGCAAGTGCCGCCTGCAATTTTTTGTTGTGAAAATACACAAAATAGTTTGTGCGAAACAGCAGAAATCTGTCGGAAACGAAGAAAATTGTTACAAATCGGATACAAAAGCCTTTTAAATAATTACAATCCTGTCATAATTCTTGACTTTTTGGCGGTTTTGGAGTATGATATAAGATGTATAACTATTGATTTATAGTATTTTGTATTTTAGGACGGTGGACTGATGCAGAAAGAAACCTCGCTTTGTATGGGCTGTATGAATGACAAAAACTATGACGGACCGTGCAAGCTTTGCGGTTACAGCGAGTCTGACCCTTGTATTCCAACCTATCTTATGCCGAAAACGTTCCTGAACGAGCGTTATATTGTCGGAAAACTCATTTCCTACAACGGCGAGGGAGCGGTTTACATCGGCTATGATACCGTGAACAAAACCCGCGTTACCATTAAGGAATTTATGCCCGACACGCTTTGCTCGCGTATGAAGGGTGAAACCGAAATCTCCGTGAATGCCGACAACAGCGCGCTTTACAAGACCTATATGTCCGAGTTCGCGGACTTGCACAGAAGTCTGATGAAGCTTCGCGGAATGGCTCATATTCAGGCAGTTCTCGATATCTTTTACGAGAACGGAACCTGCTATGCCGTGCTGGAGTTTATCAGCGGAATTTCGCTGAAAACGTTTCTCGAAAACTCCGCGGGAGAGCTGTCGTGGGAGCAGGTCAAGGAGTTTTTCCCGCCTATTCTCACAACGCTTTCGCTTATTCACGCTGCGGGAATAATTCATCGCGGAATTTCCCCGCAGACGATTTTCGTTACCGATAAAATGGAGCTGAAGCTTGCCGGATTTTCCATTTCGGCGGCTCGCACCACGAATACAGAAATTGCCTGCGAGATGTTCAGCGGCTATGCTGCTCCCGAGCAGTATACAAACGAAATCAACGGCACCTGGACGGACGTTTACGGTATTTCTGCCGTGCTTTACCGCGTGCTCACGGGAACGGTTCCCGCAGAGGCAATCGCGCGTTCCGGCAGCCCTATGCCCGAGCCGATGATGATAAACAGAAATGTTCCGCAGAATGTTTCAAAGGTGATTATGCACGGAATGAAGCTGTCCACGGAAACGCGTATCAGAAGTATCACGGAGTTTGTGGATAAGCTGTTTGCACCGCCGCGCTATATCGGAAACGACGTAAATCACGCTTCCGACGGAAGCCGCCTCACAAACCGTGAGAAAAAAATGATTGAGAAAAAGCAGAAGGAGCGCAGAAAAACGCTTGCCGTGCTTATCGGTGTGGGAGCGGTTCTGATAATTTTTGCGATTGCGTTTGCGCTGGCACTTTCCGGCGCGTTCGGCAAAAACAACTCTGAGCCCGTTTCCGAGAGCACTTCTTCCTCTGTTTCGTCATCGACAAGCAGCAGCACATCTTCGTCAACGCAAAGCTCGTCTTCCGAGGACAGCAGCTCTTCCGAAAGCAGTTCTTCGGAGCTTCCTGCGGCAACTATTCAGGTTTCGGATTTCACCGACTGCAGCTATGAAAAAACCGCAGCGCGCTATGAAGGCAAGCTTGTTTTTGTGCCGACCTATGACTATTCCAACGAATACAGCGCAGGTATGATTTTCTGGCAGTCGATTGAGCCGGGAGAGTCCGTGGAGCTGGGCACGCAGATTAAGGTGAAGGTGAGCAAGGGCAAGAGCATTGTTCCTCTGCCCGATTACAAGGATAAGGACGAAGCGACCTACACAGCGGAGCTCGACAAGCTGAATATCAAGTTCCAGGTTGAAAAGATTAAGAGCAACGATGTTCCGACGGGATATGTTCTGCGCTGCAACAAGGAAATCGGCGACCTTATAAAAGTCGGCGAGCTCCAGCTTGTTGTTGTGTATATTGCAGAAAACTACGAGGAAGTTTCATCTTCACAAACCGATAGTTCACGGGATTGACGGGGGATTTGGATAATGGATTTAAGTGAAATTCGCAAAAAGATAGACGCGATTGACGACAAAATTCTGGATTTGTTCATCGACAGAATGAACCTCGCGCTTGATGTCGCGAAGTTCAAGGCGGCGAACAATATGGTTGTTTTTCAGGGCGACAGAGAGAAATTCATCATCGACAATGTTCGTGAGAACTCTCCCGAGCCGCTCCAAAAAAGCGCTGCGTTTTTGTTTATGAACATTATGGATATCTCGAAATGCGCGCAGATAAACGAGATTTGTCCCGATATCGAGATAAAATATACCGACAAAATCAAGGAAAAAGCCTCGGTTGCCGTTCAGGGAATTGAGGGCGCTTATGGTCACGCTGCCTGCAAAAAGCTCTTCGACAGCGGCTCTATCAGCTTTTTTGCTTCGTTCAAGGAGGTTTTCGAGGCTGTTGAAAACGGTGACGTGGATTATGGAATTTTGCCCGTAGAAAACAGCACGGCGGGCGAGGTTACTGTGAATATGGAGCTTTTGGAGCGTCACAACGTGTATATTTGCAGGACGGTTGACGTGGAGTGCGCGCACGTTCTCGCAGCGAAAAAAGGCGTCCGCGAGGAAGATGTGAAGATACTTTTCGGTCACGAGCAGGCAATCCGTCAGTGTACAAGCTATATCGAAAAGCGCGGAAATCTCACGGTAATCCCGTATCACAACAACGCGGCTGCCGCGAAAATGGTTTCCGAAAACGAGAGCTGCGAGCTCGGGTGCATTTGCTCGTCGGAGTGTGCGGAAATGCACGGTCTGGATATCGTCCGCGACTCAATCGCTTCCGACCCCGACAACCGCACACGTTTCATCTGCATTTCCAAAAATGTCGAGGTATATGACGGCGCTGATACCGTTGCTGTTTCGCTGTCGATACCGAATATTTCGGGCGCGCTTTACCGTTTGCTCACAAAATTCGCGGTAAACGGGCTTTCAATGTCGAAAATCCAGTCAAAGCCGCTTCCGACAGACGTAAAGCACAAATTCCCCGACGACTATATGTTCTACATCGAGTTTGACGGAAATGTGAAAGAGCCGGTTGTGAGAAAGCTTCTCGGCAACTTTGAAAGCGAGCTGAACTATTTCAAGTTCCACGGAAATTTCTCCCGAAACAGAGGGTAAAATGTTTTCTGTAATCATACTTGCTGCGGGCGCTTCGCTCAGAATGGGCGGGGTAAACAAGCAGCTTTCCGAAATAGGCGGCGTGCCCGTGTTTATTATGAGCGCGCTGAAATTTGACAAGAGCGAAAAAACCGCTGAAATTATCATCGCGGCTCCCGAGGAGTACTGCGAAAAATACCGCGAGCTTGCCGAAAAATTAGGCGTGAAAAAGCTGAAATGCGTTGTTTGCGGCGGGAAAACCCGCTTTGAGTCCGTGAAAAACGCGCTGAAGCACGCGGGAAATGAGTATATCGCGGTTCACGACGGGGCAAGACCGCTTATTGATACATCTGATATCGAAAGAGTGTTCGCGGACGCGGAGAAATTCGGCGCGGCAATCGCGGCTTGTCGGGCTGTCGATACCGTGAAAATTGTGGACGAGAACGGCATTATCGTGAGAACACCGCCGCGTGAAAATCTTTGGTATGCGCAGACTCCGCAGGCTTTTCGGCGGGATTTGTTCGAGAAAGGCGCTGAAAAAATCGGCGAAAACGAGGTCACTGACGACGCTTCCGTGCTGGAGATTTGCGGTGAGCGCGTGAAAATCACGGAAATTTATTCGTGCAATATGAAAATCACGCGTCCCGATGATTTAGCGGCAGCGAGAGCGGTTTTTGAAAGTCGCGAGGTGAAATGATGAAAATCGGCTTTGGATATGACGTTCACCGGCTTGTTCCCGAAAGACGGCTGGTGCTTTGCGGAGAGGAAATTCCGTGCGAAATGGGTTTGCTCGGGCACTCGGACGCGGACGTTGCTGTTCACGCGGTTATGGACGCGGTGCTGGGAGCGCTTGCGCTCGGAGATATCGGAAAGCTGTTTCCCGACAGCGACAGCCGTTTCAAGGACGCGGACAGTATGAAGCTGCTTGAAATTGTTGTCGCGCTTATGCAGGAAAAGGGCTTCGCGCTCGGAAATCTTGACGTGACAATCGTTGCCGAAAAGCCGAAGCTTGCCGCTTATATCCAAAAAATGCGTGAAAATCTCGCGAAAGCGTTCTGTACGGATATCGAAAACATCTCCGTAAAGGCGACAACCGAAGAGGGCTTGGGTCTTGCGGGTGAGGGAATAGGCGCGTATGCCGTGCTGATTTTGGAGAACGCGCGGATTGTGAAAATGCTGTAAAGGATTTCGGTGAACGCGATGAAAAGGAGAGCGCTGGCATTATTCTTGTTACTTACAACAATAACAGGCTGCAAAAATGCTCCGGAAATCCGCGACCTTTCGCAGCAGACGGAAACGGAGGATTTTATGTATATTTTCAAGCCGTGCAGCCCCGATTTGCTCCCCGAAGGCAGGTCAAAAATATTTAATGTGTATGATGATAAGTCTGCGGAATATCATAGCCTTTTTATCGGACAGGTTTTAAGCCGCTTTGGAGAGCCGGATTACACAACCGAAAACAACGAGGACTTGTACAGCAAAGCGGTTTCTGCTGAGGACAAGGACGGCAATGTTATTTATCTTGAGGTTTATTACGGTCAGTCCGGTCCGGCTATCGGTGGTGATGTTCGTGATGAGGAAAGCCGAAAAGCCGCAGACGCGCTCGCCGAATATATTATGGCGGCTGAGCCGAAGGATTTTGAATATAAAAGTGTTTACGAGGATTTAGGCGTAACAATAAGAATGGGCGTAGAAAACGGCAAGCCATACTATATCTCGGACATTCCCGGTGGTTTGTTTTAACGCAGGAAATACAAAATCTCCCCTGTCCTAACCGACAGGGGAGCCTCATATTCAATTGTACGTAATTAAGTATTACATCGGACTATACCTCTCAATAAAATTTGTTCTAAGAGCAAACCTTATCGGACATCGGAATCAATCCTTTCAGCCGTATTTTCCTTTCCGTTTCATCAAAGCGCACATCGTAATCACCCATTTCTGATGGAATAATCTATGTAAACGCTCCAAGCGGCTATACCCGCCGCCATCGCGGTAGAAATGTCTGCGGACTGCTTCACGCGAGGATTTTTCAATAGGCTAAGTGCCCTCACCGCAGCGGATTTTGCGTTTTTCACCGCAAATCATCGCCGTAAAATTAATCTCAGCGCTCAGCGGATTGCGATTCCGCAGACGTTTTAGAAAAAGGCTCATTCAATTCCATCGGACTCGCTTCCTTTCTGCTTTCGCAAGATTTTTTCGACTGTCAAGCCATTGGAGTAACTCCCTTCAAAAATCGCGGAATTATGTGGACTTCCGTTCTCTTCAAAATCAGCAACCCATCGGACTGACCTTCCTTTCGGTGAATTTAGGTTCGGGTTTTATTTCCCTTTCCTTGATTATATATTACCACACTTTTTGTTAAAAGTCAATAGAAATTTTCAAATTTCCTATAGTCATTTTGTATATATTTTTCGATGTCTTTTTAGCAATTCCTCTGATTATAGTGAAAAGAGTGTGAATATCAGAAATTTCCTATTGACAGAAAGCGATTTTTGGTGTAAAATAATAATGTTGAGGGCATAATTTTAATGCAGTTTCAATTGATTTTGAAGAAACGAGGTGCGGTTGATATGAATGAAAACGAAAACGCATTTGTTGACAGCGAGGAGGGCATTCTGGAGCTTGAGGACGAGGACGGAAACGTTGAACGCTTCGAGTTTGTAGACCGTGCTGAGCTTAACGGAATTGTTTACTACGCGCTTATTCCCGCGGATTTTGACGATGAAGAGGGAGCGGCGGAGTTTGTGGTTCTGAAAGAGGAAATCGTGGACGGGGAGTCTGTTCTGGCGACGGTTGACGACGACGAGGAGTACAACGCGGCAGGAGAGATGTTCCTTCAGAGATTTTCGGAAATGCCCGAGCTTGATATGGACGAAATCGAAGAGCTGGAGAAGCTCGACGGCGTGGAATAAAGAATAACTGTCGGCGAGAAATCGTCGGACGAACAACGGAATGTTGCAAGGTTATCGACCTGTAATCGATGACACTCTTACTGCCTTGTTAGCGAATGTGTGCTTTTTATAATCCGAACATTTATTAAAAGGGATTTCGACTCCGGCGGCGGATTGCAGACCTCCTTTTCCTTCGGGAATTGTTGGCGGGAGCGTGAAAACGCTGGGCGATTTTACCCACCCTGCTTAAAGCGGGTTTTATATTGCATCCTACTGCAAGGCGGTGCAATTTGATAATTTTTGCGGGAGCTTTTGGCGAAGCTCCCGCATTTGTCTGCCGATAAGCCGCCATCTGCGTTGTCACTTCCCATTCGGCAGGCACAAAGCCTGGCCGAATGGAAAGTTCCTGGCATCTGACGACTTCTCGGCAGACAAGTTTTCTGTAATGAACACCGCGAAGCGTACAAAAGTTTTCGGTCAAGCCTTTTTCAAAAGGCTTGTAGGGTGTGGGGCAAAGCCCCACGACTGCGTGGAGCACTGTTTTTGAAAATTTTGCACAAAAATTTTTAAAAAACCTCTTTCTTTTTACATCGGAATATGTTATAATAATAAAGAATATGAAATTATTGGCAGGGAGGCAGCGAAAATGGCGTTCAGCGACTTGAAGCCCGTGACGGCGGGCGACGACAAGACGGGCTGTACATATATCATCGGAGATGTGTTTGCCGTTTACAAAATGGGTTTGCCCACACCCGTTGTGTACAGCTGGGATATGATTAAATCCGCGTCCGTTTCAAGACGTGAAATTGTCCTCACAACCGACAAGGACAGCTTCCGGATTTCGTATAAGATGTTCAGCACCGTTGAGGACGAGCTGAGAGCTATCGCAAATATCGAGTGCCGCCAGAAAGAATACGGCTTCTCTTATCAGCACGAAAAAAGGCTTTTCCCGCTTAAATCTATGTACTATGAATGCTCTCCCGGAAAGGACACCTACACGGGCGAGGGCTTGCTTGACGAGGCGGAAACCGCTGCTGCGTTTATTATGCTGCTGAATTTCAGACTGATGAAGTTTTTGTGGCTGGTTGCCCTGCTGATTGCTCTGGTGACTTTCGGAGTGCTCAATTTTACGGTAGGAATAACCCGCGACAATATCCTCTACTTTATCCCGATTTCGGTTGTTTCGGGAGCAATTGCCGCGCTGATTATAAATATCGTAGCCCACGCAATCGCAAGAGGCAGGTTTAAGTCGCTTGCGGACGGTGACCTTGCTTCACGGCAGCCGATAACCTTTGTTGTGAGCAAGCTGGGATTTGCCGCCTGCGAAAGCTGCGTGTATCAGGGACGGGATTTGGTCCCGTGGGAAGAGGCAGATTATTTCATCGAGTCGGATAAGATGTTTATTATCTATAAAAACAATTCGGCTGTCGCTTATATCCCGAAAAGAGCGTTTGACAAGAAATTCATTGGCGGTATTGCCGATATCATCGCGTTAAATCTTGAACAAAAATAAAGTCTGGGGTGAGAAAGATGTCTGCGGATATTAAAACTGATACTATTGATTTAAACGGAAAAAGCGTCCTTTTGGTTTCGGTGAAAAACGGAGAGGGATTAATCGGCACCTGTACTGCGGGTCACGCCGACCACAGCGGAAACCGCAGCAACATTACCCGACTTTTTTACATCGGCTCCGAGCCGGTAATTGATATAATCTGCCCGAGCTACGGCAACAAAAGCGCGGATAAGCTGGTGTCGTTCTGCCCGGGATTTCAGGGCTATGACAGAAAGGTGTACGAGATAATCACCGGCTGCCTTAACCGTCTGAACAGCGGCGACTCGCTTGCGGTCGGGCTTCGCGATATTTTCAGTATGCTTCAGGACGGAGTATACAAGCTCTACATTTCCGACTATTATCCCACGGACGGAAACGGAGTTTTCTTCTGGGGCGGATATAACATCTCGCACGAGGTTCGCGGCACAGCCGAGCATAACCGTACAATCGGTGACGACAAGGTGTATAAGCCCTGCTTTTTAGTGCCTACAATGCCGCTTGACGGCTTTAATAACAAGGTTCTGGTTCACACCGAGGAACAGGTTCAGGGACGCAGAATTGAGGGTATTGTATATCACATTTCGGGATTTCATTCTGCGCTGCTTAAAGGTCATCACGGCTCGGTGAGCTGCGTTGAAAAGGACGTTCCGTTCAAGTGCGCGGTTATCGAGAAAATCACCGACCCGTACACGGAAACCGTTGTTCCTGCGGCAAAGCCTGCTTCCGAGGAGGGCGCAGAGGAAGAAAAACCGGCTCCTGTTGAAAATCACGAGGGAATTACGGGTTTCAGAAGTCCTTCTGTGAAAATACCGCTGGAGGCATTCCCGAAGGATATGCTCAGGCTGATTGTCGGCGGAAAAACGGAATACAAGCCCGAACATTTCCAGACGATAATTGCAAAGCTGGGGACAGTCCGCAGAAAAGCCGTGACGAACAATATTCTGCCGCTTCCCGTTCTGGAAAAAGCCGAGCAAATGCCCGACAGCAGTATGGTTGAGTCGGCTTATGCGATAAAATCGCTCTCGGACGAGGAGTTGAACTGCCTGCTTGCGGGCGATGTCGAGCACAACGGCGAGGTTATCGTTTCGCCGAACTTCTATTCCAGCATTGTCACAGCGTGCAATTTCCTGCAATTTACCGATACAAAGCGATTTGTGGATTTCGCGATTGCTATTATGGAAAATCCTGAGCTCGGTGCAACGCACGACTATGTTTCAAGACGCGTCTGCGCTCTCGAAACCAACAAAAAGCTCTACGGCTTTTTCAAGTCGGTTGTTGACAGCGGCGACGCAAAATATGAAAAAATCCTTTTGACGGCAAAAACTTTTGTTGACAGATTTGAAAAAGCGGGCTGATTTGCGGCTTTTTGACTGACGGGAGGTTTTTTATGAAATTCGGAAAAAAAGCCCTTGCGGCATTTCTTGCGGCGGTTGTGCTGATTTCGGGCTGTGCCGCGAGCGAAAATACAAGCTTGGACGCAATCGGCGGAAATATGCCCGAAAGCTCCTCGGACGGTATGGATTATCCCGACAGCGCTTCGGGTGAAAGTTCCCCGGACAATATCTGGAGCAGTATTGTAAACAACCTGCCCGAAAATCCCGACAGTGCGGTTTCCTCCGATAATTCCACAAGCAGCGGAAATCCCGACAACTCAAATTCCGGCGGAAATACAGGTAATTCGGGAACGGGAACGGGCGGAAATTCCGACACATCAAAGCCTACGGGCGGCGGAACAACCTCAACGGGAAACCAGACCGAGGGTACAAAGTCCACGGGAAAGTTCAACTATGGAGAAGCGCTTCAGAAGTCGATTTTGTTCTATGAGCTGCAAAGAAGCGGCGATATTGACGAGAAAACCGCGCGCTCAAACTGGCGCGGTGACAGCGGAATGAACGACGGTGCCGATGTCGGGCTTGACCTCACGGGCGGCCTCTATGACGCGGGCGACAACGTGAAATTCAACCTCCCGATGGCATACACCTCGACAATGCTCGCGTGGAGTATCTACGAGGACAAGGACGCTTATCAAAAAAGCGGCCAGCTCAGCTATGCGCTTGGAAATATCAAGTGGATTTGCGATTATCTTATAAAATGTCACCCCTCCAAGGATGTGTACTATTATCAGGTCGGCGACGGAAACGCAGACCACGCGTGGTGGGGTCCTGCGGAAGTTATGCAGATGAACCGCCCCGCTTACAAGGTTGACAGAAACTCTCCCGGTTCAACGGTTGTCGGAGAGGCTGCGGCGGCTCTGGCAGCGGCTGCGGTTGTGTTCAAGGACACCGACAAGAGCTATTCCGAAAAGTGCCTCACGCACGCAAAACAGCTCTTTGAATTTGCCGACTCTACGAAAAGCGACGCGGGCTACACCGCGGCAAACGGCTTTTACAGCTCCTTCAGCGGCTTTTATGACGAGCTTATCTGGAGCGCGACGTGGCTCTACATCGCGACAGGCGACAAGAGCTACCTCACGAAAGCAGACAAGTATTTCGACGGTTTCGAGCCCGATTACAAGTGGACGCTCGGCTGGGACAACAAATTTTACGGAGCGGCTTGCCTTCTCGCAAATCTGACGGGCGGCTCGAAGTATAAATCCGCGCTGGAGAAAAATCTCGACTGGTGGTGCGGAATAGGCGGAGAGAGCATCAAATATTCCCCGAAAGGTCTGGCGTGGCTTGACAGCTGGGGAAGTCTGCGCTATGCGGCAAACGCGGCATTCCTCGCAGGCTCTTACGTTGACGGAGGACAGTGCCCCGCGTCCAAGAAAGCCGCTTATACAAAGCTCCTCGAAACGCAGATTGACTACGCGCTCGGAAGCACCGGCAGAAGCTATGTTGTCGGTTTCGGCGTAAATCCTCCCGAGCACCCGCACCATAGAACCGCGCAGGGCTCCTGGGCTAATAATATGAGCGAGCCGAATTATCACCGTCACGTTCTTTACGGAGCGCTTGTCGGCGGTCCCGACGCGTCGGACGGATATTCGGACAGCGTAAACGACTACTGCAAAAACGAGGTTGCCTGCGACTATAACGCGGGCTTCACGGGCGCGCTTGCGAAAATGTACAAGAAGTACGGCGGGCAGACGCTCAAAAATTTCGGCGCGGTTGAACAGGTCGGCGAGGAGCTGTATGTTGAATACAGAACAAATGCCACGGGCAACGATTTCACCGAGATAAAGGCACTGGTTTACAACAAATCGGGCTGGCCCGCGAGAGTCACCGATAATCTCGAGCTGCGCTATTTCGTGGACTTGTCGGAGGTTGACCCGTCTGCCGTGACGGTTTCGATGAATTATAACGACGGCGCGAAATTCGGCGGTATATACGAGTGGAACAAGTCGAAGAATATTTACTACGTTTCGATTGATTTTTCCGGTGTGAAGATTTATCCCGGCGGTCAGAGCGAGCACAAGAAGGAAGTTCAGTTCAGAATGAGCGCGCCGGGCTGGAATGCCGAAAATGACCCGTCTTATAAGGAACTCAGCGGCAGCAACGGTTCTTCAATGGTGAAGGCGGTTTCCGTGGGGCTTTACGAGGGCGGAACGCTGGTGTTTGGCACCGAACCCGACGGTAAGGCTGTCAATACAAAGCCGATTACGGGCGGAAATTCTTCAAGTTCATCAAGCCAAAATCAGCCCACGCAGAGCAGCTCGCAGTCAAATCAGCCGACAAAACCGACCGGTGAGAACAAGGGTATCCGCGTAAGTTTGTCGCAGCAGCAGACGAGCGGAAATGCGAACACAATTCAGGTTGGGATTGATTTGACGAATAATACGGGCTCAGCGATTGATTTGTCGGGGCTGGAAATCGACTATTTCTTCACGAATGACGGCGACAATCAGCTTACGTTCTTCTGCGATTACGCGGCGCTGACGGGAAGCAGTTATTCGGCGCTGACGAGCAATGTTTCGGGCAGTTTCTCGGCGGCAAGCGGAGCGAATTGCGATACGAAGTGTGTGCTGAAATTCAGCGGCGGCAGCTTGCAAAGCGGTGACAGTATAACGGTTCAGGGAAGAATTTGCCGAAAGAATTGGTCGGAGATGAATTTGTCGAACGACTTTTCTTCGGGCAACGCAGAGCATTTGTATATAATCAGCGGTGGGAAAGCGATTTTTGGCTCGAAGCCGTAAAGTTAGCAGCGCGTGACCGTGGAGCCGCGAAGCGAAAAAAGTCTTTTTGAAAGTCCAGAAAACTTTTTCTTCAGAAAAAGTTTTTTGGTCGCCGAAGGCACTGGAGCGAAGCGACTACTCCGCGCAAAGCGCGGCAAACGCGTTCAAAAGCGCTAAAGGGGTTTGGGGGAAAACAAGAGTTTTCCCCCAAGCATTTTTCCGACTCGAAGTCGGAAAAATGCAATAGCAGAAAGTATTTGATGAGCCAAAAAGTCCAACGTTCTCACAAAATCAAAAATTTTGAAAAAAATTGCGAAAAGCCCTTGACAAACGGTAAAAAAAGTGATATAATAATAAAGCGTTGAAATGCGGGTGTAGTTCAATGGTAGAATCCCAGCCTTCCAAGCTGGTCGCGTGGGTTCGATTCCCATCACCCGCTCCAATAAAAAAACGGGCAGCAGGTTGAAAAACGGCTCTCGTTTCTTTTTATGCTGATGAGCGCCATTAGCTCAGCTGGATAGAGCAACCGCCTTCTAAGCGGTAGGTCAAAGGTTCGAATCCTTTATGGCGTGCCATTTGAAGCGAAACCGAAAAGGTTTTCGGCTTCTATTATGGTGGGTATAGCTTAGTCGGTTAAAGCGTCGGATTGTGGTCCCGAAGACCGTGGGTTCGATTCCCACTCCCCACCCCACGAAGTCAAGAGGTTAGAAGAAAGTCCTTCTAACCTCTTTTCATAAATTCTGGGATATCGCCAAGCGGTAAGGCAAGGGACTTTGACTCCCTCACCCGCAGGTTCAAATCCTGCTATCCCAACCACTAAAAGTCGGGCTTTCAGCCCGACTTTTTCAGCGTTTTTGGATTTTTCGCACTTCGCACGAAAAATCCAAAAGCCGCGGATTGCGAACAGACATAACTTGGCGATTTTCCGAAATCTATTTAGTCACAATTTCACACCAGCGTGACGCTGCACCCTATTTCGCCCTTAGTTTCATCTAGGGGCGGTTTTTGTGCCCGAAATGTCTTCCCGCCAATCATTGACAAACTGCGAAAACTATGATATAATTCTATAAAACATCAAGATTTCGGAGAAAGGGCGAAAAATGAAAATCTCTCAACAAGTTTTTGCAATATTCTTATTAACGGCACTTCTTCTGACTTTAACCGCGTGCGGCGCTTCGGCAACAATAAACAAAGACCAAAAAACTGCTTCGTGGGTGAATGTGATTGATGGTCCTCCTGCAGACGAGGAGCTTTTTGACGGGATTTATTTAAACGGTCATCACGAGAACTACGGTAAAGTCGGCGATTTTTCCGTTCATAGCAGTAAAACTGTAATCGGCGAAAATGACGAGTACATATTCGCGATGATTTTTTCGCGATATAACGACTTCGAGGACGAGGGACTTACTCGCAGCGGCTTGTACAAAAACGACGGTAAGAATACTCCGGTGTATTATTTGCCGGAAGTTGACGGCTGTTACGTGCAGATAAGCCGTGACGGGCAGGACGTTTGGCTTATTCAGACCGAGTGGCTGCCGTGGCGTGATAACGTTGATATGTCGCTTCCGCTGTTTCGTTATTATAAAGGCGGAGAGCTGCAATTCACGGTTCGTCTGTCTGATATACACACCAAGGAAAAGCTGCTGGGAAACGGCTGGGCGCAAGAAGGAATGCGCTGGTATAACGAAGACTTGAATTATAAAGGAAAAACCAAATTCGCGATTTGTTATGTGGACAATTCTACTGATGAGCGGATAAATGAATATTATTACATCGACCGATACACCGGAAAAGTCACCTGTGATAGCCCCCGACGGAAATAGCGGGAAATCCTTGACAAAATCAAGCGAGTGTGGTATGATTTAGGAAAGGAAAGGTGGGATTGATATGTCTGTTCAAAAGCTAAAGTTCATGTTTGATTATGGTGGCGTTTGCCTATGGAGTAGTATTGGCGCATTTAGGCACAAAAAATTACCGATATCCGACAAACTAATGAAGGACTTGGACGATATTTGTGAAGAATTTAATGGTATTCTTAATTGGAGCGACCCGCATTTGCCATCTCCGTGGACAAGAAAGCAATGCTCCGATTTTTTTGACAGAGCCGAGATAATTCTCCAAAGATTACAGGCAGAGTTAGACGGCAAATATGAAATTATAAGCTGCCTTGATGAAGACCGGAAAATCTATTTGCACGAAAACACTTTTATCGATGACTAAAAATAACCCGCGCAGCTCAAAACCGCGCGGGATTTTTGTGCAATTTTAACCGTTGTGCTTGCCCGCCATAACAAGTCCCTTTTCCGCGTCCATTGTCACGGCAATTCCGCTTTTCAGCACCGCCGCAGCGTTCGCCGCGCCCACGATAACGGGGATATCCAGCGTCATTCCGACAATCGCCGCGTGGCTGTCTGCACCGCCCTCCTCTGTGATTATACCTGCGGCTGTTTTCAGCAGCGGCAAAACCGCGTTCGAGGTCTTCGGCATAACGAGAATTTGCCCCGCCGAAAAGCGCTCGACTGCTTCTTCATCGTTTGCGGCAACGCAGACTGTCGCGGTTGTCGAACCCGTGTTTACGCCTGTTCCAGATACCAGAACATCGCCGACAATGTGAACCTTCATCAGATTTGTCGTTCCCGAAACGCCGAGCGGTACGCCCGCCGTGATTACCGCAAGGTCGCCGTTTTTCAGAAGATTTGCCTCGACAGCCTTTTCAACGGCAAGGTGAATGAGGTCGTCGGTGTTTGTCATTGTTTCTTCGCACATCAGCGGGATAACTCCCCAGGAAAGCGCCATCTGACGGCAGATAACCTCGCTTGTCGTGCAGGAAATTATCGGGCACTCGGGACGATAGCGCGAAATCATACGCGCGGTTGTGCCCGATTTCGTCACCGTGACAATTGCCGCCGCACCCAAGTCCATTGCCGCAGAAACGGTCGCGTGAGAAATTGCCGCGGAAACGTTTGTGCCGTCGTGAGCTTCCTGCTTGTGGAAACGCTTTTTGTAATCGATAGCTTTTTCGGTTGTTTCGGCAATCAGCGCCATTGTCTTGACCGCTTCAACAGGGTGCTCTCCGGCGGCGGTTTCACCCGAGAGCATAATCGCGCTTGTGCCGTCGTAAATCGCGTTTGCAACGTCGGTTGTTTCGGCACGGGTAGGACGCGGGTTGTGTATCATACTTTCGAGCATCTGCGTTGCCGTGATAACCTGTTTGCTGGAGCTGAAAGCCTTCTTAATCAGCATTTTCTGGAGCTGCGGGATTTCCTCAAACGGGATTTCCACACCCATATCACCGCGCGCAACCATTATTCCGTCGGAAACGCGCAGGATTTCGTCGATATTTTTCACGCCCTCTTCATTCTCGATTTTTGCTATAATGCGGATATCGGGACGGTTTTCCTCTGTGAGGATTTTGCGGATTTCAAGGACATCATCGGCGCAGGTAACGAACGAAGCTGCGATAAAATCAAAGCTCTCGCGGCAGCCGAAGCGAATATCCGAGATGTCAACCTCGCTGAGATAGGGCATTGAGAGCTTAACTCCGGGGATATTCACGCCCTTGTTGTTGGACAAAACACCACCGTTTAAAACGGTACAGATGATATCGGCGGTGCCGTCGTCGTTATGTCTGATATCGGCGCAGCGCACGGACACGTTTCCGTCGTCGATGAGGATGCGCGTGCCGATTTCAATATCGTCGGGAAGATTTTTGTATGTTATCGCGGCACGGGTTTCGTCGCCCTCGATATCGGCTGTCGTGAGGACAAAGGTATCGCCCGTCTTGATTTCGACCTTTCGGTTGTCCTTGAACTTTTTCAGACGAACCTCGGGACCTTTCGTATCAAGAAGCGTGGCAATCGGCTTTCCAAGCTCTTTTGCGAGCCTTACCACACGGTCGTGCGTGATTTTATGGCCTTCCTGAGTGCCGTGCGAGAAATTCTGCCGCGCGACGTTCATTCCGCTCTCCATAAGCTGACGGAGAACATCGTCGCTTTCTGTCGCGGGACCCATTGTACAAACAATTTTCGTTCTTCTCATATTTTTTTCCTTTCTTTGTCGTCGTTTGCCTATAAAACAGCAAATTTCCTCATTTTAATTATATTTATATTATACCCGTTATTTTGTGCTTTTTCAAGTGAAAAAAATTAGATTTTACGAAGAAAAATTACAAAATGTGTTGAAAAAATTCTACGAATATGTTATAATGTTTAATGGAAATATGTTTTTGACTTTGTATATTTTGTACAAAATCACGGGAGGAGGGAATCGATGGACTGCGCCTTGTGGCTTAATCGGAGAAAAGTATTCTCTGCAAGTGAGATTTGTGATAATCTCGATACGGCTTCGCTGCTGGGATATTTTGCAGCGGGCAGCCTTGTTGAGTGGCTTTATGAACACGACGGCAGCGAGTATGCAAAAAAGCTTGAAAAGCTTTCGCCTGCCGATAAAGATATACAGGAAAAAATTGCGGCTGTTTTCCGTGGAAAGCCCGTCGCCTTCAAGAAATTCGGCTCGGAAATCCCCGTGAAATGCGTTTCGGGAAGCGGCTCGGCGAGCTCTTATAAGCCGAGTTCAATGCGCAGCTCGTTTCGTTTCGGGAGCGGGAGTTTTCTGTTAAGCTCGTTTTTGAAGAGCTTTCGTACAGGCTCGGGCAGCTTCTACAATTTCATCGGCAGCTTTTATCTCGGCTCGTTCCTTTTCGGAAGCGGTTTTCACGAGTGGGAATCGGAGTGGGAACAGTTTTTCAGTTCGTTCTTTAACACAAGCTTCCGCTTCGGCTCGGGAATTGCCGCAAAGCTTGCATTTCTGCGGAATTTCGGCTCTTTTCAATTCGGCTCGTACCGATTTGGCTCTTACAGATTTGGTTCGTACAATTTCGGCTCGTTTGTGGGAAACGGTTCGTTTTCGGCGGCAAATTTGCCCGAGCTGCCCGAGTTTTTCCAAAATCTCGACGAATACGACAGGATAATGCTGATGAGCCTTTACGGCTGCCCGTTAAATCAGTTTGGCTATGGAATTCACAATATTTGACATTTGAGAGGTAATTTATGAAACTGAAAACAATCAGGATTGCAATCATCGTCTTGGCTCTTTTGGTCGGCGGCACAATTTTTCTTGTGACGAGTATTAAACAGAAGGTCGAGTTCAACGCTCCGCGTGTAAATCTCGAAACCGTTACCGCGGACGAGCTGCACGAGGGAATGTTTGTCGAGGGCGAAATCTACGAGCTTTGGAGTGAGTTCGCTTATACCGAGGAATACGAGTCAACGCTCGGAATAAAACACAACGAAAAAACAACCGACCGCTATTTTGCGCTGCCTATGGAATACTCTTTTTATACGGGTGCGAACGCGCCGATGTTTATTGCGGTCTGCACAAGAAACGCGAGCGAAATCTCGAAGATGAGGACAATGGCAGATGAGGCAGATGATTTCTACAAAAACGGCATTGAGCTTAAAACCACTATGCATTTTGTCGGCAAGGTTCAGGCTCTAAAAGGAGAATATCTCGACTTTTTCAAGGAGTACATCGCTTGGGATTTGGGCATTAGCGAGGCTGAGGCAGCGCAGTATTACACCCCCTACGTCATCAGAAGCTGGCCGACCGACAACTCTACAACGGGAATTGTCATCGGCGGTATTATGACGGCGCTCGGACTTGCGGGAACTATTGTTTTCGTTGTATTTCTTGTAAAAGCAAAACGCGGATATTAATGGACGCATTTCACATTTCTTCCTTTGCACCCGCGAGGACAAAGGGCAAAACCGCTGTCAAAACCGAGGATTTCGACCTGTACTGCACGGCTCTTTCGGCGCTTGCGTGGAGAAAATTTAACGGGAAAATCACGATGTGCTGTGACAGCGTTTTCGCGGATTATTACGAAAAAATCGGCTTTCTGCCGCTCTGGGACGAGGTCAAAGTGAATGTTTCCGACGACCTTGAAGGGATAAATCCCGCGATGTTCTGGGCAGGCGGGAAGCTGCTTGCGCTGCGTGAGATGAACGCACCGTGCGTGATGATTGACACGGATTTCATCGTGTGGAGAACGCTCTCTTTCGGTGATGAAATTATTGCTGCTCACCGCGAGGAAATCTCCGATGATATCTACCCGCCGCTTGACTTTTTCGCGGTGAAAAATCACGTTTTGCCCGATTTCAGTGAAACGGTTTTGCCGCTTAACACTGCGTTTCTTTACGTTCCCGACAATGATTTCAAGAACTTTTACACCTCGCAGGCGATTGCTTTTATGAAATCTGCGGTTGACTGCGACGACTATCTTAAATATATGGTTTTCGCGGAGCAGAGAATGCTCGCGATGTGCGCGGATTTCACGGAAACTCCCGTGAAAACCCTGCTCGACAAGGATAGCCTGCACTTCCCGCAGAGCGATTTCACGCACCTTTGGGGCGCGAAGCAGGTTATGCGCGACAATCCCGCTTTGCGCGCGGATTTTGTTGAAAAGTGCAAGACAAGGATAAACCGCGACTTTTCCGAATATTCTTATATTATCGGGAAGATTGAGGCGGCTTGTGCGGAATAATCGCGCGATTTTTTCTCAAAATAAGGAAAACTTGTTTTGGGGGAATTTTTGTGGCGATAAAAGCTGTTGATTTACGGAAAATCTACAAGGTCGGCGGTGTTGAGGTGAGGGCTCTGGACGGCGTTTCGCTCGACATTGACGACGGTGAATATGTGACGGTTGTGGGGAGCTCGGGCTCGGGAAAATCCACGCTTATGAATATTCTGGGCTGCCTTGACACACCGACTTCGGGAAGCTGTTTTCTCTGCGGCGAGGACACGTCTGCGCTCTCCGACAAACAGCTTTCGGATATCCGAAGCAGAAAAATCGGCTTTATTTTTCAGAGCTTCAATCTGATTGCTGGACTTACGGCGCTCGAAAACGTGGAGCTGCCTCTTGCTTACCGCAGAATACCGAAGCAGCAGCGCGAGGAAAGAGCGCGCGAGGCTCTTGAAAGCGTGCGGCTCTCGGACAGGGCGCTTCACCGTCCCGCGGAGCTTTCGGGCGGTCAGCAGCAGCGCGTCGCGATTGCACGGGCAATTGCGGCAAGTCCCGAGATTATTCTTGCAGACGAGCCGTGCGGTAATCTTGACAGCGCTTCGGGAGAGGAAATTCTCGGAATTCTCAGTGAGCTCAACCGAGCGGGAAAAACAATCGTGATGATTACCCACAACGAAAAGACCGCCGGACAGGCGCAGCGTCTTATTCGCATTTCCGACGGGAAAATCGTGTGAGCGAAAACGCTCGGTTTTTTACGGGGTGAAAGTATGACTTTGCAGGAAATTATTGACGACAGCAGGAAAATCGTGTTTTTCGGCGGCGCGGGAGTGTCAACCGAAAGCGGTATTCCCGATTTCAGAAGCGTTGACGGGCTGTACAATCAGAAGTACGATTACCCGCCCGAAACGATAATTTCGCACAGCTTTTTTGTTCGGCACACCGAGGAGTTTTTCCGGTTTTACCGCGACAGAATGGTTTACACGGACGCTCAGCCGAATTCCGCGCACAAAAAGCTTGCCGAATGGGAAGAGAGCGGGATTTTGTCGGCGGTTGTCACGCAGAATATCGACGGTCTGCATCAGCTCGCGGGCAGCAAAAAAGTAATTGAGCTTCACGGCAGTATTCACAGAAATTTCTGCACGAAATGCGGAAAATTTCACCCGCTTTCGGCGGTCACAGAAACGGACGGCGTGCCGAAATGTGAGTGCGGCGGGATAATCAAGCCCGATGTTGTGCTTTACGAGGAAAATCTCAATACCGAGGACATCGAAAATGCGGTTTCGGAGATTTCGGCGGCGGATACGCTGATTATCGGCGGAACTTCACTTGTTGTGTATCCCGCGGCAGGACTTGTGCGCTATTTCAGCGGCAGGCACCTTGTTGTAATAAACAAAAGCGAAATCGACGCGGGAGATGCCGAGCTTGTGATAAACGACAGCATTGGAAAGGTTTTCGGCAGTTTGAAATAAATTGGTTGGATTAACGGCAAATTTGTGACAGCGCAAGAATTCTTGCCTGTCGGAAAGGAATGAAAATGGATAAGGTACATACCCTGTCATATCAGTGCCCGAACTGTAACGCGGCGCTGGAATTTGACAATGCAACGGGAAAATTCAAGTGCTTTTACTGCGACAGTATGTTTTCCGAAGCGGAAATCAAGGCGCTTTTTGAAGCGCGTGACGACGCGGTAAATCTTGAAGAGTCGGCTGAGCCCGAGCTCACCGAAGAACAGCAGGAAACCGAGGAGTTCACGGGACAGAGCGCGCTTTACAGCTGCCCGAACTGTGGTGCTGCCGTAATTTGCGATACCCTGACAGCTTCGACGCGCTGCCATTTCTGTCACACACCCGTCATTCTGTCGGGACGTCTTTCGGGTGAGTACAAGCCCGATTTGATTATTCCTTTTGCGACAACCCGAGATGTTGCCGAGCAGAAATTCTACGAATACACAAAGGGCAAATTCCTGCTTCCTCGCGGCTTCAGAAGCGAGGCGCAGATTAAAAATATCTCTGCGCTTTATGTGCCTTATTGGCTCAAAAGCGGACTTGTTGACGCAAATCTTACAGCAACGGGAAAAACTATCCGTACCTGGCGCGTGGGTGATGTGCGCTACACGCATACAAAGGTTTATCACGTTGAGCGCGAGGCAGAGTTTTCATTTGTGAGAGTGCCTTGCGACGGTTCAAAGCGTATCGACGACTCGCTTATGGAGAGCATTGAGCCGTTTATTTACAACGGCGTCAGACCGTTTAATATGTCCTATTTATCGGGCTGTGCGGCGGAAAAATATGACGTCAAAAAGGAAGAGGCTGCCGAGAGAATTGACGAGCGTGTTCAGAGTGCTTCAAACGACGAGCTCAGACGTATGGCTTCGGTTTACAACACGCTTGAGGACGTCAGAACAACTATAAACTACCGCAGCCAGAATTACGCTTATGCGCTTTTGCCGGTGTGGTTTTTGAACTATACCTACAAGGACAAGGACTACGGATTTGCGGTGAACGGACAGACGGGAACAACCTTCGGTGAGCTTCCCGTGAGCAAGCTGAAGCTGTTTTTCTATGGCGCTGGTATTTTCCTCGCGGTGCTGATTATCGCGTTCGTGATTTTGAGCCTGTTTTTCGGCGATTAAGGAGGGGAATGTGATGAAAAAATTCAGAAAACTGTTCCCTGCGCTTGTTCTGGCTGTGCTCACATTCTTGGCGATGACAGTAACCGCGTGCGCTGAGGGAAACTATTCGGTTGCGCTCGATGATTTGGACGACTGTCTGACGGAAATGGAGGAAATTTCGCTTCGTCAGATTATGCAGGAAACCGCAGACAAAACCAAGCTCAACATCGGATTTTGCATTACCGCGGACCTTGACGGAATGTCGGACGAGATTTATTCGGACTATTATTCCGATAAGAATTTCGGATACGGGTCGGACTCGATTGTGCTGCTTATGGTGAACACGCACGACAAGCCCGAATATTCGTATGTCACAGATGAAATTTCGACAAGCGGCGTCGCTGTCGGCAAATTCAGCAAGTCGCTTATCGAGAATAATATGTTCCCGAGAATTTACAAGGGCTTTGATGATTTCGGGGCGTCGTCGGTCGGAGTGCCGAATTTTAATGCGTATAAGGGTTACAGCTCCGCTCAGTTTTATCAGGCGGGAGTTGGCTTCTGCAAGGCTGTCGAAACGTTCAGCAATCCGTTTTTCGCTTTCTGGGCAACAATCGGCGATTACATAGCAAATAATCTTTTCGCGCTTTTGGTTGCGATAATTATTGCGGTGATTTTTGCCTTGGTTGCGTCGAAATCGACGAAAACCAAATACTCCAAGAAAAAGCCAATCAGCGCGGATAAGTATCTTGACCGCAGAAGCACAAGAGTTGTTCGTCAGATTGACTCGTTTGTGCGGGAGTACACCACAAGCGTGAGAATAAGCAGCTCTTCGTCGGGCGGCGGAAGAAGCGGCGGCGGAGGCGGTCACAGCGGCGGTCACGGCGGAGGCGGAGGAAGACACAGGTAATCCGAAAACCAACAAAAAGAGGGCGTTTTAAAGAACGCCCTTTTTATGTGATTTTGTGTTAAATCTGACCTTGCTTCTGATAATAAGCGAGTATAAGCTCGGCTGCTCTGCCATAGCTCAGCGCTCCGTCCTCGACGCCTTGAATTTGTATAAACGCGTCATTTGCTGCCTGAGAAGCGTTGTGGATTGTTTCGATAACCTTGTTGTCGTGACCTTCGTGGTCGTAGATGTACTTGTTGTTTGCGGTGAAATCGGCAATCATTCCCTCCGTTTCCATATCGCGGACTTCCTGCCACATATCGATATCATAGTTGTAGAGCTCGTTTGAGCAAAGCGTGAGCGCGAGCATATATCCGGAGTAGCGGAATTCGGGATAATCGCTGTTTATACAGGACAGAAAAGCAAGGTAATTGCACTCGTTTTCAAAGGCAATTCCTCGGGAGTGCGCGCTTTCGTGAGCGGCAGTCACGGGAATAAGATAATCGGGCTGAGCGATATTTACGTTGCACTCGGCAAAAAACGGGAAGTACATTCCCGAAATTCCCGTGTAGCTCCACGGCTCGGACAGCAAAACAGGTTTCTGCCTCCACACAGACGTCCACAAAAACGGATACTCCGAAACCAGCTTTTCATAGCCGCTTCCTACTCTCGTGAGCTCGTCGAAAACGCTCTCGGGAAGCTTCATCAGCCCGTTTTCATCGCGCGAGATTTCTTTTTCCGCTTCGACAGCTCCGCTTGCCAGAATTTTGCACACGGAAAGCAGCTGCTCGGGAGTTTTCTGCGAGGTATCCAGACCCATTGCCTTTTCGAGCGGCTGACGGTAAAAATTCGCGCCGTGACAGCTCATATATAAAAAGCAGGCAATCGACAAAGCCGCGCAAACTCCGCGTCCCGCTTTGAGAGCCGTCTTTTTGCGCGATTTGCTCTTTTTCAGCTTCACGATGAACAGCACAATCAGAAAAATCACCGCGGGAATTGCCAGCACAGCCGCAAGCTCCGTCAGCGAAATCGGAATTAGGCTTGTGATAAAGCCGACAGGAATTGTAATCACCTTGAAAAGTCCGCGTGAAACCGCGTATTCCGTGAAATCGGGAAACATCGGCAGCACAAAAAACATAAGTCCTGCCAACAAAAGTGGAATAAATATCCAGAAGCGCATAAAAAATTTCTTCACAATAATCACCTGTTTTCATTATAACACGATAAAAACAGCTTGTCAATTGTCGAAAATGTGTAAAAAATAAAATATCGCTTGACAACTTGACATAATTCGTGTATAATAGTAGTTGTGGAGAGAGTTTTTTACTCTCAAATTTAAGTGTAGAAGGAGAATTTTTATGGCACTCACTAAAAACCCCAACGTGTTGAAGTGGATTGAGGAAATGACCGCCCTCACTAAACCCGAGAAGGTCGTTTGGATAGACGGTTCCAAGGAGCAGCTTGACGCTCTTACCGAGGAGGCTCTCGCTTCCGGCGAAATGCTCAAGCTCAATCAGGACAAGTTCCCCGGCTGTCTGTATCACAGAACCAAGCCCAACGACGTTGCCCGTGTTGAGGACAGAACCTTCATCTGCTCCAAGACCAAGGAAAACGCAGGCCCCACCAACAACTGGATGGACCCCAAGGAAATGTACGCAATGCTCACTCCTATGTATGACGGAGTTATGAAGGGCAGAACAATGTACGTTATCCCGTATTCTATGGGCCCTATCGGTTCGCCTATCGCAAAGGTTGGCGTTGAGCTCACCGACTCTATTTACGTTGTTCTCAATATGAACATCATGACAAGAATGGGTGAGCAGGCATTCAAGAACCTCCCCGATGACTCCAACGACTTCGTTCGCGGTCTGCACTCCAAGGCTGATGTTGACCCCGAGAAGAGATATATCGTTCAGTTCCCCGAGGACAACACCATCTGGTCTATCAACTCCGCTTACGGCGGAAACGTTCTCCTCGGCAAGAAGTGCTTCGCACTGCGTATCGCTTCTTATCAGGGCTGGAAGGAAGGCTGGATGGCTGAGCACATGCTTATCCTCGGTGTTAAGAAGCCCGACGGCGATATCAAGTATATCACCGCTGCTTTCCCGTCCGCTTGCGGCAAGACCAACCTCGCTATGCTTATCCCGCCCAAAGCTTACAAGGACGCAGGCTATGAGGTATTCACCGTTGGCGACGATATCGCTTGGATGAAGCAGGGTCCCGACGGCAGACTTTACGCAATCAACCCCGAGAACGGCTTCTTCGGCGTTGCTCCCGGCACAAACGAGAAGTCCAACTTCAACGCTCTCGAGTGCACCAAGAAGAATGCAATCTTCACAAACGTTGCTATTAACCTTGACGAGATGACCCCGTGGTGGGAAGGTCTTGACAAGAACCCGCCCGTAAACGCTGAAGAGTGGAAGGGCGCAAAGGTAAACGGCAAGGAGTTCACCGCGGTTATGGGCGCTGACGGCAAGCCGCAGAAGCTCGCTCACCCGAACTCTCGTTTCACCGCTCCCGCAGTAAACTGCCCGTGCCTCTCCTCTGAGTTCAACAACCCGCAGGGTGTTCCCGTTACCGCTATGATTTTCGGCGGCAGACGTGCTTCTACCACTCCGCTTGTTTATCAGTCTTTTGACTGGGCACACGGCACATATATGGGCTCTGCTGTTTCTTCGGAAACTACCGCAGCTGCTACCGGTGCAGTAGGTGTTCTCCGTCACGACCCGATGGCTATGAAGCCCTTCATCGGCTATAACGTTGGTGATTACTGGAACCACTGGCTCGAAATGGGTGAAAAGCTCGGCGACAAGGCTCCCAAGATTTTCAACGTAAACTGGTTCAGACAGGACGAAAACGGCAACTTTATGTGGCCCGGTTTCGGCGACAATATGCGTGTTCTCGACTGGATTATCAAGCGCTGCGAGGGCAAGGTTGACGCTGTTGAAACTCCTATCGGCTATCTGCCCAAGGTTGGCGACATCAACCTCACAGGCATCGAGGACGAGGTTACTCCCGAGGTTGAAAAGCAGCTCCTCTCTGTTGATATCGACCTCTGGAAGAAGGAAATCGTTGAAATGCGCCGTTACTACGACGAGGACATCAAGGCTAAGGGCGGCAACGTTCCTCAGAAGCTCTACGACGAGCTCGATATGATTGAGGCTCGCCTCAACAAGGCTTAATTGCTACGATACACTTATCCCCGTAAGAAATTACGGGGATTTTTGTTTTTCCTCTTTACATTCAGCGTAAAATGTGTTATAATTACAATGTATTTTAATATCCGAAAAGAGGTAAAAACTATGCTTAAACCGTTTTCCGACAAGGTTGCGGGAGTTGCTCCTTCCGCAATCCGTGAAATTCTCAAATTCACATCTGACCCCGAGGTCATCAGCTTTGCTGCGGGAAACCCTGCTCCCGAAGCTTTCCCGACGCAGAAAATTTCCGAAATTTCCGCAGAAATCTTCCGCGACGAGCCGATTAACGCTCTGCAATATTCCGTAACCGAGGGCTATCCGAAGCTGCGTAAATGGCTGGAGGACGACCTTCGCGCGAAAAACATCTTCAAGGACGGCGATATGCTTATCGTCACTGCGGGCGCACAGCAGGCAATCGAAGTTACCGCGAAAATCCTCTGCAACGAGGGTGACGTCATCATCTGTGAAAATCCGTCCTTTATCGGCTCGCTGAACTCTTTCAGAAGCTATGGTGTAAATCTTATCGGTGTTTCAATGGACGAACAGGGAATGAAGCCCGACGAGCTTGAAGCTGTACTTAAAGCAAATCCCAAGACAAAATTCATCTACACAATCCCGAACTTCCAGAACCCGACAGGCAACACAACCACTCTTGAACGCAGAAAAGAAATTCTCGCTCTTGCGAAGAAGTACGGCGTGTATGTCCTTGAAGATAACCCGTACGGAGCGCTGCGTTTTGCAGGCGAGGACGTAACCTGCTACAAGGAGCTTGACGACAGCAAAAACGTAATCTACGCGGGCACGTTCTCCAAGGTTCTTGCACCGGGACTTCGCGTGGGTTATCTCTGCGCGGACGCAGAGCTTGTTTCCAAGGCGGTTGTCGGTATGCAGACATCCACGGTTCACACGAATATATGGGCGCAAATTCTCGCGTACAGATTTGTCACCGAGGTTGATTTCAACGAGCACCTCAAAGGCTTGCAGGAAATCTATCGCGGAAAATACCAGAGAATGGCGGACGCTTTGGCGGCAAATCTTCCCGATTTCGTTCAGCTTTCAAAGCCCCAGGGAGGTCTGTTCATCTGGGCGACAATCCCTGAAAAGTACGATATGAACGCTTTCTGCCTTGAAGCTGTCAAGAGAAAGGTTGCGGTTGTACCCGGAAACGCGTTCAATGCCGATGAAAGCGCGGTTTCTCACTCGTTCAGAATAAACTTCTCGACGCCCACAAACGAGCAGATTGACAAGGGCTGCGAAATCCTTGGCAAATGCGCGAAAGAGCTGCTGGTATGAAAACGAAAAAGGGCGCGAAGAAAATCGTCCTGATAATAATCGCAAGTGTGGTTGCAGCGGCAGCGCTGGTTTTTGTGGGGCTTATGCTCTACGGAAAACATCAGATGAGCAAAATACCCGCGATGTCCTTTGAGGAGTGTCTGAATTACACCACTGCGGGCAGCGATAGAGCCGTGATAACCGTCGGTGTTATCAAGGACGGCGAGGCTAGCTGGACGGTTTACGGAAAGGACGGCGCGGAGCTTCAAAAAACGCTCCACACCTACGAAATCGGCTCGCTCACGAAAACGGTCACGGCTTCAATGGTGATGAAGCTTGTCGATGAGGGCAAAATGAGCCTTGACGCGCCGATTTCCGATTATCTTGAACTCCCCGAAAGAGCGCACTACCCGACAATCCGCGAGCTTCTCACGCACACTTCGGGTTACAGCTCGTATTACTTTGAGAGCGCGATGATAGGCAACTTTTTCGGCGGCAAAAACAGCTTTTACACTATCGGTGACAGCACGATTTTAAACACGCTCAAAAACACCGAGATTGCCGATAAACCGCACAAATTCGACTACTCAAACTTCGGCTACGCGGCGCTCGGGCTTATCCTTGAAAAGGTCACGGAAACCGAATACACGCGGCTTTGCGAGGATTATCTTCATAATGAGCTTGGTCTTGCGAACAGCCGGATTTCCGACGGAAACGGCGACCTCGGCAAGCTCTGGGACTGGCAGCCGGGCGATACCTATATGTCTGCGGGCGCGGTTTTGTCGGATATCGAGGATATGCTGAAATACGCGCAAATGCAGCTTGACGGCTTCTCGGAGAACCACAAAAGTCTTGCTGAAATCGACGTTGTGAACGAGAATTACCGCACAATGGGCATAAATATGGACGAAATCGGCGCGGCTTGGCTTATCGATAACGAAAACGGTTTTGTCTGGCACAACGGCGGCACAGGCGATTACAACAGCTATCTCGGCTTCTGCGAGGAAACGAAAACGGCGGTTGTCGTGCTGTCAAATTTCGCGCCGGGCTATAAAATCCCCGCGACCGTGCTTGGCTTGAAAAAATTGCAGGAATTGCAGAAATAAAGAAGGAGAACGCTATGGAAGAACAGAAAAAGAATATGCTGAGCCTTATTCAGCCGACAAATACGCCTCATTTGGGCAATTATCTCGGCGCAATGCAGAATTGGGTGAAGCTCCAGAACGATTACAACTGCTTTTTCGGTATCGCTGATTTGCACTCGATAACCGTAAGGCAAGACCCCGTGAAGCTCCGCGCGCAGATTAAGGAGAGCTATGCGCTGCTTATCGCGGCGGGACTTGACCCCGAAAAATCCACGCTTTTCGTTCAGGGACACAACCCGAACCACGCTGAGCTGTCGTGGATTTTGAGCTGCTACACGCAGTTCGGTGAGCTGTCAAGAATGACGCAGTTCAAGGACAAATCCGAGAAGCACCCCGACAATATCAACGCGGGACTTTTCACATATCCCGTGCTTATGGCTGCGGATATTCTGCTGTATCAGGCGGATTTGGTTCCCGTGGGAGTTGACCAGTCCCAGCATCTCGAACTTGCCAGAAACATTGTGCAGCGCTTCAACGGCATTTACGGCGACGTTTTCACAATGCCCGAGGGCTACATCACGAAGGCAACCGCGAAGGTTATGTCGCTTCAGGAGCCGACAAAGAAGATGTCAAAGTCCGACGAGAACCCGAACGCTTCCGTGTGGATTTTGGACGACAAGGACACGATTATCCGCAAGTTCAAGCGCGCCGTTACCGACAGCGAAACCGAGGTCTGCGCGCGCGAGGGCAAGGACGGAATTATCAACCTGATGTCGATTTACGGCGGCGTGACAGGCAAGAGCTTTGAAGAAATCGAAGCTGAGTTCAAGGGCAAGGGCTATGGTGACTTCAAACTCGCGGTCGGCGAGGCGGTCGCAGACAGCCTTGCACCGCTTCAGAACGAGTACAAGCGGCTTTCTTCCGACAAGTCATACATCGAGGATTGCATGAAAAAGGGCGCTGAGAAGGCTTACAAGTTCTCACGCAAGACGCTTTCCAAGGTGCAGAAAAAGGTTGGTTTTATTACATTTTAACGAAAATCTGCGGAGTTTGCAAGAGTTTATTGTTGAATTAGACAAAAATTCGCTAATAACATAAATTCTACTTGAAATTTGACGCGATTTCTGTTAAAATATTATTTGTAACGTGTTTAATTAAATAATTTTATCGGAAGGACGGTGTAAATATAATGGCTAAATGTGAAATCTGCGGCAAGAGTGTCGCTTTCGGAATTAAGGTTTCCCACTCTCACAGAAGAAGCAACAGAACCTACAAACCCAATGTTAAGAAGGTTAGAGCGGTTGTAAACGGCACACCGTGCAGAGTTTATGCCTGCACTCGCTGCCTGCGCTCCGGTTTTGTTCAGAGAGCGGCTGACTGATTTGCGAATTTCATAAAAAACGAGCCTTGTTATCAGCAAGGCTCATTTTTTGTGCAAAAATCTCCCCCGAACCGAAATTCGGGGGATTTTGTTAATAGTTTGCTAATTCTTTCCTGACGAGCTCCTCGTTTCTGAGGTCATAGTCCTCCCACTTTTTATTGAGAGCCTCCAGCTCTTCCTCGTGGTTGCCCGAGCAGTAGCCGGGAAGATTTCCGTCGCGATAGTAGCCGATTTTTGTTTCTTCGCAGTTCGTAGAAGCGAGAAGTCCTGTCTGCACGCAGTATCTGCGCTCCAGAACAGACGAGTCGGGTGTGAACTTGTGAACCTGCGATGTATCGACAATATCAACCATAACGTCGTGCCAAATCTGCGCGCAGTAGCGGTGGTAATCCCAGTTTGGCGACCAGCTGTACGGCGGGATATCCTTGTTGTTGTCGTAGCCGAGCCATACCATTCCGACATATTCGGGCGTGCAGCCTGCGAAAAGCAGGTCCTTGCCGGAGTTTGACGTACCCGTTTTACCGATAACCTCGCAGTATGGCAGCGCCGCGTTTGCGCCGGAAGAAGTTCCGTCCGTGACAACCGTTTTCATCATTCGGTTGACAATCCACGCAGTGTCGCTGTCGATAGCCTGCGTGCCGTAGAAGTCCTGCTTCAGTATCACGTTGTCCTTACTGTCGAGCACGCGACTGTACAGCATAGGTCTGTAATAAATTCCGCCGTTTCCGAAAATCTGATAAGCTGCCGCCATCTCGTAGAGCTTCGCGCCGTTTGTAAGCGCTCCCATTGACATCGGAGAGAGCGCGATATCAGTGTCAGCGATTGTCGTCAGACCGAGGTTTTGCGTGAGCTGATTGAAGCAGACTTGCGGTGTGAGCATCTGCGTAATTCGCACGGAAATCGTGTTCTTAGACTCACGAAGTCCCATCCACACGGGCATAAGCTCGCCCGTCTGAATATAATCGAAGTTAAACGGCCATTTTGTAATCGTGTAATTTTCACCGATAATCGAAATTTGCTTATCGGGAATCATCGTCGAGAAGGTGAGGAGGTTGTTCTGAATTGCCGTTGAGTAAACAGCAATCGGCTTTATCGTTGAACCGGGCGCGCGCACAGCCATTGTCGCGCGGTTGAAGCAGTTGTCGCCGGGCTTGTCACCAAGACCTCCCGCCAGCGCAACAACCGTTCCCTCGTAATTCGTGATAACAAACGCGGATTGCAGCAAATCGGTTTCCTTTGCCGTTTTGTCGTACTTCGTCATTGCAATCAGCGGGTCGCGATACTTTTCTTCCAGCTTATCCTGAAGCTCCATATCCATATTTATATAGATTTTGTAGCCGCCGTTGTAGATTTCGTTTCGCGCGCTGGTGTAGGAAACGCCCTTGAGCTCTGCGTAGTCGTTGATAACCTGGTCGATTGCCGCGTCAACGTACCAATTCTGTGAAATCTCGTAGTCGTTCCACTTGTACGCTTCGTATTCTTCGTCGTCGATGTCGTCCTCTTCTTTATCCTCGTCGGTTTTTTCGGGTTCAATGGAGTTCGGGTCAACATAGCCGAAAGCGTCACCATAAACAGTTCTCGCGAATTTCACCTTTTCAACCTTTGCGCTCTCGTATTCGCGAAGCGAGATGTATCCCTGCTCGTACATATTCTGGAGAGCGTAAATCTGGTTGTCCTTGCAGTTTTCCAAATCGA
The DNA here is from genome assembly GCA_017847835.1 of Oscillospiraceae bacterium. Taxonomy (GTDB): domain Bacteria; phylum Bacillota; class Clostridia; order Oscillospirales; family Ruminococcaceae; genus CAG-115. The sequence goes on from JAGASH010000008.1 coordinate 471,804, forward strand.
CATAGGGCGAGCGCATATAAGGATTTCGTATCATTCCCGCGATAATCGCGCTTTCTGCGATAGTCAAGTCCTTTGCGTCCTTGCCGAAGTAGTACTGCGAGGCCGCGCCCACTCCGTAAACCATTCCTCCGAGCCATATTCGGTTCAGATAGCTTTCAAGGATATCGATTTTCGTGTACTTTTCCTCAAGCGACATCGCTCGGAAAATCTCACGCAGCTTGCGTTCCCAGTTTTGTTTGTCATCGCCGGTGATGTTTTTGACGAGCTGTTGAGTAATCGTAGAGCCGCCTTGTCCCGCGCGCTCAAGGTTCAGCACGTCCGCACCTAGCGCGAAAACCGTTCTGCGCCAGTCAACTCCCTTATGGTCCCAGAAACGCTTGTCCTCTGTCGATACAACCGCGTTTATGAGGTGCGGTGAGATGTCCTCATAGTTCGTCCAGATGCGGTTTTGCTCAGCCGCAAGCCGCGTGACCTCAACCTCGTGTCCGTCCTTGTCATACGCATAAATCATAGTCGTGTACTTCATCTCGGTATCACGGAGATTTGCGTCAAAGCCGTTGTCGGCAAAGTTGAGGACATACACCACGATAACCGTGACAACAATACAAAGCATAACCACGATTATCAGCAGCATTGAAGAAAGCGTTGTTCCGACAACCGTGAGCGCGTGACCGATATTTTTCATAATACGCTGCTTTTTGCGCGGGTCGGTTTTCTTCTTCTTCGGCTCGTCCTTTATTTTAATGTAGTGGAATTTTTTACCATTCATATTAATCACCTAAAAACGTTGAAAGTCATACTTATTATAATTATACCACAATTTCAGCGGAATGTTAATACTTTTTTATAAAAATTATGTGAAATTTTGCGTTTTCGGCAAATCACTCCGAAAAATCCTGCGAAACGTACTTTTTCGGCACTTTAGACGCAAACTTGCTGTCCTTTATAAAGTACCGCCAGAGCTTGTCGCGGTATTCCTCGGCATAATCGATGTTTATCCGCGGTGAAACGGCAATGTTGCTTTTGGCAATATCGGGTTTATCGAGAATAAAAAGCTCATCTTTGCACAAATCCGTGCCGCTTTGTTCGCGGGTTATTCCGAGAGCCGCGCAGAGCTTTCCCGGACCGCTGCAAAGGTTTTCGAGCTTGTCCGTGCCGCGCCGCTTTATCATAAGTTCGATGCCGTCAAGCGGCTCCAGAGCGCGTATCAGCACGGCTTCGGGCTTGTCTTTTTCGTTTGCGACGACGTTGAAGCAGCAGTACATTCCGTAAATCAGATAGACATACGAGAAACCGCCCTGCCCGAACATTACCGCAGTTCTTGCCGTCGGCACACCCCCGCAGGAGTGCGCGCCCTTGTCGTCTGGACCGACATAAGCCTCGGTTTCGACGATAATTCCCGAAGTCACGCCCTCGTCGGTTTTGTGAACAAGCACCTTGCCCAAAAGCGCCGAAGCAAGTTCCTCGGCGCCTTTGAGGTAAAAATTTCTTTTCAGCTTTCCCATATTATTCCGTAGTAACCGACTTCGCGAGATTTCTCGGCTTGTCGGGATCGATACCGCGCAGCACGCTCGTGTAATACGCGATAAGCTGAAGCGCGCAGACCGTTGCCAGCGGAGTGAGCGAGTCGGGAAGGTCGTTGTCGATGTCGAAGCGCATATCGACGGTGTTTTCCGCAAACTGCGTTTCTTTTCGGGTTATCGCGATTATCGTAGCACCGCGCGCCTTGACCTCTTCCATATTGCTGATAGTTTTCGGGAGAACGTTTTCCTGCGTCGCGAGCGTTATCACGGGAATTCCGTCCTCGATAAGCGAGATTGTGCCGTGCTTCAGCTCGCCCGCAGCGTAAGCCTCGCTGTGAATGTAGGTGATTTCCTTCAGCTTCAGCGAGCCCTCCAGCGACAGCGCATAGTCAAATCCGCGCCCGATAAAGAACAGCTTATCCACGTTCACCAGCTTCGACGCGATAAACTTGCACTCGTCCTCTTTTCTGAGGATTGCCGAGATAGCTTCGGGTGCTTTTTCGATATAACCGGTCAGACGTTTGAGTTCGTCTTCGGTAATTTTGCCCCTTGCAAAAGCAAGTCTGAACGCGATTAAGTACAGCACGGCAATCTGCACGGTGTAGGCTTTTGTGCTTGCAACCGCGATTTCGGGTCCCGCAAGCGTGTTTATGCACATATCTGCAGCTCGGGCAATCGCCGAATATTTCACGTTCACCACAGCAAGTGTTTTCGCGCCCATTTCCTTTGCGAGTTCAAGTCCCGCTTTTGTGTCGGCGGTTTCGCCACTTTGTGAAACGAGAATTACCAAGTCGTCCTTGCCGATAATCGGGTTCATATAGCGAAACTCGCTTGCGGTTTCCACGGTTACGGGAACTCTTGCGAGCTGTTCAATAGCGTAACGCGCAATAATTCCCGCGTGCATAGCCGTACCGCACGCAACCACGAAAATCCTGTTAATCCCGCGCATAAATTCATCGGTGAAACCGATTTCGGAAAAATCGGGCACACCGTCCCTGATTACCGCTTTCAGCGTTTTCTCGACAACCTTCGGCTGCTCGTGGATTTCTTTGAGCATAAAGTGCGGGAAACCCTGTTTCTGCGCCTGTTCAACGTCCCATTCGGCTGTCTGAACGGTTTTGTTGATTTCAAGACCGTGAACATCATAGAAGCGCGCGCTGTTTTCTTCCATACAAACGATTTCATCGTCTTCGAGAAGAACGTAGCTTTTCGTGTATTTCAAAAACGCGGGAATATCCGACGCGATGAAATATTCATTTTCACCGATACCGACGATAAGCGGGCTTGCCTTGCGCACAGCGTACACTCTGTCGGGGAAGTCCTTGAAAAGAATTCCGAGCGCAAAGCTTCCGCGAAGCTCTTTGACAACCTCGGTTATTGCGCGAAGCGGGTTTCTCTCGGAGTAATAGTAGTCGAGCAGGCAGGCGACAACCTCGCTGTCGGTCTGGCTTATAAAAGCGTAGCCTTTTTCTTTGAGGAAGGCTTTCAGCTCTGCGTAATTTTCGATAATTCCGTTATGTACAATGGTAACTCGTCCGTTTGAGTGAGGGTGAGAGTTGATATCGGAGGGCTCGCCGTGTGTAGCCCAGCGGGTGTGACCGATACCGCAGAAGCCTTGCGGCTTACCCTCGGTTATGAGTTTTTCTTTCATACAAGCGAGTTTTCCGCGTGTTTTGACGGTTTTGATGATATCGTTCTCAAAAACTGCGATACCGGCGCTGTCATAGCCGCGGTATTCGAGCTTTTCGAGTCCGTCCATCAGCACGTCTGCGCAGTCGCGTTTTCCTATATACCCCACAATTCCGCACATAGTATTTTCCCCCTAAAATCTTGCTTTTACAGCAATTTTATTCTCGATAATTTTATTATATCACCTTTTTTTGCATAAGTCAAGGATTACGCGCGAAGCAAAAAAAGTCTTTTTGGAGTATCGACGAGAAACCTTCGGTTTCCCTAACCTTAGAAAAAGGATAAGGAAACCGAAGGTTTCACTAGAATTTCAAAAAGACTTTTGTATGGGCACCGCGAAGCGAAAAGGGTGCAGCGTCACGCTGCTTCCGAGCGCGCTTATCATCTTACTGTTTTGCCTTGACCTTAACGTCTTCCATTTCCTCTTGCATTTCTGCTTCAACGTCTTTTGCGTGCTCCGCCTCAATCGTCGCGTCAAACGACAGCATCGGCTTCACGTCCTTGTGCTTAATCCGTCTGTCAACATAATTCTTCGTCAGCTTTATTACAACCGGCAGCATTGACAGAACACCGATAAGGTTCGGTATCAGCATAAGCGCGTTGAACGTGTCCGAAATGTCCCACGCAAGCGACGACGTCATCATAGCACCGGAAATTATCATCAGTACAAAGAATACCTTGTAGAACTTCGCAGCCTTCAAACCAAACAGGTACTCAAACGCTTTCGAGCCGTAATGCGACCAGCCCACAACCGTAGTAAACGCAAACAGCAGAATTGCCACGGAAACGAATATTCCTCCGCCGGGACCGAATACGTTCGAGAAAGCGTCAGCAACCAGCGTCGCGTCGCCGCCCTCTGCTATGTTTACAGCACCTGTCGCAAGGTCGATTTTTCCGCTTGAAAGGACAACGAGAGCTGTCATCGTGCAGACTACAAACGTGTCCGCAAATACCTCGAAAATGCCCCACATACCCTGCTTAACGGGCTCTCTTACGTTGGAAGCCGAGTGTACCATAACCGATGAACCAAGTCCCGCTTCGTTCGAGAAAACGCCTCTCTTGAAGCCCGAAACCATAGTTTTGATTGCAATTCCGGCACCGCCGCCGAGAACTGCGGGAACTGTGAACGCGAACTTGAAAATAGCCACGAACATATCTCCGATAGCCGTAATATGAACGCAAATTACAACAATACAGCCGATTATGTAAGCAACCGCCATAAACGGAACAACCTTCTCAGCAAACGAAGCAATTCTCTTCAGACCGCCAAGGATAATCAGTCCTCCGAGTATCATCAGCACGCCGCCGATAATAATCGAAGTCCACTTTACATCGCCGAACGCATATCCGAGGTCAAGGTTTGACAGGAAAGCGTTGTCGAGGTTTATGACGATTTTGTTGATTTGACCCATATTGCCGATACCGAACGAAGCGAGTACCGCGAATGCCGAGAAAAGACCTGCGAGAATTCTTCCGGCCCACTTGCAGTGCTTGTAGCCGCCAAGACCGTCGCGAAGATAATACATCGGGCCGCCGCTCCATTCGCCCTCTTTGTTCTTACGGCGATAGTAGATACCGAGAATATTTTCGGAGAAGTTTGTCATCATTCCGAAGAACGCGGCAATCCACATCCAGAAAACCGCGCCGGGACCGCCTATGCAAATCGCAGAAGCAACGCCCGCGATGTTTCCCGTGCCGATTGTCGCGGCAAGCGCCGTGCAGAGCGCCTGAAACTGCGAAACGGAGCCGTGCTCTTTATTTTTGCGAACCTTGCTCTTGCGCGAGAACATTCCGCCGATAGTTCTCATCCACCATTCCTTGATGTGAGAAACCTGGAAAAATTTCGTGCAAATTGTGAGGACAATTCCTGCGCCGATAAGCAGAACAAGTCCGAGCTTTTCCCACGCGAAATTGTTGATTGCGTCGTTGACCTCGGTGAGCTGCGTCACGAAATCCTTTTCGACAGCCTGTTCCGCGGTTTCGGAAATCAATCCCAAAAGACCCATTTCTTTCACTCCTAAACTTAAATTTTTACTTATTATAACATATTTCTCGCTTAATTTCAATAGTTTTTGCAACTTTTGCTTCAAAAAAATTCATTTTTCCTATTTGACAACTTGGAAATTTTGTTGTAAAATAAGAGTAAGATTTTTTATTCCGAAGGGAGAAGCTATGAAATTTGTTGTGACAAATGAGCAAATGAAGTCTGCGGAACGGCTCTGCGACAGGGATTACGCGAGCTTTTCGAGGCTGATGAAGAACGCGGGAAACGCTGCCGGAGAGCGTGTTCTTGCGCTGTTTTCGGGAAAAACGGCGGTGGTTCTCTGCGGGAGCGGAAATAACGGCGGCGACGGCTTTGTGATTGCGCGAAAGCTGCTTGAAAACGGCATAGAAACGCGGGTTATCCTCGCAAACGGCGCCCCGAAAACCGAGATTTCGCGGGAGTATTTTTCGCTGCTCCCGAGCGAAATTGTCCTTGACTACAACACCGACAAAGCGCGCTGTAATGCGGTTTTGCACGAGAGCGAAATCGCGGTTGACTGCGTGTTCGGGACGGGCTTTCACGGAGCGCTGCCCGAGAATATTGCCGAGCTGATGACGGCGGCAAACGCAGTCCCGATGAAGGTCGCGGTGGACGTGCCGACGGGCGTGAATTCCGATACGGGCGAGTTTGACGAAAACTGCTTCAAGCCCGATTTCACGCTGGTTTTAGCGGCAATGAAACGCGGTCTGATAAATCCTGCGTGTGTGGATTTGCTGGGAAAAATCGAGCTGCTTGATATCGGTATCCCTGATGACTGCTACAACGATTTTTCGGCGAAAATCACGGACGAGAGCGCTTATTCGGCTATTCCGAAGCGAAATCTTTCCGCGAACAAGGGTACTTTCGGAAGACTGCTCAACATCGCGGGAAGCCTTTGTTACAGCGGTGCTGCGGCTATGTCGACTAAAGCTGCGCTTCGGTCGGGCACGGGACTTTGCACGCTTGCGGCGCCGATTTCGGTTGTGAAAATTCTTGGCGCGGCAATCCACGAAACGACTTATCTTCCGCTTCCCGAAACCGATGACGGATTTGTCGCGGAAAATTGCACGGAGAAAATTGCCGAAATTCTTCCGAAAATGAACGCGGTCTGCGTGGGCTGCGGGCTGGGAAACAGCGAAAACACTCGAATTCTGACGGAATTTGTCCTGAAAAATGCGGAATGTCCGATAATTCTTGACGCGGACGGAATAAATTCGCTCGGCGGCAATATAAATGTCTTGAAGGAGCGGACGAGCGCAGGCAGAGCGACGGTTATCACTCCGCACCCGCTTGAATTTTCGCGGATTTCGGGGCTGTCGGTCGCGGAAATTCAGCGCGACAGGATAAAGGCTGCGCGCGATTTTTCCGAGAAAACGGGAGCGGTTGTACTGCTGAAAGGCGCGTTTACCGTGATTGCACAGGGAAGCGAGGTTTTTGTCAACCCGACGGGCTGCGCGGCTCTCGCAAAAGGCGGAAGCGGAGATGTTCTCGCGGGTATTATCGCGGCGCTGCTTGCGCAAGGTGTAGAGCCGCTGAAAGCTGCTGCAAGCGGCGCATTTATCCACGGAAAAGCCGCAGAAAAGCTCGCGGAAAAAATGCCCGCGCACGCGGTTCTCGCAACGGATTTGATTGAGGCGCTGTACGCGGACTGAGCGGGGAAGCGCCGAACCGATTTCGCTCCCGAAGATTTTTTGACGGAGGAAATTATGAAAAAATTTGTGAAATTTCTCGCGCTGCCGGTTGTCGCGGCAACGCTCTGCGGGTGCTCGGGAACGCTCCCGTTCACTAAAAAAATGCCCGATTTCAGCGTTAATCAAGCGCTCACCGCCGAGATAAAAAGCGGAAATCTCGAAGCGAAAGCAAACGTTTCGCGAAAGGACGGCGAGTGGGAATTTGCGTTCACCGAGCCGAAAACGCTCGGCGGGATTGTCGTGAAGCTCGGTGAAAAGGGCGTTGACGGGCATTTGGGTTCGCTTTCGTTTGTTGTTGACGACAACCAAAGCTACGCGCTCTATCCCGAAATTATCGCGAAAACCGTGGACGCGCTCGACAAAATACCCGCCGAAAAAATCAGCGCGAAGGACGGCGTGCTCACCATAGAAACCGACTTCGAGGGCAGCAAAACTACCGTTTCCGCGGACGAGCGCACGGGCAAGCTGATTTCGCTCAAATGCCCGCAGTATAAGCTCGCGGTGAACTTCACCGAGGCTGAAAACGCTGCCGAAAATCCCGATAAAACGAGCGAAAATCCGTCTGCACAATAATAGATTTCGCGAAAATTTTCCCCGAAAATCATCAAGCCGCCGAGAAATAGGCGGCTTTGATTTTTGTGTTGCAATTTTAGGCTGAGTGTGGTATAATGAGCAAAACGGGCTGATAAGCTGCCCGACAAATCGGAATTTGGAGGAAAAAAATGAACGGAATAATTTTATATCAATCAAAATATGGCGCTACAAAGAAATATGCAGATTGGATTTCAGAAGAAACAGGTTTTTCTTGTGTTGAAACAAAAAAAGCAGTAATTGACGATATCGTAAACTATGATACAATTATTTTAGGCGGTGGAATATATGCTTCCGGCATTGCAGGTTTGTCTTTTCTAAAGAAGAATATCAATAAATTAACAGACAAAAAGATTATTGTATTCTGTTGCGGCGCATCTCCTTACGAAGAAAACGCCTTCCAGCAAATCATTGACCATAATTTGAAGGAGAAATTAGCCAATATTCCTGTCTTTTACTGCCGTGGCGCGTGGGATATGGACGCAATGTCTTTCAAGGACAAAACATTATGCAATTTACTTAAAAAAGCTGTCGCAAAAAAAGATCCTGCTGATTATGAAGTATGGGAAAAAGCTCTGATGTCAGTCGGTGATGATAAAGGTGATTGGACTGACAAAAAATACATTGAACCAATAATTGAATGTGTTAAGCGATAAATTCCCATTTCCCGCGCGGATTTCAAAGCTAAATTCACCTCGAAATAACAAAAACTCCCCGAGCGATTTCGGGGAATTTTTGTCATTTATTTTAGGAGATTTCTTAGATTTTATGCACCGCGTCCGTCATCGATTTAACGTAATTGTAAATCTCGGGCGCGGCTTTCTCGCCGTACTTCTCGACAATTCTGACAATCGCAGAGCCGACTATAACTCCGTCCGAGAGCGCCGCCATTTTCTCGGCTTGCTCGGGCGTTGATACACCAAAGCCGATTGCCGCAGGAACTTTCTTGTACTTTTTCACGCTCTCCATAATCGAAGCAAGGTCGGTTTTAATCTCGCTTCTCACACCCGTCACACCCATTGAGCTTACAATGTACAAAAATCCGTCGGCGCTTTCTGCAATTGACTTTATGCGCGCTTCGCTTGTCGGGGCAATCATCGAGATTATCGAAATCCCGTGCTTTTTCGCAATTTCGTCAGCTTCACTCTTTTCCTCAAACGGCATATCGGGACAAATCAGCCCGTCCACGCCGATTTCCTTGCAGCGCGCGAAAAATCTGTCGTATCCGTACTTGAAAACGGGGTTCAGATAGGTCATAAATACCAGCGGAATGTCGGTTTCACGACGCACTTTTTGGGCTAATTCAAACGCAAGGTCGGTTGTCATTCCCGCTTGCAGCGCGCGCAAATCCGCACCCTGAATTACCACACCCTCGGCAATCGGGTCGGAGAACGGAATTCCTATCTCAATCATATCCGCGCCCGCTTTTATTGCCGCCATTATGTTTTCAAACGAGCTGTCAAACGTCGGGTCGCCCGCCGTCAGAAAGCCGATAAACGCTTTTTTGTTTTTAAACGCATTTTCTATTCTGTTCATCTCAATTCTCCTTATTCGTGCAAATCAATTCCGCGATAACGCGCGATTGCCGCAACGTCCTTGTCACCGCGTCCGCTCAGACAGCAGATTATGATATCGTCTTTTTTCATCGTGGGAGCAATTTTCATCAGGTGAGCAACCGCGTGCGCGCTCTCAACCGCGCAGATTATGCCCTCGGTTCTCGCGATATACTCGAACGCGTTCACCGCTTCATCATCGGTTACGGGAACGTACTCCGCTCTGCCGATTGAGTGCAGATAAGCGTGCTCCGGACCGATACCGGGATAGTCAAGTCCCGCGGAAATCGAGTAAACGGGAGCAATCTGACCGTACTCGTTCTGACAGAAAAGCGATTTCATTCCGTGGAACACACCGACGCTTCCCGTGGCAATCGTAGCTGCTGTTTCGCCCGTGTGAACACCGCGTCCGGCAGCCTCGCAGCCGATTAATCTCACGTCCTTGTCGCCTATGAAGTTGTAGAACATTCCCATTGCGTTTGAGCCGCCGCCCACGCAAGCCATAACCGCTGTCGGGAGCTTGCCTTCAAGTTCGAGAATTTGCTCGCGGGCTTCTCTTGAAATCACGCTCTGAAAGTCGCGAACCATCATCGGGAACGGGTGCGGTCCCATAACCGAGCCGAGAACGTAAAGCGTGTCGTCCACACGGCTCGACCAGTCGCGCATTGCCTCGTTTACCGCGTCTTTCAAGGTCATTGTGCCGGTTGTGACAGGGTGAACCTTTGCCCCGAGAAGTTCCATTCGGTAAACGTTGAGCGCCTGACGAATGGTATCTTCTTTGCCCATAAAAATCTCGCATTCGAGGTCCATAAGAGCCGCTGCCGTTGCCGCAGCAACACCGTGCTGTCCGGCACCCGTTTCCGCGATAATACGCTTTTTGCCCATTTTTTTAGCAAGCAGGCACTGTCCGAGAACATTGTTGATTTTATGCGAGCCGGTGTGGTTCAAATCCTCGCGCTTGAAGTAGATTTTCGCGCCGCCGAGGTCTTTTGTCATCTTCTCCGCATAGTAGAGAAGCGACGGTCTGTTCGCGTATTCGCGGTTGAGTTTGTCCAGCTCCGCGATAAAATCGGGGTCTTTAGAGAAGTGCTCGTAAGCCTCCTCCAGCTTGTGAATTTCGTTCATCAGCGTTTCGGGAACGTACTGCCCGCCGAAATCGCCGTATCTTCCGTTGTTCATATTTATTCTCCTTTAAAAATATTTTCAATCGGTATTTCTCGCCGCTTTCACCGCCGCGAGAATTTTCTCCCTGTCCTTGATTTTGTCCGTTTCAACCCCGCCCGAGATGTCCGCGCCGAATGGGTGAAACCGCGCCAAATCGGGGATTTTCTCGGGGGTTATCCCGCCCGCGATAAAAAATGGCACGGGGATTTTTTCAGGGGAAATCAGCGCGTGGTCGAACTGTTTTCCCGTGCCCTTGCCGCTGTCGAGAAGCAGAAAATCCGCGCCGAGCGGCTCGATTTCGCTCCCGTCAACCTTCACTGCGCGAATTATCGGCAGGGAAACGCGCTTCTTTAATTCTGCAATATAATCCGCATTTTCGCTTCCGTGGAGCTGCACGATATCGATGATTTCCCGTTTTGCCGCTTCCTCGATGTAATCAATCGGAGCGTCCACGAAAACCCCGACCGACTGAATTTCCGCGTTCAGCCGTTTTTTGAGCAAAGCCGCTTTGTCAAGCGAAATATTGCGGTGACTTTTCGGGAAATTCAGCACAAATCCCGCGAAATCGGGCTTCGCTTCGTTCACAAAATCGATGTCAATTTCACGGAAAAGCCCGCAGATTTTTATCTTCATCAGAAACCTCTCAATTCGCGCAGCTTTGCGGTTTTGTCGTCCGCGCGCATAAGCGTTTCGCCGATAAGAGCCGCGTTTGCGTTGACCTTTCGCAGAGCCGACACGTCCTCGGCGGTTTTCACACCGCTTTCCGACACGAAAATCCTGTCGCTCGGGACGATTTCGCGAAGCTTTCCGCTTTTCGTGAAGTCAACCGAGAAATTCCGCAAATCGCGGTTGTTCACGCCGATAATCTGCGCTCCGATTTTCACGGCAGCCTCGGTTTCCGCTTCGTCACGGCATTCCACAAGCGCCGACAGCCCGAGCGAGTGCGCTAAATCGAGATACTCGGAGAGCTGTTTTTCCGACAAAATCGACGATATCAGGAGCACAGCCGACGCGCCGAGAATTTTCGCTTCGTAAATCATATAATCGGAAATTGTGAAATCCTTCCGCAAAACGGGGATTTTCACCGTGTTTGTGATTTCTCGCAAAATCGCGTCGCTGCCCTTGAACCAGAACGGCTCGGTTAAACAGGAAATCGCGTTTGCGCCCGCTTTTTCGTAGTCCTTGGCAATCTGCAAATACGGGAAATTTTCCGCGATTATTCCCTTTGACGGCGACGCTCGTTTCACCTCGCAGATAAACGCGATGTCCTCTCCCGAAAGCTCTCTTTTAAAGGGGAAATCGCTTGTTTTCGGGAGCTTTTCGGCAGCCTCACGAACCTCCGAAAGCGGAATTTCTTTCGCTTTATCGGCAATTCGCTCGCGCGTTTTCTGCGCTATTTCATCTAAAATATTCATCAAATTACCTCGCTCAAAAAGTTCTTCAGCATAACCTCACCGTGCTCCGTGAGAATGCTTTCGGGGTGAAACTGCACGCCGTAAACGGGATATTTTTCGTGCCGAACCGCCATAATTTCTCCGTCCGCGGTTTTCGCTGCGATTTTAAGGCACTCGGGAAAACCGTTTTCATCGGCTGCAAGCGAGTGATAGCGCGCAATCTCAAACTCACCGTCAATCCCCTTGAAAAGCGCGCAGTTTTTGTCGGCGGTTATCACGGATTTTTTGCCGTGCATAAGCTGCTTTGCGTGAACGATTTTCGCGCCGTATGCCTCGCAGATTGCCTGATGTCCGAGGCAAACACCGAGCAGCGGAATTTTTCCCGCAGCCTTCAAAATCAGCTCTTCGCAAACTCCCGCGTCCGAGGGCTTGCCGGGACCGGGACTGATTATAATATGCGAGGGAGCGAGCGCGATTATTTCATCTGCGGTCAGTTCGTCGTTTCGGATTACCTTGATATCCGGGTTGATTTTGCCCACAAGCTGATATAGATTATAAGAAAAGCTGTCGTAATTATCCACAAGTAAAATCATAAAATCACCACTTTCAAATCTCGGTTTTCAGCGCTTCGACAACCGCTTTCGCTTTGTTTATGCACTCCTGAAATTCCTTTTCGGGAACGGAGTCCGCGACAATTCCCGCACCGCTTCTCACGAACACGCGACCGTTTTTCTTGAAGCAAAGACGAATTGCAATTGCCGTATCAAGATTTCCGCGAAAATCGATGTAGCCGACCGCGCCGCCGTAAATTCCGCGTTTGTTGTTTTCGAGCTCGTTTATAATCTCGCAGGCACGGATTTTCGGTGCTCCGGAAAGCGTTCCCGCGGGCAAAACCGCGTTTACCGCGTCAAGTGCCGAGAAGCCTTCTCTAATCTCTCCGCGAACCGTTGAGCCGATGTGCATAACGTGAGAATAGCGCTCGATTGACATATATTTCTCAACCTCAACCGTCCCGAAAGCCGAGATTTTTCCGAGGTCGTTTCGTCCGAGGTCAACGAGCATATTGTGCTCGGAAAGCTCCTTTTCATCGGCGAGAAGCTCTTTTTCAAGCTGTTTGTCCTCTTTTTCCGTTTTGCCGCGAGGACGTGTTCCCGCGAGAGGGAACGTGTGCAGAACACCGTTTTCAAGCTTCACAAGAGTTTCCGGAGAAGCCCCCGCGACCTCCATATCCGAGCTTGAAAAATAGAACATATACGGCGAGGGATTTGTGGTTCTCAGCACGCGGTAAGCGCTGAGCAGACTGCCTTTGAACTCCGCGTCAAGGCGGTTTGACAGGACAACCTGAAAGATGTCGCCGTCATAGATGTATTGCTTCGCTTTTTCGACCATTTCGCAGTAGCGCTCCTTGTCGAAAAGCGGCTTGAAGTCGCCGAGAAGCTTTGAGTTCTCGTCGGGAGCGGGCTTTCCGTGACGGATAAGCTCCTCCATCGCGTCGAGCTCTTTTTCTGCGCGTTTATACTCTTCTTCGAGATTTTCGGTTTTGATGTTTACAATCAGTATGATTTTCTGCTTGATATTATCAAACGCGACAACCTTGTCAAACAGCATCAAATCAACATCTCGGAAATTTTCTTCGTCCTCTGCGTCAAGCTTCAGGCAAGGCTCGGCGTATTTTATATAGTCGTAGCCGAAGTAGCCGACAAGCCCGCCCGTAAAGCTCGGAAAACCGTCCATCTGCGGTGCGCGGTACTCTTCGAGCAGCGCTTTTATGCGGACTGCGGGATTTTTCTCGGTGAAGCTCTCGGTTTCTCCGGTCGCGATATTTTTGATATTCAGCACCCCGTCAAGACAGCTGATTTCCAGCTTCGGGTCATATCCCAGAAACGTGTAGCGTCCCCATTTTTCCTGATTTTCAACGCTCTCGAGAATGAAAACGTGAGAGCTTGCGTTTTTGAGAATTTTCAGCGCCTCGACAGGCGTTCTGATGTCGGCGAAAAGCTCGCGCTTTACGGGAACAACCGTGTAATCCGCGTACTTTTTCGCTTCTTCGAGCGTGGGATAAATCTTTTCCATAGCAAAACCTCCCGAAAAACAAAAATCCGTCCTCTGACAGAATTTTACAATTCTGCCATAAGGACGGTTTAACTCCGTGTTGCCACCTTATTTCACCGGAAAATCGCTTTTTCGGTGCGCTCAGCAGGTACTAACATACCCTTGCGGTTAACGCCCGCTTACGTCTTAAGATACTCCGAAAACGCGCCGTTAAACAGCCCGCGTTCGTTTCCCCCTCGCCCTCGGTGGTCCATTTGGAAGCTCTGCGTTCTGCGGTATTCACAGCATCGACCGCTCTCTGGGAGTGCACAAGCAACGTTATCTCCACCTCATCGGTTTATAAGGCATATTCAATTTACTTTCCCATTTTATCACGTTAAACAGCGTTTGTCAAGACCTTTTTCGGAATTTTTTATTGGCAAGTTTTATCGATTTGTGCAAAATCGAGAAAAATTTCTATCATTTGCCGAAAAAATAATGAAAAATAACCAAAAGACTCCCAATTTATACAAAAAAACTTCAAAATTAGACAAAATTTTCCTGTCAATCTGTTCATTTTTCCCAAATGTGTACAAAATAAGCAAAAAAACAGTTGAAATCCGTTGCGAAATGGTGTATAATGATTATGGACATCTATGTGTATAGGGGAAATTGCGCCCTAAAATCACCCATAATATAGATATGTAGAGGAAATGAGGTTCTTATGGCTTTATTCGACACCACGGCTTTCCGCATAATCGAACAAGGAATGAGCGTTATGTGGACAAAGCAGCAAATCATTGCACAGAATATCACCAATCAGGATACCCCCGACTATAACTGCAAGTATCTTGATTTCGGCGGGATTTTAAGGGACAAAATCCGCGCCGACGGCTCTATAAAGAAGGAACTTAACATTCAACAGCGTCTTATCGTCGATACCATTACTGATGACCAGGCTGACGGAAACAACGTTGATATGGACGTGCAGAGCGCAGAGGCAGTGAAAACGGCTTACTGGCTCGACGGGCTCATCAACCAGATGAACGGCAACTTCACGCGCATTAGAAGCGCTATCGTGACCAAGTAAGGAGTAGATTATGGCTTTTTTGAGTTCGCTTAATATCCCGCTTTCGGGTATGACCGCGCAGCGCTTCCGCTTCGACATCATCTCGCAGAACATCGCAAACGCCGATGACTACGCGACCAATCCCGAGGACGTTTACTGCCGCAAGATGACCGTTTTCGCGGAGGACAGGAGTTTCAAGAAGATGCTTCGCGTCAACTTGCAGAGCGGCGAGCTGGATTTGAACAGATTTAACTACGTTCAGCTCAAGGGCGTTGAGGCAACGCAGGTTGTCGATGACCCCACTCCTCCTACGCCCGTTTACAGCCCCGATAACCCACTTGCAGACGAGTTCGGCTATGTCTATGAATCAAACGTAAACGTTGTCGTAGAGCAGGCTGACGCTATCGCTGCCTCGAACGGCTACAACGCAAACAAGGAAATCTTCGAGCTGATGAAGTCGATGACTTCTGCGGCGCTCAACATCGGCAAGGGCTGATGAACGAACTTTGATAAGAGGTACATAAAATGTCACTTTATTCAATCAGCCCGCTTTTCGGGCTTAACCCGCTTGAAGAACTTCAGCCGATGGACAGAATGGACAAAATGCTCCCTATCGGCGCAACAAGCGTGCCTGTTGTGGACACGCAGAACGCTTCTTTCCTCGATATCTTCAGAGGGCTTGTCACAAACGTTATCGAAACTAACGAGCAGGTTGACCGCGACGCAATCGACCTTATGCTCGGCAATATCGACAACATCGCCGAAATGCAGGCGAATATCGAAAAGGCAAACACTGCCGTTGACGTTCTCGTAACCGTCAAAAACGAGGTTCTGAGCGCGTACAACTCGATTATCAATATGCAGATTTAAGGCTGCTTGATTTTATTTTACAAGAACCCAGAGGTTTTTAGATGAACGAAAAAGTCAAAAAGATTACCGTCAAGGTAAAAGAAAAGTGGACGGGATTTTCAAAGGCAATCAAGATAATGGTTGTCGCAATTCCGATTGCGATAATCGCGATAATCATTGTGCTGGCAGTTCTCCTCAACCACAAGGACAGAGGAGTGCTGTTTTCGGGACTTTCCACAACCGAGGCAGGCGAAATTGTCAGCGCGATAAACTCGCTCGGCGTTACCGACGTAACCCTCCGCGACAACGGTGATATCGTTGTTCCCGCGGAAAATATCGACAGCCTGCGTATGCAGCTCTCGGTTCAGGGTTACCCGAAAAATGCCAAAAACTATGATATCTGGAACGACGGAATTGACTTGTGGTCAACCGATACCGACAAGCGCGAGGTTCAGCGCCAGCAGCGTGAAACCAACATTGCCGCGACGCTCCGACTGCTTGAACCGGTAGCTTCGGCAACCGTCACTCTCGATATCCCGAAAACCCGTGATTACGTCATCACCGATACTAAAGAGGTGCCGAGATGCTCGGTTTTGCTGAAATTACGCAACGACGACGAGCTCACGAATGCCGAGGTAAGAGGTATTTTCAGGCTG
Organism: Oscillospiraceae bacterium; assembly: GCA_017847835.1. GTDB lineage: Bacteria > Bacillota > Clostridia > Oscillospirales > Ruminococcaceae > CAG-115. Next base: position 488,037 of record JAGASH010000008.1, read on the forward strand.
GTTGAAACGAGCGTCGAGAACCTCACAATCGACAACATCTCCGTTACCGACACTCTCGGACGTTCGTATTTGTGGATTTCCGAGGAAGAGGAGCAAAACGGTCAGAAGGACGCTTCGGGTGTTTCCGTTGCCCGTAAACGTCAGCAGTTCGTGCTTGAAATGCAGAACGCTCTCACAAGTCAGCTCCGCGACTCTTTAGCCACCGTTTATGGCGAGAAGAACTACACCGTGAATGTTTCGGCTATCCTCAATTATGACGCGAAAAAGGTTGAGTCAACCGAATATGTGCCGGTTGAGGGGACAAATTCGGGCGTTCTCGACCACGAACAGCATATTATCGCCTCGGACCAGCTCGATACCTCGGGCAACGTCATCGGTACATCTCCGAACGCGGATTTGTCGCCGGATTACCCGACAATCGAGGGCTTGGTTGACGGTGAAAAGTATTATTATCGGAGAGACGAAAATCAGTATGACGTCACCAACATAAAGACGACTATCGAAAAGGACGGTTACAGTATCGACAAGCTCACAGTCGGCGTTGCAATCAACCGCACAAACCTCACCGAGGGTGAACGCGAGCAAATTCGCGGGTGGGTTGCAGCGGCTGCGGGCACGGATATCGCAAACGTTGCCGTTCACAACGAGGCATTCGCTCTCACCACTAATAATGGTACAACAGTCGGCGATGGAAGCGGACTCGGAATTTACACGCGTCCCGTGGATTCGTTCAGAAACACGCTGTTGTTCGTGGTTATCGGTCTTGGCGTGCTGCTGGTGCTGCTGCTTATCGCTTCGCTCTTCGTCAGCAAGAGCCGCAAGCGCAAAATCCGCCGCAGACAGGAACAGGCGCTTGCCGCAGCGCAGGCTGCCGCAGAGAGCGCTTATTCCGGTGCAGCAACTATGGGTGAAGCACCGCAGGAGGTTGACTTCAATATCGCAAGCCTCACCGAAGAGGCAGGCAAGGATTCCCGCGAAACAATCCTCAAACGCGAAATCGCGGAATTTGCCAATACAAATCCCGAAATCGTCGCTTCGATTATCAAGAATTTGCTTCGCGACGAAAACTCATAATTTTGATTTGGGAGTGATTTTATGGCTTCAAAACAGCAGGACGGCGAGCTTGCACCCGCAAAAAAGGTTGCTCTTGTGCTCGCTTCAATGGGTGCTGAAACCGCGTCCTCGATATACAAACACCTGTCCGACGACGATGTAGAAACGATTTCCGTCGAGCTTGCCCGTATGGAATACCACTCGATTGATGTCGTCGAGGAGGTTCTCAACGAGTTTTACGAGCTTTGCCTTACGCAGAAGGTTGTCACCGAGGGCGGTCTTGACTATGCGAGAAGCGTTCTCGAAAAGGCATTCGGCGCGGAGGCAGCCGACTCGCTGCTCAATCGTATCACAAAGCAGCTCGAAACCAAGTCCTTCGACTTCGTGAGAAAAGCTGACTATAAAAACCTGCTCGCAATAGTACAGAACGAGCACCCGCAGACAATCGCGCTCATCCTCTCCTACGCGAGAACCGACCAGGCTTCGGCGATTTTGTCCGAGCTGCCGAAGGAAAAGCGCGTCGAGGTTGTCGAGAGAATTGCAAATATGGACAGAGCCTCGCCCGAGGTTGTCAAGGCAATTGAAGGCTCGCTTGAGAAGAAGTTCGCGACGCTTGCTTCGTCCGACTCTATGGAAGTCGGCGGTATAAGCTACGTTGCGGAGATTATGAACAACGTGGACAGAGCGACAGAAAAGTACATCTTCGACGAGCTGTCGGCGCGCGACCAGAAGCTTGCCGACCTCATCAAGCAGAAGATGTTCGTTTTCGAGGATATCGTGCGGCTCGACGCAAAGGATATTCAGGAGTTTGTCAAGCAGGTCGATTCCAAGGACCTCGCGGTTGCTATCAAGGGCTCGACGCAGGAAGTTGCGGAGTGCATTTTCGCGAATATTTCCAGCCGTGCGCGTGAGAATTTGCAGGCTGATATCGAGTACCTGCACAATGTTCGTATGCGTGATGTTGACGAGGCTCAGCAGAGAATTGTCGGCATTATCAGACGTCTTGAGCAGGAGGGCGCAATCACAATTACCCGCGGCGGCGGAGATGAAATCATCGCATAACAGAGCGGTTTTCGTAATTTTAGTAACGGAGGAGATTGTTTTTGTCGGTTTATAAATATAATTCAATCCGTTACAACGGCGGGGTTGACATCGCAAACACACTCAATACACGCAGGGAAATACCTGTCGATAAGGTTCAGCCCGAGCCGAGCGCTCCCGAGGAAACACCGAAGCCCGAGGTTCGGGAAACACCGCGTGTTTCCGCCGAGGATACGCTGGCAAAGCGCGAGGCTGAGCTGAAGCTTGCAGCAGAGGAGCTCGAAAGGCGCAAACGTGAGCTTGTCGCGCTCAAAGAACAGTACATTGAACAGGGAAAACAGGTTATCATTGAGGCGAAGCGACGTGCCGACGGTATCGTGAATAATGCAAATGCCGAGGCAGAAGCGATTGTAAGGGACGCTGAGAAAAAGCGCGACGATGTGCTGATAAAGGCGCGTGCAGAGGGCTTCGAGCAGGGCAAAAAGGACGGAGCGGCGCTTGCGCTCACTGAGAGCAGAAATATTCTCGACGAGGCGCGCGATTTCTCCGACAAGATAAACACGGGCAAGGCAGAGCTTTTCGCAAAGTACGAGAAGGATATCTACGACACCGTGATGGATATTGCCAACAAGGTGACGATGAACAGTATGTCCGTCAAGGACGGGACGGCTGCGAAAAAGCTGATAAAGGCTGCCGCGAAGGATTTCCGGAATTCGCAGCTTATCCGCATAACCCTTGACGAAAACGACGCGTCAATCGAGCTTTCGGGCGACTACGAGTACCTCAAAGAATTGTGCGGCGGTATGGCGCACGTTGAGGTTGAGCTGCTCGCGGACGCTGAGCCCGGCACGGTTATCGTGGACAACGGTGAGGAAATCACCGACGCGGGCATTATGACGCAGCTTCGTATGATAAGGGAGCTCGGTGACGGAAAGTTCAAGGGAGTTTCCCCGAAAAAGCGTTCTTCACGGCGCAAAAAGTCTGAGGACGAGGACGCTTCCGCGGAAAACGACGAGGGCGAGGAAGAATAAGCCGCAGTTTTCGTTGATTTCAAGCGTGCGGCAGATGAAGAACAAGCCGTGACGGAGGCTTTATGGGTGAAGTTATTGACTTCGTTTTGGAGTTTATCGGAGATATAATTGATTTTTTTGATTCGCGGAAAAAGCGTAAACCCCGCGAGAAGGATAAAATCGTACAGACTGATGTTCCCGAGGAAAACGGTTACGAAGAATAACGAGGCTTTGGGCAAAATTTCCGAAATCATTGGAAAATCACTAAAAATTTCGTTAATTCCGACGATATATTATATAGGTACGGCAGGAAACTGCCGAAACGGAGCGGAGGAGCAAAAGTGTTAGATTTGGCGGGTTTCCGCTCGGATATACAGAATGCCGAGCTTTTTCGGTATATGGGTAAAATCGAGAAAATTGTCGGTATGACCATTGAAGCGAGCGGTCCTGCAGCGAATATCGGCGACGTTTGCCGTATTTTTTCAAAGGACAGGTCATCGTACATAAAAGCTGAGGTTGTCGGCTTCAACAAGAGCAATATCCTGCTGATGCCGTACACCGATATCGAGGGCATAGGCCCCGGAAGTATCGTCGATAACACGGGCGACAAGCTCACCGTCAAGGCGGGCTCGGAGCTTATCGGAAGGATTGTAGACGCGGCGGGCGGCGCTCTGGACGGGCTCGGAGAAATCGAGTGTACCGACGAGGTGCCTATCACGGGAATTCCCGTTAACCCCTTCACAAGACCGCCTATTCACGAGAAAATCGAGCTCGGAGTTAAGGCAATCGACGGAACTTTGCTTATGGGCAAAGGTCAGAGAATGGGCATTTTCGCGGGCTCGGGCGTCGGAAAATCTACGCTTATGGGTATGATTGCGCGAAAGGTCAAGGCTGACATCAACGTAATCGCGCTTGTCGGAGAACGTGGACGAGAGGTTCGCGAGTTTATCGAACGCGACCTCGGTGAAGAGGGTATGGCTCGCTCGGTTCTGGTTGTGGCAACGTCCGACCAGCCCGCGATGATGCGCTCAAAAGCTCCGCTCACGGCAACCGCAATCGCCGAGTATTTTATGAAGCAGGGCAAGGACGTTTTGCTGATGATGGACAGCCTCACGCGTTATGCAATGGCACTTCGCGAGGTTGGTCTTGCGACAGGTGAGCCGCCTATCGCGAGAGGTTACACGCCGTCCATTTACAGCGCGCTTCCAAAGCTGCTAGAGCGCGCGGGAAACTTCCCCGAGGGCTCTATCACGGGTATCTACACGGTGCTTGTCGAGGGCGACGACACAAACGAGCCTATCGCGGATACCGTTCGCGGTATCATTGATGGACACATTATCCTGTCGAGAAAAATCGCCGCGCAGAACCACTATCCCGCAATCGACGTTCTGCCGAGCGTTTCGCGACTGATGGACGAAATCGCTTCTCCCGCGCACAAAGAGGCTGCGGGAAAGCTGAGAAACCTTTTGTCGCTTTATAACAACAACTACGATTTGATTTCAATCGGCGCCTACAAGCACGGCACAAACCCGCAGCTTGACGAGGCGATTAACAAAATAGACGCGATAAACCGCTTCCTCACGCAGGGAAGAAAAGAGAGCTTCCCGATTGAAGAAACCGTGAAAATGCTGGTTGACGCGGTGAGTGACAAATAAGTCGGATTAGGTGGTATTGATGAAGCAGTTTCAGTTTACCCTGCAAAAGCTGATGGACTTCCGTGAGCAGGAGCTCGACCGTCAGAAAAACGCGCTCGCGGTGCTTCAGGGCGACCTGAAGCGCATAAACGACAGGCGCGAGGAGCTCACGCAAAAGGTAATCAAATACTCAAATGACCTTGTGACGTCAAGTGCAGTCGGTCTTCCCGCAGCGGAAATCAGTATGAGAAAGCGCTATATCGTGACTTTACAGCAGGAAATCCACGAGTGCGAGCAGCGCGCAATCCTCAAGCAGCAGGAGATTGACAAGCAGCTTTCGGTTGTCGTGGACGCAACAAAGGACGTGCGCACGCTTGAAAAGCTCGAAGAAAAGCAGCTCGAAGAGTATAAGGCTGCCGAGGGCAAGGAAAACGAGCTTTTCATCGAGGAGTTTGTGAGCGGCGGCGCTGTCAGAAGCGCAATCGCGGCACAAAAATAAGTTCGATATCAATGGCATTTGCCTTGATATACATATTATAATCAGGAAAGAGGTGAGAAAATGGCAGTTAGCTTGACGCCAAATACGGCAAATCTGCGAAGCGATTTTGCGATTTCGGACGCGGCAATGGCTGGGAGGAACTTTGACGCGGCGGCTCAGGCAGACCAACAGCAAAGCTCGAAGTTCGAGGAAATGCTCGCGCAGTTTGACAGCAAATCCGAGAAATTCCGTGAGGTTCAACAGGCGATTGACGACGGGAAATACGACGTGCCGACGCTTGAAGAGCTCGAAAAGGCAGGCATAATCTACATCGACAAGGAAACGGGACGGGTAATGCCCGAAAATCCGCGCGACTTAGCGATGAAGGAGCTCAAAGGCGAGATTGATACGGAAAATCTTCCGATTGAGCTGCTCACACCCGAGTTTTTGCAGGCGCTTTCACAGTTCAGCGAGAACGCTTCCGAGAAAATTCCCGAGGAATTCTTCCCGAGCGAAGAACCCGTCAAAAACGACTTCTCAAAGCAGATTTCGGACAGCGGAGTTTTAGCGGAGCTTGCCCAGCTTTTGAAAGTAATGACGGGCGAAACGGCTGAAAATGCTGAGCTTGTCGAGGTAACCGAGCAAATCGCGGTTTCAGAGGTTGCGGCGGTGCAGACCGAGCTGGTTTCCGAGCTTCCGAAGGTCACCGAGCAAAAACCGCAGACAAGCGAAAACGGCAGATTTGACGCGTTTGTGCAGAGTGACGAAACGGCTGAAATTCCCGCAGCGTTTGCTCAAAACACCGATAATTCGCAGAACAGCGCGGATTTCGGACGGCAGAGCAGCACGCAAAACGAGGTTCCCAAGGAGCTTCAAAATCTCGGCGAGGATAAGCTGAACGCGCTTCAGAAGGCGGTTTCCGAGGGTGAAATCTCAAAGGTTGAGGTCAAGACAAGCGAGGTTCCCGAGCAGAAGCAGGCGGTTGAAATTCCCGAGAAGACCGAGCAAACAGCGGAATTTCCCGAGCAAATTCAGCGAAACGAAAGCGTAAAAAGCACCGTGAGCGAGGAGCTCGAAATGCTCAAAAACGCGAAAGCAAAGCCCGTTTCCGAGCAGACAAATGCTCCCGTGAACGCGCAAAACCCGTTGAACGCAGACAGTCCGATTGTTTTCAGGCGCGAGGACGGCGAGGTTTCCGTAAGACCGAGCGAAATCGTAAGCCAGACAATGAAGGCGGTTGAAACGGCGATTTCCGAGAACAAGGAGCAGACCGAGTATTCGCTCGTGCTCAATCCCGAGGAGCTCGGAAGAATTACCGTCAAAATGACCAAGGCGGCGGACGGCGCGGTTTCCGTGACGATTGCGGCTGAAAACGCAAGAACACAGCGAGTTCTCGAACAGCACAGCGAGCTTATGCAGTCTAATCTGAAGGACAGCGGAGTTAATCTCGAAAGCTGGCAGACGGTTCGTGAGTCGCAGCAGGAAGCATACGCGCAGGACTTCAACGGCAGCAGCAAAAATCCCTATTTCACGCAGGAAAACCAAGGCGATAACCAAGATGACGACGACGAAAAATCCTTCGCGGACATCATCGCGGCTATGTAATTCAAGAAAGGAGGAAAATTTATGCCAACAGATATTTCGGGCATTCTGTCATCATCGCAGCAGGCACAGTCCAACTACGAAAAGTACAAGGACAAATACGTTGACGCGACAAACGAGCTCGTAAATTCGGAAACCTTTATGCAGCTTCTGGTTGCGGAAATGACAAATCAGGACCCGCTTGAGCCTACATCGAACACCGAGTTTATCTCGCAGCTCGCGACTTTCAGCCAGATGCAGTACGCGCGCGACTCCAGCACTTACGCTATGGCAAACTATGCGGCAAGTCTTGTCGGAAAAACAGCGACGGCTTCCAAGATGGAAGGCAAAAATCTCGTGTCAAAAACGGGTGTTGTTGAAAGCGTAACCAAGAACACCTCGAACAACAGCTACACCGTGAAAATCGACGGCGAAAGCTTTGATTTGTCGAAAATCACCGCGGTTAAGGAAACCGAAAAGGAAAGCATCTCGGACAGCACGGACGGTCTTCTGAACACTCAGAACGCGCTCGGCGACAGCATTGCAAGAGCTTCTTCAATGGTCGGTATGTACGCGTCAGTCAAGAAAACCGAAAACGGTGTTTCCACATCGGACGAGGGCTTTATCGCTTCTATCCGCATAAAGGACGGAGTTATTTCGGCGGTCATCAACGACAGAGTTTACGCGCTCGCAGACATCACAGAGGTTACATACGCCACCGTTATTGAGGACAATACGCAGGGCGGTGAACAGGACGTTATCGACAGCAATGAGGAAGAAACCGCGCTTCAGATGGGCGCAATCATTCCCGACAATAACCTTGAAGATATCGCAGACCTCGTTGAAGAAGAGGACGAAGAACAGATAGCGGCAGTTCAGGGTATCGAGGGCTGATTTTGCAAGGAGGCTTGTTTTATGCTGATAAGCGAATATCTGGCGCTTCGCAATAAAATAAGCGTTACCACGGGAAACGGCGTCACGGCGGAAAATGCCGCGAGAGTGAGCGAAACCACCGAGGGCGAAAGCTTTGCGGCGGCTTTACAGAGCAAGCTCGAAGAAAAACAGGGCGTCGGCTTTTCAAAGCACGCAATCCAGCGGCTTTCGGAGAGAAGCATTGACGTGACGGAGGGCGACACGCTCGAAAGACTCAACAAGGCAATCGAAATCGCAGCCGATAAAGGCAGCAATGACGCGCTGGTTCTTGTGGACAGCAACGCTTTTGTGGTAAGCGTCAAGAACAACAAGGTTGTCACCGCCATAGCTCAGGAGGAGCTTAAAGGGAACATTTTCACAAAAATCGACTCTACCGTGATTATTTGAACGGACCTTCGGGAATTCAAGCGGGGCTTGCGAATGAAGTCACGCACACGGTAAATAACAAATTTGGAGGTCAATATGGTTAAATCGTTATATTCGGGCGTTTCCGGATTGAAAACGCACCAGTCCAAAATGGACGTTATCGGTAACAATATCGCAAACGTAAACACCACAGGCTTTAAGGCAGGCGTAGTAACGTTCAAGGACGTTTACTATCAGAATAAAATCAACCCGTCTTCGGGTACTTCCACGCTCGGCGGTGTAAACCCCGCACAGGTAGGTTACGGTGTTCGTCTGAACTCGACCGTTGCCAATATGACGCAGTCGGGTTTCACCTACACCGACAGCAAGTGGGATATGGCACTTGACGGCGAGGGCTTCTTCCAGGTTATGGACGGCTCGGGCAATATCTACTACACAAGAGCGGGTGCGTTTTCCGTTGACGCGGACGGCTACCTTGTAAACGCTTCCGGTTATCACGTTCTCGGCGTAACGGGCGACTCAAACGGTGTTGAGCCCTCCTCCGAGGCAATCAGAATTATCATTCCCGACACTGACGCGCACGCTTCTTCCGCGACAAAGAAGGTAAACGGTGTGAATGTAACGCTCTCGATGAGCGCGCCTTCCGACAACACCGATATGTCGGTTACTTTCACTCCCGCTGAGTATCCTTACGCTACCTATGCAAACGGTATTCTGAACATCTTCTTCAATCAGGACGAACAGTACGCTTCCGAGGACGCTTTCGAGCAGGCTATCCAGAAGGCTCTTGACGCGGGCGGTGTTACGCTTCCCGATGACTGCACGCTTCAGTTTGAGTTCGAGAGCATTCCCGACAACCCCGAGGCAGTTATCGCAAAGAACAGCATTACCGGCTTGTCTTTCAAGACCACAAACGACAGCTGTATGTTCCACGAAACCTACTCCGAAACCGACGCTACCGGCGCGCCTATCACCAAGCACGCTTACATAGGCTTTGCAACAAGCAAGGTTCTCGGCGATAAGGTTGCCGTTCAGATTGACTACGACGCTGCTGCAACCGCAGTAAGCGCTGCTTTCACTGCTGCTACGGGAACAGCTCCCGGCACCTGGAAAATCACGGTGAACGCAGACTCCACCGCAGAGGAAATCAACGCAGCAATCAAGGCTCAGACCGCTGCAAACATCACTTATCCCGAGCTTACCTGCACAAACTACGTTCTTCCGTCCGACAAAATCACGAGAGCAACCGTCCTCGGTAATATGGAAACGGGCGGTGCGCTCCTCACGGACGGTACAGACGGTTCTTCGGGCGGATTTGACCTCGCAGCAACCGTTGCCGGCGAGTACGCAAACAACTACAAGGTAACCTTTGCTTATGTTGCGGGCTTCGGCAAGACAAACGCTGTCTGGAACGAAAACGAGCTCACAATCACCGTTTGCAACGATACTTCTGTTGCGGATATCAACGATAAAATCAAGACTGCGGCACGCGGCAACGAGAAGAAAATCCTCACAATGGCAAACGTTTCGGGACTTCTGAACAACTCAACCGAGATTTCCATTGATACGAGCGTTACTCCCAACAAGTACAATATTATCGTAACCGACCCCACGGGCGCTCAGAAAATCATCACTGGCGCTTCGGACGCTGCGGGTACCGGCGGTACGACAACTTACAGAAAACCCGACGGTACGACAGGCACAGCTGCTGATTTCACAGAAGAAACCGTGACTTCGACCTGGAACCCGCAGATGAGAGAAGCGTTCTATGGCGGAAATCCCGCGATTTCTCCCATGGACGGCGCAGACAGCTTCTTCACAGGTGTTGCAAAGTCCCTTTCGACTTTCGCTCTCGAAGACGGTCGTCTTGGCGGTCCTCAGCCGCTTGATTCGTGCGATGTTGTAATCCAGACGGACGGCACTATCGTTGGTATTCACCCCGTTCACGGCAGACTTACGCTCGGCCGTGTCGATATCGCGCTGTTTGAGAACCCGAACGGTCTTTCGCAGGTCGGCGGCACGAATTTCGCGGAAACGGTTGCTTCCGGTTCACCCAAGCTCGCGACTGCGGGCGGCGACAGCGGTGCAGGCAGTATTCTCTCGAACACCCTCGAAATGTCAAACGTTGACCTTTCGCAGGAGTTCACCGATATGATTACCACTCAGAGAGGCTTCCAGGCAAACTCCCGTGTTATCACGGTTTCCGATACTATGCTTGAAGAGCTTCTCTCGCTCAAGAGATAATTTGATTACGCTCTGCGCGGGGCGTAAAAACCCCGCGCGTGAGCTGATTTTTGGCGGTAAATTATGATTATTCTTACAAAGCTTGACGGAAAAGAGTTCCTGTTAAACGAGGAGCTAATCGAAGTTGTAAATGAAACGCCCGATACCGTGATTGTTCTCGAAAACGGGCACAGCTACATTGTTCGCGAAAGCATAAGCGAACTTGTGGAAAAAATTCGCGAAGGAAATAGGTTGACGCGCCGTGAACGCTTAAAATCGCGGAATTCGGCTGCTCCTTTGACATAAAGTATAAAGCAAGGATTGCAATAAAACTGAAATGAGGGATTATTTTGAACTTATCGCTTATCATAGGCTGGGTTTTGGCATTCGGAATGGTTGTTTTCGGTATCGTTTTCGATATGGCGAAGGGAACCGTTGATTTCGGCGCTTTCGTAAACTTCATCGATGTACAGTCGCTGGCAATTACCGTCGGCGGTACAATAGGCTGTTTGTTTGCGTCGTTCCCGATGTCCTACCTCAAGGGTATCGGAAAGCGCTTCGGTCTTGCTATCAAGCCGAAGAAATACGACCCGAACAAATACATTGCCGATATCGTTGAGTACGCGCAGGTTGCCCGTACACGCGGTCTGCTCGCACTCGAAGAGAGCGCAAACCAGTGCACGGACCCGTTTATGAAGTCAAGCCTTATGCTTATCGTTGACGCAAACGACCCCGAAAAGGTTCGCGGAATGCTCGATGATACGATTATGTTTATGTGTGAACGTCACGAAAACGGACGCGCGTTCTTTGAAAAGGGCGTCGCGATTTTCCCCGCGTTCGGTATGCTGGGTACGCTCGTCGGACTTATCAACATGCTCGCGAGCCTCGATTTGTCAAACCCGCAGGCTCTTACGGGCGGTATGGCGGTCGCTCTTATCACAACGTTCTACGGCTCGCTTTTCGCAAACGTCCTGATGGCACCTATCGGTATGGCTCTCAAAAACACCCACGACGAGGAGCTGCTGTGTATGCAGATTATCGAAGAGGGCGTTCTGGCTATCGCAGGCGGTTCAAACCCGCGTTATATTCAGGAGAAGCTCGAATTTATGCTCCCGAAGAGCGCTAAAAAGCCCGAAACCAGCGCGAAATAATTTTCAGGTCAGGCAATATGTTGTGGATTTTTACGAAAATTCATAAAAATTTTACAAAATAGCAAAAAAGTATTTGCAATTTTCGCAAATGTATGTTATAATAGGGTGAGATGTTAAAGGGCAAAGTGTGCCTTTTGACAGTTTTTTCCGTTTATTGGGAATAATTTCTAAATATAGGAATAATAAGGAAGGAGTTGAGCGAAATGGCAAAGCTGCCACCCAAAAAGAGCGAGAGCAGCACCGGTGACTGGCTGAATACCTATGCAGACATGGTTACGCTGCTGCTGACGTTTTTCGTTTTGCTGTTCGCGTGCTCCAACCTTGATGAAACAAAGCTGCAATTTATCTATCAGGCGTTTCAGTCGCGCGGTAAGTACATAAATAATGTTGTTGCCGAGCTTGACCCTGTTGCCGAGAGCACGGGCGGCGTCACCGACAGCAACACTCAGCAGACCGGCGGCGAGGGTGAAATGCCGCAGAGCTTTGACCAGCTTTACGTTTATCTTGCCGAGTATATCGACAATAACAATCTTGCAGACCAGGTCGCGGTTGAACAGGGCGCGGCTCACCTTACCATACGCTTCAACGACTCCGTTTTCTTCGACGGGGGAAGCTATTTCCTGAAACCCGAGGGCAAACAGGTGCTCGACGGGATTATTCCCGCGCTTAAAAGCGTCCAGAGCTTCATCAGAACGCTTACCGTTTCCGGCCATACCGCCGATGACGGCACCGATAAAACGGGAGATTTCCTGCTGAGTGCAAACCGCGCAAACAGCGTTTTCCTGCACTTCAAGAACCGCGAAACAGTTGATTTCTCGAAGTATCGAATGAAGGCAAGCGGCCCGAACGAGCCTGTTGCTCCGAACGACAGCGTTGAAAATATGGCGAAAAACCGCCGCGTTGAGGTCACGCTGCTCAGAGATGAGCTCGATTTGAACGACCCCGATGTTATCAAGGATATCCTCAAATACGACTTTAACCTCCCGAACGAGGAATTTGACCCGCAGGGACAGAAGCCCGCAGACCCGTCAACGCTTCCCGAGGGCAGCGCAGACAAGATTATCAGCGCAATCAAGGACCGTTATGACAGCGACAATACAGGCAGCGGTTCTTCGATGTGGCCCGGATTTATCGACTCCGGACAGTTTGTTGTCGATAAGGAAGAGTCCGAAAGCAAAGAGTGATTTTCATAATCACGGTGTTGAATTTGATGATTAACGAGGGGTGATATAGTGGCAGATGTACTGACGCAGGCGCAGATAGATGAAATGCTGAAAAGCGTCGCAAACGGAGCAGAACCAATCATATCGCAGAAGGAAGAAACTACCGTTAAGGAGTACGATTTCCGCGCCCCGAAAAAGTTCACGAAGGAGCAAATCAAGGTTCTCGAGAGCATTTTCGAGAACTACGCGCGTTTGCTGTCGTCCTACCTTACAGGTATGCTTCGACTTTACTGCCGCGTGAGTCTTGTAAACATAGAGGAACAGCGTTACAGCGAGTTTAACAACGCACTTCCCGACTACGTTATGATGGGAATGGTTGACCTCGGTATCAAAAACGATGAAATCAGCGAAACCGACGTTATCATTCAGGTGTCGAACGCGGTTACATATACGATGATTGACCGTCTGCTCGGCGGTAAGGGCGAATATTCCGACACAAGCCGCGATTTCACGGAAATCGAAATTACCATTATGTCGGATATTATGAAGTCCTTTGCAGAACTGCTTAAAGAGCCGTGGCTCACTCACATCGACCTTGAGCCCAGACTTATCGGTATCGAAACAAACTCCCGTGTTGTTCAGACAATCGGACACGAGGACACCGTAATTATCGTTGCGCTTGAAGTTGAGATAAACAACACCCGCTCGGTTATTTCGGTTTGTATCCCCGCAATCAACCTCGACGAGATTATGAGCAAGTTCATCTCGCGCTATACCGGCTCGAAGCGTAAAACCGACGAGCGCCGCGAAAATGAACGCCGTGACAGCATTCTTTACGGTATCAGCGCAACCGATTTGGAAGTAAAGGCAATCCTCGGCACGATAAACCTCGATATGTACGAGGTGCTGACGCTCCAGATAAACGACGTAATACCGCTTAACAAGAAAATTTCCGAGAATATTCAGGTGCGGGTAGGCAATCGCGATTGGTGCGACGGCAAGCTTGGCACTTACAATAACAAAAAAGCGATAATGATAGAAAATTTTACAGGGAATTGAGGTAAATCTACTGATGGCTAATGACGAGAACATCGAGTTCAGCTCGTATGAAATCGACGCGGTCGGCGAAATACTCAATATAAGTATGGGCTCGGCGGCGACGGCTGTAAGCGAGCTGCTCAATGCGAAAACTTGGATTACCACCCCGCAGGTCAGCGTAGTTAAAGTCGGCGACTTGAATTACGACAATCTCGAACCTGCAATCTGCGTTAAAATCGTCTACGTTGAGGGCATAACGGGCCTCAATATGATGGTTCTCAAGCAAAACGACGTTCAGCTTATTCTGAACCAGCTCCTCGGAAATCCGCTTGTCATCGACCCGAATTTCGAGTTCGACGAGCTGAATATCTCCGCGGTAAGCGAGATTATGAACCAGATGATGGGTGCTTCGGCAACCGCGCTTTCCGATTTACTCGGACTGAAGGTTGACATTTCCGTTCCCACGCCTTACATAATCGAGCAGACAAAGTTCGGGGATTTGTGCGAAATGCCGCTTGATTCAACCGTTGTTGCGGTTACGTTCAAGCTCACCGTTGACGGCGTAATGGAATCGGAGTTTATGTCTGTGCTCTCGCTGGAGCTTGCAAAAACGCTCTCGGGCAAGATGATGGACAAATTCTCCTCGGACGACAGCCCCAACGATTCCGCGAATTCTGCGATTGCGGCAACAGTCGCTGCAACTCAGCAGGCACAGCAGGCTTCAATGCCTTCATCTCAGCCTGCTCCCGCTCCGGCTCCCGCAGCACCGATGGGCGCTCCGATGCCGGACCCGTCGATGATGTACGGGCAGATGCCGCAGGGTTATCCGCAGCAGGGCTACGGCTACCCGAACCCTTACGCGGCTTATGGCGCATATCCGCCGCCTGTTCCTCCCGTGAACGTTCAGGACGCTCAGCTGCACCAGTTCGACGCAATGGACTTTGGCATTCCGACCGACCAGAAGGATAACCTGAAGCTGCTGATGGGCGTGCCGCTTGAAATAAGCGTTGAAATCGGCTCTGCAAAGCGCAAGGTTAAGGATATCCTCGAGTTCACTCAGGGCACAATCATCGAGCTTGAAAGACAGGCAGGCGCTCCGGTTGACGTTGTTGTAAACGGAAACCTGATTGCGAGAGGCGATGTCGTGGTTATCGACGATAATTTCGCAGTAAGAATTACCGAAATCGTCAAGTCGAAGTTTATGGACAGCCTTGGCAAGGAATAACCAATAAGGTTTTTGCAATTAACCCTTGAAATAATTTAAGGAGAGATTATTATGGATAAGAAGATTTTACTTGTAGACGACGCTGCTTTTATGAGAATGCTCATTAAAGATACCCTCACCAAAAACGGTTACACCAATATAATTGAAGCAGCGGACGGCGCAATTGCGTGTGATGTTTATGCGTCCGAGAAGCCGGATTTGGTTATTATGGATATCACGATGCCCAACAAGACGGGTATTGACGCGCTCAAGGACATCAAGGCTGGCGACCCGATGGCAAAGGTGGTTATGTGCTCCGCTATGGGTCAGGAAGCGATGGTTGTTGAGGCAATCAAGCTCGGCGCGCTCGACTTCATCGTAAAGCCTTTCAAGGCAGACAGAATTCTCCAGACTGTCAAAAAAGTTCTCGGCTGATTTCTCTACATATTCATCAGGCGGGGCAATGCTCCCGCCTCTTTTCAGTTTTATTGTTGGCAAAAAAAGCGGGCTTTTTAGAAGATTTTTCAGGCATATTCTGCCAAAAGTGCAAATTTTTTGGATTTTCAGAGGTTTTCTATGAATTACTTTCAGATGATTATGGCGCTGATAGGCGTTCTGGCGCTCGTGTTTGTAATTTTCTGGTTGATGAAAAAATTCAACGCGCGGGTTACGCTCACGGATACTCGGCATCTGAAGGTGCTTGAACGCGTAAATCTCGGCCCCGACAAGATGCTTTTAATCGTGAGCGTCTGCGGGAAATGTATGCTGCTGGGTGTCACCTCGCAGAGTACGGTGAAAATCTGCGACCTTGACGAAAGCGAAGCGGAGCTTTGTGCAAAGTCCGCGGACAGGCAGAGCTTCCCGACTTTTACGGAGAGCTTCAAGACAATTCTCGGGAAAAAGAAGTCCGAAAACGCTGAAAATCAGCAAAAGGACACGCTTGATGCCGTGAAAACCGACGATAAATCAAACCAAAGCGACAGCGAATAATAACAAAATCGGGAGTGAGGAAATTGTTAAAACGCTTAATTAATGCGGATAAAAAGCTTGCACTCAGATTTTTCGTGTCGTTTTTGCTGTCGGCTGTTTTGATTGCGCTTTTCTGCGGGCTGTCGGCATACGCGGCTTCCTCGGAAAGCGGCAATTCGAGCGCTGTGACAAGCGATACCTCGGACACGTCGGGCTCAACCGCAAAGCCGGGCGATTACACCGACAGCGAGGCAACAAGCGTCGGTACGCCGGGCTCGTCGGTTTTGCAGGAAGTCATCGGAGTGGACGCGTCGCAGCCGCTGGAAATTATAATCCTGCTCACGCTGATTGCGCTTGCGCCGTCGCTGCTGATTATGATGACCTGCTTTATGCGAATTGTCATCGTGCTGGGCTTTTTGCGAAGCGCAATGCAGACGCAGAACACCCCGCCGAATATGGTGCTGACGGGAATTGCGCTGTTTCTCACGATTTTCATTATGGCGCCCGTTTTCTCCGAGATTAACGACACGGCTTATCAGCCCTATGTCAACGAGAAAATCACCACAGAAGAGGCTCTCGAAACTGCAAGCGTGCCGCTGAAACGGTTTATGCTCAAGCAGACGACAAACGACGACCTTGAGTTCTTCATAAAGCTCTCGAAAACAGAAATTCCCGAGGGCACGGAGCTTACCGACGAGTACAAGCAGACAAAGCTCCCGCTCTCGACGATTATTCCGTCGTTCATCATCAGCGAGCTTAAACGTGCTTTCCAGATGGGATTTATGATATTCCTGCCGTTTTTGATAATAGACATTGTTGTCGGCTCGACGCTTATGTCGATGGGTATGATGATGCTGCCGCCGGCGATGATTTCGATGCCGTTCAAGATACTTGTTTTCGTGCTTGCGGACGGCTGGAATTTGATGATAGGAAGCCTTGTTTCGAGCTACAATTGGTAGCGTAAGGAAGTGAATTTATGACGCAGGACGACGTTCTGGAAATATTGCAGGCGGCTATTATGCTGGCGCTGAAGCTGGCGCTGCCGGTGCTGATTGTAGCGATGATTGTTGGACTTGTAATCGCGATTTTACAGGCGGCTACACAGGTTCACGAGCAGACTATTTCGTTTGCTCCGAAAGCGGTTGCCGTGGGACTTACGCTGTTTTTTCTCGCGCCTTGGATGATAAACGAGTGTATTGATTTTGTTAATATGATTTTCGACAAAATGGCAGGGCTGCCTGTTACATAGGAAAATTTGGTTTTAGAAGAATAAGCCGGCGGGTGAAAAGGTATGTCTGAAGTCTGGACCGCAATTCAAACGAATTTCATAGTTTTTATAATGGTTCTGGCGCGAGTTACGGGCATTTTCACGTTTAACCCTATTTTCGCGCGGCGCGGTGTGCCGAATGTGGTAAAAGTCGGCGCTTCTCTGGCGCTTGCGCTGGTTATGACAACCGCGGGAAACTTTGAGTACAAGCTCCCGAACGGTTTTTTCCCGTTTGCTTTTGACTTGGGCAAGGAATTGCTTGTGGGCGCAGTGCTCGGATTTTTCGTAAACCTTATGCTGCAAATCTTCTCAATGGCGGGCGAAGTCAGCGATATGCAGCTTGGACTTTCAATGGCGAAAAGCTATGACCCGACTTTCGGTAATGCGGGACTTACCACGAATTTTTACAGCTATTGGTATATCCTGTACTTTTTCGCGGTCGGCGCGCATAAAAGCTATATCGAGCTTTTCAGCGTGAGCTATGAGTCAATTCCGATGGGCTTCGGCAGCTTTAATATGAACATTCCGTACATTATGGTGAAGTACTTTGAAACGGTTTTGACGCTCGGATTAAAGCTCGCAATGCCGATAATAGCCGCCTCGCTGATTGCGGAATTCTGTATCGGCGTGCTGATGAAAGCCGTGCCGACAATCCACGTTTTCGTGTTGAATATTCAGATAAAAATGCTGGTCGGATTTATTGTTCTGGCAGCAAGTGCGCCCGTGGTTTCCGAGTTTATGGAAGACGTGACGGGAATTATGTTCGAGAATTTGAACGGACTTGTACAAGGCTTCGTGTAGTGATTTAGCCCGATTGATTTGTTGGTGGTGAGAACTTTTGGCGGGTGAAGAAAAAACCGAAAAAGCCACGCCGAAAAAGCGTCGCGACCAACGAAAAGAGGGCAATGTCCTTCAGTCGAAAGAGGTTGTGACGGCGGTTTCTGTGCTGGGAATATTCTCGGCGGTGAGGCTGCTGGCGGGCTTCTTTATGAAAAGTATCCTCGCGTACACGCAAAACGTTTACGAGGAGTCGGCAACCTATGCCGTCACTCCCGATAACATAATGCCGCTTATCGTCGATATGATGACGCTTTTCGTTATCGTTGTCGGACCGATTTGCGCGGTAGCAATGGTGCTGGGTGTTTTGCCGACAATCGCTCAGACAAAGGGCTTGTTCACGATGAAAGCCCTGAAACCGAAATTTTCGCGCCTCAATCCCTTTGCGGGTATCAAGAAAATGTTCTCGCTTCAATCGATTGTGGGCATTTTGAAGGGACTAATCGAGGTTATCGTTGTCGGCGTGATGATTTACAATGAAATCACCGCCCGAATGCCGAAAATTCTCGCACTGATGAACGCGGGAGTTATGCAGGGGCTTGCTTATGCAGCGCTATCGATTTATGACCTTGTTATGCTGATTTGCATAATGCTGGTGTTTGTCGCGGCAGCGGACTTTCTGTTTCAGTGGTGGCAGTTTGAGAAAAAGCTCAAAATGTCCAAGCAGGAAGTCAAGGAAGAGTACAAGCAAATGGAAGGTGACCCGCAGGTAAAGTCCAAAATCAAGCAGCGTCAGCAGCAAATGGCGCAGCGCAGAATGATGCAGGACGTTCCCTCGGCGGACGTTGTTATAAGAAACCCGACGCACTACGCGGTTGCGCTTCGATATGACCAGGACAAGAACAAAGCGCCGCAGGTTGTTGCAAAGGGCAAGGATTTTCTCGCGAAGAGAATTGTTGATATCGCGGAAAATCACGATGTTATGTGTATAGAAAACCCGCCGCTTGCCCGAGCACTTTATGCGCAGGTTGACTTAGGGCGGGAGATACCGTACGAGCTCTATGACGCAGTTGCGGAAGTGCTCACGGTTGTGTACAAGGCAAAAGGCAAGATTTTACACGCATAAAAATAAGGTACGACGGCGAGAAAAAGTAACAATAAGAAGATTATGGAGGTGAACAGCAGATTTGAGTATGATACGCAAGATTTTGAGCAACTCTATGGTGCTGTTCATCATCTTTATAGTGCTGGCAATTATTATCCCGCTTCCTTCGTGGCTGCTGGATTTTATGATAATGCTGAATATCTCGCTCTCGCTGATAATCCTCGTTATGACGATGTTTATCAAGGAAGCGCTGGAATTTTCGGTTTTCCCGACCGTTTTGCTGATTACAACGGTACTTCGACTATCGCTTAACATCTCCACAACCCGCGGTATCCTCACAAGCGGCTATGCCGGAGAAGTTATCCGTGCTTTCGGCAACTTCGTTATGGGCGGAAACGCGATTGTCGGATTTCTGATATTCATAATCATCGTTCTCGTAAACTTCATAGTTATCACCAAGGGTTCGGAACGTGTATCTGAGGTTGCGGCTCGATTTACCTTGGACGCAATGCCCGGTAAACAGATGGCGATTGACGCGGATTTGAACTCCGGTCTTATCAACGAGGAACAGGCGAAAAAGCGCAGAAGCAACATTCAGCGCGAAGCGGATTTCTACGGCTCAATGGACGGTGCCACGAAGTTCGTAAAGGGCGACGCGATTATGTCAATAATCACCACGCTCGTAAACCTTATCGGCGGTGTTATCATCGGTATGGTGCAGGGCGGCGGTGATTTCAATACCATTCTCAATACCTATTCTCTGGCAACAGTCGGCGACGGCTTGTGCTCGCAGATACCGTCGCTGCTGATTTCCGTGGCAACGGGTATGATTGTCACCCGTGCTGCTTCCGAGGACAGCCTGATAAACGACATCAAATCCCAGTTCACCGCGCAGCCGTTTGTGCTTCTTATCGCGGGAATTGTCGTTATCGTGATGATGCTTATTCCCGGCTTCCCGAGCTTTGTTCTGCTTATTCTGGGTGTTTTGCTTATTGTCGGAGCAATCTTCCTTGACAGAAACAAGAAAAAAATGGCTCAGCTGGAGCTTGCTCAGCGCGCGAAAGCCGAGCAGGAGGAGCTTGAAAAACCGAAAACCGACAACGACTACTACCGCGATATCGACAACGTTTTCAAGCTGCTGAATGTCGAGCCGATTGAAATGGAGTTCGGATACAGCCTTTTGCGGCTGGTTGACGAAAAGAGCGGCGGAAACTTCATCGACCGCGTGGTTATCTTCCGAAAACAGTTTGCAATGGATATGGGAATGGTTATCCCGTCCGTGCGAATGACCGACAACCCTGAAATCAACCCGAATATGTACATAATCAAGATTAAGGGTGAGGAAGTCGCGCGCGGTGAAATTCTCGTTGACCACTATCTCGCGCTTGACAGCGGCGACGTTACCTCGCCGATTGAGGGTATCGACACGGTTGAGCCAGCGTTTGGACTGCCTGCGAAGTGGATTTCCGAGGACAAGAAAATTATGGCGGACGTGGCGGGCTATACGCTTATCGACCCCGTTTCCGTTATGATAACCCACTGGAGCGAGATTATGAAGCGTTATGCGCACGAGCTTCTCTCGCGTCAGGACGTCAACACAATGATTGAAAACGTCAAGAAAACAAACCCGATTGTGGTTGACGATATTATACCGAAGGTCATTTCTGTCGGGTACTTGCAGAAGGTTCTCGCGAATTTGCTTAAAGAGGGTATTCCCATTCGCGATATGGAAACCATTATGGAAACGCTCGGCGACCACACAAACGTCCTCAAGGACATCGATATTGCGACGGAATATGTCCGTCAGTCGCTCAAGCGCACGATTACACACAGATTTGCCGAAGCAAACTCGCTTCGCGTAATCACGCTTGACACGCAGATTGAGGATATGATTGTAAGCTCGGTCAAGAAAAACGACCAGGGAAGCTATCTTGCAATGCCTCCGGACGTTATCCAGAGCATTGTCGCGGCTACAAACGAAGAAATCGACAAAATCAAGGACGTTATTCCGACTGTAATAATTCTGACGTCGCCCGTTGTGAGAATTTACTTCAAAAAGCTCACCGAGCAGTTTATCCAGAATATCACGGTGCTGTCGTACAGCGAAATCGACGCGTCCGCGCAAATTCAGGCAATAGGAAACATCTCGCTCGGCTCTGCCGCGAGAGTTTAAAAGTCGTATTAGGGGGTGATACAAAATGTCCGACGCATATAATAATGCCGAGCGGGTAGCTTTGTATCAGCAAAACCGTGATATTGCCCTGCGAAACGAAATCGTTTTGCAGAATATGGGCTTGGTGCGGACGGTTGCCCTCTCAATGCGAAATATGTACATAAAATTCGGCGATGTTGACGACGTGGTAAACGAGGGTGTAATCGCGCTTATGGACGCAATTGAGAGCTATTCTCCCGACCGCGGCGCAAAATTTGAAACCTACGCGAGCATAAAAATCCGAGGCGCAATCATAGATTTTCTCCGAAAGCAGGATTGGATACCGCGAAACGTGAGGAAATTTGCCAAGGCTCTTGACAAAGCCAATTCTATGTTGTATAATTTAAATGGGAGAGCGCCCACAAATTCCGAGCTTGCCGAAAAAATGGGTATGGACGAGGACAAAATGCTCAAAATGATGGCTGAGTGCTCCTGTACAATCACGCTCTCTTTCGAGGAGCTTTTGTACGAGGACAACATCGACGAGCCGTCAATCAAGGACAGCGGTCTTGATCGCGAGCTTTTGCATAACGAAATGCGAAAGGTTGTCGCGGACGCTGTAAACGAGCTTGCCGAAAAGGAACGGCAGGTTATCACGCTGTATTATTTCAAAAATCTTAAATATTCCGATATAGCAAAAGCGCTCGGTGTTTCCGAGGGAAGAGTTTGCCAGATACACTCAAAGGCAACGCTTGCGCTGAAAGCAAAGCTTGGCGGATATGTCAAGGGAAACTGAAAGGAGAAGCTATGAACCGAGGTTATTATTACGCCGCGAACGGTATGATTATGAACCAGCGCAAGCTCGACTGCATAGGAAACAACCTTGCAAATATGAGCACGGCGGGCTATAAACGCGACACCGTTCTGCCAAATTCGTTTCAGGAGCAGATGATACTCGTCAAGCACCGCGAGGAGCTTTCGGGAACTTTCAGACACACTTATATCGACACTTCGTATACCGATTTGAAGCAGGGCTTCTTCGAGTACACGGAAAGTCCGTTTGACGTGGCTGTTTCAGGCGATGTTTATTTCAACATCGCGGGCTATAACGGCGAAACAATGCTGACAAGAAACGGAAACTGGGAACTCGACAGCGAGGGTTATCTTTGTTTGTCGACATCGGGACGTGTTCTCGGTGAAAACGGCGAGATTTACCTCGGCACAAAGGACTTCACGATTGACGTTGACGGAACGATTTACCGTGAGGGTGAGCGTGTTGACAAGCTGTTGCTTTCCTACATCGACCCCGAGAGCGATGTCACGAAATTCGGCACGAATATGTTCACTGCGGCAAGCGCGACGGCTGTTCCCGAGGACGCGCGTTATGAGATTTTGCAGGGCGCGCTTGAACGCTCAAACATTGATTTGAACTACGAGCTTACGATGATGATGAACACAAACCGGCTCTATGAAGCGTCCAGCGCGATTTTAAAGCTCGCGGACGGTATGAACCAGAACGCAGTCAGCATTTGCAAGAAGGTATAATTCAGCTTTGACTTGAAAGAAGGATTACGATGAATATTTCATTCCACACGGGCAAAACCGCAATGATTGAACAGGCGAGAGCGATGTCAGTCTACGCTAACAATATGGCGAACATCAACACAGTCGGCTATCAGACAATCCGTCCCGATTTCGCGGACTGCATTTACGAGAGCTATCGCCGCGATTTTGTCGATTCGGACGAGGACGGCGAAAAGGATATTCTCGAGCCCGACTGGCAGACGGGACACGGCGCATACGTCCAGAAAACGGATTTGATGTTCTCGCAGTCGCATTTCTACGACACTGAGAGAAATCTTGATTTCGCTATCGGAGGCGAGGGATTTTTCGCGGTTCAGGACAGATGGGGCAACGTAAACTACACCCGCGACGGCGCTTTTGCAATGACGCAGGTTGGCGAAAACGGCGAGTGGTGGCTGGTTTCCGCGTCTGGAGAGTATGTTCTCGACAACAACAAGGAGCGTATTCAAATCCCGTTTATCGAGGGTGAGCCGAACGTTGACTGGAGCGCGCTCAAGGAAAAAATCGGAGTTTTTGAGTTCCCGAATCCGTATGGTCTTGAAGCGCTCGGCACAAACCGTTACGTTGAAAACGGAAAGAGCGGCGCTGCTGTGGCAAATCCGAACGCAGAGAAGCTTCAGAGCGTGCTTATCGCGTCAAATGTGGATTTGGCAACGCAGATGGTAAAGCTTATCGAAACGCAGAGAGCATATCAGATTAGCTCGCGCGTGGTTACTACCTCGGACGAACTTGCAAGAATTGCAAATAATTTGAGATAAATGTAAAAAACGGCTCTTCACGGAAGAAGGTTGAGAGAAATGATTAGAAATTACGAGGACTTGTCGCCGACGGCAATTGACTGCTTGAAGGAAATCGGAAATATCGGTTCGGGAAGCGCTGCGAATTCTCTTTCGCAGATGCTCGGAAAATCGGTAGCGATGCGCGTTCCGACCGTGAGCGTTCTGGATTACCAGCACGTTATCGAGGAAATGGGCGGCCCCGAGAAGATTATCACGGGTATTCTCGTGCACCTCAACGGCGATATTCAGGGAATGATTATGTTCCTGCTCGAGGACAGCTTTGCAAAGGTTGTGCTCTCAACATTTCTCGGCAAAGAAGACGTCTGCGTTGTAAAGCTGGACGAAACCGACTTTTCCGCGATAAAGGAAATGGGCAACATTATGGCGGGCTCTTATTTGCAGGCAATCGGTACTCTCACGGGACTCACGATTGATATGAGCGTGCCCGCAATGACGGTTGATATGATGGGTGCGATTATGAGTGTTCCGATTGTGGAGTACTCGGAAATCGGTGATAAGGTGCTGTTTATAAACGACGGATTTGTGATTGACGGCGTGGACATCAAGTCAAATATTATCCTTATCCCCGATATGAAGTCGCTGTATATTTTGATGAAGAAGCTCGGTGTTGTTGAAGATGGCTAATTTAACGATTGGAATTGGAGATTTGAAGGTCTGCAAAAAGCCTGATATTCTCGTGACGTATGCGCTGGGCTCTTGTGTGGGGATTTGCCTTCTCGACAGCACTGCGGGAGTAGGCGGACTTTCACATATTATGCTTCCCGACAGCACCGCGGGAGTAAACAGCGCTTCTGCTCCTATGCGTTTCGCAGATACCGCTATTCCAATGCTTATAAGAGAAATGGAAAAGCTTGGTGCTTCGCGCGGAAGACTGCGCGCAAAAATCGCGGGCGGAGCGACGATGTTTGCTATCGCAAACGACAAGTTTAACATCGGTGACAGAAACGTCGCAAAGGTAAAGGAAATGCTCGCAAAGGAGAGAATTCCCATTCTCGCCGAGGACACTGGCGCAGACTATGGAAGGACGCTGTTTTTCTATCCCGAAACGGGAGTTATGGAGATACGCGCTGCCACAAGAGGCACAAAAATGCTGTAATTCAAGGGCTGAAGCAAAACGCAGCCCTTGTTGAATTTAGAATAAATGAATTTGAGAATAGACTATCTACGCGATAAATCAAACCGTTTGCCGACCGAGCCGGGTGTTTACCTTATGAAAAACGAGGACGGCGAAATCATCTATGTCGGCAAGGCAAAGGCTCTGAAAAATCGCGTCACAACTTACTTTCGTCACAACTCCCAGCACAACGCGAAAACGCTGAAGCTGGTGTCGAAGATATACGATTTTGACTTTATCGTCACGAAAAGCGAGCTGGACGCGCTTGTGCTGGAGTGTTCCCTGATAAAGCTGCACCAGCCCAAGTACAACATTCTGCTGAAGGACGACAAGGGTTATAACTATATAAAAATCTCGCACGGAGAGTTTCCGAGAATTTCCTATACGCTTCAGACGAGCGACAAAAACGCGGATTATATCGGACCTTTCACAAGCGGTTTCACCGTGAAACAGGCTGTCGAGGAGGCAAACTCGCTGTTTATGCTCCCGACCTGCCACAAGAAATTCCCGCGTGATTTCAAAAAAGAGCGCCCGTGCTTAAATCACCACATAAAGCGGTGTATGGGCGTTTGCGAGGGAAAAATCACGTCGGCGGAGTACAAGAAAATCGTGGACGAAGCAATCGAGTACCTCAAAAATGGCAGCAAGGCAAGTGTTGAAGAGCTGACGGCGGAAATGGAGCAGGCTGCGGAAAATCTCGAATTTGAGCGAGCAGCACGGCTTCGCGACAGGATTGCAGCGCTTACGCGGCTGAAAAACGGACAGAGCATTTTCGACGACAAGCAGGAGTTTGACATCATCGGCGGCGCGCAGAATATCGGCACGGCTTCGTTTGCCGTGATAAAATACCGAAACGGCAGGCTTGTCGATAAGGAGAATTTTTTCATCGGCGAGGAGTACGAGCCCGCGGAAATGCGTCGGGACTTTTTGCTGAATTATTATTCGGAGCGCGAGGACATTCCGCGGGAAATTCTCGTAGACGAGGATTTCGAGGACGCGGAGCTTATCGGCGCGTTTTTGAAGGAGCGCGCAGGTCACGCGGTCAGAATATACGTTCCTCAGCGCGGCGAGGGTATCTCGAAAATCGCGCTTGCGAGGAAAAATGCGGGTGAATATCTCGCGCTGAAAATGGGCAGAACTCATAGAGAAATCTCTGCGCTGGAGGATTTGAAGGAGCTGCTGGGGCTTGCTAAAATCCCCGAAATCATCGAGAGCTACGATATCTCGAATTTCGGTGAAACGGGAGTTGTCGGCGGAATGGTCGTCTATAAAAACGGCAGACCTCTCAAAAGCGCCTACAAGCGGTTTTCGATAAAGACGGTTGACGGGCAGAACGACTACGCGTGTATGCAGGAGGTTCTGCGGCGAAGACTTTCGCGGTTTGCCGAGGGTGACGAGGACTTCGCGCCGCTTCCAGATTTGATTTTGCTGGACGGCGGCAGAGGGCACATTTCCGCTGTTTCCGAGGTTTTCGAGGAAATGGGCGTAAAAATCCCGCTTTTCGGTCTTGTCAAGGACAGCAAGCACCGCACACGGGCAATTGCCGAAGCAGGCGGTGAAATCGAGATAAAATCCAATCGCGCGCTGTTCGATTTTCTGACGAACATTCAGGACGAGGTGCACCGCTGGGCGATTTCCTATCAGCGCGTCAAGCACAATCAGGCGCTTTTTGCGTCGGAGCTGCGTCAGGTCAAGGGTATCGGCGAGGCGAAGCAAACCGCGCTTCTAAAGCATTTCAAGACAAAACAGGCGATGAAGCAGGCGAGTATCGACGAGCTGAAAGCTGCCGCGAAAATAGGCGATGAAACGGCGAAAGAGCTGTTCAAATTCATACAGGAAAACTTTTAATGGGGAGAAAAAATGCAGGTTATTACAGGTTCGGCAAGGGGAAGAAAGCTGATAACGGTTGAGGGCACGGATTTGGTTCGTCCGACCGCTCAAAAGGTCAAAGAAGCGATTTTCAGCGCAATTCAGTTTGAGATAGAGGGAGCAGAGGTGCTGGATTTGTTCGCGGGAAGCGGACAGCTTGGTATCGAGGCACTCAGCCGAGGTGCAAAATTATGCACATTTGCCGACAATTCGGCGGTGTCGCTCAAAGTAGTCCGTGAGAATATAAAGCACACGGGCTTCGAGGACTGCTCGGACGTGGTAAACAAGCCGTTCGGCGCGTTTTTGAAGCTCACGGGAAAACGCTTTGATTTGGCGTTTCTCGACCCGCCGTACGGGAAAAAGCTCATACAAAAGGCGCTGCCCGACCTTGAACCGAAAATGACGGAGCGCGGAATAATCGTCTGCGAGCACGAAAAAGAATGTGTGCTGCCGAAGAATATCGGTCGGTTTACGCTCACAAGAACGCTAAATCACGGCATTGTTGCTGTGTCAATTTACCGAATAATCGGGGAAGATGACGAGGTGTAATATGAAAACTGCAATTTATCCCGGAAGCTTTGACCCCGTGACAAACGGACATCTGGACATCATCAAGCGCGCGTCGGGAATGTTTGACAAGCTGGTTGTCGTGGTGCTGATAAACCCGCTGAAAACTTACAGCTTTTCGATAATCGAGCGCAGAAATCTGCTGCTCAAAGCGACAGCGGGAATGAAAAACATCGAAATCGACAGCTATGACGGCTTGCTCGCTGACTATTTCAAGCAGCGCAGCGACGTTGACGTTATCGTAAAGGGACTGAGGGCAACCTCGGACTTTGAGTACGAATTCCAGATGGCACACACAAACAAGGACCTCAACCCGCGCGCAGAAACGGTTTTCCTGCCCGCGTCGCTCGGAACAACGTTTGTGTCGTCGAGTATGGTAAAGCAAGTTGCAATGTTCGGCGGGGATTTGTCAAAGTACGTTCCTGCGGTGATACACGAGGAAATCAGCCGAAAGCTGAAGCTTGAATTTGACGAGAAAAAAGCAGCCGCGCGGGAGCGGTTGATTGACAATAACGATTAATCGGAGGGAAATTATGCAGAATTCATATTCGATAGAAGACCTGATTGAAATGCTCGAAGACCTTATTCACGAGGCAACCCGTGTTCCGTTTGGAAAGAAAAGTATGGTTGACGTGGCAAAGCTGAACGATATTGTAAGCGATATGCGGCTTTCGCTGCCGACGGAAATCCGTCAGGCTCAGAAGGTTGTCGAGGACAAAAACCGCATAATTCACGACGCTGAAAAGGAAGCCGAGGGAATTATCCGAAAGGCTGAGCAGCGCCGCCGTGAGCTTATCGAGGAGTCTGACATTATGAAAGAAGCGCGCCGTCGTGCAACCGAGGTTATCAGCGCGGCTCAGGCTCGCTGTACCGATTTGCGTGTTTCTACCGATGATTTCGCGGATAAAATGCTTATGCGCGTCGAGGAGCTTTTGAAAAAGGATTTGAGCGACCTTCAGCTTTTGCGCAAGAGCATTAACGGCTCGAATAACATTCAGCAGCAGCCTCAAATCAAGCCTATGGCACCGATTACCGACGCGGACAAGTCCGACAAGTCGTAAAATTCTGAAATTTGTGATAAATATGCCCGTCGTTTTTGCTGAACGGCGGGCTGTTTTTATGAAATTACAGACTTCCTGCGGCAAAAAGCTCGTCCACGGCTTCCCGCAGACCTTTATGTTCGGGAAGCGACAAAAGCGGATCCTCTCGCAATATTTCATCGGCAAGCGTCTCAACCTCTTCGAGAACCTCTGCGTCGTCCGCTAAATCCGCGACCTTCATCGGCGGCAGCCCGTGCTGTTCTTTCCCGAAAAAGTTACCCGGACCGCGAAGCTTCAAATCCACATCAGCAATCTCGTATCCGTCGGTTGTGCTGCACATCGCCTTAAACCGCGCCCGCGAGTAATCCGTCTTGCTGTCAGACATCAGCACGCAATAGCTCTGAACATTTCCGCGTCCGACGCGTCCGCGAAGCTGATGAAGCTGTGAAAGACCGAATTGCTCGGCATTTTCGATAAGAATAACCGCCGCGTTCGGCACGTCAATTCCAACCTCGATTACGGTTGTCGATACCAGCAGCTTCAGCTTGTTTTCGCGAAAATCCTGCATAACGGCTTCCTTTTCCGCCTGCTTCATCTTCCCGTAAAGCAGCCCTGTCGGCACTCCCGAAAACTCACCGTGCGTGAGCTGTTCGTAGTACTTAATCGCGCTCTGCTTCTCGGACATAGCTTCGTTTTCCTCAACCAGCGGGCAGACGATAAACGCTTGCAGTCCTTCCGCAATATGCTTTTTGATGAACGCGTACACGCGCTTCCGATAGGAGCTGTCAACCGCGTAAGTCTTGACGGGAAGCCGTCCGAGCGGCATTTCATTGATAATCGAAACGTCGAGGTCGCCGTACATTATCAGCGCGAGCGTTCGCGGAATGGGTGTCGCGGACATCGCGAGAATGTGCGGATTTGCGCCCTTTTCGGCGAGCTCCGAGCGCTGATACACACCAAATCTATGCTGCTCGTCAACAATCGCAAGTCCGAGTTTTTTCATCGCGCTGTTTCGCTGAATTAACGCCTGCGTGCCGATTAGCACATCGATTTCACCCGCGAAAGCCGCCTCGCGAACTCGTTTTTTCTCGGCAGCCGAGAGCGCTCCCGAAAGCAGCCCGACTTTTATCCCGAGCGGCTCCAAAAACATGCGAAACGTTTTGCAGTGCTGTTCGGCGAGAACTTCTGTCGGTGCCATAACGGTAGTCTGGAAGCCGTTTCGCGCAGCAAAATAAGCGGCAGCAGCGGCAACCAAGGTCTTTCCCGAGCCAACGTCGCCCTGCACGAGCCTGTTCATCGGGAACAATTTTTTCATATCGGAAACGCAGTCCGAAATCGCATTTTTTTGCGCATTTGTCGGCTGAAATGGCAGCGATTTGTAAAATTCTTCCATGGACACGTCAGTCATTACCGCTCCGGAGAGCGATTTTCCGCGTGTTTTCAGCCGCGCCAGACCGAGCTTCAGCGACAAAAGCTCCTCAAAAACCAGCCGTTTTCGCGCGGATTTATACTCCTCGCGCGACTTCGGAAAATGGATTTTTCGCACTGCCTCGTCTGCACTTAACAGAGAGTATTTTTTTACAACGCTTTCGGGCAGCCTTTCATCAATTTGCACAAATTTAAGCGCGTCTGAGATGTTTCTGCTCACGATATCCCGCGAAAGTCCCGCTGTTAAAGGGTATTTCGGGAGCAGACCTGTTTGATTTACAGGAAGAAAAACGGGTGAGCCGACTTGTAAATGAACGAGATTTCCCGTGATTTTCCCGAAGAAAATATACTCTTTGTATAGTTCCAGCTTCTCAAAGGTGTATTTCGTGTTGAAAAAAACGGCAGTGATTTCACCCTCGCCGTCCGTGAGAAGCACTTTGTAGACCGCCATTCGCGCGTACTGTGAAAACGGCGCGTTTTTTTGGGCAACAGTCGCGCGAAAAGCACAGCTCTCTCCAAGCGGCAAATCGCGTATCTTCACGGGATTTGTGAAATCGATGTAATCCCGCGGATAGAGCCGCACGAGCTGTTCTGCCGTGGTTATTCCGAGCTTTTTGTAGAGCTCTGCGCGCTTTGGTCCAACGCCTTTCAAGTAAGTAATTTCCATAAAAGTAAGCAATTTCCATACAAATTTCCCCGCAAAACGCGGGGATTTGGTTGTTTAATTTACATCAAATTGCAAAGAAAAATTTGTGTATTTTACACAATCTCACTCGACCGAGATTATGTAATAATACACGGGCTGACCGCCGTTTACAAGCGCGATTTCAACGTCCGAGCCGAGCTTCGACTGAAGCTGTTCATACACCTCGCTTGCGTCATCGTCGCTGACATCTGCGCCGTAAATCACCGTCACATAGCTTGACGATGAAGTCACCAAGCGCTTTGCGAGCTTCACGAGAGCCTTTCCGACGCTCTTTTCGGTGAACACGATTTTGCCGTTATCCATCGCGAGAATTTCACCCTGCTTGATTTTGTGACCGTCGTACTCGGAGTCGCGCACCGCGTAAGTAATCTGGCCGCTTCCGACGCGGTCGAAAGCCTCAGTCATTGCCGCGCGATTAGCCGAAAAATCCCCCGACGGGTCAAAATTCATCATCGCGGAAATGCCCTGCGGGATATTTCGCGTCTGGAGCACACAAACGTTTCTGTCAGCAAGCCTAGCCGCCTGCTCAGCCGCCATAATGATATTCTTGTTATTCGGCAGCACAAACACGTTTTTTGCGGGAGTTTGTCCGATTGCTTCAAGAATATCCTCGGTTGACGGGTTCATGGTCTGACCGCCGCTCACAACATTGTCGGCACCGAGGTCGGTGAAAAGCGCCTGCAAACCTGCTCCCGCGGCAACCGCCACAAATCCGATTTCGTTCACCGGTTCAACAGGAGATTTGCGGTTTTGCTTGGAAGCCTTCACCAGATTTTCCGTCTTTTCCAACAAATTCACAATAGAAACTTTGGTCAGACTGCCGAATTTCAGTCCTTCTTCAAGAGCCTTTCCGGGGTGATTTGTGTGAACATTAACGTGAATAAACTCGTCGTCATCGGCAATCGTAATGCTGTCGCCGATTGTTTCAAGGTAAGCGGAGAGTGCCGTCTGGTCCTTCGTGTTTCCGCCCTTCATTATCATAAATTCCGCGCCATACTCGTATTTCATCTCGGCCTGAGCCGCCTCGGCAGCCGCAGCATTCGGTTTTTTGTCAGACTCGTCGGGCACGATTTTTCCGTCCGAAAATACGCTGTACATACCCTCTAAAATCACGACAAATCCCATTCCGCCTGCGTCTACAACTCCCGCCTTTTTCAGCACGGGGAGCAGCTCGGGCGTGCGTTCAAGCGACTTTTTTGCTTCGTCAATAAGCAGCGCAAGAAAATCGGCTGAAGTGGCATTGGAAGCGGCTTCAGCGGTGTTTTCCCAAGCCTCGCGCGCAACGGTCAGAATAGTGCCCTCGGTCGGCTTCATTACCGACTTATAAGCCGCGTCAACACCGAGTTTGAGCGCAGCAGAAAACTCGGCAGCGGTTGCCTCGGACTTGCCGGCAAGTCCTTTTGAAAGTCCGCGAAACAGCAGCGAAAGGATTACACCCGAATTTCCGCGAGCGCCGCGAAGCATTGCCGAAGCCGCTTTTTTAGCGACCTCGCCGACTGTCGCGCCGTCGGGAATATTGGAAAGCTCGCCGATTGCGTTGCCGATTGTCATCGACATATTCGTGCCCGTGTCGCCGTCCGGCACGGGAAAAACGTTGAGCTCGTCCACCTCAACGCGTTTATTGCGCACATTATTTGCTCCCGATATCACCGCGTCGCGCAGGAGCTGACCGTTGATTGACATTACTAAAATTCCCTTCCAAAAATCTTTATTTTCTGCCCCGAAAACAGGGCTTTTTTTACAAAAAAATACGTCAAAAAATCATGTGAAAAACGGGCTGAAATTTACTGCAAAAAATACCCTGAAAATCACCCTGAAATCAAGGCTTTTTTGAGCGATTTTTTTACATATCAAAAACACCGTAAAATACGATTGCAAAGCCGTTTTCAGAACGTGAATTATGCTTGATTATTTAACAAAAAAAACTACTTAAAATAACCTCGGAAAATACCCTCAAAAAGCGCTTGAAAAATGCCTCAAAAAATACCCGAAAATCACACTCTGATTGAGTCCACAAAAACGTTCACTTTTTCGACGTTCAAACCGGTCGCACGACGCACCGTGTACGACACCTTGTTGATGATGGATTTTGACACCGCATTTATATTCACACCGTACATCAGCGAAATGTGCAGGTCAATAGTGAGCGCGCCGTCCTTGAAATTCACCTTCACACCGCGCGCAAAATCGCGCTTTTGCTGCATGGGAAGCGCAGCCGTGAGCGTTTCGCGGAAGCCGCGCACATTCATCGCGATTACGCCGAAGCAATTCGTGACTGTGTTTCCGATTAGCTCTGTGAAAAAATTCGCGGAAAAAGAAATTTTGCCGACGTGATTTTGCAAAGTTACCATAATTTCCCTCCGTTCAAAACATTCCTATCGTTATTATACCACATCTCGCGCGAAAAAACATCACTTTTTTGTCTTTTCGTCAAATTGCACAAAAGCACTAAATCCGAGAAAGCCCCGAGCTTGCGGGTTTTGCGACCGCTGTAAACATTTCGGGAAATGCGCGCGCGGCTGAAACAGCTTCCTGAGCCGTTTCGTACACACCGAAAACAGCCGAGCCGCTGCCTGTGAGAAGCGCGCCGAGCGCTCCCGTTTCCAGCAATTTTGATTTTATCTCGGAAATTTGCGGGTCTTTGTAGATTTCCTCAAAGACGTTGTATAAATGCTCGTGATACCGCGAACCCGCATTACAAAAGGCTTTAAGAGCGTTTTGGGGAGCGAGCGGCGCGCTGTCGTAACGTTTATACGCTTCTTTCGTCGGACAGCCGAAATTCGGCTTTACAACCAGATAAAACCGCTCTGGAAGCGGTCTCAGCGGCTCAATCATCTCGCCGATACCTCGGCAAATCGCTGTTCCTCCTTTTAGGCAAAATGGAACGTCTGCTCCGATTTCAGCCGCGAGTGCCGAAAGTTCGTAAGACCGCGCCGGAAGCCCGTTCAGCTCGTTCATCGCGAACAAAACGGCCGCTGCGTCTGCGCTTCCGCCTCCAAGGCCTGCTCCGTGGGGAATTCGTTTTGCAATGTGAATTTTCACGCCGTAATTCCCGCCAAACCGCTCCAGAAACAGCTTCGCAGCTTTGCAGCAGATGTTTCCGCTGTCCTGCGGAATTTCGGGATTTGAGCAGCTAACCGAAATTCCTTCGCGAGCCGGCGAAACCTCAACGATATCGCTCAAATCCACGCTTTGCATTATTGTTTCCAACAGGTGGTAGCCATCCTTGCGCGTTCCCACGATATCTAGGTACAAATTTATCTTTGCGTGCGCTAAAACCGTGATTTTTTCGTTAATCATAGGCTTCTCCTGCGTTGTGCAAATTGCACAAATTATGGCAAAAAACGATTGCTTCCAAGATTGCTCCGAAACGATAGTTTCTGTTTAAATTCTACAAAAAATCACAGTAATTTTCTGTGTTTTAAACAAATTATTTCCCGATAAATTCGCGTATTCTCTTGAACGCGCTTTCAAGATGTGCCACGGAATACGCGTAGGAAACGCGCACGAAGCCCTCTCCGCTCTCGCCGAAAGCGTTTCCGGGGACAACCGCGACTTTTTTCTCGAAAACCAGCTTCTGGCAGAATTCCTCGCTGGTCATTCCTGTTGATTTTATGCACGGGAAAACGTAAAATGCACCCTCGGGCTCAAAACATTCAAGTCCCATATCGTTGAAATTCTTCACGCAAAGCCGTCTGCGCATATCATATTCCGAAATCATATGTTCAACGTCTGCACGGCATTTCTGAATTGCCGCGATTGCTGCATATTGGCTCACGGTCGGGCTTGACATTATGCAGTATTGATGTAATTTCAGCATTTGCTTTATAAGCGGCTCGGGACCCGCGACATATCCAAGCCGCCAGCCTGTCATCGCGTAGGTTTTCGAGAAACCGCTGATAACAAGCGTCCTGTCGCGCATTCCGTCGATTTCCGCAAAGGAAACGTGCTTTTCGCCGTTATAGGTCATCTCCGCGTAGATTTCATCGGAAGCGACAACTATATTCGTGTCGCGCAGTACGTCCGCGATTGCTTCAAGGTCGGGTCTGCGCATTACCGCTCCTGTGGGATTGTTAGGGTAGGGCAGGAAAAGCAGCTTTGTGCGCGGGGTGATTTTCTCTTTGAGAGCCTGAGGAGTGAGGCGGAATTTATCCTCGGCTTTTGTCACAATCGGCACGGGTACTCCGCCCATCATCTTTACAATCGGCGCGTAGCACACGAAAGACGGCTCGGGGACAAGCACCTCGTCACCGTCCTCGATAAGCGCGCGTACAGCAAGGTCGATTGCCTCGCTTCCGCCGACTGTTATGATAACCTCGCTTGCGGGGTCATATTCGGTGTGAATAAAGTCTTTGAGATAGCCGCAGACCGCTTTTCTGAGCTCCATAAGTCCGCTGTTCGCGGTGTAAGCCGTTTTGCCGCGTTCAAGGATATTAATCGCTTCCTTGCGCGCTTCCCAGGGGGTTTTAAAGTCGGGTTCTCCGACAGACAGCGAGATTACACCTTTGACTGTCTGCGCTATATCGAAAAATCGTCTTATTCCCGAGGGCTTCATTGAGCTGATACGCTCGGGAATGAGTTTATTGTAATCCAAAATAATTTCTCCTTTATATTAAGGTGAATTCTGATTTCAAGAAATTTTACGGGCTTATCATATCGCGCTCGTCAAACATTTCCTCGTTGAAGACGTGGTGTTTTTCCTTGTAGCGGCGGAGAATAAAGTGGGTTGTCGTGGAAATAACGCCGTCAAGGACTGCAAGACGCTCGCTGACAAAGAGCGCGACATTGCGCAGACTTGTGCCGCTGATTGTTACCATTAAGTCGTAAGGACCGGAAAGCAGGAAAACGCTGTCGATTTCCTCGTAGGACATAATTGTGTGGGCGAGGTCGTCAAAGCCGCGGTCTTTAATCGGGGTCATTTTGAGCTCAATCATAGCGGTTACAGCATTGTCGTCGGCTTTTTCCTCGTCGATAATGGCGGAGTAGCCCATGATGATACCTTCGCGTTCAAGGCGGGTGATTTCATCGGCGACGGCTTGTTCGGTTTCGCCGAGCATGGCGGCGATTTCGGAGTTTGAGAGGCGGGCGTTCTGTCGGAGAACGTCGAGAAGTTTGGTTGTGTTCATTTGTAATCTCCTTTCGGGCAGCGTGACGCTGCACCCATTTCGCTTCGCGGTGCACTAACACGATGTCGCGAAGCGTTTAAAGTCTTTTTGGAAGTCTTGAAACCTTTTTCTTCAGAAAAAGGTTTCAAGCCGCCGGAGGCACTGAAGCGAAGCGTCACTACTGGAGCGAAGCGACCACTCGCGGAGCAAAGCGACGCGATATATGCCAAAAAGCGCTAAAGGGGGTCTGGGGGAAAAACAAGAGTTTTTCCCCCAGAGGAAGGGGGTTCGGGGGAAACCCCGAGGGGTTTCTCCCGAGCGAATGCGGGAAACAAAGTTTCACGCATTCGCGCAATTTCGGCGGTTCGATGCCGCCGAAATTGCCAAGGCTTCGCAGAAGCCCGTGTCAGCGAACGGAACGGAAGCCGGTTTCAGGAGAAGCCGAGCCTGTTCAGCCAAGCAGCCAAAAAGTTTCCGAGTGATACCGATATATCTTTACACAATATATTTTACCACAAAACAAAAAATTTGTAAAGAACTTATTTACAAATCGCAAAAAAAATAGTATAATAGAAATATATTGCGCGAAGAGCGCGGAAAAAATAAGCGGAGGTAAAAATATGAGAGCTGTTGTAGCAGTAATCGGTAAAGACACGGTTGGTATTCTGGCGAGGGTTACGGCGATTTGTGCCGAGCACCGCGCAAATGTAATGGACGTAACGCAGACGGTTATGCAGGATTTGTTCGCGATGACGATGTTAATCGAGATTTCTGAGCTTAGCATTGAGTTTTCGGCATTTTCCGATGAACTGAAAAAAGCGGGCGAGGAAATGGGTCTGCAAATCCATGTTATGCACGAGGATATTTTCAACTCAATGCACAAAATCTGACAAATATTACAAATTCCGACAATAAAGGAAAGAAATGGACGGTGTTTATTTTTGCTTAATACAGGCGATATTCTTGAAACTATCAAGATGATACAAGAGGAAAATCTTGATATCAGAACGATTACTATGGGCATTTCGCTCGTTGACTGCATTTCCGATGATGCGAAAACCGCCTGCGATAAAATCTATGAGAAGATGATGAGGAAAGCGGAAAATCTCGTCAAAACAGGCGAGGATATCGAGAAGCAGTACGGTATCCCGATTATCAATAAGCGTATTTCCGTAACCCCGATTGCAATGGTTTCCGCGGCGGCTTCCACAAAGGGACAGAGCCCCGTGGAGTACGCAAAAACACTTCAGCGCGTTGCCGAGGGCACGGGTGTAAACTATATCGGCGGCTATTCCGCGTTGGTACACAAGGGATTTTCTGCGGGTGACAGAGAGCTTATCGAGAGCATTCCCGAGGCGCTCGCCGAAACCACAAACGTCTGCTCGTCCGTAAATATCGGCTCAACAAAGGCGGGTATCAATATGGACGCGGTTGCGATGATGGGTAAAATCGTGCGCGAGGCTTCCGAGAAAACCGCCGATAATCACTGCTTCGGTGCTGCAAAAATTGTCGTTTTCTGCAACGCTCCCGAGGATAACCCCTTTATGGCGGGCGCTTTCCACGGAGTAGGCGAGTATGACTGCGAAATCAATGTCGGAGTTTCGGGACCTGGTGTTGTTCGCGCGGCTATCAAAAAGCACCCCGACGCAAATATGTCCGAAATTGCGGACGTTATCAAGAAAACCGCGTTCAAAATTACGAGAATGGGACAGCTCGTCGGCACGGAGGCTTCAAAGCGGCTCGGAGTGCCGTTTGGTATTGTGGATTTGTCGCTTGCTCCTACTCCCGCGGTCGGTGACTCGGTTGCGCATATCCTTGAAGAAATCGGCTTGGAGAGCTGCGGTGCGCACGGCACGACAGCCTGCCTTGCTATGCTGAACGACGCAGTGAAAAAAGGCGGAGTTATGGCTTCGTCGCACGTTGGAGGTCTTTCGGGCGCGTTTATTCCCGTTTCCGAGGACGCGGGTATGATAGACGCGGTTAATCGCGGCTCGCTGTCGCTGGAGAAGCTCGAAGCAATGACGGCGGTTTGCTCGGTTGGCCTTGATATGATTGTCGTGCCGGGAGATACTTCCGCGGACACGATTTCTGCGATTATCGCGGACGAGGCAGCAATCGGTATGGTGAACTCAAAGACAACCGCAGTCCGCGTAATTCCCGCAATCGGAATGAAAGAGGGCGAAACTCTCGAATTCGGCGGCTTGTTCGGTTCGGGACCCGTAATGCCCGTGAGCAAGTTCAGCTCGGCAAAGTTTATTTCAAGAGGCGGCAGAATTCCCGCACCGCTTCAGAGCCTCAAAAACTGACGCGAAGCCGAAAATCTGTACATACAAAAAATCCCGCAGGCGAGTTTCCCTGCGGGATTATGTATTTTTGTAGTTGTCACTTGTGCTCGATAATATCTTTCAGGGTAATCCCGTCGAAATATTCCTGCGTGAGGCGGTAGAGGTCTTCCCATACATAAAGCGTTATGCACTCGTCTTTTCTGGGACAGGTGTTCTCGCTGTATTCAAGACAGGCAACAGGCGCAAGAGAGCCTTCCGTTGCGCGAAGAACATCACCGACAGTGCACTTTTCCTCGGGGACGTTCAGCATATATCCTCCGCGGTTTCCGCGATTTGTGCGGATAAGTCCCGCCTTGCTCAGCATAGGCACAATCTGTTCAAGGTACTTTTTCGAGATACTTTGCCTCTCGGCAATCTCCGCAAGAGATATAAATTCTTCGCCTTTGTTTTGCGCCAAATCCACCATCATTCTGAGCGCATATCTGCCCTTGGTTGAAATTTTCATAGAAATCAGCCTGCTTTCTTTCACAAATTGATTACAAAATTCATTATCCGGCGTCTGTTTCCTTTATTATATCATACTTTGCATACTTTTTCAAGGGGATTTCTCGAATTTTAAATTTTTTCTAATCGAGTTGATTAAACCTATTGACAAAGTAGGAAAAATAATGTATAATATAATCACCTACTCAAACAATAGGTGAATGGAGAAACACGCGTTTTGTCGGGAACGGCAAACGCTGTCAAAAACTGATATGAGGTGAGTGAAATGATATACGCGGACAACGCGGCAACAACAAAAATGAGCGAGAGCGCAATTGCCGAAACGGTGAAATGTATGCGCGAGTGCTACGGAAATCCGTCCAGTCTGTATGAATTCGGACAGGAAGCAAAGGTCGCGCTGGAGGACGCAAGAAACCGTATTGCAAAGTGCCTTGGCGCGGACGCGAAGGAAATTTACTTTACATCGGGCGGAAGCGAGGCGGACAACCAAGCGATTTTCTCTGCGGCAAAGCTCGGTGAAAAGAAAGGCAAAAAGCATATTATCTCGACTGCGTTTGAGCACCACGCTGTTTTGCACACGCTTGAAAAGCTGAAAAAACAGGGCTTTGAAATCGAGCTGCTGGACGTTCACAAAAACGGCATTGTCACACCCGAACAGGTGAAATCGGCAATCCGTCCCGAAACCTGCCTTGTGACAATAATGTACGCAAACAACGAAATCGGCACAATTCAGCCTATCGCGGAAATCGGAGAAATCTGCCGCGAAAAGGGCGTGATTTTCCACACGGACGCTGTGCAGGCTGTCGGACATCTCGCGGTGAACGTCAAGGAGCAGAATATCGATATGCTGTCGCTTTCGGCGCATAAATTCCACGGTCCGAGAGGCGCAGGTGTGCTGTACGCGAAAAAGGGAATTGCGCTTGAAACCGTGATAAACGGCGGTGCACAAGAACGCGGAAAACGTGCGGGTACGGAAAATCTTCCGGCAATTCGCGGAATGGCGGTCGCTCTGGAAGAAGCTGTCGGGAATATCGACAGTTATACGGAAAAGCTTATCCCGCTGAGAAACAGACTTATTGAGGGATTGAGCAAAATCCCGTATTCCGAGCTGAACGGTGACAGGGAAAAACGGCTTGCGGGAAACGTGAATTTCTGCTTCGAGGGAATTGAGGGCGAGTCGCTGCTTTTGCTGCTGGACGACAAGGGGATTTGCGCGTCGTCGGGCTCTGCGTGTACATCGGGCTCGCTTGACCCGAGCCACGTTCTGCTGGCAATCGGCAGACCGCACGAGGTTGCACACGGCTCGCTGAGGCTGTCGCTGGGTGAGGAAACGACAGAGGAAGATGTTGATTACATCGTGAAATCGGTGAGCGAGGTTGTGACATATCTGCGAAATATGTCGCCGTTCTGGAGAGATTTGGTTAATGGAAAAAGGCCGCATATTTTTGCGGAATACACGAAATGAGAGGTGTTTGAAATGGCATTGTACAGTGAAAAAGTAATGGACCACTTCCGCAATCCGAGGAATGTTGGAGTAATCGAGAACGCGGACGGTGTGGGAGAGGTTGGAAATCCTGTCTGCGGGGATATTATGAAGATATATTTAAAGATTGAGAATGATGTGATTGATGACGTGAAGTTTGAAACGTTTGGGTGCGGGAGTGCGATTGCGTCTAGTTCGATGGCAACGGAGCTGATTAAGGGGAAGCCGTTGTCTGAGGCGCTGAAGCTGACGAACAAGGCGGTGACGGAAGCGTTGGACGGGCTGCCTGCGCATAAAATTCATTGTTCGGTGTTGGCTGAGGAAGCGATTAAGAAGGCGGTCAAGGATTATTATGATAGGAATGGCATTGAGTACGACAAGGGATTGTTTCCGGACTGCGAGGGCTGCGAGCATTGCTGTGACGGGCACTGACTGTGAATAGGCGCGCGAAGCGAAAAAAGTCTTTTTGGAATTCTAGTGAAACCTTCGGTTTCCTTACCCTTTTTCTTCAGAAAAAGGGTTTAAACCGCCGGAGGCACTCGCGAACGGAGTCGCGCTACTGAAGGCGAAGCCGCAAATCAAAAAAAGAACGCTTTCGCAATCTTTTTATAAACGAACAATCTTTCACATCGGTTTGCAGCCATTGCCAATTTTTTTGACGTAATGTCAAAAAAATCGCAAACCCCATTTATCAATCTAACCTTAACAGAAAACTCGGAGTTCGCGCTCCGAGTTTTTCTTTTATTCACAATTTGATATATGGGAAAAGTTTGGCTTATCCTCATCATTACAGCTTGCTTCTCTCTGTTGGGGAACACCCCGCCGGGGTTTTCCCCAAACCCCTTTCCGCAAGGGGGGAAACTCTTGTTTCCCCCCTTGAACCCCCTTTGCGCTTCTTTCGTATTTCGCGTCGCTTCGCTCCGCGTTTTTGACGCTTCGCTCCAGTCCGCGGCTTCGCCGCAAGTACGGCACTTCGTGCCGAGTGCCTCCGGCGGCAAGGAACCTTTTTCTGAAGAAAAAGGTTCCTTGACCTCCAAAAAGACTTTTTTCGCTTCGCGGTGCTCAATTGAAGCTTTGTTCGTTACTCTGCCTTGTCAATCGCTTTAAATGCCTCGCTCAGCGTGTTCACCGCCACAACCTTTATCCCGCTTCCCTCAATCTTACCCATTCTACTAACAGAATTCCTCGGCATAATCACCGTCTTAAATCCCAGCCGCTCAGCTTCCTTCACACGCTCTCCCGCCCGTGAAACCGCCCTCAGCTCTCCTCCTAACCCAACTTCTCCAAACATCACCGTGTGCTCCGGCACAACCTTTCCCGTCACACTTGAATACAGCGCCGCCGCAACCGCTAAATCAGCCGCAGGCTCGTCAATGTGCAGCCCTCCAACCATATTCACATAAACATCAAGCCCAGACAACGCAAATCCCAGCCGCTTCTCCAGCACCGCAATCAGCATATACAGCCTGTTTAAATCAAATCCCGTGGCAACCCTTCGCGGGTTCGTGAACCCCGATTTTGCTGCAAGCGCCTGCACCTCGGCTAAAATCGGTCTTGTTCCCTCAATTGAGCACAAAACCGTACTTCCCGAAATATTCTTCTGCCGTCCCGAAAGCATAGTTTCGCTCGGATTTTCAACCTCTTTCAGCCCGTCGCTGTCCATCATAAACACGCCGATTTCGTTTGTAGAACCAAATCTGTTCTTAATCGACCGCAAAATTCTGTATGAAAGCTGCTTGTCGCCCTCAAAATACAGCACGGTATCCACAATATGCTCCATTATCTTCGGTCCGGCAATTCCGCCGTCCTTGTTGACGTGGCTGACGATGAACACGGGAATTTCCTCGCTCTTTGCCATTCTCATAAACGCTCCCGTACACTCGCGCACCTGCACGATACTTCCCGCAGATGACGACAGCGCGCTTGACGTAATCGTCTGGATTGAGTCGATGACAACAGCATCGGGCTTGTTCTCGCACACCGCTTTAATAATGCTCTCGCACGAGTTTGACGATGAAATAAACAGGTTTTCCGCGTCCACGCCGAGCCGTTTTGCGCGAAGCGACAGCTGCCGCTCGCTTTCCTCACCCGATACATAAAGCACGGTATGCTCTCTGCCGAGATGTCCGCAAATCTGCATTAAAAGCGTGGATTTTCCGATGCCGGGGTCGCCGCCGATAAGGACAAGCGAGCCTTTTACAAGCCCGCCTCCGAGCACGCGGTCAAGCTCGGATACACCTGTTGAATAGCGGATTTCGCTGTCCTTGGGCACTTCGGTTATCCGCGAATATTCAAGATTTTTCGCAGCGGGAGCTTTTGCCGAGGATACGGCAATCGGCGCGGTTTCTTCGAGGGAGTTCCAAGCGCCGCACGAAAGACACTTTCCCGTCCATTTCGGGTACTCCCGACCGCACTCGCTGCAGATATATACAGTTTTTTCCTTTGGCATATTCAGACAGCCTTTCTTTTTAATAAGTAAGATTATTATAACATATCGTTATGGTTTTGTCAAATTAACAAAAAAATTCGATAAATTTATAAAAACTCTATTGAAAAATCTAAATATTTGTGGTACAATGTAAAGGTAAAAATGTGGACTTTATTCATACTGTCTTGGTATGAAAACGATTTCACGCGATAAAGTGTGAGAAATAATCCGAAGTCCCAAACAATTAAGGAGGATAAACCAATGGCAAGAAAAATGAAAACGATGGACGGTAACAACGCCGCAGGTCACGTTTCATACGCGTTTACAGACCTCGCTGCGATTTACCCCATCACACCCTCGTCCGTTATGGCTGAGGTTACCGACGCTTGGGCTACTGCAGGACAGAAGAACATCTTCGGCGAAACCGTAAAGGTTGTTGAGATGCAGTCCGAGGCAGGCGCTGCAGGCGCAGTTCACGGCTCGCTTTCCGCAGGCGCGCTCACCACTACTTACACAGCATCTCAGGGTCTTCTCCTGATGATTCCGAATATGTACAAAATCGCGGGCGAAATGCTCCCGTCGGTTATCCACGTTTCCGCAAGAGCTGTTGCGTCCAACGCGCTCTCCATCTTCGGCGACCACTCCGACGTTTACGCTTGCCGCCAGACCGGTTATGCAATGCTCTGCTCCACCAACCCGCAGGAAGTTATGGACCTCGGTGCAGTAGCTCACCTCGCTACCATCAAGGGCAGAATTCCGTTCCTGCACTTCTTCGACGGCTTCCGTACCTCTCACGAAATCCAGAAGATTGAGGTTTGGGACTACGAGGACCTTGCAGAAATGGTTGACTGGGACGCTATTCAGGCGTTCCGCGACAGAGCACTCAACCCCGAGAAGCCCGTTCTTCACGGTACCGCTCAGAACCCCGACATCTTCTTCCAGGGCCGCGAGGCAGGAAACAGCTTCTACAATGCTCTTCCCGCTATCGTTACCGAGTATATGGACAAGGTTAATGCTAAGATTGGCACTAACTACAAGCTGTTCAACTACTACGGCGCTCCCGACGCAGAGCAGGTTATCATCGCTATGGGCTCTGTCTGCGACACTATCGAGGAAACTATCGACTATATGCTCGCACAGGGCAAGAAGGTTGGTCTTGTAAAGGTTAGACTGTACAGACCGTTCGTATCTTCTGCTCTCGTTGAGGCTATTCCTGCAACTGTTAAGAAGATTACCGTTCTCGACAGAACCAAGGAGCCCGGCGCTATGGGTGAGCCGCTTTACCTCGACGTTGTTGCCGCTCTCAACAGAGAAGGCAAGTTCCAGAACGTTCCGATTTTCACCGGCCGTTACGGTCTCGGCTCGAAGGACTGCAACCCCTCCCACATCATCGCTGTTTACAACAACACCGAAAAGCCTGTATTCACCGTTGGTATCGAGGACGATGTTACCAACCTCTCGCTTAAGGTTACCGAAAACCCGAACACCACTCCCGAGGGCACAACCTGCTGCAAGTTCTGGGGACTTGGCTCCGACGGTACCGTTGGTGCAAACAAGAACTCCATCAAGA
The DNA here is from genome assembly GCA_017847835.1 of Oscillospiraceae bacterium. Taxonomy (GTDB): domain Bacteria; phylum Bacillota; class Clostridia; order Oscillospirales; family Ruminococcaceae; genus CAG-115. The sequence goes on from JAGASH010000008.1 coordinate 531,665, forward strand.
TTATCGGCGACCACACCGATATGTACGCTCAGGCTTACTTCGCATACGACTCCAAGAAGTCGGGCGGCGTAACGGTTTCTCACCTCAGATTTGGTAAGACTCCGATTAAGTCTACTTACTTCATCAACAAGGCAAACTTCGTTGCCTGCCACAACCCGTCCTATATCGACAAGTACGATATGGTTCAGGACGTAATTCCGGGCGGTTCGTTCCTGCTCAACTGCCAGTGGACGGTTGACGAGCTCGACGAGAAGCTCCCTGCTCCCGTTAAGCGTTACATCGCTAAGAACAACATCAACTTCTACATCATCAACGCAATCAAGGTTGCAAAGGAAATCGGTCTGGGCAACAAGACCAACACCGTTCTCCAGTCCGCATTCTTCTCCATTGCAAACATCATTCCTGCTGACAAGGCAATTGAGTATATGAAGCAGGCTGCTTACAAGTCTTTCGCTAAGAAGGGCGAGGACATCGTTAACATGAACTACGCTGCAATCGAAAAGGGCGCAGGAGAGGTTGTAAAGGTTGACGTTCCCGCATCTTGGGCTGACGCTCAGGGCGAGCTTACTCACCCGCACTTCGACGGCGAGGGCTTCCTGGTTGATTTCGTAAACAAGATTCAGGTTCCCGTAAACGCTCAGCGCGGTGATTCGCTCCCTGTTTCCACCTTCGTTGACATCGCTGACGGTACCTTCCCGCAGGGTTCTGCTGCATTTGAAAAGCGCGGTATCGCTGTTGACGTTCCTCAGTGGATTCCCGAGAACTGCATTCAGTGTAACCAGTGCTCGTTCGTTTGCCCGCACGCAGTTATCCGTCCCGTTATCCTGAACGCTGACGAAGCTGCAAAGGCTCCCGCAGCAACCAAGTCCAAGGACGCAACCGGTCTTCCCGGCTTGAAGTACTCTATGGCTGTTTCCGTACTCGACTGCACAGGCTGCGGCGTTTGTGCAAACATCTGCCCTGCAGGCGCAAAGGACAAGAGCAAGAGCGCTCTCGTTATGAAGCCTCTCGACAGCCAGCTCGACCAGCAGGAAGTATTCAACTACGCTGTTAAGGACGTTGAGGACAAGGCTGAGGTTCACGCTAAGTTCGCTGAAACCACCGTTAAGGGCTCTCAGTTCAACCAGCCGCTGCTCGAATTCTCGGGCGCTTGCGCAGGCTGCGGTGAAACTCCTTACGCTAAGCTCGTAACACAGCTCTTCGGTGACAGAATGTACATTGCAAACGCAACAGGCTGCTCGTCCATTTGGGCAGGTTCCGAGCCTTCCACTCCTTACACCACCAACAAGGCTGGTCACGGTCCTGCTTGGGGCAACTCCCTCTTCGAGGACAACGCTGAGTTCGGTCTTGGTATGTTCCTCGCTCAGGATACTCTCCGCAACAGAGCACAGGCTAAGCTGAAGGAAATCGCTGCTCTTGACGGTCACGAGAAGGCAAAGGCTCTCATCGACGAGTACTTCGCAACCGTTGACGACGGCAAGAAGAACGCAGTTGCTACCAAGAACCTTGTTGAAGCATTTGAGAACTGCCAGTGCAAGAACGAGCCGCAGGTTGCTGAGGTTCTGAAGCTCAAGAGCTACCTCTCCAAGAAGAGCCAGTGGATTCTCGGCGGCGACGGCTGGGCATACGATATCGGCTACGGCGGACTTGACCACGTTCTCGCTTCCGGCAGAAACGTAAACGTTCTCGTATTCGATACCGAGGTTTACTCCAACACCGGCGGACAGGCTTCCAAGGCTACGAACATCGGTGCGGTTGCACAGTTCGCTGCAGGCGGTAAGGACGTTAAGAAGAAGGACCTCGCAGGCATCGCAATGAGCTACGGCTATGTTTACGTTGCACAGATTGCTATGGGTGCTGACAGAGCTCAGTGCTTGAAGGCAATTGCAGAGGCTGAGGCTTATGACGGACCTTCGCTGATTATCGCTTACGCTCCCTGCATCAACCACGGTATCAAGGGCGGTCTTACTATCGCTCAGCAGGTTGAGAAGGAAGCAGTTGAGGCAGGTTACTGGCAGCTGTTCCGCTTCAATCCTGACCTTCCCGCTCAGGGCAAGTCTCCGTTCAGCCTCGACAGCAAGGAGCCGACCGGCGACCCGAAGGCATTTATGATGAGAGAAGTACGTTACAACTCGCTTATGCGTGCTAATCCCGACAGAGCAAATGCATTGTTCGACAAGGCAGTTGCAAACTTCAAGGCTAAGTACACTCACCTCGTTGAGCTTGACAAGGCTTACAAGGACGAGTTCGAGAAGTAATTTCTCACAATAACCGAGCCCGCAGGTTATCAGCCTGCGGGCTTTTTTGTGCTCAAAATTATTCGCTCTGCTCACCTAAGCCGATGTCAACCGCATTTGCGATATCTCCTTGCAGAGTGTAATCGACAATCAGCCTTATACCGCCTTTTTCGGGGAAGAATTTCTCGGTGCAGGTCACGATTTTATACTCCGAGTAAAAATTCTCCTCAAAATCCGTCTTCTGCCGACGAAGCTCTTTTACAACGTCGTCGGGTGAGCGGGTGATTTCTTTCGGGACATATTCCGTGTAAATCCGCGACTTTATCTTAAACGGTGAGTTTGCCCCGAAAATCAGCCGTGTTTCCTCGCTGTAAACCGAGTTTTCACAAAACGGCTCACCGAAAAAAAGCGGGTATTCGTCGTCGCCTGCGATAATGCTGTCAAAGCGCTTTACAGAGCCGTTTGGCAGGTTTACAGTTTCGCTGTACGGCACGAAAAATTCCTGCGTTTCGAGGAATTCTCCGATAATTTCAGCGTCCGAGTGTACAAACATAATCTTGCTTCTGCCGTCAAAAACCGTGCCCGAAACCAGCAAATCGCCCGTATTCACGCCGCTTCCGACCGTCACCGCAGCCTTGCCCTTTCTCACGGTCATCGACACAATCCGCGCAGGCCGCGAAGCCGTGATGTTACGCGGATTTTTGCCCTCGACCTCAGGCGCCTCGTCACCCTTTCGCACCTCTGCTTTCACCCGAAAACCCTCTCGCGACACGTCAACCCACGCGCAGTTTTCGATTTCCAGCATAAGCCGCTGTTCGGCTCTTGAAAAGTTCAGCTCCGACAGCGCCGCGCCCTCTTTAATCCCGCACTCCGAAAGGATTTTCAGCGTTTGCTCACGCGGCGCGTCACCCGTTACATCGATGTCCAGCACCCGCGTTTTCATCAGCGAAATCATCATCACAAACACGAGAAGTCCCGCATACAGCCCGCTTCGCGTCTTATAACGGGAAAGCTGAAAATAAAGTCCGCTTCGCTTTTTTGCGCGCAGCCGCACTCCGTTTTGTCGTGCAGTTTTCGCGACGCGATAATACGAAAACGGTGAGCACTCGCCGGAAATGCCGCTTCCGGAAAGTGTGATTTTTCGCATAACAATGCCGTTTTCCAGCAGCTTGCTCACCATTTTTTCGGGAAACCCGCCGACACCCTCGAACCTGACGGTCCCGAAAAACAATCCGCTTTTCCGACTATTTTTCATCATCGTTCACCGGAATTTCTTCAAACTCAACCGCGCTTATTTTCCCCGAAATCTTCACTCCGCCTACACCGAAATTTTCTAAAATCAGCGGCACACCGCTTACTCGGATTTGCGCGCCGACTATACCGAGAGTAATAAAATCGTCGTCGCAGGAGATGATTTTCCGACAATTTTCAATGTACATCTCGCGCTCACGACCGCCGTGAATTTGCACGGTAATCGTACAGTCGCGCGCCGCCAGCTCTTCAAGTCCGATTATTCTGTCACGCAAGCTCATATTTTTCACCTCGCAAACCTGTACCTGACAAACTATATGCCCGATTTCTCCGACAAATCACCTCTTTGCGAAATTTTTCACGCTCGTCCGCATAGAATTGTTCCGAGGAACAAGAATTTGTGTGTGGTTTTGACGAAATTCCGCGTTTTTGAGGTGACTTATGGGAACCTCGAAAACCGGTTTGAACGGTGAAAATGGGGCTGGTGCGCCGAATGCTAGGAAAGCTGACGAAGTAAGGCTTGATGCCTTACGAGGAAGCTTGACGACGCAGTCGGTGTGCTAGACACATTTTCGCTCAAACAAGGTTTTTAGAGGTGACCTTATGAAAAGTATTCTTGCGGCAATTCTTGCGGCGGGAGCGGCAGCATTTCTGCTGATTTCACCGAAAACGGCTTCACAAGCCGCTTCACAGTCAATTTCAGCTTGTCTTGAAATCATCGTGCCGAGCTTGTTTGCGTTTTCGGCGGTTGCGATTTTTTTACAGAAAAGCGGATTGTACCGCGTAATTCTGAAACCGTTCACGCTGATTTTATCGAAAATTCTGCGTACCGACGAGGAACTCTGTGGGGTGTTTTTGCTGGCAAACATAGGCGGCTATCCCGTAGGAATAACGCTTTTGTCCGCGCTGGCTGCCGAAAACCGCTTGTCCGAGCGAGACGCAGCGCGTTTGATGTGCTGTTGTTTCGGGAGCGGCCCGTCGTTTATTATAGGAATAGTCGGCGCGGGTGTTTTCGGCTCAGCGGCAGTCGGCGCGGCTATTTTTGCTGCGTGTTTTCTTTCGTCGCTTCTGATTGCGATTTTTGTGCGCTCACGGGGTGAATTTGTCATAAAGCCCGCTCCGAAAGCGCTTGCAATAAGCTCGGAAACGTTCATTTCCTCGGTTATGTCTGCGGCAAGGGCGATGTTTTCTGTCTGCGTAATGGTGGTGGGATTTTCGGTAATCGCGGCGGGACTGCGACAAATCGGCACAAACTCGCTCTTTGAACAGCTTTTTTCGCTGATGGGCTGCGGTGAAAACAGCGGTAAAATCTTTCCCGCCCTCCTTGAAATCACGACTATCCGCGAAATCTCGCCCACTAAAAATGCCGTGGCAATCTGCGCAGGTTTGCTTAGCTGCGGCGGATTGTGCGTATTTTTGCAGATTTCCGCGCTTTCCCGCAAAATTCCTCTGAAAAGCTTTCTCATATCGAGAATTTTCGCGGCTGCTCTGAGCGCGGGAATTGCGGCAATAATAATGATTTTTCTTCCGCCGCTTGACATTGAAGTCATTGCTTCAGCCTCGGAAAGCGCCGTTTTCTCGAAAAACGCGATACTGTCGCTCTGCACGCTTGCTATGAGCGGAATTTTGCTTTGCGGCTCACGGCTGACCGACAATCCCCGATAAACAAAGCCTCCTTCGGGCGGCTGCGATTTTGAGAAGCGAGGGACGAGTTTCTCAAAATCGCGCATTTTCGGCGGTTCGACGCCGCCGAAAATGCCAAGACTTCGCAGAAGCCCTGCCTCTTTTCGCATATCTCTGCTCTCCTTTTCGCATTTCCCGCGATTTGCGGCAGCTCATACGTCGAAACACACATAGTCAAACAAGTATATTTGTGCAAACTAAACAAATTTTCTATCGGCACTTGAAAAAAACTGTAAAAAGGTGTATAATATCATCAGCACTTTAATTTGAAAAGGAGGACAATGCAATGAAAGCATTCGGTATATTTATGGCAGGTATTCTGGCGGCAGGCGCAGGTGTTGCTGCTGCGGCTTATATCGCAAAAAAGAAGCTTGAAAAGGAAAATGAAGAGGACTATTTTGACGGCTGGGACGACGGCTTTGACGATGACTGGGACCTTGATTTTGACGAGGACGAGGAAATCGACGCAACCGCCGAGGAAACTCCCGCAAAAACCGTAAAGTCGGTTATCCCCGAGGAGAAGTCCGACGTGTTCACCGAGGAAGCTGATGACACCGCTTCCGACGAGGAGCTTTAATTTGCACAAACGCGGCGTTCCGTTTTCGGTGCGCCGTTTTTCGTTTTGCGATAATTTCAAAAAAATTCCTCTAAACCCTATTGCAAAATTTTTGCATTTGTGTTATAATAAGAGAAGTAAAACAAAACGGGCAAGAAAGAGGTGTTTTTTTGAAGCACGTTGTTACTATTAACAAGGCGAACCTGAAGGCTTCCGCTGAAAAGGGCGGCTGCGGCAAGTGCCAGAGCTCCTGCCAGTCCGCTTGCAAGACTTCCTGCACTGTTGCAAATCAGAAGTGCGAAGCAGAACGCTAAACGGCTGAACCCGCTCGTTTTCTCGGGCGGGTTCAATTTTTGCCAAGCCCCAAGCCTTTTGAAAAAAGGCTTGACCGAAAACTTTTGTACGCTTCGCGGTGCCCGATTGCAACAATGCAATAATTCTGCATCGCGCTGCGCAACTATACTAAAATAAAAGGATATGAAAAAATGATACATAAATTCAAACAGCTCGGCTACAACATTGTCCTCGATACCGAAAGCAACGCAGTTCACGTTATGGACGATTGCGCCTATGATATGCTTGACCTTATCTCTGCTCCGATGAACGAGCAAATGCCCGAGATTTTTCTCACAATGCTCCGCGATTACCCCGAAAACGACGTCCGCGAAACCTATCAGGACCTCTACGAGCTCTATCAGAACGGCTCTCTCTTCGCGCCCGACGATTATCAAAAATACTCCGACACTATGGTAAAATCTCCTGTCAAGAGTATGTGCTTAAACGTCGCGCACGACTGCAATCTGCGCTGCGGCTATTGCTTCGCGCAAACGGGTGATTTCGGCGGTGAGCGCTGCATTATGCCTCCCGAAATCGGTAAAGCCGCAGTCGATTTCCTTATAAAACAGAGCGCAAACCGTGAAAATCTCGAAACCGATTTCTTCGGCGGTGAGCCGCTTATGGCTTGGGACACCGTTGTTGAAACCGTCAAATACGCGCGTTCAATCGAGAAACAGCACGGCAAGCGCTTCCGCTTTACGATAACCACAAACGGAATTCTCCTCGATGACGAGAAGATGAAGTTTATCGACGCGGAGATGTCAAACTGCGTGCTCAGCCTTGACGGCAGACGTGAAACCAACGACGGCATACGCAAGACAATGAACGGCGGCGGCTCTTATGATATAATTGTGCCGAAATTCCAGAAGGTTGTCGAGCAGCGCGAGCGTGCAAAGAAGGACTACTATGTCCGCGCGACTTTCACAAAAAACAATCTCGATTTTGCCGATGATGTCATTCATCTGAGAGAGCTCGGCTTTATCCAGCTTTCCGCTGAGCCTGTTGTTACCGACGAGAAGCAGCCGTTTGCTATCACAAACGCAGATTTGCCGAGGATTTTCAGCGAATACGACCGTCTTTGCGAGTATATGGCTGACGAGAAAAACCCGCACTTCAATTTCTTCCACTTTATGGTTGACCTTGACCAGGGTCCCTGCGCGATTAAACGCTTGCGCGGGTGCGGCTGCGGAAACGACTATGTGGCAATCGAGCCGCACGGCGATATTTATCCGTGCCACCAGTTTGTTGGTATAGAAAACTGGAAAATGGGCAATGTTAAGGACGGTACTCTCAACGCGGATATAAAGACCTATTTCGCGAAAACTCACATTTACAGCAAAAAGGGCTGCAGCGGCTGCTGGGCTAAATTCTACTGCTCGGGCGGCTGTAATGCAAACTCCTTCATTTACGAGGGCGACTGCCGTACACCGCACACAATTTCCTGCGAAATGCAGAAAAAGCGTCTTGAATGTGCGATTGCTCTCGAAGTCAACAAGGCAATGAAAGAATGAATATGAAAAAAACCGCAATTATCTGCGCGATTTTGTGCGTTTTCCTGACCGCCTGCAGCAACGGCGGCTCGGATAAAGAAAGCTCGGTTTCAACGTCGGGAACCGCTTCGGTGAGCGAAAGCAGCTCTGTTTCCGACAGCACAGCCGATGAAAAAAAGGCTGATTTTTACGCGGAAACCGTGCTGAAAGCTGTCGAGTTCCCGAAGATGACAAAGGTTGAAACTCCCGAGGAAATCGACGCGTTTTTCGAGTTCAACACGGCAAATTTCGCGGATTACGCACTTTATATGAACGTGATGAGCGTTCAGCTCAACCGCGTTTTTGTCGTAAAACCGATTGACGGCAAGCACGACGAGGTGTACGCGGAGCTGAAAGCATACTTTGATGATTTGATTAAAAACGGCGCTTTTTATCCTGCGCAGGAAAGCTCAGCGGCAGGAGCTGTAATGGGCGAAACCACGGACGGCTATATCTACGTTGTATTCCACGAGGACGGGGAAGCTGCAGCGCGGGCTATTATGAGCGCGGCAAGCTGAATTTGTGAAAAAAGTAACATAAGAAATGAAGCGTTTTTTCAGCGTTTGTTCACGAAATCTACACATTCACGGGTTATAATACAGACATAACAAACGAAAGGACGGTTTTTATTCATGAACGACAATTTTAACGAATTTAATCAAAATCAGTTCCAAAACGAACAGAATTTCAGTCAATCCGTTCAGCAGGGCTATACGGGTCAGCAAATTCCGCAAACCCAACAGATTGCTCAGCCTGTTGTAACAGAAAAGCCCAAAAAGAAGAAAAGTCACGTCACGGCGGCTGTTGCGGGAACAATCGCGGCGGTTATCCTTGTTGCGGGAGGCGCAGGCTTCGGCGGCGCTTATGTCGCGAATTATGTTGACAAGCTCGATATAGTTACACCGAGCGCAAGCTCCTCCGTTTCGTCCGATACGGTCGGCACGCCCACGCTTGACGATATGCAGCAGAATGTTTCCACGGTTACATCAAACATCACATCAAACGGTGTTGAATACAACTCTGACGGCTCGTTTGCTTATACGCGCGACCTTGTTGCCGCGGTCAAGGACAGCGTAGTTTACATCTCAAACTATGTCGATAACGGCTATCAGCGCGGCTATTCAATGGGAAGCGGAATTATCATCTCAACGGACGGCTATATCATTACAAACAACCATATAATTAGCGACGGTATCAAGGACTGCGAGGTTACCGTAAACAAAACTTCGTCCGACGGCTCGATTGAAGCGACAAAATACAAGGCGTCGCTTGTCGGTACCGACGAGAGAACCGACCTTGCCGTGCTCAAAATCGACGCGAAAAATCTTCAGGCGGCAAAGCTCGGCGACTCCGACAAAATGATGCTCGGTGACGATATCGTTATCATCGGAAACCCAGTGCTGACAAACGGAATGACGCTTGATACATCGGTGAGCAAGGGTGTTGTTTCGGGACTGAACCGTGAAATTTCCGCGACAGGCAAAGGTCTTTCGTCCATTCAGACAGACGCTCCCATTAACGGCGGAAATTCGGGCGGCGCGATGTTCAACTCCTACGGAGAGGTTGTCGGTATCGTTGACTTTAAGATTGTCACAACCGATACGGAAAATCTCGGCTTCGGCATTACGATTAACGAGGCAAAACAGGTTGTCGAGGACTTGATTGCAAGAGGATATGTTTCGGGCAGACCGATGCTCGGAATTGTTTATCAGAATATCACGCAGAGTGTTGCTTATTACAGCGGCACGACAGCAGGACTTTATGTAACAGAAGTCAAAAGTGATTTTCCTGTTGCGAAAAGCGGTCTTGTTGCGGGCGACACGATTGTTGAAATTGACGGGAAGTCGGTTTTGACAAACGATGTTTCGACAATTCTCGCAAGCAAGAAGCCCGGCGATACCGTAACGCTTGTTGTTGTACGAAACGACGGCTTCAAACAGCGTCGGGTAAGTATTCAGGTTGAACTCGGAGAATATAAGGGCGACTAAATAAAAGAGAGCGGCTCTCGGAAATACGGGAGCCGCATTTTTATTTAAAGATTAAATCGTGCTGTTTATTCGCTCAGCTCGGCAATTCTCCTCTGCATTCTCTTGTACTCCGCGGACAGCAGGTTTGCACCCTTTTGCCTCAGATACACCTCTGCGTACAGCTTCCAGAAAAACACCTTTGCGCTGAAAAAGCGTTCCATTCTGCGCATTTGCGCGTAGGTGTACACCTCTTTGAGAAATGTCAGCTTTTCGTATTCTTTTGCGTTTTGCTCCAGACCGCCCATCATCAGAAAATCATAAATCGCAGAAATCACCAGAACCACGTCCTCGGGCTTGAACTCTCCGTTTGTGACTTGCTCGCATAATTCAAGAGCGTCGTTTATGCGGTCATAGTCCTTTGCGCGAAGCCACACCACGCGGTCATATACATAAAGCGCCCTGCAAAGCGCTTCTTTCACGCGTTTGTCGCAGTGACAGCGCAGTACAAGCAGCATTCCTCTCGAAAGATTTTTCTCGGGCTCGGCGGGACTGTTCCCGACAACAAATTTTGTCGTTTCTCGGTCAAGTCTTGCCGCGTCGGTAAAAGGAGCGTTTTCGATATTCAGGCAGTGCGCGAAAATCTCTGCGGCTGTCTGTTTCAGCTCGGGAAAACCCCGCACAAGCTTTTCCCAGAAACCGACCGTATAGCTCGGAGAAACGTATCTTCCGCCCTTTGAGAGAAACTTTTTCATAATGCCGAGCGTGTATTCAAGCGCTTTTCCCGCCATATTCCAGTCGTTTCGCGAACGTATTCTGTCAATGCACTCGGACAGATACATCTCCCAGTTTTCGGTGTCCTTCAGCCGGAGAATACCCGAAATCATCAGCCCGCATCGGCTCTCGAAGTGCTCGGGATACCAGTCGAGCGCTTCGGAAAACATCACAAACGCGTTTCCGAAATCCCACTTCCCGAGAAAAACCTGAGCCTCGTCGTGTTTTTTCTTGCATTCTTCCAGACCGTAGACGGCATTTTTCTCCTCGTCCTCGTCGATAAGCTCGCTCAAATCCGCTTCCAGAACAAGCTCGTCGGGAATAGCCGCACGCAGTCCCGAAAGCAGCTCGTCGCGCGCGTCGGTAAAGGAGATGTGCGTCCCGCAGCAGCAGCAAAAACCCGTTTCAAACTCGTCTTCGAGCATTATCATTCGCTGACACTTGGGACAAACGCAGTATTGAAGCAAGGTTTTCACCACCTTTATTTAGATAGAGTAAAATTTATTTTGCCTTCGGCGACCAAAAAACTTTTTCTGAAGAAAAAGTTTTTTGGATTTTCAAAAAGACTTTTTTCGCTTCGCGGTGCTTGGAACACACCTTGTGTTAATTTATGAGAAAAAGTCAATCAGAGCGACCAGTCAATCGGCTCAATGCCGTTGTTTTTGAGAAACTCGTTTGCTTTGACAAAGTGCCCGCAGCCGAAAAATCCGCCGTATGCGGAAAGCGGGCTTGGGTGAGCGCATTGCAGGACAAGATGATTTGGATTTGTGACGAGCTTTGATTTTGCGCGCGCAGGTCCTCCCCAGAGCAGAAAAACAATCGGCTTTTCACGCTTGTTCAGCAGCTCGATAATCCTGTCCGTGAGGATTTCCCAGCCGTGATTTCTGTGAGAGTTTGCCTGTCCCTCGCGCACCGTCAGAACCGTGTTCAGCAGCAGCACACCGTGATTTGCCCACTTTGTCAGCTCGCCGCTTTTGGGTATCGCTATACCTGTTTCCGCGTTCAGCTCCTTGAAAATATTCACAAGCGAGGGCGGGGGAGGAGTGCCCTCCTTAACCGAAAAGCAAAGCCCGTGAGCCTGTCCCTTGCCGTGATAGGGGTCCTGCCCGAGGATAACCGCCTTGACGTCGCTGTAAGACGTGCAGCGAAGCGCGTTGAACAGGTCGTTCATCGGCGGGAAAACAGTCCCGCTGCGGTATTCGTTCACGAGAAATTCCCGCAGTTTTTTGTAATAGTCCATCTCCCACTGGTCTGCCAGCAGCGCGTCCCATTCATTGCCTATATTTACCATTCAAATCACCCTTATCGTGAAATTCTACATAAATTATAGCACACTTTTTCGCAATTTGCAAGGCAAACGTGCACTTCAATTTCCGTATATCCGAAAAACGATAAAAAAAGAGCCCGCCGAAGCGAGCGAATTTTTCGTCAGGCAACCAGCATTGCAAACAATCTTGCTGCGGTTGACTCGGCATTGTCCTTTTCTTCTTCTGCGGAGAATTTCTCGCAGACCTCGCAAGCCGCGGTGTAATCGCCGTTTATAAGCTCCGAGCTGCTCTTGTTTTCACGCAATTCGTCCATATCAAAAGCCTCCTGTATTCTTTTGTTCTACACATTGTTCTACACTTTTTCTGTCTGTATATGTCAAGCGAACACTTTTTTCTATCTCGTTCGCAGTTACAGTATAGCACCGATTTATTGTTTTGTCAAGAAAAAGTTGGTGAATATCACGAATTTTTATCTTGCCGATTTGTGGCTTTGCTATGCGGTTTTTCTGTTGTTGAGTTACTTTTTACTTAGAAAATCCCGAAAAAGTTTGTGCAAATTAACAGGCAAACGGGGTGAAAGTCATAAATTTTAGGTGAAACAGCGAAGAATTTTCAACTGTTTGTTTGTGAAACTGCAAAAAAATCGTTGACAAATATTGTGCAATGTGATAAAATTAAAGCAGGGAATTACCCGAAAACCGCACAGAAAGGCGAGAATTATGAACGAAATAACAGTACTTCCGCTGGGAGCGCTTGCAACGAATTGCTATATTGTGCCCGCGGACGAAAAAACCGCGATTGTGATTGACCCGGCGGCGACGGGTGAGGTTGAGGCTGTGCTTGCTTCAAAAGATATGCGGGCTGGCGCGATTATCATCACGCACGGGCATTTCGACCATTTTGCGGGCGCGGCTCGTCTGAGGAATTACTACGGCGCGCCGATTTACGCACCCGAGCTTGACTCCGAAATGCTCGCGAGCGAGGACAAGAGTTGGGCTTGGTTTATGGGCGGGATTGAATTCACACCGATTGTGCCCGATTATGCTTTTGAAAACGGCGAGCGTTTCACGGTCTGCGGATTGGAATTTTCGGTTATGGCGGCTCCGGGACACACTGCGGGAAGCTGCCTGCTGTTTTGTGAAAAGTACGGTGCGATTTTCGCGGGAGATGTTATTTTCAAAAACGGCTGCGGACGCACGGACGGTTTCTCGGGAAGCGACAGGCAAATGCTTCAGACGCTTCGTGAAATCGCGAAAATTCCGGGCAATTACGCGGTTTATCCCGGTCACGGTGAAACCACAACTCTTGCCGTGGAAAAAGCGCGCATTGATGTTTATGACTATTAAGCCGCAAAATAACCGACAAACTTTTTGGGGAGATTTTGAGGATTATTGTTAATTTGCACAAATAATTTTGGAAAAGCAACACTTGGGAATTTTTTGGCTTGACAGAAGAAAAATTTGGCGATATAATGATATCTGGAGTTCAAAAACTCTTATGCGGAGTGCGGCGCCGCAAATCATATTCATTTTAGGAGGATTTTACAATGGAAGATTCAAATGACAAGGTTTACGGCATTCTTGCTTACATCGGAATTCTGGTTCTCGTACCGCTTCTCGCAGGCAAGACTCAGTTCGCGCGTTTCCACGCAAATCAGGGCTTGGTGCTCTTCATTGCTGACATCATTCTCGGTGTTTGCATCAGCATTACCTCGCTGGTTCTCAGCCCCCTCGGTATTGTTGGCGCAATCCTCGGCGGTATCGTAAGCGGTGTTCTTGGCTTGGTTGTTTTCATAATGGTTATTATGGGCATCATCAACGCTGCTAACGGTGAGATGAAGCCTCTGCCCGTTATCGGCGGCATCAAGCTCATCAAGTAATTCTACTTAACAAAAGCAAAGCGGCTCGAGTTTTCGGGCCGCTTTTTGTTTGTAGCTTCAGCGAAAATAAACCACCGCTTGAAGCGGTGGAATAAAAATCTTTAGATAAAAGAAGTCCTCCTATGGTATAATGAAGTGGGTTTGACGACCACATCAAAAAAACATAGGAGGAAAGTCAAATGAATGACA
>JAGASH010000020.1 GCA_017847835.1 Oscillospiraceae bacterium
GCCATAATCCCTCTCCCAAAAAAGATAATTTAATGTTATCCTACGTTGACCATCACATACAATCATTTCTCCTCTATTCATGTAGAGGAGATTTTTGTTACACAGCAAGGAGGTTATCAATGCCGAAAATAATCGTCACCAGCCGCTACATCAAGCCAAATGCCCACAAGCGCTTCGGAAACTACATCAAGTACATTGCCACCCGCGAAGGCGTTGCAATTCCAGAAAACAAGCGTGAAATCGACCGCGATATTTTTATGAATTATCTTGACTCCCGCCCGCAATCTCACGGTTTATTCACTGGAACGGACGAGAAAATCGTGCTTGATAAAGCGGCGAAAGAGGTTGCAAATCATCAAGGTGCAATTTGGACGCACATCGTTTCTCTGCGGCGCGAGGACGCTGAAAGAATGGAGTTCAACACGCTTGATGCGTGGCGGGATTTAGTTCGGCGACATATCTCAGATATCGCCGAAGCGCAGAAAATCTCGCCCCAAAATATCCGCTGGTACGCCGCTTTTCACAACAAGGAAACCAATCCCCACGTCCACATCGTGGTGTATTCGCAAAATCCGAAAGAGGGGTATCTGACGAATGCTGGAATCGAAAAAATCCGAAGCGTGTTCTCCAATGATATCTACAAAGATGAGCTGCAAAATCTGTATCAACAGCAGACTGTCGTTCGCGATAAACTGCGCTCCGAAGCGAAATATGTGATGAAAAATCTATTTTCGAAGCTGCAAAACAGCAACTTTAAAAACCCCCAACTCGAAGTGCTTGTCCTGAAATTGCACTCCCAACTTCGCGATTCAAAAGGCAAAAAAGTTTACGGATATTTACAGCCGAATGTCAAGAAAACCGTTGACGAAATCGTTGCGGAACTCGCGAAAAATCCTGTTCTCAAAAAGATGTACGATAAGTGGTGCACTTTAGAACAGCAGAAGTACGAAACCTACACAAGCGCAGTGCAGAAGTTCCCGCTGTTGGAGGAAAACAAGGCGTTCAAGCCAATCAAGAATGCGGTTATTCGTGCTGTATTAGATATTCAGTTTCCAGTGAGTGAGCCGAATTTTGACCGTGATGAATTGTCTGAAACCGACAGCAAACCGCCACAGAATAACTCGCAGTCATCTGCTCAAAACGCAGTTTTAGCTATGCTCGAAGCCTTTGGCAGACTTATTTCCGATGATTATAACCGCGAATTTCGAGGACAAAAATTGCGGACAGAACACAAACTGAAAGCTGCAATCCGGCGCAAAAAAGCGGCTCTCGGACTCAAAGAAAATCCGCTTGAAAATCCCGTGTTTAAGGAGTGATTTTTTGCTTAACAACCGCGAAATTTTCTCGACAAATCTCCCGCACCGCGCGATTGCGGTGTACATGTATCTGCGCGACCGTGCCGATAAAAACGGGCAATGTTTCCCAGCGATTTCCACGATTGCGAGCGACTTGAAAATGTCAAAAAGCACCGTAAAACGCGCGCTCTCCGACCTCGAAAAAGCGCACTACATTCGGCACGAAAGGCGTTACAGGCAATCGGGCGGCAACTCCACAAACCTCTATTTTGTGGAGCGACCGCCTTAATTTTTTGCTCACTTACAAGGGGAAATTTTGCCCGAAAAGTGAACTTGGGATAGGTTCACCGTGAACCCACAAGGTTAAGTAACCAATATAAAAATTTATTCCGGAGGAAAAAATATGGCTTATATCAATTTTTCCGATGAGGACTTGTATCGCGCGAATAACGCTGATTTGGTCGCGTTTTTGGAGAGCCGTGGCGAGCGCGTGAAGCGTGTCGGGGCAACGTTTCAGTACATCTACACGGACGCCGCCGGCACTCACGACAGCGTGACAATTTCCGGCGGCAAGTGGTACGACCACAAAAATCAGCGCGGCGGTTATGCGGTCAAGTTTTTGCAGGAATTTCTCGGTTTCTCTTTTCAAGATTCCGTGCTTGAATTGCTCGGCGGGAATTGCAGTTCACAAATTACGAAGCCATCGACAAAGCCTGTTGTAAAGCCATTTGAGCTGCCTGAAGCAAACTCGGATATGCGCAGAGTTTTCGCGTATTTGACCAAACAAAGGTTTATCAATCCGCAGATAATTTCGCATTTCGCGCACGAACACAAAATCTATGAGAACAAGAAATTCCACAATGTCGTGTTCGTTGGCACGGACGAAAACGGCGTCCCGAAACAAGCCTCGGTGCGCTCCACAATCAGCTTCGGAAAGCCGTTTCGCATAACGGTCTCGGGCTCGGATACAAATTACAGCTTCTCGCATTTCGGAAATGACGGGAAGCTGTTGGTGTTTGAGGCGCCGATTGATATGCTGTCGTTCATCACGATGAACCAAAAAGATTGGAAAAATCACAGCTATATCGCGATGAACGGGGTGTACGAAAGCGCTCTGCTAAAGGCTTTGGAGAGCCACTCGGAATTGAAAAGTATTTATCTCTGCACCGATAATGACGAGGGTGGAATCGAAGCCGCCGAGCGTTTGAGTGACATTCTTCGCGCGAGAAATTACTCAAATATTTTCAGAATTTTACCGCAAAACAAGGATTGGAACGAGGACTTGAAAGCGCATAACGGTGCGGAATTTCTGCCTTCTGTTCCGCACGAACGCAAGGAAAAATATTTGGATTTAGCCGCAAATTTGCGTGAAACAAAAATCAATCCAAACCGAATTTCAGCCGACTTGATTTCGATTTACAACTCCGCCGATTACCTGCGATTGGCGGAGTTTTCTGTTGCCGCAAGCGTGCATTTTCTGAAGATTTCCGGCGAGAATTTTCCACCGGAAATGATGAAAAACACGCTTGCAAGCGAGTACAAATGCTACCTTGACAAGGGCGGAATTTCCGTAAAATCCGACAAGTTAAGAAGTGCCGTAAACGCAGGCGTAGAGCGACTTCGCTGTGTCTCACAGACAGCAGATGAATTGAAAATAACAGCGCGAAAATTGTTCGATATCGCGGACTGCGCTTTGAAGTTGACAACCGATGAAATGCTCGTTCAACGCGCCGAGCAAAAGGAAAAGATTGAGCCGGATTTTTCGCAAATTATGAGTTGAAATTGGAGGAAAAATGAGTCAAACACAAATTCTTCTGCTCTGCCTGTGCGGGGCATTTTTTGTTGTCATCGCGATAATCGCCGCGATTGGAAACCTCTACTCGCTCAAGGGAATCCCCAACAAGCGCGTGGGCAACGGACAGCACGGAACGGCGCGATTTGCGACCAACAGCGAGATTGCACGAACCTACAAGCAGATACCTTACACGCCAAAATTGTGGCGAAA
>JAGASH010000021.1 GCA_017847835.1 Oscillospiraceae bacterium
ATAATTTAATATTATCGTGTGTTGAGCATCACATACAAACATTTCTCCTCTATTCATGTAGAGGAGATTTTTTGTTGCACAAAGGAGGTTATCAATGCCAAAAATAATCGTCACCAGCCGCTATATCAAGCCAAATGCCCACAAGCGATTCGGAAACTACATCAGATATATTGCCACCCGCGAAGGCGTAGCAATTCCGGAAAACAAGCGTGAAATCGACCGCGAAATTTTTATGAATTATCTTGACTCCCGCCCGCAATCTCACGGCTTATTCACTGGAACGGACGAGAAAATCGTGCTTGATAAGGCGGCAAAAGAGGTCGCAAATCATGCCGGAACTGTATGGACGCACATCGTTTCCCTTCGGCGCGAGGACGCTGAAAGAATGGGCTACAACACGCTTGATGCGTGGCGGGATTTAGTTCGGCGACATATCTCAGATATCGCCGAAGCGCAGAAAATCTCGCCCCAAAATATCCGCTGGTACGCCGCTTTCCACAACAAGGAAACCAATCCTCACGTCCACATCGTGGTGTATTCGCAAAATCCGAAAGAGGGTTATCTGACGAATGCTGGAATCGAAAAAATCCGAAGCGCGTTTGCTAATGACATCTACAAAGACGAGCTGCAAAATTTGTATCAACAGCAGACTGCCGTGCGCGACAAACTGCGCTCCGAAGCGAAAAGTGTGATGAAAAATTTGCTGTCGGAGCTGCAAAACTGCAACTTTAAAAGCCCACAACTCGAAGCGCTTGTACTGAAATTACACTCCCAACTTCGCGATTCAAAAGGCAAAAAAGTCTACGGGTACTTGCAGCCGAATGTCAAGAAAACCGTTGACGAAATCGTTGCGGAACTCGCGAAAAATCCTGTTCTCAAAAAGATGTATGGGCAGTGGTGCGAGCTTGAACAGCGAAAGTACGACACTTATACAAGCGCAGTGCAAAAGTTCCCGCCGTTGGAGGAAAACAAGGCGTTCAAGCCAATCAAGAACGCGGTTATTCGTGCGGTTTTGGATATGCAATATCCTGTGAGTGAGCCGAATTTTGACCCTGATGAATTGTCTGAAACCGATAGCACACCGTCGCAGAATAACTCGCAGTCATCTGCTCAAAACGCGGTTTTCGCTATGCTCGGAGCCTTTGGCAGACTTATTTCCGATGACTATAACCGCGAATTTCGAGGACAAAAATTGCGTACGGAACACAAACTGAAAGCTGCTATTAGGCGCAAAAAAGCGGCTCTCGGACTCAAAGAAAATCCGCTTGAAAATCCCGTATTTAAGGAGTGATTTTTTGCTTAACAACCGCGAAATTTTCTCAACAAATCTTCCGCACCGCGCGATTGCGGTGTACATGTATCTGCGCGACCGTGCCGATAAAAACGGCTCGTGTTTCCCGGCGATTTCCACGATTGCGAGTGACTTGAAAATGTCAAAAAGCACCGTGAAACGCGCGCTTTCCGACCTCGAAAAAGCGCATTACATTCGGCACGAAAGGCGTTACAGACAATCGGGCGGCAACTCCACAAACCTCTATTTTGTGGAGCGACCGCCTTAATTTTTCTGAAATTCAGCGCAGGATAACTCTGCCCATTTTGTGAACTCGGGATAGGTTCACCGTGAACCCACAAGGTTAAGTAACCATCTTAAAAATAATATTCCGGAGGAAAAAATATGCCTTACATCAATTTTTCCAATGAGGACTTGTATCGCGCAAATAACGCCGATTTGGTGACGTTTTTGGAGAGTCACGGCGAGCGCGTGAAGCGTGTCGGGGCAACGTTTCAGTACATCTACACGGACGCCACCGGCACCCACGACAGCGTGACAATTTCCGGCGGCAAGTGGTACGACCACAAAAATCAGCGCGGCGGTTATGCGGTCAAGTTTTTGCAGGAATTTCTCGGTTTTTCTTTTCAAGATTCCGTGCTTGAATTGCTCGGCGGGAATTGCAGTTCACAAATTGCGAAAGAGCCAACAAAGCTTGTTGTAAAGCCGTTTGAGCTACCCGAAGCGAACTCGGATATGCGCAGAGTTTTCGCGTATTTGACCAAACAAAGGTTTATCAATCCGCAGATAATTTCGCACTTCGCGCACGAGCACCAAATCTACGAGGACAAGAAATTCCACAATGTCGTGTTCGTTGGCACGGACGAAAACGGCGTCCCGAAACAAGCCTCAGTGCGCTCCACAATCAGCTTTGGAAAGCCGTTTCGCATAACGGTCGCGGGCTCGGATACAAATTACAGCTTCTCGCATTTCGGAAATGACGGGAAGCTGTTCGTGTTTGAGGCGCCGATTGATATGCTGTCGTTCATCACGCTGAACCCAAAGGATTGGAAAAATCATAGCTACATCGCGATGAACGGAGTGTACGAAAGCGCGCTGCTAAAGGCTTTGGAGAGCCGCTCGGACTTGAAATATATTTATCTCTGCACCGATAATGACGAGGGTGGAATTGAAGCAGCCGAGCGTTTGCGAGACATTCTTCGCGCGAAAAAATACGAGAATGTTTTCAGAATTTTACCGCAAAACAAGGATTGGAACGAGGACCTGAAAGCGCATAACGGTGCGGAATTTCTGCCCTCTGTTCCGCACGAACGCAAGGAAAAATATTTGGATTTGGTTGCAAATTTGAACGACACAAAAATCAATCCAAACCGAATTTCCGCCGATTTGATTTCGATTTATAACTCCGCCGATTACCTGCGATTGGCGGAATTTTCTGTTGCCGCAAGCGTGCATTTTCTGAAGATTTCAGGCAAGATTTTTCCGTTAGATATGATGAAAAACAGGCTTGTAAACGAGTACAAATGTTACCTTGACAAGGGCGGCATTTCTGTAAAATGCGACAAGTTAAGAAGTGCCGTAAATGCCGGTGTAGAGCGACTTCGCTGTATCTCGCAGACAGCTGATGAATTGAAACTAACAGCGCGAAAATTGTTCGATATCGCGGACTGTGCGTTGAGGTTATCGGTTGAAGAAACGCTCGTTCAACGCGCCGAGCAAAAAGAATCGCCCGAGCCGGATTTTTCGCAAATTATGAGTTGAAATTGGAGGAAAAATGAGTCAAACACAAATTCTTCTGCTCTGCCTTTGCGGAGCATTTTTTGTTGTCATCGCGATAATCGCCGTGATTGGAAACCTCTACTCGCTCAAGGGAATCCCCAACAAGCGCGTGGGCAACGGACAGCACGGAACGGCGCGATTTGCGACCAACAGCGAGATTGCACGAACCTACAAGCAGATACCTTACACGCCAAAATTGTGGCGAAA
>JAGASH010000022.1 GCA_017847835.1 Oscillospiraceae bacterium
AAACCTGATTCTGGCTGACAGACCTTGTCTGGCAGCTTGATTCAGTGCGCCTCGGTGATAATTTTAAGGGGCGAACTGACATCTACTGCTTGTTTCAGGAGGCGGGTGTGCTTATTGATAAATTATGCGGTGTTGCCTTAATATTATAGCACAATTTGCAAGTGGTTGAAAGAAACTTTTCTTCACGGAAAATAGGTTTCTATGTGAACAAAAGATGTGTTTCCTCAAACGCGTTTTATATCAAAACAAGCTCCGTTTTTCAGCGGAGCCTGTTCGTTTTATATGAAGAGGATTATCTTCTCTTTTTGAGAGCTGCTGTCAATGCAGCTGCAGCGGCTGCGATTGCGGGGACAACCGCAAGTCCGACGCCTGTATTGGGATTGTCATTATTTGTGCCGGCATTTCCCGCGGCCGAAAGCTCGTATACGGCAACCGTGCCGCTTACCTCATTTGCCGCTATCAGCATAGCATTTTTGCCGTCATCGGCTGCCGCGAAATACAGTCCCTCCGGTGAAACATCGCCGCTTATTTCCGAAGTGAAGTCGCGGGAGTTGATGTAGTTCACAAATTCCGCGGAAAAGGGCTCGGTGATGTCGTAAATCATAATTCCGCCTATTCTTTCAAGCGCGATAAACGCATACTCTCTGCCGTTTATATTGCCGACCGTTACCGTTTCGGGCTCCGGACCTTTTTTCTGACTTCTTCCGTCCGATTTAATGTCGTTGTTGGAGCAGTTGAAGAATTCGGGCAAATACTTTGCGGTGAGCATTTCAAAGTCGTTTTTGCTGTCGAAAACCTCGGTTAATCCGTCTGCGGTTACTTCAAATATCGAGAAACTTCTTCCGCCGAACATCACGGTTTTGCCCTCAGGAAGTCCAGCCGCGCACTCGCTGTCGATAACTCTGATGCTCGAGCCGATTGCTTTCTTGTCCTTAATTTCGTTGCAATAGTCGCCCCATTCTCTTGCGTCGCCTTCGTTTGCGGTGAGAACGAAGGTTTTGCCGGTTGCTTCATATATTGAAATTGCATCGGGAAGTCTTGCACCGACAAGATTTTCATACGTTTCCGCCTTATATTCGCCGTCGTCCTTCAAATCAACGGCAACCTTGCTGTAATCCTCGAAACCAACCGAAGAAATGTTCTCAAATTCGCCTGTTTTTACATTCAGCACGGCAACAGCGTTTGCCTCCTGAAGTGAAACGTATGCTTTTTCACCATTGCTTGAAACCGCGATATATTCGGGCTCGAGGTCAAATTCGGGTTCAAGGTTTTTGCCGTTTGCCTTGCCGATTATGATATTTTTGGCGATAAGCTCGTCTGCAGAAAATTTCTCAAAACCAACCGTTTTTACAGAACTTTTTGCAATGTCAACAACCGAAACCGAGCCTTTCGGGTCAACCGTGCCGTCTGCGTAGCCTTCGCGTGGTTCACCCTCGTTTGCGGTGAGAATTATAGAATTGTTCGCAAAGGTAACCATATCGGGCTGCACACCGACGTTGTATATGACGGGATTTACAAGCTCGCCGTTTTCACCGAAGGAAAATACCGCAACAGCGCCGTTTTTGGAGTAATCCTCGTGCTGAATGCAGGCAGCGAGCTTTGTTTTGTCGGGGGAAACAGCAACGCTTGTAATATCGCCGTAAACGAAGCCACCAAGATTTTTCGCTTTTGAAACAAGCTCTTTCACGTCAAATTCCGTACCCGAAAGCTTTGCGACATCATCGCTTTTTTTCGCTGCGCCGATATTGATTGCGGCGATTGCGCCCTTAATTCCGCTGACTGCGTAGGCATAGCCGTTTGCCTTGTTGTAAACGACAATTTCCATACTTCCGCCGTCCGCGCTTATTGCCCCGGAGTCGTATCTTGCAACAAGCTCAGCCGAAAGAGCGGCATTTTCGTTCTCAAAGCCCGCGGGTTTCTCCGCAAAAGCGCAAACCGTGCTTGCCGATAAAACCAGTCCTGCCGATACCGCGGCAGTAATTTTTTTCATTTTATTCATAAAAAATCCTCCTTTTTTGTCATGCTAATCTTATCACAATTTCCGATTGCTGTCAATAAGCTTAACCGAAATTTAAGCAATCTTTACAAAGATATAACAGGCTTTTCTTGCCGAAAAAACCGCACTTATTTCTGCAAGTATTTAAGTGCAAATTTGAATTTTACAGAAATTTTCCTAAAGAAAGATAGATATTTTACACGAAATACTTTAAAATGACATAGAACTGCGAGGCAGTTTATATGAAAATCGCGTTTTCGGGAACAACAAATTCTTTGGAAATATAAATTAACGCAGATTTTACATTACTGTGCTTTTGGATTTTACAAAGCGATTATATAATATAATTAAATATATGTAAAGGAGCAAAAAAATGGGCAAGAACGCATTACTTGAAAAAATGGTTTATATGAACAGGGAGCTGTCGTGGCTGAAATTCAACGAGAGGGTGCTCGAGGAGGCGGAAAACGAGAAAAATCCGCTTTGTGAGCGGCTTTCGTTCGTGTCGATTTATCAGAGCAATCTTGATGAGTTTTTTATGGTGAGGGTGGGTTCGCTGATTGACCAGAAGCTGTTGGACAAAAATATCCGCGAGAACAAAACCGACCTTACTGCCGAGGAACAGCTTAACGCGGTGCTTGAAAGAGTGCGCGTACTCAACGAGCGCAAGGATATTTTGTACAGCAAACTGATGGGCAGACTTGAGGAACACAACGTTCGCATTGTCGATTTCAGAAACATTGACAAAAAGGAAAACCAGCACCTTGAGGATTACTTTAATTCCGAGATTGTGCCGTTCCTTTCGCCTGTTATCGTTGGCGACAGACAGCCGTTTCCGTTCCTCAAAAACAAGGAAATCTACGCTGCGGCGGTGCTCGAGAAGAAAAACGGCAAGAAGAAAATCGGCATAATTCCGTGCGGGACGGGCGTTGTTCCTCGGCTTATCGAGGTCGGGAAAAACAGCGGTACATACATCTTGTCCGAGGAGCTGATTTTGCACTTCGCGCCGTCCGTTTTCAAGGAATATACGGTGAAATCAAAATCGCTGATTCGGGTAACGCGAAATGCCGATATTGACGCGGACGCGCTGTATGACGAGGATTTGGATTACCGTGAATTTATGGCGGATATCATCAAGCGCAGAAAACGTCTGTCGCCTGTGAGAATGGAGCTTTCGCGCGAGCTTGACGGGGAAATTGTCGATAAACTCTGCGGGTATCTCGATATCGAGCGCAAGTATGTTTTCAGAAATATGTCGCCGCTTGATTTGTCGTTTGTGTTTGGACTTCAGGATTATCTTCGCCAAAAATCCGAGCTTTTCTACCCGAAAAGAGTGCCGCAGAAATCGGCGCAATTTGAAGATGGAACGCCCGTTCTCGAGCAGATTAAACAGGGCGACAAGCTGCTTTGCTACCCGTATGACAGCATAAAACCGTTCCTCAGAATGCTGCACGAGGCTGCGGCTGACAAGGACGTTGTTTCAATCAAGATGACGCTTTATCGTGTGGCAAAGAACAGCGAGGTTGTAAACGCGCTTATCGAGGCTGCCGAAAACGGCAAGGACGTGCTGGTTTTGGTTGAGCTGAAAGCGCGCTTTGACGAGGAGAACAACATCGAGTGGTCGCGCCGCTTGGAGGAAGCGGGCTGCTCGGTTATCTACGGGCTGAACGGCTACAAGGTTCACTCAAAGCTCTGCCTTATCACGAAAAACAAAAACGGCGACGCTGAATATTATACGCAGATTGGCACGGGAAACTATAACGAAAAAACCGCGCGTCTTTACACGGATTTGTGCCTGATGACCGCGGACAGCGTTATCGGAAAGGACGCGAATGCCGTGTTTACCGCGCTTGCTTCGGACACCACGGTGAAAAATTCCGAGGTGCTTTTGGTTGCGCCGAATTGCCTGCAAAATCGCATTATCGAGATGATTGACGAGCAAATCACGCTTGCAAAAAACGGCGAGGACGCTTATATCGGCGTGAAAATCAACTCGCTCACCGATAAGAAAATCATCGACGAGCTTATCCGCGCGTCAAAGGCGGGCGTGAAAATCGAGCTTGCCGTGAGGGGAATTTGCTGTCTTATTCCGGGGATTGCGGGCGAAACCGAGAATATCAGAGTTGTGAGCATTGTCGGGCGTTTTCTCGAGCACTCGCGTATCTACATTTTCGGAAAGGGCGACTCGGCAAAAATTTACATCGCCTCAGCCGACTTTATGACAAGAAACACTATTCGCAGAGTTGAGGTTGCCGCGCCGATTTACGACAAGCAAATCAGAGAGCAGATTTTCTTTATGTTCGACACGATTATGTCGGACAATGTTCAGGCACGCGAGCTGAAAAGCGATGGAAATTACGTTCGTGTGGAAAATGACAACGAAAAGGTAAATTGTCAGGAATTGTTTTTTGACAAGGCTTATGAGCGGGCTATGAGCGAGAAATAATCGCAATTTATGCAAAGGAAACGCAAAAAATGAAGATTTACAATCATCTTTACCGCGATAAGCGGAGGTTCAGCATTTTCCTCAACGGAACAGGTCTTAACCGTGAAAAACAGGCGCTTGTACGAATTCACACCTCGGTTCATTCCTCGGAGGAAACGTCGGCGATTGCGAGAATTGTTACAGAATTTTTGCCGAACGCGAAAATTATCGGCTGCTCGACGTCGGGGGTAATCTGCGACGGAAAAATTATCGAGGACAGCTGCCTTATGTCAATTGCAACCTTTGACGGCTGCGAAATCGAAACATTTTACACGAACACCTTCGACAACGAAAAGCAGCTCTGCGCGGAGCTTTCAGAGAAACTGGTTAAAGGGAGAAACGGCTTTATGCTGCTGTTTTTGCCCGCTTATTATTCAAAAGGAATAAAGCTGGTAGAGCTGATAAACAAACGGCTCGCGGGTGTGAAAATGCTCGGCGGCGCAGCAGGTTTTAAGGGAAAAAAGCGCAGCGCATTTGTTATCGAAGGAGAAAATTCGTCAAGCTCGGCTGTTGCAGCAGCGTTTATTTCGTCGGAACAGCTTTCGGTTTACGAGAACTTTGTTTGCGGCGCAGATAGCGCGGGGCAAAGTCACCGAGTTACCAAAACGCATAAAAACCGTATTCTGCGGATTGACGAGCGGCTTGGCACGGAGTGGTATTCCGAGTTGCTCGACAAAAACGAGCTTGAAAAGGACCGCGAGCTTTCGCTGTTGTTTCCCGTCATCAGAAAAACCGACATCAAAATCCCGTTTTTCGTGGACTACGAGCGCAAGGAAGAGGGCTTGCGGCTGTCGTGTGAAATGCCGAAGGGCTCGATGATTTATTCGGGTTATTTCAATCCGCAAAAGGTGCTTGACGAGATGAAAACGGTATTCTGCGATATTAAAAGCTCGCCGTCCGAGCTGCTTTTCGCGTATGACTGCCAGTCACGAATGATTGTGATGCACAGCTGCGCGAGGTGGGAAACCGACCGTTTTTCATCAACAAACATAAGCGGAGCGCTGCTGTCGGGGGAAATCGTGAATCGCGGCGGCAAAAACTATTTCGCAAATTTCACGTTTGCGGTTGCTTGTTTATCGGAAAATCCCGATTCGCACATTCCGCTTCGCAGCAGGGATTTGACGGACACCTCAGCGATTGCACAGAACAATATCAAGGCGGTGAACTACCTTCTTGCCGCGTCAAACAAACAGCTTGACGAGCAGCCCGACGACAGGCTGGACAAGCTTCGCAGCTCGTTTCTCCGCAACAACGCGCTTGGGCTGGACAATCAGTTTTGTTACCTCTACGACAGCGAGCACATCGGCTTAAACAAAATCGCGCTCTATTCGCTTACGAACGAGAAAATGGTGAAGCTGTTTGTGGGACGGCGCGAGATATTTGATGAGCTGAAACGGGTTTATGCGGACGTTTCCGAAATGCTGAAAACCTTGTCCGAAAACATACATATTTACAGCTATGAGGCGCTTTCGATGCTGATTGCAGCTGATGATGAAATTAAATCGGACGAGTTTGAGAAAATTGCGCGAAAAACGCTGGATTATCTCAATAATATCACGCTGAACGAAATTGAGCTTTCCTATCGCTGCGCGGTTGTCGGTGACGAAAAAGAGCCGTTACACAAGGCGGAAACCACGCTGCAATACGGCTTGGAGCACGGAATGCCGCTTGTGAGATACGATAAGATTTCCGATTCCGTTATCGACACAACCGAGGAAATTCACATTCTTCAGGTGCTGCGCGACGCGCTTTCCGAGGAACGCGTGATACCGTATTTTCAGGGCATTTATGACAATGATGAAAATCGTTTCGGGCTGTACGAATCGCTGATGAGAATTGCCGACAAGGACGGCAAAATCTATTATCCCGACAAATTTCTGCCGATTGCGAAAAAGTATAATTTGTACGAGCTTTTGTCGATTGTTATGGTGAAAAAAGTGATGAAAATGTTTATCGCAAGCGACGTGAGAGTGTCCATAAATCTGAACGTGCGCGACCTTTACGACCGCGAAATGATAAAGGTGATTTTCGGAAATCTGGACAAGGCGAAGCACCCCGAAAACTTTGTTTTTGAGCTTGTCGAAACGGAGGCGGTCACGGATTACTGTTATCTCAAGCAGTTCGCCGACCGAATTCACGAAAAGAAAGCGAGAATTGCCATAGATGATTTCGGGAGCGGTTTTTCAAATCTTCTGCACATTCTGCGGATTGACGCGGATTATCTGAAAATCGACGGTGAGATTATCCGAATGATAAACGATGACGAAAAAATTATGCAGTTTGTCGGATTTCTGAGCAGCTGGTGGCGCGAGCGGCACAAACAGGTTATCGCGGAGTACGTCGAAAATGCACAGATACAGGAGAAAATCGAGAAAATGGGGATTTCGTTCTCGCAGGGATACTATTTCTCCAAGCCTCAGCCGTGGAATAATTTGAGTGTAAAAGGAGCGGTCAAATGAAATTTTTCAGAGCGTTATTTGCAGCAATAACCGCAGTCGGCGTAATCGCAAGCGTTTCGGGCTGTTCGTTTGTAGGTGGAATTTCACGCGGTGAAACGCTCCGCATACTGTCGGGTTCGGAAAACGAGGCGCTTTCGGAAATCCTCGGCGAATGCGAAAAGAAAACCGGCGTGAAAATCGAGATGACCTACAAAGGCTCGGTTGATATAATGCAGGAGCTGAAAAGCGGCGCGCCCGATTACGACGCGGTTTGGACGGCGAGCAGCCTTTGGATATCGCTCGGCGATGAAAAGCATATCGTAAAGCACGACGAGTCGATTTGCACAACACCGGTTATCTTCGGCATCAGGCAGTCGCTCGCGGAACAGCTTGGCTTCACATCGGGACAGGTTTCGGTTAAGGACATTTTGTCGGCAATCGAGAACGAGAAACTGAAATTCTGTATGACCAGCGCAACGCAGTCAAATTCGGGCGCGAGCGCGTATATCGGTTTCCTGTATGCGCTGCTCGGAAAGACTTCTGCGCTCACGAACGACGACCTCGCTTCTCCGCAGCTGAGGGAGCAGATAAAGTCGCTTTTGAGCGGCGTTGAGCGCAGTTCGGGCAGCAGCGGCTGGCTTGAGGAAATGTTTTTGGCGGGCGATTATGACGCGATGGTGAACTATGAGTGCCTGATAATCGACGCGAACAGAAAGCTCGTAAACTCAGGCAGAGAGCCGCTTTACGCGGTTTATCCGTATGACGGACTGAGCATTGCGGACAGCCCGCTCGGTTACCTTGACCACGGCGACAGAAAAAAGGAAGAGGCTTTCAAAAAGGTGCAGGAGTATCTGCTCTCGGAAAATGTGCAGACAGAGATTGAGGCAACGGGACGGCGCATATCACTGAACGGTGTTTCTGCGCAGAACAAAGCCGTTTTCAGCAAGGCTTGGGGTATCGACACCGAGCGCATTCTCTCGCCGATAACAATGCCCGCGGCTGATGTTTTATCAAACGCGCTGAACCTTTGGCAGAGCAGCTTCCGCAAGCCTTCGCTCTCGGTTTACTGCCTTGATTATTCGGGGAGTATGAAGGGCGAGGGAAACGAGCAGCTTGTTAATGCGATGAAACAGGTATTGGTGCAGAAATATGCACAGGAAAATCTGCTTCAGGCGGGCGAGGGAGATATAAATATCGTGGTGACATTTAACAACGAGGTGCTGAATGTTTATACCGCGGAAAATTCCGATGAGTACAGCCTAAATCGGCTCTACGACAGCGTTTGTGAGGAGCAAGCCGGCGGCGGCACGGACATTTACACGGCGGCAAAACACGCGGTTAATCTGATAAACGAGAACTACAATCCGTCCGATTACACGGCGGCTGTGATACTTATGACGGACGGCGCTTCGGCGGTTGAAAACAGAGAAACTTTTGAGAATTTTTACATCGAGCGTGGGTGCGATATTCCGATTTTCTCGATAATGTTCGGCTCGGCAAAAAGCGACCAGCTTGACGATATCGCGCAGCTCACAAACGCGCGCGTTTTCGACGGGAGAAAAGACCTTGTTGGTGCATTCCGCAGCGTGAAAGGATATAATTAACGTGAAAAACAACGATAAAAAGGAAACGGCGGCGGGCGTCTTCGCGGGAATAATCTCGGCGGTGCTGTTTTTGACGCTTGTGTTTTTTGTAAAGTGGAATTTTTTCGTGTGCCTTGGAATTGCGGCGGCTGTTTTCATCGGGCTTGTGCTTTTGCTGCGTCCCGTGAAGAAAATCGGCGGAGTTGCCGCAGAAAATTTCAGCGGTGGATTTGAGCTGCTGAAGCGGCTTGACGCGGCGCAGAGAGGTTTTCAAAAAATCGAGGACGCTATGCTTGAAATCAACGACAGCTCGGTTAAATCGGAAGCGGAGCAGCTCCACTCGATTTCGGCAAAAATTGTCGATTACCTCACGCAGCACCCCGACAGGATTTACGCGGCGCGGCAGTTTATCGACTATTATCAGGAAACTGCTGTAAAGCTGCTTTCGCGGTACAAGGAGCTTGAGGCTTCGGGGCTTCGCACAAACGAGGTTCTCAGACAGCGCTCGGATACGCTCGACGCGCTGAAAACGCTCAATCGCGCGTTTGAGCAGCAGTTTGAGAAGCTGATGAGCAACGAAATGACCGATACAGACGCAGAAATCCGGCTGTTGAAGCAGACGGTGAAAATGGAGGGGATTGAATGAAACCGAAGATAATCGGCGCCGCGATACTTGCGGTTACGGCGGCTGTCGCGGGAATGATACTGATTTTCACCGATAAATCGCAGATTACCGCGCTTGGCGGCTATCTCGGCGGTGAAAAAATCGGTCTGTTTGAGGACGAGGAAATCGCCGAGTACATCAAGAAAACCTATCATCTCACCTTCGATTATTCCCGCGCGGGCTCGCTTGATATGGTGACTGCGGATTTGTCGGGGCGGAATTATCTTTTCCCGTCAAGCCAGACCGCGCTTGAATATTACAATGAAGTTCACGGCAGCGCAAAAGCAGATGAAATTGTGTTTAACACGCCGATTGTGCTGTATTCGCACAAAATCGTTGCGGACGCTCTCGAAAAACAGGGTATCGTGTCGCAGACGGACGGGGTTTATTACGCGGATATGGAGAAACTCACTGCGCTTATTCTCGACGAAAAGCAGTGGAGCGACATCGGTCTTTCGCAGCTCTACGGCAGCGTTTGCGTTGATACAACCGACCCCGCGCGCTCGAATTCGGGAAATATGTTCGCGGCGCTTCTCGCAAACTCGCTTAACGGCGGGAAAACCGTTGATGAGAGCACGATTTCTGCTGTCCTGCCAAAGCTCAAGGAAATCTTTTCTCGCACGGGTTATATGGAAACCTCGTCCTCGGATTTGTTCAATCAGTTTTTGAGAATGGGAGTAGGAGCAAAGCCGATAATCGCGGGCTACGAGAGTCAAATCCTCGAATATGCCGCGGAAAATCCCACGGCATACGATAAAATAAAGGACGACGTTGTGGTGATTTACCCGTCGCCGACCGTTTGGTCAACGCACATTTTTATAGCTCTTGACGATAACGGAAAAAGCGGAATTGAGGCGCTTGTCGATAAAGAGGTTCAGCGGCTCGCGTGGGAAAAGCACGGCTTTCGCACGGGCGATTATTCAAGCGCAAACGGCAAAATTTTGGTGAGCGGTATCCCCGAAAATGTCACCGCTGTGATGAATATGCCGAGCTATAATGTGATGAAGAAAATTATTGACGAGTTGAGTTGAGGAGCAAAAATGGCTGAAGAAATAACTCTTGCGGCGCTTGCGAAGGCTGCCCGAAACGACAACGCGCAGCTTGATATACAAAATGCTGCGGAAACCGCGACGCTTACTTTTACCGCAGAGGAGCGTCAAAAAATCGATGAAATCAAGTCGGAGCTTGACCTGAGGGAAAGCGTGACTGCGGTTGAATTTGGCATAGGCTGTCAGCGAAGGCTCGCGGAGTTTGCGGACACGGTGCTGGACAATTCCACGAAGGACGATATAGATGTCGCGGGACAATTACAGGCGCTGCTCGGCGAGATAAAATTGCTTGACGCAGGGAGCGCGTTTAAGGACACGTTCTGGGCAAAAATCCCCGTTATCGGCAGCCGCGCGAGGAGAATGAAAAAGCTGAAAAAAGGCTTTTCCAAAGCGAGAGTTCGGATTGAATTTCTGGAACAGCAGCTTGAACGTTCGCGAATGGAGCTGCTGCGCGGCTCGGAGCGGTTTGATATGCTCGGAACAGAGAGCGCAAAATGTTTTCGGGAGCTTACTTTGTACATTCAGGCGGGAACCGAGCAGCTTGCTCAAATGCGGGAAAACGTTGTCCCGAAGCTGAAAACCGAGGCACAGCGACAGAACGACCCGATGGCGCAGCAGCTGATATTCGGTTTTGAGGAGAATTTAAATCGGTTTGAGGGGCGGCTTCACGACCTTGAATTAAGCCGCACGATAGCGCTCCAGTCCGTGCCGCAGATGAAGATAATTCAGACGGGGAACAGCGTTATGGCACAGAAAATCCAAAGCGCCGTGCTGAACACAATCCCGATTTGGAAGAATCAGTACGCGGCTGCTGTCGGGCTTTCGCAGCAAACCATTGTGTACAAAACGCAGCGCGAGATTGACAAAATAACCAACGCGATGATACAGCAAAACGCCGAAAATCTTCGTCAAACCGCTGTGAAAGCTGCTGCGGAAAGCCGTCGCGGGATTGACGCGGAGGTGCTGAATAAGGCGAACGAGAGTTTTGTTCGGGCGATTGAGGAAACGCTTGCGCTGAACCGAGATAGTACTGTTCAGCACCGTCAGGCGCAAATTGAGCTTGGCAGAATAGAAAATCAGCTTCAGAATACGCTTTTGCAGGGAAGGTAAAACGATTTTAACATTATTTGAATTGCGAGGTTTGAGAAAGTGTGAATAAAGTGCCGTCTTTTGAAGTATAAAGGCGGCATTTTTGTGTTGCAATTTTTGATTGATTATGGTATAATGAACTCAATGATAATCGGAATTTGTCAAGCTGATTTGTTAGATAATTATAGTTATGGCAATACCGCACAAAACCAGTAGACATAGAATCGCCAAAGTGATATAATAAAGATATGAACAAACAAATTAGTCTGTCCACCTTGAACGATGAACTGTTACAGGTAAGGACAAAGAAAAAAGAATTTCTTGAACAGATAGAGCGCATAGTACCGTGGGGAGAATGGCTAAGCCTGATAAAGCCGTGCTATTACAAAGGATAGCGCGGCAACAAACCCTATGATCTGGAACTCATGCTGAGAATCTACCTGATACAGAATTTATACGATCTTTCCGACGAAGCCACAGTAAACGAAGTCATTGACAGCCGAGCATTTTCAGATTTCTGCGGTGTGGAGTCGAGTAATCAGATTCCCGACGGAGATACACTGGGGCGTTTCCGTAATCTGCTTATCAAAAACAATCTTCAAGAAAAGTTGTTCAAGCAGGTGGTTGAACTACTGACGGAGCGTGGGCTGATTCTGAAAAAGGGAACAATCGTTGATTCCACAATAATTTCAGCCCCGTCTTCAACCAAGAATGCAGACAGACAGCGTGACCCCGAAGCTCATCAGGTGAAAAAGGGCAATATGTGGTACTTTGGCTATAAAGCCCATGCCGGCGTTGACGAATCCAGCGGACTGGTTCACACATTGAAAGTAACCCCTGCGAATCAACATGATGTAACAATGACGGCTGAGCTTATGCACGGTGATGAAGAAAGGCTTCACGGCGACAGCGGTTATCTCGGCGCGGACAAGCGAGAAAATGCGATTTTGAAAAACCGTTCAGGAAAGAAAATCAAGTACATAATTAACCGTCGTCCATCGCAAAGCAAGGAGTTATCACCAAGGGCAAAAGCACAGATCAAGCGTCGTGAACGAGAGAAGTCATCGGTAAGGGCAAAGGTTGAACACGTTTTCGCAGTAGTCAAGAAACAGCTTCGATATCGAAAGACACGCTATCGAGGTCTGCGAAAACAGACTGCAAAATTGAATTAAGTTCTTCTTGAGTGCAATTTATCTCAACACCATTAATCGCAAGGAACACCGGCATTGCGTGTATTTCCGTCAACAAACGAAATATTTGCAACCAAAGAAAAAACCAGATTATTTTCTGTCAGCCGTATCATTTTGCAAGCTCCTTGTATGCTTCAAGATTTTTGGCAATCAGTCGCTGAGAAATCGCCTCAACATCTTCATCGGGGTCGGTTTGAAGCTTTTCAGCCTCGGGAAATTCCATAATAATGTATCGCGGAACATTGTTTTTGAGAATAATAGCCGAGCCGTTTTCATCAACAATCCTTGCAACCCTCGAAAAGTTCTGGTTTGCCTCTGTTATTGACACGAGCGTGTTTGTGTTAATGGTCATAGTCAATTCCTCCTTCCATATTAATATTATACATCATAAATAGGAGAAATTCAACCTATTTTTAAAAATTTTAATATCAATTTTCGAATACTAACATCGTTTAGAACAATATTTCCTCAACCGTGTTATTGCTAGCCAAATCAAAATGTACTTCCGCAAAATGAAGCACAAGCAGACAGAGTTGTACATCAGCGAGCCTATCGAAAGCGACTCCGAGGGGAATGCTCTCACGATTGAGGACATAATTTCGAGCAACATCAACGTCGAGCAAATCGTCGAGCTGAAAATCGACTCAGAGCGGCTTTACAGATTTATTCTCGAGGAACTTGACGAGCGCGAGATTATCTGCAAGCGGTATGGTGTCGCGGGCGTGGACGGCTCAGTGTGCCGACCGATGACGCAGAAAGAGATTGCGAAGAAGCTCGGTATCTCGCGGTCGTACATTTCTCGGATGGAGAAAAGAGCACTCGAAAAGCTTCGGGCACGGTTTGAACAAAGGTGACAAATGCCGTCTTTTGAAATATAAAGGCGGCATTTTTATGTTGAAATTTTTGACTGATTGTGGTATAATTAACTCAACGACAAATCGGAATTTGAAAGGTACTATGTCAATGGAAATTTTAGAATTTGGTGACAAAAGCAAAAGAAAAATTATTCTTATTCACGGGTTTCAATGCCCTTATCAAGTTTGGGATAAATATATTGAGCACTATAAAAGTGATTTTCATATCATAGTTCCGATAATGCCGGGGCATAATCCAAAGCTTAAGGAAGATTTTATTTCTTTCCCCGATACTGCCAAGGAACTTGAAGATTATTTAATCTCACGATATGGAAAAAATGTGTACGCTGTTTATGGTATGTCAATGGGCGGCGTTCTGACAGCAACATTATGGCAGAACAACAGACTGAATATTGAAAAAGTGATATTTGACGGTTCTCCTCTTGTATCTGTCAACAGTCTTGTCAAAAATATTATTCTCCGTTTCTATTTGAATGTAACCCATAAATCACAGCAAAGAGATAAAAAGACCTTGGAACAATCAAAAAATATATGTCCTGAAGAACACCTCGAGTTTTTCTTACAAGTTCTTGATAATATGTCCGATACGCCCGTAATCACACCTTACCAACACTCAAATACTGAATTTAATATCAATGCCTGTTTCATCGGAAATCGTCACAACCTCAATCATCGTTAAAGCTATTTCGTGCTTCTCGTGTACCGACAATTCCGACCAGCGTTTCAG
>JAGASH010000023.1 GCA_017847835.1 Oscillospiraceae bacterium
AAGCAAAAAGAACAGCCGCTTTAGCGGCTGCTCGTGAGTAAGATGCGGTTGCCAGACTCTCAGTGTGCCTTCAGGCACGAGCCGGTAATACGCCCTTGAAGGGCGAGTGCAAACCACCAGCTTAGCTGGTGGTTTTGATTTCAAAAACGCATTGAAAAAAACTGTCGAAAAAAGAATAAATTCCCGAAAAACGCAGACAATATTTCCGACACCGTAAAACTTATCTGAAATTACTATATAAAAACAAGAAAGGAATTTTTTCTATGAAAGCAACAGGAATTGTCCGCAGGATTGACGACCTCGGACGTATTGTCATACCCAAGGAAATCCGCAGAACAATGCGAATTCGCGAGGGCGACCCTCTCGAAATATACACCAGCCCCGAGGGAGAGGTTATCTTTAAAAAATACTCTCCCGTGGGTGAAATCAGCAGCACCGCTTCGCAGTATGCGGACGTTTTGTCAAAGGTTGGCGGCTGTCCCGCAGTGATTTGTGACCGTGACCACGTTATTGCGGTATCGGGAATGTCGAAGAAGGAGATAATCGAGCGGCGCGTTTCAGGCTCGCTTGAAGACTTGATTGAGCAGCGCAAGAGCTATGTGCTCAGAAACAGCGATGACAAACGCTTGAACCCGATTGAGGGTGTTGACAGGTATGCGCTTGTGTGCTCTCCGATTTTGGCTTCGGGCGATGTAAACGGCGCTGTTATTATGCTTGCAGGAGATAACGACAAAGACGCTGCCACAGCAGAGCAGTCTGCGCTTGTACAGGCTGCCGCGATGTACTTCGGTAAACAGATGGAAGAATAAAATATGCCGCGCGAATTGACCGATTTTCGGTTTTCGCGCGGCTGTTTTTATTATTCGCTGATTTTTTGCCTGAAACTATAATAAACTATTGACAAAACTGTATTTATATGGTAAAATAAATATAACTATAAGTAGAATTATATACAATTTGGGGAAAATACAATGAAAAAAAGAATAATTTCACTAATCGCGGCGGCAGCTCTGGGGCTTTGCGGCTGTTCCGCGAAGGAAAAAAAGGAAACCGTAAGCGTAGTTGACGCGGGCGGTGTATCGCTCGGTTCGTCTGAGGGCGTTATTTCGTATGGCTCGTCCACGTCATATTCGGTTACTTCTTCATCGCAAAGCTCGTCAAGTTCATCGGAAAGCATAACAAGCTCAACTGACATCTCTGATGTTTCTTCAAGCTCAGCGAATTCCGGAAAGTCCACAATCGAAGATGTTCCCAGCTATTCGACTGCGATAAGTACTTCCGAGAACGAAAGCAGCTCATCTTCTGCAAGCTCTTCGGCAATTTCTTCAATTGAAAGTTCATCTTCATCATCTACATCATCTTCTCAACCCAGCTGCTCGACGTCAACAGAACAGTCGCTTCCGCCGGCAAGCTTCGGCGCAAACAATTATCGTGCGCTGAATTATTCCGAGGTAAAGGGAATGTGGATTTCCTACATAGACCTTGCGGGAATATCCAGCGGCTCTGAAAGTGCGTTCAGAAGCGGAATTTCCGATATTTACGACAACTGCAAATCGCTCGGAATAAACACGGTTTACGTTCACGTCCGTTCACACGGCGACGCTTATTACAGCTCGGACTATTACCCGAGAACAAAATATCTCGGCGGCACTTATGACCCGCTTGATGTTATGATTGAAGAAGCGCACGAGCGCGGGCTGTCGTTTCAGGCGTGGATTAATCCGCTTCGCGGTTGTGCGGCTGCCGATATAGAGCGTGAAAATGGTTATCCGATGTATAATTGGGCGGGAGGAGATACCCGTCTTGTACAGGTCGGAAGCTACTATTACTTAAATCCCGCATACAGCGAGGTTATCGAGCTTATCGCAAACGGTGCGCGTGAAATTACCGCGAATTATGACGTTGACGGAATACACATCGACGACTATTTCTACCCGACAACCGACACTTATTTTGACAGCGCGGCTTTTTCGCAAAGCGGATTGTCGTCGCTTTCGGAGTTTAGACTTTCAAACTGCGACAATCTTGTTTCTTCAATTTATAAAGCGGTAAAACGCGGCAACAGCTCGGCGATTTTCGGAGTGAGCTGTCAGGGAAGTATGTACAATAACTATAACGCAATGTTTATTGACGTAAAGAAATGGTGCACACAGAGCGGATATATCGACTACATAATGCCTCAGATTTACTACGGTTTCAAGAACTCTGCCGAGCCTTTTGAGGAGTGTGTGAACACCTGGAACAATCTCGCGTATTCCGGAAATATCCCGCTTATTGTCGGAATTACTTCGGCAAAGCTGGGAGTTGAAGACAGGTGGGCAGGTGACGGAAGCAGCGAGTGGATAACCGATGAAAATATCCTTAAACGGCAATTTCTGGTATCGCAGGAGCTGTCAGCCTATGGGGGAATAGGAATTTACAGCTATGGTGCGGTATTTAACGCGGATTATTCCGTTAAAAGTCAGGTTGACCGTGAAATAGAAGCTCTGAAAGCCGCTATGAATTAAAGAATTACAAAACGGGGAAGATTTATGAAAAAGCTATTGAGGGGAATTATTTCGGCGATTTTGTCTGTTGCGGTTTTTTCGTCGACATTGACGGCACTTGCTTCGACAAGCGAAGAAACCGAGCCTGTGCAGCAGGAAACTGCACCCATACCTGTCAGCTCTGAGAGAAAGCTGTATTTACAGGACGATATGCGCGCTGTTTTCCTTACTCCGAGCGTGGATTTCGCGGACGACACCGACTTGTCGTCGCTTTGCACGGATATTATCGGTCTGGGAATGAACGCTGTCGTTATCAACACAACTTCCGAAAACGAGGATTTCTACGACTTCGAGCCGGAAAAAACGGACGGGATTTTGTGCGATATGATAAAAGCTGCGCACGGTGCAAATCTGTGTACATATCTCGCGCTTGACGTTAATTCCCTTGTGAAAAAGGTGCTTGAAAACGGCGGTGGTCTGAAAGAGGGCTTTACAGCGGCTGTGCACAAATTTGCGATGAAATATTCCTGCGAGGGTGTAATCCTCGTTGACTATTACACCGAGAACACTCCCGAGATTTATGCGGAATATCTTTGCTCGGGCTCTGGTATCGGCTATGAAAACTGGCTCTACGAAACAAACAGATACATTATCAGAACCGTGAGCGAGGCTGTCCGTAAAACCTCGAACTCAACCGCTGTCGGCATTTTTATGGAAGATATGTGGGCAAACGCGTCCGCGAAGGACGGCGGCTCTGATACCGCTGACACAAAGCAGGCGTTTTTTGACGGATTTTCCGATACGAAAAGCTATGTGGAGAGCGGGCTTGCGGACTTTATTATGCTGAAGGCATACGGCTCGACCGAGGACTACGCGCTGAACTTTGAAAAGGTGGTTTCGTGGTGGTACGAGCTTGCCGAGAAAAGCGGCACAAAGTGTTACGTCTGCCATTTGAACGAGCGTATCGGAAGCAGAAGCGGCTGGAACGAGGACCAGCTTCTCCGGCAGCTCACGGTAATGGACGAGAACTTCAAGAACATCGGCGGAAGCGCGTTTCACTCTTTTTCCTCGCTGAGCGAAAACGTGCTCAATACTGCGGATACCCTCAAAAAATACTTTGCAGACCAAATCAATACCGAAACACTTTTCGAAGGACTTGAAATGGTAACTCCGCAGTACACGAATTTTGTTACCTATGACCCGACTGTCAAGTTTATGGGTACTTTTGACGAGAATTTCGACGTGTATTTTGACGGGAAGAAAATCGAGCTGAACGAGCGCGGAAACTTCCTTATCACAAAAGACCTCAAAGTCGGCGGAAACAGCTTTACAATCGAGCACAAGGGCAAGAAAATAAACTATTATATCGAGCGTCGCGTAGAGGTGCTGAAATCCGTTGAAAACGTGAACGATATCACGGTTGCGGGCGGCACTAGAATTACAATCGGAGCAATCGCATACAGCGGCTCGTCCGTATCGGCTTCGATAAACGGACAGATTGTAAACCTAAAGGAAACTGCTTCGGGTGAGCAGATAGGCGAGAACTCGTCCTATTCGGAGTTTGTGGGCTATTACACCGCGCCGAAGGGAATTGTCGGGCAAACGCAAAATCTCGGCAACATCAGCTTCTATGGCAATTATATGGGCTTTGAGAAGTATATGACAGGCGGCTCGATAACCGTTGAAGCTGCTCCCAAGCCTAATCCTCCCAAGGACGATATCAAGGTTGATATTATTCCCGACCAGTCTACGGCGGGAACAGGAGAGATTGTCGGACGAATTGACCCGATAATCGATGATGTTCCGGGAGAATATGTGACCTATGTAAAGGTTATCGGCAACAACACAGATGTTCTCGACGCGGAAACAACGGGACGCGTGCCGACGCCCGAGTTCTCTCAAATGCCCGCAAATACCATAGATTACTATCAATCCTACTCGGACGGCTATTATATCACGACTTCGGGCAAGCGTTACCGTGAGGATTATGTCACTACATTTGAGGACACGGGCCTCGGATACAACGCGCTCACGGTAAAGTCTGTCGGAAATGTCGGCGGACGCAGCTTCATCACGCTTTCGCTTGATTATCGGACGAGCTTTAATGTAACCACCTCGCAGGAATTTGTCGACGGTTATGACGGACCGTTCGGAGTATCGCGGTTCAATGCAAAATACGTCTACATCACCTTTGATAACGTAACCTCTGTTACGGCATTGCCGAGCTTTTTGAACTGTGCGCTGTTCAGCGCGGGTGAGTGGGAGCACGTCGAGGAGGACGGAATTCCGAAATTCAGAATGAAGCTCACGCTCAGAGAGGCAGGAATTTACAGCGGTGTTACGGCAACCTATGACGATGAGAGAAATCTTCAGCTTATGTTCCCCGTACCGACGCCCACTCTTTCGGGCAAAACGATTGTGATAAGCCCCGGACACGGTATGAACGACGAGGGCAAATGGGACACGGGCGCAATCGGACAGGTTACAGAAGCTGAGATAAACTACGCGGTTGCGGATTTGATTGTTGACGAGCTGGAGTCGCGCGGAGCGACGGTAGTCCGCCTGAATAACGAAGAGGTCGGACGTACAAACCGCGAGCGACCGCGTGCAGCGACCTATTATAACGCGGATTTGTTCATCGAGCTTCACAGCAACGCTGCTGCAAGTTCTGACGCACACGGCACGGAGGCGTACTACTTCACACCGTGGTCACAGCCGCTTGCAAAGGCTGTTTCGGAGAATGTGGCATATTGTCTTGACCGAATTTACAGCGACGGCACGGAAAGTCTTCGCGGCGATAAATACAGCTATTGGAGCTACACGCTTGAACAGGGCTTCCCGTGTATACTGCTTGAAATGGGCTTTGTATCAAATGACCGCGAGTGTCTTATTCTCGCAAATCCCGACAATCAGATTTTGATTGCAGAAGCGATTTCGGACGGAATTGAGGAATACTTCAACCGAAGCTCGCTTACTTATTAACAAAAAAACTCCTCTCGGATTTGAGAGGAGTTTCTTTTTGTAGCTTCAGCGAAAATAAACCACCGCTTGAAGCGGTGGAATAAAAATCTTTAGATAAAAGAAGTCCTCCTATGGTATAATGAAGTGGGTTTGACGACCACATCAAAAAAACATAGGAGGAAAGTCAAATGAATGA
>JAGASH010000009.1 GCA_017847835.1 Oscillospiraceae bacterium
ACTCACGAGAATTTTCAGGTTCGTCACATACTTGTTAAAGTAAGCATTTCGTTGTTTAATTTGCAAGGTGCAATTTCGCTTTGCCTTCCGCTTTTCAGCGATTTAATCTGCTCAAATAAACAAACGCAGCGTTATAAAACGCAATCTGTTTATCCGAAATTATTGTTTTCTCTTCCGGAACTCATAAAAGCTCCAAGAATCGACAAGGTCATAATTCGTTCTTCATATTGTTCAATTTTCAAGGAACAGGTGTCATCACTTCGTTCGCTCTTGACAAGCTCTCTCGCGGCGACTTGATTATTATATCACATCTTTTTGCGTTTGTCAAGCACTTTTTTCAAATTTTTTAAAAAATTTTTAAAATTCTTTGAAATTCGCTTGTTTTCGCACCCTTTTCCGTGACACCATAAGATTATATCACATAATTATGCGTTTGTCAATACCTTTTTTGAAAAAAATTCAGACTTTTTTATCTTTCAGCTCGGAAATTATCTTTACAAAGCTGTCGACGTCGTTAAAATCGCGGTAAACGCTAGCAAAACGGACATACGCAACCTCGTCAACCTCTCTCAGTTTTCTCAGGACAGCCTCGCCAATTTTATCCGAAGTAACCTCTCTGGTGAGCGAATTTTTCAGCTCGGCGGCAATTTCCTCGACGATATTCTCGATTGTTTCCAGCGACACGGGACGCTTGACGGTTGCGCGGCAAAGCCTGTCAACAAGCTTCTCGCGGTCAAAAGGCTCGATTGTGTGGTCTTTTTTGATGACCATCAGCGGAACTTCCTCGATAATTTCATAAGTAGTGAACCTTGCGCCGCACTGAATACACTCACGACGGCGACGAACCTTATTTTCGGTCGGACGCGAGTCGATAACCTTGCTTTCCTCGCAGCCGCATTCGGGACATTTCATAAAATAGCTCCTTTCAAAGGTGAATTGAACACTATATATTGTATTATATCATAAACTAAAAATTATTTCAACAACTTCTGCGAAAATTTTTATTATATTTGTTGAATTGTCCACGCGGTTGTGCTATACTTATATAAAGGAGGCGTATTTTATGGAATTTCTGCTATACATACCCGCAGCCGTCTTTGTTGTGCTGACGATTTACATCATCGCAAGAGTGATTAGATACGGTGAAAACAACCCATCTCTTACAAAAGCAGCTTCAATAATCGGAATTGTCGCAGGACTGATTTATGTTGCGTCTTCAATTTTCACGCTGATATTTTACAAAGGCGGTATCTTGGACTTCCTCGCGGCTGTTTTCTGTCTGGCTTTTGCTTTTACGCTGAAATTTATCGTAAGATTTTTCGAGGACGATTTTGACAAAAAACATCAAATTTCCGTTGACGAGGACAACTCCGACAACTTCTTTGACGAAAGCGCTCGGTTTAACGGTGAGTTCAAGGATTTCGATGACGATGATTAAAACTAAAGCTCCGTTTTATGCGGAGCTTTTTTCATTTTTGCCGGCTTCGAGCCGACAAAAATGTTGGGGGAAAACTCTTGTTTTCCCCCAAACCCCTTTAGCGCTTTTGACGCGTATTACGCGGCTTCGCCGCGAGTAGCGGCACTTCGTGCCGAGTGCCTTCGGCGACCAAGAACCTTTTTCTGAAGAAAAAGGTTCTTGGAACTCCAAAAAGACTTTTGTATGCTTCGCGGTGCACTCCCGCAGAATGTGAAAATCGCGCGATTAGCCGAGAATTTCCGAATTGTTAATCGCCGAAACCAGTGCGTAAATCGACGCATTAATAATATCCGTATCCACGCCAACACCCCAGCAAACCTTTCCATCGGCAACAGTTATACCTATCATACACATCGCCTTCGACTTCGAGCCAAGCTCCGTTGCATTTTCATTATAAGTCGAGATTGTATAATCAATCCCCAGTCCCTCTTTCAGCGCATTTGAAACCGCGTCCAGACGACCGTTGCCCGTACCGTTCAGCACTCTTGTTTCGCCGTCTTTCTTGACGGTAACTTCGGCAGAAATGCACTCACCCTGCTTATAATGTGCCTCGGTAATTGAAAAACGCGTTGTCTTATTCACATAAGTATTGTTGAAGATATCGTACAGCTCGGACGGGTGCAGCTCCTTATGAGCGTGGTCGGAAACGCTCTTTACCGTGTAACCGAAATGCTCGCTCATCTTCTTAGGCATAACGATACCGTAATTCTGTTCCATCAGATAGCCGATACCACCCTTGCCGGACTGCGAATTTATGCGGATAACGTCGCCCTCGTATTCTCTGCCGAGGTCGTGCGGGTCAATCGGAATATACGGCACATTCCACTGTTCGAGATTTTTCTCCTCGCGCCATTTCATACCCTTTGCAATAGCGTCCTGATGTGAACCCGAGAACGCAGCGAACACCAGCTGTCCGCTGTACGGCATACGCTCGTAAACGGTCATTCTCGTCAATCTCTCGTAAACCGCGCACAGCTCGGGCAGATTTGTCAAATCGAGGTTCGGTTCAACACCGTGGGTGTACATATTGAGCGCCAGCGTGATGATATCGACATTACCGGTGCGCTCGCCGTTTCCGAACAGCGTTCCCTCAACTCTGTCCGCGCCCGCGAGCAGTCCCATTTCGGTATCTGCGACAGCGCAGCCGCGGTCGTTGTGCGGGTGCAGCGAGATAATCAGATTTTCTCTGTTGTGCAGTGTTTTGCACATATATTCAACCTGCTGTGCATAAACGTGCGACATACTTTCGGCAACGGTTACGGGCAGGTTGATGATAACCTTGTTATCGGGAGTAGGCTGCCAGATATCGATAACCGCGTTGCAGATTTCCATAGCAAACTCGGGCTCGGTTCCGGTAAAGCTCTCGGGAGAGTACTCGAAGCGGAAATTGCCGGGAGTTTTCGCCTTGTACTCGTTGAGCAGCTTTGCGCCGGTTGTTGCTATTTCAACGATTTCTTCCTTGGACTTCTTGAAAACCTGCTCTCTCTGAGCAACGGAGGTCGAGTTATACAGGTGAACAATCGCGTTTTTGCAGCCTTCGAGCGCCTCGAAAGTCTTTTTGATGATGTGCTCGCGGCTCTGCGTGAGGACTTGTACAGCGACATCGTCGGGAATGAGGTTTCTCTCAATCAGCGCGCGGCAAAACTCATACTCGGTTTCGGAAGCCGCAGGGAAGCCGATTTCGATTTCCTTGAAACCGACCTTGACGAGATATTGAAAGAACTCCAGCTTTTCTTCCAGGCTCATCGGGATAATCAGCGCCTGATTACCGTCGCGCAAATCCACGCTGCACCAAACGGGAGGCTTGTCGATGTACTCCTTTTTAGTCCAGTCGAGACAAGGAAACGGCGGCATAAAATAACGTCTTGTGTACTTGTTTGTAAATTTCATAAAAATCTCCTTTCAAACAAAAAAAATTCTCGCTCTTATCAAAAGACGAGAATTACCCGTGTTACCACTTTTGTTCACGCAAAGCTCACACTCTGCGCCTCACAGCGTTCAATAAAACGCCTGCTCTTTAACGGGAGCTCCCGAAACAGACTACCGCAGTTTCTAACAGAAACGCCGCCAACTTTTTTGACCGCCTTCGCCTGTTCTGCTCGGAGGTGAGTTATCTCCCTGTTGCCCTGCTGCCTCGCACCAAACGGCAGCTCTCTGAAAAAGCTCGAGGGTCTTGTTCCTCTTCAACGCATTTGAAAAATATTCGTTATTGAGATTATAACACATCAACTCCGATTTGTCAAGAGGGAAAAAGAAATTTTTTTGCTGTCGAAAAAGCTCTTGACAAGCTATACAATATATGCTATACTGTATGTGTTCCTTATCAAGAGAGGCTGAAGGCAGAATTATTTTATTCTACCGGGGGACTGGTCCCTGAAAAGCCCGGCAACCTACTTAT
Source organism: Oscillospiraceae bacterium (assembly GCA_017847835.1). GTDB lineage: Bacteria > Bacillota > Clostridia > Oscillospirales > Ruminococcaceae > CAG-115. Next base: position 3,876 of record JAGASH010000009.1, read on the forward strand.
TATAATAAGCAAGGTGCCACATCCTGCGATTTTTAATCGAAAGATGAGGAGTGACAGTAAAGTTTACCGCTCACTCCTAAAGTGAGCGTTTTTGTTTTTGTGAAAGGAAGAAGAAAATGACTGTAAAAAAACTGTTTACATCGGAAAGCGTAACCGAAGGACACCCCGACAAGCTCTGCGACAAGGTTTCGGACGCTGTTCTGGACGCTATTCTGGCGCAGGACCCTATGGGACGCGTTGCGTGTGAAACGACCGCTACCACGGGTATGGTTATGGTAATGGGAGAAATCACCACCACAGCACAGGTTGATATTCCCTCGCTCGTGAGAAAAGTGGTGACCGATATCGGCTACGTCAGCGCTGACAGCGGCTTCAACGCAAACACCTGCGCTGTTATGACAACGCTTGACAAGCAGTCACCCGATATTGCAATGGGAGTGAACAACGCTCTTGAAGGCAGAGAAGCAAACGCAAACGATATCGGCGCGGGCGACCAGGGAATGATGTTCGGATTTGCCTGCTCGGAAACGCCCGAGCTTATGCCTATGCCGATAAGCCTCTCGCACAAGCTCGCGAAAAAGCTCACCGAGGTGAGAAAAAGCGGTGAAATTCCCTACCTTCTCCCCGACGGAAAAACGCAGGTTACCGTTGAATACGACGACAACAAGCCCGCGAGAATTGACACGGTTGTAGTGTCCTCGCAGCACCTTGAAACCGCTTCCCTCGAACAAATCCGCGCGGATATCATCGAAAAAGTCATCAAGACCACAATTCCCGCGGAGCTTCTCGACGAGAACACCAAGTACTTCGTAAACCCGACGGGACGTTTTGTTGTAGGCGGGCCTATGGGCGACAGCGGTCTTACCGGCAGAAAAATCATCGTCGATACCTACGGCGGATATTCCCGTCACGGAGGCGGAGCATTCTCGGGAAAAGACCCGACAAAGGTTGACCGCTCGGCGGCTTATATGGCGCGCTATGTCGCGAAAAACCTCGTTGCGGCGGGACTTTGCGAGCGCGCTGAAATCCAGCTCGCTTATGCAATCGGTGTGGCAAATCCCGTTTCCGTTATGGTTGACACATTCGGCACAGGAAAGCTGACCGATGACAAGCTCTCCGAGATTGTTGTAAAGGAGTTTGATTTGCGCCCGTCCGCGATTATCAAGACGCTCGATTTGAGAAAACCGCAGTACGAGCAGCTTGCGGCTTACGGTCACATGGGACGCGAAGATTTGAACGTTGTCTGGGAAAAGACCGACCGCGTTTCCGATTTGAAAAAATACCTGTAAACGTTTTACCGCGCTTGGTTTTGCTGTCGAGCGCGGTTTTTCGCTGTTTTTTTGAAAAGGCACGATTTTCCGCATTTGTCAAATTACACAAAAAAATCCGCATAAATTCTACAACACATAGCACCGCCAAGAGCGCGAATTTTGTAGATTTTTTTTGCGGGATATGTTATAATTGATATGGTTGTATTGTGGTTTTTGCAATATAATGTTATTAACCATCGGGACAAACCCGAAAAAATATCAAGGAGGCTAAAAAATGGCTTTTAAAAAGAGCGCGGTTCCCTTTTCGGGAACGCCCGAGCAGGAGGAAAAGCTGAGAAAAATCATCGCTGAGCACAAAGATGACCCCGGCGCATTGATGCCTATTCTCCAGCAGGCTCAGGAAATCTACGGCTACCTTCCCATCGAGGTGCAGACCATTATTGCAGAGGAGATGGACATTTCGCTCGAAAAGGTATACGGCGTCGTAACCTTCTATGCGCAGTTCTCCATCAACCCGAAGGGCAAGTACAAGATTTCCGTATGTCTTGGAACGGCTTGCTATGTAAAGGGTTCGGGCGACATCTACAACAAGCTTCAGGAAAAGCTCGGAATTGCAGGCGGCGAAATCACTCCCGACGGGAAATTCTCGCTTGACGCGTGCAGATGTATCGGCGCGTGCGGACTTGCTCCCGTTCTTACGGTAAACGAGGACGTTTACGGCAGACTTACCGTTGACGACGTTGACAAAATCCTCGAAAAGTACAACTAAAATTTACTGAAATCAAGACTTTGCCAAATGGCAGAAACTTATTTCTAGTTTCCGGAAAGAAAGGAAATTTCATCAATGAACGTAATTAAAACAATTGACGAGCTTAACGCTGTCAAGGCTGCGGCTGCGGAAGTTGTCGCAACACGCGTCGAGGGCAAGGACAACGGCGTTAAGGACGTTCTGGTGTGCGGCGGTACAGGCTGCACCTCGTCCGGTTCGATGAAAATCATCGAGAAGCTCCAGGAAGAACTCAAAAAGAACGGTCTTGAGGGCAAGGTAAACATCATCAAGACAGGCTGCTTCGGTCTTTGCGCACTCGGTCCGATTATGATTGTATATCCCGAGGGCACGTTCTACTCCAAAATGGAGCCCGACCATATCCCCGAAATCGTTGAACAGCACCTCAAAAACGGTCAGCCCGTTAAGAAGTATCTCTATGCGGAAACCGTTGACGGCGATGTAATCAAGTCGCTGAACGACACCGCTTTCTATGCTAAACAGCACCGTGTTGCTCTGAGAAACTGCGGACTTATCTCCCCCGAGCACATCGAGGAGTACATAGCTCGCGACGGTTATCAGGCACTCTACAAGGTTCTCACATCTATGTCGCAGGACGACGTTATCAACACCGTTCTCGCTTCCGGACTTCGCGGACGCGGCGGTGCAGGCTTCCCGACCGGCAAGAAGTGGCAGCTCGCAAAGGACCTCGTTAAGGACGCAGACCAGAAGTACGTTTGCTGCAACGCCGACGAAGGCGACCCCGGTGCATTTATGGACCGCTCGGTTCTCGAGGGCGACCCCCACGCAGTTATCGAGGCTATGGCTATCGCAGGCTACGCAATCGGCGCAAATCAGGGTTACATCTACGTTCGTGCAGAGTACCCGATTGCCGTTGAGCGTCTGAAAATCGCTATCGCTCAGGCTGAAGAAGCAGGACTTCTCGGCGACAACATCTTCGGCACAAACTTCAGCTTCCGTCTTGGTCTCAGACTTGGCGCAGGCGCATTCGTATGCGGCGAAGAAACCGCTCTTATGACCTCTATCGAGGGCAACCGCGGCGAGCCTCGTCCTCGTCCTCCGTTCCCCGCTGTAAAGGGACTTTTCGGCAAGCCCACCGTTCTCAACAACGTTGAAACCTACGCAAATATCTGCCAGATTATCCTGAACGGCGCAGAGTGGTTTGCTTCGATGGGTACCGAGAAATCCAAGGGTACAAAGGTATTCGCGCTCGGCGGTAAAATCCACAACACGGGACTTGTTGAGGTTCCTATGGGAACAACGCTCCGTACCGTTATCGAGGAAATCGGCGGCGGTATCCCGAACGGCAAGAAGTTCAAGGCTGCTCAGACGGGCGGACCTTCGGGCGGCTGCATTCCTCCCGAGCACCTCGATATTCCGATTGACTACGATAACCTTATCGCAATCGGCTCTATGATGGGCTCCGGCGGACTTATCGTAATGGACGAAGACAACTGTATGGTTGATATCGCGAAGTTCTTCCTTGAGTTCACCGTTGACGAGAGCTGCGGAAAGTGCACACCCTGCCGTATCGGTACAAAGAGAATGTACGAAATGCTCGATAAGATTACCAAGGGCAAGGCAACGATGGAAGACCTCGACAAGCTCGAGAAGCTCTGCTACTACATCAAGGACAACGCTCTTTGCGGTCTCGGACAGACAGCTCCGAACCCTGTTCTTTCGACAATGCGTTACTTCAGAGATGAGTACATCGCTCACGTTAAGGACAAGAAGTGCCCTGCCGGCGTCTGCAAGGATTTGCTCCAGATTCAGATTGTTCCCGAGAAGTGCAAGGGCTGCTCGCTCTGCTCCAAGAAGTGCCCTGTCGGCGCAATCAGCGGTGAAATCAAGTCGCCGTTCGTCATCGACCAGAGCAAGTGCATTAAGTGCGGCGTCTGCATGAGCAACTGTAAGTTCGGCGCTATTGTCAAGGCATAACGAAAGTTTGAACGAAAGGACTAACACCTATGGTTAATATAAAAATCAACGGCGTGGATTACGCTGTTCCCGAGGGTTCGACCATTCTTGAAGCGGCGAGATATGCGGGAATAAAAATCCCCACGCTGTGCTATCTTAAAGAGATTAACGCAATCGGCGCTTGCCGTATCTGCGTTGTCGAGGTAAAGGGCGCGCGTTCCCTCGTAGCAGCTTGCGTTTACCCCGTAAACAACGGAATGGAGATTTTCACAAACTCTCCGAAGGTTATCGAGAGCAGAAAGACCACTCTCGAGCTTATCCTCTCCAACCACAACAAGTCCTGCTTGTCCTGCACAAGAGGCGGAAACTGCGAGCTTAACGAGCTTTGCGTTGAGTATGATGTTGACATCAACAAGTACGAGGGCGAAAACCCCGTTCCCGAGATTGATTACAGCGCTGCTCACATGTACCGCGACAACTCCAAGTGCATTCTCTGCCGTCGCTGCGTTGCAGCCTGCGGAGTTACACAGGGCATCGGCGTAATCGGCGCAAACGAGCGCGGCTTTGCAACCCAGATTGCTTCCGCATTCGATATGGGCCTTGCTGATACCGCTTGCGTATCCTGCGGTCAGTGTATCGTTGCTTGTCCTACGGGCGCTCTCGCTGAGAAGGACGACACCCAGAAGGTTATGGAAGCAATCGCAGACCCGACCAAAATGGTTGTTGTACAGGCAGCTCCCGCGGTTCGTGCGTCTTTGGCAGAAGCTTTCGGCAATCCTATCGGAACAAACGCAGAGGGCAAGATGATTGCAGCAATGCGCAGACTTGGTTTCGACAAGGTATTCGACACCAACTTCTCCGCTGACCTCACCATTATGGAAGAAGCTCACGAGTTCCTCGACAGAGCACAGAACGGCGGCACACTCCCGATGATTACCTCCTGCTCGCCCGGATGGGTTCGCTACTGCGAGAACTACTTCCCCGAGTTTATCCCGAACCTCTCCACCTGCAAATCTCCGCAGCAGATGTTCGGCGCAGTTGTAAAGACCTACTATGCGCAGAAGCTCGGAAAGAACCCCGAGGACATCGTTTCCGTATCCGTTATGCCGTGCACCGCGAAGAAGTACGAGGTTGCCCGTGACGGACAGGCAGCAGCGGGTGTTCCCGATGTTGATATCACGATTACCACCAGAGAGCTCGCTCACCTCATCAAGAAAGAGGGCATTATGTTCAACGAGCTCCCCGAGGAGCAGTGCGATTCTCCTCTCGGCGGCTACACGGGTGCCGGCGTTATCTTCGGCGCAACCGGTGGCGTTATGGAAGCAGCTCTCCGTACAGCTGTATGGAAGCTCACCGGCGAGGACGACAACGCTCCCATCGACTTCAAGGAAGTTCGCGGCACCGAGGGCATCAAGGAAGCAACCTACAATGTTGCAGGCAAGGACGTTAAGATTGCTGTTGCAAGCGGACTTGCAAATGCCAAGAAGCTGCTCAAGAGCGTTAAGTCCGGCGAAGCAAAGTACGATTTCATCGAGATTATGGCTTGCCCGGGCGGCTGCGTAAACGGTGGCGGACAGATCATCCAGCCCGCTTCTGTACGCAACTTCACCGATATCCGTGCAAAGAGAGCCGAGGTTCTTTACGGAATTGACGCAAACTGCGCTCAGCGCCGTTCTCACGAAAATCCCGATATCCAGACGCTCTACAAGGAGTTCTTCGGCGAGCCGAATTCTCACAAGGCACACGAAGTTCTTCACACGAATTACAGCGCGAAGAAGCTCTACAAGTAATTCAAGATAACAAAAAGGCGCAGCCGGTCAATCCGACTGCGCCGTTTTTTTTGCTTTTTTATTCCCACAAGCTGCGGTAAATTATCTTGACGTCATCGACGGAAACTGCTTTCACGGTATTTGCGGGACTTCCGCTCTTGACCGCGTCCTCGGACATCTTGTCGAGCACCGCGAAAAACTTCTCCCTGTCGATACCATAGCCCGCAAGCGTCGGGATTTCACACACCGCGCAAAGTTCCCTTATCGCGCCGAGAAGCTTTTCCGAAGCGGTTTTGTCGTCATCGGAGCTGTTTGCGGCACCGATTGCCCTGCCAAGCTCCGCGAAACGCGGGTAATTGCCGTCAAGCACAAACGAAAGGCACTTTTCGAGCAGCATTGCGTTTGAAATGCCGTGCGGGACGTGAAAATTCGCGCCGATAGGACGGCTCATTCCGTGAACAAGCGTGACGGACGCGTTGTTTATAGCGACACCCGCCTCAAAAGCCGCGATTGACATCTCGCTGCGGGCGGTGAGGTCCGTGCCGTTTTTGTAAGCTGTGGGAAGATACTTGAAAATGCGTTTTACCGCCGAAAGTGCAACCGCGTCGGTGAGCGGCTGAGCCTTTTTCGAGGTGTAGCTTTCGATTGCGTGAGTGAGCGCGTCAAGACCTGTCGCAGCGGTTATGCTTTTCGGAGCGGAAACGGTGAATTTTGGGTCGATTATCGCGAGGTCGGGTATAAGCGTTGCACCCCCAAGGAGCATTTTCACATTTAGCCTTTGTTACCGCTTCAACGCCCTGTTTGTTGGCAAGATGCACAATATAAAGCGGAGCATTTGCCGCCTTTCTTTTATAAGGACAAAGCAGCCGCTCGATAACACCCATAAGCCAATAGCTCAGAATACCGATAACCGCGCTTATCAGCACGATATCCCAGAACACAAGTCTTGTCATACCGCCTTTAAGCGACTGCGAAAGCATACAGCCGAGCCCGTTTCCGCCCTGAAGCGTATCGACGAGAATTGAAGCCGTGACATCTCTGCCGTCGGTAGTTTTATAGGTCATACCGATGTTGTCAAGCAAAATTTCCGTGCGATTATCCATAACCATCTGTCCTTTCGGGAAATGCAAAAAAGCAGACAAGCGTTCGAATAAGACGCCCTTGTCTGCCTGCTGAATATGAATTTAAAATTCCGATTTCTTGCATTTTTCTTACAAGACAATTATACCAAAGCCAAAGTCAACCGATTGTAGTTAAAGCACAAACCTCGGTATTCTTACAGAAAGATTACAAATCTTGCAAAAGAATTACAATATAATTACAGTTTTGTAATAAAGGTTGACTTTTGCTGAAAATATGGTAAAATAGCATTAAGAGGACAGGAAAAGCAGTTCTCCTGCGGCAAATGCCGTAGCTTTGCGTCCTCGCCCCTTCCATTTTAAACCGTGCAGTTTTACATATATTTCCACACGTTGTTAAACCTTCACACCTTTCCACTGCGCGGATATTTGCTCCCGAATTTCTTCGGGAGCTTTTTTTGTCTATATCCTGAAAAGCTGCCGCTCAAAGCGCTCGAAAGCGTATTCAAGCGCGTCGAGGCTGTCGATGTTTGTTGTGCCGTTGTCAAGACGCTGATTTTTGTGAATGCTGCGCGCGTCCCAGACGGCTCCGCGTATGGCGTCAATCGTGTGCGGGCAGTGGTCGAGCACGAAAAACCTGTTTGCCGAAATAAGTCGGCTGAGCATATTTATGCGCGTGTTAATCGGCTTTTTGAGCGCGTTTTTGACCTCAATCCGCACAGCCCCGCGAAAGCTCTTGATTAAAAGCTGCTCGGCGCTGTCGCAGAAAGCTGTCGCAAGCGTGGGGAACTTTTCCTTTTCCTCGGCGACAAAGTCCCGAAAAGCGTTTATCAGGCACTCTGCCGAGGTGTTTTTGCTGTCGAAATACTCCGACAAAACATAGACGTTTTTGAAGCCCGCGTCAAAGCCGACGTGCGCAAAAGCCGAGCTTGAACCGCTTCCGCCGTAATCCACCCCGATAACCGAGTGTACTATCGGATTTTGCGCGGTTTTCAGACGAAGCTCGTCCACGGAAATAATATTGCTTTTCCCGAAACCGTCGTAAATTCTTCCCTCGGCAGCCGTCCACTCACCGAGGATAAATCTGTCGTAAAACACGCCGCAAAACTCGTTTTTGAGCTGCTCGACATACTTTTTCGGGAGAAAAATGTTGTCGTCAAGACAAAATTTAAGCGAGAGCAAGTCCAGAGATTTGTTGTCGAGATAGTCGCGTTTTACCCAATGGTTCGGGTCATCGGGATTTGTTGTCGCGAAGAGCTTCGCTCCCTTCTCGGACAAGCGCGAAAGCAGCATAACGAAAAAATCCTCGGGAAAAAGAGTAAGCTCGTCGCAGTATGCGCCCGAAAGCGTCATTCCGCGGATTTTGCTTTCGCTCTCGGCATTTGCCGCGCCTTCAAGGAAGATTTTTCTCCCGAAGAGCAAGCCCTCTTTTTTCGCGGTGCTGTAAGTAAAACACCTGCCGAAAAGAGCGCTCATCGGTTCAAGGACGTTTCGTTTGAGCGTGCAAAGCGTTTTTCCCGACATCAGAAATGCTCCGTCTTTCGGCGACGCGGCAACCCATAGCCCCCACATCACCATTGAAATATAGGTTTTTCCACTTCGTACGCTGCCCTCAAAGATGTTTATTCGCTTCAGGCCGCCGTTTTTGAGCAGCATAAGCGCCTGTTTCTGTTTCGGAGAAAAAGTCATTGCTCGTCCTCCTCCACAAGCGAAGTATAAGCCGCGATAAGCTCTGCCGCTTTGTCCGAAGCGTCGTCGCGGGTGTTGTCACCGAGCAGCTCAAAAACCAGCTTGAACACCTTCGCAAGCTTTTCCAAATCCTTGTGAGCAAGCTCGTTGATTAGACCTTCATCGGTGAGATTTGCAATAAAGGTTCTGCCGAACTTGATAAAATTTCTTGCGTTTGCGTCGAAAAAATCCTTAACCGAGGTTTTAGCGTTTTTTCTCTGCATAAGTCACACTCCTTTAATAATATTTCGGATTTCAAGTAAATGTTAGCACAGAATAAACTGCATTTTACTGCAATATTTCGCATATATTTTCTAAAACACACGAATTTTTACCGGAGGTTATCTTATGGACGATATGAAAAAACTGATAGAGCGCTACAAAAAGGAGCTTATGGATATGAGCCGAAGCCGTCCCGCGGCAGCTCCCGAACCGCGCACCGAGAAAAAACGCACACCACAGGTTATCGGGTATGTTGACGAGGGAGCGCAGATTGACGAGATTTTTTCGCGGCTTGCCGAGAACCCGCCTAAATCTGCCGCAACGGAGCAGGCTCCCGAGAACGCTTCCGAGGAGCAGACCGAGGAAATGCCCGCGGAAGCTGTCGAGGAGAACGAAGCTCCCGATGAGCCCGAAATGCCTGTTCCCGAGATTAACGAACCCGAAAACCCCTCGGCAATCGCGGACGGTTATCCGACAAGACAAACTCCCGAAACCGATGATGAGGTCACGGACAGCCCGAGATTTACGGAAATCCCGTCCTTTGAGCAAACCCGCGAGGATATCACAAACGGGAGCGTTCCCGAAAACAACGAGCCCGAGCCAAATTCTTCGGGAGCTACGGACAATTCCCCGACAACACCCCGCGCGGATTTAGCCTACGGCGGCACGGTTTCCGAGGAGCGTGCCGAGGGCTTGAACCGTCAGCCGATAAGCGGAACGGAGTTCGGTGAGCAGCTCACGGGACGAAGCTTCCCCGACGAGCGCACACCCGAAAACTCCCGCGAGGATATCGTCCGCGAGGGCAGCCAGACCGAGCCGGGCAATTTTCCCGAGCCCGTTTACGAGAATTACGAGGAGTTCGAGCGCAAAAATACCGGCAGGGGAACGATGCCGTTTCGCGTGTATACTGCGCGAGAAGCGCTTCCCGTTGTCGGGGCAAAGATTATCATAACCAAGGAAATCGGCGGCGAAACTCACACCTTCAGCACGCTCACAACCGATATGAGCGGGCAAACTGCACCGATTACCCTTCCTGCGCCCGAGAAAAATCTCTCCCTTGACAGCGGCAACAAAATTCAGCCGTTTTCGCTGTACGACGCGGTTGTGACAAAGACAGGCTACGCGACAATCAGATATACGGGAATTCCCGTGTTTGACGGGGTAAATTCCGTTCAGCGCGCAGCTATGGTTCCCACCGAGGAAAAAATGACCGAGATTATCACGGAGGTGAGCGAAAATGCCTGAAGCAAATCTCCCTTTTGTCCCCGAAAATATCACCGTTCACCTCGGACCGCCCGACTCGGTAGCACAGAACGTCACGCTCACTTTCCCGAACTACATCAAAAACGTCGCTTCGAGCGAGATTTTCCCGACGTGGCCCGAAGCGGCTCTCAGAGCCAATATTTACGTTCAGATATCCTTTGCGCTGAACCGCGTTTACACCGAGTGGTACAGAAGCCGCGGCTATAATTTCGACATAACAAATTCCACGCAGTACGACCAAGCGTTTGTCAACGGGCGCGACGTGTTCGAGAATATCAGCCGCATTGTCGATGAAATTTTCAATAACTACGTCGTGCGCAGAGGCAGCGTCGAGCCGCTTTTCACGGCATTCTGCAACGGCACGACCGTCACTTGTCAGGGACTTTCGCAATGGGGCACGGTAACTCTCGCAAACCGCGGCTATACACCGTATGAAATGCTTCAATTCTACTATGGGAACGACATCGATATCGTGTACAACGCGCCGATTTCGCCGAATATCCCGAGTTATCCGGGGACGCCGTTCGGGTTTGGTTCAACGGGAAACGAGGTGCGGTCAATTCAGGTCGAGTTGAACAGGATAAGCACAAATTATCCCGCGATACCGAAAATCGTTCCTGCAAACGGAATTTACGGTGAGAGCACGGTTGAAGCGGTGCGGGTATTTCAGGGCGTTTTCGGGCTGCCGCAGACGGGGATTGTCAACAAATCGACGTGGTATCAGATTAAGTACATTTTCACGGCGGTCAAGGGCTTGTCGGAGCTGACAAGCGAGGGGCTGACGGAAGAAGAGGTAACGAACATTTTCGAGAAGGATTTGCGGCAGGGCGATTACGGCGAGCGTGTGCGGATTGTGCAGTATTATCTGAATGTAATCGCGTATTTTAACCCCGAAATTCCGATGGTTATGTCGGACGGTGTGTTCAATTCGGCGATGGACAATCAGGTTCGCGAGTTTGAGCGGTTTTACGGGTTAAATCCGGACGGCGTTGTGGATTTTCGGACGTGGGAGCTGATAAACGAGATTTACCGGAATATTGTGAATAACCTGCCCGAGGGATACGCGGGAGCGACGGCGGCGCTGTATCCGGGGTATAATCTGACGCCGGGTATGAGGAATGATGATGTGAAGGAGTTTCAGACGTATCTGCGGGTAATCGGGCAGAATATCGGGGAAATTCCGGTGATTGAAGCGACGGGGTATTTCGGGCCGGAAACGGAGCGAGCTGTGATGACGTTTCAGCGGTTGTATGGGATTGAGCCGACGGGGGTTGTCGGGGCGCTGACGTGGGATACGGCTGCGAAAGAGTATAATTTTATCAGGTTTGGGACGGAGAGGACGGGCTAAACGCGAAGCGAAAAAAGTCTTTTTGGAAGCCTTGAAACCTTTTTCTTCAGAAAAAGGTTTCAAGCCGCCGGAGGCACTCGCGACGAAGTCGCGCTACTGAAGGCGAAGCCGTCAAAATCATAAAAATGAATTATCACAAACCAACAGTTTACAAACCGACTTGAAATCCGGTTAGCTGCCATTGCCAATTTTTTTGACGAAATGTCAAAAAAATCGCAAACCCCATTCAGCAACCTCCCCATAACAGAAAAACCGACACGTCCGAAAGCGTGCCGGTTTTCGCTATTTAAGATGAATAACATCAACAGGGCAGTTTTCTGCTGCCTCGGTAATTTTGTCGTGCGAAGCACTCTCGTCGGGAATAACTTCCGAGAGCCCGTCATCGGCAATTCTGAATACCTCGGGACAAATATCCGCGCATAACCCGCAGCCAATGCACCCGTCACGGTCAATTTCAACCTTCAAAAATACTCCCCCTTTTCACAGCTATTTTTAGCAGAAAAGAGGGAGTTATTCAGTCTTTTTCAGTTCGGATTTGCTCCGCAAGCGCCGAAAGCTTTTTCAAGCGGTGATTGAGCCCGCTTCGGCTAATCGGCTCGGCAAACATCGCGCAAAGCTCCGAAAGAGAGCTTTCCCGATTGTTCAGCCGCAAAAGCGCAGTTTCCCGAAGCTCGGGACTGAGGTTTTCAGCACCGATTTCTTCAAGCACAAGCTCGATATCACGGCAGCTTTTTTCGCTCGCGGCAACCGTTTTGTCAAGATTTGCGCTGTCGCAGTTCACGGAACGGTTTGCGCGGTTTCGCAGGTCCTTCTCAATCTTGACTTGCATTATTTCAAGCGAGTGCGTGCCCGCACCGATATATGTGAGAAAATCTTCAATCTGCTCGCTCGTCTTTGAATAAAGAACCGTCTGCGACTTGCGCTCGGTGGTTTTCAGCGGCATTCCGTGCTCCGAAATAAAGTCCGCAAGCACCTTCGCGCGCACGCTTTCCGAAAGGACAAGCTCCAGATGATACTCCTTCTTCGGGTCGGTCACATAACCGCAGCACACAAAAATTCCGCGCAAAAACGCGCTTGCTGTATCGTCGCTGCCCGAAACAACGCTCTCGTTTACCGAAAGAAAATCTCCGAAAATGTCCGATTTCACGCTTAACGTGTACAGCGAGCCGCCGTTTTTCACAAGTCGGCGGGTTTCATAATGCTCGTTTTTGAAAACACGGGAGCAAAGTCCCTGTGCAGCCGTGAAAATTTCAAGATTTTCCGTGCGCACGGCAGGCTTTCCCGAAACGCTTTTTCCCGCGAAAAACATACCGTAAAGCATAGCGGTCATCTCGCGCTCGGAAAGCTCTCTGACAGCGCAAAGCTGCGTTTTTATCTCGGAAGAAAATGACATAGCGCACCTGCTTACACAAAATCAACGGATAAAGCTCGTCTTAATCGGCGCTTCAAGCGCGGGGAAATCAACTCCCGCGGCTTTTCCCGCCTCAATGCACTTCAAAAGCCAAGCCATATTGTTTCCGAGAGTTCTCATCGTCTGCAAACCCTCCTCGTCCTTCAGAACGTCCTCGGGTGTGCTTCCGTGAACCTGGTTCCAGTACTGTGAGGATACAATCGGCATACAGCTTATCGTGAAGTACTTGTTTATCTGGTCAAATGCAGCAGAAGCTCCTCCCCTGCGACAGCTCACAACAGCAGCCGCGGGCTTGCCCAAAAGGTACTTTTTCCCCGAGAAGAAAGCCCTGTCCATAAACGACGTAAGCGCGCCGGAAGCCGCAGCATAGTGAACGGGTGAGCCGAAAATAAAGCCGTCCGCGTCCTTTGCCTTTTCCACGAAATCATTCACGCAGTCTCCGCGAAAGCATTTTCCCATTTTCGAGCACGCTCCACAGCCGATACAGCCCGCGAGCGCGTCCTTTCCGAGCCAGAAAATCTCGGTTTCGATACCGTTTGCTTTGAGCGACTTTTCAGCCTCGCAAAGCGCCGTGTATGTACAGCCTTTTTCCTTGGGTGAACCGTTTACAAGAATAACTTTCATATACTTATCCTCCTGAATTGATAATATTATTGTATCACACTTTTCGGGAAATTTCAAGTGTTCGGCGATTTTCGACACCATTTTCAGACATTTTGTACAAAATGAACAAATTTATATAAACCTATTGACACTACAAGAAACTTGTGGTATAATTTGTTCATAGGCAAACAACAAGTGAAAGAGGTGACGAATTTGGATTTTCTTGAACTTTTAAAAGCAGCGCGCGAGGCAGAGCTTGAAATCACCGCGGAGCTTGAACAAATCGAGCGCTTGCACAGAATTATGCGAAACACGGGACATTCGCTTGCGTATGCGCAGACGCTTGCGGATAATCTCGCGAAATTCGAGGAAGAACTCAACGCAAACATCGACCGTGCCGTTGACGCAAAACGTGAGGCTCTGAAAGTGCTGAGCGCGCTTCACGGCGACGAGCGCGCGGTTTTGTATCAGCATTACATTCTCGCAAAGGACTGGCGGAAAATCTCCGACGAGATGTTCATAAGCGAGCGGCAGGTTTTCAATCTGCGGAAAAAGGCTCTCGACAGCCTGAACAGGCACTACAAATGCGTTGATATTTGCGAGGTGGCACTATGACAATCGGTGAAAAGATTTCGGAACTGCGGAAAAATGCCGGATTAACTCAGCGTGATTTAGCGCTGAAAATCGGCGTCACTCCGTCCGCTGTCGGGAACTATGAACAAGGCGTGAGTTTCCCGCGGGAAGAAGTGCTGTATCGGCTTTTCGAGGCGCTCTGCTGCACGCCGAACGAACTTTTCGGCTTTGAGGAAGAAACCGTGACAATTGCCGCGAGAAAAGGCGGCGGCACAATCGTCCTCAAAAAACGCGGCAAAAAGAGTATTTTTGACGCGCCCGATTATCGTTAGCGAAAGGAGCAAAAATGAAGGTTTGCGATGTTTTTGAGGCGGCTGAAATAGGCGATTTGCCGATTAATCCCGCAAAAGCCGCGGGCGCGCTCGGAATAAAAACCGTGAGCTACGGGACAATGACAGAAATTTACGATATCGACGCGGATTATCTGTACAGGAGAAGCCCGTTCGGGTTCTCGTTCAAGTCGGAAAACCGCTTTGTAATCGCGGTGAACGAGAATTCCTGCGGTGAACGAAAACGCAGATTTACCATAGCGCACGAGCTCGGTCACTGCGTTCTCGGACACACGGGAAGGCTCTCGGAAAACCGCGCTCCCACAAGCTTTGAGGAACACTCTGCCGACAGGTTTGCCGCGGATTTTCTCGCTCCGCTTCCCGTGCTGATTTTATGCGGTGTGGAGAGCGCAGGAGAGATAAAAAAAATCTGCGGGATTTCGGGTCAAGCCGCAGAAATTCGTTATAAAGAGCTTGTTCAAATGCGCCGAAGCAATTTTCTCGCATTCAACGAAAACCAAAAAATTGCCGAGATGTTCTCCGATTTCATCGAGCGATACCGCTCGGCGATGAACAGATAGGTTACTTGTCGATGTCGCGGTGTACCTCGCGCACGAGAAATCCCGCGCTTTCAAGGTGCTCGGCAGTGCGCTTTGCAAAGGTCACGGAGCGGTGTTTTCCGCCTGTACAGCCGAACGCGATAACAAGTCTGCTCTTGCCCTCGGAAACGTACAGCGGCAGCAGAAACTCCGCCATATCAAAGATTTTTTTCTCGAACTCCACGCTCTGCGGATACTTCATCACAAAGTCGCGGACTGCCTCGTCAAGTCCCGTGAGCTTTTTCAGCTCGGGCACATAAAACGGGTTCGGCAAACATCTCACATCAAACACAAGGTCCGCTTCACCGGGTACACCGTACATAAACCCGAAGCTCATACAGCTCACAAGCATTCTGTCGGAGGGATTTTCGAGAAACAGCCCCGAAACCTGCTCCTGAAGCTGACGCGACGTGAGCAGAGAACTGTCGATGATGTAGTCCGCGCACGCGCGAATGTCCGTCAAAAGCGTCATCTCCGCGTCAATCGCTTTCGACAAATCCCCGCCCGCTGCTTCTTCGAGAGGGTGCTTGCGGCGGGTTTCGTTATAGCGGTTCATCAGAACCTCTTTTGACGCTTCGAGATACAGTATCTTCACGTCAACCCCGTTTATTGCGCGAACCTGCGAGAGGTTCTCCGAGAGCTTTAAAAACATCGCTCCGCCGCGGATATCCGTGACAATAGCAACGCGCTCGATGTCGCGGTTTTTCGCGCACATCTCGGCAAAATTCGGGATAAGCTGCGGCGGCATATTATCGATACAGAAAAAGCCGATGTCCTCCAGCACCTTTACGCAGGAGGATTTTCCCGAGCCCGACAGCCCCGTTACAATCAAAAATGTCATAAATCTTTTTGTGTCCTCGTCATTTGTCTACAATAATCATTTCGCATTCAAGCTCAACGCCTTTTTCTTCGCGAACGACTTTCTTTATATGCTCAACTAGCGCGACAACGTCCTCAAACGTCGCGCCGCCTTTGTTTATCACGAAACCGCTGTGCTTTCGGCTGACCTCAGCGCCGCCGACCGAGCAGCCTTTCAGTCCGCATTCCTCGATTAGCGCCGCTGCAAAGTAGTTTTCGGGACGTTTGAACGTGCTCCCGCAGGACGGATATTCAAGCGGCTGTTTATCGCGTCGGCGCTGCATAAGTTCTTCCATACGCTCTTTTATCGCGGTTTTCTCGCCCTCGTTCAGCGTGAACACAACCGAAATTATCACAAAATCGCGCTGTCTGAAAATGCTCCCGCGATAGCAAAGCTCCATTTCCTCCGCGCGCATTTCACGGATTTCGCCGTCCTCGTCAATATAACGGCAGCTCGAAACAACGTCCTTCATTTCCCCGCCGTAAGCGCCCGCGTTCATAAAAAGCGCGCCTCCCACCGAGCCAGGAATTCCGAAAAGGCACTCCATTCCCGTAAGCGATTTTTCAAGCGCGGTTTTGCACACAGCCGCAAGCGACGCACCCGCGCCCGCAGTTATCGTCCGACCGTCGGCGGAGATTTCGCAAAGCTCCGCCGTTGAGATAACAACACCGTGAAATTTATTTATCAGCACGTTTGAGCCCTTGCCGAGAACGAAATATGAAATCCCGCTTTTCCGACAGAAATCAAGTATTTCGCAGAGAGATTTTTCAGTTTTCGGCGCGACAAAAACGTCACACTCCCCGCCGATTTTCATTGAAGTCTTGTCGGCAAGAATAAAATCCCGTTCACAAAAACCGCCGCTTTCGCGGCAGTTTCTTAAAATTTCGGTGTAATTATCCACTGATTTCCTCCGAATTTGTTTTTAAATGCTGTACAGGAACGCCGCGCCGATAATTCCCGCGTCGTTTCCGAGCTTGCAGATGTCGAGCTTTGTGGACTGCTTTTCATCAACGCAATAGCTGTCGCGGCTGATTATTTCACCGAGCGGCTTTGTGAGGTTTTCGCCCTCCTTGCAGATACCGCCGCCGATAAGCAGAACCTCGGGCTGGAACGTGTTTACGATATTCGTAAGTCCGCAGCCGAGATACTCTATGTACATATTTACAACGCCCTTTGCGGCTTCGTCGTCCGCTCTCATACCGTCAAACGCAGTCTTGCCGTCAACCTTTTCGATATCGCCGCCGGCAATTTCCCACATCTTCGAGTCCTTGTGCGCTTCCATTGCCTCTTTTGTCATATTTATAAGCGCGGTAGCCGAGGAATATGCCTCAAAGCAGCCTTTTCTGCCGCAGCCGCACTGTCTGCCGTTGAACTCGATAACCGTGTGACCAAGCTCTGCTCCGCAGAAATTAAAGCCCGTGTAAATCTTGCCGCCGATGATGATACCGCCGCCGACGCCTGTGCCGAGCGTTACGACAACAACGTCCGAGTAACCCTTGCCCGCGCCCGCGAGAACCTCGCCGAATGCAGCAGCGTTTGCGTCGTTTTCAACGTAAATCGGCTTGTCAAGACGCTGTTTGAGGAGAGCGCGAAGGTCGGTGTTGTGGAAATCAAGGTTGCAGGAATAGAGCACAACTCCGCTGTTTCTGTTTGCAACACCCGGTGTGCCGATACCGATTGAATTAACCTCGCCGATTGTAACTCTCGCTGCGTTAAGGCACTGCCAGATAAGCTCAACGATAGTGCCGCAGATTTCATCGGCAGGTCTGGGAAGATTTGTCTTTGCGGTTGCCTTCTGAACGATGTTGTAGTTCTCGTCAACCAAGCCGACCTTGATGTTTGTTCCGCCCAAGTCAATTCCTATATTGTACATAACTCATATTTCCTTTCAGATTAAATATTCAAATCGGACATTATTTCCTCGCTGTCGGAGTCAATTCCGAGCTGACGGAGCAGGTCCTTAGCCGCATTGTAGCCCATCTTCTTCTGACGGTTGTTCATAGCCGCAACTTCGAGAATAACCGCGAGATTTCGTCCCGGTTTAACGGGAATGTTAAGCAGCGGCACCTTTACTCCGAGGATTGTCATATAGTGCGTGTCAACACCCATTCTGTCGTACGTTTTCTCGGGGTTCCACAGTTCCATTTCAACAACCATATCGATTTTCGTGGACATCTTTACAGCGCCGATACCGAAAAGCTGACGAGCGTTTACGATACCGATACCGCGAAGCTCCAGAAAGTGTCTTATGTTATCGGGAGAAGAACCGACAAGCGTGATGTTGGAAGCCTTGCGGATTTCAACGGCGTCGTCCGCGATAAGACGGTGACCGCGCTTTACAAGCTCAATCGCGGTTTCGCTCTTACCTACGCCGCTCTCACCGAGTATCATAACGCCCTCGCCGTAAATCTCGATAAGAACACCGTGACGGGTAATTCTCGGAGCGAGCTGTAAATTCAAAAATGCCATAAGCTTCGAGATGAAAACGGTTGTGCTTTCATCGGTGCGCAAAATCGGGATTTCATAGTTCGGCGCAAGCTCCAGCATTTCGGGGAAAATCTCCTCGTTGCGCGTGATTACAAGCGCGGGAAAACGATAGCTCAGAAGGTCTGCGATACGCTTTCTGCGAAGCTCGGGGTCGAGTCCCGAGAGGTACGCGTGCTCCATTTTGCCCATAACCTGAATACGCTTGTTGTCAAAATACTCGTAAAAGCCCGCGAACTGAAGTCCGGGACGGTTTGTGTCGTTGTTTGTGATTAATGTATTCCCGCCGTTTTCGGGCATATAGATTACTTCGAGCTTGAACTCGTCAATCATTCTGCAAAGCGGAAATGAAAACTCCCTTGTAATTTCTTCAAGCGGCATAAATACTCCCCTTTAATTCCGTAATTTTAATTTTCGGCATAGAATACCGTTTAAATGCTGTAGTTAATATTATAAGAACCTCACGCCGTTGCCCAAATCAAAGATTTGGACGGCTGTGAGAACCTTGTAATATATGTACGCCGCTCTCGCGGCTATCAGCTTCGCTGATTAACAGGAACAAGTTCCCGTTATATATATTATTATACAATATTATGGCGATTATTTCAAGTATTTTTTACATTTTTGATTAAATTTGTACAATCGGTCAATGCTTATTGTACAAAACGACATCGTTGAAAGGACGTATTATGAAAAAAGTACTTATTTCGCTATTTCTGGCAATGGGAGCGGTTTTCTTCTTTTGTGCGGGAGGTTTTCTGACATTCGCGGAAAACTGCGAGGACGTGTGCAGCGAGGTTTTACGGCTGCACATTCCCGCAAACTCAGACAGCGAGGCAGACCAAGCGATAAAACTCAGACTGCGGGATTATATCCTGAGCGAGTTTTCGGACGAGCTTGCCGAATGTGAAAATCTTGACGAGGCTGAGGAAAAAACGCGGGAGCTTCTCCCCGAAATCGAGCGCAAATCAACCGAATTTCTCGAAAGGAACGGGTTTTCCTACGGCGCAAAAGCCGAGCTTGTGACGATGGATTTCACCACGCGCGAATATGACAAGCTGATTTTGCCGGCAGGGAAATATCGCGCAATTCGTATAACTCTCGGAAGCGGTGAGGGCAAAAACTGGTGGTGCGTGATTTTTCCGCAGCTTTGTTTGCCCGCGGCTTCAAAATCGGAAAAAGCCGAGGACGTTCTCGCGGACTTCGGAAAACCTCAGGGAATTACGATAAAATTTGCGGTTTTTGAGTGGTTTCAGGGATTATTTTAAGCAAGAAAAAAGACGCTCTCAAAAGAACGTCTTTTTTCTTTGTCGAGGGGAAACGACAAGAATATATTGGAAAGAAATACCCGATTATCTGTATGCGCCCGTGAGCACGCCGCCCGTCTGCTTTGATTTCAGACGAAGGTGGTCGGCAATCAGCGCAATAAACTCGGAATTTGTGGGTTTTCCGCGCGAGGTGTGGACGGTGTAGGAAAAAATCTTGTTAAGCACGTCGATATTTCCTCTGTCCCACGCGATTTCGATAGCGTGACGGATTGCCCTTTCTACCCTTGAAGATGTTGTCTGGTACTGCTTGGCAACAGTCGGGTAAAGTAGCTTTGTTATGCAGTTTATCATCTCGTCGTCGTTCACCGAAAGCATAATCGCGGTTCTCAGATAGTGATAACCCTTGATATGCGCGGGAATACCGACCTGATGAATTATTTCGGTTACGGCAAGCTCCAGCTCTGTTTCATCGGGAGCTTCGTTTTTCTTTTCGGAAACACCGCACATCTGGTTGATTTTCGACACAAGATACTGCGGGTCAACGGGCTTCAGCGCAAAAGACGCGCCGAGATTTGCTGCCTCGCGCTCCAAATTCGGGTCGGGAGTTCCCGAAACTATGATTACGTTCGGAACGTATTTTTTCTCCACTTTCAGTCTGCGGATTACCTCAACCGCGTCGCAGAACGGCATTTTCGCTTCAAGCACAGCCGCGTCGGGTGCTTCCGACTTAATTGAATTCAGCACGGAATTTCCGTCGCAGCGCCGCGTAATCGCGTACATTCCTGCGTTCTTGAGTGCCCCAGCCCAAGCCATTCCGCAATCCGCCGAATCATTTCCGATAAGTACCTTAATTTGATTTGTCATATCTTTCTACCTCCAAATTTTTCCGAATTTCTGCGAATTTGTTCGCTTTTCTTTCGGTACAACCATATTTTACCATATTTTGGAAGTAATTTCAATATGTTTTTGGAATTTTTTGGAAATATTTTACTATTCCTCGAATTTGGCATAACAGCCGCGTTTGTTGGAGTTTTCAGATGTGATTGATAGGAGAACTTTTGCTCCATTTGTCGAAATTTGTCGGATTTTGCTTGACTTTACTTGCTCTGTTAAGGTTAGGTTGTTCTGAGGGGTTTGCGATTTTTTTGACATTTCGTCAAAAAAATTGGCAATGGTCGCAAAACCGGATTTCAAGTCGGTTTGTGAACGAATAGTATGTGAGAGCGTTCTTTTTTGATTTGACGCTTCGCTCCAGTGCCTCCGGCGGTTTAAAACCTTTTTCTGAAGAAAAAGGTTTTAAAAATTCCAAAAAGACTTTTTTCGCTTCGCGGTGCACGGAACGCACACTTCTAAATCACCGCAAAAGCTCCCTCACTCTCGCCAACAGCGCAGATTTCTCATTTTCCAGAGTTCCGTCCACAACCTCGCTCAACAATACCCCCAGAATTTCTCCCATCTTCGGCGACGGCTCCATCATCTCCTTCAAATCTCCCCCGTTCACCGCAAGACCCTTCAAATCCAGACACGGCTTCTCGCGGGCAATCTCCCTCGCTATCCTCATCGCTTCCCGCGCCGTTTCAACCCTCGCTTTCGTAAACTCCTGCTTCGCTGAGTCATCGGCAATATGCGCCTCCATAACCTCGCAGAAAAGCTCCTCTCCCAGCTTTGACAGCCTCCGCTTTATCGCCTTTCCCGACAGCTCAATCGGCATATCGTGATACCTGATAATCTCACACACCCGTACCCGCAGCATATTATCGCATTTCAGCTCCCGCAGAATTCTGTCGGCAATTTCCACGCTTTTTGCCGCGTGCCCGTAATAATGCCCCTCGCCGTTTTCATCGATTGTCCGACAAGCAGGCTTCCCGATATCGTGAAACAGCATAGCTAGCCGCATTTCCTCTTTCGGCGGCGCTGCCTCGACAGCTCTCGCGGTGTGCTCAAAAAGCGTGCTGTTGTGATATTTTGAATTCTGGTCGTAATCGAACATTTCTCGGATTTCAGGAATAATCTCAGCGAAAACCTCACGGTATTCCAAAAGAACTTTCTTCACGTTTTCCCCGCAAAGCAGCTGTTTCAGCTCCGAGAAAATCCGCTCTTTTGACACGTTTTTCAGATTTTCTTTTTTGAGGAGAAGCGCGGATTTTGTATTTTCCTCGATATCAAATCCGAGCACCGCCGAAAATCGCAGCGCTCTCATAACTCGCAGAGCGTCCTCGGAAAAGCGTTTTTCGGGCTCTCCCACGCAGCGGATTATTTTCGCATTTATGTCTGCCTTGCCGTCAAAAATATCGATTATACCGCGCTTGGGGCTGTACGCAATCGCATTCATCGTGAAATCGCGCCGTGCCAAATCGTCTTTCAGATTTCTCGAAAACGATACTCTTTCGGGGTGACGACCGTCGGGATAATCCCCGTCAATGCGAAAAGTCGTGATTTCCACGCTCATTCCCTTAAAAAGCACTACAACCGTACCGTGTTTTATCCCCGTTTCCACAACCCGACAATCCGAGAAAACCCGCTCGGTTTCCCGCGGCTCGGCTGATGTCGTTATATCATAATCGTGCGCGGTTTTTCCCATAATCTCGTCCCGCACGCACCCGCCGACTATATATGCCTCAAAGCCCGCTTTTTCCAGCTTTTCCAGCACTTCTTCTATCTGCTTCGGTATTTCCATTTTATCACCACCATTTATTTTAGTATATCACTTTTTGGCGGTAAATTCAAGTTGCATTTTCCGATATTCTGTGGTATAATAAAATGATAAGGTTTGTTGGATAATTAAGGAAAAGAGGTTGTTTATCGTGCAGATACCGAAAAGAATTGCTTCGGGGCTTATAAACGCGCTAAAAGGCGGTGTTGTCCCGCGCACGGGGCTTGGATATATCGCAGTCGGGCGCTCCGATGAAATTGACGCGCTGCTCAAAGATGTGGCAATCGCAGAGGACGGAGGCGCATTTTTCCGGTTTATTGTCGGACGTTATGGAAGCGGAAAGAGCTTTCTCCTTCAAACAATGCGCGCTCACGTCACCGACCGCGGTTTTGCTGCCGCTGACGCGGATTTGTCACCCGAGCGCCGTTTGTGCGGCACAAAGGGACAAGGTCTTGCAACCTACCGCGAGCTGATGAAAAACCTCTCCGTCAAGGCAAAACCCGACGGCGGCGCGCTCCCGCTTATTCTTGAAAAGTGGATTGACGGTGTACGAAACGAAATCCTTTCCGAGGGCAAAATCACCCGCGACAACACCTTCTTTGACGTTGAAGTGGAAAAGCGCATATTCGCGAAAATCAACGGTCTTGAAGATATGGTGCACGGATTTGAATTTGCGGCGATTATCTCGGAGTATTATCACGGTTTCCGTGACGGAAACGATGAGAAACAGCGCAACGCAATCCGCTGGCTTCGCGGTGAGTTTTCCACGAAAACCGAGGCAAAGGAATGTCTTAACGTCAGCACAATCATCAACGATGAAAACTGGTACGACTACCTCAAACTGATGACGTCTTTCCTCGTGAGCGCGGGCTACAAGGGGCTTGTCGTGATGATTGACGAGCTTGTCAATATAATGAAAATCTCAAATTCCGTCACGCGGCAGTACAACTACGAGAAAATTCTGATGATGTACAACGACGTTATGCAGGGCAAAGCGCACAATCTCGGAATAATTCTCGGCGGCACTCCTCAGTGCGTTGAGGACACGCGCCGCGGTGTTTTCAGCTATGAAGCGCTTCGGTCGCGTTTGGAACGCGGAAGATTTGCCTCCGATGACGTCAAGGACTTGATGTCGCCGATTATACGGCTTTCTCCGCTGAATTACGAGGAGCTGACCGTGCTCACAGAAAAACTCGCGGAAATTCACGGGGTTGTGTTCGGATATGAGCCGAAAATCACGCTCGAAGACAGAATTTTCTTCGTCAAGGCGGAATTCGGCAGAGTCGGCGCGGACGCGAATATCACGCCGCGAGAGATGATACGCGACTTTATCGAGCTGCTCAACATCGCCTATCAGAACCCCGAAAAAACGCTCGCCGAGCTTATGGAAGAGGACGAATTCAAGTTTGCCGAGGGTGAGGGCGAGAGCAGCACGGACGGCTTCGAGGACTTTGATTTATGAGCGAAAACGCTGTTTTTTATCGGCTTGCGCCGTTTATTCAGGATTTCATCTACCGAAACAAATGGGAGGAGCTGCGACCGATACAGGTTGAAGCGGCACGGGTTGTCTTTGACACGGACGACAACCTCCTTCTCTCGTCGGGCACGGCAAGCGGTAAAACCGAGGCTGCTTTTCTGCCCGTTTTAACGCACCTCTGGGAAAACCCGTCCTGCTCAGTAGGAGTACTGTACGTTTCACCGCTGAAAGCGCTGATAAACGACCAATTCGAGCGGCTTCAGGAGCTGCTTGACGAGCAGGATATCCCTGTCACGAAATGGCACGGCGACGCTTCTCCCACGGCAAAAAAACGTCTTGTCAAGAACCCGCGAGGCGTTATGCAGACAACTCCCGAGAGCCTTGAAAGTCTGCTTATCCGCAACAGCAATGCGGTTTCGCGGCTTTTCTCGGATTTGCGCTTCGTCATCATCGACGAGGTTCACTATTTTATGGACAACGACCGCGGACTTCAGCTGCTCTCGGTGCTTGAAAGAATACAGCGCATAATCGGCTTCACACCGCGAAGAATAGGTCTTTCGGCAACGCTCGGAGATACCCGAAATGCCGAGAAATGGCTGAATATGGGCACAAGCCGCGAATGCTCAACACCGAAATGCCAGGACAAGGGCAGAAAAGTCCGGCTGTCAGTTCGGTTTTTCCCGATTGCCGAGAAAATTCCGAACGGAAACAGCAAGACGCTTTTGCAGAATTATTACGATTATCTTTACGAGTGCACCCGCGGAAAACGGTGTATTCTGTTCTCAAACAGCAAGGGCGAGGTTGAGGAAAATATCGCGCATATCAAGGCGATTTCCGAGAAAAATCACGACGGCGGGTGTTATCTCGTGCACCACGCGAATATTTCTCCCGCGCTGCGAGAGTTTGCCGAGAAAAGTATGAAAAACAGCGAACTGCCCGTGTGTACGGGAGCTACGGTTACGCTGGAACTCGGAATTGACCTCGGAAAGCTGGAGAGAATTGTTCAGACGGGCTGCCCGCTCACGGTATCGGGGCTTGTACAGCGGCTTGGTAGAACAGGCAGACGCGGCGGTGAAGCGGAAATGCGATTTGCGTTTCGATACGATATGAGCCTGCCGAAAACCGATTTTTACCGCGAAATAAACTGGGATTTCGTGATGTGCGCGGCTGAGATTTTGCTGTACACGCGCGAAAAATTCGTTGAGCCGATGTACCTTCCGAAACTCCCGTTTTCGCTGCTCTATCATCAAACGATGTCGATAATGGCGGCAAACGGCTCGCTTCAGCCGAGAGAGCTTGCGCGGCAAGTCCTCACGCTCTCAGTGTTCTCAAACGTCACAAAAGAGGATTATCTCGCGCTTTTGCGGCACCTTCTCGAAAACGGTCACCTTGAACGCGAAGAGGACGGCGCTCTGCTTATCGGAGAAAAGGGCGAGGCTGCCGTCAACAACTATGAGTTTCTCGCGGTGTTTTCCGTGCCCGTTGAGTTTACCGTGAGAAACAACTCAGAGGTTATCGGAACGGTGCAAAACCCGTTCCCGCCGAAAAGTCAGTTTGCGCTTGCAGGACAGGCTTGGGAGGTTGTCGAGCTGGACAAAAAATCGCAGATAATCTACGTCAAGCACGTTGAGGGAATTTCCGCAAATATGTGGACAGACACGGGAAACGAGTACGTTCATACGCGCGTAATGAAGAAAATTCTCGAAGTTCTCACAAGCGGCGAGGAATACGGGTTTATGGACGAGAGCGCGAAAAAACGGCTTTCGGACGTGCGCGCGCTGTTCAATAACGCGTCCGCGCAAAATAAAGACGAGCACATTGTTTTGCCGCTCTCGGACACGATGTACGCGGTTTTCCCTTTTCTCGGGACGGGCGGTACAATGGCTTTGCTGTACGCTTTGAGAGAGCGCGGGTTTGAAGCAGAGGTGTATGTGTCGAGGTACATTCCCGTTTGTATCGAGGTTCACACGGACAGAGGAAAGCGCGCTCTTGTGAACGCGCTCAATGAAATAAAGAAAAATAAGGCGGACAAATACGGGTTTTCGATACCCGACAACTGCGAAATCAGCGGTAAATACAACGACTATATCCCGCGTGAGCTGCTCAAAAAGCAGTATGTGGAGGATTATCTTGACGCGGAGGATTTGGTCAATCTGGAATAGCTTTTCTGAGAGCTTTCGCGATGACGTTTCCGAGAAGCTCGCCCGTGTAAACTGCCTCGTCAAGCGAATTTCCGTGACTTCCAACCTCAATCAGAAGCGCACCCTTTGACAGATTTTGGTTGTAATTCCGATAGTCAAAAAGCACGGGACGCGCCAAATTCGGGTACATTTCCTCGGCGGTGTTCTGCAAAAGGCAGGCAAGCTTGAAGTTCTCGATGTAGTCGGGCATATCGAAATCCTCGTTCTCGCAGCAAGAAATTATCATAAACTGCGCGGCGGTTTTCCCGTTCACCTCGCAAACAGGTGCACCGAGAGAACCGTCGTTTTGCACAATTCCGTCGCGGTGCAAATCAATCACGATGTCGATGTCGGGGTACTTTTCGAGAAGCGCGCTCACGCTTTCCGCAGAGCGATAATACGCGCCCGTGAACATTGGATTGTCGTGCTGTCTGCACTCGTGGATTACCGAAAATCCGTTTTCGGAAAGCGCTTTGCAAAGCGCGTCCCCGACCGCAATCATATTTTTCGAGCAGTCCGCAGAACGTATCGGATATTCCTCGTCAAACCAGTTTTGCTTCGGCAAAAAGCTCTCGTTTGAGTGCGTGTGATAAATCAGCACACACGGTGAATTTTTGTCTGCATTTTCGTGAAAAACGGGCAGCTCCGAAGCCGCTTTTTCCAGCGTTTCGTTTGCAATTTCCGTGTTGTTCCAGACCTGCGCTCCGCTTTGCAGGCGAAGATAACAATCACCCGTCAGCTTGCCGACATTATAGCGATAAATCGCGCCGCTATGCGAATTGTACACGGAATAATCGGCGTCGTCGGTTGTGTTTTGCCTGTTGAGCGTGATGATTTCACCGCGATTTTGCAAAGTCACCTCCGATACATCTTCCGATATTTCTGATGTCGGCAAATCTTCCGAATTTACCGTGGAATTTATATCGCTGCTAACATCTTTGCTGTCGGAGTTGGGATTGTGAGTTTCCTCGGGAACGTCGTTTTTCACGATAATGCCCGCTGAGGCAAACGCTGCCGTTCGCATAAAACCGCCGATTTCCGTCCCCGTACAGGTGAGAATTGCAAGCGCGATTGCTCCCGCGCCGATTGCCGCGTTTTTCAGTTTCCCCATAGATTTCACCTCTTTTTGAAATTCTATGCGGGGAAAAATCCCGATATGCCGACTTGTCCACAAAAAAGCGCTCCCTTTTCAGAGAGCGCTCTTGTTTATGCGATTAAGGAATTATCACTCGTTAATCTTGGTAACAACGCCGGAACCAACGGTGTGGCCGCCCTCGCGAATAGCGAAACGCAGACCTTCCTCGATAGCGATAGGAGTGATGAGCTCAACGTCCATAACTACGTTATCGCCGGGCATGCACATTTCCTTGTCAGCAGGAAGAGTGATTACGCCGGTAACGTCGGTAGTTCTGAAGAAGAACTGCGGACGGTAGTTGGAAACGAACGGAGTGTGACGGCCGCCCTCTTCCTTCTTAAGAACGTAAACCTGACCGCTGAACTTGGTGTGCGGGTGAATGGAACCGGGCTTGCAGAGAACCTGACCACGCTCGATTTCATCACGGGTGATACCACGGAGGAGCGCGCCGATGTTGTAACCAGCAATTGCCTTATCAAGGCTCTTGTGGAACATCTCGAGACCGGTAACAACGGTGCTCTTGGGCTCGGTGGTAAGACCGGTAATCTCAACGGTATCGCCTACAACTGCAGAACCACGCTCAACACGGCCGGTTGCAACAGTACCACGACCGGAAATGGTCATAGTGTCCTCAACAGGCATAAGGAAAGGCATATCTTCCTTACGGTCAGGAGTAGGAATATACTCGTCAACAGCGTCCATAAGTGCCTTAATGCAAGCATACTCAGGAGCGTTGGGGTCAGTGCTTTCGCAGTTAAGAGCCTTGTAGCCGGAACCGAAGATAACGGGAACGTTATCGCCGTCGAAGCCGTTCTTGGAAAGCTCATCGCGGATATCCATCTCAACGAGCTCGAGCATCTCAGAGTTCTTGTACTCGCCGGTAGCAGCGTCGAACTCGCAGTCATCAACGTCATCGCACTTGTTTACGAAAACAACGATTGAAGGAACGCCAACCTGACGAGCGAGAAGGATGTGCTCTCTGGTCTGAGCCATAGGACCGTCTGTACCTGCAACAATGAGGATAGCGCCGTCCATCTGAGCAGCACCGGTAATCATGTTCTTGATATAGTCAGCATGGCCGGGGCAGTCAACGTGAGCGTAGTGACGCTTGTCGGTCTCATACTCAACGTGAGCGGTGTTAATTGTGATACCACGCTCTCTCTCCTCGGGAGCCTTATCAATCATATCATAAGCCTCGAACTTAGCCTTGCCCTGAAGAGAAAGCCACTTGGTGATAGCTGCGGTAGTAGTGGTCTTACCGTGGTCAACGTGACCGATAGTACCGATGTTTACATGGGGCTTGCTGGAATTATACTTTTCCTTAGCCATTGGTATTTCCTCCTTTTATTAAGTGAGCTTTCGCTCAAAAATGTTATAGTAATATTGTAACAGATTTTTCTGCAAAAATCAAGGGGTTTTCTTGATTTTTGCAGATTTTTTAACCCGTCAAAATCAGTCGTTCTGCTTGCGCTTGGACATAATGCCCTCAGCAACAGACTTCGGAACTTCAACGTAGCTGTTCGGCTCCATAACGTACTGACCGCGACCCTGAGTCTTGGAGCGGAGGTCATTGGAGTAACCGAACATCTCCGACAGCGGAACGAGAGCAGTTACCTGAACGTTGCCCGTTCTGGTTTCCTGGTTCTGAATCATACCTCTGCGGGAGTTGAGGTCACCGATAACGTTTCCGATATAGTCATCGGGAACAACAACGACAACCTTCATAATCGGCTCGAGGATTACGGAATGAGCCTGCTTGAGCGCTTCCTTGATAGCCATTGAACCGGCAATCTTAAACGCCATTTCGGACGAGTCAACCTCGTGGTAAGAACCGTCGTACAGCTCAACCTTCAGGTCAACAACAGGATAGCCTGCGAGAACACCCGCATTGAGAGCTCCCTGAATACCTGCGTCAACAGCAGGAATGAACTCCTTCGGGATAGAACCGCCGACAACAGCGTTGATGAACTCATAGCCCTTGCCGCTTTCGTTCGGGGAAACGCGGATTTTAACGTGACCGTACTGACCGGAACCGCCCGACTGACGCTTATACTTCATATCAACATCGGCATTGCCGGTGATGGTTTCCTTATAAGCAACCTGCGGTGCGCCAACGTTTGCCTCAACCTTGAACTCGCGCAGCAGTCTGTCTACGATAATCTCAAGGTGAAGCTCGCCCATACCTGCGATAATGGTCTGGCCCGTTTCGGGGTTTGTCCAGGTCTTAAAGGTCGGGTCTTCTTCAGCAAGCTTGGAGAGGGCAATTGCCATTTTCTCCTGACCAGCCTTGGTCTTGGGCTCGATTGCAAGGTCGATAACGGGGTCCGGGAACTCCATCGACTCGAGAATAATCGGGTGGTTTTCATCGCAGAGCGTGTCGCCTGTGGTGGTGTACTTTGTACCAACAACCGCCGCGATATCTCCGCACGGACAAGCGTCGATATCCTGTCTGTGGTTGGAGTGCATCTGGAGAATACGTCCCATACGCTCGTTCTTGTCCTTGGTGGAGTTGAGAACGGTTGTACCTGCCTCAACATAACCGGAGTAAACTCTGAAGAAGCAGAGCTTACCTACGAACGGGTCGGTAGCAATCTTGAACGCGAGAGCCGAGAACGGCTGGTCGTCGCCTGCGTGACGCTCTTCCTCTTCGCCGGTATCGGGGTTTACGCCCTTGATAGCGGGGATATCAAGAGGAGAAGGCATAAAGTCAACAATTGCGTCGAGAAGCTTCTGAACGCCCTTGTTTCTGTACGAAGTACCGCAGGTTACGGGTACGAACTTGTTGTCGATAGTACCCTTTCTGATTGCCTTTTTGATTTCCTCTGTGGTGAAATCTGCGCCTTCATTCTCGAAGTAACGGTCCATAAGGTCGTCGTCGAGCTCTGCAACTGCTTCGAGAAGAGCTGCTCTGTACTCGTTTGCCTTATCAACCATATCAGCGGGGATATCCTCAACGCGCATATCCTTACCGAGGTCATCATAGTAAATGTCGGCCTTCATTTCAATAAGGTCAATAATGCCCTTGAAATCAGCCTCAGCGCCGATAGGAAGCTGAATCGGAACAGCGTTGCACTTGAGTCTGTCCTTCATCATATCTACGACGTTGTAAAAGTTTGCGCCCATAATGTCCATCTTATTTACATAAGCCATTCTGGGTACATGATAGTTATCAGCCTGACGCCATACCGTTTCAGACTGCGGCTCTACGCCGCCCTTTGCGCAGAAAACGGTAACGGAGCCGTCAAGTACTCTCAGCGAACGCTGAACTTCAACCGTGAAGTCAACGTGTCCGGGAGTATCGATAATATTGATACGGTGCTCTTTCCAGAACGCGGTTGTTGCAGCGGAAGTGATGGTGATACCTCTCTCCTTCTCCTGCTCCATCCAGTCCATTGTGGAAGCGCCCTCGTGGGTTTCACCGAGCTTGTGGTTGATACCCGTGTAGAACAGGATACGCTCCGTCGTGGTGGTCTTACCAGCGTCGATATGAGCCATAATACCAATATTACGGGTCATTTCAAGAGTTACGTCTCTTTTCATTTATTCCTCCGTAATTACCGTTTATTACCACTTAAAGTGAGCGAACGCCTTGTTAGCCTCAGCCATCTTGTGCGTATCGTCACGCTTCTTGCATGCGCCGCCCTGATTGTTGAGCGCGTCGCAAATCTCGTTTGCAAGTCTTTCCTTCATGGTCTTTTCAGAACGAGCGCGGCTGTATGTTGTAATCCAACGCAGACCGAGCGTTCTTCTTCTCTCGGGGCGAACCTCCATAGGAACCTGATAGGTTGCACCGCCGACGCGTCTTGCCTTAACTTCGAGCTGGGGCATAATGTTTTCCATTGCCTCCTCGAAAGCCTCAAGAGCGTCCTTTCCCGTTTTCTCGGCTACGATTTCAAACGCGCCGTAAACGATTTTCTGGGCTACGCCCTTCTTTCCGTCAAGCATGATGTTGTTGATGAGTCTGCTTACCAACTCCGAACCGTAAAGCGGATCCGGCAGAACCTCACGCTTGGGAACATTACCTCTTCTTGGCACTTTACTTCCCTCCTTACATAAAAATGAAAATCATAGGTACTCGAAAGCAATCCAATCACTCCCGCCGCCAAGAAGTCATTTTCCTTATTTTATATAAGAAATAATGCCGTTCTTGTCAGCTAACAGTCTTGAAATTACGCTTTCTTTCCTGCCTTCGGACGCTTAGCACCATACTTTGAGCGTCCCTGCATTCTCTTATCTACACCCTGTGCGTCGAGCGTACCTCTGATAATGTGGTAACGCACACCGGGGAGATCCTTTACACGTCCGCCTCTGATGAGTACAACGGAGTGTTCCTGCAGTTTGTGTCCGATGCCGGGAATGTACGCTGTAACTTCGTAACCGTTGGAAATCTTTACTCTGGCAACCTTTCTCATTGCGGAGTTAGGCTTTTTCGGAGTCTGGGTTCTGACAGCCGTGCAAACGCCGCGCTTCTGCGGAGAGTGCTGGTCTATCTGTGCCTTCTTGAGGGTGTTCATACCCTTCTGAAGAGCGGGAGCCTTGGACTTCTTAACGGATACCTCGCGTCCCTTACGGACAAGCTGATTGAACGTAGGCATTATTTCACCTCCATAAAATTAATCTGTATGTTATTATTTCCCGCTATTGAAAAATATACTAACACACAATTATATATTTTAAAGCAAAAAGCCCTTTTTGTCAAGGGCTTTTCCGAAATTTTGTTGCAATTAATCTGTTTTTTTGTCCGAAAAAGTCGGTTTTTGGGTATTTTTCACAACGCGATAAGGCTTGCTTGGCTGCTTTTTCATTTTTGCCGGCTTCGAGCCGTCAAAAATGATTGGGGAACACCCCTCAGGGGTTTTCCCCAAACCCTATTCCTCTGGGGGAAACTCTTGTTTCCCCCAGACCCCTTTGCGCTTGCTATCGCGTTTACGCGGCTTCGCCGCGAGTGGTCGCTTCGCTCAAGTGCCTCCGGCGGCTTGAAACCTTTTTCTGAAGAAAAAGGTTTCAAGGCTTCCAAAAAGACTTTTTTCGCTTCGCGGGTGATGCAAAAAAGCTCCCCGAGAACGAGGAGCTTTATCATTATCTTACTGCTGTTCAGCTTGCATAGCTTTCTTTTTCGCCTCAATATCAGCGAGCGCATCCTTTCTCGACAGGTTAATTCTGCCCTGATTGTCGATTTCCATTACCTTAACGATAATCTCATCGCCAACCGAAACAACGTCCTCAACCTTCTCAACGCGTCTGTTTTCAAGCTTTGAAATATGAACCATTCCGTCCTTGCCGGGTGCAATCTCAACAAACGCGCCGAAGTTCATAATACGAACAACCTTGCCCTTGTAAATTGCGCCGATTTCCGGAGGATTTACAATAGTCGAAATAACCTGTACGCAAGCGTTTACCTTCTCCAAATCCGCACCGCAGATAAATACGTTTCCGTCCTCGTCCACGTCGATTTTGACCTCGAAGTCCGCGCAGAGCTTCTGGATAACCTTTCCGCCCTTGCCGATAACATCGCTGATTTTGTCCACGGGAACCTTTGTAGTGAGCATTTTCGGAGCATACTTTCCGACAGTGGGACGCGGCTTGTCAATAGCCTTGAGCATAACCTCGTCGAGTATATAATCTCTTGCCTTGTGAGTGGTTTCAAATGCCTGCTTGATGATTTCGGGAGTAAGACCGTCAATCTTCAAATCCATTTGAATTGCGGTGATACCGTCGTGAGTACCCGCAACCTTGAAGTCCATATCGCCGAAGAAGTCCTCGACGCCCTGAATATCAACCATTGTCATCCAGCGCTCACCCTCGGTGATAAGACCGCAGGAAATACCCGCAACCGGCTTCTTAATCGGAACACCTGCGTCCATAAGCGCAAGCGTAGAGCCGCAGACAGAACCCTGCGAAGTCGAACCGTTGGAAGAAAGAACCTCAGAAACAAGTCTGATTGCATAGGGGAACTCCTCAACGGACGGGATAACGGGGAGCAGCGCTCTTTCGGCGAGCGCGCCGTGACCGATTTCACGTCTGCCGGGACCTCTGGAAGCCTTTGTTTCGCCGACAGAGTAGGACGGGAAGTTGTAGTGGTGCATATAGCGCTTGCCGTCTTCCTCGTCAAGACCTTCGAGCTTCTGGCTGTCGGAAACGGGACCGAGCGTGCAGATTGTCATAACCTGCGTCTGACCGCGGGTGAAGATACCCGAGCCGTGAACTCTCGGAAGAACCGCAACTTCAGCGGCAAGCGGACGAATTTCATCGAGCTTTCTTCCGTCAACGCGCTTTCCGTCGTCAAGCAGCCAGCGTCTTACAACGAACTTCTGGAGCTTGTACATACACTCGTCAATCATCGCAATCTGCTCGGGATAAACCTCGTCGAACTTCTCGTGAACCTCGGCATAAACGGGCTGCAAGCGCTCCTCGCGGATATTCTTGTCGTCCGTATCCATAGCATAGCGAACCTTTTCTATAGCGAACTCGGAAATTGCCTCGTACATATCGTGGTCAACTTCCATACTCTCAAACGAGAACTTTTTCTTGCCGATTTGCGCCTGAATGTCCTTGATGAACGGGATAATGTTCTTCACGATTTCCTCGTGACCTGCCATAATTGCCTTGAACATTGTTTCGTCGTCGACTTCGTTTGCGCCAGCCTCAATCATAACAACCTTCTTCTCGGAGGAAGCAACGGTGAGGTTGAGGTCGCTCTTTGCGCGCTGTTCTGCGTTCGGCATAAGCACGATTTCGCCGTCAACAAGACCTACGGAAATACCGCCGATAGGACCGTTCCACGGAACATCGGAGATAGAAACCGCAACGGAAGCGCCAATCATACCCATAATTTCGGGCGAGCAGTCGGGGTCAACCGCGAGCACAGTCATTGTGATAGCCACGTCGTTTCTCATATCCTTCGGGAACAGAGGACGCATAGGACGGTCAACAACGCGCGAAGTCAGGATAGCCTTCTCGCTCGGTCTGCCTTCTCTTTTGAGGAAGCCGCCGGGGATTTTGCCCACGGAGTAGAGCTTTTCCTCGTAATCCACGGAAAGCGGGAAGAAATCCACACCGTCGCGGGGCTTGGGAGAAGCGGTTACGTTTACCATAACAACGGTTTCGCCGTATTTTACCCAGCACGAACCGTTTGCAAGACCGCAGACCTTGCCGGTTTCAACGGTAAGCTCACGTCCTGCGAACATTGTTTTGAACACTCTGTAATTTTCAAACATTGCCCAAAAATTCCTTTCGTTAATTTTCACTTCTCGGGCGCGGCGTTTGCAATAAATTCAGCCGACGGCCGCGCGAAGGCTCAATTTATTGCCCGACACACCCGAAAAAAGCAGAAGTTGACCGTATGCGGCTGAGGGCTTTCGCCGACAGCCGCGCAGTCAACCGCTTTCTTACTTTCTGAGTCCGAGCTTTGCTACAATAGCACGATAGCGCTCGATGTCCTTCTTCTGAAGGTAGTTGAGCAGGTTTCTTCTGTGACCTACCATCTTGAGCAGACCGCGAGTGGAGTGGTGGTCCTTCTTGTGAACCTTGATGTGTTCGGTCAGCTCGTTAATTCTCTTGGTGAGAATTGCAATCTGTACCTCGGGAGAACCCGTGTCGTGGTCGTGCAGACGGTTTGCTTCGATAACCGCTGTTTTTTCTTCTTTTCTAAGCATTTTTTACACCTCTTTTAAAATATTTCCCGCGTTCACAGCAAAGGGATACGGTGTTTCTCGAAACGAGCGAAATCCGCAGTCCGTGAATGGGGTTGGTTTTGTTGCCGCGCAACTTCAGCGCGTACACAAGCCATATTATAGCACATTATTTTCGGTTTGTAAAGAGGTTTTTGCAAATTTTCTGAAATAATCGTTGGGTTTTTTGAAAAAAATTGCGGATTTCGGGGATTTTTGTCGAGAGGCTTTGGGGTTTGCGAACAAAACCTGTCCTCTCGGCAGCCCGCTGTTTGCCGGATTTTACCGTTTTTCTTGGTTTGTGCGCCTTTTCATTTTTGTCGGCTTCGAGCCGACAAAAATGATTGGGGAACACCCCTCAGGGGTTTT
The DNA here is from genome assembly GCA_017847835.1 of Oscillospiraceae bacterium. Classification (GTDB taxonomy): domain Bacteria; phylum Bacillota; class Clostridia; order Oscillospirales; family Ruminococcaceae; genus CAG-115. The sequence continues at coordinate 38,870 of JAGASH010000009.1, forward strand.
CCCCAAACCCTATTCCGCAAGGGGGAAACTCTTGTTTCCCCCTTGAACCCCTTTGCGCTCGCTATCGCGTTTGCGCGGCTTCGCCGCGAGTAGCGGCACTTCGTGCCGAGTGCCTCCGGCGGCTTGAAACCTTTTTCTGAAGAAAAAGGTTTCAAGACTTCCAAAAAGACTTTTTTCGCTTCGCGCAATCTTACTTGTTCTTTGCTAGTTTCAGAATATCGCCGACCTTCAGTCTGCTTCCGTTATGCAGAATAATCGCCTCATACACCTTGCTCACCAGCATCGCAACCAACACCGTAAACACCGCAAGTATTGCCACCGCAACAGCACCCTGCACCGCGTCAAACTGTCCGAGTATTATCGCGCTCGGCAGCGAAAACGGACTGCTTATCGGGAAATAATACGAGAATATCTGCACGCTGTTCGTTCCTGAGCTTCCGTCCGCAAGCGACTCCGCGTTGAACATAATCGGATAATACGCAAGGAAAAATCCAACAACACCGATAAGCGAATAAGGCTGCATTGCCGCCTGCAAATCTTCCATTCTCGAAACCGACGCGCCGACAAGTGCCGCAAGCAGCGCATAGAACAAGAAACCGATAATAAATGTAAGCACAATAAGAAGAATGTTTACGGGAGTAAACTTTTCGAGAATACCGCCGACCGCCTGTGCAATCGAGAACTGACCGATATCAACCCCCGAAGCAGCCGCATTTGCCATTCCTCCCGCAAGAAGCTCGGGATTTGAAAGCAGCGGCGCAATCTGTCCCATTATTCCGAAAGGCGCGCTTATAGCCATACTTCCCGCGCCGACAACAACAATAAGCAAAAACTGCGCAAAGCTCACAAGTCCCATTGCAAGAACCTTGCCGATAACAACCGCGAGCGGTCTTACGCTCGTAAGAAGCAATTCCATAACGCGGCTTGTTTTTTCGATTGCAATCGACTGCGCGATTGTGTTTCCGTACACGAAAATCAGCATAAACAGAACCAGCGACACAATAATCGGGATAATATAGTGAAGCATACCCGCGATTACGTTGAGCTCTTCCTGTCCGGCTTCAATGGTTCTTGTGTTTATTCCAATCTGCGACTGAGCGTAAGCCTCGGGGTCAATTCCAAGACGCTTTACATTGCTGTTCCTGAAGAACTCCGTCATAGCCGCAGACAGCGAAGAAGCCATATTGCCACCGTTCGGAGAGTAGAACGTTTTCTGCGTGTAGGAGATTATGTCGCCGTTCGTGTTCTTGTCAGCCGTGAAAACAACCGCTGCCTGAACGCCCTCGGTCTTTGCAACCTGCGCTACGATATCATCGGCAGACTTATCCGTGCGTTCTGCCTTCAGACCGTTTGCGAAAAGCTCCGCGATACCTTCGTCCGTGATAACTCCCGTTTCGTCGACGATATAAACCCTCTCATAGTTGAAAATCGTATCAATGGAACCAATCTCGCCGCTGTCGTCGTTTTTGGAAAGCGCTACGGGAAGAATATTCACAAGCGCGAACATTGCCGCTACGAGAAGAGCCATTATAATTGTACTTATAATAAAAGATTTGGTTTTTACATACTGTATGAACGTAAACGAAAAAACCTTCTGCCAGCCTTTAGTTTTCATTCTTCGCACCTGCCTTTTCAATAAAGAGCTCGTTCAGATTGGGTTCGCGAAGCTCGTACTTTATCAGCGGGATATCGCTGGAGATAATCATATTGAGCAGCTTGTGAGCCTGTTCCTCGCTCTGAACGTTGAACGAACAGCCGTTCGGTGTTTCCTCGGTAATGGTAAGCCCGCACTGCTGAGCCATTCCCGTGATATCTCCCTCGGCTTTTACCGTGAGCTTTACTCTGCCGTAGCTCTTCTTTATCGCGTTCAGGTTGCCCTGAAGAACAGCCTCGCCGTGATTGAGGATTACGATATCGCGGCAGAACTCCTCGATTGTGGTCATCTGGTGCGACGACATTATAATGTATTTATTATTCTTGATTTCCTCGCGGATAACCCCCTTGAAAAGCTCTGCGTTTACGGGGTCAAGTCCCGAAAGCGGCTCGTCGAGAATTATCAGCTCGGGGTTCGGGGCAAGCGCCGCGATAAGCTGGATTTTCTGCTGATTACCCTTGGAAAGCTGCTCGGCTCTCTTGTTTTTGTGCTCGGTGACTTCAAGACGCTCGAACCAATAGTCAATCGACTTTTTAGCCGCGTCGGGCGACATTCCCTTCAGCGTCATAAAGTACATCAGCTGGTCCATAACCTTGAATTTCGGATAAAGTCCACGCTCCTCCGCGAGATAGCCAATCGGCTTGTCGCAAGCCAAAAACGGCTTTCCATCCCAAAGAACCTCGCCCTTGTCTGCGGCAAGCATACCGAGAATAATACGGATAGAGGTGGTTTTTCCCGCGCCGTTGGTTCCGAGAAGCGCGAAAACACCCGGCTCCTTCAGCTCAAAGGAAAGTCCGTTTACCGCTGTATATTCACCGTATTTTTTGACAATATTGTTTACGGAAATTGCCATTGTTCTGTTCCTTTCGTTGGTTTATTTGTTTTGCTAAACGAATTATACCACACAACCCCTTCCATTGTCAAGCGATATCGTATGCAACTTGACAGCTTTTCGTGCAACTTATCAACATTTCGTGCATTTTGTTGAAAATTTCGTGCATTTTGTTGAAATAAGCGGGTCGAAAAATTTTTTCAAAAAATAGCTTGACAAATTGAAAAAAATGTGGTAAAATATTAAAATGTATCATAATGGAGAATTATCTCGGAACGCAGAAAACGAGCTCCGAAAAAGCGCGTTTTCGGGTGAACCGGGTGAGCAAAAGCAGGAGGAAAAAAGCCGATGGTGAACACAAAGCCCCTCAAGTTGGGAAAAACCACAAGACAGAGTTTTTCAAAGATTAACGAAGTTATCGATATGCCAAATCTTATCGGTATTCAGAAAGACTCGTATGAGTGGTTCTTATCCGACGGCATCAAAGAGGTCTTTAAGGACGTTTCTCCGATTGTGGACTCAAACGGAAAGTTCGAGCTTTCGTTTGTGGATTTCCGACTTGACGAGAACACGAAGTACTCCATTGAGGAGTGCAAGGAGCGCGACGCAACCTATGCAGCGCCGCTGAGAGTTACGGCAAGGCTTCTCAACAAGGAAACCGGCGAGCTTATGGACAACGAGATTTATATGGGCGACCTGCCGCTTATGACAGACAGCGGCACGTTCGTAATCAACGGTTCTGAGCGCGTTGTGGTATCGCAGCTTGTTCGTTCGCCGGGCGTTTACTACGGTTTCGACTACGACAAAACGGGAAAGAAGCTGTTCAAAGCAACCGTTATCCCGAACAGAGGTGCGTGGCTGGAGCTCGAAATGGACTCGAACGACGTTTTCTATGTTCGTATCGACAAGAACAGAAAATTCCCCTGCACAACATTCCTGAGAGCAATCGGTGTTTCCGGCGACGCGGATTTGACCGAAAAGTTCGGCAATGACCCGAGAATTACCGTTGCTATCGAAAACGGCAAGGACAACACCAAGAACGAGGAAGAGGCTCTGCTGGAAGTTTACAGAAAGCTTCGTCCGGGCGAGCCCGCGACCGTTGAGTCCGCGAGAACCGCTCTCGACAACCTTTTCTTCGACGCAAAAAGATATGACTTGGCGCGTTTCGGACGCTACAAGTACAACAAGAAGCTCGGCATTTCCGCAAGACTTTTCGGACAGAAGGCTGCCGAGAACATTTCTTCGCCGTTCACAGGAGAGCTTCTCGCTGTTGAAGGCGATGTAATCACACGCGAAAAGGCTCTCGAAATCCAGAACGCAGGCGTAATTTCCGTTGAAATCTACAAGCCCGAGGGCGAAGGCACAATGAAGGTTGTCGGCAACGGAATGGTTGACGCAAGCCTTTACACGGGCGACCTCGACATCGAGGCTCTCGGCGTGAACGAGCAGGTTTCGTTCGGCGTTCTCACCGAAATCCTCGAAGAAGCCGACGGCGACGAGGAAAAGCTCGCAGAGCTCATTTCCGCGAGAATTGAAGAGCTTATTCCCAAGCACATCACCCTTGAAGATATTTTCGCTTCGGTAAGCTATTTTATCAATCTTAACGAGGGTATCGGCGATATCGACGATATCGACCACCTCGGAAACAGACGTATCCGCTGCGTAGGCGAGCTGCTCCAGAACCACTTCAGAATGGGCTTCTCCCGTATGGAAAAGACAATCCGCGAGAGAATGGGTCTTCAGGCAAACGATACCGAAAAGGTTTCGCCCGCTTCGCTGATTAACGCAAGACAGGTTATCGCGACAATGAAGGAGTTCTTCGGTTCTTCGCCGCTGTCGCAGTTTATGGACCAGAACAACCCCCTCGCAGAACTCACTCACAAGCGCCGTCTTTCATCGCTCGGTCCGGGCGGTTTGTCGCGTGACAGAGCGGGATTTGAGGTTCGTGACGTACACTACTCGCACTACGGAAGAATGTGCCCGATTGAAACGCCCGAAGGTCCTAACATCGGACTTATCTCCTACCTCGCAACCTTCGCGAAAATCAACGTTTACGGCTTCATCGAAGCGCCTTACCGCAAGGTTGACAAGGAAACCGGCCGCGTTCTCGACGAGGTTGTATATATGACCGCGGACGTCGAGGATAACTATGTTGTCGCTCAGGCAAACGAGCCGCTCGACGAAAACGGCTGCTTTGCAAGACCGCGTGTAAACGCGCGCTGCCGTGACGCAATCCTCGAAATCGAGCGCGAAAAGGTCGACTTTATGGACGTTTCGCCGAAGATGGTTGTTTCCGTCGCAACAGCGATGATTCCGTTCCTCGAAAACGACGACGCAAACCGTGCTCTTATGGGCGCGAACATGCAGCGTCAGGCAGTTCCGCTTATGGTAACACAGACTCCGATTGTCGGCACCGGTATGGAATATAAGGCTGCCGTTGACTCGGGAGTTGTTGTGTGCGCGAAGGAAGACGGCACAATCACCGACGTTTCCGCAGACAGAATTGTTGTCACCGACAAGGAAGGCAGAGAGCACTGCTATCGTCTTATCAAGTTCAAGCGCTCCAATCAGGGCAACTGCGTAAATCAGCGCCCGATTGTCAGCAAGGGTGACGAGGTTAAGGCGGGAGATGTTATCGCAGACGGTCCCGCAACAAAGAACGGCGAAATCGCACTCGGAAAGAACGCTCTCATCGGCTTTATGACTTGGGAGGGCTACAACTACGAGGACGCGGTTCTCATCAACGAAAAACTCGTCTACAACGACGTTTACACATCTATTCATATCGAAGAATACGAGCTTGAATGCCGCGAAACCAAGCTCGGTCCGGAGGAAATCACCCGCGATATTCCGAACCTTTCCGATGAGGTACTCAAAGACCTCGACGACAGAGGTATCGTAAGAATTGGCGCGGAGGTTCACTCGGGAGATATTCTCGTCGGAAAGGTTTCCCCGAAGGGCGAAACTGAGCTCACCGCAGAAGAAAAGCTGCTCAGAGCGATTTTCGGCGAAAAGGCAAGAGAAGTTCGCGACAACTCGCTGCGTGTTGCTCACGGCGAGAGCGGAATTGTGGTTGACGTAAAGGTGTTCAACCGCGATAACTGCGACGATTTGTCACCCGGAGTAAACGAAAAGGTTCGCGTTTATATCGCGCAGAAGAGAAAGATTTCTGTCGGCGATAAAATGGCGGGCCGTCACGGAAACAAGGGCGTTGTTTCACGCATTCTGAAGCAGGAAGATATGCCTTTCCTGCCCGACGGAACTCCGCTCGATATCGTCCTCAACCCGCTCGGCGTACCTTCCCGTATGAACATCGGACAGGTACTCGAAGTTCACCTCGGCTATGTCGCAAGAGCCCTCGGCTGGAACATCGCAACGCCCGTTTTCGACGGCGCACACGAGCAGGATATCCGCGAGCTTTACGACAACGCACGCGAAAAGAGAGATGAGCTCGACGGCAAGGACTCCGCAGGTCTTGACTTCACAAAGCTTTCGTGGACTTCCGACTGCAAAACGCAGCTCATCGACGGAAGAACGGGCGAGAAATTCGACAGCCCCGTTACCGTCGGATATATGTACTACCTTAAACTGCACCACCTCGTTGACGATAAAATTCACGCACGTTCGACAGGTCCTTACTCACTCGTTACTCAGCAGCCGCTCGGCGGTAAAGCGCAGTTCGGCGGACAGCGTTTCGGTGAGATGGAAGTTTGGGCTCTGGAAGCATACGGCGCGGCTTATACGCTTCAGGAAATCCTGACCGTCAAGTCCGACGACCTTATGGGACGTCAGAAAACCTACGAAGCAATCGTCAAGGGTGAGCCCGTTCCGAAGCCGGGTGTTCCCGAGTCGTTCAAGGTAATGGTGAACGAGCTTCAGGGCTTGGGTCTTGATATCAAAATTCTTGACGAAGACGGCGCAGAAATCAACCTCACGGAAGATCCCGACGATGACGACAATTCCGCTTTCAAGAACGGTTTTGAGAGCGAATATCGTTCCGATGACGCTTCCTTCAACGCAGCAGGTTTTGAGATTGACGGCGGAGAAGGCGATTTTGGAATGGTTGCCGATGATGACGATGAGGAATTCGGCGACGATGACGATTTCGACGAGGATTTCGATGACGGTCTTGACGACGAGGACGAGGATTTCGACGAGTCGGACGAAAAAGACGATTTCAACGACTAAGACGACAGTAAAGCGGTTCGGTGAGCGGCTTGGCGCGCGAGGATAACGCGCCGGGCTGCAAATCAGATAGAGAGGTATATAATGGGTTTTAGTGTATTCGAGTCTATGAAAATAGGACTTGCTTCCCCCGAGCAGATTAGAGCGTGGTCGCACGGCGAGGTTCAGCGCCCCGAAACCATAAACTACCGCAGCCAGAAGCCCGAGAAATTCGGTCTTTTCTGCGAAAGGATTTTCGGCCCGCAGAAGGACTGGGAGTGCAACTGCGGAAAATACAAGAGAATTCGTTTTAAGGGCAAAATCTGCGAAAGATGCGGCGTTGAGGTTACAAGAAGCAAGGTTCGCCGTGAGAGAATGGGTCACATCGAGCTTGCAGCTCCCGTTTCGCACATCTGGTACTACAAGGGCACACCTTCAAGAATAGGACAAATTCTCGACCTTTCTCCGAAGGTTCTTGAACAGGTGCTTTATTTCACAAGCTATATCGTAATCGACCCGGGTGAGAACACCGGCTATGTCAAGAAGCAAATTCTTGACGAGAGAGAATATAATCAGGCGGTTATGAAATACTCCGGCAAGGACTTCCATTTCCGTGCGGGAATGGGTGCCGAGGCTATCAAGGAGCTGCTCAAGGAGATTGACCTTGACGCTCTTGCCGACGAGCTCAGAGCAGAGCTTGAAACCACCTCTGCGGGACAGAAGCAGATTAAGCTGCTGCGCAGACTTGACGTTGTTGAAGCGTTCCGTCAGAGCGGAAACCGCCCCGAGTGGATGATTTTGGACGTAATTCCCGTAATTCCGCCCGATATCCGCCCGATGGTACAGCTCGACGGCGGACGTTACGCGACTTCCGATTTGAACGAGCTTTACCGTAAGGTTGTTATGAGAAACAACCGTCTTAAAGAGCTCCTTGACAAGAAATCGCCCGATTTGATTATCAGAAATGAAAAGCGTATGCTTCAGGAAGCCGTTGACGCACTTATCGACAACGGCCGTCACGGCAGAGCTTACACCGGTTCCAACAACCGTGCGCTGAAGTCGCTTTCCGATATGCTTAAAGGTAAGCAGGGACGTTTCCGTCAGAACCTGCTCGGTAAGCGTGTTGACTACTCGGGACGTTCCGTTATCGTCGTTGGACCCGAGCTCAAAATGGACCAGTGCGGTCTGCCGAAGGAAATGGCACTCGAACTGTTCAAGCCGTTCGTGCTCAACGACCTCGTAAAGAAGGGCGTTTCTCCGAACATCAAGCAGGCGAAAAAGCTTGTTGAACGCTCGGACGACAAGGTTTGGGACTCCCTCGAAAATGTTATTCAGAACCACCCCGTTCTGCTGAACCGTGCTCCTACGCTTCACAGACTCGGTATTCAGGCTTTCCAGCCCGTTCTCGTTGAGGGCAGAGCAATCAAGCTTCACCCGCTTTGCTGTACCGCATTCAACGCGGACTTCGACGGCGACCAGATGGCAGTTCACCTCCCGCTTTCCGACGAGGCTCAGGAAGAAGCAAGAAACCTTATGCTTGCTGCGAAAAACCTGCTGAAGCCTTCCGACGGTAAGCCTGTAACCGTTCCTACGCAGGATATGGTTCTCGGCTCGTACTACCTGACAATCGACAAGGCAGGCGAAAAGGGCGAGGGCAAGGTATTCCGTGACGCTGCCGAGGCTATTATGGCTTATCAGGACGGCGTTATTACAATTCACGCAGCAATCAAGGTTCGCGTGACAAAGGAAATCGGCGACATCACCATTTCAAGAATTGTCCCGACAACCGCAGGTAAAATCATCTTCAACGAGCACATTCCTCAGGATTTGGGCTATGTTGACAGAACCGACCCCGACCACCAGCTCGATTATGAGATTGGCTTCAAGGTCGGCAAAAAGCAGCTCGGTCAGATTATCGACCGCTGCCTGAAAATTCACGGCACTGCAACGACAGCTCAGGTTCTTGACAAAATCAAGGCAATGGGCTATAAGTACTCGACTCGTTCGGGTATAACGGTTGCTGTCTGCGACGCGGAAATCCCTCCGCAGAAGGCGGAAATCCTCGCAGAAGCGGACAAGGCTGTCGGCAAAATCACAAAGCAGTACAGACGCGGCTTCATCTCGAATGCCGAGCGCAAGGAAAGCTTCATCAATATCTGGAACAAGGCAACCGACGACGTTTCCGCTGCTCTTACAAGCAACCTCGACCAGTACAACAACATCTTTATGATGGCAGACTCCGGAGCGCGTGGTTCTACGGCGCAGATAAGACAGCTTGCCGGAATGCGCGGACTTATCGCGAACACATCCGGTGCGACAATCGAAATGCCTATCAGAGCGAATTACCGTGAAGGTCTGAACGTACTCGAATACTTCATTTCTTCGCGTGGTGCGCGTAAAGGTCTTGCCGATACAGCGCTTCGTACAGCCGACTCGGGTTATCTGACAAGACGTCTTGTAGACGTTTCGCAGGAAGTTATCATCAGAGATGACGACTGCGGCACGGAAAACGGTATCGAGGTTTACGAAATCCGCGAGGGCAACGAGCTTGTCGAAAAGCTCCACGAGCGTCTTGTCGGACGTTATCTCACAAAGGATTTCACCGCTCCCGACGGCTCGTTTACAATAAGCAAGAACAAGCTGCTCGATGACAGCGACGCTGCGAAAATCGTTAAATCCGGTGTTCAGAAGATTGAAGTTCGCTCGGTTCTCACCTGCGAATTGAGAAACGGTGTTTGCGCGAAGTGCTACGGTGCGTCGCTTGCAAACGGTCAGCTTATCAACCGCGGCGAAGCAGTCGGAGTTATCGCGGCTCAGTCAATCGGCGAGCCCGGTACACAGCTCACGATGAGAACGTTCCACACGGGCGGTATCGCGTCCGCAGAAGATATCACGCAGGGTCTTCCGCGTGTTGAGGAGCTCTTTGAGAGCCGTCACCCGAAGAATGCTGCGATTATCACAAGAATTGCGGGTACAGTTCGCTTCGAGGAAATCAAGAAAACCCGTCACGCTATTATCACAGCAGACGACGGAACTGAGGAAATGTACGCAGTTCCCTACGGCTATCGTCCGAAGGTTCAGACAGGCGACAGAGTTGAAGTCGGCGACGCGCTGACAGAGGGCTCTGTAAACCCGCCCGATATTCTCGCGGTTAAGGGTGAAAAGGAAGTTCAGAACTACATCATCAGCGAGGTTCAGAAGGTTTACCGCTTGCAGGGTGTTGACATCAACGACAAGCACATCGAGGTAATCGTTCGTCAGATGATGAGAAAGGTTCGCATAACCGACTCCGGCAGCACCTATATGCTCGCAGGTACGGTTCTCGGCAAGAACGAGTACGCTCAGCTTCTCGATGAACTGAAGGAGCGCGAGGCAAACGGTGAGGCGGTTGTTTACCCGACCTGCGAACCAGTTCTGCTCGGTATCACAAAGGCTTCGCTCGCAACCGACAGCTTTATGTCGGCGGCTTCCTTCCAGGAAACCACGAGAGTTCTCACAGAGGCTGCTATCCGCGGCAAGATTGACCCGCTCACCGGTCTTAAGGAGAACATCATTATCGGTAAGCTTATTCCTGCGGGAACAGGACTTATCGCTGCTGAAAAGGCTGCAAAGGAAGCGGAAGAGGAGAAGGCTGCACAGGAAGCTGCTGAGGAAGCGACTGCTGAAGAGGCTTCGTCCGAAAACGCAGAACAGCCCGCTGAATAAAAAACAAAACAGGTGCTTGAAAAAAGCGCCTGTTTTTTTGTCTGAATAAAAAATAACGAGCCGAAAAATATACAGCTCGTTATTTTTGTAGAATTTTATACAATTAAGTAGTTTCGGAACGTTTCATCACAACTGCGTCATCGTCGGGATAATAGTTTCGTCGCGTCGCGATTTTCTCAAAACCGAGCTTTTCGTACAACGAAATCGCAGGCTCGTTCCTGCTGCGAACCTCCAGAAAACACGCAGCCGCGCCCTTTTCACGCATTTTTTCAAGCAGCACGGAAAGCATTTTTTCGGCAATCCCACGCTTGCGATAATCCATAAGCACGCAGATTTTCAGCAGCTCAGACTCGTCCGCGACAACTCGTCCGAGAGCGTAGCCCACGGTTTTCCCGTCGATTTTCTCCGTGACAAGCACCGAAAGCGCGCTTTCAAGCTCACTTTCAAGCATTTCCGATGTCCACGGGTTATCAAAGCAACATCGCTCGATGTTATATAATTCGTGAATTATACTCAAAGTATTTCAAATCCTATCATTTTTCAACAGAAATTTTCCGTGCCTCGCAGTAAAAACGCTTGTCATTTGCGTGACCCATAGAGAATGTTTTCCGCGGGAGCGCGCCGTCCTTAACAACCGTCGGGAAAAGCTCGCTTTTCTGCATTGACGGAAGCAAAAAGCCCATTGCACCGCCATTTTCGCAGATTTTTTTCACAACGTCCTCGCCGTGAATGTAATCGACTTCGCCGCCGTTATTCGCGAGAAACTCGTCGATGAATTTCTGAAGCGAGCCGACTGTGAGATTAGAATTCGGCTTTGTTATGCCGAATTTCTCGGTTTTTCCGTCGAAGATAACCGTAAATTCCTGCTCGGCACTTTCTGTCGTAAGACCGAGATAATCTGTCATTTCTTTCAACAATTTGTCAAAATCAGCATTATATATTACTCTATGTATTGCTTCAAACTCCAGCGCGTCGCAGTGCAGATTTACAACCTCAACCAGCGCAAACCGCGCTAATTCCGCGTCGGGACTTCCCTCACGCTTCTTGCGCTCGTAGCACTCCTTTGCAGTCGCGAGCGAGTGATTTCCGTCACCCATCGCGTAAAGGAGCACCTCCTCGTTGTGCAGACCATAGCGTGCATTGAACAAATCCTTGTCAGCCAGCTTGTCAAGCGCTTTGAGAACGCCGTCTGCGGCTTCCCCGTTCACCTCGTAACCCGCGAGATGACCTCCGTTCTGCATAAGCTCAAAGTTGTAAATCTCGGGCAAATCCCGCTCCAGAAGCGGCTCGATGACGGTTTTCTGCGGGTCGTCAATCAAAATCATAATGTGCGGAAGCTCCAGCGGAGCATTCAGACGGATTTTCACACGCGGCGGGATACGCGAAGCAACTGTTGCCTCTGTCGCGCGAACCTGCGACTTGCTGCCCTTGTTGTAGTCGTACATTTCAAGGTCGATAGCGCCGATAAGCCCCGGACGCAGCCGCCCGTCAGCCTGCGTTCTCTTGGTAAGAACAAAGCAGTTTTTGTGCAAATCAAACAAATCCGACTTGATGTATTCGTGCATTGTGCCGTTGATTTTGGCAATTCGCTGTTCTTCATCATCACCGCCGAGAAAAACCTCTGGCAGAATAAGTTTGAGCGTTGACGGGGAATTTCCGACGATTTCGGCGGTTTTCTCCCAATAATCGCGCTCGCCCGTGTACTGGTCGCACGCGACAACCGACCATTTCGTCATTTCCTCGCTTGTGAGCTTCGGGAGCAGGATATCTGCTGTTGAAAAAGCTGTCATAAATACCTTCCTTTTTATACAGTTTGAAATATTTACAGATAATTCTACAAATTGCAACATTACAGCTTGTAAAATATCCGCAAATTATTGCATTTTATCATCATTTTCGGCAAATTATCCCAAATCATATTTCTTCATCGTTTCGGGATTTCGGAATTCGTGCTTCTCGTAGTAGCCGATAAGCGCGCCGTTTTCATCGCGGAGCGCGACCATATACACGTCCTTGTTGGTCTTGTCGTTGCGAAAAGTGAACACAAGATTGTTCTCGGGGCTTTTCGCAAACCACTCGACAACCTCGCGGATTTTCTCGTTGGACTCGGGATTGTGGCAGTCGAAAATTCTTTTCCCGACAAGCTCGCCGTGCTTCGCGTAATTATTTCGCGCTGCGGGATTGAGATAAATCATCTCGTGGCGCAAATTGCAGATAACCACGGGGCACCTGTCCTGCTCAACGATACTTTTAAAAAATGCCGACAGTTCTGTATTTTCCATAATTTACCTCTCAATGTACATCATACCATGTCTTGCCGATTTTCGCGTCACACGGAAGCGGTACTCCGAGCTTCACCGCGTTTTCCATTTCCTCGCGAAGAATTTTCGCTGCTTGCTCGGCAAGATTTTCAGGAGCTTCAACAATCAGCTCGTCGTGTACCTGCAAAATAAGCCGTGCCTCGGGAAGCTCCTTTTTAAGCCGATTGTACACCCTAATCATCGCGATTTTGATGATATCGGCGGCTGTGCCCTGAATGGGTGTGTTCATCGCAATACGCTTTCCGAGAGCCTTGACGGTCTTGTTTGTCGCGAGAATTTCGGGGATAAACCGCCGTCTGCCGAAAAATGTCACAGCGTAGCCTGTTGCCTCGGCTGATTTCACAACATTTTCCATATACTGCTTGACGCCCGAAAAATGCCCGAGATATTCCTCGATATATTTTTTCGCCTCGGCAACGCTTGAACCGATATCCTTCGCGAGCGAAAACGCGCCGATGCCGTACACAATGCCGAAGTTCACGGCCTTCGCTTTACGGCGGGTGTCCGCGTCAATCCACTCCTCGGGCAGCCCGAACACGCTCGCGGCGGTTTCCGTATGGATATCGCGCCCCTCGGCAAAGGTTTTTATCATCACATCATCGTGTGCAAGCGCCGCGAGAACACGCAGCTCAATCTGGCTGTAATCCGCGTCGCAGAGCAGTTTCCCGTCACCCGCGGTGAAAAATTTCCGGAAATTCCGTCCGATTTCCGTTCGCACGGGAATGTTCTGGATATTCGGCTCAGCCGAGCTAATTCTGCCCGTGCGGGTTTCGGTTTGCTTGAACGTGGTGTACATTCTCCCGTCCTCGGAAACCGCGCCGAGAAGCCCCTTGACATAGGTGTTGTACAGCTTCGAGAGCTTTCTCCAATCGAGAATTTTCCGTACAATCGGGTGATAACTTTCGATTTCTTCGAGGGTGTCGCTGTCGGTTGACCAGCCGGTTTTGCGCTTTTTTCCCGCGGGCAGCCCGAGCTCCTCAAACAGCACGGTGCCGATTTGCTTGGGACTTCCGACGTTTAATCTGTGCCCCGCAAGCTCGAAAATTTCGCTCTCGATTTCAGCGATTTGCGGGAGAATTTCCTCACCGAACGCGGTCAGACTGTCGGCGTCAGCGGCAATTCCGATTATCTCCATAGACGAAAGAACCTCGGCAAGCGGGATTTCGATTTCGCGCAGGACTTTCAGCATACCGTTCGCGCATATCTCGTCAAAAAGCGCTTTGCAAAGCCGTTTCAAGCGCACGCTCGGCTCCCCGTCAATGCCGTATTTCTCATAAAGCCGCGACAAATCATAGTCCTTCGCGTTCACGTCTAGCAAATACGCGGCAAGCGTCGCGTCAAACGTCACGTTTTTCAGCTCGACATTCTGCTTCAGACAGCGATAAAACAGCGCTTTCGCGTTGTCGGTGTGCTTCGGCTCGTCGTTTTTGAGAACTTCAAGCGGATTTTCTACGCGCTCGTTTCCCCTGAAAACCACAATTTCGTCATTTTCCAAAAAAACCGCGAGCGCGTCCTCGTCAAATTCCGCTTCATCGGCTACAATCGGCGGTATATCAAGCTTTTCCGCTGTCTTAGGCGCAGCGATTTCAACCTTTTTCGCGGCTGTCCCGTCAAGACCGAGCTTCTTCACGGCGCTGTTCATTTCCAGCTCCAGTAAAATGCCCTTTGCGGTTTCCTTGTCGCCCTCGCCGATGATATAGTCGTCCATATCCTCGGAAATCGGCGCTGTTAAGCAAATCTCGCCGAGTTTTCGTGATAATTCGGCGCTTTCCTTTCCCGCTTCCAGCTTTTTTCGTATACTCGGAGTAATCTCAATTTCGTCAAAATGCCGATAGATATAATCAACCGTATGGTACTTTTGCACAAGAGAAAGCGCAGATTTTTCACCGATACCCGCAACTCCGGGGATATTGTCGGAGCTGTCGCCCATAAGTGCCTTGACTTCAAGCATTTCTCGCGGTTCAACTCCGTACACCTCGCGGATTTTTTCGGGGGTGTAGAAAACGTCCTCCTTAGTTGCCGCAAGCCGCACCGTTACGCGCTCTCCGACAAGCTGAAAGCTGTCGCGGTCACCCGTGCTGATGAGGCAATCGCCGCCCTTTTCCGAGCAAACGTGCGAAAGTGTGCCGATGATATCGTCCGCTTCATAGCCCTCGCACTCCACGATTTTCACACCGAGCGCCCGCAGAATATCCTTGATAATCGGCATTTGCATAGCAAGCTCGTCGGGCATTTTGTGTCTGCCCGCCTTATAATCCGTATACATTTTGTGGCGGAAAGTCGGCGATTTCAGGTCAAACGCAACGGCAATCCTGTCGGGATTTTCTTCCTTGACGAGCTTCATATATATGTTCAGGAAGCCCGTGAGCGCGTTTGTGAACACACCTTTCTTGTTGGACAGCAGCCTTATTCCGTAAAAAGCGCGGTTCATTATGCTGTTTCCGTCAATCAACAGAAGCTTCATTTCTATACTCCTTGTAATCTGATTTGTGCAAAATCACGAACATCTTATATTGTTAATCAGTTTCGCAGGCATTTTTCTCAGCAAAAGCATTGTGAGGAAGCCCGTGAAAATCCCGCCGATAATCGCAGAAGCGAGCAAAACGGGCGTGTACGCGAGCACATATTTCGAGCCGTAGAAAAGTATTGCCACGAGCATTTGTCCCGCGATGTGGAAAACCGCGCCGCAAACTGCGGTGAACGGCAAAAACCGAATGTCAAACGGGAACTCGCTCTTATTTTTCGGGAACAAAAAGCGCGCAAAAATCATTGCCGAGCACGCGAAAACTCCGCCGGCAAGCCCGTAAACCGCGCTCATCAGCGAGCCTGTTATCAGCGCCGCGAGAAAACAGCGCAAAACCGCGATTATGTACGCGTCGTAAACGTGCCACTTCCCGCCGGCATAAAGCGCGAAAAGCGTGACGATATTTCCAAGTCCGACGCGTATTCCCGGTATCGGCACAAACGGCGGCAAAAGCGTTTCCAGAGCCGAAAGCGCTGCTGCAAAGCAGATGAAAAGCGCCTCGATACAAAGTTTTTTTACGGTAATTTTCACGGGTCAGTCCCTCAGAATATCGGAGAGCCTGTTTGCAAGCTCGCGCATTTCACTTGTAAGCTGAGGCAGCTTCGGCGGCTCTTCACCGCTTGTGAAATTCTCGATAATCGGCGCGTCCAAGGGCTGTTCATCAGCAAAATTCCTGAGCAGCGTGTAGTCCTCGCGCTTGATTAGCCTTGCTGAATAGCCCGCGAGAAAGTCCTTGCAGTGAACGCACCAAATGCTCACGCAAGCCGCCGCAAAACCAATCAGCATTATCCCGCCGCAAATTCCGTAGGCAGGCTCGCGCGTGATGATACAAGCGATAAATCCCGCTGCTGCGACCAGAAAATCCAAAATACACGAAAGCGTTTTCACGGCAGTTGTCCCGCCCGCAGCGAAAAATGCCGCGACAAGCAGAATTCCCGTGCAGACAGCGACGGGCACGGCTCCCGAAAATCCCGAAATAAAGCCGACAGCCGCGCAAATTATACAAGCGGCAAGCTGAACGTAAAAACACGCTCTGATTATTTTACGGAAGTTCGCGAGCTTTCGCCTTTTAGACGCGGCAAAATCCTCGGCAACAGCGCCTGTCGAATAAAAATGAATGAGCTTTTTCTTTGTTTTGTAAGTCATCTGAACGCCCTTATTTGTCGATGTTTTCAAGCCACAGCGCAGCCTCTGCGTCGCTGGGCATACGCAAATCGCCTCTCGGAGAAACCGCCGCAGAACCGATTTTTACACCGTCGGGCAGGCAGCTCCGCTTGAACTGCTGAGCGAAGAAACGCTTGTAGAAAACCTTTTCCCACTTCAGGATAATTTCATCGGAATACGCGCCCTTAAACGAGTATTTTGCCAGACGATAAACCTTGCTCGGAGTAAAACCGTATCTGATGCCGTAGTACAGGAAGAAATCGTGCAGCTCATACGGTCCGACCAAATCCTCGGTTTTCTGGGAAATCTCACCGTTTTCCGCAGGAAGAAGCTCGGGACTTACAGGAGTGTCAAGTATATCGCGAAGCGCCGTTTTCAGCCGCTCGTCCGATGAACTGTCCATACAATAACGCACGATGTGCCGAACAAGCGTTTTCGGAACGGACGAATTCACGCCGTACATACTTATGTGGTCGCCGTTGTAGGTTGCCCAGCCGAGCGCAAGCTCCGACAAATCACCCGTTCCCACAACCATTCCGTTCAAATCGTTCGCCAAATCCATAAGCACCTGCGTTCTCTCGCGAGCCTGAGCATTTTCATAGGCAACATTGTAGTTGTTTTCATCGTGAGAGATATCTTTGAGGTGCGACTTCACGGTAGCGGTTATATCAATCAGCCGAAAATCCACACCGAGCGCCGTGCAGAGCAGCTCTGCGTTGGATTTTGTGCGGGTGGTTGTGCCGAAACAAGGCATCGAAACCGCGGTGATATCGGTCATCGGTCTGCCGAGAACTTTGAGCGCTTCAACGCTTGCAAGCAGCGCCAAGCAAGAGTCCAGACCGCCCGAAATTCCTACAAGCAGCTTTTGACAATGCGTGTGTCTTATGCGCTTTGCGAGAGCGTGCGCCTGCATAGCGAGAATTTTCGAGCAGCGCGAGTTGTTTGCGCTTCCCTCTGCGGGAACAAACGGCATAGACTCGATTTTTCGGGTGAGCGCGGTTTGCTCGTCGGAAAGAACAAACTTCGCGTTGCTTTCGGAGCAGCGTCCGCGGAAAGTCGTGTTTCTCATTCTCTCGGCGGCAAGCAGCGAAACGTCAATTTCGCTTATCGTAAGACCGTTTGTGTAAAGCTGTCCCTCGGCAAGAAGCTTTCCGTTCTCAGAGATAATTCTCGCACCGCCGAAAATAAGGTCTGTCGTGGACTCACCCTCGCCCGCTCCTGCGAAAATATATCCGCAGATAAGCCGCGCGGACTGCCCTTTTACAAGGCTTTCGCGGTATTCTTCCTTACCGACAAGCTCGTTTGAAGCGGAAAGATTGAGGATAATCGTCGCACCGTCGAGAGCAGCCTTGATAGACGGCGGCTCGGGTGACCACAAGTCCTCGCAGACTTCAACGGCAAGCGAAAGCTCGGGGATATTTTCACAGCCGAAAACAAGTCCCGAACCGAACGGAACGGTTTCGCCGAACAGGTTTATTTCGCGCTTTTGACTGTCGGCGGGAGTGAACCAGCGCATTTCGTAAAATTCGTTGTAATTCGGCAAAAATTTCTTCGGGACAACTCCGAGGATTTTGCCGTTCTGCAAGACGACAGCGCAGTTGTAAAGCTCACCTCCGACGCGAAGCGGACAGCCGACCGCAGCGACGATATCTTTTCCCGCTGAGGCGGAAAGGATTGCTTTAAGGGCGTTTTCGGCGCCATCGAGGAGGGTTTTCGAGAGGAACAAATCCGCGCAGGTGTAGCCCGTGACGCAAAGTTCGGGAAACGCGAGGATTTTCACTCCTGCGGTGTAGGCTTCGTTGATGAGCCCGATGATTTTGTCTGCGTTGTAGGAGCAGTTTGCAACCTTTAAATCAGGGGTTGCTGCTGCACATTTGATAAAACCGTCTTTCATAAAAATCAACCTTCCGAAGAAAATTTGCAGTAATCTGTAATTTTCGCGCGAAGCGAAAAAGTCTTTTTGGAATTCCTAAAACCCTTTTTCTTCAGAAAAAGGTTTTAGGCCGCCGGAGGCACTGGAGCGAAGCGACCACTCGCGGCGAAGCCGCGCAAACGCGTTAGCAAGTGCTAAAGGGGGTCTGGGGGAGAAACGCCTTCAGCGTTTCTGGAAACGAAGAGTTTTCCCCCAAGCATTTCTGTTGGCTAAATGCCAACGGAATGCAAGAGTTTCCAACAAAGCAAAGTCAACAATAAAGTTGTGACAAGTTTTCATAAACACTAAATTTATTATACCTCAAAACCGCGGTAAAATCAAGGGTTTTTAAAGAAAAGGGCTATTTTTTTACAAATCTTATTGCAATTATGAGAAAAAAACTGTATAATAAGTATAATGAGGAAATATGACGTGAAACGAAAAGGAGATGTCAGGAAATGGAGTTTGTGAGCGAAAGAACCGCATTTACAATGCTGTCGGAAACCGTGGTTAAGGCGGGAGTATCTCTGTTCAATGCGGTGAAATATATCTATATGATTGCAGACAAGGATTTCTACAACATAAACGTCAAGGATATTTTCAAGATATCGCTGAAAAATATCACCGATACAACCTGCCTGTATAACACGGGAATAAAACTCGACAAGGAGCGCTGCCGCGAGATGAATTCTCCCGAATACGAGAGAGTTTTGTCGCTTATGGTGTATTCGTTTGCGGTAAGACTGCCCGAACTGAAAAACGTGAAAATCAACAACCAGACCTTGAACGACAAACAGATAAAGACAATTTTCGATATGGTTGTCGCAAAGGGCGCGGGAAATTATGACAACGTGATTGTCGATGATTTCGAGGAAATCAGAAGAATGGTGAGAACCGGCAGACCTGTGCCCGCTTATGACGCAGAGTGGTTCAAAAGCTATATTTACAGCTACGTTCCCGCTCTTACCGCAATCACAAACAAAAATATGTTCCTCTTAGGCAGCTGCGACATTCTTTTCACGCTGTTTTACAGCGGGCTTGAGGAGGAGCTGAAACGGCTGCTGGAAGGTCTTGTCACGGGATAATCGACAATTTCGCGCATTTGTTCAAGCTCATAAGAATATCATCTTCTGAGGTGATTTTTTATGAATATGACAAAATATGCGTTTATGGAACAGGAGCGCGCCGTTTTGTACGCGGATATGAACGGCACAAACGGTCACGAGGAAATAAACGGCGGTGTGTTTGTGTTCAATCTTCCCGAGGGACTGTACTTCGCGCTGGAACTGTCGGGGCTGCCGAAAAACAAGGCTTTGCCGTTTCATATTCACGAAGGCACAATCTGCGAGAAATCGGGCGAAAAAACGATTGTTTTGCCCGACGTCAATTCTGACAGCCGAGGAAACGCTTCGATGCAGTTCTACATCGACAAAACACGCCTTTCGGATATCTCGGGAAAGGTGATTATGCTGCACGAAATGATTGACGGCGAAGAACCGAAAATCGCGTGCGGAGTGCTGAAAAGAATTTTGTAAAAATCAAAAAGGAGCAATAAAATGGGAATTTCCGAAATCAAAAATCCCGACCTCTGGGAGTCGGGAAAACGTAAAATCGACTGGGTTAGAAGAAATATGCCGCTGCTGAACGGCATAGAGCGCGAATTTCGCGAAACAAAGCCGTTTTCGGGGATGAAAATCGCGCTTTCCGTTCACCTTGAAGCAAAAACCGCGTATCTCTGCGAAGTGCTTGCGGCAGGCGGTGCAGAGATGTATATAACCGGCTCAAACCCGCTTTCCACGCAGGACGACGTTGCCGCGGCGCTCGTTCACGAGGGGCTTTCCGTGTTCGCGTGGCACGGCACAACCGAGGAGGAGTATTTCTCGCATATCGGCAAGGTTATCGGTGCCGAGCCGAATATCATCATCGACGACGGCGGTGACCTTGTGAACTATATCCACGAAAAGCGTCCCGACCTTATCCCGAACGTTCTCGGAGGCTGCGAGGAAACTACGACCGGTATTCTTCGTCTGAAAGCAATGGACGCAGCGGGAGAGCTGAAATTCCCTATGGCGCTTGTAAACGACGCGGACTGCAAGCACCTTTTCGACAACCGCTACGGCACGGGGCAATCCGTCTGGGACGGAATAAACCGTACAACAAACCTTATCGTTGCGGGAAAGGACGTTGTTGTCGCGGGTTACGGCTGGTGCGGAAAGGGCACGGCAATGCGTGCAAAAGGCTTGGGAGCGCGGGTTATCGTAACCGAGGTTGACCCGATAAAGGCAATGGAAGCGGTTATGGACGGATTTCGCGTTATGCCGATGAAAGAAGCAGCGAAAATCGGTGACTTTTTCGTCACGGTTACGGGCTGCGCTGACGTTATCGGCGAGGAAGCTTTTCTGAATATGAAAGACGGCGCGATTTGCTGCAACGCGGGACATTTCGACGTTGAAGTGAATATGAAAAAGCTCCGTGAAATCGCGGTTTCGCACTATGAAGCGCGCAACAACATCGAGGGCTACACGCTCCCGAACGGAAACACGATTTTCGTTATCGCGGAAGGCAGACTTGTAAATCTCGCGGCGGGCGACGGTCACCCCGCAGAAATTATGGATATGAGCTTTGCAATACAGGCGCTCTGCGCGGAGTATATCGCGAAGAACAAGGAAAAACGTGCTGCGGGCGATATGACGTTCAATGTACCGCGCGAAATTGACGGAAAGGTTGCCGAGAGAAAACTCCTGTCGTGGGGAATTTCGATAGACAAGCTCACAGAGGAACAGAAAAAATATCTTGGAAGCTGCTGACGAAAGGATAAGCGATGTTCAATATACTTGTTGCCGATGATGTCGCGAACATTCGACGGCTCTACGAATACACGCTTGAAAAGAACGGGTTTAAGGTGTTCACGGCGGAAAACGGCGAGGCTGCGCTCGATATCATCGAAAAGCAGCACATCGATTTGATGATACTTGACGTGATGATGCCGAAAAAGGACGGCTATGAGGTGCTGAAAACCCTGCGCGAGAGCGGCTCAAACCTGCCCGTTTTAATCATTACGGCAAAGGACGCAGCCGAGGATTTGCGCAGAGGCTTTATTCTCGGCACGGACGATTATATGACAAAGCCTGTTGACGAGATGGAGATGATTTTGCGGATAAAGGCGCTTTTGAGGCGCAGCAAAATCGCCGAGGAGCAGAAAATCGTTGCGGGAAGCACCGAGCTTGTTTACGACTCGTTTACGGTGACGGTTGCGGGAGAGCCCGTGGTTTTGCCGAAGAAGGAGTTTCAGATTTTGTTCAAGCTGCTGTCGTTTCCGGGGAAAACCTTCACGCGGCAGGCGCTTATGGAGGAGTTCTGGGAAATGGACTCGGACAGCGAAGCGAGAACGGTTGACGTACACATAAACCGCCTCAGGGAGCGCTTTCGCGACAACAAGGACTTTGAAATCGTGACGGTGAGAGGACTGGGCTATAAAGCGGAAATAAAGGCTTGATGTATGAATAAAGTCAAAGGATTTTTTAAAGCGGTCGGGAAGTGGTTTTCAAAGGCGTTTTCGCGTGTAAACCGGCTCGGTGTTAAGCTGATGATTCTGACGCTGATTATCATTGTCGCGTCGGAAATTCTTAGCTTCACTGCAACGCTTGTAATCGGCTATCTTTCGGGCGGAACAATGAGCACAAACGCGACAATCGGACCTATTATCGCCTCGGTAATTGTCGGAGGACTGCTTGCGTTTGTTATCGGAAACGCGGTTCTGAAGCCGCTTTCAAACCTCACGAAAGCGACAAAGCGCGTTACAAACGGCGATTACACGGTAAAGCTGGAAATGGATTTTCTCACGCGGCACACGATAAAGGAGCTGCGAAATCTTATCAAGGACTTCAATCAGATGACCGAGGAGCTTCGCTCAACGGAGCTTTTCCGAAAGGATTTTATCGGAAACTTTTCACACGAGTTCAAAACTCCGCTTGTGTCGATAAGAGGCTTTGCACGGCAGCTCTGCGAGGACGATTTATCCGAGGAACGCCGAAAGGAATTTGCAAAAATCATTCTGGAGGAAACCGAGTATCTGACCGAGCTTTCCGCGAATACGCAGCTTTTGACAAACCTTGAAAACCGTGATATAATCACGGATAAGATGCATTTTTCGCTGGACGAGCAGCTCAGAAGCTGTATGCTGAGATTAGAGCCGCAGTGGTCGGAAAAAAACATAGAAATCGATATGAGCGAGCTTTGTCCGATTGACTATTACTGGAACGAACAGCTTCTTGCTCACATCTGGAACAACCTGTTCGACAATGCCGTGAAATTCACCGAAAACGGCGGAGAAATCAAGGTTTGCAGCGAGGAAAAGGACGGGTTTGTGGTTGTGACGGTAAAGGACAGCGGCTGCGGAATTTCCGAGGACGCGCTCCCTCACATTTTCGAGAAATTCTATCAGGCGGACGTATCTCACGCGGCACGCGGAAACGGTCTGGGACTGCCGCTTGCGCAGAAAATAGCGGAGCTTTGCGGCGGCGGAATTTCCGCAAAAAGCAAGCTCGGAGAAGGAACGGAGTTCACCGTTAAGCTGAAACAGGAGGAAAACAAATGAACGAGAATTACAAAAAGCTGATGAATTGCTTTGAGCAGGTTGAGAAGAAAATTTCTTTCAAGCCGGAGCTTGCGCTGGTTTTAGGCTCGGGACTGGGTGATTTCTGCGACACGCTTGACATAAAGGAAACGCTGGAATATGCGGAAATAGACGGCTTCCCGAAAAGCACGGTTGCGGGACACAAGGGAAGATTTGTGTTCGGTTACTGCGGGAAAATGCCGATTGTTTGTATGCAGGGACGCGTGCATTTTTACGAGGGCTATTCCGTAAGCGACGTGGTTCTCCCGACAAGACTTATGAAGCTTATGGGCGCGAAAACGCTGTTTCTGACGAACGCAGCGGGCGGCATAAACCCTTCCTTCAAAGCGGGCGATTTTATGCAAATCTGCGACCATATTATCTACAACGTTCCTTCCCCGCTTATCGGAGAAAATATCGACGAGCTGGGCGTGCGCTTCCCCGATATGAGCGAGGTTTATTCAAAGCGGCTCAGAAAGCTGGTTGAGGAAGCGGCCGCCGAGGTGAGCGTTCCTCTCAAAAGCGGTGTTTACATTCAGACTTCCGGTCCGAACTATGAAACTCCCGCAGAGGTTCGCGCATTCGGAAGACTTGGCGCGGACGCAGTCGGAATGTCAACAGCGGTTGAAGCGGTCGCGGCTCGTCACTGCGGAATGGAAATTCTCGGAATATCCTGCATTTCAAATCTCGCAGCGGGAATTTCTCCCGAAAAGCTCTCGCACAAGGAAGTTCAGGAAACCGCTGACAAAGCGGCTCCGATGTTCCGGAAACTCGTGACGCGTGCGATTGAAAAAATAGCGGAAAACGCTTGATTTGACAATATTTCACAGCTCTTGACAAAGCGGGAAAAATTTGATAAAATGGAAATGAAAAGCTTTCGGGATTGTTTTGAGGTGAAAATATGAAGATTAAACATAGATTTTTAAGCGCGCTTATTGCCGCGGCAACAACTCTTTCACTTGTTTCAACGGTTTCTTTCGCGCAGGACTTGAAGCTTGATTTCAACGGCGACGGATACGAAAACTCATTCGACGCGCTTTTCGTCCTGAAAGAGAGCATGAAGACCAAAAAAGACATAGCCTTCGACGCAAACGGCGACGGCTATGTAAACTCAATGGACGCGCTTTATGTTCTGAAAGTTGTATTGGGCAAGATAAAGCCCGAAGCTCCCGAAACGCCGGCTCCCGAAGTGACGGCTTGTGAGAGCATTCTCGATGATTATGAGAACAAATGGGCTTACAGCCTGCTTACCGATAAACAGAAACAAGCGTATTTGACGCTTGTTGATGGTATTCTGAAATGCAAATCTTCGATTGATATTTCCGACTGCAATATCATCGACTCGGATTATGACAAAGCTTTTGCCGCAATTCTGGCAGACAATCCTCACGCGATTTCCACAAGAGGCGCAGGAAGAACAACGCTTTCGGGCGGCAAGATGTTATCAATCAGATACACCTACAATTTAACCGCAGCCGAGTGCTCCGAAATAATGAAAAAGGTCGAGAAAATCACCGCAGATGTAATCGCCGAAGCGAAAAACCTTCCGAATGATTACGAAAGAGTGAAGCTCTTCCACGACTGGATTATCAACCGAACAACCTACATAGACAACGGTGAAAGCTATCTCTGGCGGCTTGACGGGCCGATTATTCAGGCGAAATCGGTCTGCGAGGGCTATTCAAAGGCATTTTCGTATCTTTGTCAGTCGGTTGGAATTGAGTGCTTGCTTGTAAGCGGAACTGCCGTTTCAAGCATTTCCAGCGGCCCGCACATGTGGAATATGGTGAAAATCGACGGAAGCTGGTATCACACGGACGTTACTTGGGACGACCCCGTGAGAACAGACGGAAAACCCGTTCTGAGATATGATTATCTCTTGATAAGTCAGGCAAAAATAAGCAAAGACCACTCCGTTGAAAGCACGTTTAAAATTCCGGCGGCGCTGTCAGATTACACGGCATAACGGGAGAAGATTATGGCAAAACGTTTTGACAACAAAAAGAACGATAAAAAGCTCGAAAAGCTGATAATGCGAAACTGGATTATTATGGGCGTGACGGCAGTACTTATAATAGTTCTGGTTGTAATGTCAAGAACAGCGTGAGCTTGTAATAAAATAACATTTAAGGAGAAAATTATGGTAGTTGAACCAAAGGTTCGCGGCTTTATCTGCACGACGGCACACCCCGTCGGCTGCGAGGAAATCGTCAAGCGCGAGATTGAATACGTCAAGTCAAAGGGAGAACTTTCGGGCGTGAAAAAAGCGCTGGTTATCGGTTGTTCAATGGGCTATGGACTTGCTTCGAGAATTTCCCTTGCCTACGGAATGAAAGCGGCAACGCTCGGAGTTATGTTTGATAAACCCGGCTCCGGCAACAAAACCGGCACATCGGGCTGGTACAACACGAAAGCATTTGAAAAATTCGCCTCGGCAGACGGACTGTACGCGAAAACAATCAACGGCGACGCTTATTCCGACGAGTGCAAGAACGAAATTATCGAGATAATCAAGCGCGATTTGGGCAAGGTTGACGCTGTTATCTACTCGCTTGCGGCTCCGAGAAGACAGGTCGGCGAGGAAGTGTACAAAAGCGTTCTCAAAACAACCGGCGAGCCTTACACGAACAAGACGATAGATTTGCGCAACAACGCGATTTCCGAGGTGACAATCGAGCCCGCAACTCCCGAGGAGATTGAAGCAACCGTCAAGGTTATGGGCGGTGAGGACTGGGAAGCGTGGATTGACGCGCTGAAAGCGGCAGATGTTCTCGAAGACAACGCGCTCACAATCGCGTACTCCTACATCGGCCCGACAATCACCTATCCCGTTTACTACGAAGGCAGCATCGGCAGAGCGAAAGCGCACCTTTTTGAAACCTCGAAAAAGCTCTGCGAAAAAGGCTTGCGCGCGTATATTTCCGTGAACAAGGCGCTGGTTACGCAGTCAAGCGCGGCAATTCCCGTAGTTCCGCTCTACATCTCGATTTTGTACAAGGTGATGAAGGAAAACGGCACGCACGAGGGCTGTATCGAGCAAATGCAGAGAATGTTTGAGGAGATTTCCTCGGGCAAGCTCAACCTTGACAGCGAGGGTCGTATTCGTATGGACGACCTCGAAATGTCACCCGAGGTTCAGGGCAAGGTTTCGGAAATCTGGAACAGCATAAATCAGGAGAATTTCAAGAGCTGCGCTGATATCGACGGTTATTGGAAGGATTTCTACGAGCTGTTCGGTTTCGGCGTTGAAGGCGTTGATTACACGCAGGACGTTGAGGTATAAAAAATTGCGGGGCTTGAAAACAAGTCCCGCGTTATTTTATGATTTCAGCCATTCTTCAAGCTTCGCGATATCCGAGTTGAACGGGTTTCCGTCGGCGCACTCCCGCAAATCCGCGCCCTTGCAGGCTTTTTTGAGTTCAACGTCAACGTGACCACGCCCGCCGCCTCCGTGAGTAATAAACGGAAGAACGGTTTTCCCGCTCAAATCAGCGCTTTCGAGAAACGTCAGCACGGGCATAGGACAAGTTGAACACCAATTCGGGAAGCCGAGAATTATCCGCTCAACGTCCGAGATGTCGGGAAGCGGCTCTTTGAGCTTCGGGCGAGCATTTGTGGCAACCTCTTTTCTAGCCTCGGCAACAACCGCGTCATAGTCCGCGGGATAAGGCACAGCGGTCTTGATTTCGCACACGGGACAGCCCGCTATTCTCGCTGCGTCCTCGGCAATTTTCTTCGTAATGCCCGAAATCGAAAAATAAACAACAATCGACTTTCCCATAAAAATTCTCCTTTTCAGACTTTTTTGCACCGCTCAGACAGCGCATTTTTCAGATACTTATACCGCTCGAATTTCTCGGCTTTTTTGAAATGCACCTCGCGGAATTGCTCGGGATTGTTCTCGTAAACAAGCTTTTCATCGCCGAATTGCTCGCTTGTGAGGTCAAAAACACACTCCCCGACAACATTGTAGCAGTGAAAATTCCCGTCGGAGCGCTCTATCCCGTACACCTTCCCGCCGAAAATATCCTGCGCCAGAAACGCTGTAATCGAGCACTGTCCGAGGGTTTTGTTCTCGCTTGTCCACTTTTCCCGTAGCCTCGGAGCGCAGGTTTCCGCACTCCATATTTCCGAGAGCGCGTCGTACAAATCGCGGGGATTTCCCGAAAAATCGGCGCAGATTGACTTGCAATCGGCATTTTCCCAGCCGTAAAAATTATATTTCATAGTTCACCTCAAAAGGCTGCGGTTGTTTTCCGCAGCCCCGTTTTTACGCTACAATGTTTAAGAACTGTCCAACTTCAACTTCCCTGTCGTACAGCCCCACGTCGAACTTTTTCTGAAGCTCCTCGGCAGGATTTGCTTTCTCGCCGTTTTTCGCTTCATCAGCCGTTTTCACGGAAAGCTCAGCGCCGTCCTTTTGCTCGGGCTGATTGATTTCGGTTTCGGGCTTGTTTCTTGTGACAGTAACCGTTTCACCGCCCGCAACATAGCTGTCCCCGCACTCGGGACAAATCGCGGTCTTTATCCGCACGCTTTGGCTGACAACCTCTTTGCCTTCGCGAGCAGCTTTTGCCTGATTGCGGTAAACGTGCTCGTACTCGTGACCGCGAACCGCAGCAGCCGCTCCCTCGGGACCAACCTTGGAAGCCGATTTGAACGAAACACCCGGGTCGTCCGAAACGTCCTGATACTTTCGGTTTTTGCAGGTCTGACACTCGTCCTGCTTCCCGTTCAGCTTGTCAAGCCGCTCCTGTAAATTTTTCAGCCGATTGTCCAGCTCGGAGATTTTCTTGTCGTCGGCGGCATTTTCGGCATTTTTCCGATAATTTTCACGTTCAAGCTTAACGCGGTTTATCATATTTTCAAGGTCGCTCTTTGTGGTTTTCCCGAACTTGCCCGCGTCAACCATTGTCGAGCCCGCGCCGATTACTCCAACACCCATTCAAGTCACTCCTTTCGCTGTGTTTTTTCTGTTATTTTGCGCCGTTTATCGAAACAAGACGCTCCTCAAACTCGCCTGTTGTGATAGGCTTTGAGTAGAAGAAGCCCTGCGCCGCATCACAGCCGCATTCGCTGAGGAACTGTGCCTGTTCCTTGGTTTCGACGCCCTCTGCGATGATATCAAGACCGATATCCTGCGACATCGAGATTGTGTGTTCGATGATTTTTCTTCCGCGGTCGCTGTCCATAAACTCCGACAGGAACTCGCGGTCAATTTTCAGCACGTCAAACTGCGTGGTTTTCAGCATATTCAGCGACGAATAGCCCGAGCCGAAATCGTCCATAAGCATTGTAAATCCCGCCTGCTTCATTCGCGCAACAACGTCCTGAATTCCGTTTGCATCCGCGGTTTCCGTGATTTCAAGCTCCAGCATATTTATCGGGATATCGTATTTTTTGATAAGCCCCAGAATGTACGAAACGCAGTCAAAAGTCCTGACATATTCGCGCGAGATGTTGACAGAAATCGGCACAACCTCCACGCCCTTGTCGAGAAGCTTTCTGATTTCCTTGCAGGCGCTTTCCCAGATGAACTGGTCGAGCTTCAGAATAAAGCCGTTTTTCTCGAACACTGGGATAAAGTCCGCGGGAGAAATCATACCCTTTTCGGGGTGATTCCAACGTGCAAGCGCCTCCGCACCGATAATTTTTCCTGTGGAAATGCTGTGCTTCGGCTGGAGATACATCATAAATTCCTGATTGACAAGCGCCTTGTGCATATCGTCCTCGATACTCTGCATTCTGTGAAGGTCGCTCTTCATTTTGCCGTTGAACCAGCCGATATTGCAAAGCGCGTTTCCGTGGATTGACCGTCTTGCAATCGCGGCATTGTCACCGTGTCTGCGGGTGTGGAGCGTTCTGTCCTCGGCAATCGCGATACCGAAAATCAGACGATACTCCATTCCCTTATAGCCCGTGAGCATACTCTCGATATAGTGAATGAAATCGAGCAAATCTTCCTCGTCGTCAAACTTCGTGACAACCATAAAAACGTCTGCGGTAAGGCGGCAAAACGGCGTGTCCTCGTCACAGATAAGTCCCAGACCGTCGTTCATAAATTTGAGCAGCTCGTCGCCGATTTCAACGCCGTACTTCTCGTTTATCAGCTTAAAGCGCTCAACATCAAGCTGAATAAAGGCAACCTTTTCGTCGGGGTGACGGTCGAGCATATCCTTGCAGCGCTTAGAGAAAAGCTGCGGCGCTTTGTCCGAGGTGAAAACTTCCAGCACCTGCTTGTCGAATTTCTCGCGGACCGAAAACGGACGGATATGGAAATGCACCGCTTTTATTTTCTTGTCCCGGTCAAGAAGGAAATGCGCATAAAAATGATGTGCAATAAATTCTCCTTCGGGTGAAAATTTCATCTTCAGGTCAAGAGAAATGCTGTTTTTATCGCTTCCCGCGAGCACACCATTCTGTATACACGAGCAGAAAACGTTGAACGAGTCAATGTTCTTTTCAAAAACGAGATTGTTCTCACGGATATATTCAAGCGGGTCGGAAACATTTTCGGGCAGAAAAGTCCTGCCGAGTGAGATACAGCCTCCCTCACGGACTTTCCAGATGATGTGATAGGTGAAATCATCATATGTTAATATTTCGGTTATTATATCGCGAAATTCTTCGGGAATAGCCATTTTTTCCATATGGAGCGCGCCCCCTTTTCACAAATTGAGAGGTATAATTCTTTATAACATTATAACATATTTTTTTCAACATTGCAAGAGCGTTTGTGAAAAATGACCAATATTTTTGGCATAATATACATCAACGACAAAAAACGGGATAAACAATTATATAAAATGTGCATTGAATTATGTCGTAAAAGGATATATAATAAAGTGAAAGAATTTTTTGGGAGGTAAATATCATGGCAAAATTCAGGAATTTCGCAAAAATTATGGCTTGGCTTGTTATGCTTGGAGGAATGGCAATTTCAATCGTCCTTGCAGTCAACTTCTTTATAATGGCAAGTCAGTACGGCTCGCATGGCGGCTCCGCAGCAGCAGCGTCGTTCGTGTGGTATGGCATCGGCTCTATTCTGGTTGGTTTTATTTTCTCAATTGGCAGCTTTGTTATCATCAATATGATAACCGAGATGTATGTAAATTCCTGCATCATGAGAAGCAAATTCTGCGGCGATTACTATGCTCCGCAGCCTATGCAGATGACTCAGCAGTATTCCGCTCCCGTTCAGCAGCCCGCTGTCTGGTACTGCACAAATTGCAGCGCTCAGAATGCCGGCACAAGCAGTTTCTGCGAAAAATGCGGTCAGCCGCGCAAGTAATTATGCACAACACAAAAGCCCGCGAAATGCGGGCTTTTTTCGTTTTCAGATGTTTTCAAGCGATTTTTCGAGAAATGCCTTGGTTCTCTCGCTTTTCGGATTTCCGAAAACCTCGTCGGGAGTTCCCTCTTCCTCGATTACGCCGTTTGCCATAAAGATAACCTTGTCCGCGACGCCGCGCGCGAAATTCATCTCGTGCGTCACGACAATCATCGTGCGGTTTGTGCTTTTCAGCTCGCGGATAACCCGCAAAACCTCACCGGTAAGCTCGGGGTCAAGCGCGGAAGTCGGCTCGTCAAAGCAGAGTATCTCGGGACTTAACGCAAGCGCTCTCGCAATCGCAACACGCTGCTGCTGACCGCCGGACAAATTGCACGGGTAATCGCCCGCTTTGTCTGCAAGACCGACCGTCGCGAGAAGCTGCCGCGAGTTGTCCTCGATTTCCTTGAAAACGCGCTTTTTCTCGTCCTTTGCGAGCTTTTTCCCGTCCGTTTCGAGAAGCTCCCGCGCAAGCGACACGTTTTTCAAAACCGTGTACTGCGGGAACAGATTGAACTGCTGAAAAACCAGCCCGAAGCGCAGCCTTTTCTCGCGCTTTTCCTTGTCGGTGTAGGTTTTTGACGCGTTGAACAGCTCCTCTCCGTCAACCGAAAAGCTGCCGCTGTCCGGTCTTTCGAGGAAGTTCAGGCAGCGCAGAAGCGTTGTTTTACCGCTGCCCGAGGAGCCGATTATCGCGAGCACCTCTCCCTTTTCCATCGAAAAACCGACATTTTTGAGAACCTCGGTTTTTCCGAAGCTCTTTTGTATGCCATTAACTTCAAGAAATGCCAAAGCTCTTCACCTCAACTATGATAATAATTCAGCTTTTTCTCCACGCGATTGAGCAGTATCGTGAGCAGTCCCGAAAACAGCAGATAGAACGCTCCGATATAGAACATCGGCCAGATAAGCGCTTTCTGCGCGACAATCGACTGAGCCGCCTGAACCAGCTCCACAACCATTATTACACGCGCAAGCGACGTGTCCTTGACGAGCGTGATGATTTCGTTGCCCATCGGCGGCACAATCCGCTTGATTACCTGAAACAGCACGATTTTGAAGAAAATCTGCTTTTTCGTCATTCCGAGAACCTGTCCCGCTTCGTACTGCCCTTTCGGAATACTTTCAATTCCGCCGCGGTAAATCTCCGAGAAATAGCACGCGTAATTTATCACAAAGGCAATCAGCACGGCAACCAGCCTCGGGAGCGCGTCCCAGCCGAAAATCAGCCCCGGACCATAGAAAACGATGATTATCTGGAGCATAAGCGGAGTACCGCGGATAATCCAGACAAACGTTTTCACAAGCCACTTTATCGGCGGGATTTTCGACATTGAGCCGAATGTTATCAAAAGTCCCAGCGGCAGCGAGCAGACAAGCGTTATGCCGAATATCAGCAGCGTTGTCAGAAAGCCGTCGGCGAGCTGCGCGGTTACTTCAAGAAACGACATATTTCCACCCTTAAATCAATCAGTTGAACGCGTAAACGTCAGCGAGGTCGTACTTCTCGCAAAGAGCCTTCAGGCTGCCGTCCTTAACCATTTCGTCAATCGCCGCGTTAATCTTCTTCTGAAGCTCAACGTCACCCTTGCGGATACCGACAGCATACTCCTCGGGAGCAAGATTTACGTTTTCAACAATCATAAGGTCAGCGTAATCCGTGCCTTCGCCAACGGAAGCCTTTGCCATAACATAGTCGATAACGCCGATTTCGGTTGTGCCTGCCTTGATTTCCATAAGAACGTCCTTCTGCGCTGCGCAGCCGTTGTAGTTCTTTTTGAGGTTTTCGTCAGCCTGAACAGCGGTTTCGCCCGCAGAACCGATTTCAGCGGTCACGGAAGCATTCGCCATAGAAGCGAGGTCCTTGTACTTGTCAGCGTTGCTCTTCTTGATAACCGCAACCTGTCTGTTTCTGATGTAAGGAGTAGAGAAAATGATTTTCTCTGCGAGGTCAGCCTTGACAGTCATTCCGTTCCAGATAACGTCAATCGTCTTTGCGTCAAGCTCGAAAACCTTGTTGTCCCAGTTGATTTCCTGGAACTTCGGCTTTACGCCGAGCTTGTTGCAGACAGCCGTGGTGAACTCGGTTTCAAAGCCCGTGAGCTCGCCGGTGTTGTCGTCGAAATAGTTCATCGGCTTGAAATATGTAATG
Organism: Oscillospiraceae bacterium; assembly: GCA_017847835.1. Lineage (GTDB taxonomy): Bacteria > Bacillota > Clostridia > Oscillospirales > Ruminococcaceae > CAG-115. The sequence continues at coordinate 71,243 of JAGASH010000009.1, forward strand.
CCGACAACAAGCTCGCCCTTGTCCTGAATGTAGTCCCAGTCCTTCTTTTCTCCGCCCTTGCAGCCGCAAAGTCCAACCGCTGCCGCAACAGCAAGAATAATCGCCATAATCTTCTTTTTCATTGTCATTTTCCTTTCTTTTTGGGAACCTCTAATAACCGGTTTGAAAAGTAAAAATGGGGATAGTGCTCCGGATGCGAGGAAAGCCGACGAAGTAAGGCTTGATGCCTTACGAGGAAGCTTGACGACGCAGGCGGTGTGCTAGACACATTTTTACTCAAACAAGGTTTTTTTGAGGTGACCTTGTGTCAAAGTAACACTTTAACATACTATATTGTTTCACAACATCTGTTATTATAACATATTTCGCCGTGTTTGTCAACTGTTGCTTTTCGCGTGTTCCGAGGGAATTATGGTTGTTGATGTTGAACAAAACGACTGCCGAATTTTGTCAAAAATGAACATAAATTCCACAAACCCCTTGTTATTTAGCGAAAAAAGTACTACAATATAAATTGTACAATTTAACAATTTAAAGGAGCACAGAAAAATGCCTATAACCGATTTACTTGAACAAAATGCCGAAAAATACGCAACAGAAGTCGCGCTGGTCGAGGTCAATCCGCAGATAACGGAAAAGCCCCGTATGCTCTGGAAGGACTATGACCTTATTCAGCCTACTTCTTCTCTCTGGTACCGCCGCGAAATCACCTGGAGCGTGTTCAACGAGAAAGCAAACCGTTTCGCGCAGCTTCTCATCAGCCGCGGTGTGAAAAAGGGAGATAAGGTGGCAATTCTCCTGATGAACTGCCTTGAATGGCTGCCGATTTATTTCGGCATACTCAAAACAGGCGCGCTTGCCGTGCCGATGAATTTCCGTTACAGCGCCGAGGAAATCAAATACTGCCTTGATTTGTCGGACGCGGACGTGCTGGTTTTCGGTCCCGAATTTATCGGTCGAATTGAAACAATCGCCGAGGAAATCGGCAAAAAACGGATTTTGTTCTATGTCGGCGGTGACTGCCCGTCCTTTGCCGAGGACTACGACAAGCTCTCGTCAAACTGCGCGAGCATTTCTCCCGGAATTAAGCTTTCCGAGGACGACGACGCGGCAATTTACTTTTCATCGGGAACAACAGGCTTCCCGAAAGCAATTTTACATAATCACAGAGCGCTTATGCACTCTTGTCAGGTTGAACAAAATCACCACAAACAGACGCACGAGGACGTGTTCCTTTGTATTCCTCCGCTTTATCACACGGGCGCGAAAATGCACTGGTTCGGCAGCCTTATCACGGGCTCAAAAGCCGTTTTGCTAAAAGGTGTAACCCCGAACGCGGTTCTCAAAACCGTTTCCGACGAGAAATGCACGATTGTGTGGCTGCTTGTGCCGTGGGCTCTCGATATACTTGAAGCGCTCGACAACGGAAGCGAGAAGCTCTCCGACTACAAGCTCTCGCAGTGGCGGCTTATGCACATCGGTGCGCAGCCCGTTCCGCAGAGCCTTATCCAGCGCTGGCAGCAGTACTTCCCGAACCAGCAGTACGACACGAACTACGGTTTGTCCGAGTCGATAGGTCCGGGCTGCGTTCACCTCGGAATTGAGAACATCAACAAAATCGGTGCTATCGGTATTCCGGGCTTCGGCTGGGAAACGAAAATCATCAACGACAAGGGCGAGGAAGTCGCGCAGGGCGAGGTCGGCGAGCTTGCTGTAAAAGGTCCGGGCGTGATGAAGTGCTACTACAAAAACCCCGAAGCAACCGCCGAAGCTCTCCACGACGGCTGGCTCTGGACGGGCGATATGGCGCGTATGGACGAGGACGGCTTCATCTTCCTCGTTGACCGCAAGAAAGACGTTGTTATCAGCGGCGGCGAAAACCTCTACCCCGTCGAAATCGAGAATTTTATGGCAAAGTTCGACAAAATCAAGGACGTTGCCGTTATCGGACTGCCCGACAAGCGTCTGGGTGAAATCGCTGCGGCTATTGTTGAACTTAAAGCAGGCGAAACCTGCACCGAGGACGAAATCAACGAGTTTTGCCTCGGAATGCCGCGCTACAAGCGCCCGAAGAAGATTATCTTCGCGGAAGTGCCGAGAAACGCGACAGGCAAAATCGAAAAGCCCAAGCTCCGTAAAATTTACGCGGGTGAAAACATTGTTGATATGGAAAACAAGAGTTGATTTACGCGCTCAAAAATCCCGATTTTCTGAGAATCACAGATAAATACGCGACATTTTACGGCGGCGCGCAAGCGTGGTTTTCGGACAGGTTTTATGTCAACGGCGGGTGCGGGGTGGTTTCGGCAGCAAATATTCTCGCGTATCTCGCGGCTTCCGATGAAAAATACGCGCGGCTTTACCCGCAAAAATCGCTCTCGAAACAGGATTTTGCCGCATTTATGAAGGAACTTTGCGCGTTCGTCAAAATCAGGAATTTCTTCGGTCAGCCGCTCGGTGTGTGGGGAAAAAAGCGCTTTGAAAAGGGCGTTCTGGATTACGCGAAAAGCCGTGGAGTTTCGCTTTCGGCTGTTCAATTTCGCGGGAAAATGACGCTTGAAAATGCCGCAGATTTCATCAAAAACGCGCTCTCGGAGAATTTGCCCGCGGCAATGCTAATCGGTTTCAACAGGCGGCTAAAAAGCGTGCAGTGCGATTTCCCTAGCGGCGGCACGATAAGCGGAAGCTTTGAGCGGCACTGGGTGACGATAACCGAGCTCTCCGAAAACGACGGGAAAATCACCGTCAAGGTATCGTCGTGGGGTGCGGCAGCGGAAATCGACTTGGCGGATTTCATCGGCGGCGAGAAGATTTACTCGGCTTTGATTTACTTCAAATAGAAAAAACGGCAGGATTTTTCACCTGCCGTTTGTTTATTTGAGAAGATTTGCGAAATACTCCGCGACCGCTTTGTTGCGTATCAGAAGCGGTCCGATGATGTGCGTGCCGTAGAAATTTCCGTCGATAATGCCCTCGGTCGTGGTTTCGTTTTTGTTGTTGCCAGCGCCCTGTTTAACCGTGAAAAACGGCTTTGTAATGCCGAAAATCTCGCTTGCCTTGTTGACGAAGCCGATGATTTCCGATCCGTTAAACTCGCAAAGGCTGTCGGTGACGACGCGCTTGTCGCTCTCGGTTGTCGTGAAGTCGAAAAAGCCCAAGCCCTCGAACTCCGCGCCGTTTTTGTCGGTGATTTTCTTGCCGAACATCTCAAACGAGTTGCCCGTTGCAAGCACGATTGTGCCGCGCTCCATTGCCTCGCGAAGCTCGTTTTTAAGCGGCTTCAGCGCTTCAAGAGCAACCTTTTGGTTTTTCTCCGTGCCCGAGCCGATGTAGATGAAATCCGCGTCCGAGAGGTCGATTTTGTCGCCCACGGACTGCTTTTCGACAGTCACCGAAACGCCGCGGTTTTCAAGCTCGCGCTTTAACGCAAGCACATTCGCGTACTCGCCGTACAAGTTCATCAGATTGTGGAACAAATGCAGAATTTTCATTTTTGCACCTCCACTTTCGACAGAAATTTTGCCTTATCCGAAAAACACGTCACGGTGTACAGCTTCTCGCGGTTTTCCACCTTGATTTCGTCAATCGCAGCCTCGATATCGGGGTTTGTGTACAGCTTTTCGGCGGGGATTTCCGTGAACGAAAAACGAGTTTTGAGGTCCTCGCAGTGCGCGCCGAGAAGGTAAATTTTCTCAACGCACGGCGCGTTCAAAAGCTCGAAATCTATGTCCCACAGCCAGCTTATCTCGCCCGTCGAATAACGTCTGCTCACCGCGTCCACGATAATGATAACCCCGCAGGGCTGATTTTGTCCGATGATATAGCGGATTGACTGGTCGTAGGAAATCGAATTTTCGTGCTTGGAAACAAGGAAAGTGCCGTTTGAATTGCCGAGCTTATACTGTACAACTCTGCCGTTTTTCAGCACATAATCGCTGATGTTTTCAGCAATTTTACCCTCGTCAATCCCCACGAGCGAACACACCGCAAAACACGCGAGAATGTTGTAAACATTGTAAATGCTCTTGAACGCGAGCGTGATTTTTTCCTTGCCGTTAATCGTGACAATTCCTTTTTCAAGGTCTGCGTCCGTTATCGTGAAGTCGGTCGCATGCTTTTTGTGACCGCAGCTTTCGCAGAAATAATCACCGATGTGGTTGTAGTGACGGAAATTGTACTTCATCGGTTTTTTGCAGTTCGGGCAAAACGCGCCGTCATCATAGACGGAGTTGTTCTCGGCAAACGAGAAATCCTGCTTGTCCATTCCGAACCAAACGACGTTTTCCCTGTCCTTGCCGTAGAGCGACACAAGCGGGTCGTCCGCGTTGAGGATAAGCGTGGACTTTTCGGAAACGGACGGCGCAATCGCGTCAAAAACCCACTCGGGGTGACCGTTTCGCGTGAGCTGGTCGCGGTAGAGGTTGGTGATAACATAGTGCGTGGGCGAGAAGTGACTGAACGTGAATTTCGAGTAACGCTCGTCGCTTTCGAGCAGCAAAACATCACCTTTGAGCTTTCCGCCGAGCGTGCAGTTGGACAAAATCAGCGTCGTCACGCCCTCAATCTGATTTGAGCCTTCTCGGTTCCAGATAACCTTTTTGCCCTCTTTTTCGAGAATGCAGGCAATCATCTCCACGGTTGAGGTTTTGCCGTTGCTTCCCGTGACCGCGATTACCTTGTCGGGCAATTTCACCTTCGACAGAATTTTCGGCGACAGCTTCAGCGCAATCTGTCCCGGCATACTCGACCCGCGCCCTATCAGCTTTCCGATAAACCGCAGAATTTTGCAAACTAAAATCGTGAAAAACATTTATTTTACCTCTGTAAATCGTCAATAACCGCCGCTGCCATAAGCAGTCCCGCTGCCGACGGAACATACGCACAAGAAGCGGGAACACGCTCGGTTATCACGGGTTCTTCCGTTGAATACACCACGCGAAGCCGCTCCACGCCTGCTTTTCTGAGGCGCTGCCGCATAACTCTTGCCAGCGGACAAACCGACGTTTCGTAGATATCCGCAACCCGAAATCCCATAGGATTGAGCTTGTTTCCCGCGCCCATTGAGCTGATTATCCGCACGTTTTTCCGTGTGCAGATTTCTGCAAGAAGCACCTTTGCCGAAACATCATCAATGCAGTCGAGAACGTAATCATACTCCGAAAAATCGAACTGCTCCGCGTTCTCCTCGCTGAAAAACAGCGGGAATTTCCGCAGTTTCAATTCAGGATTAATGTCGAGAAAACGTTCCCCGCAAACGTCCGTTTTAAGCTGTCCAACCGTGCTGTGAAGCGCGACAAGCTGACGGTTGATATTCGAGAGCGCAACCGTGTCGCCGTCGATGATATCAATCGCGCCGACTCCCGTTCTCACGAGAGCCTCTGCCGCGTGACCGCCGACTCCTCCAAGCCCGAAAACCGCGATTTTCTTTCCCGCAAGCCGCTCGACAGCCTGTTCACCGAGCAGCTTCGCGGTTCTTTGAAGTTCTTCCCTTACCACGGCTTGACCTGTCCGACAATCTCGGAGAGCGATTTTATGCCGTTCTTGTCCATATATTCCTCGATGCCCTCGATAACTTTAAGCGGCGCATACGGGTCAGTGAAAATCGCTGTGCCCATTTGAATTGCCGTTGCGCCCGCGAGCATCATCTCGATAGCGTCCTCCCAAGTGGAGATACCGCCCATTCCGATTATCGGGATTTTGACCGCGTTGAAGCACTGCCAAACCATTCTGACAGCCACGGGGAATACCGCAGGACCGCTCATACCGCCCATATTGTTCTTCAAAATCGGGCGACGGGAGTTGATGTCAATTCTCATTCCGAGAAGCGTGTTTATCAGCGAAATGCAGTCTGCACCCTCCGCTTCAACAGCTTTCGCAATGCTTGTGATATCGGTGACATTCGGCGTGAGCTTTACGATAAGCGGCTTTTTGGTAGCTCTCCTGACAGCGGAAGTAACAGCCGCCGCACCCTCGCAGGAAACACCCCACGAAGCGCCTCCCTGCTTTACATTCGGGCAGGAAATGTTCAGCTCAATCATATCGATATCCGAAGCGTCAAGAGCCTCGGCAGCCGCAATATAGTCATCGATAACCGCGCCCGCAACATTCGCGATGATAACATTTCCCTCTTCCTTTAAAGTGGGCAGATAGTACTCGATAAAACCGTGAACTCCGATGTTCTGGAGTCCGACCGAGTTCAGAATACCCGAATAGGTTTCGGCAATTCTTGGCGGGGGATTTCCGAGCTTCGGCTCAATCGTCATTCCCTTGCAGGAAACGCCGCCGAGCTTTGAAAGCGGGTACAAATCGGTGTAGCACTCGCCGTTTCCATACGTTCCCGAAGCGGCAATCACGGGGTTCGGAAACTCAACTCCCGCTATTCTTACAGACAAATCAACCACCGAACTTCACCTCCTCAGCATTGAAAACAGGACCGTCCTTGCATACTCTCGAATAGAACTCCTGTCCGTTTCTCACGGTCATACAAGAGCACACAACGCAAGCTCCCACTCCGCAGCCCATTCTCTGTTCAAGCGAAACCTGACAGGGGACGTTGTTTTCCTCGCAGGTCTTGATAACCGCTTTGAGCATAGGCTCGGGGCCGCACGCGCAAACAAGAGCGTACTCGCCCGTTTTAAGCTCCTCGGCAAGCGGTGTTGTCACAACTCCGTGAACGCCAACGCTTCCGTCGTCCGTGCAGATTATCGTGTTTGAGCAATACTCCTCAAACTCGTCCTTCAGGATAATTCTCGAATAGTCGCGGAAACCGAGAATTGCCGTGCAGAGCGAGCTTGTTCTGCGGGCGATTTCGAGCAGCGGAGGAGTACCTATACCGCCGCCGACAACGATGATTTTCTTTCCCTCGGGTATACGAAAACCGTTTCCGAGCGGTCCGAGAATATCAAGGCTCTCGCCCTCGACATAACGCGAAAGCTCAGCCGTGCCTTTGCCGCGAACCTCGAAAACAAACCTCAGCGTGCCGTTTTCCTTGTCAATCTCGCAGATTGAAATCGGTCTGCGCAGGGTAAATCCCGCAACGCCGATATTCGCGAACTGTCCGGGCTGCGCTTCGTCGGCAAGCTCGGGCGCGTCCGCAACCATTGAATAAATTCCCTTTGCAAGCGTTTTTCGTTCAATTATCGGATATTTTCCGCAAAAAAAGCTCATTTCTTCTCCCTTTCCTCGTTTTCTTCAACAACTGCACGAACGTGTACAACGTCCGCGTTTTTTTCCTCGTGGGACAGTGTTTTCACTCTGTGAACCGCCATTCTGATTATTATCGCAATCAGAAGAATATACAGAATAAACCGAAAATTCAAAAGATTTACCGCAATTCCAAGCGAAATCTCCTGAAATGTCAGCATACTCTCAAATATTATCAACAGCAGCGGCAGTTTTATGAGCGATACCGAAAAAGCATACCAATCGTAGATTTCCTGCGCGTTTTTCTTTGTGATTTTGTACCGTTTGAACGCGTGGCTTTTCAGCACAAGAACCGCGTAAACCGCAAGAACTCCCAGCGCAAGCGCGGGAAAAATCACCGAAACGGCCGCTCTTTCACCGCCGATTTGCTCGCCGCTGTTTATAAACCTCTCGGTCATATAGACGATAACCGCCGCTCCCGCAAGCGATATAATGTCGCAGATTATCCGCGACGGTTTGTAGGAGCGACGGACTGTGATTTTGCCTAGTTTCATATCTTTGTAATGTCAACAAGCTCGATGTCCGAGATGCTGCGTTTTGCTTCAAGACAATCGAGCAGCGCGTTTGCGGTATCAATCGCAGTCAGGCACACAATCGAGCGCTCAACCGCTTTTCTTCTCATACGAACGCTGTCGAGCGACGGCTTTCTTCCCGTTTCCGAGGTCGAGATAACATAGCTTATCTCGCCGCTTTCAAGCAGCGTGATAACATTCGGCTCCTGCTCCTCGTGAATACGGTAAACGTGGTTCGCGGCAATCATATTCCTGTTCAGAACCGAAGCTGTGCCGCCTGTCGCGTAAATCTTGAAGCCAAGCTCCTCGAAACGCGAAGCAATCTCGATAATCTCGTTTTTGTCGCTGTCGCGAACGGAAATCAGCACACCGTAGCTGCCGTCTTTAGAGTTCGGGTTAGGACCGTCCGCGGGGTGAGTGAACTTGTAGCCCGCCGCCATAAGTCCCTTGTAAAGCGCGTCGCCGAACGTTCTCGCAATGCCGAGGCACTCGCCCGTTGATTTCATCTCCGGACCGAGCTGATTGTCCACATCGTGCAGCTTCTCAAAGCTGAACACGGGCACTTTCACCGCGATATAATCAGCTTCGCGGTAAAGTCCGCTCTTGTAGCCCATATCCTTGAGCTTTTTGCCGAGAATGATTTTTGTCGCAAGGTCAACCATAGGAACGCCCGTAACCTTGCTGATGTAAGGCACGGTTCTCGACGAACGCGGGTTTACCTCAATAACGTAAACCTCGTGGTTGTAGACAACGTACTGAATATTGACAAGACCGATAACGTGGAGCGCTTTCGCGAGCTTTTCCGTGTAATCCACGATAACCTTTTTGATGTGTGCCGAGAGGTTCTGACACGGGTAAATCGAAATCGAGTCGCCCGAGTGAATTCCCGCGCGCTCAACGTGCTCCATAATGCCGGGGATTACGAAATCCTCGCCGTCGCAGATTGCGTCAACCTCGACTTCCGTTCCCATCATATATTTATCGATAAGAACGGGATTTTCCAGCTCGTGGGAGGTGATTATCTTCATATATTCCGAAACATCGGAGTCGGCGTGCGCGATAATCATATTCTGACCGCCGAGAACATAACTCGGACGAAGCAAAACGGGATAACCGAGCTCATTTGCCGCTTTGAGCGCTTCTTCCTCGGTAAAGACGGTTTCTCCCTTCGGACGCGGAATGTTGCACTTTTCAAGCAGCTCGTCGAACAGCTCTCTGTCCTCAGCCGCGTCAATATCGGCAGCCTGCGTTCCAAGAATGCGAACACCCATTTCCGTGAGGTGTTTCGTGAGCTTAATCGCGGTCTGTCCGCCGAACTGAACAACGCAGCCGTACGGCTTTTCCGTCGCGATAAGCGCCTCAACGTCCTCTTTCGTGAGCGGGTCGAAGTAAAGTCGCGTGCCTGTGTCAAAGTCCGTGGAAACGGTTTCGGGGTTGTTGTTGCAGATAATCGCTTCGCAGCCCTCTTCCTTCAATGTCCACACGCAGTGAACCGAGCAATAATCGAACTCAATTCCCTGTCCTATGCGAATAGGTCCCGAACCGAAAACGATAACCTTTTTCTTGTCGGACGGGTGCTGCTCGATAAACTCAGCAGCCTCGTTCTCGTCGTCAAAATCGTTGTAGAAGTACGGTGTTTCCGCGGAAAATTCAGCCGCGCAGGTGTCAACCATTTTATAAACCGCGAGCTTTTTCGCAGGGCATTTCTGTCCCGAAATACGCTCAATCGTGCTGTCGAGATAGCAGTATTTCTTCGCGGTTTCGTATTTCTCAACCGTGAGTTCACCCTCGGCAAGCCACTTTTCAAGCTCGACGAGATTGTTCAGCTTCGCGATAAACCACTTGTCAATCTTCGTGATTTCGTGAATTCTGTCAATCGAAATTCCGCGCTTCAATGCCTCGAAAACGCAGAACGAGCGGTCAACGTCCACATCATAGAGCTTCTTTTCAACGGCTTCATCGGAAAGCTCGGTGAAATCGCGCTTTGTGAGCGTGTCCATTCCAAGCTCAATCGAGCGCACCGCTTTTATCATTCCCGCTTCAAAAGAGGGCGCGATTGCCATAATTTCGCCGGTCGCTTTCATCTGCGTGCCGAGCGTTTTCTTCGCGTAAACAAATTTATCAAAAGGCCATTTCGGGAATTTAACAACGAGATAATCAAGCGCGGGCTCAAACGCAGCATAAGTTTTTCCCGTAACCTGATTTACGATTTCATCGAGAGTATATCCCACGGCAATTCTCGCGGCAACCTTTGCTATCGGGTAGCCTGTTGCCTTTGAAGCGAGTGCCGATGAGCGCGAAACACGCGGATTTACCTCGATAACCGCGTACTCGAAGCTGTCGGGCTTCAGCGCAAACTGACAGTTGCAGCCGCCCTCGACTTTGAGCGCCTGAATAATATCAAGCGCCGCTGTACGGAGCATCTGATATTCCTTATCGGCAAGCGTAACGCACGGCGCGACAACGATAGAATCGCCAGTGTGAACTCCGACAGGGTCGAAGTTCTCCATTGAGCAGACCGTGATGACGTTGTTTTTGCTGTCGCGGATAACCTCGAACTCAATTTCTTTCCAGCCCGAAATGCACTTTTCAACCAAAATCTGCGTTATCGGAGAAAGGCGCAGACCGTTTGTCGCGATTTCGTGGAGTTCCTCGCGGGTTTCAGCGATACCGCCTCCCGTTCCTCCCAAAGTGAACGCGGGACGAACAATTACAGGATAACCGATTTCCTCCGCAAAATCCATCGCGTCCTCGAGATTTTCCACAACCTTTGACGGGATACACGGCTGTCCGATTTCTTCCATTGTGTCCTTGAAAGCCTGTCTGTCCTCGGCTTTGTGGATTGTTTCGGGATTTGAACCGAGCAGCTTTACGCCGTGTTCGGCAAGAAATCCGCTCTCGGCGAGCTGCATAGAAAGCGTGAGCGCCGTCTGTCCGCCGAGATTTGAAAGCACGCTGTCGGGCTTTTCTATCTCGATAACGCGTTTTACAACGTCAAGCGTGAGCGGCTCGATGTAGATTTTGTCCGCCATATGCTTGTCGGTCATAATTGTCGCGGGGTTCGAGTTTATCAGAACAACCTCAAGGCCTTCCGCTTTAAGTGCGCGGCAAGCCTGTGTTCCCGCATAGTCAAATTCGGCTGCCTGTCCGATTACAATAGGTCCCGAGCCGATTACAAGAACCTTTTTTATATCACTTCTCAACGGCATATCATTTACCCTCCATCAGCTGAATAAACTCATCGAACAAATACGATGTGTCGTGCGGTCCTCCGCACGCTTCGGGGTGAAACTGAACCGTGAAAGCAGGCGCGTTTTTATAGCGGATACCTTCGCAGGTGCCGTCGTTGTTGTTGATGTGGCTGATTTCGCCCGTCGCTTCGGGAAGCGTTTCTGCAACAACCGCATAGCCGTGATTTTGCGACGTGATAAACGTGCGGTCAATCGCAAGGTCCTTTACGGGCTGATTTCCGCCGCGGTGACCGTACTTCATCTTCGTCGTGGAAGCGCCGTTTGCAAGCGCAAGAAGCTGATGTCCCAGACAAATCCCGAAAGTGGGAATTTGCGCGGAAATAAGCTCACGCAGCGTGTTTATCGAAACGGGATTTTGCTTGGGGTCGCCGGGACCGTTTGAGAGCATAATTCCGTCGGGATTGAGGGCTTTGATTTCCTCGGCAGAGGTGTCGTGCGGGACAACCGTGACGTTGCAGCCGCGTTTTATAAGCTCTCGTCTGATATTGAACTTGTAGCCGTAGTCAATCAAAACCACGTTATACTTCGCGTTTTCCGCTTCAAAAGTCTGCTTTTCCTTAACGCTGACTTTCGGCACGGGCGGCTCTTCCTTGTAATTTCTGATTTCTTCAAGGAGCGCGTCCTTATCAAAATCCCCGCAGACAATCGCGCCGTTCATAACACCGAATTCGCGGATAATTCTCGTCAGTTTTCTCGTGTCGATATCATAAATTCCGACAATTCCGTGCGATTTTATATAGTCGTTGAGATTGCCCTCGCAGCGGAAATTTGACGGAAAATCGCAGTACTCGCGGACGATATATCCCGAAACCACGCTCCCGTTGCTCTCGGGGTCGATTTTGTTTACGCCGTAGTTTCCGATAAGCGGGAAAGTCTGCGTTATAATCTGTCCGCAGTAGGACGGGTCGGTGAGCGTTTCCTGATAACCCGTCATCGCTGTCGTGAACACGATTTCACCCAGCACCTTTCCCTCAGCGCCGAACGATTTTCCCTCGAAAACCGTTCCGTCAGCCAAAACCAAGCTCGCTTTCTTTTTGTTCTCAAAAATCATTTTTTTGCTCCTTAACCGTTTACAACGATTTTTCCGACCTGCGCCATAATTTCATCGCGCATACGGATTGCTTCTCTGCGCGCTGCCTCAGCGAATTCGTGCTCGCTGACTTTCTGTTTCTGATAAGCGCACATAATTCCTCTGGAACTGTTTACAATGCCGCCCAAGCCGTTCTTGTCGAACGCGCCCGCGATATCTGCGGCAGTCGCTCCCTGAGCGCCATAGCCCGGAATAAGGAAGAACGTGTTCGGCAAAAGCGCACGCAAGGTCTTTATCTGCTCGGGATAGGTTGCGCCGACAACCGCTCCCACACCGCTGTAACCGTACACTCCCGGAAGCTCCTCGCCCCATTTTTCGCACATTTTGCCCATAACCTCGTATACGGGCTCGCCGTCAATCAGCCTGTCCTGAAGCTCACCGCTTGACGGATTTGAGGTCTTGACGAGAACGAAAATTCCCTTGTCGTTCTCCGAGCAAATCTTCAGAAGCGGCTTAATTCCGTCACTTCCGAGATAACCGTTTACCGTGAGCGCGTCGCCCAGAAACGGCTCAATCTCGGTTGAACCGACCTTGACTTTTCCGAGGTGAGCGGCAGCATACGCTTCCATTGTCGTGCCGATATCGTTGCGCTTGCCGTCCGTGATGACGTACATTCCCTTTGAGCGCGCGTACTCCTGCGTTTTGTAGAGCGTTTTCATACCCGCAGCGCCGTACATCTCGTAATAAGCAGCCTGCGGTTTAACCGCGGGAACGATGTCATAAAGCGCGTCAATCAGCCCTTTGTTGAACTCGAGCAGCGCCTTTGCAGCACCTTTGAGCGTTTCGCCGTACTTTTCAAAGCAGCGCTTTCTGATGTACTCGGGGACGTAATCCAGCTTCGGGTCAAGTCCCGCAACGGTGGGGTTTTGCATTTGTTCGATTTTCTCAATCAAGCGGTCAAGTGACATAATTTCTTCTCCTTACTTATCTTCATAGACGATTTTTCCGTCTACAATGGTCTTTTTAACTCTGCCTTTAAACGTCATACCCTTGAAGCAGGTGTTCTTTGATTTGCCGTGGAGCTTTTCGGGGTCAACCGTCCATTCCTCGTTCAAATCAACAATCGCGATATCTGCGGGCTCGCCCTCGCTGAAATTGCCGCCCGGAATATTAAGAATTTTGCGCGGGTTCACGCACATAAGCCTTACAATCTTTGAAAGCGTGAGCTTTCCCGTGTGATAAAGCTGCGTAAGCGTCACCGCAAGCGATGTTTCCAGCCCGACAACACCATTCGGTGCTTTCTCGAAATCGGCTTTTTCCTCGGGAGAGTGAGGCGCGTGGTCAGTGACGATACAGTCAATCGTGCCGTCGCAGACGCCCTCGGTTATCGCCTCAACGTCCTCAATTGTTCTGAGCGGAGGGTTCATTCGGTAATCCGCGTCGCGCGAAAGCAGCTTTTCATCGGTCATCGTGAAATAATGCGGGCAGGTTTCGGAAGTCACCATTACACCGTAACGCGCCGCTATTCTCAGAAGCAGCATACTTGTTGCCGTGGAAACGTGCGCGATGTGAATGGGCATTTCCAAGTCCCCCGCAAGCACAATTTCGCGCGCTGTCGAGATATCCTCGGAAATGCGGTGCATTCCCTTAACACCGAGCTCCTTTGAAACCTTGCCGCTGTTGATAATTCCACCCGCGACAACGTCCTGGTCCTCGCAGTGCGAGATAACTTTCAGTCCCGCATAGTGCGCCTTGACAAGAGCCTGAGCCATCATTTTCGCGTTTTTCACGGGCTTTCCGTCATCGGAAACCGCAACGCAGCCCGCTTTTCTCAGCTCCTCGAAATCGCACAGCTCGTCGCCTTTCAGACCTTTTGTTATGCAGCCAACGGGATAAACCTTGACTTTCGACTGCTTTGCCTTATCGAGAATGTACTTCACGGTTTTGGCATTGTCCACAACAGGGGTTGTGTTCGGCATACAAGCAACCGCTGTTACTCCTCCCGCAGCGGCAGCGTTTCCGCCTGTGATGATGTCCTCCTTGTGGGTTTGTCCGGGGTCGCGCAGGTGAACGTGCATATCGCAAATTCCCGGAATAACCGTAAGTCCCGTGCAGTCAATCACCTCGTCTGCGTTTTCCGCGATATCCGGCGCGCACTTTACGATAACTCCGTCCTCCGCGAGAATATCCGCCGTTCCCTCAAAGCCGTTCGCATTATCCACAACATATCCGTTTTTCAGCAAAAGCTTCATATCTTCTCCTATCTTCAGCCCGAAGCGCCGTTTTCGGCAGCCTCGCAAATTACAACCTTATCCGCTCCGTCTATTTCCTTAACCATAACCCGAACCTTCTCGCTGTGAGAAGTCGGCAGGTTTTTCCCGATATAGTCCGCTCTTATCGGCAGCTCTCTGTGACCTCTGTCAATCAGCACGGCAAGCTGTATCACCTTCGGTCTGCCGCGTGACACAAGCGCGTCCATTGCCGCTCTCGCCGAGCGCCCCGTGAAAATCACGTCGTCGATTATCACAACGTGCTTTCCCGTGATGTCAAAATCAATCTTGCTTGCGTCGTCCTCACCGCGTCTGCGCTCGTCGTCGCGAAACGGTGTTATGTCAAGCAGTCCCGTGGGAATTTCACGCTTTTCGTTTTCGGCAATTTTCGCCGCAATCCTCTTTGCAAGCACCGCTCCCCGCGAATAAATCCCCACAAGGCAAAGATTATCCGCGCCGTGACTGCGCTCGATTATCTCAAAGGAAATCCGCGTTATCGCACGCGAAACCGCGTTTTCATCGAGAATTTCCGCTTTTACCGCAAGTTCCTCCACCCGCGCATTCCTCCTAAAATTTTCCATAAAAAAACCGCGTATAAACGCGGCAAAAGGCTAGATTTATTCCCAAAACGCGGATTATCCGCGCGGAATTACCACAAAATCCAAACCTTGTCGGCGTCGCCGCACCGACTTAAAAGCCGCTGATTTCGTATCTCTATACATTATAATAGAAAAACGCGGTTTTGTCAAGGGGAAAACGCAGTTTTCGGCAATTTTTTTGTATTTTCCCGCCGATTTTCTCGTCCACTTTTTTCACCTCAAATTGAGAAAAACCCGAGCGCAAAACTCGGGTTTTCGTGTATTTTACTGCATAAGTTCCTTTACAAGCGCGTCAAGCTGCGCGTCGTTCTCGGGAGCGAGCGCGGATTTCAGCGTAACGGTAGTTTCGGTAAATGTGATGTTCTTGGAGTTCTCGAACAGCTTCTTGATAACCTTTGCCGCGGTCGGCGCCCACGAACCGTTCTCGATGATACCGATAAGACGGTTCTGATAGTTTCTCTCAACAAGGTGAGCGATGAACTCGCGCATTGTCGGGAAAGCGTCGGCATTGTAGGTCGTTGTCGCAAGGACAAGCTTTCCATAGCGGAACGCGTCCTCGACAGCCTCAGCCCAGTCGTCGCGCGCCAAATCCGTCACGGCAACCTTCGGGCAGCCCGCAGCTTTCAGCTTTTCCGCGAGAAGCAGAGCCGCTTTCTTCGTGTGACCGTAAACCGATGTGTACGCAACGCAGACGCCCTCGCTCTCAACGCCATAGCTCGACCAGGTGTTGTATGTATCAAGATAATAGCCGAGATTTTCGGTGAGGACGGGACCGTGAAGCGGGAGAATTTTCTCGATGTCAAGACCGGCAGCCTTTTTCAGAACAGCCTGAACCTGCGCGCCGTACTTGCCGACGATACCGAAATAATAGCGTCTTGCCTCGCAAGCCCAGCCCTCGGGATCAACAACGTCGTTTGCGCCGAATTTGCCGAAGCCGTCAGCCGAGAAAAGCGCCTTGTCAACATTGTCGTAGGTCATAATAACCTCGGGCCAGTGTACCATAGGAGCTGTGATAAAGGTAAGCTCGTGCTTGCCGAGAGAGAGCTTGTCGCCCTCGCCGACAACAACCTGCTTGTCCTTGAAATCATTGCCGAAGAACTGTCCCATCATCACGAAAGCCTTCGCAGAGGCAACGATTTTCGCCTCGGGATAACGCTCCGCGAAAACCGCGATATTTGCCGAGTGGTCGGGCTCCATGTGCTGAACAACGAGGTAGTCGGGCTTTCTGCCGCCGAGCTCCTTTTCGAGATTTCCGAGCCACTCCTCGCCGAAATTCGCCTCAACCGTGTCCATAACCGCGATTTTCTCGTCAAGAATAACATAAGAATTGTAAGCCATACCGTTCGGCACGTCGTACATTCCCTCAAACAAATCAACCTCGTGGTCGTTTACACCTATGTATTTTATGTCCTTTGAAACTTCCATATTTATCCTCCGAAATGCTTTTATTTTACATAGAAATTGTATCACATTTTTAGCTTTTTGTCAAGACTTGCAAAAAGAAAAACCGCGTTCCGTCGGGAACGCGGCTCTGTGTTCTTGAAAAATCAAGCCTTTTTGCGGGAAATTACAACAACTGCGCCCGCAACGGCAATTACACCAACGATAGCTGCAACGCCCTCAACACCGGTGTCTGCGTTGTCGCCGCCGGTATCGCCGCCCGCAGCAAGACCAGCCTCATACTCGTCGAGAGCCTTGGACATCTGCGCGAGACTTTCCTCGTCCATCATCAGGAACATCGCGTCAATCATAGCGTTTGTGCCATCTTCGGTCTGAATAGCTGTCAAAAGACCAGTAATGCTCTCTCTGTATGCTTCGGGAGTGAAAGTGCCCGCAGCTTCCTCGGAGCTGTACATCTCCATAATCTTTTCGACTTGCTCCTCGGGAATGCTGCTCGCAGCGAGCTGCTCAGCAAACATAGCCTTGAGCTCCTCGGGAGATTTGCCCTCAATCTGCTCCATTGCATTGTCAACGATAGCGTCAATACCGCCCGCAGCGTCAACTGCCTGCTTTATCTGATCGGTGAACTCGGAAATCTTGTCTGCGAAAAGCTTCTTGAACTTTGCGGAAACCTCGGTTTCAAGCGCAGAACCGGGAGCGGGAGCAATCAGAATATCCTCGGCAACGGGTGCAGAAACGAGAACAGGTTCCTCAGCGAACGCGCTTGCCGAAACAGCAAAAATTGTTCCCGCAGCAACAACTGCCGCAAGAATTGACTTAATCTTCATATAAATCCTCCATAATGTAAAAACGCGGAAAACCCCGCAAATCTCAAAATTAAAACCGCTGTTTGCCCCACGGCTTTAATCCCTATGAAAATAATTATACATTATTTCACAAAGAATTGCAACCGACAGTTTCACCAAATAATAATTTTTTCAGCTTTGATTTTTGTATATTCCTACAAAATTTTAGCCGTTTTTTGCAGCAAAAAAGGCATTCCGAAATCCGAAATGCCTTTTGTTTTTTATATTAAATTTTACTCTCCGCGGCGGTTTGCCGTCACCACAACACCGAGTGCGCCGAGCATTGCCGCAGCCGCTGTCAGACCGAAAGAAACACCTGTTGCGGGGGACTGATTTGCGGTAATATCGCTTGTTGTTCCTGTGACATCGCCGTAGTCGGTTGTGTCGGAAACGTCGGGAACATCGCCGACCGTCGGGTCATTTGTGCCGTTTGTCGTGCCGTTTGTACCGTTATTGGCACCGTCGGTACTTCCTCCCGTCACACCGTTTACGATATCTTCGCCTGCATCTGCCACACCGTTTATCAAATCCTCACCGGCATCAATCGCACCGTTTGCGGCTCTTCCAATCGGATTGCTTGCTGCGCTTGCAGCTGTCGTCAAAGCCGCAAAGCAAACCGCACACGCTGCCGCTGTCGAAATCTTTTTAATCATCGCTTTTCTCCTATCCTTGCAAATTGCGCGAAAAATTCACGCAAGAATATTATTCGCACAGTCGGATTTTTTTATCGGCGGTGATTTTTAGCAGCCGCGTATTAACGGAATTTTTTGGAAATCAATGTTTTTTTCGCGGCTTGCGCTGCTTCTTTTCCGTCAGCGCAAAGCTCGAAAGCGTCATTCGCTCAATCTCCTCACGCGGCACGTCCGAGTCAAGATAAACGCTGTTCCAGTGCGTTTTGTTCATATGATACGCGGGAGTAATGCCCTCGAATGCTCTCCGCAGAAAATCCGCTTCCATCGGCTCGCATTTGAGATTTACAACCCATTTGCCGTTGTGCATAATCACAAGCGCAAACCATTTCCGATTGTCCGAGTGACGGGCAACAACCGTTTCAAAGTCCTCGTCAAACGGGCTGTCAAGCTCTGCGCCGCCTAAATTCCCGCAAAAATCAAGATATTCTTCCTTGGTCATTTTCTCACCTGCTTCACAAAAACTGCCGCGGCTCTGTTCAAAGTTCCGCGGCAGTAATCTTTCTTCCGTCCAAGCGCCTTTTTCCTGCAAAACAGAGTTTTGCGGCGCTTTTCAGCCAAATAGTGCACCCGCTTTTGCAGATACACGCATTCCGAGTGCGGGAAATATAGCTGCATTTCCTTTCCTCTTGCTTTTTATATCGGCAGATTTCCGGAAAACTTTAGCGTTATTTCGCGATTTTTTCCATTCGCGCGTTGTTCTTCATCACGGGTTTCGTGCCCTTTGTATCGAAATCAATCGTGATAATCGCGTCCTTGCCGACAGGCTTCACGCCGACAACCGTGCCCTCGCCGAAAATCTTGTGACGAACTCTGTCGCCCACGTCAAAATTCTCGCTTGCAGCCGTTTGTACGGGAGCCGCCGTTTTCAGCTTTTCGGACTGCTCCTTCAAAAAGCTTTTCTGAACGGGCTTTGAGAAGGACATTCCGCGGGAAAATCCGTTTCCCTGCTTATCGTCCTTGATATCGCAGAATTCCGCGGGAATTTCACGGACAAACGTTGAAAGCTTATTCGCGGACGTGTGACCGTAAAGCATACGATAACCCGTGTGCGTGATGTATAGCTGCTTTTTCGCGCGCGTTATCGCAACATAAGCAAGTCTTCGCTCCTCTTCAAGCTCCGTGGGATTGTTTATGCTCATAATCGACGGGAAAACGTTGTCCTCAGCCGCAGCCAGAAATACCTCGGGAAACTCCAGACCTTTCGCGGAGTGCATTGTCATAAGCGAAACACGGTCGGTGTCGGTATCATAGTTGTCGATATCCGACTGAAGTGCCGCCTGCTCCAGAAAATCGGGCAAAGCCGCGTCGGGCTGTTCTTTGAGCAGCTCCAGCGCGTTTGATTTCAGCTCGTTTATGTTCTCCATTCGGGCAGCGCCCTCGTCGCCGAGCGCTTTGAGCATCTGCGCATAGCCCGACTTCTCCACAACCGCGTCAATAAGCTCGTCCAGCTGAACGGTATACGAAAGCTCGTCAAGCTCGTCGAAAATGTTTGCGGCGGCTTTGAGCGAATTTGTCTTGCGGGAAAGCGTTTCAAACCGCGCAGCGTCCCTGCACACGTCAAGCGGGCTTATCCCAAGCCCCTCGCTCACGCGAATTATCTCGTCAACCGTTGTGTCGCCGATACCGCGCTTCGGCTCGTTTATCACGCGTCTGAAACGCACCGCGTCATACGGATTGTTCAAAAGCGCGAGATAGCTCAGAATATCCTTGACTTCCTTTCTGTCGTAAAAGCGCAGACCGCCTACTATTTTATAAGGTATACCTGCGCGGGTGAGAGAGGTTTCAAAGGTTCTCGAAAGCGCGTTGTTGCGGTACAAAATCGCGTAATCCGAGTATTTCGCGCCGTTTTTCACGCCCTCGGAAATGATATCGGCAACACCCTTTCCCTCGCTCAGCTCGTTCGGGAATTTCATTACCTTTATCTTTTCGCCCTCGCCAAGTTCGCTCCACAAGCGCTTTTCCTTGCGGTTTGAGTTGTTTTTGATAACAGCGTTTGCAGCGTTCAGAATATTCGTCGTCGAGCGGTAATTTTGCTCCAGACGGATAACCTCGCTGTTTTTATACTGCTTCTCAAAGCTCAGGATATTCTCGATTGTCGCGCCGCGGAAACGGTAAATCGACTGGTCGTCGTCGCCGACAACGCAGAGATTTCCGCTGTCGCCCGCAAGAAGCGAAATCAGGCGGTACTGCGCGAAGTTCGTGTCCTGATACTCGTCGACCATTATGTATTTGTACAAGTTTCGATAATGCGAAAGAACATCGGGGAAATTCTCGAACAGCTTTACGGTGAGGTAAATGATATCGTCAAAGTCAACCGCATTCGCTGAGGCAAGCGCCTTCTGATAATCCGCATAAACCTCGGCAGTTTTCTGCTCGGTAAACTCACCGCTTTCCTCTGCGGTTTTCGCGTAGTCCTCCGCTGAAATCATTCTGTCCTTCAAGCGCGAAATGTTGTTTTTGAAAACCTTCGGCGCAATCCTCTTCTCGTCGATATTGCGGTTTTTCATAATATCGCGGATTAGCCGTTTTGAGTCGTCGTCATCGTAAATCGTGAAGCCCGAATGAAAGCCGAGCTTTTCAATCTCGCGGCGCAGAATTTTCACGCAGGCAGAGTGAAACGTCGAAGCGTTGATTTTGTCCGCGTCATCTCCGAGCATTGCCGAAAGCCTCTCGCGAAGCTCTCCCGCAGCCTTGTTTGTGAACGTAATCGCGAGAATATTCCACGGGTTTATCGGCTGAACCGCGATAATCTTCGCGAGCTTTTCAAGATTTTCGGGAGATTTTTCCATATCGGAAAATTCTGCGAGAAAACGTTCCTCATCGGGTGAAATATCGCGGATTTCCTCGTCGTGGAAAGCGTTTCCGAAGCGTATCATATTCGCAATCCTGTTTACGAGCACCGTTGTTTTTCCGCTGCCCGCGCCCGCGATAATCAGCACCGCCCCGCGAACCTTGAAAATCGCTTTTTTCTGCATATTGTTTGCGCGCGAAAAACAGCTGTCGAGCGCGTTTCGCTTTAACGTATTATATTCCAAATCATTACCTTCCTTTAAACACGGAAAATGCAGAGCGACAGCTGCCGCCCGGCATTCCCCGAAATATTCTGTTTTTGTGAAATCACTCAGCAGCGGGAGCTGTTGTGCCGCCGTTTGAGGTTTTGCCGGAAAGCGCGCTGTTGTCAAGCGCAAAGAACGGATTAACCTCGTTTCCGATTGCCTGCGGGAGCTCGCCGTTCCAGTTGTTGATTTTCAGATAATCAACATAGTTCGGGCTGGTCGCGAGCTGCTCCTGAACAGCCTTGATTGCGTAAGCCTCAGCGTCCGCCTTGATTTTCTGAGAGTCAGCCTCAGCCTGCGCCGCGATTACCTTCTGCTTTGCTTCTTCTTCCTTTTCAGCGGTCTTGTTCTGCATCTTCAGAGCGTCCTGCGCTGCGATTACCTTTGCCTGAATGGACTGCTCAAACGCTGCGTCAAAGGAGAGGTTTTCGATTGCGAATGCCGTAACGATAATTCCGCTCGGTTCAAGAGTTGCCTTCAGCGACTCGTAAATTGCGTTCTGAACCTCGGAGCGCGACTGAACCAAATCCTCCGCGCGAACCTTACCGATTTCGTTCTTTGCGATTTTCGCAACGTTCGGAACAAGCAGCTTTGTTTCAACGTTGCTGATACCGATTGTTCTGATGATATCGGACAGCTTTGTGCCGTCATAGCAGTAGTTCAGCTTCAGCGAGAGCTGGTCAACCGTCTGCGTGTCGCTTGTATAAGCGTTTGTCTGAACGGAATAAATCTGCTCGCGCGTGTCGACCTCCTGAATTTCCTCGATGAAGGGAATGTGCAGGTTAAGTCCCGCGGACAAATCGCTCGAAACAATCTTTCCGAACTGATATTTAACGCCGATGTAGCCCTCGTTTACAACAGAAAAGCTGTTGAACAGAACGATAAGCACGAAAACCGTGATAAGACCGATAAGCACCCAGAAACTGATTGCTTTCTTGTTTGCGGGGCTGCCATTGTTTGATGAAGAAGTATTAAAAGCCATATTCTTTTCCTTTCCGTATTCTGTTACTTATAAATCGCGCCGATAAGCTGCGAATATTTGTCGTCCGTTTCGAGCGGCTTCATCACGCTCTTTCGGCTGAGTCCCGCTTCCGCGAACGCTCTCGTCAGCATAAGCTTAATTCTGTTCACCTGATTTACCTCGGAAGCGCCCGGGTCAAAGTCAACGGCAACGATGTTGCTCTCGGGGTGACGACGGCGAAGCTCACCGATAACACCCTTGCCCGTGACGTGGTTCGGCAGGCAGGCAAACGGCTGCATACAAACGATGTTCGGGACGCCCTCGCGGATAAGCTCCAGCATTTCCGCCGACAGGAACCAGCCCTCGCCCGCGATATTTCCCGGAGAAACAATCGGCTTTACCATTTCGCGCATTTCAAAAATGTCGCCAGGACAGCCGAATTTTGTTCCCGTAACCGCCTTGCGATAAGCCTTTTCCATAAACCGCATCGCTTTGATTGCCGCGTTTTCGGCGAATTTCTTCGTCTTTGAGCAATACAGAAGCTCGGATTTTGTCACGCCGTGCGAGCAGATGTAATAGAAAAATCCCATTAAATCGGGCACGACAACCTCGCAGCCCTCGTTTTCAAGAAGCCCGATTATGTCGTTATTTGCAACGGGGTGGAATTTTACGAGAATTTCTCCGACAAGTCCGATACGCGGTTTTTGGATATCGAGCACGGGGAAATTCTTGAACTCCTCGACAATCGCTTCGATGTTTTTGTTGAAGGTTTTCATCGAGAGCGTTTTCATATCGTCGCGCAGTTTTAAGCGCCATTTCTGATAAAGCGCGTTTGCCGAGCCTTTTTCGATTTCATAAGGACGAACCTTGTACAGGCAGCGCGACAAAACATCGCCGTAAATCATCGCCATAAACGCTCTTATCGCCATTGAAACCGAAAGTCTGAAGCCGCTCTGCTTTTCAAGACCGACAACGTTGAGCGAAATCAGCGGGACATTGTCATAACCCGCGTCTTTGAGCGCTTTTTTCAGCATTCCCACATAGTTTGTCGCACGGCACGCACCGCCTGTCTGGGTTATCAGAACAGAGGTGTTGTTTATGTCATACTTGCCGCTTTTGAGCGCGTGAATAAGCTGTCCGACAATCAAAATTGACGGGTAGCAAGCGTCGTTGTTGACGTACTTCAAACCCTCGTCAACAACCTCCTTCGAGCAGTCGCGCAGAATATCCACGTCATAGCCGCTGTATCTGAACGCCATTTCCAGCAAATCGAAGTGAATGGGCGCCATCTGCGGGCAGAGGATTTTGTGGTTTTTGCGCATTTCTTTCGTGAACTCGGGCTGTCTTATGTAACCGACGTGACCGCGCACGGGCTTGTATTTATGCCGCGCACGCTCGTCCACAACAGAAATCAGCGAGCGCAGACGTATTCTCGCAGCGCCGAGATTGTTTACCTCGTCGATTTTGAGGCAGGTGTACAGCTTTCCGAAGCTGCGCAGAATTTCCTGAACCTCGTCCGTGGTAATCGCGTCAAGACCGCAGCCGAACGAGTTGAGCTGAACGAGCTCCAGACATTCGTTTTTGCCGACAACGTGAGCCGCCGCATAAAGTCTTGTGTGATACGTCCACTGGTCGACAACGCGTATCGGGCGCACAACCTGTTCGATATGTGCAACGCTGTCCTCGGTAAGAACAGCAAACCCGTATCCCGAAATCATCTCGGGCAGACCGTGGTTTATTTCGGGGTCAACGTGATAAGGACGGCCCGCGAGCACAATTCCGCGCTTGCCGTTGTCCTTCAGGAACTGAAGCGTTTCCTCGCCTTTTTTGCGCATTGTTTCCTTGAAAAGCGCGTCCTCTGTGTAGGCTTTTTCAAGCGCTTCCGTTATCTCTTTTTTAGTGATGTTTTTATCGGGAAGATTTGCCGAGAACTCCTCAAAAAGTCGCTCTCCCATACGCTTTTCATTGAAAATAGGCAGGAACGGGTTGAGGAATTTCACGCTTTCGCGAAGCTCCGGCACGGAGTTCTTGATAACCTCGCTGTACGTTGCGACAACAGGGCAGTTGTAGTGGTTGTCGCCGCCGATATCGTCGGACATTTCGTACGGCATCGACGGATAGAAAATCAGCTTCACACCGTCGTCAATCAGCGCCTGAATGTGCCCGTGAGCCAGCTTTGCGGGATAGCAGACGCTCTCGCTCGGCATTGTTTCGATACCCTTGTCGTAAATCGCGCGCGTTGTTTTCGGGGAGAGCTTAACCGAGAAGCCAAGCTCGGTGAAAAGCTTGTGCCAGAACGGGAAATTCTCGTACATTCCGAGCACTCTCGGAAGTCCGATTACCCCGCGCGGCGCGCTGTCCTCGGGAAGACACTCGCGGTCAAACAAGAGGTGATATTTATAATCGTACAAATTCGGGAGTTTTTCGCCCGTCGATACATTTCCGGCACCGCGCTCGCAGCGGTTGTTGCTGATATAGCGCGTTCCGTCGGGGAATTTTGTGATTGTTAGCAGGCAGTTGTTCGAGCATTTTCCACAGCGCGCCGCGGTTTTTTCCGCTTTGAAGTTGTCGAGCTTGTCGAGCGGTGCAATCGTGCTCTTTTTACCGTCGTCGCGTTCAAGAGCCACGAGAGCCGAGCCATAAGCGCCCATAAGTCCCGCCTTATCGGGACGAACAACGTCTTTTCCGACAATTTTTTCAAATGCGCGCAGAACGCTGTCGTTCATAAACGTGCCGCCCTGAACGATGATTTTTTCGCCCATTGAAGCGGTATCGCGCAGCTTGATAACCTTAAACAGCGCGTTTTTGCACACGGAATAGGACAGTCCCGCCGAGATATCCGCGACAGTCGCGCCCTCTTTCTGCGCCTGTTTTACGCGCGAGTTCATAAATACCGTACAGCGCGAGCCGAGGTCAACGGGGTGCTCTGCGGAAAGACCGAGCACGGCAAATTCCGAGCTTGTCATTCCGAGCGCATTTGCGAAATTCTCGATAAACGAGCCGCAGCCCGACGAGCAAGCCTCGTTGAGCAGAATGCTCTCGATTTCGCCGTTTTTCACGCGCATACATTTCATATCCTGACCGCCGATGTCGAGGATAAACTCTGCGCCGGGCAGGATTTTGTCCGCACCTTTATAGTGCGCCATTGTCTCAATCTCGCCGAAATCCGCGCCGAGAGCTGCTTTTATCAAATGCTCACCGTAGCCCGTTGTACAAGCCTTCGCGATGTAAGCTCCCTCGGGCAGCTTTGAGTAAATATCCTTCAGTATTCCGATAACCGATTTCAGCGGGTCGCCGTGGTTGTTGTCATAGAAAGAATAGAGAATTTCCGCATCCTTGTTCAGCAAAACAGACTTTGTTGTCGTCGAGCCCGCGTCAATTCCGAGATAGCAAGCGCCCGTGTGTTTGCTCAAATCCGCTGTCGGGATAATCGACTTTGCGTGCCTTTCGCGGAACGCTTTCAGCTCGTCCTCGCTCTCGAAAAGCGGCGCAAGACGCTCGACCTCGCGAAGCTGGTTCTCGCCGAGATTTCCCGCCTTTTCGCAGAGCTCGTCAATCGACATTTCCTCCGCTTCATCGGACAGCGCGCAGCCCATTGCCACAAACAAATTCGCGTTTTCGGGGATTATGATATTCTCGGGTTTGAGGGCAAGCGTTTCGATAAAGCGCTCGCGCAGCTCCGAGAGATAATGCAGAGGTCCTCCGAGGAAAGCCACATTTCCGCGGATAGGCTTTCCGCAGGCAAGTCCGCTTATCGTCTGATTTACAACCGACTGGAAAACGGAAGCCGCGATATCGCTTCGTTTTGCGCCCTCGTTGAGCAGCGGCTGGATATCGCTCTTTGCGAAAACACCGCAGCGCGACGCTATCGGGTAAATCGTCGTGTGCTTTTTGGACAGCTCGTTCAAGCCGCCGATATCGGTGTTCAGAAGCGCAGCCATCTGGTCGATAAACGCGCCCGTGCCTCCCGCGCAGGTGCCGTTCATACGCTGTTCAAGACCGCCCGTGAGATATGTAATCTTCGCGTCCTCACCGCCGAGCTCGATTGCAACATCGGTCTGCGGGATAAGCGCTTTTATCGCGTCTGTTCCCGCGGCAACCTCCTGCACAAACGGTATCCCGAGCCACTTTGACACGGAAATACCGCCCGAGCCGGTTACTGCGACAAGCGCGATTTCTCCGGGGAATTTCTCGCCGACCTCGGAAATGATTTCGGCAACTGTCTTTCTTATATCGGAAAAATGCCGCTGATAACGGCTATGGAGCAGTTCTCCGTTCTCTCCGAGAACCGCCGCCTTTACGGTTGTCGAACCTATATCAAGTCCCACTCGCCTCATAGCTATATCCTCTCCATTTTTGTATATATTTTACAAATATTAGCGTTTTTCAACAAAAATAACTATATCTATTTTTGCACTATGAATAAATTATAACACATTCACACAAAAATGTCAACAGACTAAATATTTTGAATTGTGAAAGAATTGTGAAAAAAGAGAAGCAAGAAGAATTCTCCTTGCCTCTCATATTCATTTTGTGCATTACAGCGGCTTGAAGGTGATTTCACCCTTTTCCACTGTCGCGCGGCAGCGGTTTTCTGTCGTTTTCACGGCAAGCATACTAGAGTTAATCCTCAGCTTTACTCCGGGATAAATCATTCGCTTAATCGAAACCGACAAATTCTGCGTGAGTTTAAGCGCCTCGTCGATATCCGACATTCTGAGCTTAGACTTTTTAATCTCAGCCTGTATCTTCAGACGGTTTCTCAGCGCGTCAGCCTTCAGCTGTTCTCTTTCGGGCGACAGCTTTGCAGCCTTCTGAAGCTCCGTCAGCGTCGCGAGAATTTTCCCGAGCTGGTCGAGCTTATCCTCCATATCCTTAATCTGCTTGTCAAGCGTTTCGCGTTCTTCCATAAGAACAGCGTTGTTTCCGAGCGTGATTTCCGTTTTAACGTACTTATCCGAGCCGATAACCGACGCGTCAACATTATTGAGCGCCGTGTACTTTCCGCCCATAATAACACCCTTGCCCGAGGCTATCAGGTCGCGTCCCGCGAAAACCTCTCCTCCGACAAAAGAAGCGCTGTCAACATTTCCGTCACAGCGAACTCTGGAGTTCTCGCAAAATCCGAGCTTGACGTCACCGCGGCAGTCAACCCTGCTGTTGATTATGCCGATTTTCACGGAAATATTGCCGTCAGCCGAAAGCTCTGCGCCGTTTACCGAGCCGAGAACGCTTATATCCTTTCTCGACGTTACGCGAAATCCCTCGAAAACGCTTCCCTTGACGGTTACGCTTCCGATGAAATCAATGTTTCCCGTGGACACGTCGACGTCGCCGTTTATCAGCAGCGTTTCATCAACGCAGAACGAGCCGTTTCTGTACACGAGGTTTCCGTCAATCGCAGCAATAAGCTCGGTTCCGTCGTTAATAAGCGAAGTTCCCTGACCGACGTTAAGCGGCACGGGCACGCCCTTTTTCTGCTGAATCGTAATTCCCAGAATATCTTTTCCGGGCTCGCCGTCCGTGGGCAGAGTTATCTTCGCGATAGGAGTTCCCGCCGTGATGTTGCGCACCAGACCGAGATTTTTATAATCCACAACACCGTGCTCGTTTTCAACGGGAGCTGTGCACTGGTCGGTTCTGTAAAAATACTTAATCGTTCCGTCAACGCCGTCCGTAGGCGGTTCCCAGCGCGCAGCACAAATGTTTTCGTCATAGCGTTTCTGCTCGACGGCTCTTTCTATTTCCTCTTTGAGAATACCGAAAGACACGTTTTTCTCTTCAAGCGCGCTCATAACCTTTTCAACAGTCACGTCAATTCCGCCGTTTTCGGGCTTTGAAAACGACACAAACGCGGTTGTATGGTTAGGATTTACAGATACATCAATCGTGGAATGAACTATTTCTTCTGACATAACAGTTCCTCCTCTCCTTATATTTTTCCCAATTATTGCATACTATCTCTTTTTACATTATATCACATCACCAAAATATTTGCAACAATCGACAAAATTTTTGGTGTTTTCAACAATTTTCCGACAACATATTTATATATTATTACGGCAATCAGATTTTCTTGCTGATATCAAACGGAGTTGTCTGATAAACGTAATAGTTGAGCCAGTTCGTAAAAAGCAGCGTCGAGTGCGCTCTCCAGCGAAGCACGGGCTCGTTTTCGGGGTTGTCGTCGGGGTAATAGTGCTTCGGGATTTTGGGGTTAAGCCCGCGTTCCAAATCGCGGCGATACTCCCCGTCAAGCGTTCCCGCGTCATATTCCGAGTGACCGGTGATGAAAAAGCGGCTTCCGCTCTCGTTTCCCGCAGCGTACACTCCCGCTTCGTCCGAAACCGCCATAAGTCTTAAATCCGGCACTTTCAGGATATCCTCGGCACGGGTTTCCGTGTGGCGGGAATGAGGCGCGCAGAATTCCCCGTCAAATCCGTGGAAAAGACGAGCTTTCGGTGTGAGGAGCTTGTGTGTGAAAACACCGGAAACCTTTTCGGGAAGCGGATATTTCGGTATTCCATAGTGGTGATAAAGACCCGCCTGCGCTCCCCAGCAAATGTGAAGCGTTGAGTGAACGTGGGTTGTCGTCCAGTCCATAATCTCGCAAAGCTCGCTCCAATAGTCAACCTCTTCAAACGGCATTTGCTCCACGGGCGCGCCGGTTATTATAAAGCCGTCGAAATTCTGATTTTTTATATCGTCAAAGCTCTTGTAAAACTCCAGCAAATGCTCCTGCGAAGTGTTTTTGCTGGAATGTGAAGCCATTCCCACAAGCTCAACTTCAATCTGAAGCGGAGTATTTGACAGGCAGCGCAAAATCTGCGTTTCCGTGGCAATTTTTGTCGGCATAAGATTGAGTATACCGATTTTAAGCGGGCGTATATCCTGATGAAGCGCGCGATACTCCGTCATCACGAAAATGTGTTCTTTTTCGAGTATCTCCTGCGCGGGCAGCCCGTCGGCTATTTTTATAGGCATAATTCCCAGACCTTCCTTTTATCTTCTTACTTCCCTTAATTATAGTACAATTCTCGTTTTTTGTCAAGTGCGGATAAAAATCGAAAAAAGGACTTGACAAACGGGTTTTGTTGTGGTATAATATCATTTGTGATTAATACGGACAATCAGCATTTGGAGAAATACTCAAGTGGTGAAGAGGCTCCCCTGCTAAGGGAGTAGGTCGGGTAACCGGCGCGAGGGTTCAAATCCCTCTTTCTCCGCCAACCAGCGTGACGCTGGACCCTATTTCGCCCCTAGTTTCATCTAGGGGCGATTTTTTATGCCCGAAGCTGACAAATCAATAAAGTCACATTTTCACAAAAGCACGGTCTGAAAGACCGTGCTTTTTAGTTTTCCTCTGCGTTTTTGGCAATTTTGCAGGCGACACGATGTCGCCGGTGCACAAAATTGCCAAAATCCGCGGGTTGTTCGCAAAACCTAATTGGCAATCTCCCTTTTTCGCCCTAATTTCAGCTAGAGCGCTTTTTCGCAAAACCTAAAATGCAAAAACCAAAGCGTTCCGCACGGGAACGCTTTTTGTTATTTGAAGAAAGTGCCGTTCATCAGTCCCGACATCACGCAAACTCCCGCTGCGCCTTTTTCAAGTGCGATGTGCATATTTTCCCGCGTTATCCCGCCGATTGCGTAAACGGGAATTTTCACGCTTTTGCAGACTTTTTCGAGAAAATCAATCCCTCGCGGCGGCAAACCTTTTTTGCAGTCAGTCGCGAAAATATGCCCGGCAGTGACGTAAGAAGCTCCGAGTTTTTCGGCAAGGACAGCTTCTTCAACAGAATGAACCGACGCGCCCACAACCTCAAATTCCGCGCAGATTTCCCGCGTGAGTTTCGCAAGCGGCAGATGAATTTTCTTCACCGAAAGCTCCCGCGCGACATTCGGGAAATTGTGGACAAAAAGCTCGATTTCCGGCACTCCGAGCACCCGTTTCGCAAGCGCCGCGTACTCCTCCTCGGGCAAGTCCTTTTCACGGAGAATTACCCGAAAAACGCCTTTTTTTGCCAGAAAAGCAAGCTGCTCGTCAAGCGGATTTTCGCACAATTTCCTGTTGGTCACGCAGATAATTTTATCAAGATTTTCCGTCATTTCATCAGCCCACATAAACATAATCGTTCATCACAGGCTGAAGTCCGCGCGCGCGTATTGCGTCGCAAACCTCGTCAAGTGTTCTGTCGTCGCTTATCTCAAACTGGTTGTCGCCGAGCGACTCTTCCTCGGTGTGAGAGCCTATACCGGTGCTCACGCCCGCCGAGATTTTTGTCGCGCACATTCCCACAACATTGTCGCGGAAACCCGCGCGCTCTCTCGTCGAAATCGTAAGTCCCGCAAACGGCATAAATATGCGGAATGCCGTCATCACCTGCAAAAGCTGCCTTTCGTGAACGTCCTTCGGATTGATTTTGTCGTTGTTGATTATCGGACGCAGACGCGGACAAGAGAACGAAATCTCCGCATGCGGGTACTTGCGCTGGATAAGATAAGCGTGAACTCCCGCGGCAAACGCGTCCTTTCTGAAATCGTCAAGCCCCAGCAGCGCCGCAAACGCAACTCCTCTCATTCCACCGCGAATAGCGCGCTCCTGCGCGTTCAGACGGTACGGGAAAATGCGCTTGTGTCCCGCAAGATGAAGCGTTTCGTACTTGTCGGAATTATAGGTTTCCTGAAAAACCGTGACGTAATCGGCGCCGTGCTCATGAAGATACTTGTACTCGTCCGTGTTCATCGGGTAAACCTCAATTCCCACGTTTTTGAAATACTCGTGCGCGATTGAGCAAGCCTCGCCGATATATTCGACGTCGGACATTTTTCTGCTTTCGCCCGTTAAAATCAGGATTTCTTCCATTCCCGTTTTAGCAATCGCTTCCATTTCACGGCGGATACCGTCCTTGTCAAGCTTTGCGCGGCGGATTTTGTTGTGGCAGTTAAAGCCGCAGTAAACGCAGTAATTCTCGCAGTAATTCGCGATGTAAAGCGGTGTGAAAAGATACACGCTGCTGCCGAAATGCTTTCGTGTTTCTATGGTTGCCTTTGCCGCCATTTGTTCAAGAAACGGCTCTGCTGCGGGCGACAACAGCGCGGCAAAATCCTCGACAGAGGGATATTCTGCGGCAAGCGCGCGCTTTACGTCGGTTTCGGTGTAGCGGCTGTAATCATACGCGTTCATTCGGCTGATAACCTGCTCCTGAATGTCGGACTCGATAACCTCCATTCCGGGCAGGTATTTCATATGGTCAATTCTCTCTTCCATTTTGTTCTCCTTGAATTAGTCCGCGATAAATCCTGTGAGCGGCGAGGACGCGCTTGCCTTGTCGAGGACGCGGCCCGTGCCCGCGAGATAAGCAAGTCTGCCCGCGATAATCGCGTTTTTGAAAGCCTCCGCCATCTGCACGATATTTCCCGCAGTTGCAATCGCCGTGTTCGCCATAATTGCCGAAGCGCCCATTTCCATAGCTTCGCAGGCCTGCGAGGGCTTTCCGATACCCGCGTCAACGATTATCGGCAGGTCGATTTCCTCAATCAGAATGCGGATAAACTGCTTTGTCGAAAGTCCCTGATTTGAGCCTATCGGCGCAGCAAGCGGCATAACAGCGGCAGCTCCCGCGTTTTTCATATCGCGGGCAGCATACAAATCGGGGTACATATAAGGCATCGGGATAAATCCGTCCTTCGCGAGCATTTCGCAGGCTTTTGCGGTTTCGTAGTTGTCGGGGAGAAGGTACTTCGAGTCGTGGATAACCTCGATTTTGATGAAATCACCGCAGCCCGCCTCACGCGCAAGCTTTGCAATCTTCACCGCTTCCTCCGCGTTTCTCGCGCCCGAGGTGTTCGGCAAAAGCGTCACTCCCTCGGGAATGTGGTCGAGAATATTTCCCGTAAAGCTGTTCACTCTGCGCACCGCAAGCGTGATAATCTCCGCGCCCGCGTTTTTCACCGCAGCGTTAATAAGGTCGAGGTCAAATTTGCCCGAGCCTAAAATAAATCTTGAATTAAATTCGCGTCCCGCAATAATCAGTTTATCTTCCATATTTTTCCTTTCGTTAAGCCAAAATTATCTCAACAGCTTTGCTTGCGATATGCCCCGCGCAGATGATAACGCGCGAAGCCGAAAGTCCCTCGCCGTCGGCAACATCGGTTTTTCCGTCACCGCACACAAAAAGCCGCTCCGAGATTTTTTTCGTGACAATCTCGTTTGCGCGCCCGAAGCCCGCCATACCGCTCCCCGCAATGATTTTCACGGTTTTGCTCTCGGACAAAAGCGTGTTCACGAGCATTGCCTTTTCCTCCGCTCCGTCAAACGCTTCGCAGACAATCGGACACTCCCCGAATATCTCAAGGCAGTTCTTCTCGTCAACGCGAACATCGTGCGTGACAATCTCGCAGAACGGGTTGATTTCCCGCAGAATTTCCGCGAGAGCCTCGGTTTTTCGCCTGCCGATATCACGCAGAAAATACGCCTGTCGGTTGATATTCGACAGCTCAACCTTGTCGAAATCCGCAAGCACAAGCCGTCCTATTCCGCTTCGGACAAGCGCTGCCGCTATATTTGAGCCGAGCCCTCCGAGCCCTGCTATGCCGACAGTCGCGGCTTTCATCTTATCGTAAATCGGCGATTTTGAGCGGGAATTCACCGCCTCGGCAAACTCCCTTTCGCTTATCTTCATCAGCCGCCTCCCACAAATCCGACAATTTCAACCTCGTCGTCGGGCTGAATTTTAGTGCAGTCGTATTCGTTTTTCGACAAAATCTCACCGTTCACCATTACGGCAACCCGTGCCGCCGTGTAACCCTTTTTTTTGAGATACTCGCCGATTGTGATTACTTCATTGAAATCCTCGCCGTTAATTTTAGCCATTTTCTCACCGTCCCATAAAAAATTGCACAAAAAAAGCAGACACTTTTCCCGTAACAGTACCTTGCTCCCTATCGGCAGCGGTGGTGCTCCCCGAAAAACGTTCTGCGTTTCTTCATCTATTTTAGCATAATTTCCGACAATTGTCAAGAGGCAATTTTTTCGACTTTATATCACCATTTTCGGTCAATTTCGCAAAGATGATTGACAATCGGCGAAAAAAGTAGTATAGTATATAATAGGTATTTATATGCAGACTGTCGGAAAGAACAGCTTGTTTTTGGGAAAGAGGGATTTTTTGGATATAATTATAGTCGGCTGCGGAAAGGTCGGTCAGGCGCTTGCCGAACAGCTCAACGAGCAGGGCAGCAACATCACCGTCATCGATTTGGACGGAAATAAAATCGACGCATTAACCTCCCGCTGCGATGTTATGGGAGTTGTCGGAAACGGTGCAACTCACCTTGTTCAGCAGGAAGCGGGCATTGCGCGCGCGGATTTGCTGATTGCGGTCACGGGCTCGGACGAGTTGAATTTGCTCTGCTGTCTTATCGCGAAAAAAGCCGGAAACTGCCGTACAATCGCGCGCGTGCGCTCACCGCAGTACAGCAGCGAAGCTCCGTTTTTAAAAGACGAGCTCGGACTTGCAATGGTTATCAACCCCGAGCTTGCCGCGGCACAGGAAATCGCGCGGGTTTTGCGTTTCCCGTCCGCAATGAAAATCGAAACATTTTCGAGAGGCAGAGTTGAGCTGCTGAAATTCAGACTTCCCGAGGACAGCCCGCTCGCGGGACTTGCCGTAAAGGAAATTTCCTCAAAGCTGATGTGCGACGTGCTCGTGTGTACAATCGAGCGCGGTGACGAGGCTTACATTGCAAACGGTAATTTCATTTTTGAGGGAAAGGACGTTATTTCAATCGTCGCTTCCCCGAAAAAAGCAAACGATTTCTTCCGAAAGATAAACTACAAGACAAATTCCGTCAGGGACGTTTTAATTACAGGCGGCGGTGAGCTTGGTCATTATCTCACGGAAATTCTGCTCCGGTCGGGAATTTCGGTCAAGATTATAGAAAAAGACCTCAAACGCTGCGAGGAGCTCTCGGAGCTATGGGACGAAGTAACCGTGATAAACGGCGACGCGTCCGACCAGAATGTTCTGCTTGAAGCGGGACTTGAAGAAGCGGGAGCTTTTGTCGCGCTCACAAATCTTGACGAAGAAAACATAATGCTTTCGCTTTTCGCAAAGAGCGCGGGCAGCGCAAAGCTCGTCACGAAAATCAACCGTATCGAGTTTGACGAGGTTATCAAGCACCTTGACCTTGACACGATAATTTACCCGAAAAACATCACATCGGACACGATTATCCGCTATGTCCGCTCGTTTAAGAGAACCGAGGGAAGCAACGTCGAGCGCGTGTATCAGTTCATCAAAGGCAAGGTCGAAGCTTCCGAGTTCACCATAACAGACGAAAGCGCCGTCACGAATATACCGCTTATGGAGCTCACGCTGAAACCGGGAGTGCTTGTCGCGGCAATTCTCCGCGATAAAAAGGTTATCATACCGCGAGGCTCGGACGTAATTATGTCGGGAGATACGGTAGTTATCGTGTCAAATATCGTCGGACTTCACGATATCGCGGATATTCTCAAATGATTTGAAAGAGCGGAAATTTTATGAATTACAGAATGATAAGCTATGTCCTCGGCTGGATTTTGGTTTTCGAGGCAGCTTTTATGGCGGTTCCGCTGATAACCGCAGCGGTGTTCGCAGAGGGAAGCACGGCGATTTGGTTCGGCGTCACGGCGGGAATTTGCCTTGCAATCGGCGGACTGCTTATACTTGTGAAAAAGCCCGAGAAAAAACGGCTGTTTTCGCGCGAGGGCTTTGTAATCGTCGCGCTGAGCTGGATTGCGCTGTCGGTTTTCGGAGCGCTGCCGTTTTTCCTGTCGGGAGCAATCCCCTCTTATATCGACGCGCTGTTTGAAACGGTTTCGGGATTTACCACTACGGGTGCTTCTATTCTGAGTGATGTCGAAGCGCTCCCGAAGTCAATTCTTATGTGGCGCAGCTTCACGCACTGGGTCGGCGGAATGGGCGTGCTTGTATTTGTTATGGCGTTTTTGCCGCTGTCGGGCGGACAGAATATGCACATAATGAAAGCAGAGTCGCCCGGACCTTCCGTAAGCAAGCTCGTTCCCCGCGTCAAAACAACCGCGCTTTTGCTCTACTCGATTTACTTTGTGCTGACGCTGATTGAGTTTATAATGCTGCTTTGCGGCGGAATGACGGGCTTTGAGGCACTCAACACCGCGTTTGCAACGGCTGGCACGGGCGGCTTCGGCATTTACAACAGCAGTATCGGCAATTTCTCGCCTTACATACAGATTGTCGTCACGGTATTTATGCTTCTGTTTTCGGTCAACTTCAACTCCTACTTCTTCCTGTTGAACAGAAAATTCCGCGAAGCGTTCAACACCGAGGTTATTGTTTTCTTCATCATCGTCGTCACTGCCGTTACTGTCATCACCCTTGACAATCGCGCGCTTTATCCCGAAACGGGTGACTCCCTGCGAAACTCCGCGTTTACGGTAGCTTCGCTGATATCGACAACAGGCTTTTCGACGGTTGATTTCAACGCGTGGTCGGAGCTTTCACGGACAATTCTCGTTATCATAATGTTCATCGGCGCGTGCGCGGGAAGTACCGGCGGCGGTATCAAGGTTTCGAGATTTATTATTCTTTTCAAGAGCCTCGGAAAAGAGCTTAAAGTAATGGTTCACCCAAAGCAAATCAAGAAAATCAAAATCGGCTCTCACCCGATTGAGCACGAAACCGTGCGCTCGGTGAGCGTGTTTATGATAGCGTATCTGGTGGTTTTCGTGATGTCGCTGGTTGTGATTAGCTTCGACAACCACGATTTGATAACAAACTTCACCGCCGTGACCGCCTCCATAAACAACATAGGTCCGGGACTTGAACTTGTCGGCCCGACGCAGAATTTCTCGTTCTTCTCGGTACCGTCGAAAATCGTGCTGATTTTCGATATGCTCGCGGGCAGACTGGAGCTTTTCCCTATGCTGTTGCTCTTTACTCCGTCTACTTGGAAGAAGTGAAATTCCAACATAATACAAGAAAACCACTCCCATTTGAGAGTGGTTTTTTGTTGCCGTAAAAACAATTTTACTTTGCCTCAAACTCGTAAACCGTGGTGTAGTCGTAGGTTTCGCCCGCTTTGAGGACGCAACTCGGGAAATTCGGCTTATTCGGCGTGTCGGGGCAGAACTGGCTCTCAAAGCAAAGTCCGCCGTATTTCGGGTAGTGCTTTCCGCCCTTTCCGTCCTCATTCAAGCCGATACCGATGTAAAACTGCATCGCGGGTTTGTTCGTTTTCATCGTGAGCAAAATCCCGCGCGTCTGCTCGTAAGCCTGCGCTGCGACACGAACTTCCTTGCTTTCGCCAAGGAAAAAGTTGTGGTCGTAGCCGTTCGGGAGTTTTCCGCTGTCCATATCCTCGCGAACCTTTTTCGGCTGTCTGAAATCAAACGCAGTTCCCGCTACATCAGCAATCTCGCCTGTCGGGATAAGCCCGCTGTCCACGGGAGTGTACTTGTCCGCGTTTATCTCAACAATGTGGTCGAGAACATCACCGCAGCCCTCACCTTTGAGGTTGAAATAGGAGTGATTTGTGAAATTCACAACCGTGTCCTTGTCGGATTTCGCGGTGTAGTGAATTTGAATGCCGTTGTCAAGAAGCGTGAACTGCACCTTGCAGGCAAGAGTTCCGGGGAAATTCTCCTCACCGTCGGGGCTTATGTAACCGAAGGTAACGCTGTTGTCCGTCACCTCGTCAACCGTCCACACGCGCTTGTTGAACGAAATCGAGCCACCGTGAAGCGTGTTTTCGCCGTCGTTGTTGTAAAGCTTGTACTCCTTGCCGTTGAGCGTGAATTTCGCGCCGCCTATTCGGTTTGCAAAACGTCCGACGGTTGCGCCGTGGGAGGAATTGCCCTCGATATAACCGTTCAAATCGTCGTATCCCAGCACAACATCAACCTTTTCGCCGTTTTTGTCGGGCACAGTGATTGACTGAATACACGCACCGAGGCTGTGAAAGCTAGCCTTGATTTTCGTGTTTTCAAGCGTTACCAGATAGCACTTGTAGCCTTGATAAAAGCCGTATTCCCTGATTTCGGAAGCCATAGATTTTCTCCTTAATATTTATTGTTGTCCAGCGAAATATTTCTGCTGACGGGCTGCATTGTTGCCTTTGTCACGGGAGCTGTGCCCGATTTAACCGCTGCTGCGGGCTCCTCGTCGAGCTTGATTACCGGCTTTGCGGGAGCGGGTTTAGCCGCGGGCTTAGCCGGAGCGACGGGCTTTGCGGGTGCCGACGAAGCGGGCTTTGCTGTCGGAGCAGCCTTTTTCGGTGCAGACGCAGCAGTTTTATTCACTTTCTTTTCGCTGTCGTCAAGACGAATTTCAGCGGGCTTTTCGGGAACTTTTTTCTTTGAAGCGGAAGCCTCCAGCTTTTCGGCAGCTCTTTTTGCAGCCTTGCCCTCGGTGATGATAAACCTGTCAACCGTGTTGTGGAGCATAACCGCCTGAGTTGCGAGCTCCTCGGAGCTGTCCGCGCACTCTCTTGCGGAGTTGCTGACCTGATTTACCTCTGAGGAAATGATGTTCATTCCCGAAAGAACGTCCTTCACGCTTTCAGCCTGTTTTGCGGAAGCGTCAGCGATATCCTCGACAACCTTTGCGGTAGCGTCGGTTTTCTCGACAATCTTTCCGAGCATTTCTGCGGTTTCGTTTGCGATAACCGTGCCGTTTCTGACGGACTGAATGGACGATTTGATAAGCTTTGTGGTGGATTTGGCAGCCTGTGCAGTCTTTTCGGCAAGCTTTCCGACTTCTCCTGCGACAACGGCAAAGCCCTTGCCTGCCGCGCCGACTCTCGCAGCCTCAATGGACGCGTTTATCGAGAGAATGTTCGTCTGCTCGGAAATATCCTGAATGGTCTTGATGATGTTTGCAATCTGCGCGGAAGTACCGTTGATTTCGTTCATTGCTTCGAGCATATTGCCCATCTTGACGTTGCCCTCGTTGACAAGCTCCATACACTCCTTAGCAGTGCCGCTTGCCTGCTCGCAGGCAATTTTCGCGTTGTTGCTGATTTCATCGTAAACAAGGTTCAGCTTGTCGTTGAGCTGGGAAACAGTCGTTGACTGCTCCTCGGCAGCGGTCGAAAGCACAGCGGAATTTCGGGACATTTCCTCGGAGCCGCTGCTTACCTGTCTGCCCGCTTCCTCGATATTCTCGATAACCGAGCGTATTGAAGAAACAATCTTTTCGAGCGCTTCCTTGACGGGAACGAAATCTCCGTTATATGCACCGTTCGGCTTTACGCAGAGATTTTCTGCGGCAATTTCTTCGGCGGTGTGCGTGATATCGGTGATAATGGTGTTGTTATAATCAGCCATTCTGTTTACAGCGTCCGCGAGCACTCCGAGGTCATCGTCCGCCTTGTGGTCGACAGGCGCTCCCGAAAGCACGCCGTTCGACATATCGATAATCTTCTTTTGAATTTTCCCGAGAGGCTTGGTGACTGATTTTCCGAAGAAATAGTTCGCACCCAGTCCCAGCGCAATCATTACAATAATTGTGCCGATACTCAAACGCAGAGCCGTGTTGAAGCCGCCGTTGAAGTCGTTTGCTGCGCACCTCACGAGAACAGTCCAGTTGTCGCTTATGTCAAGCTTTTTCGCAGCGTAGCAGTTTCCGCTGTCGCCCGCAACATTGGTGAAAATCGCGCCGTCACCGGTTGTCTGAACGAAATCAGCGTATTTGGAATTTCCGGCAGCTCCCGAAGAAGCAATCACCGTGCCATCTGAAGCAAGCAAAAATGCGTCGTTATCGATACCCGAAAGAAAGTCTGTGAGCTTTGCCGTACTCATTTTCGCGCAAAGC
Organism: Oscillospiraceae bacterium; assembly: GCA_017847835.1. GTDB lineage: Bacteria > Bacillota > Clostridia > Oscillospirales > Ruminococcaceae > CAG-115. The sequence goes on from JAGASH010000009.1 coordinate 109,904, forward strand.
GTGTTGCCCTCGGCAGTTTTGACGGCTATGTAGAAGCTGTCCGTGACACTGCTCGGTGAGGAAATGACATAATTCGACGAGCCCAGACGGGATTTAACCTCGGCGGGCATTTCTCCGCCTGTCGAAACACCCGAATCGTCCGTGAAGACAAGCTCCTGAATATTCGCGTCGTAGGACATAATTTCCTTCATGTGCGCGATTTTCTGCTCACTCGTTCCGTTTTTGAACTCGTAATCGTGAGCATGGTCCCCGACAAGAATAACCAGATTGTTGATACCGTTTTGCGAGAGATGTGCCGTGCCGGCGAGGTTGCCGCGCAATGTGTTCACGATATTTTCCTTTGTCTGATTGTTCTGCGCAATAAGGTTTATCACCACATTGAGTATCGCGGCAATCGTCATCACAAGGCTCATCAGCATAATTCTGCCTTTTACCGTGCGGCTCGAGCCGAGTTTTACGTCATTTCCCATAAAAAACCTTCTTTCAATACCTCACATTTTGTGGGTAATGTGCAAAACCTATTTGAAGTTACTGCACATCTGTTCCATTTTATACTTATTATAATAACACATTTTCCCGTAAAAGTCAACAGTTTTGCAAAACTCTTTTAACCCCTCAGAGTGTGGTAAAACTCTTTTGCATAGCCGTCCGTCATTCCGCAAACGCAGTCTGTCGCGAAAAGCAGTCTGCGATAGCACTGCTCGGCGTCGCTTTTTCCCTCGCAGGCTTTTCTGCATATTTCGAGATAGTTCTCCGACAAGACCTCGGTAAGGTCGCGCTCATATCCGCGCATATTTTCCGTGTCAAACGCAAGCGCCGCCCGTGTGATTTTGTCGAGCAGAAAGCACATAACCGCGTCCTCGGAAAGCTCGTCGCGGACAATTCCCGCCGAGCGGAACGCGTATCTGTAAGCGATATCCGAAAACGCGTCCGCGAGCACACGAACGTTTGTCACCGAAAGCAATTCCTCGTTCAGTTCGCCGTTCATAATCTTTTCGTAATTGTCGCAAAATGCGTCGGCAGCCGCGTAAATCAGCTTCGTCTGCATTTTCACAATCCAACGAGAAATTGCCCTCACACCCGCGTCTTTCATACCGAATTTGTCCGCGGACTCCTTTGAGTGAACAAGCGCTTCCGCGGCGCTTTCAAGCTCTGCGGCTTCCGCTTCCGTGCGGCATTTCGAGCGATATTTCTCGGATTTCAGCTCCTTTTCAAGCGCTTCAAACGACAGCAGCCCCTTAACCGCGGCGTCCTCTAAATCCGCGGTTTTATACGCGATATCGTCGGCGCTCTCCAGAATAAACGTGAGCGGATAGCGGGAGTTTCCCACACCCGTTTTCTCGGTGATTTTGCGGAAAAGCTCCTCCTCGGAGCAGTAATATCCCATTTTCTTGCGGCAGATATTTCCGCACTTTTTGTCGATTTCAAGCGAATTTGTCGGGTATTTTATAATAGTGTTGAGCAGCGCGAAGGTGAGGTTCATTCCCGTTTCCATATCAATCAGACAGTGCAGCCGCGACAACAGACGAAGTGCCTGCGCGTTGCCCTCGAAATGCAGGAAATCCGCTTTCATTTGGTCGTTCAGCAGCTCGTTTGCAGACTTGCCTTTATACTCCAGCCGCGATATATTATCCGCGAACCACTGCCGGATTGCAAACTCACCGAAATGACCGAAAGGCGGGTTTCCGATGTCGTGGATAAGTCCCGCACATTCGAGGATATCCGCGCAGTTTTCACGGACAAGCTCGTCGATTTCGGGAGTGTCCGCGTCAATCAGCCGACGGAAAATTGTGTTCCCGAGAGAGCCCGCAAAAGAGCTTACTTCAAGCGAGTGAGTCAGACGCGTGCGGACAAAATCACCGCGATAAAGCGGGTAAACCTGAGCTTTGTCCTGTAAGCGGCGAAAAGACGCGCTGCCGATAATTCTGTGATAATCCTTGCGGAATTCCGTGCGGATATCAAGTGGATTTGAGGAGCTGTATGAACGTTCGCGCTCGGCACAAAGGAGCTTCTTCCAGGTAAATTTCATTGTAAAACACCTCGATTTGAAAAAAATCTGAATAATAAAAACCCGAGCGTCAATAATAATTCCGACAGAAATATCTGGGATATCGAAAGGAGTTTTGAATTATGATGTCCGTAAAACGCGGAGAGATTTATTACGCGGATTTGAGTCCTGTGGTAGGTTCTGAGCAAGGCGGGATAAGACCTGTTCTTATCGTGCAGAACGATATCGGGAACAAGCACAGTCCGACGGTGATTGCGGCAGCGATTACGAGCAAGAAGGAGAAATCGGCGCTGCCGACGCATATATCGGTACAGGCGGCAAGCTGTGGACTTGCGAAGGACTCGGTGGTGCTGCTGGAGCAGGTTCGTACATTGGATAAGAGGAGATTGAAGGAGAGAATGGGAGAGCTTGACGAGAGGTCGATGGCGCAGGTGAACAGCGCGCTGTCGACGAGCCTCGGACTTTAATCTCGCAGCAGCTACCCACTCACGCGAAGCGAAAAAAGTCTTTTTGAAAGTCCAGAAAACTTTTTCTTCAGAAAAAGTTTTTTGGTCGCCGGAGGCACTCGCGGCGAAGCCGCGCAAAACGCGATAGCAAGCGCAAAGGGGTTCAAGGGGGAAACAAGAGTTTCCCCCTTGCGGAATAGGGTTTGGGGAAAACCCCAAGGGGTGTTCCCCAAGCGATTTTTCGGGTTCGATGCCCGAAAAATCGCCCTAGCATCGCGCAAATTCGGTTTATGCACAGGAAAGCAAGATTTCCGCAAACCGCTGCCGCCCGAGGTCACCTTTTCTTCATATAGAAGAACAAAAACCATTGCATACCCGCAAGTCCCGCGACAAGCAGGACGATTATAATCTGCGCTGCGCCCCATTCCCGCATAAAAATGACGATAACCGCAAGCGCAGCCGTGAGCAGAATTGCGTTTCGCAGGAACGATTTAGAGGTATTGTTCATCGGTCACTTCTTCTGCTGTTTAGCCGCAGTGAGGGTGTTCTTCATAAGCGTTGCAATAGTCATAGGTCCGACGCCGCCCGGGACGGGTGTAATCCAGCCCGCTTTTTCGCTTACCTCGTCAAACTTGACATCGCCGCAAAGTTTGCCGTCGGGCAGTCTGTTTATGCCGACATCGATGACAACAGCGCCCTCTTTAACCATATCCGCAGTAACGAAATTCGGCTTTCCGACCGCAGCTACGAGTATATCAGCCCTGCTGCAAACCTCAGCAAGATTTTTCGTTCTGCTGTGGCAAATTGTGACAGTTCCGTTTTTGTGAAGGAGAAGCATTGCCATAGGCTTTCCGACAATGTTCGAGCGGCCGATTACCACACACTCCTTGCCCGAAATCTCAACTCCCGTGCTGTGTATCAAATCCATACAGCCCGACGGTGTGCAAGGCAAAAAGCTGTAATTTCCTATCATAATCTTGCCGACATTCTGCTCGTGGAACGCGTCTACGTCCTTTTCGGGAGAAATTCTCGCGATTACCTCTTTCTCGTCAAGCTGCTTCGGAAGCGGCAGCTGAACCAAGATACCGTTGACATTTTCGTCACCGTTCAAAGTATCGATAAGCTCCAGAAGCTGCTCCATAGTCGTTTCCTCGGGAAGCGCATACTCGAACGACTGAATTCCGCAGAACTCGCAGGCTTTCTTCTTGTTGTTTACATAAACGCGGCTCGCGGGGTCGTTTCCGACAATAACAACCGCAAGTCCCGCCTTGATACCGTCGCGCGCGATTTCGTCGCGAACCTGTTCCTTAACCGCCGCAGAAACGGCTTTTCCGTCAATAATCTTTGCCATTTTAACTCTCCTTAAAATTTAATTTACAGCCGAATACAACTCGTTCAGCTCGTCATAACCATAGGTTTTTCCCTTGTATGTAACGCGGATTTTCCCGCAGTCCCGAAAAGGATTTCCGTTGATTTTCGCGGCATATTCCATAGCCTCGTCCACGGAGAATTTCCCCGAAATCACCGTTCTTCCGTCAACAACCTGCTCGTGAACATACGGCGCGCTCAAAAGCTCATCGTCAATCCAAATCGAGATTGTTTCGCCGATAAGCCGCTTTGTCGCCTCGGAAAACTTTTCCGTGCCACTTTGCGTAAAGTCAATTTGTATAAAGAATTCGGAATTGAACTCATCGTAATAAGCGTTTGCTTTTTCAACGTCCGCGCCCGTCAGGATTACCTCTCCCGAAATATCCTCGCCCTCGCGGAATTTCAGCGCGTCGCTTTTGCCGATTTTCGCGACGGTATCGGGCAGCGCAACCCGCGTCAAATCCCCGCGCCCGCAAAACGCCTCGCTGCCGATTTCAACGACAGGCTTTCCGTCAAGCTTCGCGGGAACAGCAAACTCGGTTTGACTGCCGAGATATTTTGTCACGGCAACCCCGCCGTCCGTTCCCGAAAACTCAAAGTCGCTTGCGTTCGCTTCGGGGAGCTTTTCGGCTTCGGAAATCGTGGAAATATCGGACTTTTCCTCAACGAAAATCCCAGATTTATCCGCGCAGCCGCAAAGCAAAACCGCCGCAAAAACTGCCGCAAAAATCTTCTTCATCATTCGCTCTTTTCTTCGGGCTCGGCTGCTTCTTCAACCGTTTTTTCGACATCTTCCGCAGCTTCGGTTTCCTCGGAATTTTCGCTGTTTTTCTCGGTTTCTTCGCTGTCAGCAGCCGCTTCTTCCGCATCCTCAACAGCCTCGGTTTCCTCGGATTTTTCCTCGTTCTCCTCAGCCTCTTCTCCGAGAATGCTCGGGGACTTTTTGTTCTTCTTTTCTGCCTTCTTCGCAAGGCGCTCTTCCTCTGCCTTTCGGTCGTTTTCAAGGAGCGTCTGACTTGCGCCCGAATTGACGTAAAGCGGTATGTTTTTCTTCTTCGTGAGAATTTTGAAGATTACGAACAAAATCAGTGCCGCTATGCAGGAAACTGCAGCTACAATCTGCGAAATTCTGAAATCACCCGCCATAAGGCTGTCCGTGCGCAGTCCCTCGACAAAGAAGCGCTCCAGACCGTACCACGCAACGTACAGCAGGAAAACCTCGCCGTCAAATGTACGCAGCTTTTTCGAGTAGATGTGCAGGAAAATAAATCCGAGCAAGCACCAAACGCTTTCGTACAGGAAGCACGGGTGTACAACTCCCGTAATGCCCTGAGAGGTGATAAGAGAGCCCTTCATCGCGAAAAGCCAGTCCGTCGGGCAATCTGCGCCGTATGCCTCCTGATTTACGAAATTTCCCCATCTGCCGATTGTCTGTCCTATCAGAAAACCGAGCGCAGCAACGTCCAGCATTGTCGTAAAGTGAACCTTGCGCAGCTTGCAGAACAGAAATCCCACCAGCACCGCCGCGATAATTCCGCCGTAAATGGCAATTCCTCCGTCGCGGATTTCCGTGAACGTCGTCACGAAATCGTACTTTTTAAGCGAGGTCGGGTCAAGCGATGTGAACACGCAAAAATATATTCTCGCGCCGATAAAACCGCCGATTGTCGCCGCAAAAATTACGTCAAACGCTCTGTCCTTGCTCAGACCGAAGTCTTTCTCCATACGGTGAAAAACGTAAACACACGCAAGTACAATTCCCACGGCAATCAGCACTCCGTACCAGTAAATCGGCACTCCGAAGACCTCAAAACCGCGGTAATACTCGATTTCCGTGCCTCCGAAAAGGTTCGGAAATTCCAGCTTGTTCTTTACAGTAACCGCCGACTCTGCGGCTAAATTCATTACACTCATAAAAATTCTCCTTTATTCTTTGTTCTCTACAATAGAAATGCTTGCGTTTTCCTCGTCAAGACTTTCAAGCTTTTCGAGAAGCGTTTCATAATCCGCAGAAGCCGCCGTGTTTATCGCGGCAAACGGTGAAACTCCTCCGAGCGCTGCCTCGGTGAGCGTTGAAGCAACGGAAGAAACGTTGTTGAAATCACGGATAAGCGAACCGTAGGTTGCCTTTTTTACGCGCTCGAAAAGCGTCTTTGAGGGCGGAGTTTTCTTGAACTCACGAATAAGCCTCTGCATTTCCTCGATGATAAGCTCGGGCTTATCGCTCTCACCGCGCGCTGTCGGGAAAAGATGCCCGCGGCCGCTGAAAACACCAACGTTCCACTCGTCGTTCAACAAGCCGTTTTCACGCATTTTTTCGTAAAACTCCGACGACTCTCCGAAAATCATATCAAACAGCAGATTGAAGTAAATATAATCCTTGATTTCGTCCATTCCGTAAACCGCGCTTCTCTTGAAGCCAAGCTCAAAAATCGGCTTTGCGACAGGCATTGACAGACGCGTGATTTTCTTTGAAACAGCGTACGGCTCGTCAAACGGCTCGGTCTCAACGCTGTGAATTTTGCCCGCACGGAGTTTTTCCTCACACACGCGGCAGACGTCCTCGGGATTAAAATTTCCCGCAACGCAAAGAAACATATTCGACGGATTATAGAAAGCGTCATAGCAGTCATAGAGCGTTTTCGGGGTGATTTGCGAGATACTTTCGACAGTGCCCGCGATGTCCAGCCTCACGGGATTTTTCTCGTAAAGCGCTTCAAGCAGATTTGTGAAAACACGCCACGAGGGATTGTCGCGGTACATTGTGATTTCCTGCGCGATAATTCCGCGTTCCTTTTCAACGTTTTCCTCAGTGAAATAAGGGCTTGCGACAAAATCAAGCAGAATTTCAAGATTTTCCGTAAACTTGTCCGTGCAGCCGAAATAATACTGCGTGTAATCGAAGCTTGTTCCCGCGTTACAGGAAGCGCCCGTCTGTGCAAAAAGCGAAAACGCGTCCTTTTCCTCGCTCTCGAAAAGCTTGTGTTCAAGGTAATGAGCCGTCCCGTCGGGGATTTTCACATACTCTCCCGACGATGTTCTGAAGCTGTTGTCCTGCGAGCCGAATTTCACGGTAAACTGCGCTGTTGCCGAGGAGTATCCCTCCATAGGCAGCATATAGATTTCCGTGCCGCTCTGATGAACGTATTTCAGACAGGTTTCGCCCGTTATTTTATCGTATATTTTTTCAATCATAAGCGTTATTCCTCGTCGTCTTTCCCGCAAAGCGTATAAACCGTGTCGAGCGAATACTGCCGCGCAACATCGCGTATTCTGTCCGATGTAACCGACTCCAGCGTTTCCATAAACTCCTCGGGTGACAGGATTTTTTCGTTTGCAAGCATTGTCAGATACCATTGCAAAAGACCTGCCGCGCTGTCATAAATCGCTTTGTATTGCGTCCTCAGCTCCAGCTTTGCCGACAGGATTTCTTCATCGGTCACGCCGTTTTCGCAGATATCCCGCAGCTCCTTCAATATCGCTTCCTCGGTACGTTTTTTGTTTTTCGGTTCAATTCCCGCATAGCAGACAAGCGCGCGTTTGCTTCTGTCCGTAAACGATGCGCAGTAATAGCAAAGCGACTGCTTTTCGCGGATATTTGTGAAAAAGCGAGAGGTTGTCATTCCTCCGAGAATTCTCGCGAGAAGGAAATTTGCCTCTAAGTCCTTGATTTCGGGAGCTTTGAAATACATTCGCAGAATAGCCTGCTGCATATCAAACCTGTCCTCGGCATACGCGGGCTTTTCTTTCAGCGCAGACGGCTTGCAGCCAAGCTCGGTTATCGTGCAGCTTCGGTTTATCGCGGAAAACTCCCGCGCGAAAATTTCCTCGGTTTCTTTGAAATCTGAGCAGCCCGCCGCGAAAATTTCAACGCGAGCCGTTTCCAGAATTTTTCTGTATGCCTCAAAAGCGGATTTTGCCGTGACCTTCAGCGCGTCCTCGCGCGACCCCGTCGGCGGAAGCTCGTCTGCCTCGCCGATATAAGCCGTTTGCGCGGCTCTGTAAGCGGCATAGCGCGACTTGTCGTTGATTACGCTGTCAATGGAGTCGATAAGCTCCGCGCGCATCATCTCGGTGACTTTCTCGTCAAACGCGCCGTTTTCGGCTTTCGGACGAAACAGACACTCGCACATAAGCTGCGCCAGCTCACGCTCCAGCTTCTCACCCGAAAGCGCGTATCGGTCGTCAAGAGCTGAGCCCACAATTTCCGTGCAGCGCATATTCCAGCGTGATGAGGTCGCTGTTGAAATCGAAGCGTCGTACAGGTCAAGCAGCGCCGCAGAAAGCTTGCTGTAATCGGGATAAAGCGCGCAGCACTCCGAGAGCGCATAAGCCGCAAGCGCGCAGTCCGCACGCGAAAGCGCTTCAAACTCCGTGAAAAGCGAAACGTTTATTCTGTTTGCCTTAAAGCGACGGTCGGTTATTCTATTGAAAAACACACCGTCCGCTATTTGCTTTCGTTCAAAAATATCAATCAACTCCCGAACAAACTGAATTTATCTATACTATATTATTATAACACATTCTTTCGCGGATTTCCATATATTTTTTGTGAAAAAAGGCAAAAAAACGGGGTTCTTCAGAAAGAACCCTTAAATCAAATGATAAAATTATGTGTAGAACAAAAGAAAGGAGACAACTAAACAAACAAATGACATGGAAGTTTATCACAACCAAAATCTTTTGTTTGATTAAATTATACAGCACAACGTGATAAAAGTCAATAGATTTTTGGTATTTTGAACAAAATTCAACAAATCTTACAAATTCCCTCGCTATTATTAAACAAATTGCCCACAAATATTGCCAATTTTTACTGAAAACGTTTTCACTAGCGCAGGAAAATGCCTTTTTATGGAAATATCTCGGAAAACGGCAACGCTTTGAGGAAAAATGTGAAAAAAATCTGCGAAAAGGCTTGACAAAACAATTTGCGTGTGGTATAATAATTAAGCCGCTTGTGCAGGGTTATTTAAAAAAGCAATTCGGCTTTACCCTTTCACAGCGAGTTCTTAAAAAAGAGGTATGAAATATGTACGCAGTAATCGAAACAGGCGGAAAGCAGTATCAGGTTAAAGAGGGCGACACCATCTTTATCGAGAAGCTGGACGCAGAGGGCGAAATCACCTTCGACAAGGTTGTTATGGTTGGCGGAGAAGGCTCCGTAAAGGTTGGCGCTCCCTATGTTGACGGCGCTTCCGTAAAGGCAAAGCTCGTGAAGAACGGCAAGGCAAAGAAAATCACCGTTTTCACCTACAAGCCCAAGAAGCACATCAAGAAAAAGCAGGGCCACAGACAGCCGTACAGCCAGGTTCAGATTGAGGCTATCAACGCGTAATGCTGAAATGTGTGTTCTATAAGAACGACGGGAGCTTTTCGGGCTTTCGGATAAGCGGTCACGCGGGCTATGAAACCGAGAACGGCGACGTGGTTTGCGCGGCGGTGAGTTCGGCGACGATGCTTGTCTGCAACACGATAACCGATTATTTCAAGGTAAAGGCTGATGTCGAGGTTCTCGAAAACCAAATCACGCTTTTGCTGAAGGAAAAGAACAAGTCCGCAGAGCAGCTTCTGGAGTCGTTTTATACGCACATTGAAATGATAGCGCAAGATTACAAAAAGGTTAAAATCGAAATCAAGTCGGGAGGAAAAGAAAATGATTAAAATCAGTTTACAGTATTTCGCTCATAAAAAGGGAATGGGTTCGACCAAGAACGGCCGCGACTCCGAGTCCAAAAGACTTGGCGTAAAGCGCGCTGACGGTCAGTTCGTGCCTGCGGGAAATATTCTTGTCAGACAGCGCGGCACTCATATTCACCCCGGAAACAACGTTGGCAAGGGTTCTGACGATACCCTTTACGCTCTCATTGACGGCACCGTTAAGTTCGAGCGCGTTGGCCGCGACAGAAAACAGGTAAGCGTTTACGCCGAGGCTGAATAATTGAACCTTCGATGAGTACAAAAAGCCGGATAGTCTTTATCCGGCTTATTTCTCGTTATAGCGGTGTTGGAATAGACCGAAAAATTTCGGTTAAAGTATAGAAAAAGGAGGCGCGCTATGTTCGCGGATAAGGTTAATATTTCTATAAAGGCAGGCGACGGCGGAAACGGCGCGGTGTCCTTTCACAGAGAAAAATACGTTGCGGCGGGCGGCCCCGACGGCGGTGACGGAGGAAAAGGCTCGGACATCGTTTTTGTCGCGGACGACAGCCTGTCAACGCTTATTGATTTCCGCTACAAGAAAAAATATATCGCTCCGAACGGTGAACCCGGCGGTGCAAAACGCTGCTCGGGAAAGTCGATGGAGCCGACCGTTATCAGAGTGCCGAGAGGAACTGTCGTAAAGGACGCGAAAACCGGCAGAATTATGGCGGATATCTCCGGCGACGAGCCCGTTGTTATCGCGCGCGGAGGAAAAGGCGGCTGGGGTAATATGCACTTCGCAACTCCCACTCGGCAAATTCCCCGTTTCTCGAAACCGGGTTTTCCGGGAGAGAAATTTGAGGTTACGCTGGAGCTGAAACTGCTCGCGGACGTTGGTCTTGTGGGATTTCCGAATGTCGGTAAGTCCACGTTAATCAGCGTTGTGAGCGCCGCGAAACCCAAAATCGCAAACTACCACTTCACCACGCTCTCACCCGTTCTCGGAGTGGTAAAACGCGGTGAAAAATCCTTTGTTATGGCGGATATTCCGGGGCTTATCGAGGGCGCTTCGGAGGGCGCGGGGCTTGGTCACGAGTTTTTGCGGCACGTTGAACGCTGCCGTCTGATAATCCACGTCGTTGACGTTTCGGGTATCGAGGGTCGCGACCCTATCAAGGATTACGAAAAAATTAACGCAGAGCTTGCGAATTTCTCGGAGGATTTGTCCGAGCTGCCGCAGATTGTCGCAGCGAACAAGTGCGACCTTGCCGATGAGGAGCAAATCACGCGATTTGAGGAATATATCGCGGGGAAAGGTCTGAAGCTGTTCAAGATTTCGGCTGCAACAACCGAGGGGACGGCTGAGCTTATGGACGAGGCTTGCGCGGAACTCGACAAGCTGCCGCCCGTAAAACGCTTCGAGCCTACTCCCCTTTCGCTCGCAGAGCTGGAGCAGATTGCCGAGGAAAAGCGCTCGTTCAGCATCACAAACGAGGACGGCGTGTTTATCGTCACGGCAGACTGGCTTGCGCCGATTTTGTACAACTGCAATATGGAGGACTACGAGAGCCTGCAATATTTCCAGCGAGTTCTCCGTCAGAGCGGCATTATAGACGAGCTTGAACGTATGGGAATTGAAGAGGACGACGTGGTTTCCATTTACGATTTTGAGTTTAATTATGTCAGATAAATAAAAAAAGAAAAACTTACCGGACTGACGAGAAATCACAGGTCCACTTCCGAGCGGGATTTCGGGAGGTTTTGTATGAGTTCAATCAGCATTATTTTCAACAATCTCGACCGTCCGACAGCGGGCAGCGAGGAAACAGCGCAGAAAGTTCTTTCGCTTTGCGGGAACATTTCGCCGAAAAACGCGCTGTTCATCGGCGACGAATACTTTACACCGACGCTTATCAAAAAGCAAACGGGTGCGGAAATTTCCGCGTGCTTTTTTGAGCAGTTTCGTGCGGAGCGCGCCGCTGCAAAAGGTTTTTCATCGCGGGTTGTTATGCCGTTTGAAATCCCGCAAAGCGAAAACCCACGGGATTTCATCTGGTACAACGGAGTTTCTGCTCTCGAAGGCTCAGCGCTTTTGCTGGAGCAGATTTACGACAATCTCGAAAAAGGCGGCACAGCGGTTTTCAGAACGCTTTGCTGGCTGATTGAGCCGTCGCCCGATACGAAATGCTACATCGAGCGCCGTTTCGGAAAGCCCGAGGCTCTGGACGCTGTTCTGCGAAACGCAAAGGAGCAGGGCTTCAAAATCCGCGACTTTTACATTGCCCCGAAAACCGACTGGACTCACGGTCTTTACGAGCCGCTGAAAGCTGAAATGCAAAGGCTTGAAGGCGCTTCCGAGGACGGCGAGGAAACCGGCATTTCGGAGCTGAACAAAGAAATGTATATGTTTGATTTGCACAGCGAGGAGTACAGCTTTGTCTACTACATTCTTGAAAAGTGAGCCGCTCTCCGAAAAGGAAGCCGCGGCTTATTCGCCGAACGTTCTCGCGTTTTACGGGGACTCGGTTTATGAAACTCTCGTCCGCGAGAACATCGTCCGCAATCATCAGACAAACGCGGGCAGGCTTCACGAGCTTGCCGTAAAACGTGTTCGGGCAAGCTTTCAGTCCGAGGCAGTGAATATCGTCGAGCCTCTCCTCACGGAAAAGGAAGCAGATATTCTTCGGCGCGGCAGAAACGCAGGCGGAATTTCCGTTCCGAAAAGCTCGAACCCTTCCGAATACCGCCGCGCGACCGCTCTCGAAACGCTTTTCGGGTATCTCGCGCTTAGCGGACAAAACGACCGTTTGAGGGAACTTTTTGACGCAATCAGCAATACGTTTTCCGAAGAAGGTTGAGCAAATGAAAAAGAAAATCCGCCGCTGGGCAATCGACATTCTTGTGATGATTTTTGCGTCCGCGATTTATTCGCTTGGCATTCACATCTTCATCTCGCCGAATGATATCGCGCCGGGCGGTGTTACGGGAATTGCAATTATTCTCACGAATTTCTGGGGAATAAGCGTCGGCACGCTGATTTCTCTGCTGAATATTCCGCTGATTATCGCGGGATTTATTCTGCTGAACAAAACCACAATGATAAAAACGATGATTTCGGTTGCGCTGATAACCGTTTTCACGAATTTAGCCGAGATGTTTGTTCCCGTGTATGACGCTTCCGGCGGAAACGGAGTTGTCGCGGCAATTTTCGGCGGCGCGGCTATGGGTATCGGTCTGGGGCTCGGCTATAACCGCGAGAGCACCTCGGGCGGCACGGATATCCTCACGAAAATCATCGGTAAATATCACACCGATTTCAAGCTTGGAGCAATACAGGCGGTGCTTGACGGGATTGTCGTCGTTATGGGATTTGTGGTGTACAGAAACGTCAACACCGTGCTTTTTGCGGTGATTGCGATTTTCGTTCAGTCAAAGCTCACGGACACTATCGTTTACGGCAGTCAGGAAAGCCGGTTTATGCTGATTTTCTCGGAGAACTACAAGATGATTGCCGAGGAGATTTTGAAACAGAGCAACGGCGTGACATTGTTCAAGGGAGAGGGCGCGTACAGCGGAAGCGAAAGGCAGGTTCTCGCGACGGCTGTTCACAGGAGCAATTATTCCAAGGTAAAACGCATTGTTAAAACCGCCGACCCGAAAGCGTTTGTCATCACAACCAGCGCAAACGAGGTTTACGGTGAAGGTTTTACAAAGCTGAATTAGTTCATATTACAATTTTATAAAAGGAGAAATTTTATGTCGGGACATTCAAAATGGAGCACAATCAAGCGTAAAAAGGGCGAAAAGGACGGCGCAAGAGCAAAGGTTTTCACGAAGATAAGCCGTGAAATTCTCGTTTGCGTTAAGGAAACGGGCAGCGCAGACCCCGCGAATAACTCAAAGCTTGCGACGCTTGTTCAAAAGGCAAAGTCCAACAATATCCCCAACGACAACATCGACAGACTGCTCAAAAAAGCAGCGGGCGGCGGTGAAAAGAACGACTACGAAAACTGCGTTTACGAGGGCTATGGTCCCGGCGGAGTTGCCGTAATCGTGGACTGCCTCACCGATAACAGAAACCGTACCGCGGGCGAAATCCGTCACTATTTCGACAAGTTCGGCGGTAATATGGGTACATCGGGCTGCGTTTCGTTTATGTTCTCGCTGAAGGGTGTTATCGTTCTCAACAACGAGGACGGCGACATCGACGAGGACAAGGCTATGGAGGATATCCTCGAAAGCGGCGCGGACGACTTCTCTTTCGAGGACGGTGTTGTGGAAATCTCAACCGACCCGTCAACCGTGGGAGCTGTTGCCGAGGAGCTTACAAAGCGCGGATATCAGGTAATCTCCGCTGAGGCGGCACAGGTTCCTTCTACTTATACAACGCTCACCGATGAAGACCAGCTCAAAAAAATGGGACTGCTTCTGGAAACGCTCGACGATAACGACGACGTTCAGAATGTATGGCACAACTGGGACGAGCCCGAAAGCAGCGACGAGGATTAATTCCCGCAAATACAGAAAACCCACGGAAAAGCTCCGTGGGTTTGTTTTTTCAGATAAGCTCGATTGACACAAGCTGAGCTTCAATTCGCGGATAATACTGAGTGCTGGACATATACTTCACGTTGTCTACCACAACCTTGCATTTCAGGTATTCGTTGCCCTCGGGTATTCCGAAATCGGACAGCTTCGGGTTGTCATAGATGTTTCCGAAGTGAATACTTCCGTATTCGTTGCACCAGACAAGATTAAGGTCGGCGCCGGTCATCGGCTTGTGGCAAATTCCCTTTTCGCTGTCTATGGAGTAGCTCACAACGGGAAGCTCTCCCTCGGTCGGAATAAACACAACATCACCGATACCCGCAAAATTCGAGCCGCCCTCTGTTCTGAGATTTATGTATCCCGTGAGTTCCTTTTCACCGGAAAATTCGCACGAGCCATAGCAGAAATAGCTTTTTGCCGCGTTGAGAATATCGTCCTGCATACGCGCAAAATTCGTTTCGGCATAGGTGAGCGTCATTCCGCACATCTTTTCACCGACATTCAATCGTGTGTAGCCCGCGTCACCTGAAAAGGATACATCTCGGAAAGTTATTGAAATATCATCGTAAACATCGGCATTTTCTATATTTGTACGGAAAACTCCGCTCGGCTCCGACGCGTAAATAAAGCCCATACAAAGCACCGACGAGAATGTTTCCTCGTTCAGCTTTTCAACTCTCGCGTCACCGCCCTCGGGCACGAAAACCTGCTTGATATCGGTTCTGAGAATTGTGTCACCCGCAAGTCCTTTGAGGAAGGTTTCGTTGGTTACGGGCTCGCTCTTTTCGGGCTCGCTTTCGGACGAACTTTCGGTTGATGAAGAAGACGACGACGAAACCGTTGTCGTTTCGGAAGAACTGCTTTCGGTTGTCGATGAGCTCGAAGAAGTGCTTTCCACAACGCTTGACGACGTGGATTTCTCCTCCTTTGTACTGCACCCGCAAAGCGCAGCAGCAAGAATTACCGCAAGAACTGCCTTTGTTTTTTTCATATATTTTCCTCCGTTTGCTTTGGATTTTGTCTATTTTTAGTATATTATATCATCTGACAAGCGAAAAGTCAAGCGTTTCCGTAAAAGTCAACAAAAAAGTTAGCTAATATTTGTTTAAAAAGTTACTTTACAAAACCGAAAAAATTACTTAAAATAGTAATAAGCGATTAAGTATAATAAGGGGAATTTGTGAATGATTAAAAAAAGCGTGACAATGAGCGATATCGCAAAGGCAATGAATGTGAGCACCGTTACCGTGTCAAAAGCGCTCGGAGGAAAAGAGGGCGTGAGCGAGGCTCTTCGCGGGAAAATCAAGCAAAAGGCAATTGAAATGGGATATCGCGTACATACGGGCAGCCGCTCGGGCAAAGACGGACTTACATATAACATCGGGATAATTGTCGCAAAGCAGTTTATAAGCGAGCCGTCCGCGTTTTACTGGATTATTTACAAGCACCTTGTAGAGCTGCTTCAGAAGCAGAATTACTACGGTATGCTGGAAGTTGTGGACAACGAAAACGGCGCGCTTGAAATCCCTAATTCCGTGAGCGAAAAAAAGGTTGACGGGCTGATTGTGCTGGGACAGTTTTCGGACAGCTATGTCGACAAGCTGATGTCGTATTATATCCCCGTGGTGTTGCTGGATTTCTGCGTGGCAAGAGAGGACGCAGACGCGGTTCTTTCCGACAACTTTTACGGCGCTTTTCAGATCACGACGCATATTATCGCAAACGGTCACCGAAAAATCGCGTTTCTCGGAAACGTCCACGGGCAGTCATGTATTCAGGACAGATTTCTCGGGTATTACAAGGCGCTGCTGGAAAACGGGATTTCGCTGCGGCAGGAGTGGATTATCCGCAGTCAGAATTCCGAGGGAGAGGTGCTGAAAAGCTTTGAGCTTCCCGAGGAAATGCCGACGGCTTTTGTTTGTTCATCGGACGAATGTGCGTTTGTTCTGGTAAATCAGCTGAAAAACGCAGGATTGAGAGTGCCGCAGGATATTTCGGTTGTCGGATATGACAATCACATCTACTCGACAATGTGCAGCCCTCACCTCACGACAATGGACGTGGACGGATTTCGTATGGCAAAGAAAGCAGCGGATATTTTGCTTGGGAAAATACGCGGAAGCGATGACGGAAAGCACGGAAGGACGCTGGTTTCGGGAAAGCTGATTGTGCGCGACAGCGTGAGAAATCTGTTCTCGTAATTATTGATTTATCGCAGAAAAAAAGTCTTTTTGGAGCTCCAAAAAGACTTTTTTGTTTCTCGGTTTTTACCCGTTGAACTTCTTCTTATGAAACGCAATTCCGAAACCAATTCCCGAAACTCCGCCGCAAAGATGTCCGAAATGCGAAATGTTGTCGTTGACGGCAATTCCGCTGTAAATCTCCTGTCCGAGATAAATCGCGGCAATCAGTATCAGAGTGAGCGGGATTTCACCTTTTTTCATACTCGTAAACGCGCTCAGAATTATCATCAGGAACACAAGTCCCGACGCGCCCAGAATACCCGTGTCAAAGAAAAACATATTCAGCAGTCCGCCCGCAAGCGCCGTCACAGCCATCATTATCACGGTGTTCCAGCTGCCGTAGTGGTTTTCCACAATCGGTCCGACAAGCAGAAGCATTGTGATATTTCCCGCAAAATGCGCAAAATTAGCGTGGCCGAAAACATACGAGAACATTCTGAGATAAGTCAGCGGGTCAAGCAGATTTGCGCGCCCGTAGCACACGAAAAGCAGTCTGTTTGAGCCGCCCTGCGTCATCATATCAATCAGCAGCGTAACTAAACAGATGATTGAAAACGTCAGAATAACAGGCGAATTATAGGTCAGTTTCAGCCTTGATTTGCTCATAAGCTCCTCTTTTCTTTACTTCAGCAGCGACTTTACTCTCTCCATAGCCTCAGCGGTTTTTTCGTGAGTGCTGAACGAGGTCAGTCTGAACCAGCCGTCGCCGTTCTTTCCAAAGCCCGCGCCGGGAGTTCCGACAACCTGTACCTTTGTCAGCAGCATATCAAAGAATGCCCAGCTGTCCATTCCGTTCGGGCACTTCAGCCATACATACGGAGAGTTTACACCGCCCGTGTACTTAATTCCGATTTCATCGAGCGCGTTCATAATAATGCGCGCGTTCTCCTGATAATAAGCGATATTCTCGCGGCACTGCTTCTGTCCCTCTTCCGTGAAAACAGCCTCTGCCGCTCTCTGAACGGGATAGGAAACACCGTTGAAGCAGCTTCCCTGACGTCTTGCCCAAAGGTCGGCAATTTTGATATCCTCGCCCTTTGAGTTCTTTCTCACAAGGTCAAACGGCACAACCGTGTAACCGCAGCGGGTTCCCGTAAAGCTTGCCGTTTTCGACAGAGAGCAAATCTCAATCGCGCACTTTTTCGCGCCTTCAATGCAGTAAATTGAGCGCGGAATGTTGTCCTCGGTGATAAAAGCCTCGTAAGCCGCGTCGTAGATAATAACAGCGTCGTTTGCAAGCGCATAGTCAACCCACTCTTTGAGCTGTTCCTTGGAATAAGCAGAGCCTGTCGGGTTGTTCGGAGAGCAGAGGTAAATCAAATCTGCCTTAACGTTCTTGTCGGGCATTGCATTGAAGCCGTTTTCCTCGGTGGAGTCAGCGAAAATAACGCTGTTTCCGTTCATAATGTTGCTGTCAACGTAAACGGGATAAGCGGGGTCGGTGACGAGAACGGTGTTTCCGCTGCCGAAAATGCTGATGATATTGCCACAGTCGCTCTTTGCGCCGTCGGAAATTCTGATTTCTTCTGCGGGCACGTCAGCGCCGAAGCTCTTGTAGTACTTTGAAACAGCCTCGCGCAGGAAGTCATAGCCGGCACCGCTGTCCTCATAGCCGCGGAAGGTTTCCATTTCGCCCATTTCCTTTGCAGCCTTAACCATTGCGTCCACAACAACCGGAGCAAGCGGACGCGTTACATCTCCGATACCCATTCTAATGAGTTTTTTCGCTTCATCGGGATTTTGCTCGGAATATGCCTTAATGCGCTTTGCAATCTCGATAAACAGATAATTTTTCTTTAAATTGCCGAAATTTTCGTTTAACTTTGCCATTGTCAAAATATCCTCCAAAAATATGTGTTAAGGCAACAAAAAACAAGTTACCCCATAATAATATTAAATCACAAAATTCATTTTTTGTCAAGATTAACGCGAATATTTTTTGACAATAATATTCACATACGAGAAATAATTTCGGATTTTCAGCGAAGATAAGTCACATTTGGGCAGGAGTGTGGAAAAATTCACAATTTTTTGCCTGTTTTTAGTGAATAGTTACAAAAAATGACGGCAATGCGAATTTTTTTCATTTCGGGCTTTAAAAAATGTAAAAAGTATGTTATAATAATAGAGTGTGAGTGGGCCTATTTGTGCTCTCGCACTGAATTAAACTTGAATTTTATACATTTTACATATATTAAAATACAAAACAATGTCCTATTTTGAGGGCAGAGGGGAATTCTTTATGGAAAAATTTGTTATAGAGGGCGGAAAAAAGCTCTCGGGCGAGGTTACCGTAAACGGCGCAAAAAACGCTGTGGTTGCTATTCTTCCCGCAACTATTCTCTCGGACGAGCCTTGCATTATTGAAAATATACCCGGAATAAGCGACGTTTCGATTACTCTTCAGATTATGTCCGAAATGGGCGCGAAAATCCGTATGATAAACAAAAACACCGTCGAAATCGATACGCGCGGACTTAAAAATCTGTCTATTCCCTACGAAAAGGCAAAGCTTATGCGCGCGACGACTTATTTCCTCGGCACGCTGCTCGGTCGTTTTCACTCCGCGCACGTTTCAATGCCCGGAGGCTGCAATCTCGGTGACAGACCGATTGACCAGCATCTGAAGTGCTTTGCCGCGCTCGGCGCAAAGTGCGAAATCGACGGCGGTATGGTTAATCTGAGCGCAGACAGGCTCGTCGGAAACCAGATTTTCTTCGACAAGAACTCTGTCGGTGCTACAATAAACGGCATTATGGCGGCGGTTAAGGCGGAAGGTCTTACCATTATCGAAAACGCTGCGAAAGAGCCGCACGTTGTCGACCTCGCAAACTGCCTCAACTCTATGGGCGCGGATATTATCGGCGCAGGTACCGATGTCATCAAAATCCGCGGCGTAAAGGAGCTTCACGGCACAACTTACAGCGTTATTCCCGACCAGATTGAAGCGGGTACATTTATGGCGGCGGTTGCGGCAACAAAGGGCGATGTTCTTATCAAGAACGTTATTCCGAAGCACCTTGAACCAATCACAAACAAGCTGCTCAAAATCGGCGTTCAAGTCGAGCAATTCGATGACGCAGTGCGCGTTATCGGCGGCGACAACTACGTCGGGACAAGCATCAAGACTATGCCTCACCCCGGTTTCCCGACCGATATGCAGCCGCAGATTTCCGCGGTTCTCACCTGCGCGAAGGGCACTTCTATGGTTACCGAGAGCATTTTCGACAACCGTTTCCGCTATGTGGACGAGCTTCGCAGAATGGGTGCAAATATCTCCGTCGAGGGCAGGGTTGCCGTTATCGAGGGAGTTTCAAAGCTTCGCGGCGCTCCCGTCAAGGCAACCGACCTCAGAGCAGGCGCAGCGCTGATTATCGCGGCGCTTGGTGCAGAGGGAACGTCCGAGATTTACGACATTTTCCACGTTGAACGCGGCTATGAAAATCTGGAAATCAAGCTTCGCGAGCTCGGCGCAAATATCGTGAAGGTTGACGAGCCCGACCCTCAGAGCGACGGTGCGGTTAAAGCTGTGATTTAAAGCATAACCGCGCAGTTTCTGCAATATATATTCAACAGCCTTACAGGTAAAAATTATGGCAAGAATTTATCCTATCTGCTCGTCAAGCGACGGAAATTCAACATTTATCGGCACTCGCGGTCACGGGATACTCGTGGACGCGGGCTGTTCTTTTAGAGCGCTGAAAAACGCGCTTTCGCTTATCGATACGGATTTTGACGGTATCGAAGCGCTTTTCATCACGCACGAGCACATTGACCACATAAAAGCGCTCGATATGATTATCAGGCACACAAAACTCCCGATTTTTGCGTCGGGAGGCACGATAAACGCGCTGAAATATTCGGGGAAGCTGCCTGAAGCAGCGCAGCTCTACGACATCAAGGACGGCTATCAAAGCGCGGCTTTTGAGGTGAGCGCGTTTGCAACCTCTCACGACAGCGCAGAGAGCGTCGGATATACCGTGCGCTTCGGAAAAGACGTTTTCGGTGTTTGCACCGATACTGGTTTCGTCACCGAGCAGGCAGAAAAAGCGCTTTCGGGCTGTCGGACGGTACTTATCGAGAGCAACTATGACGAGGAAATGCTTCGCAAAAACCTGAACTATCCGCCCGATTTAAAGCGCAGAATTTCGGGAAATCAAGGGCACCTTTCCAACAGCGACTGCGCAGATTTTGCGCTTCGGCTGCTTAAAAAGGGCACGCGGCATTTTGTCCTCGGGCACCTTTCCCGCGAAAACAATACTCCCGCAACCGCGAAATCCCGCACAGAGCTTCTGCTCAGGGAAAACGGTGCGGTTATCGAAAAAGACTACACGCTTTGCGCTGCTCCCGTGATGACAACGGGCGAGTACATAAGCGTCTGACGGAGGTTGATTTTATGGCAAAAAAATCGATTCTTGACAAGCTCAAAATGATTTTCTTTCTCGCATATTTCCTGATTTTATCGGTTGAGCGAATTATCAGCCTTGTGTGCGTTTTCACGGGCGATTTGTCAAAGTATGACGCGCTCGAATGGTATATGACAGCGCTCACGCTGTTTGCGATTTTCGGGGCTTATGTTTTTATCGCAACAAAATGCCACGTTACCGTAAAGCACTATGACAGCGGAAAGGTTTCGGCTTCTCCGACTGCCGACGACGAAAACTACGCGAAGCTCTCAATCGCTGCGGGAATACTGCTTCTCGGCGGTATGGTTCACACCGAGGGCACAATCCCCGGAATTCAGTTTGCGTCCTACGGAATGCTGCTCGGGGCAATGGGTATTCACGCTTTTCAGTGCGCGAAACTCGACGGAAAGCCGCGTATGAAATGGCTTTCGTTCGCTTACATAACCGCGTTTTCAATGTCAATTCCCGTGGTTTATCACACAAACATCGAGCTCAAATATCTGTTTTATCCGATTGAGTGCGTGGTTTCGGCAGGGATGGTTGTGCTGTTCACGATAATGCTGAAACGCTTCTTCACGCAAAATGCCGAGAGCGACTTTTCACCGATACCGTACATTACGGCGGTTGTCGGCACGTTTGCGGTGATTATCCTGCGCTGGAGTGAGGAAATAAACTGGTTCGTGCTGATTTTCATCTGCGTGACATCGGTGCTTTGGTTCCTCTCGAATATTCTCTCAATGGTGAAGAAAAAGAAATAATTCAACACAAAAAGGCGGCACATCTCAAATGAGGTGTGCCGCTGTTTTTTTCAAAGCTGCAAATTTACCGGCTTAGAAGGTTCTCCCTTTCCTGAATGACAATTTCGAGCCTTTGCTTTACCTTTTGCAGCGCTAACTCCAGCTGAATTATCTCCACTTCAAGCTCGTCCTTTCTTCCGGACTCCTCCACCGTCTGCTTCATTTGCTGCAAATCGTTAATTTTCTTTTCAAGCTCGCTCTTCTCGATTTCAAGCTCTTGGATATGCTCGTTTAAGTCTTTTTCCCGCGCGCTGATGTCAATCGGTTCGTCCGACTGCCAGATTATCTCGCTCGGGCAGTTTTCCTTGACATATTGCACAAAGGAGTCGGTTTTATCCATACCGATATAGAACTGTGACGAATAGTGGAAATATACGTTTGTCAGGATATAACCGCCCTTTGTAACCTTAAGTGAAAGATTTTTTATCCCCAAAATCGGTATATCAACCGCGAATTCAAGTTCAGCTTCACGCTCTTCATCGGTGAGATTTCTGACGGAATAACACTCGTTCAGACTGTCCTTTGCCGACCGCATAATATCCATAAGCTTTGTGGTATCGATATTGCTGTATTTCCGTGTTGTCAGATAACCGTTTTCAATCGTTGTGCAGGTCGCGGTTGTGCTGATTTTCAAATTCTCGGTGAGATTGAGGTCAACGAAAAACTCGCCGAGCGTTTTCGGAGCGTTGTTCAGGTTGTAATAAACGTAAAACTTCCCGTCCTCGGGGAACTTCACGGCAAGCGCTGTTTTTTCGCTGATTTTATCGATAGGGTAAACCGAAACCGTGATTTTGTGCTTTTCTTCGGTGTACTCGTCAATCCCGCTCGCAGTTGTTTCACCGAGAAATTTGCCGAGATTTTCCGCAGATATTTCCGCCCCGGCAGTACTGAAAGAGCAGTCCTGCCACTCAAAACGCGTGTATTGATTGTTGATTTCAAGCTCGTCCCAGTGCGGCACGCGATATGCGTCGGAAACGCTTGAAATATATGCGGAAGATGAGTCGGACGGCTGATATGAGGGTTGAGTGATTGCATTGTTGTGGATTAATACGCCGACCGTGACGCCTATTACAGCAACGGCAGCGCAAGCGACAATCGGCATAAGCTTCATATAAAACGGCTCCTTTCGCGTGTTGATTTCAATGTATTCGGGCTGCTCGGCAGGCTCGGGTGCTGCTTCATCGATGAATTTCTCGTCAACATCGCCGAGAGTTTTCAGCAAGCATTCTTCTTTCATATCTCAATTCCCTCCTTCGCGAGAAATTCTCTGAGCTTTTCGCGCGTTCTCGCAAGCGACATTTTAACCTTGCTCTCGCTGAAATTAAAGTCGTGTGCGATTTCGCGGATTTCGCTCATATACCAGTATCTTCTCATAAAAATTTTGCGGGCGTCGGCGGAAAGCGTTTCCAGAAAAGCGTTCAGAGCGTCACGCAGAGCGATATCCTCGACAATATCCCGCGAGTTTTCACTCGGAATACACTCGGCAAGCTCCTCCAGAACCGCCTGAGGTTCACCGCTTCCGCGTTTCCCTGCTCGCTTTTTGTTGTACACATCAAGCGAGAGATTTCTCGTGATTTTGCCCAGAAACGCGCGCAGACTTCCAGGTTTGCTCGGAGGAATGGAGTTCCACGCGCGCAGATACGTTTCGTTCACGCACTCGTCCGCGTCCTCGGAATTATTCAGAATTTTCATCGAAATGTATCGGCAGTATTTCTCGTATTTCCCGCGAACCTCGCGCAAAGCGTCCTCGGAGCGCTCAAAGAACAGCTTTACGATTTCTTCGTCGTTCATAATCTCCCTCCTCCGATTTATTCTGAAAAGCCTTTCAACTATTAAGACGGGAATTTATTGAAAAAAGTCACAAAAAACAGCGCACCTTTTGAGCGCGCTGTTTCTATTATTTATTGCAAAATTACTTTACAACTCTTACACCAACAACGTTTGCGATGCCCTTGAGCTTATCCGCAATACCGTCGGTGTTGCCCGAAACATCAAGGCAGGTGTAAGCGTAATCCTTCTTGGACTTGCTCATCATATTCTCGATGTTCATTCCCGCAGCGGAAATCGGAGCGGTGATGTTGTTGATAACACCCTCGACATTCTTGTGGATAACGCAGATTTTCGCGCTTCCTGTGATTGCCATTTCGAGGTTAGGCAGGTTTACGGAGTTTGTGATATTGCCGTTTTCGATGTAGTCCGCAATCTCCTTGCAAGCCATAACAGCGCAGTTGTCCTCACTCTCGGGAGTAGAAGCTCCGAGGTGCGGCATAGCGACAACATTTTCAACGCCGATAAGAGCGTCGGAAGCGAAGTCAGTTACATAGCAAGCCATTCCGCCGTTTGCGAGCGCGTCGATAATAGCAGCGTCATTAACCAAATCGCCGCGAGCGAAGTTCAGCAGGCGAACATTCTTCTTCATCTTCGCGATTGTTTCCGCGTTAATCATACCCTTAGTGTCGGGTGTTGCGGGAACGTGAAGCGTGATGTAATCGCACTTCTCGAAAATCTCGTCGTTGCTCTTAACGTAGTGAACCTTGCCCGAAAGCTTCAGAGCGTGCTCGACATTGAGGTACGGGTCAGCGCCGTAAACGTCCATTCCGAGAGCCGCAGCAGCGTTTGCAACCAGAATACCGATTGCGCCCAGACCGATAACACCGAGCTTCTTGCCGGTAATCTCGGGACCTACAAACTGGCTCTTGCCTTTTTCAACGAGCTTTGAAACCTCGTCACCCTTGCCCTTCAAGGTCTTAATCCACTCCATAGAAGCAGGGATTTTTCTCGAAGACATCAGAAGTCCCGCGATAACAAGCTCCTTAACAGCGTTTGCATTTGCACCGGGAGTGTTGAAAACAACGATACCCTGCTCACTGCACTTGTCAATCGGGATATTGTTTACACCTGCGCCCGCTCTTGCGATTGCGAGAAGGTTGGAGCCAAGCTCCATTTCGTGCATCGAAGCAGAACGAACGAGAATTGCGTCGGGATTAGCAACATCTTCGCCGACGGTGTACTTGCTCTTGTCGAGCAAATCCGTGCCGCAGGCAGCGATTTTATTCAGCATCTGAATATTATACATATCGATTATCCTTTCAAATCAAGAAATCAGCCGTTTTCAGCCTCAAACTTCTTCATAAATTCAACCAGCTTCTCAACGCCCTCGATAGGCATAGCGTTGTAGATAGAAGCTCTCATACCGCCAACGGTTCTGTGACCTTTGAGGTTCTCGAAACCGGCAGCCTTTGCTTCCTTGACAAACTTAGCGTCAAGTTCCTCGTTTCCGGTAACGAAAGGAACGTTCATCAGCGAACGGTCCTCGGGACGAACAGTACCCTTGAACAGCTTGCTGCTGTCGAGGAAGTCGTACAAAATCTTTGCCTTCTTCTCGTTGTGAGCCTTCATCGCTTCAAGTCCGCCCATCTTCTTAATCCACTTGAATACCTTGCCGCAGATGTAGATTGCATAGCAGTTCGGAGTGTTGTAGAGGGAGTCGTTGTCAGCCTGAGTCTTCCACTTGAGCATTGTGGGAGTTCCGGGAAGAACGTCATCTCTGATAAGGTCCTCGCGGATAATTGCAATAACAAGACCTGCAGGGCCTACGTTCTTCTGAACGCCGCCGTAA
Organism: Oscillospiraceae bacterium; assembly: GCA_017847835.1. GTDB lineage: Bacteria > Bacillota > Clostridia > Oscillospirales > Ruminococcaceae > CAG-115. Next base: position 134,982 of record JAGASH010000009.1, read on the forward strand.
ATTACGCCGTACTTGGTTACGTCAACCGGCTCGGAAAGGAAGCAGGAGGAAACATCGGCAACAAGGTCCTTGCCCTTGGTGTTCGGGAGAGTCTTGAACTTTGTTCCGTAAATGGTGTTGTTCTCGCAGATATAAACGTAATCAGCGTCCTCGGGAATGTCAAGGTCGGAGCAGTCGGGAATGTAAGAGAAAGTCTTATCCTCGGAAGAAGCAACCTTTACAGCCTCGCCGTAAATCTTTGCCTCCTGGAAAGCCTTCTTTGCCCACTGACCGGTTACTATGTAAGCAGCCTTCTTGTTCTTCATAAGGTTCATCGGAACTGCTGCAAACTGCTGAGAAGCACCGCCCTGAAGGAAAAGTACCTTGTAGTTGTCGGGAATGTTCATAATCTCGCGAAGGTCTTTCTCCGCAGTCTTGATTATGTCATCATAAGCCTTGGAACGGTGGGACATCTCCATAACGGACATACCCGTGCCGTTGTAATCCAACATCTCATCTGCAGCCTCTTTCAGAACCTCCTCGGGCAATACCGCAGGTCCTGCGCTGAAATTGTAAACTCTCATTTGTTATCCTCCTGTTAGAAGTAAGAAATCAGATGTAAGAATTATTTCAAACATCACTATTCCTATTATATGACAAATCAAGTCGATTGTCAAGGGATTTTTGGTTTTTTTAGCGTACTGCTATGCTAAATCCACAAAAATGCGGAATTTTTTTGATTTTTTTACAAGTTTTTGGCACATTCGCGGAACTTTTTTCAAAAAGTACTTGATTTTTCAGAAAAAGTGTGGTATAATGTTTGAGTTGACGAGATGTGGCTCAGTTTGGTAGAGCGCTGCGTTCGGGACGCAGAGGTCGCAGGTTCGAATCCTGTCATCTCGACCACTTGAGGACGGTCCGTTAGGACCGTCCTCTTCTGCGTTTTTGGATTTTTCGCACAAGCACGAAAAATCCAAAAGCCGCGGATTGCGAAAAACTTTACTTTGCTGAGGACGGTCCGTTAGGACCGTCCTCTTCTGCGTTTTCGAGCGTTTCGCAGGCGACACGATGTCGCCCGTGCACGAAAAACGACAAAAGCCGCGGGTGGCTCTCCTGTTTTTAGGAGGCGGTTTTCCGAAAACGGCTTTTACGATATCTCTCCGTTATACTTGCGCCTTTTTCTCCCGTTTCACATAAGTTTCAGACGGTTATTGACAAAAAGGGTGTTTGTATGGTATAATAATAAAATAACATTTAGTACGCTAATGCAAAAAAATTCAATGGGGTGATTTTCAATGTATCAGTGCAAGCTAAACATAACCGTTGTCAGCGAAAACATCACGCTTCAGGCAGCGATAAAATCTGCTGCTCTTCCGGAAGACTGCGAAATTACCACAAGCTCTGTTTCCGAGCTTACAGAAAAATGCGACAAGCAGGATACAGCCGTGATTTTCGACGGTCTTGAAGCGTATCGGAAAGGCTCAGCGCTTGTCGGCGGAAAAACGCTCCGGGTACTGCTGATAAGCACCGACAAGCTCCCGTTGGCAAACGAAATGAAAGACAAGCCCGACGAGCTCTGGACAATAGCCGAAAACAATGACAATTACGGCTTGCTCGTCTATTACGCGGAAAAGCTTATCGCGCAAATGAAGCAGTCCTTTGATTACCGCTTGCAGACGGTTTGCTTCAACACCGCCTTTGACAGTATCCCCGACCTTGTCTGGTTCAAGGATATCAAGGGTGCTCACCTCATTGTAAACAACGGCTTCTGCGATGCTGTCGCTAAAACTAAAGAGCAGATTTACAAGCAGGGACACTATTATATCTGGGATATTCCCAAGGAGGAATACGAACAGGGTGACTATGTTTGTCTGGAGTCGGAGGAGGTTGTCATAAACGCGCGTGAAACCTGCCTTTTTGACGAGAAGGTCAAAACTAAGAAGGGTATGCGTCAGTTCAAGACCTACAAATCCCCGCTGATTGACGAGGACGGCACGATTTTCGGCACCTGCGGTGTTGCAAACGACGTGACTGCGCAGCACAATATCAACTCCGAGCTTGAAGTCATTCTCGACAGTATGCCCTTTGCGGTTATAATCGCCGATGAAAAGGAAGATGTTCTTGCCGCAAACGTAATGTTCTACAAGTATTTCCCCGATTACAAAGGAATTGTCGGAACAAGCATTTCTTCCTGGAAGAACAGCGTTTTCCGCGGAAAACTGGAGGACAGCGAAATAACGCTTGAAACCGAGCAGGGTATTCTCAATCTTTCCTGCAGAATTAAGCCGATAAACGGCATTTTCGAGGAAATAATCGGACAGGCGATAATCCTCACAGATGTTACAAACGAGAAAAAACGCTTTGAGCAGACTGCCTACAATGCAAACACCGATTTCCTCACGGGGCTTTCCAACAGAAGATGTCTGTTTGAATATTTCGACAGCATAAAATACACTCCCAATATCGCAACAATTCTGATTGACCTCGACAATTTCAAAAAAGTCAACGATACATACGGTCATAAAGCGGGCGATGACGCGCTGATTTTAACGGCGGAAATACTTCGGAAAACGTTCCCGATTGACTTTGTCGCAAGACTTGGAGGCGACGAGTTTGCAATCATCATCAACGGTGAATGTTCCATAGATGAACTGAAACGGCAGACGGAAGACCTGCTTGCGGAAGTAAACCGCGCTTTCTCGGAAAAGACGGAATTCGGCGGTCTTGGAGCAAGTATCGGCGCTGCTGCCGAAACGGCTTATGACGGAAACGCTCACGATTTTGAAGAAATGCTGAAAAAGAGCGACAAGGCAATGTACAATGCCAAAAATTCGGGCAAGAACAAAATCTGCTTTTTCAGCGAGGAATAACTTAAAACCACCGGCAGGCTCAGTCGGTGGTTTTCTTTTCGTTATTGCACGGATAAATTTCAGAGAAATATTGAAATATTTTCACAAATGTGATATAATTACATCAAAATCAAAATGATACCGGGAGGTGTTTTTATGGTGCTTTTGGTTGTGGATACGCAAAAAGCGATTACAAACAGCGAGCTGTATAATTTCGATTTGTTCGTTTCACACGTCGGAGAGCTGATAGAAAAAGCCCGCGAGAATGATACCGAGGTTATCTTTGTAAGACACGACGACGGTATCGGAAGCGAGCTTGAAAAAGGAAGCGACGGATTTCAAATCTTTGAGGGATTTCAGCCCGCGAAAAATGAAAAAATCTTCGACAAGAACTCAAACAGCGCATTCAGAAACACGGGACTTTTGGAATATCTGCGGCAAAAAAACGAGAGCAAGGTTATGATTGTCGGGCTTCAGACGGAGTACTGCATTGACGCGACAATAAAAGCGGGCTTTGAGCACGGATTTAAAATGATTGTCCCCGAAAACACAAACAGCACCTTTGATAATCGGTTTATGTCCGCAGAAAAAACCTATCGGTACTACAACGATTTTATCTGGAAAGAAAGATACGCGAGATGTGTTTCTTTCGGCGAAGCGACAGAGTTGTTAATCAGCGGAAAGGAATGAAAATTATGGACGAGTTAAAAATCGCGTTCTTGCAAAGGGAACGCTTTTCGGGAAATATCAGCGAAAGCACAACTGAACAACAAAACCGCCCTTTAAAAGAGCGGTTTTTTCTATGTATCAGCGGAAGGATTTTACCACGTCGTCCATTTTCCGTGCGTTTTCGGCAACCTCCGAAGCGATGACGTTTGATTGCTCCGAGGTCTGCGATGTCTGACCCACAATCGCGGAAATATGCTCGATACGCTCCATTATTGCCGCGGCAGATTTCGTCTGCTTTTCGGTCATCTCGGTGATAATGCGCGAGTGCTCTGCGCTTTCCTCTGCCGTTTCAATAACCTTATCCATACATTTCGCGACATTGTCTGCGATATCCTTGCCGCGTTTTACCGCGTCAAGCGAAGCGTCGATTAGCTTTGCGGTGCTGCTTACAGCCTCCTGCGACTTTGTAGCGAGGTTTCTTACCTCCTCGGCAACAACAGAAAATCCCTTGCCCATTTCACCTGCGCGCGCAGCCTCGATTGACGCATTGAGCGCGAGAATATTCGTCTGGAAAGCGATGTCCTCAATTGCCGCGACGATATTTCTGATTTGCTCGGTGCTCTGCTCAATCTCCTCATAAGCCGAAAGCATATTTTCATTTCCGAATTGCTTTCGTTGAGCATTTCCGTTGAGCGTTTCGAGGAGTTTTCCGCTTGCTCTGCCTCTGCAAGAGTGTTGCTGCTTTCGGACGTTATGGCAGCGATATCCTCAGAAACAAGCGAAATTGAATTCTGCTGGGTTTCCGCAGCCTCGTTAATATCACGGGCGATATCAAGCATTTTATCCGCAGAGGTGTTGACAGCCATTGAAATTTCAGCGATTTTTGAAACGATTTCGGACTGCTGTTTGTTCATTTCCTCGGTTTCGTCCATCTGGCTCTGAACCTGTTCAAGGAGCTTGTCGGCGTCGGATTTTGCGCTCTGAGCGTCACCGATAAATCTCAGGGAACACTTGACAAGATAAACGACAAGAAAAGCGCCGATATTTATCCCGACCAAGCCTTTGAGAAGAAATTCAAGGCTCTGTCCGCCATAGAAAAACTCGTTGAAAAACAGTCCCGCAATGCAGGCTGTATCCATTACAATCCAGTGTGCAATCAGGTTTTTCGTGTTATAATAAATGGCAACAATTGCCATAGAAGCCAGAAGCAGCGGGAACATTGAGTGAAGCTCGTGCTTTGCCGTTGACATCACAAGAATTATCAGGCACTGCACTTGTGAGAGAATTATTCCCCGAAAAACCCTGTCTTTCTTGTCGCGAAGCAATCGTACAGCAAGGCAAACCAAGCCGCCCAGCACAATCATAATCACTCCGAGGACAATTGCCCCCGCGACCATATTGATTACTCCGAAAACCACAACGCAGAACAATACAATAGCAGAGTGTATCGTCACCATTTTCTCGGAAACAGAGGAAGATATATTCGCTTTTCCGCCCATTTTTGCAACTCCTTTTACATAAATTATCTTGAGTAAGGCACAACTTCCCGTATATTATAACATTTTATCAAAAAAATGTCAAGACAATCTCCAAAACAATGCCCGAGCACAAATGAACCTTTGCCGGCAAACGTATTTTCGGGATTTCCGACGGGAAGCTCGCGATATTACCCTCCTATCATCATTTCGTATGTAACGCCGTACTTTTTCGCAATATCCATTGCATAGGACAATCCGTCGGGCGGCGCGACTTCCAGCTTAAACGAGCGTTTTCCGTCCTCGCTTTTAACGACAAGAGAAGATACCCCTGCACCGTCCGAGCCAAGCTCGGAAGCGTCTGCGGCAAGTTTGTGCATATGCGTGTTGTAGATAGTTCTCACCTGTTTTTTTGCAAGCGCGCGAACAGCGTCCCTCGCGATATAATATCCTTCCTCGAAGGACGTTGTGGAGAAGGTTTCGTTCATCAGAAGCAGACTTTCCGATGTGCAGCCGCCGAAAATCTCCTTAAATCTTATGCACTCCTCGCCAAGTCTGCCGAGGTCCATAGTTTTGTCCTCGTCTGCGGGAAAGTGAGTGTAAATGCAGTCCGCAGGACAAAACTCAAACTCCGAAGCAGGAACGTAAATTCCTCCCTGTGCCAGAACAAACAACAGCCCGACAGCCTGAGTTGCCGTGGTTTTTCCGCCGCGGTTTGCTCCCGTCAGGATATAGACGGTGTGTTCCTTGTCAAAAACAAGGTCGTTTCGGACGATTTCGTTATGGTCGGGAATATTTACCGCTAATTTGAGATTATAGAAGCCGAGTGCGTTCATAGAAACACCGCTGCCCGAAATCCGAGCCTCGCAGAAAGGAAATCCCTTTTCCATACAAGTCCCGATAAACTCCGCCATTCTGATGTAATAGACAAATTCGGGGATAATGCCCGAAATGTCCGCGACAACAACCGAAGCGTATTTCGTAATCGTGTCGCGAAGCCTTCTCACGAGGTTATCGAGCAGTTTGTTTATCACGTTTTCAAGGTGGAACGTGGTATTGTTTATTCCGTCGCCCATAGGCACGGAAACCAGCGTGGATTTAGTTTTGAGGTCCATAGGACTTTTCGCGTCCGACATTACGGCTGCCGTTTTTTCAAGAAACGCAAGAAATCCCGGGTCACGGCGCTGTTCAACGGGCTGATAGTGCATATCTCCGTTCCATTCCGAGCCTTTGTGAATTTTATCCTTTGAAGCAAGCGCGTCCGAAAAGCTGCTGAAAATATTCGACTTTTTAAACGGCTTGTCATTCACGGAAATAAGTCCCATACTCACAGCTTCAAAGCGTTCGTTGACGTTAATTCCGACGGTTACGCTCTGAATATCCGAGGTTTCCGCTTTGATTGCGGCAATGTCCTTTTTCATCTCCGCAAAGCAGGCGTCGTTGTAGAGCTCCTCGATATGCGACCTGAACGCGGCAAGTCCCGCAGCGGTGATATCCTCTCCCGACAGGCACTCTTTCATATCTTCCACGCATTTTATGTAATCGCTCAGCTCTTCAAGGCGGTGCATAAGGTGCCAGAGCCCCAGCTTTTCGTCGGTTTCGATGTGCAAAAGCCCGTATTCGCGGATAAACTCGACCTTGTCAAACAGCTCGGACAGCCGCTTTCTGAGCTGCGGAAGTCTGAGCAGATTTGCAAAAATCTCCTGTCGGTAACGAGTGGTTTCGGGGTCCGACGTCATCTCCGACAAAATCCGCATTATGAGCTTCTGCTCCTTTGCGTCATCGGTAATCTTTTTGCAGATGTTGTCAAGTCCGAGGTCGTGACAGGCAGCCGCCGACAGATTTTTGCAGCTCGTTTTGCCGCTGTCGGGATACAGTAAGCTGAATGTTCCGATGTTGTTCATAGTATCGTCCTCCATAACCGCAAAATCCGAAAATGTTCTGTATTTATTTTATCACATCTTTTTGTAAAAATCAACAGAAATGTTTCTTTTTTTCGGATTTTCAGAGCAAGGTAAATCTGTTCCTTTCAAATAGGATAAGCCCGTCGTCACGCATTTTGCAAAGCTCGTTTGACATCGCGCTTCGGTCAACCGACAGGAAATCCGCGAGCTGCTGACGATTGAACGGAATGGAAAAACTCGCGCTGTTTTGCTTTTTTGCCTGCTCCGAAAGATAGGAAATCAGCTTTTCGCGCGTGGTGCGCTTGGACATATACCCGAGCTTTCGCACAAGTTTTCGGTTTTTCTCGGAAATTTCACAAAAAAGATTTTGCACGACAATCGTGTGAAAACGGCACGCAGACGAGCAGGTCGTGAGAACACGCTTCACGTCAAAGGAAACAACAGCGCTGTCCGTCACGGCAGCCACATCATTCAAAAGCGTTTCGCTTTCGGACGTGACAAAAGCCTCTCCGAACATTTCTCCCGGCGATATTTCTCCGAGAATGCTTCTGTTCCCCCAATAATCGTCGTTTTGTATATGAAGATTTCCTTCGGCAAGAACCAGAATGCTGCTCAGACGTTCACCCTGCCTCAGCACAAATTCGCCTTTTTTATATTCGCGAAAGCTCGCTCCCAGACAGGACAGCATTGATGAAATTTCATCGTCACGAACTCCCGAAAAGAGCTTTGATTTTTTGAGAATTGGAATAAATTGTTCCATAAAAACAGCCTTTCTGTTGTAAAAACAACCGACTTTCTGATGATATTATAGTATAATTTAATCGACAAGTCAAGGACGCAGAAAAAATCTGCTGACGTGATAATAAAATTATTTCCGGAAAAGGAGAAAAAATATGATAAGAAAAATCATCAGAATAGACGAAGAAAAGTGCAACGGCTGCGGAGCGTGCGCAAACGCTTGTCACGAGGGCGCAATTGAAATGGTTGACGGAAAGGCACGGCTTACTCGCGAGGATTACTGCGACGGGCTCGGTGACTGCCTGCCCGCGTGCCCGACAAATGCGATTTCCTTTGAGGAACGCGAAGCGCCCGCTTATGACGAGGCTGCCGTTCTTGCGGAAAAAGCAAAAAAACACAGCTCTCTTCCCTGCGGCTGTCCGGGAACGCAGTCAAAAGCGATTAAGCGCGAGGATAATTCCCGCGCTGCGTCCGCTCCCGCTGAAAGTCAGCTCTCGCAGTGGCCTGTGCAGATAAAGCTCGTTCCGGTAAACGCGCCGTATTTTGACGGGGCAAATCTGCTTGTCGCAGCGGACTGCACGGCTTTTGCCTATGGAAGCTTCCACAGCGATTTCATCAGAAATCACATCACCCTTATAGGCTGCCCGAAACTCGACGAGGGAGATTATGCGGAAAAACTGACGGCGATTATCGCGAACAACAACATAAAAAGCGTGACGGTTGTCCGTATGGAAGTGCCTTGCTGCGGCGGTATCGAAAACGCAGTTAAACGTGCGCTTCAGGCAAGCGGGAAGTTTATCCCGTGGAGAGTTGCCGTAATTTCAACGGACGGAAAAATTCTTGACTGACGGTTTATTCGCATATCGGATTATACTTAAAGCGCGCTGAAATATGCGCGCTTTTTTTCGGCAAAAAAACATTTGACAAGAGCCGCAGGAAGTGCTATAATGTAAATAAACATTATGTGTAGTAAGCAACAAAAGGAGAAATAACAATGTCGGGATTTAGGCAAGGTGTGGTTCGATGGTTTCTGACGACAAAAAAGATGAAGCCCGTGCCCGTTGTGAGCGGAAGAAACACCGCCGACAATTTGCACGAGGATATACTGAAAAAGGGCTTCAAAGCCGCATTTATCGCGGCTGGAAAAACCGTGAGAAATAAGGGAATGCTGGATAAGCTCACGGAAAATCTTGAAAAAAACGGAATAAAAGCGGTGTTTTTCTCGGACATTGTTTCCGACCCGACTGTCGAAAACGTTGAAAAGGGGCTTGAGGTGTACCGTGAAAACGGCTGCGAATGTGTAATTGCTGTGGGAGGAGGCTCGGTTCTGGACTGCGCAAAGGTTATCGCGCTTCGGGCGGCAAATCCCGCGGTTTCCGTGAAAATGATGAGCCTATACGTCGTTCCCTGCCGAAAATCCGCGCCGATTTACGCTGTTCCGACAACATCGGGCACGGGCTCGGAAATCACGTTTTTCTCGGTCATAACCGATACGAAAAAGCACAAAAAGCTGCCGCTGATATCGGACAAATACCTGCCCGAAAAAATTGTTTTCGACAGCGCGCTTCTCGAAAACGTTCCGCAGAAGCCGACAATTTACGCGGGTCTGGACGCGCTCACGCACTCAATTGAGGCGTTTATCAGCACAAACGCGAAAACCTTTGCCGAGGATATTCATTCGGCACCCGAGGTTTGCCGTGAAATTTTCGAGTGGCTGCCCGCTGCCGCAAAAGAGCCGAAAAACGAAGAAGCACGCTTGAAAATGGCTGAGGCGGCTTATAAAGCGGGGCTGAATTTCCGACGGACGGGCGTGGGATATGTTCACGCGATTGCACATCGTCTGGGTGAATTTTATCACATTCCGCACGGACTTGCCTGCGCAGTGGTTTTGCCGAGAGTTCTCGAAAAAAGCCTGAACGAGGCGGGAAAGCGCCTGAAAAAGCTCGGTGTGAGAAGCGGCACGGCAAAAACCGCAGAAGCGTTTATCGAGAAAATCCGCGGTCTTGAAAAATCGCTCGGAATACCCGAAAAGCTTTCCGAAATCAACGAAAAGGATTTTCCCGCAATTATAAGACGGGTTTTATCCGAGGCGGCAACTCAGGGCTGCCCGAAACGGCTGAATTCAGAGGAAATTGAAGAAATTCTTTATGATTTGAAATCCTAATTGTGAAAGGGGTAAAGTATGGAAAAAATGACATTGAAAAACTATGTCGACAGCATTGCGCAGTATGAGGACAAGATTGCCTATCGTTTTCTCAGCTATGGAAACGTGACCGAGAAATCATATCGCGCCCTCACCGACGACAGCAGAAAAATTGCTTCGTGGTTTGTAAAAAACGGCATAAAGGGCAAGCATATCGCAATCCTCGGCTCGGCAAGCTATGACTGGATAACCTCTTATCTCGGCATTACAAGCAGCGGAAACGTTGCTGTGCCGCTTGACAAAATGCTCCCGACAGAGGAAATCCAAAATCTTATCCGTATGGGTGATGTGGATTTGCTGTTCATTTCGCCCGAATACTCCGAGAAATCCGACGAGTATATGGCAAGCTCCGAAAAGCTCACGGAAATCATTCCTTTCGAGAGCAAAAGGTTCAGAGAAATCAGAAAAACCGAGATTTCCGAGCTGCCCGAAATTGATGAGGACGCTCTCGCAGAGCTGATTTTCACGTCGGGCACAACCGGCACGGGAAAAGGTGTAATGCTCTCGCACAAAAACATCACAAGCAATGTCGAGAATATCATTCCTTGCGGCTTTAACAAGCAAAATCCCGCGATTGTTATGTCCGTTCTGCCCATTCACCATACATTCGAGCTCACCGTCAACAACCTCGGAGTGCTATATGCGGGCGCGACAATCTGCATAAACGACAGCCTCGAAAATATCATCAAGAATATGCAGCTGTTCAAGCCGACGCTTATGCTTGTTGTTCCGATGATGGCGGATTTGTTTGCGAAAAAGATAAAAGACGCGCTCAGCGACCCCGTTCAAAGCAAGAAATTCAACGTGGGACTTGGCTTGTGCAAAGGTCTGAAAAAAGTCGGCATAAACGCGGAGCATCAGATTTTCGCGCAAATTCACAAGAAATTCGGCGGACAGATGAAACGTCTGCTTGTCGGCGGAGCGCCGCTTCGTGACGAAACAGCGGAGATTTTGCAGAAAATCGGTCTTGAAGTTTATCAGGGCTACGGAATGACGGAGGTTTCTCCCGTTATCAGTACAAATTCTCCCGATTTCGGGAATAAAATCGGCTCTGTCGGAAAGCTTATTCCGAACACCGAAGCGCGTATTCAGGACGGCGAAATTCAGGTCAAGAGCCCGTCCGTTATGCTCGGATACTACAAAAATCCCGAGGCAACCGCAGAAGCTTTCGACGACGGCTGGCTCAGAACAGGCGACCTCGGCTACATAGACGACGAGGGCTTTATCTTCATCACGGGACGCAAGAAAAACCTCATTATCCTTGACAACGGAAAGAATATCTATCCCGAGGAGCTGGAAGAACACCTCAACGAAATCGAGTGCATAAAAGAGTCGATGGTGTATCAGCACAAGGGCAAAATCTGCGCTATGGTACAGCTCGTTTCCACCACGGAAAAGGAAACCGCAAAGGAAGCAATCCGCGAGCTTAACGGGAAAATGCCGACATATAAGAAAATCAGCGGAATTACCTTCAGAACAAAGGATTTCCCGAAAACCACAACGCTCAAAATCAAGCGAAACGAAGTAATGAAAGAAATTATCGCGGGCGAACAGAAAAAGCATGAGTACAAGCCGCCGCGAAACGAGGAAGAACGTCAAATCTGCGAGATTTACGAGCGCGTTCTCGGAAAGACGGGTATCGGCATTACAGACGACTTTTTCGAGTCGGGCGGCGACAGCCTCTGCGCACTCGAAGCCGCGGCAGAGCTTGGAATTCAGGCGCAGGACATCTACGATTATCCCACTCCCGCGAAGCTCGCCGACAGCCTTTCCCGCACGGCAAAATTTGACGAGGACAGAGTGCCGAACATCAACGAGCTGATTGCTCAGACCACTTCGGAGAGCGTTTCCGAGCGCCCGAAGAGAGTTCTTCTCACAGGAGCTACGGGTTATCTCGGAGCGCATATTCTCCGCGAACTGCTTGTAAATAAAATCGAAGTTGTCTGCCTTGTGAGAAGCCCGCAGAAGCTCACGGCAATGCTGAAATACTACTTCCCCGCCGAATATAATGTTATGAGCTATAAGGTTGTAATCGGCAATATTGAATATGAAAATCTCGGTCTTGAAAAATCAACCTATGACAAGCTCTGCGCAAATATCGATACCGTTATTCACACCGCCGCAAACGTTCATCACACGGGGCGCTATGAGGAATTCGAGCGCTCAAACGTTATCGGCACGCAGAATGTGATTGCTTTTTGTCAGAAAAGCGGAGCGTTCCTTCACCACACGTCAACAGCAAGCGTAAGCGGTGCAGGCACGGTTAAACAGGACAGCCCTTCTATGGTTCTGACGGAAGATGTTCTCGATATCGGTCAGCACTATACGGATAACGTTTATATCCGCTCGAAGTACAGAGCTGAGGAAAAGGTTATCCTTGCGCGGCAAAACGGACTTCGCGCAAATATTTACCGTATCGGAAATCTCACCTGGCGCAGCAAAGACGGTGTTTTCCAGAAAAACTCCGACGATAACGGCTTCCTCAGCCGCTGCCGCGGAATAATGAAGGTCGGCGCTTATTACAGTGAGCTTGACGTTTTCCCGATTGATTTCACGGCGGTTGATTTGTGCGCGGAGGCTTATGTGAAGCTCGTTTTGTGCGGCGACGAAAACCGCATTTATCACATGGTAAACCCGAATATGGTGTTCATCAGAAATCTCAGCAAAAAACTGCGCTGCACGCTTGTCCCGAAGCCGATTTTTGAGAAGCGTATGATGGAAAAGAGAACCGACAAGGACGTTGCCGTTTTGTCGTTCTACAACGCGATTGCTTCCGTTTCCGACAACATCGAGCTCAGCTGCGACTATACGGTAAACAAGCTCAAAGAGCTCGGCTTCAAGTGGCCGAAAATCAAGCTGACTTATCTGAGATATATGCTGAAACTTTAAGAAACCGAGGTGACGAATATGCTGTACATCAAAGATTACCGAAAAAAAGCGGGAATATCCGTGCCGAAAATGTCCGAGCTTACGGGAATTCCCAAAAGAACTATCGAGGACCTTGAAAAACGCGGTGACTGTCTTTTGTCAAACGCAGTGAAAATTGCCGAGGTGCTCGGAGTGAAGCTCGACGACCTGCTTTCACCTCCCGCCGAAGAATAAAAATCTCCCGCTTGCTTTTTGCAGGCGGGATTTTTTTCTTGCAATCCGGAATGCAATATGATATAATAAACACAAGCACTTTCAATTACGCAAACCGAACACGGTTATTTTATTATCGGAAAGGGAGCAAGTGAAATGGTAAACAAGCTGAAAAAACATATAGCCGAGTATTTTGTAGGAAACGAGGAAATTATCGAAAACGTGATGATATGCCTTTTCGCGGGCGGTCATATTCTTATCGAGGGAGTACCGGGCGTCGGAAAAACCACGCTTGCTTCAACTATCGCGAAGTCGGTTGACTGCGATTTCGGTCGAATTCAATTTACTCCCGATACGCTTCCGACGGACGTTATGGGCTCGGAGATTTTCAATATGAAAACGGGTGAGTTTGAGTACCGCGAGGGCGCGATTATGCACCAGATTGTTCTCGCGGACGAAATTAACCGCACCTCTGCGAAAACACAGTCCAGCCTTCTTGAAGCAATGGCTGAGGGTCAAACCACGGTCTGCGGTGTAAAACACAGACTTCCCGAGCCGTTTATGGTTATCGCGACTCAAAATCCCACGGAATTTATGGGTACATATCAGCTTCCCGAAGCGCAGATGGACAGATTTATGATGAAGCTGAATGTCGGCTATCCCGACGCAGACGAAGAACTGAGAATGGTTCAGAATATGCTTGTCGGGAAATACACCAACGCTGTTGAAAGCGTTATCACCTCGCAGGAGGTCATTGAAATCAAAAAAACCCTCGAGAACATTACTATAAAGGAAGATGTAATCCGTTATGCGCGCGATATTGCCGATATGACGAGAAACGAAAAGAGATTTGTTCTGGGAGTAAGTCCGAGAGCCGTTCTTGCGCTTGTGAAAGCGTCACAGGCAAAGGCATTTCTCGACGGGCGGGATTACGTCAAGCCCGATGACATCAAAGCGGTTGCGCCTCGCGTGCTCAGCCACAGGCTCACTCTGTCACCCGAAGCGAAAATTGCAAAGGAAGACAAGGATAAAATCCTCGATTATCTAATCAGAAGCACAAAAATTCCGTTCTGATTTTACCGCTCACGCTTATCTGTCGGAAAGGATACTGTTCAATGAAAAGAAACAGGATAATATGGCTGTGTCTGTGGATTTTGTCGCTTGTGGGAATAAGCTTTCGCGGCGGCACGGTAAGCTATGGTTTTTTTGCCGTGCTCACGCTTGTGCCGATTGTATCTTTGTTATATCTGCTTGCCGTTTACTTCCTCTTTCACATCTATCAGAAGGTTGAGCAAAGATACGCTTCGGTAAACGAGCCCGTGCGATATCACTTTGCGCTTGTAAACGAATATCCCCTGCTGTTTTGCGGAATAAGGGTGAATTTCTTCACGTCGTTTTCCACGATTTCCGGTCTTGACAGCGAAACCGAATATGAACTTCGTCCGAATACAAGAATTGAAAAGGAAACAAACCTTGTCTGCCGATACAGGGGAGAATATGAAGTCGGAGTAAAGGAAATCGAGATACAGGACTTCTTTCGGCTGTTCAGGATAAAATACAAGAACAAGGAATGCGTCAGGGCTGTCGTAAAGCCGCAGCTTCTGCGGATTGAACGGCTCGGGGAAATCGAACTTTCCGAAGCGGTCAGAAACTCCGAGCGCAGCAAGTCCGAGCCCGATATTCTCAGCCGCGAATATATCGCGGGAGATGACCGCAGACTTATAAACTGGAGCCAGTCTGCGAGAACAAATACGCTTATGACGCGTAATCTCACGGGCACAGACCACAGAGAAATTTCCATTATCACGGGGACGTGCAGATACAGCTCCTCTTTGCACGTATTTATCCCGACGGAAAACAAAATGCTGGAAACTGCGCTTGCCGTTTCGTATTATTTCAGCCGAAACAACATAAGCGCTTCCGAATATCACTATCAGCAGGAGCTTGTGCGTTTGCCTGTCGGAAAAGCCTCGGAATTTGAGGATTTCTATGACAGCCTTTCGGCGGTTTCCTTTTCAGAGCAGAACACTCACGGGCTTTTGTGCGGGGAAATCCTTCGCAGGACGGAAATAACCGAAAGCTCAATGGTTATTCTAATCGTGTCCGAGTGGGACGCTGATTTGGAAAGAATGCTGAATGTTTTTGAGGAAAACGGGCTGCATACGATAGTCTGCTTTATTTCCGACGACAAGAAATCCGTGCCCGATTTTTCGCGCCGAAACACAACGGATTTGATTTACCTCACGCCTCACACCGATTTGACGGAGGTGATGGGATAATGAACATTCTGTACGATATTATTCATATTATACCGTTATCCGTGCTTTTAGTCGGGTTTTTCGGAAGCCTTACGGGTATGCCCGAAAACAGCGTCGCTGCATATATTATATGCCTTGCGCTGCCCTTGTGGATAATTGTTCTCCGTCATATAAGCAAAAAGAACCGTCTTCGCAGCATTGGAATTGTCGCGGTCTTTCTGACGGGACTTATAATCGCAATCGGAGAAGAACGCAGACTTGCCCTGATTACCGAATATTCTTGGACGGGGTGGATTGTTCTGATGTCGGTGTTTGCCGTTGCCGCGGGAATTCTGACGGAAAGGTTTATCTGGGTTAAAAGAGCGCTTTCGGCGGGACTGTTTGTTTACTGCATTGTGGGAATGATTGCGGGAAGCGATATTGAAAAGCTGACTTTCTCGCTAATCTGCTTTG
Organism: Oscillospiraceae bacterium; assembly: GCA_017847835.1. Lineage (GTDB taxonomy): Bacteria > Bacillota > Clostridia > Oscillospirales > Ruminococcaceae > CAG-115. Next base: position 150,591 of record JAGASH010000009.1, read on the forward strand.
TGATTTTGGTTCACCTTGCCGAAGAAATTCAGAGCAAGTGGAAAAAAGACGGCGAAACAGGCAAAAAGCAGCATTTGTCAAGGATTTCTCCGATTATACTTGCTTTGTGTATCGGAGTGCTTGCGTTTCCCGCTCCAAAAGAACCGTATCAGTGGAACGTTGTGAGAAGCGTTGTCAGCAATGTCGCTTATTTTATGCAAAAGGTGACGGGATTTATCTCTCACCCGTGGGAGCAATACGGGACAACAGGTTTTTCGGACGACGGAAATATTCTCGCGGGACTTGACAGCAGCGATGTCGAGGTGCTTGACGTCGGTATGAGCAGCAGCAATATCATCAGCAGTCTTCAGCTTATAGGCTGTATAAGCGGTGAATTTACGGGAAAAGGCTGGGTATTTGACACGGAAACCGAAAGCCACAGCAGAATGATGGATACAATCGAAACAAAATGCGCGATTTTAAAGTATGACGAAAGCTGCCGTGCAGATTATTTCAGAGAAATCCGGCTCAACTACAAAAATCTGCTTTATAACACAAGATATATGTTCACCCCGTCAAAAACGCGCGTTGAAAGCTCCGAGAAATACAATTCCGGCTTCAGGGACAAAAACGGAAGCCTTATTTCCGAGCGCAGAATGACATACGGCGATGAATATTCGGTTTCTTTCTATACGCTCAATTACGGCAATCCCGATTTGTACGCTATGCTTGACAGCGCAGAAAAAATCACCGAAAAAGAATGGGAGCAGGCGGCGGCTTCAGAGGGAGTTCAGAACAAATCGGGCTATTCCTTCGAGGATTATCGGAATTATGTCAGCGAGATTTATCGGGTATACACAAAAACCGACGGAGTTTCCGACAGGGTTCGTGAAATTCTTGATATAATCGGGGAAAATTCATCGAGCAGATATGAAACAATGAAAAGACTTGAAAAATATCTGAGCTCTATGGAGTACACCACAAAAGACGTCGGACTTCCCGAGGAAATAACCGACGGGAAAAGCTATCTCGACTATTTCCTGCTGAACTCGCAAAAGGGCTATTGTATGCACTACGCGACGGCATTTGTACTTATGGCACGGGAGCTCGGAGTGCCTTGCAGATATGTGCACGGATATTCCGTCGCAACAGACGGCTTGGGAAATGTGACGGTAAAGCAAAACCACGCACACGCGTGGCCTGAGGTGTATTTCGACAATGCAGGCTGGATTGCTTTTGAGCCGACGCCGGGCTATTCAAGCGGAAACAGCTGGAAATCCTGGGGCAGCAACAGCGACAACGACTATGTGCCCGACAATTTCGTAAGCGACTTTGTTCCTCCCGTTATCGACGAGCCCGACGACATACCCGAAATTATTCCCGAACAAAAGCCCGTGCAGATTGATATAAAGTTTATTGTAATTCCCGTGCTGTCGGCTTTGGGATTTCTGATACTGTTTTATATCATCAGCATTTACGTTTCCCGAAAACGGTATGATAAAATGGGCTTTGACGACAAATTCAGATATCTTTCAAAGGAAAACTTCCGCTTTCTGAATTATCTCGGATATCGGATAAATTCGGGAGAAACGCTCTCGGAGTTCAAAATCAGAATAAGCAATTCCGACAAGTCCGGTTTGAGCAATTGTCTTGAATTTATCACTCACCGCGAGGAAATGCTGTATTCCGATATACCGATAGGTGAAGCGCAGGTCGACGACGCAAGAAAAACTTATCTCGCGCTTCGGGATATGCTGAAAAAGAGCAAGCTGCGATACAGAATTATGCTATTGTTACGCAGATAAAAAAATGCCTTCGAGCCTTTTGGTCGGCTTGAAGGCATTTTTCTGTAAAAATCACACAATATCATTAAAGCTGCCGGCAAGTCCCGCAATCTGATACATTCTAATCTTGCGGGTAATATCCGTGTAATTCGGAGCCTGCTCGGGCTTTTCAGCGTCTTTTGAATTCTCGGAGAGCTCGTCAGCAAGCAAATTGAGGTTTGCGTTTAGCATAACAATTCTCAAAGCCATATTCTTCATAATGTCCACGGCATTTTTCGTGTTGTCATGTACAAATCCCTCAAACTGCTCCGATGTAACACGCATTGCCATAACCTCGCCCACGGCAACAACGGTATAAGGGCTTGGTTTTCCCGCAAGAAGCGACACCTCTCCGAAGCATTTTCCCTCGGAAAGCACGCCGATAAAATACTCGTTTTCTTTTCCGAAATTCAGATACAGCGCCGCTTTTCCCGAAAGAATTTTGAGCATTTCTTCGGTTGTATCACCCTCGCGAAGCATAACTTCATTATCACGGAAAATCGACATTAGTGGTTTTTTGCCCATAATAATAGCCTCCTGACTGCTCATCGGCGCTTTATCTTAAACCGCCGTTATCAGGTTTATTATAACATATCCAATCGAGAAATTCAAGTTCAAATTCTTATCACGGACTAAAAACAGAGAAAGCCGCGGAGTACCCGATTATTCATTTGCGAAAGTAATCTTTATGCACAGAATATTCACCGAATAATCCGCCGTTATTATTCCGCCCATTCGCTCAACAAGACTTCGCGCAATTGAAAGCCCAAGTCCCGTGGAATTACGCGCCGACTCAACCGTGTAAAACCGCTCGAACAGCCTTCCGACATCAATCCCGTCAAGCGCGGACGCGGTATTCCAGAAGGTAATCACGCCGTCGTCATCAAGTGAAATGCCAAGGTCACCGTCGCTGTATTTAAGCGCGTTTCCGATAATATTCGCGAAAACTCTCGACAAATCCGCTCGGTTCAAATTGCGGACTATCTGCTTTTCCGTGATACGGACAGACGGCTCTATGCCACGTTCGCATAAAGCCGCGTAATATCCCATAATGCTGTCTTCAAGGACGCTGTTTACCGTGACTTCCTCGGTATAATGCTCCTCGTTACCCGAAACTATCACGGAGTACCTGAAAAGCTCCTCGGTGAGCTGCTTCATAAGCACCGCTCTGTCCTCGATAATATCAAGATATCCTGACAGCTTTTCAGATTTTTCCTCTTTCTTGATAATATCGAGATAGCCGCAGATTGCCGTGAGAGGCGTCCGAAGGTCGTGAGAGATGTTTGTTACAGCGGTTTTGAGCTCCGCGTCACCCTGTGTATAGCGAAGCTGTTCCCGACGAAGGACAGCAAGCTGCGTGTTCAAATCTGCGGCAAGAGCGCGCATATCTTTATCGGCAGAGGAAATGTCAATAAGAGTATTGGTGTCACCTTTCAGCTTTTCAGGCAATTTTTCGCGGATTTCACGCGCGGCTTTTTTCATCAGAATAACCTTAATCAGCAAAATAAGCAAGGCTATCCCGAAAACAACCGTAAGCACAACCCAGATACTCTCCAAAATCCTCACCTACTTTATATCTTTTCTTCGGAAAATAAGCACGCCGACTGCCGTGGTCAGCGCAAATGCAATGGCAGATTTCTGCGCGATTTCTATGGGGTAAGTTACCTCTATATCGTGTGATTTGCCGGCGAGTTCACATTCTTTTATCGAAATCAAACGATGAATGCAAGTTCTCATTTGTTCGTGCTGTCCGAACGGCAAGGTATCCTGAAGTACCGTCAGAAACTCCTTTTCGGCGATATCGGCTGTTGAAATTCCTCCGCCGCCTTCAACTTTTCTTTCAATTTCAAACATCCTTCCGGGAATACTGTTGGAGATAAAAAAAAACACAAAAATCATCATAAGCGCGGCAATCGCTCCTACAAATTTTTTCGGGATAAGCATTGTTAAAGCGGTGAAAAACGCGCACATCGAAAGCAGCGAAGTCAGCCGCAAAAGCTCATAGGAGATGATTTCGTAAGCAGTCAGCCGAAATTCTCCGCCGCATAAAAATCCCGTTAAAAGCAAAGTTCCAACGAACAAAATGTGAATAATCAGCACACCAACGCAGCAAGTAAACAAGTCCGTGAAATAAACCGTAATGCGTTTTTGACCGACAATAATCTTGTTTCGGAGAACGCCGCCGTGTTCCGCGCCGACAAAAAATCCAACCAAAACCGACATTATTATAAGCAGAAAAAAACCGCTCAAATTGAAAAGATAATTCTCGGGAATTAAAAGATATTCGTCGCCTTTTTTATTTGGAATTATTTCCAGCAGTCCAAGCAAGACCGAAGCAGCCGCGCAAATCCAAAACAGCTTACCTTTGAACATTCGCGCAAAATTCGCGTTTAACAGTCGTATCATTCGCGCTCACCGCCTATCAGTTTTATAAAGTAGCTTTCAAGGCTTTCATCGTGCTCGTGAATTGCGAGCAGCTCGCAGGTGTTTTCGGCAAGCATTTGCGTGAGCTTTGTGATACTGATTTGCGCGTAGATATCCGCTTCCTTGTCCGAAATAATCTTATAATCCAAGCCCTGTTCTTCCAAGACCTTCGACAGCGCCGTCACATCGGAAACCGTCACGCGCACGCATTTTCCGCACTGCGCTTCAAGCTCCTCTGCGCTCATTTCACGGACAATTCTCCCGTGGTCGATAAAGCCGTAATGCGTGGCAAGACGCGCAAGTTCATCGAGAATATGACTTGAAATAAGCACGGTTATCTGTCGCTCACGGTTGAGCTTTAGGATAAGCTCTCGCATCTCAATGATACCCTGCGGGTCAAGTCCGTTTATCGGCTCGTCAAGCACCAGGAAATCGGGATTTCCGCAAAGCGCAACGGCAATTCCAAGCCTTTGACGCATACCGAGCGAGAAATTTCCCGCTTTCTTTTTGCCCGTATCGGACAGCCCGACAAGCTGCAAAAGCTCGTCAATTCCGTCAAACGACGGCAAGCCCAGAACACGGTATTGCTGCTTCAGATTGTCCCGTGCAGAAAGTCCCGTGTAAATCGCGGGCGTTTCGACAACGGCACCCATTCGTCTGCGGGATTTTGTTATCGCGTGACTTTTTCCGTCAATTTCATAAATCGAATAAGAACCGCTTGTCTGTTTCTGCAAGCCGCAGATAACGCGGATAAGCGTGGTTTTTCCTGCGCCGTTTCTTCCGACAAAGCCGTAAATCGAGCCTTTTGGGACGTTCATTTCAATCCCGTCAAGCGCCGTGAATTTACGGTATTTTTTCGTGAGATTTTGCGTTTTCAGAACATATTCCATTAACACACTTCCTTTCTGAAAACATCATAACACAAAACAGTCAAGAAAGCGGCAAAGAAAAAGTCAAGATTTTGTCAATATTTCATTTTGAACCCTATTCCATAAACCGCTTCGATATAGTCCCTGCCGTTCACTGCCTGCAATTTACGGCGAATATTGCTGATGTGCTGTTTGAGAGAACGCTCGGTGCAATCGGGGGTGTCAAGGCTGATTTTATCGAGAATTGAGCTTCGACTGACGGGATTTTTCGGGTTCATCATCAGCAGCTTCAGAATAGCGCACTCGGTTCTTGTAAGCCGGATTTCACTGTCTGAAATCCTCGCGGTAAGCGTATCGGGAAACAGCGCGAGATCATCAAAACAAAGCGCATTTTCCGTGAGGCTGCTTTCACTTTTTCTAAGCTGAACGGCAACCCGCGCAAGCAGCTCCGACAGCTCAAACGGCTTTGTGATATAATCCGCAGCGCCGCCGAGAAGAAGCCCGACCTTATCGGCAGTATCAGCCTTCGCGCTCACAACGATAACGGGAATGTCCCGTATCTGCGGCAAAAGCTCCTCTCCCGAAAGCCCCGGAAGCATCAGGTCAAGGAGTATCAAATCGGGCTTTGTTTTCGAGAGCAAAAGCTGCGCTTCCGTGCCCGAATAAGCACGCAAAACCGAATATCCCTCGCCTGTAAGTGCTTCTTCAAGCAGGTTTCCTATGTGCATATCATCGTCTGTTACAAGTATTGTTTTCATATTGATTGACCTTTCGCAAAATAGTTGCACTTGCTTTCATTATAGCACACAAGAACTTATATTTCAACTGTAAAAATAAACAACCCCAATCATTTAATGGGCAATTATTCTGCCTCGGAAAAAGCGCCCTTCGCCATTTCGCAGACCGTATCGCACAGCGCAGAAATATCCTCGCTGTTATGCGAAGCGATAAGTATGGTCTTGACTTGTTCCTTCAGTTCAAGGAGATACCGCCGCATATCGGCAACACCCTCTTTATCAAGCCCGTTCATCGGCTCGTCAAGTATCAGCAGGTCGGGATTTTCCATAATTGCCTGCGCAAGTCCAAGTCGCTGCCGCATTCCGAGAGAGTATTTCCTTACCTGTAATTTCAGATTAGGATTTAAGCCAACTTTTTGCATTGATTCCTTTATCCTGTCGCTGTCTATTCTGCGGTTTAACCCCGCAAGCAGCTTCAGATTATGAAATCCCGAATAGTACGGAATAAAACCCGGAGTTTCGATAATTATGCCGATTTTTTCGGGGAAAAGCAGGTCAAATCGCTTTACAACCATACTCCAGCCGTCTGCAAGAAAAGCCCTGCCCATAAGAAAAGCAGTGCAGATAACGTATATCGTGGCAAGAAAGGTGAGAGCGCTCATAAGCCCGAAAAGTATCTGTCCTAAAAGCCAGTTGTACCGTCCCGTTCTTGACAGGAAAAACAGCGACGAACCGTCCGTTTTCGGTAAATCTCTCATCAGCTTCGGCGGGGGCAGACAGGCTGTCCGAGAGCAGAGTTTTCCTGAAATAAAGGTATTTTCCCTCCTGAAACAAAAGGCAGATAACCGCGCCTGCTGCCCACAAAACAGGCACAAAAGAGGGTATCACAAGATTAAAAGCGGGCACTTCGGGAAGCTGTATGCTGTACGGGATTATCAGTCGTATCGCAAGTATCAGCGACAATATGTAGATAATCCCGAAGCCGTAGCGCTTTGCTATTCTGCCCTTAAACAGCAGTAAAAGTGCTGCCGCAAGGGACACGCTCACCGTTACGGAAAATAGTACGCTCATAGTTACTCCTTATTGCTGTCGGTTTTCTCGTCAATAAAGGCTTTGAGGGATTTTATGTCCTCATCGGAGAGGTTTTTGCCGTCATAAAGACAGCTCACCAGCTTTGACACCGAGCCACCGAAAATGCGGTAGATTATGCTTTTGCTCTCCTGTCGGAGATAGTCCTCCTGCTTAACGAGAGCGGAATAATACTTGTATTTCCCCTGTTTTTCAGCAGTCACAAAGCCGCGCTCCGTAAGCCTTGCAAGCAGGTTGAGGATAACCGCAAGGCTCCAGTCGTGCTTTCCCTTTAAACCCTCCTGAATATCCACCGAGCTTACCGCCTTTTTGCTCTCCCAGATAAAATTCATGATGTCCATTTCCGCCTCGGGCAGGCGCTTGTATTCCTTTTCCATTACGTCAGTTCCTTTCGAGTTTGTTTAATACTTGTTAAATGGATTTGTCAATAGGATTTCATAAAAATTTCTGACAAAAAGGCTGTCGAAGTGCCGATAACGATTTTTTATAATTTACCTTCTGCGACCGTTTTGCAGCCAATAATAAAACCCCGAAAATCCACATAACAAAGGGATTTTCGGGGTTGGAATTTTTATTCCCACTCGCCAAACGAAAGACTGAACTAAACAATTTTGTTTAGACGATTTGATACGATTTGATTTAAAATGATAGGAATTATCCAAAGTCTATAAGCTATACAGACTTATGCTATCAAATTTCTATCGGGGGTTTGCTATCACAGCTCAAATGGTTTGAGTCACAATATCCCTGCTTTTATATTGTAGCACAGATTATCACAAAATGCAAGCATAATATCAACTTGTCCTGCCAATCACCGTATCTCGGAAATAACTCCCTTCTCCATCTCACAAGCAGAATCGCACAGCGCAGAAATATCCTCACTATTATGAGAAGCGATAAGAATAGTCTTGCCCTGTTCTTTCAGTTCAAGCAGATACTGCCGCATATCGGAAACACCGTCCTTGTCCAAGCCGTTCATCGGCTCGTCAAGTATCAGAAAGTCGGGGTTTTCCATTATCGCCTGTGCAAGCCCTAACCGTTGGCGCATTCCGAGGGAGTATTTTCTTACCTGTAGTTTCAGATTAGGATTTAAGCCAACTTTTTGCATTGATTCCTTTATCCTGTCGCTGTCTATGCGGCGATTAAGCCCCGCAAGCAGCTTCAGATTATGAAAGCCCGAATAGTACGGGATAAAGCCCGGAGCTTCGATAATTATACCGATATTTTCGGGGAAGTCACAGTCCTTTCCCACACGCTTCCCGTCAACAATAATCTCGCCGCTTGTTGGCTTAACAAAGCCGCAGATACACTTCATCAGCATAGTCTTTCCGCTGCCGTTTCTGCCGATAAGACCGTGGATTTTTCCCCGCTCAAAGCTATGTGTAATGCTTTTCAGAATTTCGCTGCCCTTTATCGTCAGGGACAGATTTTGTACCATTATTGCTTCGCTCATTTTAACCCTCCGTTTCCTCCATAGTTGCCGCATTTATGCCGCCTGCACCTAAAAGATTAGCGGCAATAAGCAGGACGATTATTACCCCGAAATAGATATAAGAATATTCTGTGGGCATTACTGCGTCACGGTAAAGCTCGGTGAAATGCAGCCACACTATTGCATTCGCCATAGGAAAAGCCCACATCGCCGCTGTTTTTATCGAGGTAAAAAGCACACCGAAGCCGATTATTCCGCTTGCCGCAAGAAAGCCCACAGCTCTGCGTTTTTTCTGCCCGAAAAGAAGCATTATGAGCAGCACCGTCACAAGGTAGCAGAACAGCAGAGCAAAGGTCTGTATAGACGCCGAAAATGGCGTCATCTGATTATATAGATTAGGCGGCACAAGCTCGCTTGCAAAGCCGCCTGCCTCTGCGGGGAAAAGCAGGTCGTACCGCTTCACAACCATACTCCAGCCGTCCGCAAGAAAAGCCCTGTTCATAAGGAAAGCGGTGCAGATAACGTATATTGCGGCAAGAAAAGTAAGGGCGCTCATAAGCCCGAAAAGTATCTGCCCTAAAAGCCAGTTGTACCGACCCGTTCTTGATAGAAAAAACAGGGACGAGCCGTCAGTTTTCGGGAAATCACTCATCAGCGTAAGGAACACCAACGGAATTATCAGCGTAAGCATACCCGAATTACCTACCGCAATAAGCGGCTCCAAAAGATTAAGCGGCTCGCCCATTTTCTCCGAGCGCTCTAAAAGCGGCGTAATCGCATAAGAATAGATAAAAACCGTAAGCACGGGAATTATTATCATTCGGGGATTGCATACCCATTTCAGCCACTCCGTCCGAGCCACAGCCCATATTTTCCGCAGAGATATTTTACCTGCCACAGTCGGTACACCTCCTATTCATTATTATGAAAAGCGTAAGCGCCGTCGCCGCAAGAAAAACATAGCCGACAAGAGAAAATATGCCCGTTTGGGTGCAGTAGATTATCTCCCGCAAGCTGTTTGGATAAACCGCCATCATAAGCGCCCTCTGCCATTCGGGATAGTCTGAAATGCTGTCAAAAATCAGCTTATTCGCCGCTGTCATTTGCATATATTGAAGAAGAAAAGGGATACAGATACAGAAATACTGATTTGCGGTAAATACGCTTATGAGAAAGGGCAGAACCGCCGCTCCCGCACCCATTATCACCGTTTCAAGCAGCTTTTTCGGGTAGGAAATATTGCACATAGCCAACATTTCAGCTTGTTCGGGAGATAGCTCGCTTGCCTTCGGAAAAATGATATACACCGCCGCAGAAAACAGCAGGAAACCGAGGGCGCAGAGGACTGCACCGCCGATAATAGCGGAAATGAATTTCGATAGGCAGTAGCGCAGCTTTCCCATACGGCATATTATATACCGCTTTTCGCTGTACCTGTGCTCGTCGCAAAGCACCTTTACAAATGGAAACGCAACAATAATTGAAAGAAACTGAACGACCCACATACCAAAGCCGTGAGCGCAGATGTACTGTGCCGAAAATTCGTAGCTTTCAGCCTTATCTGTGCCGAGCATTGTCATCATTTCAAATATGGAAATCTGCTTCATATTTGAATAATCGGTATATGCCGAGGAGGTAAAGCACATCAGCGCAAAGGCGATTATGCCTACCGCAAAATAAGGGCTTATTATTACCTTTTTCAGCTCGGTTATAATGCAATTCAGGGTTTTCATCAGTAATCCCTCTCTAAGTACAGCTCTCCTGTCTTTGCGTCAACGGTTGCGGTAATAACCTGGGTTCCCATATCAAGAACAACATTCCATACGGGGTGAGTGTAATACTTGGCATTTGCCCAGACATCATAAGGTTCATAGCAAGCGTCAATGTAGCCGAGGGAAATTTCGGTCACATCGTAAACTACCGAGTTTGTAACCTTGTTCTTAATAATGGCGAATACCTCGTCAACAGGGATTATCTCGGTCAGGGCTTTGTCGGTTGGAGTAAGCATTGTGTTAGTCTTAAAGGTAATAATCTGGTCAAAACCGTCTGTTCGTATCATTGTCATTTCCATACTGTCAAGACCCGTAACGTCTGCACAGGAAAAGGGTATTTCCTTGTCATTTTCGACAGTAATAAACTCCATAGGAAAACCGCCGCAGTAAATCCGCAAGTAAAAACGAACTGCATTTTTACCGTTCGGAAGCTCATAGATATAGGCTTTATTAACCTTATAGGTAATTTTTTCATCAAGTCGGTAGGGGAAGCTTTCCATATATTTTTCGGCGGCAGTTACTGCTTCGCCGAGGGTTATTTCCCCGTTTACAAGACTTAATTTCTGCGATAATGTTTCTTCATCAATATTATAGCAGTATACCGTCTGCGCCGCATTTGCATTATTAAGCCATATTCTTTCCGACCCATTGGTAAGACTGCTTTCAAGCAAGGGAGTTTTCCATAATCTAAGGCTGTATATCAGGGTTTCGATACTGCCGTAAAATCCGCCCTCGTAGTTATCGAGGTTTGTATAAACCGCCGCAATTCTGTTGTCATTGAGAAACTGCTCGATTGTTAAATCCTCACGCACGTTACCATAGCCGTAAGGCACGGCGGTAAAGGCTTCGTCGGGGTAGTTATTGCCGCCAAGCCATTCTTTTTCAAGGAAACGAAGCTGGTCGTATATCTTCCGGGGAGTTTCGATACCGTAAAGAAAATTCTGCGAAAATATGGGAATACTGTCCGCCTGCGGAATGATAATTTCGCAGTTGTCAAGCTTGAAAATACCGTCAGTCGCTCCGATACTTTCGATTTCCTCTTTTGCGGTTGCAGTAACCTCTGAAACGGGGCGGAGTGCAACGGAAACATTTTCCTCGTCGATAACCCCCTGTTCCTTTTCGTTGGAAACGCCGCTTTCAATCCTGTTCATTTCGTCAATTACGTCCTGCGGAGTTTCAACGGTGCAGGAGCATAACAGCCCCGAAACAAAGGACAGACCGACTATGCTTGCCAGCACAAGAGCGCCGCCACGCTTTTTTCTTCCGTTGTCAAAAACGCTGTCAATTCGCAATTTCAACATCTCCTTTGTACTGAAATAAGAAGCCGCCGCAGAAAGTCCGCCCGTGTTTTTGCCTGTTTTCAGCAAAAGATAGCAATAATCCCGCTTATAGGAATTATCCCTGTTTTTCGTAACCTCGCTGTCGCAGAGCGCTTCAAGGCTGCCCGAACATTCACGCATAATCAGCCACGCAAAGGGGTTGAACCACTGTACAGCCGCAACCGCTCCGAAAAACAGCTTCTTATATGGGTCTTTTCGCTTATAGTGCATAAGCTCGTGGCGGAAAATCATCATTAGTTCCGTTTCGGAGTAGTCCTGCAAGGGCAGAAAAATCACAGGCTTTCCGAAGCCGAGAAGCATAGGCGAGCTTATCTTTCCCGAGCGCAGAACGGGGATTTCCTTGTCTATGAAAAGCTCTTTTCTAACCCTGTCCGAAAGCGCTTTTTCGCCGGAAACAGACAGGCTGTCCGAGAGCAGAGTTTTTCTGAAATACAGATATTTTCCCGTTTGAAACAAAAGGCAGAGCGCTATACCTACTGCCCACAAAACAGGCACAAAAGAGGGTATCGCAAGATTAAAGGCAGGCGCTTTGGGAAGCTGTATGCTGTATGGTATTATCAGTCGTATTGCGAGTATCAGCGATAATATGTAGATAATTCCGAAGCCGTAGCGCTTTGCTATTCTGCCCTTAAACAGCAGGAAAAGCGCCGCCGCAAGGGACACGCTCACCGTTACGGAAAATAGTACGCTCATAGTTACTCCTTATTGCTGTCGGTTTTATCGTCGATAAAGGCTTTCAGGGATTTTATGTCCTCGTCGGAGAGGTTTTTTCCGTCATACAGACAGCTCACCAGCTTTGACACCGAGCCGCCGAAAATGCGGTCGATAATGCTTTTGCTCTCCTGCCGAAGATAGTCCTCCTGCTTAACGAGAGGGGAATAATACTTGTATTTCCCCTGTTTTTCGGCAGTCACAAACCCACGCTCCGTAAGCCTTGCAAGCAGGTTTAATATAACCGCAAGACTCCATTCGTGCTTGTCCTTTAAGCCCTCCTGAATTTCTACCGAGCTTACTGCCTTTTCGCTTTCCCAAATATAGTTCATTATGTCCATTTCCGCCTCGGGCAGGCGCTTATATTCCTTTTCCATTTGCTTATGTGTGATAAAGAAGCAATAGAAGTGCAAAAAATTTTGCCGTTCCTATCCGACACTTGGCCATTGTGTCGGATAGGTCGGGCGGTTATTCGGGCAAGTCAATCTTGCCGACAAAGCTGTAATAAATCTCAA
>JAGASH010000002.1 GCA_017847835.1 Oscillospiraceae bacterium
ACTACAAGGTTGATAGGTTCAAGGTGTAAGCACGGTAACGTGTTCAGCCAGCGAATACTAATCGGTCGAGGGCTTAAACTCCTAGGTTATGTCTTGAGTTTCGTTATTCATATGAACTTTCAAATGATTTCTCGTTCACATTTGTGAACTTGATAGTCGGTGCCGATGGCGGCGAGGGTCCACCTGTTCCCATTCCGAACACAGAAGTTAAGCTCGTTTGCGTCGAAAATACTTGGCGGGCAACTACCCGGGAAGATAGATAGGTGCCGACATTATGCAGCTTTAGCTCAGTTGGTAGAGCAACTGACTCTTAATCAGTGGGTCCAGGGTTCGAGTCCCTGAAGCTGTACCAAATCGTAAGGAATAGGGTTTCCTATTCCTTACGCTATATTTGGCCCGTTGGTCAAGCGGTTAAGACAGCGGCCTCTCACGCCGTTAACATCGGTTCGATTCCGGTACGGGTCACCACTTTTTTTAATACAAATAGGGAGTAATCCCGTTCCTGCGCCAATAGCTCAGTTGGTTAGAGCAACCGGCTCATAACCGGTCGGTCCGGGGTTCGAGTCCCTGTTGGCGCACCATCTCGCTGAATTTTTATTCAGCGTTTTTTCATAGGGGTATAGTTCAGTTGGTAGAACGACGGTCTCCAAAACCGTATGTCGAGGGTTCGAGTCCTTCTGCCCCTGCCAGCAGCGTGACGCTGCACCCAATTTCGCCCTTAGTTTCATCTGAGGGCGATTTTTTTGCCCGAAAATGACAAATCTATTAAGTCACAATTCCAAATAATATACCGCTCAGAATACATTTCTAAGCGGTTTTTTGTATATTTCGGTATTCATTTATTCCCGAAAACGATGATTTTTCTTTTATAAAATTCTGCAAAGCCGCACTATTTCACGTTTTTGTATTATCGCTTCTTGTTCATACAAAATTCCAAAATTAAACATAATATTCAAAAAAATGTTGATTTCTATGCGGATTTATGCTATAATTATTCTGTATTACTGTGCGCCGATTTGTCGCAAAGCAGACTTATTTTGTTGGTTGATTTAGAATATGAAACTGAGCCTTTCTTGCTACGGGAATATACGAGTGCCCTTTCGGGTTCTGGGATTTTTCTATACCGATTGTCCTCCCAATGGGCAGGTCTTGGGTAAAGTTCTTGCGGGACAGGCTCTTTCCGATAAGCAAAAGATAGAAGATATGCCCGAAGAATTAAAATCCAAGATAGAATTGCAGGACACAAATGTTTATACCTTATTCAGGACAGCTTTGGCAGACGGTCAGCAATTTGCCGAGCCTTCCGAATATGTTTCTTTCAAGCGGTAATTTCCGCTTACGAAAAAATTTCAGAAGGGAGATGTGAATGGTGAAGAAAAGGTTATTATACATAGTTTTACCGTGCGTATTGCTGGCTGTAATAATATCTCTGGTATGTATAAACTATTCAGCGTTTGTGTCGCAGACAATATATACTGAAAGTATCTCGCACCTGTCGGAAATCTTTCATCAGTCGAACAGCTCTCTGAATAAACTTGTAACTCAGACAAGAAAGAGTATGCACCTTTGGGCAGACTATTTACAGGATATTTCGGACGACAATGAAATTGACAATTACATATCCCACGCGCAGGCGGAAATGGAATTCACGGATTTCTACTTTATTTCAAGAAAAGGAAATTTCCTTACGAAAAATGAAGAAAAGGGTTATCTTGACCTGAATGCCGAAATGCCGAAGATAATTCTCGAAGGCAATGACGTTGTGGTAAACTCGGTTGTCCCCGGAAAACCGCAGATGATGGTGTTTGTTTCCCCTGCCGCAAAGGGCACATACAAAGGCTTTGAGTATGAGGCAATCGCTGTAAGCTACAACAACTCCGACATTGTAAACGCTCTGAAAATCTCTGCATTTGAGGGACATTCGAGCAACTATATTGTCCATTCCGACGGTCGTGTAATCGTGGATAATGCCGCCGATAAGCAGAGGGATATTTATAACCTGATTGCAACATTGACGGATTACTCGGATATGAACAGCGAAGAGCTGCTGAAAATCAAGCAGGATTTCATAAGCGGAAATACCGGCGCAACCGTCACAAAGCTTGGCTCAAAGAGTTATTACCTGTTATATGAGTCTGCGGATTTTGAGGACTGGGTATTTGTAGGTCTGGTGCCGACAAGCATTGTAAACGCAAGTATGAACAGCCTTCAGTCAAGCACACTTGTACTTGTTGCGACAATTGCAATAAGCCTTGCCACACTGATGATTGGCTTTATTCTCTGGCAGAACAGACAGAAGCTGAAAAGCAAGGACACGCAGATACTCTATCGCGACGAGCTGTTTTCCACGCTGTCGGTCAACGTAGATGATGTGTTCCTTATGCTGAATGCCGAGGATATGAAAGTTGACTATATCAGCCCAAATGTTGATAAGCTGGTCGGAATACCCGAAAAAAAGGTTCGTGCAGATATTCACGCGTTTGATTGTCTTGTTCATGACAAAAAAACCGTTCGTGTAATTGACAAGCTGCCAAGTCTGAAACCCGGTGAACAAACCGAGTTGGACAGGGAGTATTTTCATCAGAAAACGAAAGAAGTCCGTTGGTTTCACGTTGTTGCGCTCTGTCGGGATATAAAGGGCGAGAAGAAGTATATCGTTGTTTTGTCCGACCGCACAAGGGACAAGCAGATAAATCAGGCTCTCAAAGACGCTGTAAATGCAGCGCAGAGCGCAAACCGTGCAAAGAGCACCTTCCTTTCAAATATGTCCCACGATATCCGTACACCGATGAACGCAATTATCGGCTTTGCCACCCTTTTGAGTGCAAGCACGAGCGACGAGGAAAAGGTCAAGGACTATGTGGCAAAGATACTGTCGTCGAGCAATCATCTGCTGTCGCTTATCAACGACGTGCTTGATATGAGCCGTATCGAAAGCGGAAAAATTCACCTTGAAGAAACCGAGGTCAATCTCTCGGATGTTCTCCACGACCTCAAAACAATCATCGGCGGTCAGATAAACGCAAAGCAGCTTGAACTTTATATGGACACGCTCGATGTTGTCAACGAGAATGTTTATTGCGACAAGGTAAGGCTTAATCAGGTTTTGCTTAATCTGCTGTCGAATGCAGTAAAATTCACCCCGCCGGGAGGTACTGTGTCGGTACGCGTAACTCAGCTTAAAAGCAGCTCCGAAGATACGGGAATGTACGAATTCCGCATAAAAGACACGGGTATCGGTATGAGCAATGACTTTGCTGAGCGTATCTTCAATCCCTTTGAGCGTGAGCGCAGCTCCACCGTCAGCAAGATACAAGGCACGGGACTTGGTATGTCAATCGCGAAAAACATCATTGATATGATGGGCGGCACGATTGAGGTGTTCACCGAGCAGGGAAAGGGCACGGAGTTCGTAATTTGCATTGGAATGCGGCTTCAGACAAAGAGCAAGCCCGATGTGAAAATTCAGTCGCTCGAAGGCTTAAAGGCACTTGTTGTCGATGACGATTTCAACACCTGCGACAGCGTGACAAGAATGCTGCTTCGCGTGGGAATGCGCTCCGAGTGGACTTTGTCGGGCAAGGAAGCGGTTCTCCGTGCAAAACAGGCTCTCGATATCAACGACGCTTTCCGTGCGTATATCATCGACTGGCGGCTGCCGGATATGAACGGTATCGAGGTTACAAGACGAATACGAGCATTGGGCGATAATACGCCGATAATCATTCTGACTGCCTACGACTGGACGGATATCGAGGCAGAGGCAAGAGAAGCGGGAGTTACCGCATTCTGTGCAAAGCCGATGTTTATGTCCGACCTGCGGGATACGCTTCTGACGGCAATCGGCGAGAAGGAAAAGAAAGAAGAAGTACTTCCCGCTGTCGAGGTCGAGAATTTCAAGGGCAGACGTCTGCTCCTTGCCGAAGACAACGACCTTAACCGTGAGATTGCATTCGAGATACTGAATGAATACGGATTTATCGTCGATACCGTGGAAAACGGCAAGGACGCTGTTGATACGATAGCATCCTCAAAGCATGGCTATTACGACCTGGTGCTTATGGATATTCAAATGCCCGTGATGAACGGATATGAAGCTACAAAGGGCATAAGAGCGCTGAATGACGCTGTTCTTGCAGCTATTCCTATCGTCGCGATGACGGCAAACGCTTTCGACGAGGACAGAAAAGCCGCCAAAGAAAGCGGTATGAACGGCTTTATTTCCAAGCCGATTAACCTTGATGAAATCATTGAGGTGCTGAACGGCGTGTTGGGCAAGAAAAGCTGACAGCATTTACGATAAGTTTGGTTTTACCGAGGCACACAATTCACGGAACAAAAATGAGCAAAAGCCATTTCCTTTTATCAAAGGGCAATGGCTTTTCTTTTTTATTGACATCATATTGATAATATGATATAATGTGGTAAACAAGGTTAAAGTCGAAAAAAAGATTGTGAGGACGTTATGAACAAGAGTAAGAGTTGTCCCGTGTCGAAAAAGTGCAGCGGCTGTCAGCTTTCAAATCTGAATTACACGCAGCAGCTCGAATATAAGCAAAAGGACGCCGAAAAGCTGCTCGGTCAATTCGGTGATGTAAAGCCGATTGTCGCTATGGAAAACCCTTATAATTATCGGAACAAGGTGCAGGCGGTTTTCAGAAGCGACCGAAACGGCAGGATTATTTCGGGAGTTTTTCAGTCGTCGAGAAACGGAATTGTCGGCATTGATAAGTGTTTTCTGAACGATGAAAAGGCAGATGAAATTGTTGTCGGAATACGCGAGCTTATGCGCTCGTTTAAAATTCAGCCGTATGATATCGGCACGGGACGCGGATTTTTGCGGCACGTTCTTGTGCGCGTCGGCAGAAAAAGCGGTGAAATTCTCGTAACGCTTGTCGGCGGGAACCGAATGTTCCCGAAAAAGCGGGACTTTGTCGCGGCGCTTTTGAAAAAGTTCCCCGAAATCACAACGGTGACTTTCTCGGTAAACCAAAATCCCGAAATGCTCCTGCTCGGTGAAAACGACGAAATTTTATTCGGCAAGGGTTACATCATCGACGAGCTTTGCGGGAAGCGGTTTCGGATATCGCCGCGTTCGTTTTATCAGATAAACTCTGTTCAGACGGAAAAGCTGTACGAGTATGCGATAAAAGCGGCTGATTTGAAGAAAACCGACAACATTCTCGACGCTTACAGCGGTATCGGCACAATCGGGATAATCGCGTCGGATTATGTGAAATCGGTGCAGGGGATTGAGTACAACGCGGCTGCGGTGCGGGACGCTGTGAAAAACTGCACGGAAAACGGGATTACGAAAAATGTTGCCTTCAACAAGGGCGACGCGGGCGATTTTCTCCGTGACCGCGCAAAGAACGGCACTTTCTTCGACGTGGTTTTTATGGACCCCGCGAGAGCAGGCGCCGACAGGAAATTCCTCTCTGCAATCACAAAAATCAAGCCGCGGAAAATCGTCTACATCTCCTGCAATCCCGCAACCCTTTCGCGCGATTTGAAGTCGCTCGTCAAGGATTACGAGGTGCGGGAGATACAGCCGTTTGATATGTTCCCGCATACCCGCCATACCGAAACCGCCGTGGTTTTGGAGAGGAAAGACAATCAAAAGTGAGCCTTTCCCCTTGACAAAATTCCCCAAATATGATATGATGAATTTAGCCGAAAGGCTGAAAATTACATTTTAAGGAGATTGCTGTTTGAAGAACAACACCTCGGAGATTGCGGCGTAAACGGGAGGTTTGCGGCTGTAATCACACAAGCCTCCCTTTTTCCGTCAACATTTTTCAGGAGGTAAAACAATGAATAAAAACGACTATATTATCCGTTTGGAAAGAAAAGACGAACAGCGTGATGTTGAGTTTCTCGTGAGAGAAGCGTTCTGGAATGTTTATCGTCCCGGCTGTCTGGAGCATTTTGTGCTTAATCAGCTTCGCGAAAATCCCGATTTTGTGCCTGAGTTTGACTTTGTTATGGAAAAGGACGGCAAGCTTATCGGGCAGAATATCTTTATTCGCACGGTCATCAAAGCCGATGACGGCAGGGATATCCCGATTATGACTATGGGACCGATTTGCATTGCGCCCGAGTTCAAGCGAAAGGGCTACGGCAAAATACTGCTGGATTATTCGCTGGAGAAGGCGGCTGAAATGGGCGCGGGAGCGGTTTGCTTTGAGGGAAATATCGATTTCTACGGCAAAAGCGGCTTCAAAACCGCGAGCACGTTCGGGATAAGATATCACGGAGTTCCTGAGGGCGAGGACGCGTCGTTCTTTCTTTGCAAGGAGCTGAAAGCGGGTTATCTCGACGGCGTCACGGGCGTTTACGCAACCCCTCAGGGATATTTCGTGGACGAAGCAGAGGCTGAGGAGTTCGACAAGACTTTCCCGCTGAAGGAGAAGCTGAAGCTCCCCGGACAACTTTTCTAAACGCATAATGAAAGCTCCCCGAGTTTTTTCGGGGAGCAATTTTTATACGGTTTTCTGCTTTTCCGCCTCGTTCAGCTCGTCATAGAGCGCTTCAAGCTCGGTTCGGCATTCCAGAAACAGCGGAGCAAGCGTCGGGTCAAAGTGCTCGCCGATATCGTTTTTGATGATATCAAACGCTCTGTCATAGTCGAACGCTTCCTTGTAGCAGCGCTTTGAAACAAGCGCGTCAAACACGTCCGCAAGCGCCATAATTCTCGCTTCAATCGGGATTTCTTCACCGGAAAGTCCGTCGGGATAGCCGCGTCCGTTCCATTTTTCGTGGTGATAGTGAGCGACATTTTCTGCGATTTTCACAAAACTCTCGCCCTCAACGCCTTCAAGAATTTCACGGACAATTCTCGCGCCCTCGGCAGAGTGTTTTTTCATCTCGGCATATTCTTCATCGGTAAACCTGCCGTTTTTCTGGAGAATTGCGTCCTTTACGGCGATTTTTCCGAGGTCGTGCATAGGTGCTGCGCGTTCGACTTTTTCGAGAAATTCATCGGTTAATCCGAGCTTGTTTGCCGTCATCAGCTTCTTCGCAAAAACCGAAACAACCATACTTGTACGGCGAATGTGACCGCCTGTTGAGTTGTCGCGGCTTTCAACCATTGCCGACATTCCGAGCACAAGCATATCCTTGATATGCTCGATACGCGCGGTTTTCTGGGCAACCTCTTTCGACAATCTGTCGCTGTATTCTTCAACCGTTGCCGTGTATTTATGCTCTGCTGTTCTGTCAAGCGCTTCAAGCAGATAGCCTACTCGGTTGTCTTTTTTTCCGTGAGTTACCGCTCTTATCGAGAACTCAAAATACTTGTTGCCGACCGCGAATGATTTGTGATAACCCGACGAGTGCATATAAAACCACTCGATAATTTCGCGATAAAAATCGCTGTCGGACTCTTCGGGACGTTCTTCAAGCTGCCAGCTGTTTATTTCGGGGAACAGCTCTCTGATGTACTCGTTTGCGTTTATAAAGCGTTTTTTCTTGTCAAACACGATATATCCGCTTTCGCTTGCCTGTGCAACCGAGTTTGCGATATTTGTGGACATATCGTAAATATTGATTTTCTGGAAAAGGTTTGTGATGACGAAAATTGCGAAAAGATAGCCGAGGCTGGTCCAGTCAAACGTGGATTTGAACAGCTTTGCAAGGAAGTAAATCAGAATAATCCCGAAACCAAGCCCGCCGATTGTCAAAACCGCCTTAAAGGCAACAGTTTTGCGTTTTCTGAAAGCCAGTACGATTATCGTGGCGATAAAGCCCGCGTCAATTGCCAGAAGAACAAGGAACAGATTGTGAAGCGGTCCGTAAACCTTTTCGATATAAGCGTAGCCGTCCGCCTGAACGAGAGTTGTCGAAACGTAGTACCAGTCCGTGTGACCGACCGTCATTACCGCCGCAAATACCACAGCCGAGTAAATCGTGAGTAATGTCACCACAACCTTCGGAATATGTATTTTGCTGAACCGTGCCAGCAGCATTATCATTGTCAGCGGCACAAAACAAGTTCCCAGATATAAAATCTTGTTTCCGAAAATCGCCTGTCCCAGCGTGTCCGAAGCGGAAATAAACCATCGTCCCATTGCCGTGATAACAATTGTCAGTCCGAAAAGTACATATCCCGTGTCGATTTTGCTGTTGCGAATTAAAAAGCTTGCCATCATAAGAATTGAAGCGGCAAATGTTAAAAAATACAGCCACGTTACCATAAAATCACCCGCGTTTTCATAAAGCCAACAGTTAATTTTACCAAACACCTGTTATCATTATATCATCTTTTATTGATAAAATCAATATGGTTTTAAAAAATCCCCGAATAAGTCCTTCGGGGATTTAGTCTATTTATGCTTCGGGAGAAGCACTGTGATTTCCGTGCCGCTGTTTTCTGTGCTTTTTATGCCGATTGTGCCGCCGTGAAGCGTGACGCCGTGCTTGACTATCGAAAGCCCCAGACCTGTACCGCCGATTTTTCGCGAGCGGCTTTTGTCAACGCGATAAAATCGCTCGAAAACACGGTCGACGCACTCCGAAGGTATTCCTATTCCCGTGTCGCTGAAAACCGCTTTTACGAAATCCTCGGTCTGCGAGAGGTTTATTTCGGCGGTGCCGCCTTGCTTGTTGTACTTTATCGCGTTGTCGAGAAGATTGTAGAAAATCTCGTCCAGCACGGGGTAAATTCCCACTACCTCGGCTTTTTCTCCCGTGACCGAAACCGTCACCTCGGCTTTTTCCGCAGCCTTTGAAAGTCTGTCGGCGCAGATTTCCGCGAGCTCCTTCAAATCAACCGTTTCGCGCTCGTCATTGTAGGAGTTTTCGTCAAGCCGCGAGAGGTTTATGATGTCCTCAATAAGCGTTATCAGACGGCTTGCCTCGCTTTTGATTTTCTCGGAAAATTCCCGGATATCCTCGGGCTTGACAATCCCGCCCGCAAGCATATCGGAAATCCCGTAAATCGTGGTGAGCGGCGTTTTCAGCTCGTGGGAAACGTTCGAGGTAAATTCGCGGCGAAGCTCCTCGCGGCTTTCTTTTTCGGTGATGTCGAGAATTATGATAACCGTGCCGCTCGGCTCACCGTGCGAGAAAACGGGACTTGCAATCACCTGATAAACCCTGTCGGAGAGCGTGAGATTGACCTCGTTTCGCGTGCCTTTAAGCGCGTTTTCGACAGCCTTGATAAAGCTCTCGTTGTGGTTTAGGGTGAAGATGTTGCGGGAATTTTCGCTGAAATCCGAGCCGAGAATTTTCAGCGCGGCATTGTTGTACGACAGCACCTCCGCTTTTTTATCAGTGATGATGAAGCCCTCGCTCATATTTTCGGTTATCAGCGAAAACTCTGCGCGCGCCCGCGAAAGCTCGTTTATCCGGCTTTCGATTTCGATGTTGCGGTTTTTGATTTCGTGAAGAAGCGGTGCGATTTCCGCGTAATTTTCGTCGATATCGGGATTTTTGAGGTCGATTTGATTTATGGGCTTAACTATTTTGTTCGCGGTCAAATCCGCAAGCAGCAGGCTCAGAAGCAGCGCCAAAATCAACGCAAGCGCAACTCCCCACCACATATCAAAAATCATACCGAGAACCGTGTCCAGCGTGCCCGAAACGCGGATTATATCGCCGTTTTCGCGCACAAAAGCGCAGTAAATCGTGCGCTCGGAAAGCGTGTGGCTTTCGCGGGTTGCCGTGCCTTTGCCGGACTGCTTTGCCGCGACGATTTCCTCACGGTTTGCGTGATTTTCCATTTCGGCGGGATTAGCCTTGTTGTCAAACAAAACCGTGCCGTCAGCGGAGATGTAGGTTATTCTGCTTGAAAAACCCGTGAGATTTGCAAGATTTTGCAGTATTTCATCGGTGCTTTCATCGTCAAGCGAAACGTTCAGAAGCTCCGTTTCCTCTTCAAGCTGTTTTGTAAAATTGTCGAGATTTTTCGCATAGTTTGCGCCTAAAACTATTACAATCGCAATAATTACCGATGCAAACGACACGAAAAAGGTTGACAAAAAAATTCGTTTTGTCATAAAATTACCCCATTGAATTGTCGGAGAATTTATATCCCACACCGCGCACGGTTTCAATCATATCACCGCAGCCGCCGAGCTTTTGCCGAAGCGTTCTGATGTGAACGTCAACCGTTCTGCTTTCGCCCGCGAAGCCGTAATCCCACACTTTTGCGAGAATTTTTTCGCGCGTGAGAACGTTGCCCGCGTTTTCGAGAAGATAGCACAAAAGCTCGAATTCCTTGAACGTGAGCTGAATTTCAGCGCCGTCAGCTTTTACGATATGCTTTGCGGGATTGACGTAAAGTCCGCCGCATTTGTATTCCTTTTCGGCTGATGAAGAAGTACGCCGAAGCAGCGCTTTTATGCGGGAAATCAGTTCCATTGTCCCGAAAGGCTTCACGATATAGTCGTCTGCGCCGCTGTCAAGACCGATAACCTTGTCGTATTCCGAGCCCTTTGCCGTGAGCATAATCACGGGCAAAGCCGCGGTTTTCGGCGCTTTTCTCAGCTTTGCGAGAACCGAAAGTCCGTCCTCCTCGGGCAGCATTATGTCGAGCAAAACAAGCTCGGGCAGCTCCCCGTTCATCGCTTCCCAGAACTCCGAGGGACGCTCGAAGCCCGTTGCTTCAAGCCCCGAATTTGTGAGCGCGTACAGCACAAAGCTGCGGATATTCGCGTCGTCCTCCAACAAATAAATCATATAATCACCTTATCAATGCTCGCCCGTAATCGAAAAAATCACCCATTCCGCGATATTTGTCGCGTGGTCGCCGATACGTTCGAGATACTTTGCCGCCATAAGCAAATCGAGGAAAAACTCTGCGTCCTGCGCGTCCTCGCGGATTAGCCCGACAAGCTCGTTTTTCACTTCAACAAAAAGCCGGTCAACGTTGTCGTCCATATCGATAGTCCGCTGCGCAAGCGACAAGTCCTTCTTCACAAACGAGTCCACACCCGTTGTGACCATTTTCACGGCTTCTGTCGCCATTTCGGAAATGTGGACTTTTCCCGCGAGATTTGTCGAGTGTACAAAACCCGCGATTTCAGCGATATCCTGTGACTGGTCGCCTATTCTCTCCATATCCGAAATCATTTTCAGCGCCGAGGAAATAACCCTCAGGTCCTTTGCAACGGGCTGCTGCTGAAGCAAAAGCTTCATACAAAGCGCCTCGATATCTCGTTCAAGGTGGTCGATTTCTTCCTCGTTTGCGTTTACCTTTTCAATCATCGCCGAGCTTTTCTCGTCAAACAGCGCCTTTACAGCACAGGAAATGCTTTCCTCGCAAAGCGCTCCGAGCTTTATCAGCTCAACATTCAGCTTTTCAAGTTGTTCATCAAGACGGTTTCTCATAACTGCCTCCTTAACCAAATCTTCCCGTGATATAATCCTCGGTGCGCTTATCCTGCGGCTTTGAGAAAATCTTCTCGGTGTCGTCGTATTCGACAACCTCACCTAGCAGGAAAAACGCGGTTTTGTCGCTTATTCTCGCGGCTTGCTGCATATTATGAGTTACCATAACAATAGTATAGCACTTTTTCAGTTCAATTGCAAGGTCTTCTATTTTAGATGTTGAAATCGGGTCGAGCGCGGAGGTCGGCTCGTCCATCAGAAGCACATCGGGTTCAACCGCAAGCGCTCGTGCAATACAAAGCCGCTGCTGCTGACCGCCGGAAAGACCGAGCGCGGATTTTTTCAGGCGGTCTTTCAGCTCGTCCCAAATTGCCGCGTCACGAAGCGATTTTTCGACGATATCGTCCAGCTTTACCTTTGAGTGAATTCCGTGTGTTCTCGGACCGTAAGCGATGTTGTCATAGACGCTCATCGGGAACGGGTTCGGCTTCTGGAACACCATTCCTACGCGTTTTCTGAGGGTGTTCACGTCCATTTTCCCGTAAATGTCCTCTCCGTCAAGCAAAAATTGTCCCGTAATCCGACATCCCTCAACCAAGTCGTTCATTCGGTTGAGCGACTTTAAAAGCGTGGATTTTCCGCAGCCAGACGGTCCGATGAAAGCCGTGATTTTGTTCTCGGGAATTGCGAGATTTATGTTTTTGAGAGCCTTGAAATTACCGTAATACAGCTCTGCGTTTCGTATATCAAATTTCATTTTTACCCCTTTTTCTTCTGAATGTACCGTTCAATCAAATCCGACGCAAGATTTATCAAAAACGTGAGCGCAAGCAAAATCACACCCGAAGCAAATGCCTGATTGACGTGAAGTCCCTCGTTGGACTGAACGTACATGTGAACCGTGAGCGTTGCCGCAGAGTCCCGGATACCGCTCGGAGTGCTGCGGAATGTGCCCGAGGTGTAGATAAGCGCGGCTGACTCTCCGACAATTCTGCCGATTGAGAGGATAACTCCCGACATAATTCCGGGGATTGCCGCGGGTAAAATTATGCGGAAAACCGTGCGCATTTTGCCGGCTCCCAAGCCGTAGCTGCCTTCGCGATAGCTGTCCGGCACGGCAAGCAGCGCTTCTTCTGTCGTGCGGATAATCAGCGGCAAAATCATTATCGCGAGCGTGATTATTCCGCCGAGCATTGCGTATTGCCAGCCTAATTGCATATTAAACAGCAAAAATCCGAAAAGTCCATAGACGATTGACGGAATGCCAGAGAGCGTTTCCGTGGTTACGCGAATTATCTTGACGAGCTTGTTTCCGCGTTTTGCGTATTCGACGAGATAAACCGCCGCGAAAATTCCCACGGGCACGGCAATCAAAAGCGTGAGCACTGTCATCGTGAGCGTGTTGATAATCGCGGGCATCATACTCTGATTTTCGGGCGTGTATTTCCACTCAAACTGTTCTGCGGTCAAATGCGGAATACCGTTTGCGAGAATGTAAATCATCAGAAACAGCAGTATTCCCACGGCAAAAACTGCCGACAGCATAACCAAAAGCATTACTATAAGCGATTTCGGGTGTTTTTTGTATTCGCGGAGCTTGTCGCGGAAGGTGACTTTGTTTATGCAGCTTTCGGGCTGATTTTGTTCAACTTTTTTCATTTCGACTGCTTTCTCCATAAATTAGTCCTTTCTGCGCTTGAGCACCGAGAAACACAGGTTAATAATCAGAATAAACACGAACAGCACAACCGCTGTTGCGACGAGAATACTCTGCTTGTGCTCGTCGGCATATCCCATTTCGAGGATAACGTTTGAGGTGAGCGTGCGGACGCCCGAGGTAATGCTCTCGGGCAGAATAGGCTGATTTCCCGCAACCATAACAACCGCCATTGTTTCGCCGATTGCCCTGCCGATACCGAGGATAATCGCGGCGAGAATGCCAGACTTTGCCGCGGGAAGCGCCGCAAAAAACACGCTTCTTTCGTGGGTTGCTCCGAGCGCCAGAGAGCCTTCATAATAGCTTGTCGGAACTGCGTTCAGGGAAGCTTCGGTTGTCTTGATAATTGTCGGCAAAATCATTATCCCGAGCAAAATTCCCGCGGTGAGAAGCGATTTTCCCGAACCGCCGAAAACGTTTCTGATAAACGGCACAAGTACCATTACACCGAAAAATCCGTAAACAATCGACGGGATACCCGCAAGCAGATTTATCGCGGGCTTGACAAACCCGTACAGCTTTTTCGGGCAGTAAAACGACATAAAAACCGCGCACAAAACGCCAATCGGCACGCCTATCAGAATAGCAATTCCCGTGACGAGAATTGAGCCTACTATCATCGGGAATACGCCCCAGCTTTCCGCGTCGGGACGCCATTCGCTGCCGAAAAGGAACTTGAAAAATCCAACGTCAGCCATAGCCGGAACACCCGTTCCGAAAAGGTAAACGCAGATTACCACGACTGCTAAAATCGACACGCAGGCGCAGATTAAAAACAGCGCGTGCATAATTTTTTCTTTTGCTTTTTGCATAAAAACCTCACAAAAAATCGGCGCTGAGCCTCGGCTTGAACCGAGTGCCGAGCGCCGTAGTTAAAGGAAAAACTCGGAAGAGAGGTGAAAACATCAGAGAGATTTTACTTGATTTCGGACCAGTTTTTAATCTCGCCGAGGTAGATTTTCTTAATCTGCTCGGAGGTGAGATTGTCGATTTTGCTGTCCTTGTTGACGATAACGGCAATTCCGTCGTCCGCGATTTTAAGCTCCGTCAAGCCTTTTTCAAGCTCAGCCTGCTTGAGTGCGCGCGAGGACATTCCGATATTGCAAGCGTCGGAGGTTACGGCGGTAATTCCCGCACCGGAACCCGTCTGCTGAATTTGAACGGTAACTCCGCTGTTCAGCTCCTGATACTTAGCGGCAAGCTTCTCCATAACAGGTCCCACGGAGGTCGAGCCGTTGAGGGAGATTGTGCCTTTCTTGCCAGAGGGAGTGTAATTCTGCGACGCTTCAACCGCGATGTAGTGGCTGTCGGAAATGATTTGCTGACCGTCCTTGCTCATAATGAAAGCGATGAAATCCTTTGACAAATCGTCGAGTTTGTCCTCTTTATAGCAGATTTCAAAAGGACGTGCAACCGCGTATTTGCCCGATTTTACGTTATCTGCGGTTGCCTCAACACCGTCAACCTTAACAGCTTTCACAGTGTCGTTAAGCGAACCGAGCGAGATGTAGCCGATTGCGTCGGGGTTGCCCGAAACGCTCATCATAACGCCGTTTGTGGACTGAATGATTTCTGCCGTGGAAACGGTTGCGTCTTTCTTGTCCGCGTCGAGAACACCCATAAGTTCAACAAACGCAGAGCGTGTGCCCGAGCCGTCCTCACGCGATACAACCGTGATTGCCTTGTTGTTTCCCGCGCAGCCCGTAAGCGAAGCTGCCATAAGTCCTGCGGATAAAACCGCCGCGAAAATATTTCTGATTTTCATTGAAATTCTCCTTTTTGATTTGTTTTTGTTTACAAGTAGATTATATCACGCGAATGTTAAATCAAAAAGCGCGGGAATGTTAAATCCGTGTAAAATCAGCTTGCATTTCCGAAGAAACCGTATTATAATATAGATTAAGAATATGCTTATCAAGGAGGAGAATATGGAAAGTAAAATCGAGCTGATAAATGCGTCCTGTGCCGACCAAAACGTTGACGCGGTTGTAAATGCCGCAAATTGCTATTTGCAGGAAGGAGGCGGAATTTGCGGCGTAATTTTCTCAAAAGCGGGAAGCGCGCAGCTTGCCGCGGCTTGTTCCGAGTACAAAACTCCGTTGAAGGACGGAGAAGCCGTGATTACGCCCGCGTTTAAGATGAAGAACGCGAAATACATAATCCACGCAGTAGGACCGAATTTCGCGGCAACTCCGAACGCTTTCAGGGAGCTGTTTGACGCGTATTACAACTCGCTTCGCGTGCTTATGGACAACGATTTGCACAGTATTGCTTTCCCTATGATAAGCGCGGGAATTTTCGGCGGCTCGCTTAATAACCCACCCGCAGAGTCTGCAAAACAATGTGCGCGCGCATTTTGCAAATTCACGGAGGATTATCCCGAATATCGGGTTGAAGTGAAGCTATGCGCTTACTCACAGAAAGAAATGACCGAGGCAAAAGCGGTTTTCGACAGCTTTTTTGCCTGACGGGTGAAAAACGCTTTTCCTGAAAGTCATCGCCGATTTGCGAAACTCATCTTTTTTGTATTGCAAAATGAATTTCTTCCGTGTATAATGTAGAAAAAAGGGAGGAATTAATTATGAAAAACAAAAATCTTGAAACAATCCAAAAGGTATTCGGCGTATTTAAAGTCCTGTCGCAGGTATTTATGATTATATGCTTTGTTGCGGCGGGGCTTGTACTTGTGAGCGTAATATTGACGCTTGCGGGCGGTGAGAACGCTCCGATTGCGAAAATTGGCGGCGTATCGATTTATCTGCCGGTGTTCTTTGAAACGAACGAAATTGCTCTCGGTCGTGAAAAAGATTGCTGGGTAATGACGGCGGGATTTGTTGCGGCGGCTTGCGAGGGAATTTTGCTTGCATTTGCTTACCGTTATTTCAAAATCGAGCAAAAAGAAGGCACACCGTTCACCGAAAACGGCGCGAAACTCACGCTCAATCTCGGTATCACGGCAATCGTTCTCTCTGTTGTTTCCTCGGGAATTCAGTCGACAATTTACAGTGTGATGAAAATCTCGGAGATTTCCAAGGACTTGTCAAACGAGTGGGGTGTTCTCCTCGGAGTAGCGCTGATTTTGTTCTCACTTATTGTCAGATACGGTGCTGATTTGGAGAAAAACCGCGAAAAGTCCGAATAACCGAGTTTTTCCGACAAGCCGATAAAATTGACGCTCAAAACGCTTGACAAATATCCGCAGATGTGGTATAATTTATCTGTAAAAATCACATTTGCGGATATAGTTTATCGGTAAAACATTAGCTTCCCAAGCTGAGGTGACGGGTTCGACTCCCGCTATCCGCTCCACTAAAAGTCGGGCTTTTCAAGCCCGACTTTTTCTGCGTTTTTGTGTAAAGAGGTTCGGCTGAAAGCCGAACCTCTAGTGCACAAGCACAAAATCACAAAAAGCCGCGGGTTGCTCGTAAATCTGAGTATGCTCTATTCCGTGTCGCTCCTAGTATTTTCTCGGGACGATTTTTGCGTTCGTCATCTCGTGCGCTTTCAGTAAAAAAACCTGTTCCCGTCGATATCGATAGAAAGCGTCTGCGTTTCGTGCCACGCGGAGGCAACCATTGTCGAATTATAGTAGCAGTAAATGTCGTCGTCCACGCACTTCAGCCCCTTGTCAAACACATCGGAAACCGCCTTTTTGCTGCGCGGATTTGCGTAGCTCATTGCCGCGTAGCCGAAGTTTGCAAAGGTTTCGTGCGGGGTTTGACCGAACCGCTCGCAGCCGTTTCTTATGCACTGCGCCGTTAAAATCAGCAGCCGATAATCGGGACACCAGCCCGCTTCGTGCATTACCGTCCGCTCAATCAAATCGCGCTCGCTCTCGGTCAGCTCATACGCTCCGTCATAGTGGTAAGGCTCGTCGAGAACGTCCGTTTCTTTCACAACGTCATACCACTCCCACTCAACGCTTGCGGGAATTTCCTCCTGCTCGGAAATCGGCTCGGAAGCGGCTTCCTGCGCGAGTTCAAGCTCTTTTTCGGCTTTTTCGCGAAAATGCTCGTCAATCTCGCTGATTTCCTCGAAAAACGGTTGTTCCACGGCAACAACCGACTTTGTGTTTTGCGCACATTTTTCCGCGGAAACGCTTCCGCAAAGGAGTAACGGTGCCGCAAGAACAAAAGCCGCGAGCGCCGTCGAGTGTGTTTTGCCCATATTCTTCACCTTTCAAAAAGTTTTCAAGACATAGAATATGCGCAAAACGCGCAAAATATGGATTGTTGTTTCTTGTAATTTCTGACAAAAAACCGAGCTTATCCGTTTGGATAAACTCGGTTTTGTTTATTGCTTGTTTTTTCTGAAAATAGGCTCGGAGCGTCTGCCTTTTGCTTTTTGTTCTTTCTCGCGCTGTTGTTTGTCAAGGAGAGCCTGCCGACGTGCCTGTTCAATCTGTTCAAGCTTCTGCTTGCTGCTTTCGACCATATCCAGCAGCATAAGCCTATTGTTAAACGAGGGCTTGTCCAAAACCACCTCAAACAGCGCGTTCATCACGCTGTCCGCTTCTGCCGCCGACTTGACAAGCCGCCGTTCAAGAAGCTCCTGTTTTGTAATCGCGAGCTGACTTATATCGTAGCACTCGCCTGTTTCGATAATCTCGTTCAGAGCGGCAAGACTTTCGCGGAGCTTCACGGTTTGCTCGGGCTCGCTGTCAACCTTTTTCGCGCGGCTGTCGGCAATTTCGCAGAGCAGCAGATTTTTCAAATCCTCAAAACCAAGCTCGCGTATAAGCCCTTTTAGTTTTTTTCGTTCCTCGGGAATGGGCACGTCGTGGTGATAAACCAGCCAGCTTATTTCCTCAGCCATATTTTTCGGGAATTCAAGTCGGCGCATTATCCCTTCGGCAAGCAGCCTGCTTCGTTCACCGTGACCTTTGAAATGCCCGTGACCTTTCGCGTCGATTGACATACAGTCGGGCTTTCCGAGGTCGTGAAACAGCATAGCAAAGCGGATTGTCGGCTCGGGCAGAGCGTATCCGACGGCTTTTGAGATATGCGTCCAGATATCAAAATCGTGGTGACGGGAGCGCTGTTCAAGACCGATACACGGCTCGATTTCGGGCAGAACGAATTTCAGAATTTCAGCATTTTGTTCAAGAGCGCGCGCCGCAAATTTTCCCATAACAATCCGTTCAAGCTCGGTACGGATTGACTCACTGTCGGCATATTCAAAGCAAGCGACATTTGCCCGCATACAGTCGCGGGTTTTCTCCTCGATTTCATACTCGTCCTCGGCGCAATAGCGGATTGCTTCGAGAAGTCTTGCGGGTTTTGTAGTGAAGCTGCGCGACATATCGTAAACCGTTTCTGCGACGGGTTTCCCGCCGACTTTTACGTTCACGGTGACATTTTCCCCGATAGCGACAATCTGCTTCACCTCGCCGGAAAGCGCGGATTTTCCGTCATACGGGTCGATAAGCCCCGTTTTTTGTGAGAAAGCCATAGCATTCATTGTGAAACCGCGCCGCGCGAGGTCGGTTTCAAGGTCGGTCGCGTACATTATGCGGTTGCCGACGATTTCTCTGCGGTACGGTGAAATCTGTATCACCATTCCGAGTATCGTCACGAGAATTTCACCGCGCGCTGCGCCCTCCTCCGAGAGCCGATACTCGCGGAAAGCGAAAAGAATGTCGTTTATCTCGGCATTTGTCACGATATCGTAATCCTGAGGAGAATTCCCCAGAACAAGTTCACGGACGCACGCGCCGACTATATATGCCTCAAAGCCTGCGTCTTCAAGCTTTGTCAGAGCCTCGGTTATCTGGTCGGGCAGAATTATCATCTTTTCAACTCCTGTAAAATCCGTTTTTCCTCAAATTTACCTATTTTAATTATACTACTTTGCCTCGATTTATTCAAGAGATTTTCCGAAAAATTTGTGAAAAGACGAAAAAATTCACAAAAACACTTGCATTTTGTGAGAAGATATTGTATAATATTATTAAATCGGGGGAGAATAACCCGCATATTCTAAATCGGGAGGAAAAATCTATGAAAACTTTCAAAGCAGACAACATCAGAAACATCGTGATGGCAGGTCACGGCGGAAGCGGAAAAACCGCGCTTACCGAGGCTATGCTGTTTAAGTGCGGAATTACCGACAGAATGGGCAATACCGCCGAGGGAAATACCGTCTGCGATTTTGACGATGAAGAAATCAAGAGAAAGATTTCCATAAATGCGGCAATGGCAAATATGGTCTGGAACGACACAAAAATCAATGTCATAGACGCTCCCGGACAGTTTGACTTTATCGGCGGCTTGTACGAGGGTATCCGTGCTGCGGAAAGCGTTGTGGTTTGCGTAAACGGCAAGGACGGCGTTTGCCCCGGCACTATCAAAGCGTATAAACTTGCCGAGAAAATGAACAAGGCGAGAATGCTGGCGGTTACTTGTATGGAGGTTGAAAACAGCGACTTCTACCGCGTGTTCACCGAGATGAAAACCAGCTTCGGTCCGACGGTCTGCCCGATAGTTGTGCCGTATGACAAGAACGGTCCCGTTGAAGCGTACATAAATCTGCTCACGATGAAGGCTTACAAATACGACAAGAAGGGTGTTCCGACCGAGGTTGAAATGCCCGCGTCCGAGAACAGAATTGCGGGACTTCGCGCGGCAATGGCTGAGGCTGTTGCTGAAACCAACGAGGAATTTATGGATAAATTCTTCAACGAGGAGGAGTTCACCCACGAGGAGCTTGTAAAGGGTATTCACGACGGCGTTGCAAACGGCACGATTACACCCGTTGTCTGCTGCGCAAACGACACGCTTTCGGGTGTTGATATGCTGCTTGACGCGGTGACGAAAATGCTTCCTTCTCCGAACGAAAGAAAGCTTGAAACCGCGGACGGCAAGGTTCTCGACTATGACGAAACAAAGCCGCTGAAGGCGATTATCTTCAAGACTGTTGCCGACCCGTTTGTCGGAAAAATAAGCTATGTAAAGGTTGTTCAGGGCAAGCTTTCGGCAAAGTCCGTTCCCGTTTCGACAGCAGGTGCGGAGCTTCGCTTCGGCAAGCTCGTGACCGTCAACGGCAAAAAGCAGGAGGAAATACCCGAGGTTCTTGCGGGCGATATCTGCGCTGTTACAAAGCTTGACGCAAGTACGGGTGACACGCTCTGCGACGCTTCCGATTTGACTGCGCTTGCACCTATGGATTTCCCGAAGGCTTGCTATTATCGCACGGTTAAGCTCGCGGCAAACGGTGACGAGGGCAAGCTCTCGACCGCAATCAGACGTCTGCTTGAAGAGGACAGAACTCTCGAATATGTACACAATCACGAAACGCACGAGCGCATTATCGGCGGTCTTGGTGAGCAGCACCTTGACGTTGCCGTGGGCAAGCTGAAGAGCAAATTCGGTATGGATGTGACATTGCAGGCACCGAAAGTTCCGTTCCGTGAGGCAATCCGCAAAAAGGTTGTCATCGAGGCGAAGCACAAGAAGCAGTCGGGCGGTCACGGACAGTACGGTCACGTTAAAATCGAGTTTGAGCCGTATGACAAAGACGAGCTGTTGTTTGAGGAGAAGATTTTCGGCGGTTCCGTGCCTAAGAACTTCTTCCCGGCTATCGAAAAAGGCTTGCAGGAAAGCTCCGAAAAGGGCATAATCGGCGGCTATCCCGTGGTTCGTCTGAAAGCGACCTTGCTCGACGGAAGCTATCACCCTGTCGACAGCTCGGAGCTTGCGTTCAAGACGGCGGCTTCTATGGCTTTCCACAACTGTATGGAGCAGGCTCAGCCGTATCTGCTCGAGCCGGTTGATTCTTACAAAATTCTCGTTCCCGATGACAAACAGGGCGATGTGATGAGCGTTTTGTCGAAGCGCAGAGGCTCGGTGCTCGGAATGAACAGCGTCGGCGACGGAATGACCGAGCTCACCGCAGAAGCTCCCGAAGCGGAAATGCAGGATTTCGCGCTGGTTCTCCGTCAGATTACTCAGGGACTCGGAGAGTTTACCGCGGAATTTGCGCGTTATGATATGGCGGCAACCGCGACAGTTTGAATTTTGGCTTCCTCTTAAAAATATTGTTCCCGCTTGGTGAAAATCAAGCGGGATTTTTTGTTCTAACGGGCAGATTTTCCACATAGACTTTAGCAAAACGGACAAGTCAAAGAGGAGGAATTTCAATGATTACGGCAAACAAGCCGATTTTGCAGTCTATCTCGAAAATCCGCATAACAAAGCCGTTTTCCGATATCGCCGAGATAAGAATTCGCGCGGGGAGAAGGGCTGCCGTGGTTGATGTTCACGGTGAAACAAGCTGTTGCTCCGAGCCGTTTTCTGCGGAGGAAATCGCGGACGTTTTCGCGGAAATCTGTCGATACTCGGTGTACTCGTTTCAGAGCGAAATCGCGCAGGGGTACGTCACGCTTGACGGGGGAAACCGCGTGGGAATTTGCGGCACGGCGGTGTACAAAAACGGCAAAATCGATTTTATCAAGGACATTTCGGGATTGAATATACGAATTGCGCACGAAAAAATCGGCTGCGCAAACGAGCTTTTCGAGCGGTTTTTCCTCGGAGGAGCGCGCTCGCTGATACTCGGCGGAAAGCCGCTTTCGGGGAAAACAACGCTCCTTCGGGACCTCGCGCGGCAGCTCTCGGAGAAGCATCGCGTGACGATAATCGACAGCCGAAACGAGCTTTCGGGGAGCGTTTGCGGGACGCCGTCTTTTGACGTCGGGAGAAACACGGACGTGCTCTGCGGCGCGGAAAAAAGCGACGGAATAATGCTCGCGCTGCGGACGATGAGCCCCGAGGTGATAATCTGCGACGAAATCGCCGACGACGAGGATGCGGTTGAGCGGTGCGCTTTTTGCGGGGTGAAGCTGATTGCGGCGGCTCACGCGGGGAGTATCGCCGAGCTGAAAAGCAGATTTTCGGGGATTATGCGCTTTTTCGACTGCGCGGCTGTCGTGAAAAATCGCGGCGAGCTCTCGGAAACCGCGCTCGGAGAGGAGCTTTGAAATGCGGGTTTTTCTTGCTCTGGCGGCGTTCGCGCTGTGTGTTTTCGAGGGCGTGCGAAAAAGCGGCTCGCTGAAAAAACGCGCGGATTTTCTTTCGGAAATTCTCACAATGCTCGGGAATTTTTCCTCGGAAATCACGCTTCGCGCGCCGACCTTTGAACAGCTTGTCGAGAGCGAAAAGTGCGCGTTTGCAAGGGCTGTTTCTGAGCATCGGAAAAGTTCTCCCGACATAAAAACCGCTTGGGAAAACGCTTGCGCGGCTCTTCCGAAAAATCGCGAGGAAGCGGCTTTGCTGTCGGAGTTCGGGAAATCGCTTGCAAACAGCGGCACAGCCGGCGCGCTTGATGTAATCGCGGTTTATATGGAGAAAATCTCGCGGCTTGAAAAACTCGCTCGCGAGGAATACTCGCAAAAGGGCGGCGCTTTCAGGAAGATATGGACGCTTTGCGGGATTGCTGCGGCGGTTCTGATTGTATAAGGACGTTTTATGGAGCTTGATTTGATTTTTAAAATTGCCGCAGTCGGAATAATTGTGGCAATTCTGAACCTTATTCTCAAAAAAACCGACCACGACGAGCAAGCCGTTATGCTGACGGTTGCGGGAATTGTCATTGTATTGCTTATGCTTATTCCCGAAATCAAGGAGCTTTTCGAGCTGATACAGTCGGTTTTCGGGTTGTGGTGAAGTATGAATTTCGTGTATTTATGCGGGCTTGGGATAATCGCCGCGGCAATCTGCGTGATTATCCGGAAAATTCTGCCCGAGGGCGCTTTCTGGGTGAGCATAGCTGCCGGTGTGGTAATTCTGGGAGCGGCTGTGGCTATGCTTGCGCCGTCCGTGAAAGCGTTCACGGATTTGTCCGAAGCCGCGGGAGTTGACGGTGAATTTGCGAAAATCCTGCTGAAAGCGCTTGCAGTTTGTTATCTGACAACGCTCTGCGCGGGCTGTGCGCGGGACGCGGGAGAGTCGGCGATTGCGG
Source organism: Oscillospiraceae bacterium (assembly GCA_017847835.1). GTDB lineage: Bacteria > Bacillota > Clostridia > Oscillospirales > Ruminococcaceae > CAG-115. The sequence continues at coordinate 23,006 of JAGASH010000002.1, forward strand.
CAAAGCTGGAGCTGGGCGGACGAGCTGCCGTGGCTGCGATTTCGCTTCCCGTGTTCACGCGGCTTGCGGAGCTTATCACGGCGCTGATAGCGTGAGTTCAAAGAAAAGGATTGGTTATGAAAAGATTTTTCGCGGTTTTCGCGGCGGTGTTTGCACTTTTTTTCACTTTTTGCGGACGAGCTTTCGCGGACGATTTCGATTTCGGTCGTGAGCAAATCGAGGAAGCTCTTCCCGAAAACGCAGGTGAAATTCTCGATGAAAAGGGCATAACTCCCGACAACAGCGGTGCGCTTGACCTCACTTTCGGCGGTGTGCTGAGCTGGCTGTGGGACTTGTTCAAGAGCGAGGCTGCAAAGCCGTTTACGCTTTTTTGCGTGCTTGGAGCGGTAATTCTCCTCACATCGCTTGCTGAAAGTCTTGCCGAGCAGGGAAATCTGAAAGGCGTGGTTTCGGTTGTGGGAGTGCTTTGTTCAGCGGGAGCGGCAGCCGCTGCTATGAACGACGTGCTCGGAGAAACGCTCGGAGCGCTCTCGGCTTCTGCGAATTTTATGCTGGTGCTGATACCGTCGGTTGCGGGAATTGCGGCGGTGCTCGGGCATATAACCTCGGCTTCTGCGGTGAACTCGGCAGCTGTCGCGGCAACGCAGCTTTTCTCACAGCTTGCAGTCAATTTTCTGGCACCGTTATGCGGCTCGGTTCTCGGACTTTCGACGGCGGGCGCGGTTCACCCGCAGCTTAAAACTGACAAAATCGGCGAGCTTATCAAGAAATTCGTGGTGTGGGGACTTACGCTGATAATGACGGTTTTTATGAGTATTCTCTCGGCGCAGACGCTTGTGGCAAGCGCTTCGGACAACACCGCGATTAAAGCCGCAAAGTTTATGGTTTCGCAGGGTGTGCCGATTGTCGGCGGGACGATTTCGGACGTCGTGAACACGTTCGGCGGGAGTTTGTCGGTGCTCAAAGGAAGCGTCGGAACATACGGGATAATCGCGGCTGCGGTGATTTTGTTCCCGTCAATCGCACGGATTTTCTGCTATAAAATCGCGCTTGCCTGTGCGCAGGCTCTTGCTGAAATGCTGGGCTTAAAGGAGCTGGGAACGCTGATGAAAAGCTGCTGTTCGGTGACGACGATAATTCTCTCGGTGAGCATTTGCTTTCTCTTGCTGAATTTCTCGGCGGTAATTCTGCTGCTTGCGGCAACGGGCTAGGACGTTGAAAGGAGAAGAAATGGAGTTTCTGACAAGTATTTGCATTGCTGCGGTTGCTATGGCTCTGTTTAGGCTGCTGATACCCGAGAACAAGTTCTCGAAGCAGATTTCGCTGTTGATTGCGTGCGTGTTTTTGCTGACGGGAATAACCGCCGCAAGCGGTGCTGAATTTAATCTTGAGGACTCGGCTGAAATCGGCGAAAATGCTGATTTTATCCGCTTTTCGGAGCAGGTTGACGGTGAGCTGAAACAGCAGGTTTGTCGTAATATGGAAGAAAAAATCCGCGCTTTGCTTGCCGAAAACGGACTTTTCCCCGAAGAAGTTCACATAATCGTTAATATTTCGGGATTGTACGGCATAAGTATTAGCGAAGTGAAAGTGTTGTTCGGCGGGGAAACGGCTCTTGAAAACGCTCGGAAAATCCTCGAAAACGCGCTTTCGGGGGATATAAAAGTGACGGTCGGGACAAAGTGAGGAGCTTATGAAAATTTCTATGACGCGGGTGAAGGATTTTGTTTCGGGTGAAAAAGGTCGGAAAATTCTTCTTTTCGGCGGAGCGGCTCTGTTAATTCTCCTGCTTTTGAGCACTCTTTTCGGCGGGAAAACCGAAACAAAGACCACGGTGAAAACCGAAAACACTGCCGAAATCGAAGAAAAGCTGGAGCGGCGGCTTTGCGAGCTTATCTCAAAAATTGACGGTGCGGGCGAGGTGAGCGTAATGGTGACGCTTGACGCGACGACAACCGCGGTTTACGAGAAGGACAGAAAGCTGGAGGAAACGTCGGGAAATGCCTCGGCAAGCTCCTCGAAGGAAACGGAGGTGGTTCTGGCGGGGAGCGCGAAGCAGCCGCTTTTGACGGGAAGCATAATGCCGACGGTACGCGGAGCAGCTGTTGTGTGCGAGGGTGCGGCAAATCCTCTCGTTCGCGAAAAGGTCGCGAATACGGTCGCAAAAGCGCTTAACATCGGCATTTCGCGTGTTTATGTCACGGATTAATTTGGTAAATATCGGCTTTTGCCGTTTTTGGAGGTTTTTCTATGAAGAGATTGAATATGATTATCGGGAAAAAACAGCTTGTGATTGCCTCGCTTGCCGTTGTTCTGGGAGCGGCTGCCGCGATTAACATTGCCGTGCAGACGGGCAAAAAGGACGGTGTTCAGCCCTCTCAGCAGGTCGGCGGTTCAAGCTATGGAGAAACCGCGCTTGTTTCAAAGGACTTGACCACGGGTACAGCGAGCGGCTCCACGGACGCATATTTTGCGAGCGCTCGTCTTGAAAAGCAGCAGGCTCGCGATGAAGCGGCACAGGTGCTTGCGGTTATGTATCAGGGCGGAGATATGACGGGCGGGGAGCTCGAAACCGTTGCACAAAACGCGAAAAATCTGAGCGCAACGATTGAAAGCGAGAACGCTGTTGAAACTATTCTCAAAGCGCAGGGCTTCGAGGACGCGCTCTGCTACATCTCGGACAAAGGCGCTAATATCATCGTGAAAACAAGCGGTCTTGACGCTGCGGGTGCAGCAAAAATCAAGTCTGCGTTGCTTTCCGAGGTCGAGGTCAGCTCCGATAGGATTACTATCGTTGAGGTTAAGTGAGCGGACTGCTTTTTCTGTTAAGGTTGGTTTGTTGAATGGGGTTTGCGATTTTTTTGACATTACGTCAAAAAAATTGGCAATGGCTGCGAACGTGGATTTCAAGTCGGTTTGTAAACTGTTGGTTTGAGATAATTCATTTCTATGATTTTGACGGCTTCGCCTTCAGTATTGACGCTTCGCTCCAGTGCCTCCGGCGGCTTGAAACCTTTTTCTGAAGAAAAAGGTTAGGGAAACCGAAGGTTTCTCGGGGGCATTCCAAAAAGACTTTTTTCGCTTCGCGGTGCTTGAAATCTACATTGAAAAAAGCGGGACTTTTTTGCCCCGCTTTTCTTTATGCAGCAGAAGTCGGATTGCGCTCGGGCTTCTCAAATCCACCCGGTCGCTGTCCTCCCATTCCTCCGTGACCTCCGAAACCGCCGTTCGCCGAAGCTCCTCCGCCGGTCACTCCTATTTCAGCCGTCACCGTTTCCAGAAGCGCGCCGTTCGCGTAAATCGAATAGCTCTCACCGCTCTTGAACTTGTCGCTCGTGAAAATCAGCGACCCGCACTGTTTCGGCGTCGTTGCGCTCATAACAACATTTCCCGAGCTGTCACGAACCTCGATTTTGCTGTCCGCAGACACATTTGCGTAAATCGACAGACACGGCTGTGAAAGCGTTCCGGGAGCCTGCGCCATACCCGAGCTTCCCAGCGCAATCAGCTCTCCGCCGCTTACCGCAAACGATTTCTGATAGTCAATCGCGCCGTTACCGCTGTTTGTCGGTCCGTAAACCACGACAAATCCGCCGCTCAAAGCGATTGTGCCGTTGCTGTCAAGACCGTCGCCGTCTGCATTCACCGTGATATTTCCGCCCGAAATCGAGATGTAATAATCCTCGCTGTTCGAGTCAAATCCGAAAATACTGCCGTTATCGCCGCCCGCCGCGTTTATTCCGTCATCGACAGCGCGCACGTTGATTTCGCCGCCCGAAATCTCGATATTTTTGCCTTCGAGCGCCTCATAGCTCTTGGATATCGTGACCTTACCGCCGTCTATCTGCAAGGTTTCTTCTGCGTGAATGCCGTCGTCGCAGGAAGAAAGCGTGAGTGTGCCGTCGGTTATCCTGACATTGCCGTTGGAGTGAACGCTGTCGTCGGCTGCATTTACGGTAATTTCACCGCCGGATATTTCGATGTTTTTGCCCGCTTTCAGACCTTTCATACTGTCGGTTGAGCTCTCGTCCGAAGTGGTTTGAGCGGCAGCCGGCGTTGCTTCAGTCATCGCGTCGGGCGGATTGAACCCGCTCGGTTTCTCTGGACGCGGCATTGTTCCGTTTTCATCGGGAGGCGTCATCGTGCCAAAATTACCGTCGGGACGGAATTTGTCACCACGATTGTCGAAATCGAGGAAACCTCTGTTTGCGGAAATTTCCTCATCGGCAGCGTCGCCGCCTGATTTAATCTCGATTTTGCCGCCGTTTACCGTGAGATTTGTTTCCGCCTGAACGCCGTCCTTTGCGCTGTTTATTGTGATTTCTCCGCCGTCAATCGTGACATATCCGCGGTTTTCGTCGGTATCGTGCGTTGATTTTATTCCGTCGCCGTTTGAATTTACGGTGATTTTACCGCCGAGGATTTTCACAAAATCCTTGCCCATAATTCCGTCGTCTGCTGCGTTAATTTCAAGCGTCCCGCCGTCAATCGACAGTCCGTCCTTGCTTTTCAGAGCGTCCTTATAGGTCGCGTTTATCGTGAGCGAGCCGCCCTCGTCTGCGTTATAAACGGTATCACAGCGTGAGAAAACCGCAGCGTCCGGCTCGTCCTCGCCGTTTGCAAAGGTATAGTTTTCGGTGTCGGAGAGCTTGTTTTGCGTGTTTTTCGCGGAGATTACCGCGAGGGATTTTGCCTTTTCGCAGTCGATAACCGAGCCGTTTTTGCTTGTCAAATCAACCCCGTTAAGCAAAAGCGTAACCTCGTCGTTGTCCGTCGCTTCGACAAGGATTTTCGCGTCGGAGCAGCTTCCCGAGAGCAGGAAAACACCTGCGCCGCTTATTTTGAGCGTGTTTCCCGAAACGCTTGCATTTTTTCCGTCAACGCTTATTTTTTCATCGGAAAACTCGACTTTGCAGGTCGCTTCTTCCGCTTTCACAACCTTGCCGACGCTTAATTTTTCTGTTTCATTCACATTTGAAACAGCTCCTGAAACCGTGCCCGACGAGGAATTATCACTTGAATTTGTGCCGCTGTTTTCAGCAGAGCAGCCCGTGATTGTAAATGCCGCTGCAAACAATGCCGCAAGCGTTTTGAAACTCATATTCATAATATTCACCTCTAAAAAGCCTTACATTTCTTCGTGGTTATCGGTAAGGACGCTGCACGAAATGGTGAGATTTCCGTTTCGTGTGCGGATTTTATCGAGAAACTCCTTTTCCTTGTCCGCGTCCTTTATCACAACCTCGTACCTCAGCTCATACAGTGTTCCCATACTAACCGTTTTGGACATTATCAGACGATAGCTTGAAAGATATTCAGAGAAAATATCCTTGAAGCAGTCCATATAGTTCATATCCTCGGGAATGAGGATTTTGAGCAGCTTTGCGGTTTTTCTGATTTTGAATGCGGGAATAAAGTTGAGCACACCGAGAATTAATCCCACGGCAACCGCGATGATGACCGCGTAGCCTATGTAGCCCATACCTGTCGCAAGACCTATTCCCATTGCGTAGAAAACGTAGCAGAGTTCTCGTGAAGTGCCGGGTGCCGAACGGAAACGAACGAGGTTAAATGCACCCATAACTGCAAGTCCCGCGCCGACTGAGCCATTTACGAGCATTATAACCGACTGCACGAGAACGGGCAGCACAACGAGCGTTACCATAAGGTTTTTTGACGGGCGCGGGTTGTTGAGCCGATACAAAAGGGAAGCGAGAAGTCCGAGAATTGCCGAGGTAATCGTGCAGAAAAACGCGCTTTCACCTGTAAGTCCAACCGTGCTGTCGATTATTGTTGAGAACATTGTTTTATACTCCTGTTCTGTAAAATTTCATTTTGAAAAACATTTCCGTATTTTGAAAAAGAGCCGCCGTAGATTTTATTTTCCGAGAGGATTTTCACAAGCCATAATGGAATACTGCCCACGGATTTTGCTTCCATTATGCGAAACGGCTGATTGATAAGCGGATTTCCGAAATCGCCTTTTCTGAGGTCGAGCTCGGAGCGTCTGCTGCGGATATTGCTGTCAAACGTGAGCCGGAATTCTTGGTCGTCGTTCCCGAAGAAAGCTTGTCTGTCGTAGCAAAGGACAACCGCAGATTTTAGCGAGAGCCGTCTTATAAAGTAGTCGATTTCCTCGAAAACCTGTCGGTTCTGTTCGGAAATCTGCGGGGGAACACCGTTTGTTATGTAGTCGTGAAGCTGTTTGTAGGGCAGCTCCAGCCGTCTTTTATAGACAACGCCCCTGTATTTTTTCTTGATTTCGAGAAATGCCGCTGAGCTGTCCTCGACCGTTCCATAGCCGCGAAGTCGGAGTTTTTCCTTATAAGCGGGCTTTCCGAGGGACGTTCTGATAACGTCGTTGTTGTCGTTATCGAGATAGATATTGAGAATTGTGTTCAGCCCGTAGCTGTCGGCTGTCATATACGGCTTGATTTTCTCGGAAATCAGCTCAAACTGTTCCTCGTTCAACAAGAATTTCATCTCGTGCCGCTTGAACGTATTCGCATAGGACAACTTGCTTCACCTCTTTGTTTTTTCCGTTTCTGTCATTATTATAGCAGGCTTTTGTGATAATTTTATGTTAAAAAGGAAACATTTTTAAAAAAAGTGAGGGAAATTGAGATTTTTTCGGTGCTTGAAGATTTGATTGTTTTGTTTTTGTGCTTTTCAAATAGTCTGGAAGATTAATTAGTTTCGCGCTCTTGTTTTTTCGTCGGCATTAAGCCAACGAAAAAACTTGGGGGAAAACTCTTGTTTTCCCCCAAACCCCTTTAGCGCTTTTGACGCGTATTACGCGGCTTCGCCGCGAGTAGTGGCACTTCGTGCCGAGTGCCTTCGGCGACCAAAAAACTTTTTCTGAAGAAAAAGTTTTCTGGACTTTCAAAAAGACTTTTTTCGCTTCGCGTGCTCGATTATTGCTTTGTGGGAAGTTTTCGCGTCAATTGTCCCTGTTTTTCAGCATCTCTTCCGCTGCCGCAAGGCTCTCCGTGCTCCCGCTTCCGTCAATAATCCTCGCAATCTCACGCACCCTCCCGTCAAAATCGGGCTGCGAAATCTTTGTAAACGTCCGACCATTCTCCGTATTCTTTTCAAGCACAAGATGATTATCCGCCTTCGCGGCAATCTGCGCCAGATGTGTAATACACATAACCTGCCGTTTCCCCGACAGCTCCCGCAGCTTTATCCCGACCTTCTGTGCCGCTCTGCCGCTTATTCCGCTGTCAATCTCGTCGAAAATCATCGTCGGCACACCGTCGTTTCCCGCCAGCACGCATTTCACCGCAAGCATAATCCTCGACAGCTCACCGCCCGACGCAATTTTATTCAACGGCTTCGGCTCCTCGCCGAGATTTGCCGAAATCATCAGCTCCACGCTGTCCATACCGTTAATCGTGATTTTCTCGGGCTTCAGCTCGAAGAAAATTCTCACGTTCGGCATATCGAGAAACGCAAGCTCCTCCTGAATTTGCTCGGAGAGCTGTTTCGCAGCATTTTTCCGCAGCTCGGAAATCTCGCCTGCCGATTTTTTGATTTCCTCGGCAAGCGCGTGTTTTCTTGCGTTCAATTCCTCGGTTTTATCTCCCGCGCCGTTGAGTTCAAGCAGCTCATTCTCGCATTTTTCGAGATAATCAACCAGCTCGTCCGCGCCGAGATTATACTTTCTCGCAGCCGTTTTTATCGCGGAAACCCGTTCGGAGAGCCGTGCCTCGCGCTCCTCAGCAGCCTCGTCCGAGAGATTGTAAAGCTCATCGGCAATATCCGAAAGCTCACCCGCCGCCGATGAAATTCTTGCCCGAAGCTCCTCGGCAATTTCGCTGTCCTCGACCTTCGCGAGCTTTTCCTCGGCAATTTTCAGCAGTTCAATAGCTGCGTTTCCCTCGTCCGCGGTAAGGCACCCGTAAGCCACACCGAGAAGCTCAGCGTTTTTCGCGCTTGCCCGAGCTGATTTCAGCTCTTTTTCAAGCTGCTCGGCTTCGCCTTTTTCAAGCTCCAGCGGCTGCAAATCGGCTATTGTAGCCGTTAGCCGTTCGATTTTAAGGCTGCGGATTTCTTCTTCCTCGGAGAGCTTTTTCAGTTCACGGGAAACCCTCGAAAACTCACGGAAACGCTCGCGGTAAGCCTCGATTTTCTCGGAAATTCCCGCATAGTTGTCGAGAATATCGCGCTGATTATCGTTTGACATCAGAATTCGGTTGTCGTGCTGACCGTGGATATCGATAAGCAGCTCGCCGACTTCCCGAAGCATAGAAGCTGTCGCGGTTCGTCCGTTGATACGGGCAGCGCTTTTTCCGTCGGCAAAAATCTCGCGTGACAGCACAAGCTCGTCCTCGGCAGAAAATCCGAGTTCCTCGATTTTTTTGCGAATCTCGTCCGAAAGCTCGTCGAAAAGCGCAGTGATGACAGCCTTTTCGGCTCCCGCGCGAACAACGTCCCTTGCGGCGCGCTGACCGAGAATTGCGTTTACACCGCCGATAAGCACGCTTTTTCCCGCGCCTGTTTCGCCCGTGAACACGTTAAAGCCACCGCAAAAACTTGCGCGCGCATTTTCAATAACCGCGAGATTTTCTATGGATAGCTCCCTTAACATCGACCTTCTCCTACTTTTTCATCATCTGTTTAAGCCTTACGCAGAGCGCTTTGGCGTGATTTTCCGTCTTTGTGAGAATAAAAACCGTGTCATCGCCCGCGATTGTCCCGATAACCGACTCCAGCTGCCGTTCATCGACAACCTTGCACGCTGCGTCGGCAAGTCCCGAGTGGCATTTCAGCACAACCGTATTCATCGCGTAATCCACCGACAAAACCGACTGCGCGAATATCCCGCTGAATTCCGCGGGACTGTTTGAAATCCCCGAGAAATATCGGTTTACACCGTTTTCCGACTCGCATTTTGTGATGTGAAGCTCGTTTATATCGCGTGAAAGCGTCGCTTGTGTTGCGCTTATTCCGCGCTCGCTCAGCAGCCGCGACAACTCGCTTTGTGTTTCAACTTCGTTTTCTGTTACTATTTCAATTATCGCAGCCTGTCTGCGTTTTTTGTCCAAATCAATCGCTCCTTTAAGGAAAAATGTTTATTTAAGCGGTGTGAGAAGCTTGTTGTGAATTGCCCCGAAGAAGCCTTCTCCCGCTTCAATCAGAAGCAAGTCCTTCGGGCAGCGCGTGAGTTTAAGTACATCGTTTTCTTCAATCGGGATTGCTTTTCCGCCGTCCACGCTGAAGGTTGCCTTGCTGTTGTCGTACTGAAAAACGCGCGCGGAAATCGTCTGCTTGTCCGAGAAAATCATCGGACGGTTGAAAAGAGTGTGCGGGCAAAGCGCCGTGAACTCCACGCACTCCAAATCGGGCGACAAAATCGGTCCTCCGGCTGACAGAGAGTATGCGGTTGAGCCTGTGGGAGTGCTGAGAATTATTCCGTCTGCGCGAACTCGTGAAACCTCGCTCTCGCCGCAGCTCACGACAAATTCGGGCAGCTTTGAGCGGCTGCTTCGCGACACAGTGACATCGTTCAGAGCGCGCTGCGAGAACACGCTTTTCCCGTCGCGGATAAGCTCGACGTTGAGCATCATTCGGCGGCTGATGTGGTGTTCACCCGAGAGAAGCTCGGGGATTTTCCCGATTTCCTCGCGCTCAACGGAAGCCATAAATCCGAGCCTTCCCAGATTTACTCCGAGCAGCGGAATATCATAATCCGCGGCAACTTTTCCCCAGCGAAGAATTGTTCCGTCACCGCCGACCGTGATGATAAAATTGCAGATACTCGGCGACTCGACTATTTCCGCGCCGACCTTTTCCGCATAGATTATGTTCTCGCCGAAAACGCAGGGTGTAATTCCCGCTGATTTCAGAATTTTTGCAATTTCCGCAGACAGCGTTGCCGCGCCTGTTTTGCTCAGATTAAAGATGATTAAAGCTCTCATTTCGTTTCTCCAAAATCATCAGATATTCAACATTTCCGCTGCCGCCCGTTATCGGAGATTTTTCCGTCAGCAGCACCGCAAACCTGCATTGCTCCGCGAAATCTCTGACTTCTGCGACAATTTTCAGCCGCGCTTTTTCATCGGTCACGACGCCCTTTTTCGAGAGCGCTTTTCTGCCGACCGAAGATGTTCCCGCTTCAAACTGCGGCTTTACGAGAACCGCGGCTTTTCCGTCTTTTTTCAGCAGTCTGAAAACGTGCGGGAGTATCAGCCGAAGCGAGATAAAAGACACGTCCGTGCCGATAAAATCGACCTCGGAATTGAGGAAAAAATCGCGGATATCGGTATTTTCAAGCGAAATCACGCGCGCGTCATTCCGAAGCTTCTCGTCGAGCTGATTTGTCCCGACGTCCACCGCGTACACGGTTTTCGCGCCGTTTTGCAGCATACAATCGGTGAAGCCGCCCGTAGAAGCGCCGATATCAAGGCAGGTTTTGCCGTTCAAATCGATTTTCCCGATTTCAAGCGCCTTTTCGAGCTTCAGACCGCCGCGCCCGACATATTTCAGAGTTTCGCCGACAATTTTCACGTCATCGTTTTCGCCGACTTCAAACGCGCTTTTTTCGACGATTTTCCCGTTCACCGAAACTGCTCCCGCCTTTATCAGAGCGGCTGCGGCAGCACGGCTTTTTGCGAGATTTTTCTCGGAAAGATAAACGTCAAGCCGCATTGTTACACCAATTTTTCTTTCATACTCTCGATATCCAGACCGTACATTTCGAGCTGCTCAGCTTGTGACGCTGCGGGCACAAACTCTCCCGAAACCCCGACAGCTTCCGCTTTTCCGCGATAACCGCGTTTTAAAAGCTCCGCGAAAAATCCCTCGGAAATTCCGCCACGAAGCGAGCTTTCCTCGAAGAACACTATTTTTTCATAGCCGAGAGCAATCTCGTAAACGCTCTCGGGAAGCGGGTTTATGACAACCAGCCGCACAAAATCCACGCCTGTGTCAGTAGCCGCTTTGATAAGATTTGCAGAGATTTTTCCATAGGTTATTCCGAGCGTTGACGAGCGTTTTCCCGAGTAAAAGAAATCTCTCGCGGGCGCGATTTTTACACCGCTTATGCTGAGTTCAGCGCCCTTGGGATAACGCACCGCGGCAATTCCCTCGGTATCGTAAATCGCGCGCATAAGACATCTGCGAAGCTCCTCAAATGTTGCGGGAGCGAAAATCGTGGTGTTTGGAATTGCCCGCAGCATCGGCACGTCAAAAATTCCCTGATGCGTTTCGCCGTCCTCGCCGACAAAACCCGCACGGTCTATACACAAAGTGATGTGCGTGTTCTCGATTGCACAATCGTGCAAAATCTGGTCAAAACCGCGCTGCAAAAACGTCGAATATACCGCGAAAACAGGCAGCATTCCTCCTGTCGAAAGTCCCGCGGCAAACGTTACGCAGTGCTGCTCGGCAATTCCCTCGTCGAAAAATCTCGCGGGACAGCTGTTCTTGAAATAATTCAGCCCGACCGCGTATTTCATCGCTGCGGTTATCGCGCAAATTCTGCGGTCCTTTTCACCAAGCCTCGCGAGCTCTCGTCCGAAAACCTCCGAGAAGTTTTTTTCGGCGACAAGCGCTTTGTCCTCGACCGTCAAATCCTCGACAACTCCGCCTTTTCCCACGGAATGATACTTTCCGGGATTTTCCTCGGCGGGACGGAAACCCTTGCCCTTTGTCGTGAAAACGTGTACCACGCACGGTCTTTTCATCAGCTTTGCAACCGAAAGCGCCTCGATTAAGTCCTCTAAATTGTGCCCGTTGACGGGACCGATATAGGTGAAGCCGAAATTCTCGAAAAGGTTGCTCGAGTCGTAGAGCGCCTCTTTGACGAGCGTTTTTGCTGCGCCGATTGCTCTTTCAAGCGGTTTTCCGACCACTGGCACCGCAGAAAGCGCACTTTTCACGCGCTCTTTTGCGACATAATATTTCCTCGTTGAGCGGATTTGCGCGAGATAACGTGCAAGCGCGCCCGTGCTTTTGCTGATTGACATCGCGTTGTCGTTGAGGACAAGCGTGAGGTTTGAAGCGGTTTTTCCCGCGTTGTTGAGCGCTTCGTAGGCGCAGCCTCCCGTGAAAGAGCCGTCGCCGACAACTGCCGCGACCGAGCCGTCTTCTCCCTTCAGGCGCATTGCCGCTGAAAGCCCGTAGGCAGCCGAAAGGGAAGTGCTCGAATGTCCCGAGATAAACGCGTCTGCGTCGCTTTCCGAGTGCCGTGTGAAACCCGAAAGCCCGTCCTTTTGACGAAGCGTTGAAAAGCGCGAATATCTTCCCGTGAGGAGCTTGTGCGCGTATGCCTGATGACCGACGTCCCAGACGATTTTGTCGCCGCCGTTTACATCGTAAACGCAGTGAAGCGCAACGGCAAGCTCAACCGTGCCGAGATTTGACGCGAGATGACCGCCGTTTTTCATAACTGTCTGTAAAATACAGCCCCGCAGCTCTTTGCAAAGCGAGCGAAGCTGCGGAGTTGTCATATTAGAAATTATATCGTGATTTATGTTATCTGAAAGCATAGATTCCTCCGTTGAAGCAGCGGTTTGTCGCGCTGCCACGGGTTTAATACTCACGGTTTAGGGAACACCAGACCGATGATAATACCGAAAAGCGCTCCCGCAAGCACTTCAATCGGCGTGTGACCGAGAAATTCCTTCAAATCCTTCTGATTTGCAAGCTCGTTTATATCGGGGTCGTCGTCCTCGCCGCTTAATTTGGAGATTTCATCGTCAAGATTATCGATAATTTTTCGCATTTTGTTCAGTTCTTTTGCGTGCAGACCCGCGTTATAGCGGACGCTCAGCGCGTCGAAGATTACAATTCCCGCGATGAGCACCGAAAGAGCAAATTCGGGGCTTTCAACGCCGCAGTAACGAGCGAAATAAATCACAACCGCCGACACCAGCGATGAGTGTGACGAGGGCATTCCTCCCGCGCCCGTGATACGCTCGGGGTTAAATGTCTTGAATTTTATCGCATAGCCTATTGTTTTGATTATCTGCGCTGAAATAAATGCGATAATACCGACCGTAATCGGCGGGTTAATCATAAAGATATTCGGCATATTTAAATAGAAACCTCCAAAATTATTTTCGGTCTGCCGATAAAGGCACACCTGCGTCGTCAACTTCATATCGACAGGCACAAAGCCTAGTCGATATGAAGTTTCCTAGCAATTGTACCTTTCTCGACAGCCCGTTAGAATTGTCTTTCCGTGAGCGAAAGCGCGAGTTCCCGCAGGAAATCCGCGTCCTCAAAGCACGAAAGCTGTTCAACTGCCTGATTTGTAAGCGAAAGCACCTGAGCCTTTGCCTTTTCAAGACCGACTGCCGCAACATAAGTGCATTTTTGTTCCTTGCTGTCGCTGCCGACAGGCTTTCCGAGGAGCTTTTCATCGGCGGTGATGTCGAGGATATCGTCGGTTATCTGAAAAGCAAGTCCGAGCCGCCCGCCGAAACTTCCCGCAGCAAGCTGTTCGGCTGCACCCGCTCCCGCTGCTATGCACCCTGCACGACAGCAGAATTCCAGCAGCGCGCTTGTTTTCATACGGTACATTTCAAGGATTATCGCCTCGGGAGCTTGTTTTCCCTCGATTTCAAGGTCGATAATCTGCCCGCCCGTCATTCCGCGAAAACCCGAAAGCTCCGACAAAAGCTTGATTATTTTCAGCGACGCGTCGGGAGAAAGCTTGTTTTTAAGTCCCGCTTCGGCGATGATTTCATACGGCATAATCGCGAGCGCGTCACCTGCAAGCACCGCCTCAGCCTCGCCGAAAGCCTTGTGACAGGACGGCTTTCCGCGGCGCAAATCGTCGTCGTCCATACACGGCAAATCGTCGTGGATAAGCGAAAAAGTGTGCGTCATCTCAATCGCGCAAGCGACCGGCAGCGCCATTTCGGGAGTACCGCCGCACACTCTGCAAAATTCCATAACCAGCGCGGGACGAAGTCTTTTTCCGCCCGCCGACAAGCTGTACCGCATTGCCGAAATCAGGTTCTTTTGCAGGCACTCGGTTTCGGGAAGGTACTTGTAGAGTGCTTTTTCGGTCATTTCCGCGTATTCCGCGAGCGTTTCCTTTACGTTTATTTTCATCACTTCATTTCCGTTTGTTCAACGGCGAGCTTTGCGCTGTCAATGTATTCACGGCACTTTTTCACAAGCTCAGCCGCCTCGGAGTAAAGCTTTATGGACATTTCGAGCGGGATATCGCCGTTCATCTGCTCGGAAATCTCCGAAAGCCTTTTCATTCCTTTTTCAAAATCAAATTCCATAGTTATTCCTTTATATCGGTGATTTCGGCGCTTGCAAAGCCGCTTCCGAGCCTGATTTCAACCCTGTCGCCCACATTCAGCTCCGTGCTTTTGCGAACGGCTTTCCCGTCCTTTTCGGTAACGGAATAGCCTCTTTTGAGCACTTCAAGCGGGCTGAGCGCGGAAATCACGCTGATTTGCCGTTCAAGCGCGCTTTCGCAAAGCAGGATTTTTCTGTGCACGCTTTGGCTTATATTTTCAAAGAGAGCCTCGGTCTGCCGCGATTTTTCCGCGATTTTGTTTCTCGGAGAAAGCGCGTTTATCAGCCGTGATTTTTGTTCAAGAGCCGCTTCGCAAAGCGAAATTCTCGACTTCGCGCGGTATTCGATACCGTTCAGCAAAACCTCAAAATTCCGCTTGACCTCCTGCAAATCGGGAGTTGCAAGCTCCGCGGCAGCAGAAGGCGTAGGTGCCCGCATATCGGCAGCAAGGTCGGCGATTGTGGTATCGGTTTCGTGACCGACAGCGCTGATTGTGGGGATTTTGCTCTTGAAAATTGCCCGCGCAACCGCTTCGTCGTTGAACGCGGAAAGGTCGTCCGACGAGCCTCCGCCGCGCCCGAAAATTATCGTATCCGCGCCGCTTTTCTCGGCAATCGAAAACGCTTGTACAATCGAACTTGCTGCGTTCACTCCCTGAACCGTCGCAGGAATAACTGCAAGCTTAACGGTCGGACAGCGCCGCGAGGTTATATTTATAATGTCCTGAAGTGCCGCGCCGCCTTGCGAGGTTATCACGGCAATTTTCTTCGGGAACGCGGGAATTTCGCGCTTTTGCTTAAAAATACCCTCTTTATCCAGCCGTTTTACAAGCTCCAGAAGCTCCTTTGCCTGTTCACCGCTGCCCTCGCGCTCCATTGAAACAACGTTTATCTGATAAACTCCCGTCGGCTCGTACACCGTCAAAAAACCGCGGCAAACCACGCTTTCACCGCTTTCGGGTGAAAAATTCAGCTTGCCTGCGTTTTCCGACCACATCACCGCTTTCAGCTTCGCGTTTTCATCGCAGAGTGAAAAGTACAGGTGACCGGTTTTGTAGTGCCGGGTGAAATCGGATATTTCGCCTTTCACCGACAAATCCCGAAAACGCTTGTCGCTGCCGATTATCATAGAAACGGCACGGTTGACCTGCGAAACGGTTACTGTCGGGATTTTTTTATTTTCCATCAAGTTCCCTCATATACGAGCTCAAAATCCCGTTTATGAATGAGCTGTCGGATTTCTGCGAGTATTTTTTCGCGAGCTCGACAGCCTCGTTTATAGCAACCGCATTCGGCACTCTCTCGCAGTATTTCATTTCATACACCGCGATTTTAAGTATCACGAGATTTACCTTTGCAATTCTCGAAGCAGCGCGGGTTTTCGAGAATTTCGCGATAACCTCCAGCAATTCCGCGTCGTGCTCCAGCACGCCGTTTACAATCTCGTTTGTTTCTTCGTTTTTCGCCATATCAAACGCTTCGGCATTCAGCTCGTCGATTTCGTCGAGAGTTGTCCCGAAAAGCAGCTGATACAGTATCAGAAACGCGCCCTCACGGATTTCGTGCCGTTTAAGCTTTTCTTCCATATTGTCCCCCAAATTATTCTTCTGCGGGAGCTTTGCTCTCGTCAGCAAAGCAAATTCCCGCGATATTTACGTCAACTTTTGTCACGGTAAAGCCCGTCATATTCTGGATTGCCGATTTTACGCTCTTCTGTACGTTTTCGGCAATAGACGCGGCATTGCAGCCCTCGTCAACGAAAATGTTCAGTTTCAGCGCGGCGGTATCTCCTGAAAGACGCGTGTGTACGGGTGCGTTTTTCAGCGCGGCAAAACTCGGTTTTGTCTTTGCGCTTTGTGCAAGCTTTACTCCCTCAATCTCGCACGCCGCAGTAGTCGCAATCTTTATAATAACGTCCTCTGATACTCTTATACTGCCCGCAGGGTGTTTTTTGCTATTTTCCATAATTTTCCTCCGGAATTGTACTATTATAAAAGCCTTATTTCTATTATAACACATTTTTTTCTAATAAACAAGTATTTTTTGAAAGAAATATGTAACAGATTTTAAGAAAAATGAATAATATGCAACAAAGGCAGTGCTGCAATGTGCGGGAAAGCCTGAAACGGCGGAAAAGCGGGGGTGAACGGTATGTTTCGGCGAAGAAGACCAAAACGGCGGAATTGCTCGAAAGCAGGGCTTTGTCTTGCTGCGGCGGCATTTCTGGGCGCTGTTATGTGCATTTCGTTCTTTTCGCTGAAGGTAATGCTGTTTGTAATCGCGGCTCTGCTAATCGTTCTGGGTATATTTCTTTTGAGGTGCTGAGAGGAGCGAGCTATGAAGGTTGTTGTGGTGAAAAGTCCGAAGATGTTTGCGGGTCTGCTGAGGCTGATGTTCGGTATCAGGGACAAACAGTAACAAAAACGGGGCGTTTTTCAACGTCCCGCTTTGTTATATCGCATAAGTTCTCAGAATATCCTCGGCAATTTCGCGCTGTGTTCGTCTTGTGTCCATTGCGAGCTTCTGGATATGCCTGTGAGCCTGTTCCTCGGTGAGATTGAGGTATTGAATAAGGCAGAATTTCGCGCGGTCAATCACCCGCACGTCGTCGAGCTGTTTTGAAAGCTCGGATTTCTCGCTTATAAGGCGGTTTATGTTTTCTTTTGCGATAACCGCCGTTCTTATTGTCTGCCGCAGAACGCTCTTCTGAAACGGCTTTTCAAGCACGAAAGCACCCGTGAACCTGAGCCTTGCCTGAACGTCGCCCGCTATATCGGCACGCGCGAGAACAATAATCGGCGCGCTGCACTTTTTCGATAAATTCGCGACAAAATCAAGTCCGAACTCGCTTCTGAGAGGCGTTGACACGATAATCGCGTCATAGTCGGAGAAATCCGTATTTGCCGCCTGTTCATCGGTGAAGCAGAGCGTCGCGCTGTCCGCGGTTTCGTCAAGAGCCGCGAGAATGTTGCTGCAAAGCTCTATGGTTTTTGCGTTGATGAAAATTTTCATAAATCCGCTCCAAAAAATGTCTTGCTCAGATTGCCAGAGAATAGATATAATCCGCGCCGAAAAGCCGTCCGATAAGGTATTTGTTTGCCGCGCTTTCAAACAAAACGTTAATTTTCCCGTTTGCGAAAACAATTCCCTCGGACTGCGGGAACATCGGCTGTTTTTCAAGAAAATTCGCGCTGTCGAGATAAATCAGCGGGATTTCGCCGAATTGATCGATTTTCGCGCTTGAAATATCATAGCTCAGCAGCCGCGAGCCCGAAACCCTGTCCGAAAGCGACAAAAACGCTTTTCCCTCGGCAATTTCCATTCCCTGAACGCTTCCCGTTGTCGAAAAAGCGAACGAGGGCTCGGTTTTCAAGCCGAGCGGCTGATTTTTGTCAGTCGGAAACGCGAAAACAATCGCAGAATTGTCGTCGCCTGCGGGAGTTTTGATATGGTGGCTTTCGGCTGTCGGGTAGAACGCGCCGAAAGCGTATTCGCCGACATAAACGTACTTTTCATCGGCAAAGCAAAACGACGCGCGGTTGTTCACGGGGATTTTCCCGACAAGCGCTGCCGAGCCGTTTAAAACATCGCTCAGACTGAACGCGTAAATGTTCTGCTCGCCCGAAATGTACACGAAATCCCCGCTTTTGCAAATCCCGCCCGCGTGACTTTCAAAATCGCTTCCGTCCGCATTGTAAAGCGAAACGGAAGAATTTGTGTTCTCGCCGATTAGCTTGATTTGCGCCGTTTTGCCGAGATAACCGCTCACAAGAAAAACTCCGCTTTCGGGGAGAAATTCAAGTCCCTGCGGCACAAAACCGCTGTTCAAATCGGGTACTTGCACGACCTTTTCCGCGCGGGAAGCAAAATTTCCCGTCTGAATTGCCGGAATTACGACAATCACGGCGGTTATTATCAAAAGCACCGCCGCGATTATCAGCAGAATTAGTTTTGTTCTTTTGCGCATCAGTTGCTTACATAAAGCTGTTTATAGGGGTTTGCGGAGTTCGGTACAAGCTTCCAGAATTTCGATTGCAGAAGCTCGTCTGTATTATTGCCGAAATGCTTTACAAATCTGTCGACATAACGGCGGATTTGCTCCTTTTCCTCGGCGGTTGCTTCGGAACAGCAAACCTGTGCGGGAAGTCCCGCGGGCGCTTCTTCGCTTCTGATAAACATCTCTCCGCCGTGCATTCCCGTGCCGCAGAAGCTGCCTACGGGACAACCCTCAACGCCTATTCCAAGCACAACGATAATACCGCCCGCCTGATATTCTCCGAGGAAATCGCCGACCTTGCCGCCGATTACGATAATCGGGTAGAGCTCCTTATAGCTCTTCATGTGGATACCCACGCGATAGCCCGCGTTGCCCTGAACGTAGATTTCACCGGAGCGCATAGCGTAGCCTGTGGTATCACCGCAGTTTCCGTGAACGATAATCGCGCCGTCGTTCATCGTGTCGCCGATAGCGTCCTGAGCGTTTCCGTGAACGATAATCTTCGCACCGTTCAGATAAGCTCCGAGCGCGTTTCCGGGAGTGCCGGTGATTTTGATTTCCTTGCCGGACAATCCCGCAGCAATATAGCGCTGACCGAGAACGTTTGAAAGCTCGAATTTTTCGTCGGCGCTGTCCTTTATCATCTTGTTAAGCTCGTCGTAGCCGAGATTTTTCGCGTCAATCGTCATTTTATAATTCCTCCCAGCTTCTCCTCGCGGCGCTCCTTGCCGAACATCATCATCTGCGGCTTGTCTTTGAGCATTTCAATATCGACATCACCCAAATCGATGCGCTCTTTTATCATCGAGGTATAAATTCCCGCTCTCGCGACGTCGCCCATAAGAATGTAGCCTTTGAGCGTGTTGTCGCGGAACACCAGCTTTTTATATGTATTCTCTGTTTCTGTGACATATTCCTCGCCGTCATAGCTTCCCGCGCTTATGATGTGCAGACCGAAGAAGCCGATTGCGTTCATGGGGATTGCGTTCACATAATAGAACTCGCGCCCTGCCATATTTCTTCCCGCAACCTCTCCCTGCATATAAGCGTTCGGCAAAAGCGCGAGGATTTTCTCGGTATCGGAAGAAGCGTCGTAGCTCACCGTGCAGTCACCCGCCGCATAAATATCGTCAAGCGAGGTTTTGAGCGTCATATCCGTGATAATTCCGCGTTCAACCTTGCCGCCTGCGTCTGCGACAAGCTCGGTGTTCGGGCGAACTCCGACCGCTACAATCAGCATATCGAAGTCAACCTCTTCGCCGTTTTTGAGCTTTGCCTTGTGCTCGGAAAATTCCTCAGCGGAGGTTTTGAGGATAAACTTGACGCCCTTGCTTTCGATGTGCTTCTGCATTTTAAGTCCCGCTCTCTCGTCGAGAATTGACGGGAGAATTCTGTCTGCCATATCGACAACGGTGATGTCGGTTTTGTAGGCGGAGAGAGCCTCTGCGGCTTTCAGACCGATAAGTCCCGCGCCGATAATCAGCACTTTCATACCCTCGCGGAGTTCCGAGCGGATAGCCTTAACGCTGTCATAGCTCATAAAGGTGTGGTAATTTGTCTTTTCAAGACCGTTCATCGGCGGTACAAAAGGCTTTGAGCCTGTCGCTACCATAAGTTTATCGTATGGAACTGACAGCCCGTCGTCGAGAACCACGCACTTTTTCGCGGTATCGATTTTCATAACCTTCTTGCCGAGAATGGTTTCCACACCGTTTTTCTCATAGAAATCAGCGGGACGATAGTAAATATTCTTGTCCGAAACCTTTCCTTCCAGCCAGTAAGAGATAAGCGGGCGGGAATAGGTGTGGTATTTTTCGTCCGAGATGACGGTGATTTTGCCCGTGCTGTCAATTTCGCGGATACCCGAAATTGTGCCGACAGCCGCCGCGGAATTTCCGATAATAACGTAATTCATCTATTCTCACCTCTCCTCAAATACGATAGCCTTGTTCGGGCAGCCCTGAACACAAGCGGGTTCGCCGTTGTGATTTTTCGTGCAGAGGTCGCATTTCTGTATCCTGTGACCTTCCTCGTCGATGACAATGCACCCGAACGGGCAGCTCAAAACGCAGGTGTAGCAGCCCACGCACTTGTTCTCGTCGCACACAACCACGCCGTCAACAATGGACAGCGCGCCCGCGATGCAGCCCTTTACGCAGGGCTTTCCTTCGCAGTGACGGCACTGAACGGCGAAATTCACCTCGCTGCCTTCCTCGACCTTTATACGGGGAACAGGCTTTTTATCCGAATATTTGAACGCTTTGATAAGGTCCTTGCCGGAATTTGCCGCTGCGCAGTAATATTCGCACAAGTGGCAGGCAAGACACCAATCCTCGTTTACATAAACCTTTTTCATTTCAAGCCCTCCTTATTCGCCCGCGTGCATTATGCCGAGAATGTCAAGCTCTTTCTGATTGAGCCCGACGCCGCGCAGCATAAGTCTGTTTCCGCGGAGAGCCTCAATGGAGTTTATGCCCATACCGCCCATAATTTCCTTGATTTCGTGGTTCCAGGCAGTGACGAGATTTATCAGACGCTCTGCGGCAATATCGGGGTTAAGGCGCTTTACAAGGTCTGCGCGCTGTGTTGCGATACCCCAGTTGCACTTGCCTGTGTTGCAGCTTCTGCACAAATGACAGCCCATTGCCATAAGAGCCGAGGTTGCTATATAAACCGCGTCCGCGCCGAGCGCGATTGCCTTGACGACATCTGCTGCCGAGCGCATAGAGCCCGCTGCAACTATTGAAACATCGTTTCTGATACCCTCGTCGCGAAGACGTGAGTCAACGCTTGCGAGCGCGAGCTCAATCGGGATACCGACGTTGTCGCGAATTCTTGTCGGAGCAGCACCCGTGCCGCCGCGGAAACCGTCGATTGCGATGATATCCGCACCGGAGCGCGCGATACCCGAAGCGATTGCAGCAACGTTGTGAACAGCCGCGATTTTAACGATAATCGGCTTTTCACCGCCTGTTGCCTCTTTAAGCGAGTTTACAAGCTGTCTTAAATCCTCAATCGAATAAATATCGTGGTGAGGAGCGGGTGAAATCGCGTCAGCGCCCATAGGTATCATACGGGTACGCGAGATTTCCTCGTTGACCTTCATTCCGGGGAGGTGACCGCCGATACCGGGCTTTGCGCCCTGTCCCATTTTGATTTCAACGGCAGCGCCCGCGTCAAGATAACCCTTGAACACACCGAAACGTCCCGAAGCGACCTGTACGATTGTGTTTTTGCCGTACTGATAGAAATCGCGGTGCAGACCGCCCTCGCCTGTATTATAATATGTACCGAGCGCGGTTGCGGCTCTTGCAAGGGACTCGTGAGCGTTCTTGCTTATCGAGCCGAAGGACATTGCCGAGAACATAATCGGCACGTCAAGTTCAAGGTAGGGAGTTTTCTCAAAGTGAGCCTTTCCGTCCTTGTCGTAGGAGATTTTCTGCGACTTTTTGCCGAGGAAGGTTTTGGTTTCCATCGGCTCACGAAGCGGGTCGATAGGCGGGTTTGTAACCTGCGAAGCGTTCAGCAGAATTTTGTCCCAGTAAACGGGGTAATTCTGCGGGTTGCCCATAGCCGAGAGCAGAACTCCTCCGCTTCCTGCCTGCTTGTAGACCTCGTCCATAAGCTGCATACTCCAGTTTCCGTTCGGACGGAATTGATTTTCGTTCGGACGGATTTTGAGAGCGTTTGTCGGGCAAAGGCACACGCAGCGCTGACAGTCCACGCAGCCTTGCTCGTTTGCAATCATCTTGTCCAAATCCGCGTCATATTTATGAACCTCGTTCGCGCACTGCCTTTCGCACACGCGGCACTTTATGCAGCGGTCGGGGTTTCTGATGACCTCAAAAAGAGGATTGTTGTAATTAACAGCCACTTATTTTCCCACCCTTTCCGCGCAATTTTCGTAAAGCTCCGCGATAATCGGCTCACCGCCGCGCGGGCTCCATATTCTGTCCACATCGGGACACATTGTTCTGATTGAGCACTCCTCGGAGGAGATGTAAATCGTGCTGCCTTTTTCCGCGGCAACCATTGAGCGCAGCTTCAGTCTGTCGTTGAGCGCCATAATGCCGTTTGTGTAGCCGAGAATTATCGAGAACGGACCCGTAATCAAAAGACTTGAATAAACATTTCTGAAATGCTTGATTTTTTCGGTTTCCTCGGGCGAGAACTTACCGCTTTCAAGCTCGCTCCAGAACGGCGAAGCGATAACCTTTGCAACGTCTTCGAGCGGCATTTCAAGCCGTCTGTGGAGATAATCCACGATGTATGTAATAACCTCGGTGTCCGTGAGCAGGTTGCACTTGTAGCCGAACATCTCTATAAAGCGTCTGTTCGCGTCATAAGACGAGATTTCGCCGTTGTGAACGATTGTATAATCGAGCAGAGAGAACGGGTGAGCACCGCCCCACCAGCCGGGAGTGTTTGTCGGGTAACGTCCGTGAACCGTCCAAGCCCAGCCGCTGTACTCTTCAAGTCTGTAAAAATCACCGACGTCCTCGGGATAGCCGACAGCCTTGAAAACACCCATATTTTTGCCGCTGGAGAACACATATGCGCCGTCAATCTTGTCGTTGATATTAATAACGCAGCGCGCAACAAATGTTCTCTCGTCAAGCTGGCTGTCCTGAAGCTTTGTGGGCAGCGGGTTTACGAAATAGCGCCAGATAAGCGGCTCGTCGGTAATTCTCGGGTTCTTTCTTATGGGAATTCTTGACAGGTTCACCACGTCAAAATGCCTGTCGAGAAAAGCCTCTGTTCTGACTCTTGCCTCGCTGGAGTCATAGAAAACGTGAAAAGCATACTGGTCGCGGTATTCGGGATAAATGCCATAGCCCGCGAAGCCTCCGCCCAAACCGTTTGAGCGCTCGTGCATACAGGCAATTGAATTAACGATAACGCTGCCGTCGGTGCGTTTTCCGTCGCGGTTTATAAAGCCCGAAATGGCGCAGCCTGCGGGAATTCTCGTTTCTCCCTCTCGTTGTAACATATCCTCACTCCTTGAATACGGCGGAAACCCGCCAAATAAAATCTAAACCGCACACTTTCTGCATTTTTCGCGAAGTGTGCCGAAGTACAACATAATTATAGCACCTTTTTTTTTACTTGTCAAGAGTTTTTTTGCAAGAATTGAAAATAAAACTTTCATTTTCGGTTTCGCAAAAGCTGAAATTTCCGTTATTTTACAGCTTAAAATTGCAAAAATCCGAAATTTACCGCCGTTTCGTTCTGCAAAAACGCAGTTTTGCTTTTGTGCAAGAAACGGGACACAAAAATGCAAATATTTTTGTGATTTTATCCAAATTGTCAAAATTATCAAATACACCTTGAAAAATATGCGAAAATAGGATATAATATAAATTGTATGGTAAAAAATTCGGGTGAATACAGTTTTTTGCATAGTTCACCTGTTCAAGAATGAAGGAAAGGACTGATTTTATGGCAGTTGATATGAAAACCATAGAGCACCTTTGCAGCCTGTCCAAGCTCTCTTATGATGAAGAGGGAATGGAAAAGGTTATGGGTGAAATGGGCAGCATAATCGACCTTATGGACGAAATCAAGAGCTTTGACCTTGCGTACGACGACACCAAGGACGGAAATGAAATCCGCTTTGCCGACACCCGCGAGGACGTTCCCGAGGAGTCGTTCCCGACGGAAAAGCTGCTTGCAAATGCCGAGAACACGGACGGTTGTTACGTTGTACCTAAGGTTGTTGAATAAGGAGAAAGACAATGGACTTGACAAGAGCAAAAATCCGCGATTTGCGCAGCGCGCTCGATGAAAAGAAAATCAGCGCTGCCGAGCTTTGCGGAGAATATCTCAAAAGAATAGGGGAGCAGGACAAAAATCTGCTTTCTTACATCACCGTGACTAAAGAAAAAGCGCTTTCCGACGCGGAAAATGCGCAAAAGCTGATTGACGCGGGAAAAGCGACCGCGCTCACGGGTATCCCGCTTGCGGTTAAGGATAATATATGCACGGACGGCGTGAAAACAACCTGCTCCAGCAGAATGCTCGAGAATTTTATCCCGCCGTACAACGCGACCGTTATCGAAAAGCTGAATGCCGAGGGCTACGTTCTGCTCGGAAAGGCTTCAATGGACGAGTTTGCGATGGGCGGCTCAACGCAGACCTCCGCGTTCGCGAAAACCAGAAATCCCTATGATTTGGAGCGCGTTCCGGGAGGTTCTTCGGGAGGTTCAGCGGCAGCGGTTGCGGCTTCGCTTGCACCGGCAGCTCTCGGCTCGGACACCGGCGGCTCAATCCGTCAGCCCGCTTCGTTCTGCGGAGTTACGGGTATCAAGCCCACCTACGGCAGAGTTTCGCGCTATGGCTTGGTTGCATTTGCAAGCTCGCTCGACCAGATTGGTCCGATTGCAAACGACGCTCACGACTGCGCAATTCTTCTCAACGCTATCTGCGGTCACGACCGTCACGACGCAACATCTGCGAGGGTTGAAACTCCCGATTTTACAGCAAAACTCGGACAGCCGATTAAGGGAATGAAAATCGCGCTCCCGAAGGAATTTTACTCGGACGCTATCGACGACTGCGTGAAAAAGTCGGTTATGGACGCGGCTCACGAGCTTGAAAAGCAGGGAGCAATCCTCGTAGACTGCTCTATGCCGGGACTGAAATACGCAATTCCCGCGTATTATCTGATTGCCTGCGCGGAGGCTGCTTCAAACCTTTCGCGCTTTGACGGTATAAAGTACGGCTATCGCGGCGAGGGAAGAACCTTCGGCGAGCTGATTGTTGACAGCAGAAACAAGGGCTTCGGCGAGGAAGTAAAACGCAGAATTCTTCTCGGAAACTACGCGCTTTCAAGCGGTTACTACGACGCTTATTACAAGAAGGCTCTTGCGCTTAAACAGGAGATTATCAAGGAGTACAGCGAGATTTTCGGGCAGTGCGACGTAATTCTCACACCGACCGCGCCTACTCCCGCATATAAAATAGGTGCACAGGACAACGACCCCGTCAAGATGTACACCGCGGATATCTGCACGGTCACGGTAAATATCGCGGGACTTCCGGGCATTTCGACAACCTGCGGCTATACCGAAAACGGCTTGCCTATCGGAATGTCGATTATCGGAAAACGCTTTGACGAGCAGACGATTTTGCAGTGCGCGGACGCTTTTGAGCAGGGCTTTTCGCCTGTTGCTCCGAAGCTTTAAGGAGGTGCGGAAATGAGTGCTTTTTATCCTACAATGGGACTTGAAATTCACGCGGAATTGCTGACGAAATCGAAGGTTTTCTGCACCTGCTCCGCTGAATTCGGAGGAACACCAAACTCGCGCTGCTGCCCCGTTTGCAGCGGTATGCCGGGAACTCTGCCCGTGCTTAACCAAAAGGCTGTTGAGTATATCATCAAGGCGGGCTATGTGATGAACTGCGATATCTCGCGCTTCACGAAATGGGACAGAAAAAACTACTTCTATCCCGACCTGCCGAAAGCGTATCAGATTTCGCAGATGCCGCGTCCCGTGTGCCTTGCGGGAACGGTTAAAATCAACGTCAAGGGCGAGGAAAAGGTTATCAGAATTAACCGTATCCACCTTGAAGAAGACGCAGGAAAGCTGGTTCACGACGAGGTGAACAGAATTTCGCTCGCGGACTACAACCGCTGCGGAATACCGCTTATCGAAATTGTCACGGAGCCTGACTTCCACAGCTCCGACGAGGTTATCGCGTTTTTGGAGAAAATCAAGCTGCTTTTGCAGTACGCGGGAATTTGCGACTGCAAAATGGAACAAGGTTCAATTCGCTGCGATGTAAACATCTCGATTGCGCCAAAGGGCAGCGACGAGCTTGGTACGAGAACCGAGCTGAAAAACCTCAACTCGCTGAAAGCGATTGCGAGAGCGATTGAGGTTGAAATCGAGCGGCAGGAGGAGGTTATCGAGAGCGGAGAGCGCGTGATACAGGAAACCCGCCGTTTCAACGACGCGCTTGGCGAAACCACAGCAATGCGCTCGAAAGAGGACGCGCACGACTACCGCTATTTCCCCGACCCCGATATCCCGCCGATTATCTTCACCGAGGAGGAGCTTGAAGCTATCAAAAACTCCATTCCCGAGCTTCCCGAGCAGCGCGTGGAGCGCTATGTGAACTCGCTCGGCTTGAAGAAAGCGGACGCGGACATAATTGTCGGCGACAAGCGCGTCTGCGACTTCTTTGACGAGGCGACAAAGTCTTACGACAACCCGAAGGCTATCGCGAATTATATCGTCGGTGAGCTCACCCGCCGCATAAATCTCGGTGAGGTTGATATGGATGCGCTGAAATTCACGGGAGCGGACTTCGCGCGGCTTGTAGAGCTGCTTCAGACGGACAAGGTTTCGCAGTCTAACGCGAAGATTATTCTCGGTGAGCTTGTCGAAAACGGCGGCTCGCCCGATAAAATTGCCGATGAGCAAGACTTGTGGATTAAGGAGGACAACGACCTTCTCGCAAAGGTTGTCGATGAGATAATCGCGAACAACCCGAAGCCCGTCGAGCAGTATAAGAGCGGCGACCAGAAGGTTTTCGGCTTCTTTATGGGACAGGCAAACAAGGCGCTTAAAGGCGCGGCTTCCCCGAAGGCAATTCAGGATTATCTGCGCAAAAAACTGAGTGAGTGATGTTCAGGAAAAAGCACCCGTATCTTTTCTGGCAGCTTATAAGCTGGGGAATAGTAATTGTCGGCGCGGGAACAAGTTTTATCGGAATGTTGAACAACGCGGGCGAGTGGGTTTATCCCGTTGTGGTTTTTTCGCTTATTTTGGGGATTGCGATGTCGGCTTGCTCGCCGGTTTTGGTTACGATGAAGCGGAAAAACATGCTCCCCGACAAGACCGACAACGATGAAAAAAACCGCCTGCAAAGCCGGATTATGCAAATCGAAGCCGTGCGGAAAAGGCAATCGCAAAACACCGCTCTGACGGTGATTGTCATGACTTTCGCGTTTTTGTCGCCGTTTCTTGCCGCGTATTTTCTGGGAAAATACGTCCACATCGCGCTCGGAGTGGTCTGCTTGGGAGCATTCGCGGCTATTCCTCTGCTTTGGGTTTTGACCGACACAAAGCGCACTGTAAAGCGGTTTTACAAGGTCGAGCACGGCGAAAAGTACGTTGATTTCACCGAGCCGAGCGACCGCGAATTGCTTTTCGCGAGTGAAGCGATAACGCTGATTTTGCCGAAAATGCCGTCCGCGGCAACGCTGAATTTCCTGTACAATTGGCTCTGTGACTACCTTTACGACAGGCGAATTTCCGCGCACGTTTTCGCTGCAAGCGAGCTTCCGCTGAACAAAACCGTGCTTGACGAGATTTTCGGTGAGGATTTCGGCGAGGTGTTTTTCCTCTGCGTCCCGTTTGAAAATCTACGAAAATCCGCCGATTTGGGCGATTTGGCGGAGCGGCTTATAATGGAATGTGGTGCTGTCGGCGCTTTTCCGCTGAATTATCTTCTTGAACAAAATAAAATTCCCGCCGATTGATTTCGGCGGGTTTTGTTATTTTTGTCTTTGAAATTCTTCGAGAAACCGACGAATTTTTCCCGTGCAAACCTCGCTGTTTGAAGCGCTTTCGCCGATTATTTTCCGCACATCTTCAAGCAATTTTCGCGCGGCATTTTCATCGGTAAATTCAATCTCGATTTCATAGTCGGTTTTCCCGAAATAACGGCTCTCGTCAAGGTCGATTTCAGCTCCGTCAGCCCGCTTCACAAGCCGCTTTGTGGACAGCGCGCCGAGTTTTTTCACGTCGGGAAAATCCACGTTTTCGGCAAGCGATTTCAGCTCTTTTCCGTCGATTTTTTCGGGCAGAAAATCCAGCTTTTTCTCCAGCTCCACGCGCGAAAAATTCACCCCTGTCGGCAGCTTCAGCTGAAGGAAAAACTCCCCCGAAATCTCCCGCACGCGACAAGTTATATGCCGCGCCGAAAGCTCCAGATTTTCGGTGTCGAAGTAGTGATTTGTCTGCGAGATTTCCTCGTCCCATTTGTAGCTTTTTGCCAAAATATCATACTGATTTTTGTTCAGCATTACCTTAAATTCGTTCTCAATCATCAGATGTAACCCTCTTTTCCGCGCACGGAAACCTCGCCCGAATTGACCTCAAAAATGCCGTTTTCATCGCGGCAAATCAAAAATCCCTGTTCGGATACGTCCTCTGCAAACGCGATTTTCTCCGAGCCGTTTCTGATAAGCCTAACCTCGCGACCGATGTTCAGCACACGTTTTCTGTACTCGTCAAAACACTCGCGAAACGGCATTGCACAGCGAAAAATCACACGTTCGGCGACTTTCTCAAACAGCTCGTTCCTGTCGATTTTCACACCCGTAAGCGACAAAATCGAGCCGCCGTTCGGCAGTCCCGCTTGCCTGAAATAATCCTCGCTTTGTGAAATATTTATCCCGATACCGCAAATCACGTTCAGACACGCACCATATCGCGCGCTCTCGCATAAAATACCGCAGACCTTGTGATTATCGAGAATTATGTCGTTCGGCCACTTCAACCCCGCGTGAAATTCCCCGCAAACCGCGCTCTCAAGCGCTTCGCAGACTGCAAGCCCAACTCTCGCGGGAAGATTTTCGGGCTCCTTTGGATTTTTCAGCAAAATCGACAGCGGGAGCATTTCCTCGCTGCCTTCCCACGAATGACCAAGCCGTCCCTTTCCCGCAAGCTGTCTTTTCGCGGTGACTGCGGTTTTGTCGGGA
This sequence comes from Oscillospiraceae bacterium, assembly GCA_017847835.1. Lineage (GTDB taxonomy): Bacteria > Bacillota > Clostridia > Oscillospirales > Ruminococcaceae > CAG-115. Next base: position 51,976 of record JAGASH010000002.1, read on the forward strand.
AGCTCATTGCAATGCGCTTTGATGTAGTTGTTTGTGGAGTCAACCTCGTTCAGAAAAATTGTATTCATACCGTTCTTGTCGATACCGCGATTAGGTTCATCTTGACCTCGCCCGACGGCTCAATCGTGATAATGCCGAATGACGGCTTGTTGTGACCGCGCGGTGAGTCAAGGCTTCCGGGGTTCATCACCATCACACCGTCGATGATTTCCGTGCGGTGAAGATGTGTGTGACCGTAAAGCGCGATGTTGCAGTTATTTTGTTTCGCCGTGGCAACAAGGTTTTCCAGCCCGTCGTGAACGTGAAACGTGTGACCGTGACAGCAGAAAATCCTCACACCGCCGATTTTCGCGACGTGAACGGTTTCGTGCTGACCGAAATCACAGTTTCCCGCAACGTAAATCATACCCTTGTCGGGGAAAAGCTTTTGGATATCGTGAAATTCGTGCTCGCCGTCGCCGAGGTGAATAAGCATATCAAAATCGGGAATTTTGTCCACGACAGCCTTCAGTGCCTGATAATTTTTGTGCGTATCAGAAACGACAAGAATTTTCATATAATCAACCTTTCGTGAGTATACATTATTAAAAGCCCATAAAATTATTATATCATTCTGCCAGAAAAAATAAAAGTGGTTTTCGGAATTTTTGGTTATTTTTACTGAATTTGGGAGGCGGTTTTTATGAACAATAATTACGACAAGCTGATTGAGGCTGCAAGCAAAAAGCTGGGCACATCGCCTGAAAGCCTTAAACAAACGCTTGAAAAAGGGGATATGAAAGCGCTTGCTGCGGGGCTGTCGAAGTCGGATAAGGAGAAGCTTCGTGCGGTTTTGAGCAACGAGGAGCTTATGCAAAAGCTGAAAAGCGCGTCGTCGCCCGACGATGTTATGCGGATTTTAGGGAAAAAGTAGCGGTTTTCGAGGTGTAAGGAGGCGCGCTTATGGACGGGATTGAGGATTTGCTGCGCGCGCTTTCGGATGATGAAGACGACGGGAAATCCGATAACAATGCGGGTTCGGAGGACGGGAAGGGGCTTTTCTCGGGACTCGACCCCGAGATGCTTTTGAAAATGCTGAGCCTGTTTGAAACGCTCAATCAGCCCGACGACAACGAGCGATTTCTGCTTGCGCTGAAGCCGCTTTTGCGCGAGGAAAACCGCCCGAAAATCGACTCGGCGCTGCGACTTTTAAAGCTGATTTCGCTGCTGCCGGTTTTGAAGGAAAGCGGGCTTTTCGAGAAGCTGATTTGAGCGGAAAAGGCTTGATTTTCGGGACATTTTTGAGGGGTATTTTGCGGTTGTTTTTTTAGGTGAAAAATGCGCTGAAATTTATGGGAAAAACAGGGGTGTTTTCGGGGGTGAAAAACAATGGTGTGGAATTCCACTCAATCGGCTCTGTATAAGGCTGTAGATAACTATAATTCGAGCGTAAATTCGGGTGAAAATATAGCCGAAAATTATGCCGGAAAAATACCCCGAAAATGCGCCGAAATTAACCCCGAAAATTGCGCAAAAAAACCGTGTGAAAATTACACGGAAAATTGCACCGATTTTGCGCGAAAAAACTGCGAAAAAAACGCTCGGAATTGCTGCGAAAACGACTGCAAAAACTGCCCGAAAAACGACGCTTTTTCAAGGTTGATTTCCGACAGGGATTTTCTGCTTGTCGCGGGAATAATTCTGATTTTGCTCAACGAAAAAGCCGATTTTAAGCTGATTTTAGCGCTCGCAATCGTTCTTTTAGGCTAAATGTACAAAATTTTTGTCAATTCCCGTGCAAATTTTACGGAAAAACGCTTGAAAAATCCGCGGAAATGGTGTATAATAATATAAATGTGTAAAGGCGTTTACACGGCAAGAGTAACCGTTTTACAAGGTTCAGAGAGCCGCGCGGGTGGTGAGAGCGCGGAGCTTGGAGGCGGTGAAGTGCGGTCGTGCAGCCGGCTTGAGGAAATGCGAGCCCGTTTCCCGCGTTAAGGGTAAGAGAGTGGAAGTTCTTTCGGACTTCTTCTGAAGCGAAGTGGAACCGCGTTAGTTGACGCCTTCGTGCCGTTGGTACGAGGGCTTTTGTTGTTTTTGGAGAGAGTTATGTTTGACAAAATTCGTGAAGAAATCGCGTCCATAAAGGCGCGCGACCCCGCGGTACGGTCGGGCTGGGAGGTAATTTTCCTCTACCCGTCCTACAAGGCTGTCCGCAGCTATCGTCGCGCTCACTGGTTTTACGAGCGCGGTCACTTTTTCATCGCGCGCTGGATTTCCCAGCGTTCGCGCCACAAGACGGGAATTGAAATTCACCCCGGTGCGAAAATCGGCAAGGGACTGTTCATCGACCACGGTGCGGGAGTTGTCATCGGCGAAACAACCGAAATCGGCGACTACTGCACGCTTTATCAGAACGTCACGCTCGGCGGTACGGGAAAGGATGTCGGAAAGCGTCACCCCACGCTCGGGAATAACGTTATGGTGGGCTCGGGAGCGCGCGTTCTCGGTCCGTTCAAGATAGGCGATAACTCCAAAATCGCTGCAAATGCCGTGGTTCTCGAGGAAGTTCCGCCGAATTGTACCGCCGTCGGAGTGCCCGCGCGGGTTGTCAAGATGAACGGAGTTCGCGTTTCCAACAGCGACCTCGACCAAATTCACATTCCCGACCCCGTTTCCGAGATTATGTGCAAGCATCTGATGTATATAGAAAAGCTCGAAAAGAAGGTTGACGAGCTTGAAAAACAGATTGACGAGCTGAAAAACGATAAAGGAGAAGAAAAATGAAAATCTACAACACAATGACCCGCAAAAAAGAGGATTTAAAGCCGATTACCGAGGGCACCGTCAAGATTTACTGCTGCGGTCCGACCGTTTACAACCTCATTCACATCGGAAATGCGCGCGCTTTGTGCGTTTTTGACGCGTTCCGCCGTTACCTTGAATTCCGCGGATATAACGTGTTCTATGTGCAGAATTTCACCGATGTTGACGATAAAATTATCAAGAAGGCAAACGAGCTCGGCAAAACCGCGTCCGAGGTTTCCGAGAACGCAATCAGGGAGTACTTCATCGACGCAGAGGGCTTGAATGTTCGCAGAGCCGATGTTCACCCGAAAGTAACCGAGAATATGGACATCATCATCGATATCGTCAAGACGCTTGTTGACAAGGGTTACGCGTATCAGGTTGACGGTGACGTTTACTTTGAAACCGCGAAATTCAACGAGTACGGAAAGCTCTCGCACCAGCCTCTCGACGATTTGCAGGCGGGCGCTCGAATTGAAGTCGGCGAGAAAAAGCGCGACCCGATGGATTTTGCTGTGTGGAAAGCGGCAAAGCCCGGTGAGCCTTACTGGGACTCTCCCTTTGGAAAGGGCAGACCCGGCTGGCATATCGAGTGCTCGGCGATGTCAAGACACTATATCGGCGATACAATCGACATTCACGGCGGCGGTGCTGACCTTATTTTCCCGCACCACGAAAACGAAATCGCTCAGAGCGAGTGCGCGACGGGCTGCGCTCTTGCGAATATCTGGATGCACAACGGAATGCTGAATGTTGACAACAAAAAGATGTCGAAATCCGCAGGAAATTTCTTCCTTGTACGCGATATGGCAAAGGAATTCGGCTATGAGCCTATCAGATTTATGCTGCTGTCGGTGCATTACAGAAGCCAGCTCAACTACACCGTTGAGGTTATCGAGAGCTGCAAGGCTGCTCTCACGCGTTTGTACAACTGCAAGGACCTGATGGAGCGCACTTTGCCGATTACAAAGGACGGCGCAGCGAGCGAAACCACGAAAGCTGACGTCAAGGCGGCTCGCGAGGAATTCTGCCGCGCAATGGACGACGATTTCAACACCGCGGACGCGATTGCCGCAGTTTTCGAGCTTGTCAGAAAAATCAACACCGCTGTTTCCTCTCCCGAAATCACCAAGGAAGATGTGAAAATTTATTTTGACGAATTTTCGGCATTGACAAATGTGCTCGGATTGTTATATAATAAGAATAACGATGAAATTCCTGACGAGGTAAAGGCGCTTGTTGAACAGCGCGCGGCTGCCCGTAAGGAAAAGAATTTCGCGCTTGCAGACGAGCTTCGCAATAAGATAACCGAGATGGGTTATATTGTCGAGGAAACAAAGCAGGGAACCGTTGTCAAGAAAAAATGAGGTTTAAGATGAAGTTTAAAAGACTGAAAAGTTTGATTTTGTGTGCGGCTGTTGCCGTGGGAGCGCTTTTCACGGGCTGCTCGGACAACTCGGTTAAGGGCGGAAATATCGACGAGGTGACGGTTAAGTCGGGCGACCTTGTTGCCACAATCGAAATCGAGAATTTCGGGACAATCAAGGCAAAGCTGTTTCCCGAGGCAGCGCCCGTTGGTGTCGAGAATTTCCAAAAGCTCTCCGACAGCGGATATTTTCAGGGCAAGACAATCCACCGCGTGAAAGCCGATTTTATGATGCAGGGCGGCTCGCTCAACGGTGACGGCACGGGCGGCGAAGCGATGGTGAACGGCGGCTCGTTCGGTGTGGAAGCGGCTGACAATATGCGGCATTTTTACGGCGCGCTCTGCTACGCGAACTATCAGGGCAACAACTCCACGCAGTTCTATATCGTCAACAACAAGCAGCAGAACGTTTTTGACAGCGAGTTGAACGCTTTTAAGGCGAACGTTGAGCAGTGCAGTGAGCTTCTCAGGCAGGCAAAGGAACAGGGCCTTACCGACTATGTTACCTATTACACGCAGTATAAGGACTATTTTCAGGAGTTTGTGGATAAGTACAACGCGTTCCCCGCAAACGTCAAGGAACTGTACAACAAAAAGGGCGGCGTCCCGCAGCTTGACGGCGGCTACACCGTTTTCGGACAGGTTTACGAGGGCTTTGACGTGATTGACGCGATTGCAGCGGTCGAGGTTTCGGACAACGGTATGGGTGAAATCACGAAGCCCGTCACGGAAATCATCATCAAGAACATCACGGTTTCAACCGTTGAATAATGCGGATTTATCAAAATTGACAGAAAGGACAAAGCTATGAACCTTTTCAGGAAGCTAACAAGCGTTATTCTCGCGCTGGGTACGGCATTGTGCGTCAGCGGCTGTTCAAACAGCGGAAAGCCGGGAAATATCGGCGATGTGGTTCTTTCGGCGGGCGACACGATTGCCGAAATCACAATCGAAGATTACGGCGTTATCAAGGCAAAGCTGTTTCCCGACATCGCTCCTATGGGTGTAGAAAACTTTGTTTCGCTTGCAAAAGCGGGATACTATGACGGACTGAAAATTCACCGTGTTATCGCGGACTGCTGTATTCAGGGCGGCTCGCTTAACGGTGACGGCACGGGCGGAAAACCCTTGATTAACGAGGGACAGTATCTCGACGCGGAAACCAGCGTAAACGCGCGAAATTTCTACGGTGCGCTCGGCTATTCCGACACAAGCGGTCATATCGGCACGCAGTTTTATATCGTCAATTGCAAAAAAGTGCAGGATTTGAGCGGCTATGACCCTGCGAAAATGAAGGAGAAGGCGGCTGAATATACCGCGAAGCTCGAAACGATGTCCGAGGAAGACCCCGACAGGGACAGCGTGACGGCTCTTGAAAAGTACTATACAAATATGGCGGGAATGTTTGAAAAGGCAACCGAGGACGTTTCCGCAAAGTACGCGACAACGGGCGGTTATCCTTTCTGGGACGGAAATTACACGATTTTCGGACAGGTTTACGAGGGGCTTGACGTTGTGGACAAAATCAGCGCCGTAAAGCTCACCACAAGCAATACCGACGAGGTTTCAAGTCCCGTCGAGGATATCATCATCACTTCCGTGAGAATTTCCGAGTATGTTCCTCCCGAGCCCGAGTCCTCGTCAAGCAGCAAGAAGAAAAAGTGAGTTTCTCGATTAGCGATATTAAGAAAAAACACCGCTTGGTATCTTGCCGAGCGGTGTTTTATATACAGAAAAATTCGCCTTCGCAACAAAACGAAGGCGATTTTGTTTTACTTAGAAAGGCACTCTTTGAGGTATTTGAGCAAATCTCCGTACTCCTCGAATGCGGGGATGTCGGGATAATCCTTCTTAATCTGCTCGGTTGAGCGGAAGAGGAAACCGTACTTTGACGCGGTAATCATACCGAGGTCGTTGAAGGAGTCGCCGCCTGCGATGGTTTCATAGCCGATAGACTGAAGCGCTTTTACGGTTGTGAGCTTTGACTTTTCAACGCGCATTTTGTAGCCCGTGATTTCACCGTCGGGAGCAACCTCCAGCGAGTTGCAGAAAATTGTCGGCATTCCGAGCTTTTTCATAAGCGGAGCGGCAAACTGCGTGAATGTATCGCTCAGAATAATCGTCTGCGAGTTCTCTCTGAGCTCGTCCAGAAACTCCTTTGCGCCGGGCATAGGGTCAATTTTCGCAATAGTAGCCTGAATTTCCTTGAGCCCAAGACCGTGCTCCTTCAGAATACCGATGCGGTATTTCATCAGCTTGTCGTAATCCGGCTCGTCGCGCGTTGTTCTGCGAAGCTCGGGAATACCCGTTTCCTCAGCGAACGCAATCCAGATTTCCGGAACAAGAACACCTTCCAGGTCCAAACAAGTAATGTACATAAAATTATCTCCTTTTTTATGGCAGCGCACACTGCCGTATTTTTATTCCTTTTCGGCGGTTTTGCCGCCGCTTGCTTTTCTCCGCACGGAGCGTTTTCTGTTGGTTTTCAGACCGAAAATGGTTTGTCTGCCTTCCTGATAGTGCCGCGAGAGCAGGTGAATAAGCAGCTCCTCGATTGACGACAAAAGACCTATTCCGCAGAGTACTACGCAATATATCCAGAACCAGCTCAGACTGATGAAATAGGGCACGAGAAACAGCATAAATCCCGACATCTTGTTGAGATAGCTGTGCAGCGAAGCAAAGCGCTTGTACTTTATCAGAGCGGTTACATAAGCCGCGCTTCTTGTCAGCGCAATCAGGCAGACAATTATCCAAATCCAGTGCGGCAAAATCTCGATAAGCCTCGGCAAAACCTTGTACAGCATAAGCAGATAGAACATAATATCAGCAATGCTGTCAAGACGAGCGCCGAACTTGCTTTCGATTTTCATCATTCGGGCAACCGTTCCGTCAAGAACATCGCTTGTTCCGCAGACGGTCCAGATGATGTAAAACGGCAGGGTGAACGGCTCAATGAACACAAGCACAATTGTTCCCAGAATTCGCACGCACGTTATTATATTTGGCACAGTAAAAAATTTCTTCATTTCACTAAACCTGTTCTACAAATAACACGACTTTTTCTGTCAAAAAACTACTCCCTATATTGTACCACATTTTTCGCGTTTTGTCAATAACACTTGACAAATTCCTCAAAGCGTTGTATAATGGAATTTGGTAAAATTTATTTGAATAAAGAAGGTATGGAAAAATGCTTACTCTTGACAGTATCTATAAGGCTTCGCACGTTCTGAAAGAGGTTATCAGACGCACCGACCTTATAAAAGCTCCGAAAATCAACCCTGCGGCTGAGGTTTATCTCAAGCCCGAAAACTTACAGGTTACGGGTTCGTTTAAGGTTCGCGGCGCTTATTACAGGATTTCTCAGCTCACAGAAGCCGAGCGCGAAAAGGGTGTTATCGCTTGCTCTGCGGGAAATCACGCGCAGGGTGTTGCTCTTGCGGCAACAAAAGCGGGAATTAAGTCGCTGATTTGTCTGCCCGACGGCGCGCCGATTTCAAAGGTTGAGGCAACAAAGGCTTACGGCGCGGACGTTTGCCTTGTGCCGGGGGTTTACGACGATGCTTACAACAAGGCGCTTCAGCTCCGCGATGAAAAGGGCTACACCTTTATTCACCCGTTTGACGATGAAAACGTTATCGCGGGACAGGGTACAATCGGTCTTGAAATTCTCGACGATTTGCCCGACGCGGACGCGGTTGTCGTGCCTATCGGCGGTGGTGGACTGATTTCGGGAGTTGCGTTTGCGATAAAGCAGCTCAATCCGAAAATCAAGGTTTACGGTGTACAGGCTGCGGGCGCTCCTTCGATGTTCAACTCAATCCACGACAACAAAATCGAGCGTCTTGAAAGCGTTGCGACGCTTGCTGACGGAATTGCCGTCAAAGAGCCCGGAAAGAACACCTTTGAGCTTTGTCAGAAGTATGTTGACGAGATTGTCACGGTTTCCGAGGACGAGATTTCGGGAGCAATTCTCGCGCTTATCGAGCAGCAGAAGCTGATTGCAGAGGGCGCGGGCGCGGTATCGGTAGCGGCGGTTATGTTCAACAAAATCCCCGTCGAGGGCAAAAAGGTTGTTTGCGTGGTTTCGGGCGGTAACATCGACGTTACAATCCTCAACCGCGTTATCAGAAGAGGTCTTGTCAAGAGCGGCCGCTCGGGAATGCTCAACATTGAGCTTGTCGATAAGCCCGGACAGCTCCTCGGTGTATCGCAGATTATTGCTCAGCACGGCGGAAACGTCACCGCTGTACGTCACGAGCGCGCCGATGAAAACCCCGACATCAACGGCTGCTTCCTGCGTATTCACCTTGAAACACGCAATTCCGAGCACCTTGAAGAAATCCGCGCTGCGCTTATCGAAGCGGGCTACAAGCTGGTTGACTACATAAAGTAAACGAAAAGAGGTATTTTTATGAAAACAATTCACACGGACAATGCTCCTGCGGCAATCGGACCTTACGTTCAGGCAAAAATCACGGGAAATCTCGTGTACAGCTCGGGACAAATCCCGATTGACCCCGCGACGGGAAATCTTGTCGAGGGCGGTATCGAGGAGCAGACAAAGCGCGTTTGCGAGAACCTGAAGGCGGTTCTCGAAGCGGCTGGAAGCTCTCTCACAAAGGTTGTCAAGACGAACTGCTATCTGAAGGATATCGGTGATTTTGCAGCATTCAACGCGGTTTACGCGGAGTATTTCACCGAGAAGCCCGCGCGCTCCTGCGTAGGCGGCTTGCAGATACCTAAGGGTGCGCTTGTCGAGGTCGAAGTTATCGCGGAAATCTGATTTAATCAAAACGAAGGACGCTGAGCAAATCAGCGTCCTTTTTTTATCTTCTTTTGAATTTTCTTGGCTTTGGTTTTGCGGTTTTTTCGGGGAATTCGGGCTGTTCTTCCTCAGCCTCAGCCGAGTTTTCCAAGCTTATCGAGAAATCCTCGACAACCTTATTCGGCGGCTCGTCGATAAATTCCTCGGCAAATTCCGCCGTGCCCTTAAAATACATCTCGGTATCGGACGGGAGATTTTTCTTTTTGAGCTTGCCCGAAACAAATTCCGCGAAAAGCAGATAAACCACGGCAAACACGGGCGCTCCAAGCAGCATTCCCGGTATTCCGAAAAGACCGCCGCCGATGATTATCGAAACGAGAACCCAGATTGCGGGAAGTCCCATTGTTTCGCCGAAGAGGAACGGCTTGATGATGTTGCCGTCGCATTGCTGCAAAATCAGCACGAACAGCGCAAACCAGATTACCTTTGACGGGTCAACGAGCAAAATCAGAATACCGCTCGGAATTGCTCCGATAAACGGTCCGAAGAACGGGATAAGGTTTGTCACCGCGCAGATTGCCGCGATAAGCATCTGATAGGGCATACCCATTGCGAACATTCCGATAACCATAAACACGAACACAATCATCGCGTCCAGAAGGTTCGATACGATATATTTCTTGAAGATGTCGTTGCACTTGTTAAGTCCCGAGAAAAGACGCTCGCAGCGCTCGTTCTTGATAAACGCGAACAGAATTTTCTTGCTCTGTGCGAGCAGACGCTCCTTGCTGAACAGCAGATAAATTGCGATGATAAGTCCGAGCAGGACGTTTTTCAGTCCCGTGAGCAGCGACAGAACGAAATTCCACACGCTGTTTCCGACGTTGTTTATTATATTCGGGTCGAGGTCTGCCGCAAATTTCTGCAGCGCGTTTGAAATATCTGTAAACTCCTTGAAGAGGATTTTGGCGATATCGGGATTATCCTTGAAGAAGTCGTTGAGGAAGGTTTCCGCCTGCTTCAGATATTCGGGTAGCTTTTCGGTGAGGTCGACAAGGCTGTTTGCAATGCTCGGCATAACCGCAACCGCAATTCCCGCAAGCAGCGCGAAAAGAATCAAATAGGTGAGCGTCAGCGAAAGCACACGACAGAGAGTTTTTCTGAAACGTGCGCGTTTTTTCTCGCGCTCTCTTTGCTTTTCTGGAGAGAGCTTTTCGGACAGGAGTTTTTCGGGAGGAGTGATTTTGAGTTTCCCGAAGAGCTTGTTTTCAAGGAGCATCATCAGCGGGTTCAGAATATACGCGATAATAACGCCGCAGATTACGGGAGCGGCAACCGCGCCAACCCAGGAGAACCCGTTTGAAATTGAGTCAAATTTAAATACAAAAACCACGAACAGCACAGCCACAGCAAGAACAATCAGGCTGTAAATCGCTATCGTGGTATATTTTTTGTTCCAGTTTATCTTCAAATGCTTCACCGCCTTACAATTTACTATAATACAGTTTACCATATTTTTGCGCGGTTGTCAACCGAAAATTCGTGTTTATTGCATAAAACGTGAATAATGCGAGAAAATATTGCTGAAAAAGAACAGTCTGTTTAGAAATGTATTGTATAAGGGAGAACAAATGGAACAACAAGCAAAGCCCTCAGAGAACACACCGATAAGCCGTTCTCTGGAAGAAAATCTCGACAATCTGCTGAAATTCACGGACAATTCCTCGGACGTGATTATCAAGAGGGGACTTGTCTGCGGGAATAAAATCGCCGTCATCACCTGCGAGGGAATGACTTCAACAGACACGCTCGCGCAGCTTGTTTACCCGAAGCTGAACCTTGTCGAAAACGACAGGCTGCTGTCGCCCGACGCGCTTATGAACAGCTTTTTTGAGGTGTTTCTTATTGCCGCGGAACAGCTCGACATCAAAACTCTCGGCGACCTCACGCTGAAATTACAGTCAGGCTTTGCGATAATTCTCGTTGACGGCTGCGCGAGAGCGATTGCAATCGGCGTTCAGGGGTACAAGTCGCGCGGTATCGACGAGCCGAGCTCCGAGCTGAACGTTCGCGGCTCGCGGGAAGGCTTTGTCGAGGTTATCAGGACAAATATGGCGCTTATCCGCCGAAGAATAAAGTCACCGACGCTGGTTTTCGAGCTCTCGCCGTTCGGTGAACGCAGCAACACGGACATCTGCCTTTGCTACATCTCGGACAAGGTTTCGCCGAAATTACTCGAAAACGTGAAGAAGCGCTTGAAATCGATAAAGCTGAACACAATCCTCGAAAGCGGATATGTGCAGCCGTATTTTGAAGGTGAAGGCGGCTGGTTCTTCTCGGAGTGCGGGACGTGCGAGCGTCCCGATGTTTTCGCGGCAAAGCTGTACGAAGGACGCGTCGGCATACTTGTGGACGGGACGCCGTTTGCGCTGGTTGTGCCGCATTTGTTCATCGAGAATTTTCAGACGCTCGACGACTACACGCAAAAGCCGTTTTACGCGTTTTTCATAAGAACCGTGCGGCTTGCCGCGTATCTGATAACGCTTTTTCTGCCGGGATTTTACGTCGCTGTCGCCTCGTATAACCCCGAAATGCTGCCGTCGTCGCTTATCCTGAACCTTGCCGCAGCCGAGCAGACTGCGCCGTTTTCACTTATGGTGGAGTGCCTGTTCATTCACTTTATGTACGAAATTCTGCGCGAAGCGGGTATACGCCTGCCGCGTCCTATCGGTCACGCAATCGGCGTAGTCGGCGGACTTGTAATCGGCGATATCACGGTATCTGCGGGACTTGTCGGTGCGCCTATGGTGCTGATTGTGGCGCTGTCGGGGCTTTGCAGCTTTGTTGTCCCGAAGATGTACGAAAAGGTTGTCATTCTGCGGTTTGTGTATATCATCGCGGGAGGGGTTTTCGGACTGTACGGGCTGCTTCTTGCGGCGGGCGCTGTGATAATAAAAATGTGCTCGCTTTCAACCTACGGTGTGCCGTATATGGCGCCTATGTCGCCTTTTTCACCGAAGGCTTGCAGGGATTTGCTGGTGCGTGCAGATTGGAAGAAGATGTCGAAAACCGACGTGACAATTCAGTCGCTCAACGGCGCGCATATCAAAAGATGACGAGGTGAACCTATGGAAAATTTCGCAGAAACCATAATCCCGAACCGTGCCGCGCTCCCGCAGGAAGCTTATCTGAGCGAGCTTGCGCTGCCGTTTGCGGTGATGACGGAGATACAAATTCACGATAAATTTGAAAAGGGTGAGGAGAAATGACGCGTAAAAACCCTCAAAATGGCGGTGGTTTATCTTCGAATAGTAAATCTTCCGTTATTACAAAGCAGAACGAGAAAGGGTGCAGCGTTACGCTGCTTCCGAAAATAAGCGCGGCTCAGCTCTTTTGCATAATGCTTTTGTCGCGGCTCACAATGGACGTTATTGCACCGCCGCCCGTGCCCGAGTCGCCCGCAGAAGCGCTCTGCGTGATTGCCGTGACGGAGCTTGTAAGGCTTGCGATTGCCTCTCCGCTGATTTATTACTCCTTTCGCCGCGACAACATTCACCGTTCAATCTACCGAAAAAACCGATTTCTCGGCTGGCTTTCGGGTATTTTCGCGTGTGTTTTGCTTGTGGGAGCGGCAGCGAAAACGCTTATGCACGGCACGGATTTCGCGTATAAAAACCGGCTTGTCGGCGGCGGGAATGTGTGGATTGTGTTTGCGGCAGCGGCTGCGTTTGCGGTTTACGCGGTTTATATGGGAGTGGAAGCGACGGCTCGCGCGGGAGTGCTGTTTTTGATTGTCGCGGCGATTATGACGGCTGCGGTGTTTCTCGCGGACATTCCCTATATGAAAATCTCGCCGATGTGGACGAAAAGCGGGTTCGGGACGTTTTTCAATGACGTTTTCCGGTGCTTTTCAAACGGCGGTGAATATCTCGTTTTTGCGGCGCTTTTGCCCTGTGTAAACCGCGAAAAATCAAGCTCTGCGGGAAGCTGTGTGTTGTGGTTTGCACTTATTTCGGCGGTGGCTTCGGCGGGAATTTGCGCGGTGAATTATCTGATTTTGCGGGAGATGTACCCGCTTGCGGAATACCCGTTTATCGCGTCCGCTTCGCTTGCCGATATCGCGCTGTTCAAGCGGCTTGACGGGCTGACCGCAGCTGTCTGGGAGCTTTGCGCGGCTTTCAGAACGGGACTTTTGCTGCTGTCGGCGGTTTGCGTGATAACAACGGTTGTTCGGGCGGCGCGTGAGAAAAAGGAGAAGGTATGAAAAAGCTTTTTGCTGTTGCAGCCGTTTCAGCGCTGATTTTCACGGGCTGTGCCGACGCGACAGACCTCGGAAATCGCGCGATTATTCAGGCTGCCGCGATTGATTTTGACGACGGATACCGTGTTTCTGCGCTGCTTTTTTCAAGCGGGGGAGCGGGCTCGGACGTAATCGACGCTTCGCAGGAAAACGTGATTAAGGTTGTCGGCACGGGAAAAACGCTTTCCGAGGCTGTCGATAATCTCTCGCTTGTTGACGGAAAGCGGATTTATATGAGCGAAACAAAGCTGCTGGTGCTGGGTGACGGCTTTTCCGAGGAGAGCGTGACAGACGCGCTGAACACGCTTTACTATGATTTGCGGTGCAGTCTGAATATGCCCGTGTGCTGCGCGGAAAACGCGGAGTTCCTCACGGATTTGCAGTTCACCGAGGGGATAACGTCCGCAGAAAAGCCGCTTTCGATGATTGAAAACGCGCACGAGCTCGGCGTTTCCCCGAAAACCACGCTGCTGGATATTTTCGCGGATTTGTCCTCTGAGCGCACATCGCTGATACCGATGTTCAAGAAAACCGAAAACGGCCGCGGAATGACTTCTTCCGAGAACGGAGAAACTGCGGTTTTGTCGGGCTGTCGGGTGCTGGAAAACGGAAAACTCACGGGTACTTTTGACCAAAGGCAAACCGTGAGCCTGCTTCTCAAAAGCAAAAAAACCGACCACATCGCGCTGAATTATGTCTTCAGAGGCGAGGAAAAAACCTGCGAGGCATACGCGATTAAAGTTCTTGACGAGGCAGACCGTTTCGGGCACTCGTGGAGCGTTCACGCAAAATTCCGCGGAAGAACGGGCGGCAAAATCCCCGACGACGAGCAGGAAGCTGCTTTGGAGGCACTTTTGAAAGCGGTTCGCGGGGTTGATTATTGAGCAAAAAATCCACTTGCAGATATGCGAAAACTATGCTATAATTAAGTTATAGTTCTGTAAAAGGAGTGGACAAAATGAATACAATAAACGATTGCTATACGCTGAAAAACGGTGTGAAAATCCCTTGTATCGGTTTCGGAACGTGGCAGACGCCGAACGGTGACGAGGGTGTGAATTCCGTGCTTTGCGCGCTCGAAGCGGGCTACACTCACATCGACACCGCAGAGGGCTATGATAACGAAGAAAGCGTCGGTCTTGCCGTGAAAAAGAGCGGCATCCCGCGCGAAAAGCTGTTTATCACGTCAAAGCTGTGGAACGATTTGCACGGCTATGAAAACACGCTCGCGGCTTTTGAGCAGACGCTGAAAAAACTCGACACGGACTATCTCGACCTGTTTCTTATACACTGGCCGAACCCGCTGAAATTCCGCGATTGCTGGCAGGAAGCGAACGCGGGAACCTGGAAAGCGTTCGAGGAGCTGTATGAAGCGAAGAAAATCCGTGCAATCGGGCTCAGCAATTTCCGTCAGCACCACATCGAGGAGCTGATGAAAACCGCGAAAATCCCGCCTATGGTAAATCAAATCAGACTTTGCCCGGGCGACACGCAGGACGAGCTTGTCGCGTATTGCCGTGAGAGGGGAATTTTGCTTGAAGCGTACAGTCCGCTTGGTACGGGAAAGATTTTCGCTGTGCCCGAAATGCAGAAGCTTGCAGAAAAATACAATCGTTCGGTAGCGCAGATTTGCATACGCTGGAGTTTGCAGCGCGGTTATCTGCCGCTTCCGAAGTCGGTTACTCCCGAGCGTATCCGCGAAAACGCGAACGTGTTCGATTTCGAGCTGTCGGCGGAAGATGTTGAGCTTATCGCGGGACTTACGGGCTGCGCGGGACTTGAACGCGACCCCGATACCGCGCCGTTCTGATAAAGGATTGAGGGAAGCATTATGGCAATGTGGAACCCGTGGAGAGGGTGCAAAAGGTGCAGCGAGGGCTGTTTGCACTGTTATATCCACAAAGGCGACGCAAAGCGCGGTGTGAACACAAACGAAATCGTGAAAACCGATGATTTTTACAAGCCTGCCGCAAAGCTGAAAAACGGCAATTTCAAGATGAAATCCGGAATTGTTTATATGTGTTTTTCGACGGATTTTCTGATTGAAGAAGCGGACGAATGGAGAAAAGAATGCTGGGAAATGATAAAATCCCGTCCCGACTGCACATTCCTTTTTCTCACAAAGCGGATTGAGCGGTTTCCCGAATGCGTTCCCGAGGATTGGGGCGACGGCTATGAAAATGTGGTTGTGTGCTGTACTGTCGAAAACCAGAAAAACGCGGACAAAAAGCTGTCAATTTTTCACGAGCTGCCGATAAAACACCGCTGCATAACGGCTCAGCCGCTTATCGAACGCATTAATATCGAGAAATATCTCGACAATGTCGAGCTGGTCGTTGTGGGCGGAGAAAGCGACAAAGAAGCGCGTCCTCTTGATTACGATTGGGTTCTGGATATCCGTGAGCAGTGCATTCGGAAAAACGTTGAGTTTGAGTTCAGACAGTGCGGAACGCATTTCGTCAAGGACGGAAAGCAATATAAAATTCAGACAAGAGATTTGTGCAGTCAGGCGAGAAAAGCGGGCATAAATTTCAAGCCTACATAAAAAATAAGCGGCGCTCTTATTTGAACGCCGCCTTATTTGTTTTACGCTTTCTTGATTTTCAGGAACACCTTTTTGCCCTTGCGGAGGATTATCTCGTTCGTCAAATCGATAACCGCGTTCGCGTCCTCAACCGTTTTGTCGTCAACCGAAATTCCCTTTCCCGCAACAAGATTTCTCGCCTCGCGCTTTGACGGAGCAAGCTTTGTCGCTACCAGCAGGTCGAGAATACCGATTTTTCCGTCAGCCGCCTCAACCGTTGCTGTCGGCATATTGTCGGTATTTCCCGCGCCGCCGAAGAGAGATTTCGCGCCGTCGAGAGCCTTTTTCGCTTCTTCCTCGCCGTGAACCAGCTTTGTGAGCTCAAATGCGAGAATTTCCTTTGCCTTGTTGAGCTGCGAGCCTTCCCACTTTTCCATTTCGAGGATTTCTTCAAGCGGCAGGAATGTCAGCATTTTGAGGCACTTGATAACGTCCGCGTCCGCAACGTTTCTCCAGTACTGGAAGAAGTCATACGGAGAGGTTTTCTCAGCGTCAAGCCAGACAGCGCCCTTTTCGGTTTTGCCCATTTTCTTGCCTTCGCTGTTGAGCAAAAGGGTAATCGTCATCGCGTGCGCGTCCTTACCGAGTTTTTTGCGGATAAGCTCAGTACCGCCGAGCATATTCGCCCACTGGTCGTCACCGCCGAACTGCATATTACAGCCGTATTTCTGATAAAGCATATAGAAATCGTAGCTCTGCATTATCATATAGTTGAACTCAAGGAAGGTAAGTCCGCGCTCCATTCTCTGCTTGTAGCACTCAAACGTGAGCATTTTGTTTACCGAGAAGCACGCGCCGACTTCGCGAAGAACATCGATATAATTGAGGTTCATCAGCCAGTCTGCGTTGTTGACCATAATTGCCTTATCGTCGGAAAAGTCGATAAAGCGGCTCATCTGCTTCTTGAAGCACTCGATGTTGTGCTCGATATCCTCTTTCGTGAGCATTTTACGCATATCGGATTTACCGGACGGGTCGCCTATCATTCCCGTGCCGCCGCCCAAGAGCGCAATCGGCTTGTTGCCCGCCATTTGCAGACGCTTCATCAGGCACAGCGCCATAAAATGTCCGACGTGAAGCGAGTCTGCCGTGGGGTCAAAGCCGATGTAAAACGTAGCTTTTCCTGCGTTTATCATCTTTCTGATTTCGTCTTCATCGGTAACCTGCGCGATAAGACCGCGCGCAATAAGTTCGTCATAAAGTTCCATTTTGTTTCTCCTTATTAAGTTTTATTTTTTCTCTCACGCACAAAACAATCTGTACGACTGCGTTTATAGCGGCAGAGGGAATTGTGAAAAAAAGTATCCCAAAGGCAAGATTTCTCCCGAGATTTGGGAGATTTCCAAGACCGGTATTATCGGGCTTGTGAGGGTTGTTGATATCGGTGGTAATGAACAGCGCGGCAATCACCGCAAGCGTTCCCGCGACATAGCACATAGTGAGAACAAACGGCGACATTTTCATCTTCTTTTGGGCGATATCGCGCGCCTTATTGCCGAGCACAACTCCGATAACAGAGGTGAAAGAAGCCACGGCAAGCAATCCGCCATATCCCGCGAAAATTCCCAGATATTCCGCATAGTAAAACACCGTTTGAATTATCGCGCCCGCGAGGAAAAACCCGCCGATTTTCAGGGCTTTCATAGCCTTCTCCTTTCAGCAAAAATCGCCCTCCTGCCAAACGCAAGAGGGCGAAAAACCGCTGTACCACCTCAATTTACGGGAATCCCCGCCTTTGAACAGCTTTAACGGGCTTACCCGTGCGGAACTACTCGCAAACGCTTTTGCACCGCCGCTCCGAGAGGTAATTCATCTTCGGCACCTGCTGTTTCACACCCGCCAACAGCTCTCTGAAAAGGATTTTCCGAAAACTACTTTGTTCCCGTCAACGCTTTGATATATTGAGATATCAGCATTATAACACATAAATCGGCTTTTGTCAAGGGCTTTTTACAGCGCGTCGGCGATTTCGAGAATGAGCTTCTCGCTCTTTTCCCAGCCGAGGCACGGGTCTGTGATAGACTTTCCGTAAACGCCTTCTTCGATTTTCTGCGCGCCGTCCTCAATATAGCTCTCAATCATCAAGCCCTTTACCGTCTTTCCTACGCTGTCGGGCGAGTGACGCATAGAGTGCAGAACCTCTTTCGCAATTCTCACCTGTTCGAGATAGAGTTTGCCGGAATTTGAGTGGTTCGTGTCAACTATGATTGCAGGATTTTGCAGTCCCTTTTCCTGATACATATCGCAGCAAAGCTTCAAATCCTCGAAATGATAGTTCGGGATAGTCTGACCGTGCTTGTTCTGAGCGCCGCGGAGAATTGCGTGAGCGAGCGGGTTTCCGTCCGAAACGACTTCCCAGCCGCGGTAAATAAACGTGTGCTTTGCCTGTGCCGCCTGAATTGAGTTGAACATAACCGAAAGCGTGCCGCTGGTGGGATTTTTCATACCTACGGGGCACTCCATACCCGAAGCGACAAGGCGATGCTGCTGGTCCTCAACGGAGCGCGCGCCGATTGCCACATAAGACAGCAAATCCGAGAGGTAACGATAATTCTCGGTGTAGAGCATTTCGTCTGCGCAGGTGAGGTGAGTTTCCTTGATTGCGCGAGCGTGCAGCTCACGGATTTTGATGATACCTTCGAGCATATCCTCGGGCTTTGCGGGGTCGGGCTGGTGGAGCATTCCCTTGTAGCCCATACCGTTTGTGCGCGGTTTTCCCGTGTAAATTCTCGGGATAATCACGAGCTTGTCCTTGACCTGCTCGTTTACGCGGGCAAGTCTTCCGATGTAATCCATAACTGAGTCCTCGTTGTCCGCAGAGCACGGACCGATAATGAGGATAAACTTGTCCGATTTGCCCGAAAGCACGTCCGCGATTTCCTTGTCGCGGGCAGCCTTGATAGCTTTGATTTCATCGGACAGCGGGTACATTTCCTTTATTTCCTTAGGAATGGGAAGCTTCCTGTTGAACGTCATTGACATAATTTTTTCTCCTTTTGACAGCCTTTGCTGTCACATAAAATTAACGCATTTTTCAGCGCTTTATTCTATTATAACATAAAAGCATTAAATTGTCAAGAGGTAGTTTGAGGGTGATTTTTCCGGTAAGCCAGAAAACTCTCGAGAATAATCGCGGCGGCGGCCTGGTCGAGAACCTCCTTGCGCTTTTTGCCGCGACGGTTGTTCTCGTTCATAATGTTGATTGCGGAAACGGTCGTTGAGCGCTCGTCCCACATCTCGACAGGCAGATTTGTGAGCTCTTTGAGCTTTTCGGCAAACGTGCGGCATTTCTCGGAGCGCTCGCCGCGAGTGCCGTTCATATTCACGGGGTCGCCGACAACCAGCATTTCCGCTTTGTTTTCAAGGGCAAGCTGCGCGACTTTTTCGGCGCATTTGTCAAAATTCTTCTCAAAAACGGTCGCAAGCGGTGAAGCGAGAATTTCTCCCTTGTCGCACATCGCAAGACCTGTTCTGCTGTCGCCGAAATCAACTGCCATAATCTTCATAAATATATCCTCCTTGGGCACACTTATTTTATTATAGCAGAACAGTCCGTGTTTGTCAAGAAAAAATTTTCCTCAAACCACTTGCAAAAGGACAGATGTTGTGCTATAATAAGTAGTGTATATCAAAATGTACTTGTTGCATTTTAGTTTGACAGGAGGCAGTTTTGAGAGGCCCGTTATTTTATCTTATCGATTTCTTCAGAGGCGTTCAGCCGATTGAGATGTTTATTGTCTCGGTTTTCGGTGTGCTTGCGTTTTTGTTTATCTGTATCCCTATACACGAGTGCGCGCACGCGTTTGTCGCAAAGCAGCTCGGCGACGACACAGCGGAGCGCAAGGGCAGACTTACGCTCAATCCATTCGCACATATCGATACGCTTGGTATGATTATGATGTTCGTGTGCAGTATCGGTTGGGCAAAACCCACTCCCGTTGACCTGCGACGCTGCACAAAAGTGAAGATAAGAACGGCAAATGTGCTGGTTTCGGCGGCAGGCCCGCTTTCAAACCTTATTATGTCGTTTATCTTTATGATAATTTTCAGGCTTATTGTTGTGTTCGGCAGCGGAAGCATTATGGCGCAGGTTGCGTTGATTGTGTACTACATCGCAAATCTTAACGCGTTTCTTGCCGTGTTCAACCTTATCCCTGTGCCGCCGTTTGACGGATATCACATTCTCGCAAGTTTTCTTCCCGCAAAGGCGCTTGCATTTATGGAGCGAAACGGGCAGATTATCCATCTCGTGCTGCTGATTTTGCTTGTGTCGGGATATGCGGGAATCCCGATAAGCTGGCTGTCAAACAAGATTATGGAGTTTTTCGGGTTTGCCACAAGCTTTATCAGGTAAAACAATGACCGAACTTAATTTCAAACTTGAAAACCTTGAATTTGAAGGTCCGCTCGACCTTATGCTTCTGCTGATACAAAAGCACAAGCTGAACATTCAGGACATCGAAATCACGGTGCTTCTCGACCAGTTTTTGCTGTATCTCGAGCGAATGACCGAGGCGGACATCGAGGTTACCGCGGAGTTTCTTGACGCGGCGGCTCGGCTTGTGCTGATAAAATCGGCGGCGCTTCTTCCGCGCGACGAAGCCGAGAAGATGAAAAAAGAGCTTCAGGGCGCGCTTATCGAGTATGCGCTCTGCAAGACAATGGCAGAAAAGCTGAAAAAGCGCTGGATAGGCGACGCGGTTTACGTCAGACAGCCGATTGAGCTTGAAATCGATGCGTCTTATCACGGCACACATCAGCCCGAGGAAATTCCGTTTGCTTACAGCGCGGTTTCAAAGCGCGCGAAAATCAAGTCCGAAAGTCCGCGCTCGCTTGCGCCGATTGTCGCAAAGAGCTATGTCACGGTGTACACGGGAGTTGTGATTGTGCTGAAAAGTCTGCTTTCGCGGCAGAAGGTCACGCTCGCTGAGATTTACCGGGGACGTCCGCGCTCGTACAGAGTTTCAATATTTCTCGCGGTGCTGGAGCTGTCAAAAGCGGGAAGAATTGTCATCTCCGAGGACGGCGAAAGCGTGTCGCTTCGTGAGCAAAACGCTCCGAGAACCGATAAAAGGCAGGTGCATTTATGAAATTCAGCGAGAGAATGGCGGCGGTTGAAGCCGTGCTTTTTGCGTCGGGAGAACCGATTGAGCTTGAAAAACTTGCGGCTGCCTGCGAAATGGATAAAGAGGAAGCACTCCGCATTATAGAGCGCCTGAACGACCGCTATAAGGAGCAGGACAGCGCGTTTGAGATAGGAAAGCTCGGCGGGAGCTTTCAGATGATGACGAAAGCGCAGTTCGCGCGATACATAAAGGCTGCTGCGGAAACGCGTAAGCAGGCTCCGCTCACTCAGGCGGCGCTTGAAGTGCTGGCGATTGTCGCGTACAATCAGCCCGTGACGAGAGGTTTTATCGACCAGGTTCGCGGAGTTGACAGCGGCGGCGTTGTCAAGAGCCTTACCGAGCGAAATTTGCTGGAGGAGCACGGACGTTTGAACGACGTTCCCGGCAGACCTATCGCTTACCGCACAACCGAGAATTTTCTGCGGTGCTTCGGGCTGAACGGTCTGGACGGTTTGCCGCCTATTCCGGGAAATGCAGACCAGATTGACTTTGACGAATACGAGGAAATGCTCTCGGAGAGCGACGAGCAGCCCGAGGATTGAGGATTTGCGATTTGCCGAGGGGGTGAGGCTTTGGGCTGGATAATTGCGGGCTCGATTTTTGTGTTTATTCTGCTGCTGACATTGGGCAGGGTGAAGATAATCTTCGACTATAAGGACGACGTTATTTTTAAAGTGAAATATATGTTTTTGCCGCTGGTGACAATTCCCGCGACAAAGCCGAAAAAGCAAAAGCCTCCCAAAAAGGAGAAAAAATCCAAGAAAAAAACCGAGGGTGAAGACGAAGAAGAAAAATCCGAGGACGAAAAGCCCGAAGAGAAAAAGCCGAAGAAAAAAATCTCGCTTGCGGATATTTTCGAGATATTGAAGCTCGTGCTTGACAGTCTCGGAAAGCCGCTGAAAAGGATACTCAAACGGACGATTTTCGCGCATCTCGCGCTGAGGATAAGCGTCGGCGGAGAGGACGCGGCAAAAACCGCGATTAAGTTCGGCTTGGTGAATATGGCTGTCGGAAACGCGCTCGGCTGGCTGGATACGGCTTTCACGCTGAAAAAGCCCGATGATATCAACATCACCGCGGATTTTCAGAGCGAGGAAACCAAAATCGACTGCTACTGCGAAATCAGCCTTGTGGCTGCGGCAGCATTTGCGTTTTTGTTCACGTTTATCGGCAGGGCAATCAAGTATTATTTCACGCACAACCGCACAAGAGCGGCTATCAGAAATCTTGTTTAATACGGGAAATCCCGTTAAATAAAAGCATTTGTTTATAACCGAAAGGAGTTGTTTTAAATGGCACATCCCGTTGAAGGCGTTATGGGTGTATCTATGGAAAAAATCCGCGAAATGGTGGACGTTGAAACGATAATCGGCGACCCGATTACCGCAGAGGGCGTTACAATTATCCCTGTTTCAAAGGTATCGTTCGGCTTTGCTTCGGGCGGAAGCGATCTTCCCACTCAGGCTGCCGAGAAATTCGCGGGCGGCTCCGGTGCGGGAGTTACCGTAAAGCCGGTTGCTTTCATTGTTATCAAGCCCGACGGAAATGTCAGCCTTATGGAGCTCGGTGCAAAGGGCTCTCCGTTTGACGGAGTTATGGACGCTCTGCCCGGAATTGTCGAGAAAATCAAGGGCTTTATGGCTGAGAAGAAGGCGGCAAAGGCTGAGAAAAAGGCTCAGAAGGACGCTGAAAACACCGCAGAGGGTGAAACTCTTTCCGAGGAAAAGCCCGAGTAATTCGGAATAATTTCCCATAAAAAAGCAATACTATCCGTTGAAAATACTTTTAACGGAGAGTGCTTGCTATGAAAAAATTGATTTCGGTTCTGCTTGCCGCAGCGCTGCTGTTTCCCGTGATTTCAACAAACGCGGGAGCGGTTTCCACGTCTGCGGTGAGTTCTTGTCTTATCGAAGCGGAAACCGGAGAGGTGCTGTTTGCGGAAAACGCCGACGAGCGCCGCGCAATGGCTTCCACAACCAAGATAATGACCGCAATTCTCACGATTGAGGCGGGCGACCTCGATAGGGAATTTACCGTGGATGAGTACGCGATTATGGTTGAGGGCACGTCGATGGGGCTCAAAAAAGGCGACAGGGTTTCGCGGCGGGACCTGCTGTACGGGATACTTCTGCCCTCGGGAAACGACGCGGCAAATGCGGCAGCGGTATCGGTTGCGGGAAGTATGTCGGCGTTTGTTGAGCTGATGAACGAAAAAGCGGCGGCGCTGAACCTCAAAAACACGCATTTTGTCACACCTTCTGGACTTGACGCGGACGGTCACTACACGACAGCTCGCGATTTGGCGGCTCTCGCGGCATACGCGATGAAAAACGAGCTTTTCAGGGAGATTGTTTCCTGTCGCTCAAAGCAGCTTGAATACGGCAATCCGCCTTATCCGAGAACGCTGTACAATTCCAACAAAATGCTCACGAAATACGACGGCGCAATCGGCATAAAAACAGGCTTCACGGACAATGCGCGAAGATGTCTTGTTTCGGCTGCAGAACGCGACGGTGTGACGCTGATTGCCGTTACGCTGAACGACGGCGACGACTGGAACGACCACATCAAAATGCTGGATTACGGCTTTGAGCAGGTGAGCGCGTGCTCGCTGGATACAAGCTGTTCGGAAAAGGTAGCGGTTGCGGGAACGGGAAAAAGCGTGGGGGTTTTCGCCGAGGAGGCAACGCTTGCGCTGAATTCCGAAAACCGTGCAAAGCTTGAACGCGTCGTGCTTTTGCCGAGAATGGTTTACGGCAGCGTTAAAAGAGGCGACAAGCTCGGCTCAATCGAGTATCGGCTGAACGGGAAAACCGTGAAAACTGTCCCGCTCTATGCCGCGCAAACGGTTGACGAGGGCGCGAAAGAGCTGAACTTTTTCCAAAAAATACTTGGATTTTTCGGGATTTACGTTTGAACACAACGCGTCTGCACCGCGCAGGAATTTTGCTCTGCGCGGCGCTTTAGCGCGATTTTATAAAGAAAAGGTACGGATTATGGAAAAAATCAGAATACAGAAAATCATCGCGGACAGCGGTTTTTGCTCCCGCAGAAAAGCCGAGGAGTACATCTCGGACGGCTTGGTACAGGTGAACGGAAGAAAGTGCTCGCTCGGCGATAAGGCAGACCCGCGAAATGATTTCATCACCGTTGACGGAAACGAGATTTCTCAGGAGCCCGTGGAAAAGCGCTACATAATGCTTAACAAGCCGCGCGGCTATGTCACGACAGCTTCCGATGAAAAGGGCAGAAAAACTGCCGTGGAGCTGCTCGAAGGCGTTTCCGAGCGCGTTTTTTCGGTCGGACGTCTTGACCGAAACTCCGAGGGACTGCTCCTTTTCACGAACGACGGGCAGTTTGCAAACGACATCACACACCCTTCAAAGCATATCGGAAAAACCTATCGCGTCACCGTTGACAGCGCCGTTACCGAGGAACAGCTCGCAAAGCTCTCGTCGGGAGTTGAGCTTGACGGCGGTGAAAAAACGCTTCCCTGTACGGTTGAGGTTTTGTCCGAGGAACCCGACAGAACGGTTCTGCGAATTACAATCAAGCAGGGGCTCAACCGACAAATCAGAAGAATGTGCGACGCGCTCGGACTTACCGTGGGACGGCTTCGCAGAACGGCAATCGGCGGTGTAAAGCTCGGAATGCTGAAGCCCGGAGAATGGCGCGACCTAACAAAGGACGAGCTGAGAAGGCTTCGCTCCGAAATCGGTCAGAAGCGTCCCCAGAGCCGCGGCAGACGTTGATTGAGAGGCAGACTATGATTGAGATTTTACAGAACAAGGAAAACACCGAGAAAATCGAGTTCAACGCGCGCGACGGGGAAGAGGTCCTCGGAAAAATCGCGGGAGAGCTTGACGGAGAGGTTTTCGTTATCGATGAGCTGGAGTGCGATGATTTTTTCACGGACGGGCTGGTGCGCGCGATTTTAAACCTGATGACGCTTCACGGCATTGACAAGGCAAAATTTGAGCTCCCGCACAAAACCGAACAGCTCAGAAAGCTCGGTTTTTTCGCGGAAAAGCCCGAAATGGACAGCATTGCCGCGTTTTTTGACAAGGGCTGCTGTCATTAACGGTTTTGTGCAAAATTTCCAAATTTTCGACGCGATTTACGTTGAAAATACTGCATAAGGTAAAAAATATTTTTTCTCGAAAAAGTGCTTGTTATTTACAAGACAATGTAGTATAATTAATGTGGAATAATTTGAGGCAAGAATTTGCCTACTTAATTTTATATGGAGGATAAAAAATGGCATTTTCAAAGACACTCGCCGAAATGGAACAGAGCGTTCCCGAAAGCGACGCGAGAAAACGGCTCGAAGCGTTTTTTGACGGCGGAGAGTTCACAGAGCTTGACAAATTTCTGTCCGCGGAGGGCGAGGTAAGCTCCGTTGTTACCGGTTTCGGCGACGTTGACGGCACTTCGGTTTACGTTTTCGCGCAGGACAGCTCCGTTAAGGGCGGCGCAGTAAACAAGAGCGCGGCTCGCAAAATCGCAAAGATTTATGAGCTTGCGGCTAAATCCGGCGCTCCCGTTGTCGGCTTCTACGACTCAAAGGGCGGCGATATAAACGAGGGTATGGCGGTTCTTTCCGCTTACGGCGACATTATGAAGGCTTCGGCGGAGATTTCCGGCGTTGTTCCGCAGATTGCCGTTATCACGGGCGTTTGCGCAGGTTGTGCGGCTATGCTCGCGGAAATGGCTGACGTGACGATTATGAGCGAGGACGCAGAGCTGTTCCTCACTTCTCCGTTCAACACTCCCGACGGCAAGATTGAGGGTGCGGGAAAGGCTGCAAGCGCGGCTAAATCCGGTGTTGCGGATATCGTTGCAAAGAATGCCGACGAGGCTGTTGCTGCTGCAAAGAAGCTTATTTCCGTTCTTCCCGAGAACAATATGGCTCTTGCGGGAAGCACCGGTTTTGAGGAGAACGACGCTCCCGTAAACGCTTCGCTCAAGGGCGAGAAGCTTGTTGAAGCGCTCGCTGACAAGGGCTCCGTAATCGAGCTCGGCGCAGGTTTCGGCAGCGCGGCTTATACCGCTCTCGCTTCCGTAAGATTTGGCTCTGTTGCTTTTGTTGCAACCGATAAGGCTGAAAAGCTGACCGCCGATGACGCTGCGAAAATCGCTCGTTTCGTTCAGCTTGCAGATGTTTTCTCAATCCCTGTTGTTACCGTTATCAGCACCGACGGCTTCGAGGGAAGCTCGGCTGCCGAGCTTTCGGGAAGCGTTCGTGAGTGCGCAAAGCTCGCTCAGGTTTACGCTACGGCAACTACCGCAAAGGTAAATCTGATTACAGGAAACGCTTTCGGCGCGGCTTATGCGGCATTTGACGCTGCCGATATCTCCTACGCGTGGGAAAACGCGAAGATTGCTCCTATGAGCCCCGAGGCAGGAAAGGTATTTATGGGCGAGGAGCTCGTTGTAAATCCGTTTGCTGCGGCTTCCGAGGGTATGGTTGACGGTGTAATCGCTGCCGAGGACACCCGCGAGGCAATCGCTTCGGCACTGTGGATTTGCCAGAACAAGAGAGTTGCTTCTCCTGCGAGAAAGCGCCCGAATATTGCATTCTGATTATAAATAAGTAGAGAGGTATATAAAATGAAGAATTACACAATCACCGTAAACGGCACTGCTTATGATGTTACCGTTGAAGAAAACGGCGCAGGCGCTTCTGCACCCGTTGCTGCTGCTCCCGCACCCAAGGCTGCCGCTCCCAAGAAGGCTGCTGCTCCTGCTGCTGCGGGCGGCGCTCCCATAAACGCTCCTATGAGAGGCACTATCGTTGACGTTAAGGTTAAGGTTGGCGATAAGGTTTCCAACGGCACGGTTGTTGCTGTTCTCGAAGCAATGAAGATGGAAAACGATATCGTTTCCGACAAGGACGGCGTTGTTGCTGCTGTTCTCGTAAACAAGGGCGACTCCGTTGAGACGGGCGCTCCCGTTGTTACTCTTAATTAAGAATACTTATAACAGGAGATAATTATGGCTAAATTGAAAATAACGGAAACCGTTCTCCGCGACGCTCACCAGAGCCTTCTCGCAACGAGAATGTCCATCGACGAAATGCGCCCGATTTTGTCCGAAATGGACAAGGTTGGCTTCTACTCGGCTGAATGCTGGGGCGGTGCAACGTTCGATTCCTGCATTCGCTTCCTCAACGAGGACCCGTGGGAGCGTCTGAGAACTATCAGAAAGGAAATGCCCAATACCAAGCTGCAGATGCTGTTCAGAGGACAGAATATGCTGGGTTATCGTCACTATGCGGACGATTTGGTTGAGTATTTCGTTCAGAAGTCTATTGCAAACGGTATCGATATCATCAGAATTTTCGACGCGCTCAACGATATCAGAAACCTCGAAACAGCTATCAAGGCTGCAAAGAAGGAGCAGGGACACGCACAGGTTGCGATTTCCTACACCACCGGTGAGGTTTTCACTCACGAGTATTATGTAAACTACGCAAAGCAGATTGAGAGCGCAGGCGCTGACTCGCTCTGCATTAAGGATATGGCGGCGCTGCTCACTCCTTACGAGGCTGAGAGCCTTGTAAAGGACCTCAAAGCTGCTGTTAAAATTCCTGTTCAGCTTCACACTCACTACACATCGGGACTTGCTTCGATGTGCATTATCAAGGCTGTTGAAGCGGGTGTTGACGCGGTTGATACGGCTATGTCGCCGCTCGCGCTCGGCACTTCTCACGCTCCAACCGAGTCGGTTGTTGCAACATTCCAGGGCACTGAGTATGACACGGGACTTGATTTGATTAAGCTCAACGAAATCCGCGAGTATTTTATGGGACTTCGCAAGAAGTACATCGACAGCGGTCTGCTTGACCCGTCTATGCTTGCGACAAACACAAAGGCTCTGATTTATCAGGTGCCCGGCGGAATGCTCTCCAACCTGCTTTCTCAGCTCAAGCAGGCGGGCAAGGCTGACCAGCTCGAAGAGGTTCTCAAGGAAGTTCCGCGTGTTCGTAAGGACAGCGGTTTCCCGCCCCTCGTTACTCCGACATCTCAGATTGTCGGCACACAGGCTGTGTTCAACGTAATTATGGGCGAGCGCTACAAGACCGTTACCAAGGAGTTCAAGGGAATGGTTAAGGGCGAATACGGCAGAACTCCCGTGGAAATCGACCCCGAGTTCCGCAAGAAGATTATCGGCGACGAAGAGCCGATTACCTGCCGTCCCGCAGACCAGCTCGCGCCCGAGTTTGACGCAATGAAGGAAGAGGCAAAGGAATGGATTGACGGTTCTTCCGTTGAGGACGTCCTCACCTATGCAATGTTCCCGAAGGTTGCTCCGAAGTTTTTCGAGAACCGCCGCGACAAGCAGCTCGGTATCGACGCAGCTCACGCAGACAAGCAGAACAAGGTTCACCCTGTATAATAAAAAGAAATCCCTGTCGCTCGACGGGGATTTTCTTATACATATATAATATATAGCTTGGATAACGCTCGTTAGAATATTCTTCTGATATCGTTTACAAAAAAATACATCAAAAATTCGTTGTTTTGCACAAATCAAAGGTTACAAATCGGTAACATTTAAGTCGATTTTTTGTAATTTTTTTAATTTACAAATAAAATTATGAAAAATGTGGCTTTGTTGTGCGATTTGTGATGAAAATGTGTTACATATGATTTGTTAAGTAATAAAGTAAAAAATGTGGCAAAATAAACAAGTTTTGCCCGCGGGAGGCGGTTTCAAAGGCTTTTTTGAAAAAAAATTGAAAAAACCACTTGCAAAAAGTAAAAAAATATGTTAAACTTACTAATGTAATCGAGAGGCAATAAAATATGTGGATTGTTGCAAACTCGATTGAGATTTATCCGTACCGCAAAGTTTCGGAATTTGTTCCGAACATCGGTCGGAACCATTTATTTTAGGAGGAAAAACCAATGAAGAAAAGAATTTTGGCAGCGCTCGTAGCGTCTGCTGCTGTTCTCTCGCTCGCTGGCTGCAACAAGGGTGGCTCCAGCAGCAGCAACTCAACCACCAGCTCTTCCGGCAACACTTCTACCGACGCAAGCACCAGCAGCACTACAAGCGAACCCACTGTTGACGCTTATGCTGAGGCTCAGAAGGCTGGTACCGGCGTATTCGATACCGCTGGTGAAGGTAAGGTATTCAACATCTGGTGCTGGAACGGCGACTTCAAGAAGTACGTAGAGAATTCCGGCTACAAGGTTCCCGATGGAATCACCATCAAGTGGAACGAAATCCCCAACGAGGGCGGCGCTTACCAGAAGCAGCTCGACGCAGCTCTTCTTAAGCAGGCTGACGCTCCCGCTGATGAGAAGATTGATATCTTCCTCGCAGAGGCTGACTACATCCTGAAGTACTCCAACGCTAAGGTTACTCAGGACGTTAAGAAGCTCGGCGTTGAGCAGTGGGCTACCGGTTATGACTATACTTACAAGGCAGCTACCAGTGCTGACGGCGTTCTGAAGGGCGTTTCTTGGCAGTGCAACCCGTCTGCATTCATTTACAGACGTTCCATCGCTAGGGATGTTCTCGGTACTGACGATCCCGATAAGGTTCAGGAAGCTATCGCTACATGGGATAAGCTCGACGAAGTAGCTCAGAAGGCTAAGGACAAGGGCTACATCATGTTCGCTTCTCCTCTGGAGACCTACAGAACCTTCGCTAACAACTCCAAGGTTTCTTATGTAAACAATGGCAAGTTCGCTACTCACGATGCATTCAACCAGTGGCTCGACCAGGCTAAGAAGTACGTTGACAACGGCTGGTCCCTCACTTATGACCTCTGGGCTGCTGAGAAGGCTGCACAGATGGACGTTGACGGCAAGATGATGGCTTGCATCGGCCCGGCTTGGTACTTCAACTTCTGCATGGGTACTGCACAGGATAAGACCCCTGGCGACTGGGCAATCTGCAAGGGCCCGCAGGCTCACTTCTGGGGCGGTACTTGGCTCCTCGCTGCTGAGGGCTCCGATAACCCCAAGATGATTGCTGACCTTATGAACGCATTCACCGCTAACGAGCAGATTATGGAATACATCCTCAAGGATGCTAACGAGTTCCCGAACAACAAGAACGTTGTTAAGAAGTATGCTGAAGATCCTAACTTCGGTCTTGCATTCCTCGGCGGTCAGAACCACATCAAGGTTCTCGGCGACATGACTGACGATATCGTTTGGGATACCGCTCTCCACACTGTTTACGACCAGACCTTCAACGAGGATCTTCCCAACAACATGCTCACCTACCTCAACGGCACTAAGTCCAAGGAAGACGCTATGAAGGCATTCTATGACAAGCTTGATGACGTTACCGGCGGTTCTATCGCTCACGACTAATTCAAAGCTTAGTTGAATAGCAATTGACCTTAAAGAGGTGAGGCGGCTCGCTTCACCTCTTTATTGTTCATATACGCTGTTCTCGGTTTGGTATAGCAAGAAAATTTTGGAAAGAGGTAAGCGCAATGAACAAAAAGCATAAATCTATAAGTTATGCAAAATGGGGATATATCTTTATTATCCCGTTCTTCGTTGTTTATATCATTTTCTCATTGATACCTACTTTATCCACGTTCTATTACAGCTTTTTTAATAAGGGTTTCGATCCGGTTTCATTTGAAGAATATGAAAAATTTGTCGGTTTTGACAATTACGTAAAACTGCTGAGCTTTGAGGGCGGTACAAACCGTTTCTTCAGCTATTTTGGCAATACAATGATTATGTGGGTACTTGGCGCTGTTCCTCAGCTCCTGTTCTCGCTTTTGCTGGCTGTAATTTTCACTTCTGCTAGATTGAGAATTAAGGGCCAGAGATTTTTCAAGACAGTAATCTATATGCCGAACCTCATCATGGCGGCTTCTTATGCATTGCTGTTTATCGGTTTGTTCAGTGATGTCGGACCTATCAATGTGCTTATTAAGGCAATTTCGGGAGATACTTTCCGTTTCCTTGCAGACCCGTGGGGCGCAAGAGGCGTAATTGCTTTCGTAAACTTTATTATGTGGTTCGGTAACACGACAATTCTCCTTATGGCAGGTATTATGGGTATCGACCAAAGCTTGTTTGAAGCGGCTCAAATCGACGGCGCTTCGGGAATGCAGGTATTCACTAAGATTACCCTTCCGCTTTTGATGCCTATTCTTGTATATGTTGCGATTACTTCACTTATCGGCGGTCTGCAGATGTTCGACGTTCCGCAGATTATGAGAGTTTCGGATACACCGACTCAGGATACGACCACTATGATAATGTGGCTGAACAACCTGATTACAGGTGCAAGCCGACAGTATGGTATGGGCGGCGCAATGTCTGTTCTTATCTTTGCTGTTACCGGTGGTCTTAGCTTCCTTGTATTCAAGACAATGGTTACAAGCCCCGATAAGGTTAAGTCCAAGAAAAAGGCTAAGTAAGGAGGAAGACGAATGGATACAAATTACTACAATAAAACTGGCGAAACCAAAAGCCAGCGTGCTCAAATCACGACTGCAAGAGTATTCTCTTACATCTTCCTCGGCCTTGTCACAGTTCTTGCATTGTTCCCGATTTTGATTCTGGTTATCAACACAACTAGAGACAGATTTGCTTTGCAGGGTACTTTCTCCCTCATTCCCGGAACTTCTTTCGGTGAGAATATGTCTCACACCATTTACGGTGATAACGACCCCAACTCTCTGTTTAACACAACTCAGGTTCCGATTCTCAGAGGTATGTTGAACAGCTTGATTGTTGCAGGTTCTTCGTGCCTTTTGACTACATATTTCTCGGCTATGACCGCATACGGAATTCATGTTTATGACTTTAAGGGCAAGAAATTTGCGTTTAACTTCATTCTCATCATCATGATGATTCCTACTCAGGTATCTTCTGTCGGTTTCGTAAGCTTGGTTGAGAATATGAAGTTGATGAACACCTACGCTCCGCTCATCATTCCTGCGATTGCAGCTCCCGCAGTATTCTTCTATATGAAGCAATACCTCGAAAGCTCCTTCCCGCTCGAAGTTGTTGAGGCTGCTCGTGTTGATGGCTGCAACGAGTTCAGGACGTTTAATATGATTGCTTTGCCGATGATGAAACCGGCGATAGCGGTTCAGTTAATCTTTGCGTTCGTTGCTTCGTGGAACAACTTCTTCACTCCTTCGCTGATTTTGAGAACCGAAGATGACCTCAAGACAGTCCCGATTCTTATTCAGAAGCTCAGTAGCTCTGTTTTGTCGGGTGGTGCTGACTGGGGACAGGTTTATATGACAATTTTCCTGTCGATTATTCCTGTTGTAATTATTTACTTCTTCGTTTCCAAGAACATCGTTGAAGGCGTTGCACTTGGTGCAGTTAAGGGTTAATTCCTTTACAAATCGAATTCCCTCCGTTCATTCGGAGGGAATTTTTTGTTGACAAATTCAAGCGAGTATGTTATAATAAATACAGCAAACTTTATAATTTTTTGGAGGTAATATTATGTTTTGTAAATCTTGTGGAAAAGAAATCAACGACCAGGCTGTTGTATGCCCTTACTGCGGAGTGCAGACGGGCGTTGTACAGCAAATCCCTCAGCAGCCTACTTATGGTGCGCAGCAGAATTATGCTGCACCCCAGCAAAATCCTTATGTAAACCAGTACCCGCAGACCGAGCCCGATGAAACAAATGTCGGAATAGTTGTTTTGTCGGTTTTGTTCCCAATTGTCGGAATTATTCTCGGAGCTGTCAATATCAGCAACGGCAAGAAAAAATCGGGCAAGGCTTACTTGACGGCGGGAATTATTGCAGTCGCAGTAGAAGTAGTAATCGGCATTATTCTTGGAATTGTCATTGCGTCAAATCCTGATTTAAGAATTGCTTGGAGCTTGATATAAGCATTACATATTGTAATAATTCCTGTTGATATTACAAATCGGCGTTTATGCGCAGTGGTTTTTTGATTTGGAGGAGCAATGTTTTGCAGAACTTGCGGTAAAGAGATACTTGACAATTCGGTAGTTTGTCTGAACTGCGGGTGTTTGACCGGAGCTGCGCAGCCAATATATCAGGAAATAATTCCCAATCGTCCTGATAAGGTTGAAGCTGTAAAGGTATTGCTGTCGCTGTTTATATCGGTTGTTGGAATAGTGCTGGGGGTAATTGACCTGAAAAACGGCAGAAAGTCCGGCAGAGTCTATTTAATAATCGGAATTATAAAAACCATAATTGAAATTATACTAAGTGTAATATTTATATGGTTTGTATTGTTTTTTCCATTTCTTATTATGTAATTTCTGAGGTGGAGCTATGTTTTGCAGAACTTGCGGTAAAGAGATTATTGACGAGGCTGTGATTTGCCCGTACTGCGGGTGCTTGACGGGAGTGCCGCAGCAGCCGCCGATGGGACAGTTGTATGTTAAACAAAAAGTTGACCCAAACAACGAGCCTTACAATCCCTATGCGAACCCCCCAATGACCGACCAGAACGGAAATCCGGTTACTTTTGACCGTTACGGCAACCCCAACAATCCATATATGGACCGCTACGGACATCACAATACCACGCCGATAAATCAGCAGAATACGAGCTCTGAGCCCGACGAGGTGAATGCGGGGTTAGTTGTGCTGTCGGTGTTTTTCCCGATTGTCGGCATCGTTCTCGGTATCACAAATCAAAACTGCGGCAAGCATAAATCCGCCAAAGCGTACATCACCGCGGCTGTAATTTCGTGGGTTGGTTGGTTTTTCATTATGTTTATGTTTGGGATTTTTGCAGCCTTTTTTGGGTAACGTTGAATTTTGAACAAAAAGCATATCCCACTAGCGCGCCTAACAACCCCGATATGGCCGACCGAAACGAAAACCCGATTTCGTTTGAGCAAAATGGCAACCCCAACACAACGCCCATTGTCCAGCAGAATATGAGCTCCCAGCCCGACAAGGTGAAAACGGTTTTGGTTATGCTGTCAGTGGTGTTACCGCCTGCGGGGTTTATTCTCGGAATTATACATAAAGATGTTGGCAAGGTAAAATTAGGCAAAACTTACACAAAAATCGCGGCGATTACTATGATAGTTATTATTTTGAATTTATTGTTTATGTGTATTGTTGACAAATTGTAAATTCCATCGGAAATATTTCAAATTGTAAGAAAATCGGGCTGTCTTGAGCAGTCCGATTTTGTTTATTCGGCAAAAAAAGGCGACTTCCTCACGGAAACCGCCTTTTGCTATTCAGTAAAGCTTAAACAACCTCAAATGCGTCCTTGCCAAGACCGCAAACGGGGCAAGCCCAGTCATCGGGAATGTCTTCCCACTTAGTTCCGGGAGCGATTCCGCTGTCGGGGTCACCCTTCGCAGGGTCATAAACATAGCCGCAGGGGCAAACGTGCTTTTCCATTGTCATATCCTCCTAAAATTACTTGAAGTAACGGTTGAGGAGTCCCTCGAAAGCCTTGCCGTGACGAGCCTCGTCGCTTCCACTCTCTTGATGTTTTACGCTTCGGGTAATGTACAAAAGCCGCTAAAGCCTTTGTTTAAGCCACATCTTTGATACATCTTTTCACAATTCTTGTAAATCATTTAACAAGTTTGTAACTAGTTTTTACAACTTTATTACAACTTTGAGGTGATTTTCAATGGCAAAAGAAACAAATGGTGTATTTCAGAACAAGGACAATTCATGGGGATTTCGGTTTACAGCGGTTATTGACGGAAAGCAGATAACCAAGCGAAAAACCAAAGATGAAAACGGTCAGAAATATCCTACGAAAAAAGCAGCGGCAAAAGCAAGAGAAGCGGCAATCGCCAAAGCGCACATTGAAGTTAAGCAGAAGCAGAAGATTTTCCGCAGGACAATGGCTGACGTTTACAAGGAATACTGCGAGAGCGGCAGGACGGGCAAGGCTTATCAGACGATTAAAAAACAGGACAGCTTGTGGAATAACCACATTTCAGCTCGTTTCGGAAAGCGTTATGTTGATGATATTTCAGCTGCTGAAATTGTGGACTATCTTTCCGAACTTTATTTTACAGAGGGCTATTCATTTCAGTACACCGAAAGCTTTCTGAAAATGTTCTATCTGATATTCGGGCAGGCTTATTCACGCAACTATCTTGATGTTGATACTTATAACAAGCTTTGCGTGAACAAAAGCACGAAAATCAGTATGCCGAAAATGAAAGCGGAAGATGATACCGAAATTGTCGCTTTCAGCCGTGAGGAACTTTCTGCTCTTGATGAATACTTCAAGGGGACAAATGCGGAAACCGCTTATCTTTTGGGGCGGTACTGCGGTCTGCGTATCAATGAGTGTTTCGGCTTGAAGTGGAGCAATGTTGACATTGAAGCGGGAACTATCACAATAGACCGCCAAATGCAATATCAGAATGGGCTTATCAAGCTTGTTGCGCCTAAAACACACAATGCCAAAAGAACGCTCTTTATGTGCGCTGCTCTGAAAGAACATTTCAAGACTTTGGCAGAAAAGCGGAAATCAGATGAACAGGAATTTGCCGCTCTGCGTGAACAAAATCAGCGCATGATTGAAGATATTGACGGAAAGAAGATTTCTTCAACAGAACTTGTAAACTGCCTTTATGACGGGAAAATTCAGACGGTTAATTCCATGAAATACCCCACAAGAGAGATAAAAATCAAGCTTGGGATAGACTTCAAATATCATTATCTCCGTCATACTTACGGTACGCTTATGGCAGAAATGAATACTCCAACTCACCTGTTGTGCAACCAAATGGGACATGGAAATATTCAAGTCACGCAGCGATATTACATAGCGACTTCCAGAACGGGAATTGACGTTCTTCAAAGCAATATCGACAAGCTATAACAACAGAGCCGAAAGTTCAATGCTTTCGGCTCTTGCTTATTGATAGAGATTGCGGATTTTATCAAGGAACTGCTTGAACTCCTCGACAACAGGAGCAGGAGAAACAAGCTTCGCACGCTTTCCAAAACCGCAAAGCCACGAAAAGAACTGTTCGCTGACATTCACCTTTGTGTTAATGCTGAAATGGTTCTCGTCAACCTTTCCGTAAATCACATTTGCTGTTCCGAAGCGGTCTACAACAGTATCAAGGAGCGGATTTACAAAGTGAATTGTAACTCTCTGCGTTTCGCCGCCGAACATAGAAAACGTCCGCTGCGCGTATGCTTCTATGTCAACAGCGGCAAAGGCATCCGCGCCCTCTCTTGCCGCTCCCATAAGCTGAACGTCTTTCATGCGGTCAACTCTGTATGTCTTTATCTTCTGCGAGCGGCTTTCAAAAGCAAGGAGATAATAATTGCCCTCGTTTATCAGAAGCTTGTAGGGGCTTACTATGTATCTGTTGCCGTTCCTGCGTTCAAGCTGCTCGTTCACGTTGTTTATGGAGCATTTCAGATATTTGAAGCTTATCTGTTCGGGGGTGTGCTTTTTCGTGCTGATTGCTTCGTTTATTCGGCTGATGTTGTTCAGAACTTGCTTGTTGTTGGTTTTTACACGGTCTGTGAGGAAAGAATTTTGCTTTATCTTGTCCGCTTGGTGAACGCTCACAAACTCGGTTATCACGTCAACAAGCCGCTCTGCCTGTCCTTGTGAGATGAACTTTGCGGAATAAACGCACTCTGCAAGAATGCGGATATCGTCCAAATCAAAGCGAGGCTGCCGCACAAAGAAGCCTTTTCTGCTCTTGTCATACTGCACAAGCTTTTCCGTATCATCAGCGGCAAGAGCGGCTTCGGCTTCGTCAATGCTGCTTTCGTTTTCCAAAAGCCACATTATCCTGTTGATGTCCTCAATATCCCGATAAATTGAGCGGCGCTCCGCATAAATCCCGCAATCTTCAAGAAACCCGATTATATCAGAAGCCGAAGCAACATTATCCTCATCTGTGTATTTCAAGAGATACTGCAACACAAGGTATGGCTTTAGCTTTTGGTTGTTCTTCCTGCCGTGTCCGCTTTCAAGCTGTGTTTCGTTTGTCATGCTTTTTCCTCTGCCGTTTTTCTTTAATTATAGCAGAAGAATGTGGTTTTGTCAATTATAGAGAACCCCCACGCAGAGAAAAGCGACTGCGTGGGTTCTTTTATGTGTTATTTTTATTGGTTGAGTTTATCTTCTCATTGTATTTTCCCTGACTGATAATACCTTCACCGTATTATGTTAAGCTTTTCGATTTATTGCTTTTGATACTACTCCTGAATTTAATCACGGCAAGCACGACAGGAATACAAGCCACAATTGCTACAAAAGGAAAAGCTGACGTTCTGTGTGGATAATCCATATTGGTAAAAAACGCAACCAAGAACATTAAGGCATAAACCATAGAAAATGAAAATGCTGTTTTATGTTTTTTATACCAAAATAGAATTGATGACAACGTCAAAACAGACAGGATTGCAACTTCAAAGATACTTACCGATACAAATGCTTCATCAAATGTACCAAAGAAATTCCAACTTGCATAATAATCATCGTAAGGATAGAACGATATTTCCATAATACAAAAGGCTTTCATAAACAGATATACTATCATTGCAGAAACTAAATAGCAAACATTGAACGCCATCTCTTTGGTGGTATAATCTATCTTTACAAAAGCTGTATCGGTTTTTGATAATAACTGCAATATAACCACGAACAACATCAATGTAACAACAGCTAAAAATATGAATAATCCCGGCATAATTTCACAATGCTTACAGCAGCTTAATATACAGATTATGTTAATGCAAAAATAGATTAGATTGAAGATCAGAAACGGTATTTTTTTGCCAATAAACGCAAAGACAGCTGCCGCCGCCAACGCTAAAGGTGCTGCCGCAATAATCAAAGCCCATGAATCATATATTTTATAAAGTATTTGCTGCCCTGAAAACTCTTGTTTTGCCACAATCAGCGTACAGGACAAAATCAGCAAAACTGCTGCGAAAACCGAATAGCAAATGCTCAATACAAATTGTTTTTTAGATAGTAATGTCGCCATAAAAATGCCTCTTCCTAAAGCGAAAGTGAATTGATATCATTCGTAATAGATTTTCATTGATTTATAGCAGTTTACAGCCGCCGTATCAGCATTATGAAATGAAGACGAGAAAGAATTAAGGCTTCCGGTCGGATTTACCGCAAGATTAGTCAGTTCAAGATAAGCATTGTAGAATTCCTTGAGTGCATTATAGGCTTCGCGATGCTCCTCAGGAGGATTTTTCAAATCTTTCATCAAAGAATTAACCTCTTGTGTGTTGTATTTTATATTGGTTATCAGAACATTGAATTCACTATCGGCAAACAGTCTGTTGAGCGCGTCATTGAAATCATCTACAAAAACACCGTATGGACGAGTAAATTTATCTGTTTCGGTGTCGCGTTTTTCGTAAATGGCGTTATACCAAACGTTCTTGATAAGATTGCCGGCTTTTTCTGCGTCAACAGCTCCGTCAAGCATTATCTCGCTTGCTCGACTAACCTTTTGTATGTATTCATTCTTTCTGATATTGCTTGTCACAACCGATACAATCACTATAACAAGCGCAACTAAAACAGCCGAGATACTTCCGATGATAATAAGCTTCTTTTTTGAAGGGGCGGGTTTTGCTTTTGGCGCGGAATTTTCCTGCCTATTAACAGGTCTTCCGCATTGAGGACAAAGGGTTGAGATTGCGGGAATAATTGCATTACACTCTACACAATGAACTGCGCCTTCCGGCAAGCCCATACTTTCATTTTGACTTGAAGAATCAGGAATATCATCAACCTCAACCATCAGCTTTTTGGCGTCTTCCGATGAGTATTTTGTACCGCAGCTCCGGCAGACAAAGAAATCTCCTTCTTTGACAAATTCTTTTTCGCTGCAAAGTTCGCACGTCAATGTTTTCATAAAATTCAACCTTTCGTTTTATTATAGTTTGTCCGGCGCGCGGAAATGAAAAATATTCTCACGCGCCGGACTGATTTTATAGTCCAAGTTTCTTTTGAAGAATTTCAAACTCATCATAGAGCTTTAACTCCGCCGTGAGGAACTTCATATAATCACTCATAAACACAATATTTCCTCCCGAAGAACCGTTGGATTTCTCTAATTTCATTTCTTCGATTTCTTTCATCATTGAAGAAAGATTGCTCATTTCGGGATACTTTTCAGCTATTTCAATTGCTTTGGAATAATCATTCTGCAATTCCAAAAGATATTCATAGCAGGTGCTGTAATTTTTAGCGTCAAAATAACCCGAGGCTGAAGTTCTGTTTGGTGAGTGAATTGTCAGCTCAATTATTTTGTTGAGGTCATCCAATCCGACAGCAGTTCCGCATTTTCCGCATATACCGAATTCAATATCGTGTCCGAGCGCTTCGCCTTGAGTTTCACCGCACTCCGCGCATTTCTGAGGCTCAGTGCAGGTCGCGTCTGAGAATTTGTGCTGATGAGCGCAGCCTGTTGTGAGAACAACCGTCATCAGCGTAAGAACAGCAATAATCTTTTTCATAAAAATTCCTCTCTGTATTTTTATTCAGACCGGAAAAGTCTGATTTATGAACTTATAATTTGTTAAGCCAATCATTTATTGCATTCGCAGTTTCACCGCCGGATTTAATCTCGGGCTGTTCGATTTTCAAA
Source organism: Oscillospiraceae bacterium (assembly GCA_017847835.1). GTDB lineage: Bacteria > Bacillota > Clostridia > Oscillospirales > Ruminococcaceae > CAG-115. The sequence continues at coordinate 91,530 of JAGASH010000002.1, forward strand.
TCTTTTTTACCCCAGCTGCCGTCAAAATTGATATGCGCGTTCAGCTTCCAGAATCTGAACATAGAGCCATTCCAGTCGGTACCTGAGGCTGTTCCGCTGAAAACGAGGTCAAAGCCGTCTGCTGTTTCGGTGATTTTATAATCTTCAACGTGATTATAGCGCATTTCCTTGTATTCTCTTTCAACCACTTCATTTACATACTTAACCGCCATACTGTAAGCCTGTTTTTCGGTAACTGCGTCGCTTGCAAAGGAAGAATCGTTGATTGCGTTATAGACAACTTTCCCGTTTACCGCTTCAAATAAAGCAAAATCGGCGTCTTCATCGCTGAATATTTTTATTCTGCAGGAAACAGAATAATCTTTAGCCTGAACAAAGTCGTAAGCGGATTGGCTTACACTTTTATAATCATCGGTTTTATCTTCCCAGACAGGACCATAATCGGATTTTGTCCTTTTTATTTTCAGTGCCGAACCTTTAGAGGCGGTTTTGGTGATTAAGACCTCGTTTTTTGTTTCATCGAAAACCGTTTCTGCTTCTCCGATGGATTCCTCGGCAAGTTTATCGATAGAACTGATTATCTCACTGCTTGGTACGCTGCTTTTGCTGCTTGCTGCGTTTGAATTGCAGCCCGACAATAATGCTGAAATAATCAGCGAAAACGCTATTAAGTGTTTTCTCTTCATAATAATTTCATACTCCTTTCCAAAACGGGAACTATTCTTCACTAATTATACACCTTTTCTTCCTGTTTGTCAAGAGGAAAAGGAAGTATAATTCATATATACGGTAAAAAGGAGGAAGAAAAATGCTTGTTACAAATATGCACATTGTAGGAAACAGATTGTATGAAATCAGAAAACGGGCGGGTTTGACGAGAGCGGAGGTTGCCGAAAGGGCAAATCTTTCGGACAGAACCTATGCGGATATTGAGCGCGGCTCGTCAAATATGCGTGCCGAAACGCTGATTGGTATTTGCAACGCTTTGCATATCACTCCCGATGAAATCTTTGTCGATACAAACGCAGCGCTTGATGTTCAGCAGGAAGAAATTTTCAACCGGCTGAGCGAATGTTCCGCAAAAGAACGGGAAACCGCTCTCAAACTGATAGAAGTATATCTTCATTCGCTGAACAAATAGGGGGCTGCCTTTCGTGAAAATCAGAATTTTGTGAAAACTTTCGGGGCTGTGTGGGCTGCTCTTGTAGAATGAGCGGCTTTGATTTCGGAAAACGGTTTTCGGCTGTTTTCGCGGCAATGACAAACGTTTCCTCGGCAACAGAAAACAAAAAAACGGCAAGCTGTGCATTCCCTTTCGGGTGTACACGCTTGCCGTTATTTTACTTGAAGTACTTTTTGATTTGCTTTTCAAGTTCTTTCTCAATCGTCTTTCGGATAGTTTCCTGCAAGGCTTTTTTGTTAATCTTGGCTTGATTTAGCCTGTTTATTCGGTCAACAGTTTCTCTGCGTTGATTGAGGAAATCAATGTAATTCTCATGCGCCGATTTGCCGTTTGTCAAGCGTTGGAGATTTCTGATGTGATTATCCATGAGATATTCATAATCTTCGTTCATTTTATCGCTCCTTTCTTTTGTGTGTTGTGGAATTATCGCAGAGCCGCTCGGAGAGCGGCGTTGCTATGATTTCACAACCCTTATTTATTTTATTTGAAAAATGACAGATGAAGATTTAACAAATCTGATATCAGAATTTAAAGAGGGGTTTTGTTGCTTTTGCTTGAGAGTTGCCGGTATTATTTATCCTATTATTTGTATCATATTTATTATATATTTCTCTATTGTTTTGTGAATTGGTGATTTCATTTTGCGGAAAAGTTTTTTCGCAAGAAGTGCTGTTTTCAGGCTTTAGTTCGTTTTTTGTAAAGGGACTTTCAGTTCTTTCTGCGTTTTTCGCAACAGGAACTTCATTGAATATGTAGGTGTTTCCATTACACGGAACAAGATACCCTTTTTTTATCATAATGTCAAAATACTTATAGACAGAAGTTTTGCCTATGCCTGTTTCCTTTATAACATTGGCGGGCGAAAATGCGAACTTGAAGCCGTTCATATTGGAAGCAAAGTACAGATACAAAATCAAACCTGTACCGCCTAAATCACGGCTTGCTGCTCGCCAAACTCTGTTATTAATACCTAAATAGTTTCCATCAAGCGAAGCCTTGTTTACCTTTATAAATCTTTGGTTTTCAACTGAATATGCCATAATATTCTCCTTCTAAGATTATTTTTGGAAATCTTTTTGATTTCCTTTTGTAATATAATTATAATAAAATTTTTTGTGTTTATCAAACAAGTTCGCCTTGTGGAGCGGCTTGATAAAGTCATATATCACGCTGCGGTCTGCTTGATAATCTGCTCTGTTGTTTCCTCTGTTTCCCGCTCTGCTGCTCCGAAATTTCCAACAGCGGGGTACTTTTGAAGAAACCACTTCTTGATTGTCGGATAGCGGAAAGCCTTAGAATGACACTGCGAAATCAACAGCATTTCGTCAAATTCATTAAGGACAAGCTTTCTTGTTTCTGCCGCTTCGTGAGTGGAAATATAATCCCTCATGTACTTGTAAGTAAGCCCTGCGTAGGTTTCCTTGTTGGGATTTCTCTTGATTGTGCGGACTTCCACGCTGAAATTGGGGTAATCCTGACGGGCTTTCTGTAAAATCCTATACTCCTCGCTGCGAATATCGGAAGCGTGCTTTGCAAAGGCACTTGTCATTACAAGGCGATTGTTGATGAAGTCAACGTTGATTGTGTTTTTCATTGTCTTGTTCTCCTTTCTCTTGATTAAGCTGCGAACTCTGCGATTTCTGGGTACTTTTCCAGAAACCACTTCTTGATTTGGCTGTATGCCTTGACAGAAGCAACGCTCTTTCCGATTTCCCTCATTTGATTGTATTCTTGAATGATATCTTCGGAGTTGGAGCGGCTTTTGATGTAGTTCTCCATGAACTCATAGGTCAAACCTTTGAAGCTGTCTTTTGCCTTTCTGCTTGTTGTTTTGATTACAACCTTGAATGTGGGGAACTCGCTGCGGGCTGCCTTTAACTCCATATACTCCTCAGAGCCGAAGCGGGAAGCCGCTGTAGCGAACTTCTTTGTGATTTCAAGTGCCTTGTTTCTTTCGTTGATAATAATGTTTGCCATTTTCATTTTCTCCTTTTGATTTGATTTTGTGGTTTTGGGTGTTTCCCTTACCTTGTGATTATATTATAACATATCTTGACTGTTTATCTGTCGTTATAATGGTACATATACCTCATAAACAGAAAAAGCTACGTTGCTCAAAGAACAGCGCGGCAAAAGGAAATGTAGCTTGCTTAAAAGATGTATAAAAATGTTGCTGTTTTGTAAAAAAATACTCAAAAGGTATTGAAATCTGATTAAAAGTCGTGTATAATATGATTGAAAACATTTACAAGCTTTTGGTTTACAAGTTGCTTTGTGAAATGATTTGTTTCAAAGTGGATTTACAAGGGAATTTACAACTCCGACAGGGCAGAAAAAAAGCGGCTCCCTCACGGAAACCGCCTTTTGCTGTTCAATTAAACTTAAACAACCTCAAATGCGTCCTTGCCAAGACCGCAAACAGGGCAAGCCCAGTCATCGGGAATGTCTTCCCACTTAGTGCCGGGAGCGATTCCGCTGTCGGGGTCACCCTTCGCAGGGTCATAAACATAGCCGCAGGGGCAAACGTGCTTATCCATTGTCAAAACTCCTCTCGATTACTTGAAGTATCTGTTCAGCAGACCCTCGAAAGCCTTGCCGTGACGAGCCTCGTCCTTAGCCATTTCGTGAACGGTGTCGTGAATTGCGTCGAGATTTGCAGCCTTTGCCTTCTTTGCAAGGTCGAGCTTGCCCTCGGTAGCGCCGTGCTCAGCAGCAACGCGCTTTGTGAGGTTCTCCTTAGTAGAAGCGGAAACAACCTCGCCGAGCATTTCAGCAAACTTTGCTGCGTGCTCTGCCTCTTCCCAGGCAGCCTTCTCGTAGTAAAGACCAACCTCGGGATAACCCTCGCGGTGAGCAGCTCTTGCCATTGCAAGGTACATACCAACCTCGGTGCACTCGCCGGTGAAGTTTGCGCGAAGACCTTCTACGATTTCCTCGGGAACGCCGTCGATGATACCGATTTCGTGCTCACAAGCGAAAACGAGCTTGTCGCTCTCCTCGATTGCCTTGAACTTGCTTCCGGGAACGCCGCACTGAGGGCACTTTTCGGGAGCAGACTCGCCTACATAAACATAGCCGCATACGGGACATACATATTTCATAATAATGAAACCTCCTTAGTTTTGTTTTACATTTAAATTTTATCACAAATGTGTTCAAAAGTCAAGGTTTTCACATAAATTTTATCTTTTGGAAACCTTTCTTATGAAAACATTCAGATTATGGATTTTTCACAAAATGCTTTTGGAAAAACCACCGACGCTTATCGGCGGTTTGTTCGTTATTGCTGCATTGTGTGTTTTACGCGGTTTTTCTCCTCGGAACGCTTTGCGTTGTTGAAACGGTCAAGAGTGCCGACAAGATAACCGGTAATTCTTCTGATACGCTGAAAAGGAACGTCCGAGAAATGGTATTTCACGTTTACATACTCCCCGTCAACGTCAAGGTCTATTGCACGAAGATGTTTGTCGGGATACTGTGCTCCCGCAGCTTCAATGTAATAATTAATTTCTTCGCGGCTGATTTTTCCACCGGTAACATTAATATCAATCATTTTTATCACCCCTATATTTTGTACCATCATTGTGATGTATTAATAGTATAACACAATATCTTGTATAAGTCAATTGTGATTTTGTACAATATTCCGGGCAATATTTTGTGATAAACGCTAAATTTTCGGCGAACACGCACTATATATAGAGATTATCCCTTGTCACCGCGTGCCTGACGCACCATATCTTCCACAACGATGTCATAAATTTCACCGAGTGTGCGGCAGTATTCCAGAATTTTCCACGGCTCGTTTGTGTGGAAGTGGAGCTTTGCCACATCGTCGTCCGCAACCACAAGCAGGCTGTCACCCTCGAAATGTTCACGGATATACTCGTCGATTACGTCCTCGTCGAGGTCCTGCCCGTCAATCAAGAGCTGTGTGTCGTATCTGTACTGAATTTCTTCCATTATTTTTTCCTCCATTTCATTGAAATATCAAACGCTTTCACGCTGTGAGTAAGCGCACCAAGACTGATTATATCAACGCCTGTTTCGGCTTTTGCGCGGATTGTTTCAAGCGTGACATTGCCCGAAGCCTCGGTTTTCGCTCTGCCTGCGATGTAATCGACAGCCTCTTTCATCTGCTCGTTTGTCATATTGTCGAGCATTATCACGTTCACTCCGCACGCGACCGCTTCTTTCACCTCGTCGAGATTGCGCGTTTCAACCTCAATCTGCAACATGTGTCCTGCTTTCTTCCGAAGCGCTTCAACCGCCGCAGTTATCCCGCCGTAAGCGTCGATGTGGTTGTCTTTGAGCATTGCCGCGTCCGTGAGGTTATAGCGGTGATTTTTGCCGCCGCCGACCGTCACCGAGTACTTCTGAAGCGCGCGAAGTCCGGGAAGCGTTTTTCTCGTGTCGGTAATCGAAGCCTTCGTGCCCGCAACCGCCTCAACGCACTTGTTAGTATATGTCGCGATACCGCTCATATGCTGTAAAATGTTGAGCGAGGTGCGCTCGGCTTTGAGCATAAGGCGTGTGTGACCGCTGAAATTCGCGATAATATCGCCTGTTTTCACCTTGTCGCCGTCTTTTTTGAGCAGCTCGATTTTAAGCTCGGGGTCCAAAATCGTGAAAACTCTCAGCGCAACTTCAATTCCCGCGAGTATTCCGTCGTCCTTTGCCACAAAATAAGCCTCGGAGATGTCGTTGTCGTCAATCAGCAAGTCCGCGGTGCTGTCGATGTAGTTTATGTCCTCGGAGAGCGCGGTTTTAATCAAATCGTCGATGTAAAAGGGGAGTAAAATCATTGCTCGTCCTTCCTTTCAAGAATTTCTTTGAGAATTATGTAAGCGACGGTAACAAGCGACTTCGTTTCCACGAAATCCGCGTTCACCTCGAAACCGCCGTTGTCGAGCATTTCCTTAAGCTCGGAAACGCGCGCGAAGCCTTTTTCCGCTTCGTTATAATCGGGGAACACGAAATACGCTTTCTGCATAATATCGCGAACCTCGGTTTTTATGCCCTTGGGCAGCGGTTTTCCGTCGGGAGAACTCATCGGGTAGTCGATTTCGGCGCGGTTGTCGGGAGTGAAATGCGCGTTGATGTCCTCGGCAATCAACCGCGAGAAAACAAGCGCTTCGAGCAGAGAGTTTGACGCAAGGCGGTTTTTGCCGTGAACGCCCGTGTGGGAACATTCGCCCGCAGCGTACAGCCCTGCGATATTTGTCGCGCCCTTTCCGTCAACGTTTATGCCGCCCATAAGGTAGTGCTGGCACGGGTAAATCGGGATAGGCTCTTTCGTCATATCATAGCCCTTTTTCAGCACGTTTTCGTAAATCATCGGGAAGTGGTTCTTGATGAAATCCGCGTCCTTATATGAAATATCAAGCCAGAACTCGTCCGAGCCGGTTTTCTTCTGCTCCTCCATAATGCACTTTGACACGACATCGCGCGGGGCAAGCTCCTTGCGCTCGGGCTCGTAGCACGGCATAAAGCGCTCTTTGTTGCAGTTGAGCAGGTAAGCGCCCTCTCCGCGAACCGCTTCCGATATCAGAAAGCACTCGCGCTCTTTTCTGTCGGCAAAGGCTGTCGGGTGAAACTGAACGTAGCTCAGATTTTTGATTTCCGCGCCGAGATTATAGGCAAGCTGAATTCCGTCACCCGTGGCAATCGCGGAGTTTGTCGTGTAGTTGTACACGCGACCGATACCACCTGTCGCGAGAATTACGTTATCTGCGCAGTAGTATTCGTGAGAATTATTGTCGGTTGTGATAACGTCCGCGAAGAAAACCCCGTCATTTTTCTCTAAACGGCACAAAACCGAATTGTTGATAACCGAAACATTTTCGAGCTTTGAAACCTGCTCGATAAGGCTGGTTTCGATTTCCTTGCCCGTGGTATCCTTGTGGTGAGCAATTCTTCGGCGCGAGTGACCGCCTTCAAGGGTAAGAGCAAGCGAGCCGTCCTCGTTTTTGTCGAAATCCACGCCGTATTTCTCAACAAGACGCTCGACATCGCGCGGACCTTGCTCAACGAGAATTTTCACGTTGTCGAGATTGTTTTTGTACTGTCCCGCGATAAGAGTATCCTTGATATGCAGCTCGAAATCATCGTTTTTGCTGTCCATAACAGCCGCGACGCCGCCCTGTGCGAGAGCCGAGTTGCACAGGGTAAGCTCGCGCTTGCTCAGCATAAGGATTTTGAGCTTACTTTCAAGGTTAAGCGCGGCATAAATGCCCGAAATGCCTGTCCCGACGATTAAAACGTCGTATCTTTTGAATTTCATAATTCAGCCTTTCTTTTATTATTGACAAGAAGTTAAATGTGTGATATAATAACTTCAAGTGTGTTTATAAGTTGCGCTCCCTTTTCTCACAGGGAGCAGGTCGTTTCCGCCGTTACCGGAAACCGGTAAAAAGGAGGATTTTATGAAGGAAGAAAAAGTTATTTTAGTGAGCGCCGACACGGGTGAATTTGACGTGGAAGCGTCGCTTGACGAGCTCTCGGAGCTTGTCGAAACAGCGGGTGCCGAGGAAATCGCGCGCGTTGTGCAAAAGCGCGACGCTTATTGTGCGGCAACCGTTATCGGCGAGGGAAAACTTGCCGAGGTGAAGGAGCTTTGCGAGAAGCTCGGCGCAAATCTGCTGATTTTTGACTGCGAGCTTACTGCCTCGCAAATCCGCAATATCGAAGAAGAAACCGACGTCCGCGTAATCGACAGGACAATGCTTATTCTCGATATTTTCGCGGGAAGAGCGGTTTCCGCGGAGGGTAAACTGCAAGTCGAACTCGCACAGCTTCGTTATCGTCTGCCGCGGCTTATGGGAATAGGCGCGAGCTTGTCCCGCTTGGGAGGCGGTATCGGAACGCGCGGTCCCGGTGAAACGCAGCTTGAAACCGACCGCAGACATATCCGCAGAAGGATTGACAAGCTGTCCGATGAACTCAAAGAACTTGAACAGCGTCGCGGTTTTTCGCGAGGCCGCCGTAAGAAAGACAACGTTCAGGTCGGAGCGATTGTCGGCTACACGAACGCGGGAAAATCAACCTTGCTGAATTTGCTCACGGGAGCGGGTGTTCTCGCTGAGGACAAGCTTTTCGCGACGCTTGACCCGACTTCTCGCGCAATCGAGCTGCCCGACGGCAGAAGCTTGCTGCTCGTGGACACCGTAGGGCTTATCCGCAGACTTCCTCACAATCTTGTCGAAGCGTTCAAGTCAACGCTTGAAGAAGCGGCTTCCGCCGATATAATTTTGCACGTCTGCGACGCTTCCGACAGCGAAATTTCCGAAAAAGCCGAAGTCACTCTGAAAACTCTCGCGGAGCTTGGCGCGTCGGAAATTCCCGTTGTGACGATTTTGAACAAGTGCGATAAAATCACCGAGAACATTCCCACGGACGAAAAAACCGTGAAAATTTCCGCGAAATACAACGAGGGTATCGACGAGCTTCTGCGGACAATTGCGCGAAATCTCCCGCAGACCTCAAAGCGAATGAAGCTACTTTTGCCTTACAACAAGGCGGGGCTGTCGGCGCAAATCCGCGAAAACGGAAAGGTTTTCTCCGAAGAATACACGGAAAACGGTGTTCTGCTGGACGCGCTTGTTGACGTGGTTTTAATCAAGCAGATGAGCGAATTTGAGGTCGGCGATTAACCGAGCAGAACCTCGCAGCTGCCCGCGCTTCTCACCGAGAGAACGTGACAGGAATTTATGCCGAAGATTTTTTCCATTTTCATTTTGAACTGCTGCAAATCTTCAAGCGGCACAAATGCGAGCATTGAGCCGAAATAACCCGAGCCGTGAACGCGGCACGCACCCTTGCGGTGAAGAACGCCCTCGGCGATGTTGAGGGCAATGCTCAGCGGCTGATGACAGACATCGGTCGGCGTGTAGATGTTCTGCAGGTATTTGAACGACGAGTCGCCGCTTTCTTTAACGGACGACAGAAAACCATCGAAATTATCATTTTTCAGCGCGTGGACGATTTTCTCCACGCGCTCGTTTTCGCGGAAAAAGTGTATCGAGCGCAAAACGGCACGGTCGCCGAACTTGTCGCGCAAATCCTTCAAATTCAGCGTGATGTCCTCGATTGCAAGCTGGCGCAGGCTGTTGCAGTCAAAATAATCCGAGATTGATTTCATCTCAGCCTGGATTGCCGCGTATTCCTTGGAAAAATCCGCGTATTTTGAGCCCGTGTTAACAATGCAAAGCGCGTGATTGAACTGACCGAAATCAGAGCGGATTTCCTCGATAATCGGCATATCCTCGTCCTTGAAATCAATCGCGACAAATCCCCCGACTGCGCAGGAAACCTGGTCGATAAGCCCCGAGGGTTTTCCGAAATACTCGTTTTCAGCAAAACGGGCAATCTGCGCGAGGGTTGCGGGACGAATTTGTCCCTTGTTGAACAGGTGAGTGATAATTGTGCCTATCAAAATCTCAAAAGCCGCAGAGCTTCCCAGCCCGCAGTCCTGAATAACCTTTGAAGTCGTGTAAGCCTTAAAGCCGCCGATTTTATAGCCGTTTCGCTTGAAGCCCTTCAGCGCACCGCGTATCAGCGCCGCAGAAGTGAGTTTTTCTTCCTCTTTGACGTCAAGGTCGTCTATGCTGATTTTTTCCTCGGGAAAGCCCTCGGACTTTATCGTGATGAAGCCGTCGTCGGTCGGCTCAGCGACAGCTATTGTGTCAAGGTCAATGCTCGCGGCAAAGGCTTTTCCGCAAGCGTGGGTTGTGTGGTTTCCGCAGATTTCCACACGTCCCGGAGCAGAGAAGAAGCGGTGTTCACCGAGAGAGCCGAAATGCTCAGCAAATCCGCATTCCGCGGAACGATAACGCATTTTCTGCGCTTCAAGAGCGCTCTCCGTATAGATTTCATCGATTTTTTTAACGGCAGGTTTCATATATTTTCCTTTCAGTCCTTTTCGGTGTAGAACATATGTTTTGCCTTTTCCTTGTGCGCGGAAACGCTCAGGACAAGTCCCATACAAGCGTGCATCATTATCATTGCCGTGCCGCCCGTGCTGATAAACGGAAGCGGTATTCCGATAACGGGAACAACCGAAAGCACCATTCCGATATTAACCACGCAATGGAAAAATACCATCGCGAAAACTCCCACGCAAATCAGCTTTCCGAGCGGGTCGGACGCTCCCGAAGCGTTTGACAAAAGCTTCAGACACAGCAGAGCCAGCGCAATCACAACCGCCATACAGCCGATAAATCCGAGCGTCATTCCGATGTACGAGAACACAAAGTCGTTGTACATTTCGGGAGTGTAGGTGTAGCTTTTTGTATCATCAAAGCCAAGCCCCGTGAGCTGTCCCGAGCCGAGCGCAATCGTGCCGTTGTACTGCTGCATATAGAAATTGAGCCGTTCTTCCTCCTGCATTTGCTTGTCAAAGAGGATAAGAAAACGCTGTCTGTGGTGTGCCTGCATTACAAAATTCCACACAACAAGCACAATCGGCGGCGTCACCGCAACGGCTGCCACGATATATTTCCACGAAATCCCGCCCATAAACAGCATACAGATGAAAATGAACAGGAAAACCAGTGCCGAGCCCGCGTCGCCTTGCACTAAAATCAGCCCGACGGGGAACAGCCCGTGTGCGCAGACAAGCAGAAAATGCTTCGGGGAATTGAGCTTGTCACCGAGCTTTGAAATGTGTGTGGCAAGCGTGATGATGAACACAAATTTGAGGATTTCAGACGGCTGAATGTTGAAGAACCCGAAGTCCAGCCAAGCGATATCATCGTCGCGGTGCCGGCCGAGAGGAGTGAACAGCAGAAGCTGCAAAATCACGGCAATCGGCGCGTAAATAAACCACATCTTCGAGATGAATTTGTAGTCGATAAAGCTGATTATCGTCGCAATTCCTATTCCGAGAATTGCCGCGGTGAGCTGTGTTGTCACAACAGACGAGCTGTCAACAACCCCCGTTTTGTACATCGAGTCTACGAGAAAGATGTCAAAAGCGGTTATCGCGATACAGATTATCGGCAGAATTTTATCGATATGCTTCAGGTGGTTCAGAAAGAATTTCAGAATTGATTTTATATTTGACATAGAATTAACAGTCCGTAACAAAAAATTTACTTATACACACTTTATTATATACCTTTTTCGCGTTATTTTCAATAGAAAACCCGTGAAATAATTTTTCGTGCAAAATTTCGCCGAAAATGCCAAAAAGCCGAGGATTTTTTGAAAATCTTCGGCTTTTTTCACAAATATTTTGTTCGGGCAATTATTTCGCTGCGGTTTGCCTCATCACGAGCTTCCCCATAAATTCGCGCGTGTGGAGCGGTCTGCCGTTTACAATGCCTTGAATGTAGTCAATACCGAATGCGCTCGCGACATCGAGAAGCTGTTGGTTGTCGATACCCTTAATGCAGATTTCTATACCCTTTTCGTGGGCTTTTTCGATAAACGAGCGAACATATCCCGTCGATACCTCGTCGCCGCAAAGACGGTGCATATTCAGCTTGATTGCCTTTATGTAAGGGTTGTCAAACAGCGCGTCCGTGAGGAAAATGCCCTGCTTGTCGTCCGCGACAATGTTCACTCCGAGCGCGTCAAGCTGTTTGAGGTTTATGTTGCTTTTTGCGAGAGTACCCGCGCTTTCTGACGTGATAACATTTATTGCGTCCGGCGGCAGAGAGTTATCCGTGAGCGCCTGTTTGAGCGAAAGAACGCTGAATTCCGAGTTTAACGTGGACTCCGACATATCAAAACCCACCTTGAAATTCTCAACTCCGCTTTCTCTCACCGACGCGCAGAATTCGCAAAGACGGTTCATTGCATATTCGTACACCTTTATGCCATATCCGAGCCGCTCCAGAATGGGCAGGAAACGTTCCTTGGACACGATTATCTCGTTGTTTGCCCAGAACATATGTCCCTCGCAGCTTGCCATTTCACCCGTGTGCGCGTTTATAATCGGAGTGTAGAGGAAATAGAAGCCCTTGAAATCGTTCTCTGCCGCGTCGATAATCAGTCTTCTTACGCGCAGATTTTCGTCCAGCTTTTCTTCGAGGTCAACGGAATAAGTGACGGGAGTCTGCGATTTTCTTTCCTTGGCAAGCCGAAGTGTTCTGGTTGCCGCTTTAACGCAGTCCGCAAAGCTGTACACATCATCGGGATAGAAAGCAATTCCCGCAAACATTTCGATTTTGTACTCGGTTTCATTCAGGAACCACGGCACGCGGAATTTTGTGAGAATTGTCCGTGCAAGTCCTGTTGTTTCGCCTTTATCCGTGCCGTCAAGAGTAACGACAATGATATCGTTTGAGAAACGGTAAATCTTTTTTCTTGTGCTTACGGGTATTGCCGAAATGTACTCGGCAACGCTCTTGATAACCTCGTCGGCATAGTGATAGCTGAACGACTCGGACATAGATTTGTAGTTCGCGATTTCGATTGATACAATCGCGCAGGGCTCGCCCTTTGTGATTTTCTCTTTCATATCGCGCTCAAAAGCGCTCTCGTTCGGGATACCCGTGCTGTGGTCGGTGTAGGCAAGACGTTCGAGATGTTCCTGCGAGAGCGCAAGCTGATTTTCCATAAGAGAGCGGTAAATCAGCGTTGACAGGATTGTCGTAAGGCTGCGGAGCATTTTGCGGTCGCGGTTTGACCACACTCTGTCCGTCTGAGGGGAAATGAAGATAATCATTCCCTTACTGATACCGTTTTCGTACACTCTTGAAATCGCGCAGCTTCTGTTCCTGCTCGGAGCGCCGGAAAGTTCGTTCTCGTTCAAGCAGACAACCGCGTTCACGTCAAGCTGCTCGTTCAAGCGCTCGTCTTTCATCTGCTGCGAGATAACGGGAATAAGATTTCCCGACTCGTTCCAATGGTACACTTTCACGGGCTCGCAGTCGTCCGCTGCAAAAAGCATTTTTTCCAGCCCGAAATAATCGTTTATTATCGGGATAATGCAGGAAAATGCAGCGGCTGTATTCTCGCATTTAAGCGTATGCGAATAGACGTTGTTTATAAGTATCTGGTCCTCGAAATTCTCGCCGAGAAGCTTGTTTGCATTCTGGCTGTTTTCCATTTCCTCACCGATTACAACGTAGGAATTTGCAATCTCCGAAACCGTCTGTACCATTATTTCAAGCAGCGGTGCGCTTTCGTTTATGTCTTCAAGCGACTCGCCCGCGATAATCCAGCTCGCGCAGGTTCTGTGCTTGACGCGGATACTTTTCTTGCGCTGATAGCTCATCTTGTTGAGATTAATCTTTTTATCCTGAAGATAAGCGGACGCAATTATGCTTCCGTCGTTTGCAACAATAGCGGAGTAAAGCCCCTTGATATGCGAAAACGGCTGCTGGATAAGCTCGAGATAATCCACGCCGAGAATATCGCGCAAATCGGGCTCGTCGTCCGAGCTTATGGACTCCTTGATTTTCGTGCGGAACTTGTGCATAACTGCGTCCTCGCTCTCGCATTCGAGATACTCGGTCACGTCGAACATCATTCCGCAGAAATCCGTCGCGCCCTTTGAAGGGTGCTCCGCGCCCGCAGACATATAGAACCAGCGGTATTCCCCGTCCATTTTCAGACGCGCGTGAGTTTTGATACTTCCGCCCTTGCCGTTGATAACCTCGTTTACAATACTGCAAAAAGGCATATAATCATCGGGGTGCAGAATTTCGCTCAAAAGCGCTTTTCTCTTATCGGAAAACGGGTTTGTTTTTCCGAAAAATTCGATAGGAAAGCCTGGCTTGTATTTCATAAAGAAAGCGTAATTTCCGCTGTTCATAACAGCTCTGTCTAATTTTGACACAAAAATCACCTCTTGACAATAGCGTTGCTGAAATGTTTTATTATGATAAATTCACACATTGAATATATTTATTCATTTACTATATACATTATACCAAAATAATTTCAACATTTCAAGTGGTTTTTAGTTATTTTTATAAAACTTTCACAAATTTTAGCCTTTTTTCACAAATTCTCGGAAAAATTAAAAACCACTTGCCGTATCGCTCAAATTGTGTTATAATAATATGTATACTTTTTTATGAAAAAATCATTACAAGAGGAAAATTATGGTTATAACAAACGTCAACATCAAGTCAATGGCAAACAATGATTTCGCAAACGGATATGTCCGCGTAAACGGCGGCGTATTCACCGAAATCGGCGATATGAAGGACTTCAGACCCGCAGACGAGGAAATTATCGACGGAAAGGGCGCAGACCTTTATCCCGGCTTTGTCGACGCGCACTGTCACCTCGGAATGTGGTCGGACGCGCTCTGCTTTGAGGGTGACGACGGAAACGAGGACACCGACCCCGCAACCCCTCAGCTTCGCGCAATCGACAGCATAAACGCGCTTGACCGCTGCTTTGAGGACGCGGCTCGCGCGGGAGTTACGGCTGTCTGCACGGGCGTCGGCAGCGCAAATCCTATCGGCGGCACGTTCTCGCTTATCAAAACCTACGGCTCGAAGCGCGTGGATAAGCTGATTGTGAAAAATCCCGCTGCGATTAAATTCGCGCTCGGTGAAAATCCCAAGAGCACCTACAACGACCGCGATGAAACTCCCGTTACGCGAATGGCAACGGCGGGAATTATCCGTGAGAACCTCGCGAAAGCGCTTCGTTATAAGGAAGATTTGGACGAGTACACCCGCACAAAGGGCACCGACGACGAAACCTCACGCCCCGATTTTGACGCGAAATGCGAGGCGCTTATGCCGCTGTTCAACAAGAAAGACAAGCTCAAAGCGCATTTTCACTGTCATCGTGCCGACGATATCTTCACGGCAATCCGCATTTCAAAGGAGTTCAACCTCGACTATGTGCTTATTCACTGCACGGACGGCGGGATTATCGCAGAGGAGCTTGCCGAGGATATGCCCGCGGTTGTGCTCGGACCGCTTATGGGTGACCGCGGAAAGCCCGAGCTTGCTCACCACGACATAAAAACGCCCGCTGTTCTCGGGGAAAACGGAATAAAGTTCGCTATCTGCACCGACCACCCCGAAACACCTATTCAGTATCTTCCGCTTACGGCGGCACTTGCCGTTCGAGGCGGTCTTGCGAGGGAAGAGGCGCTGCGCGCGATTACGATAAACGCGGCGGAAATCATCGGCGCAGCGGACAAAATCGGCTCGGTTGAAGTCGGAAAGGACGCGGATTTTTCGCTGTTTACCGGCGACCCGCTGGATATAACCGAAACACCACGTTTGGTTTGCGTTTCGGGGAGAATAGTTGAAGGAATGGGAGATAATTTATGAGAGAAATTAATGCCGAAGTAATCACAAATGCCATAGCAAAACTCTGCGTTGAGGCGAATTTGCATTTGCCCGAGGGAATGCGCGACTGCCTCAGAAACGCTCAGAAAAACGAAGAAAGCGACCTCTGCAAAAGCGTGCTCGGCGACCTTGAAAAAAATCTTGACGCTGCCGAGGAGCTTTCCGTGCCGATTTGTCAGGACACGGGAATGGCTGTTGTTTTCGCGGAAATCGGACAGGACGTACATATTATAAATGGCGGCTTCGAGGACGCAGTGAACAAGGGTGTTGCAAAGGGCTACGTTGAGGGAAAACTGCGACTCAGCGTTGTCGGCGACCCGATTGAGCGCGTGAATACGGGAAATAACACACCTGCGATTATTCACACGAGAATTGTTGACGGTGAGGAAATCCGGCTTATGGTTGCGCCGAAAGGCTTCGGAAGCGAGAATATGAGCCGCCTGAAGATGTTTACTCCGTCTGCTTCAAAGGAAGATATCGTCAATTTCATCATCGAAACCGCTTCCGTTGCGGGAAGCAATCCCTGCCCGCCGATTGTTGTCGGAGTGGGAATAGGCGGTGATTTCGAGCAGTGCGCACTCCTTGCGAAAAAGGCGCTTTGCCGTGATTTGACCGAGCGCAACCCGAAAGCGATGTACGCGGAAATGGAAAAACAGGCTCTTGACGGGATAAACCGCCTCGGAATCGGCGCGCAGGGCTTCGGCGGCACGCAGACAGCTCTCTATGTCAACATCGAGCAGGCTCCCACGCATATCGCGGGCTTGCCCGTGGCGGTAAATATGGGCTGTCACGTCACCCGTCACGCGGTTTGCGTAATTTAAAGAAATTTGTGCAACTTTTTTCGGAGTTGTCGGGTATTATAAGTAAATCGGAGTTTTGTTATGGAATTTTCTCTGAAAACCACGGAGAGCTTCAACGAGGTAATGCGGCACTATCTGCCGATGGTTTACCGAATAGCTTTCACGCGTCTCGGAAATGCCGCTGAAGCCGAGGACGCGGCACAGGACGTGTTTGTGCGGTATTTCAAGGCAGACAAAACCTATCAGTCCGAGGAACACCGCAAGGCTTTTCTGATACGCTGTGCGGTTAATCGGGCGAATTCCTATGCGAAAAGCGCTCACGCACAGCACACCGCTCACACCGACGCTCTCGAAAATCTTCCCGACGACGCGCTTCAAACAGGTGACACAACTGCCGACAACGCGCTGAAAGCCGAGCTTCACCGCGAGGTTCTGGAGGCGGTTATGCGGCTTGCTCCCGATTATCGCACGGCGATTTATTTGTTTTACTTCGAGGATATGAGTGTTTCGCAGATTGCCGAGGCAACGCGTTCTCGTGAAAATACCGTAAAGTCGCGGCTTTCAAGAGCGCGCGAAAAGCTGAAAGCCGAGCTTTCCGACCTAAATTTTGACTGAAAGGAGAAATTTTATGAAATTCAGCGAAGAATACAAATCGGCGATGAATGAAATTTCTCCCGATGAAAAAACCTCGCGGCGTATCGAAAATGCGGTTATGGAGCGGATTTCCGTGCCCGCAAAGAAGAAAAAACCGTTTTACGTTTACGCGGGAGCACTTTCGGGCGCGGCTGCTTGCATAGCGGTTTTGTGCGTTGTGCTGATTAACGTCAACAGCGGCAGCCTTGTAAAAGACACGAGCGGAATGGCTCTTGCTCCAACTGGCAGCGCAGGATTGCTTGAGGATTACACCACGGACGCAAGCCCATCGAGCGTCACAAACGAAACCACCGATATGATTTTCACGGAAAGCACAAACGATAAAATCAACTCTTTTCAGTCGGCGGGCAGCGCGGGCTTTGAAGCGCCCGAAGCTGAGGGCAGCAAAAATCAGGTTTCCGTGCCGAAGGACAACGCGGTTTCCGAGGAAGTGTATTCGATTGAGTTTTTGACGGACGGCACGGTTGCTGTCAAGGGAAACGGCATAAACGCGGTTTTCCGTCCGGACAACGCAGTCACGCATTTCACAAACCCTCAGCAGGACTTGTCAAAAGCGAAAACTCAAAATGGCGAGCTTTATCAAATCCGCCTTGAAAGCAATTTCCTGTACATTTTCGGGGACGATTTGCAGACAGCCGAGTGCTACAAACTCGCATAATTTCACAAAAACAAAACGGAGCATTTTCGCTCCGTTTTTTATTATTTCTGCTCGGAATAACGAACCAGCTTTTCGATTTCGATTGCTATGGTCTTGTCGCGCGCGTTTCCGTTTACCATAAAAGTGCTGTTGCGCTTGTAAATCACGCTTCGCTTGTCGTACAGCTCGTGAAGCTGCTCTTTCGTGTTTTTCACGACAAGCGGGCGGTTTTTGTCGCCTTGTATCCTGCGGTAGCACTCCTCGAAGGACGTGTTGATGTAAACGGAAATTCCGCTTTCCTTCGCGTAACGCGCCGTTTCATCGTTTATCAGCGCACCGCCGCCCGTTGCCACAACGCAGCCGTTTGCAAGCTCGCGGATATATTTCGCTTCAAGCTCGCGGAAATGCGGCTCGCCGAATTTGTCGAAAATTTCGGGAATAGTCATCTTTTCTGCGTTCACAATATATTTATCGAGGTCGATGAAACTCATCGAGAGCCTTTTCGCGAGCATTCGTCCGATGTGACTTTTTCCGCAGCCCATAAATCCGCACAAATACACGCTCATATCAAATTCTCCATATCGACAATCAGCTTATCGATATCTTCTTTATTGAATTTTGCGCCGTACCAGATTTCGTGCGCGGCAACCGCCTGCAAAACCAGCATTGCCATACCGTTCAAGCCTTTTTTGCCCTTTTCGCGAGCGGTTTTCACAAGCAGGGTTTCCTTCGGGTTGTAAATCACATCGAAAACATAGTCGAACTTGCCCGCGACTTCTTCGGAGCAGGGCATTCTGTCGGTTTTCGGGAACATTCCCACGGGAGTAGCGTTTATCAGCAAATCACCGCCGTCCGTTTCTTCAAGGCAGCCGCTTTCGATAACCGTGATTTTTACGGAGCTGTCGGGCTTTTGTGCTTTGATTTCCTCGACAACCTTTTCCGCGAGCGGCAAATCGCTTTTCAGCGCGGCGATTGTAAGCTCTGCGCCCGAAAGTGCCGCTTCAATGCAAATCATTCTTCCGACTCCGCCGCAGCTGATAACCGTAACCTTTGAATTAAGCGTCGCTCCGAGCAGGTCAATCGACTTTGTGAAGCCGATAACGTCGGTGTTGTAGCCGGTCTTTTCGCCGCCTTTTACGCAGTTTACCGACTGATAACGCTTCGCGCCCTCGGACAGCTCCGAGCAGTAATCGATAATCGCGACCTTGTGCGGGATTGTGACGTTAATTCCCGCAAACTCGTCCAGAAACGCGTATTTTCCCGAAAGCTCCTCGGGAGCGATATCGTTGAGCGAGTACTCCGCGGGTTTGCCCGAAAGCTCAAACAAGCGCGTGTGAATTTGCGGCGAGAGCGAGTGACCGAGCGGGTGCCCGATTAAGCAGTATTTGTTCATCTTATTCTCCTTTAACAGCGGCAAGCGTCTTTTCAAGCGACGCGAGATTTTCGATGTTCGCGAAAGCAACGCCGCTGAGCGTCTTTCTCACAAGTCCCGTCAGAACCTTGTTCGGACCAAGCTCGATAAAGGTATCAATTCCCGCGCTCTGCATAGCGTTCAGCTCGTCCACAAATTTCACAGGTGAGCAGATATGCGCTGCGAGATAGCTCGGCATATCGGAAAAGTCTTCGAGCTTTTTGCCGTAAAGGTTTGCATAGAAATCGCACTTCGGCGCGCTAAACGTGAAATCCTTGACAGCCGCTTTGAACTCGTCCGCTGCGCTCTGCATAAGCTTTGTGTGGAATGCCGCAGAAACAGCGAGCTTAACCGAGCGTTTGCCCATTTCGGTGAACTTCGCGATTGCCTCGTCAACGGCAGCAACTTCGCCCGCGATAACCGTCTGAACGGGTGAATTATAGTTTGCGGGAGCAAGGAAGCCGTTCACCTCGGAGCAGATTTTGTCGATTGTTTCGTTGTCAGCGCCGATAATTGCAGCCATTGCGCCCGAAGAATTTTCGGCAGCCTTTGCCATAGCTTCGCTTCTGAGCTTGATTGCCTTGAAAGCGTCTTCCATTGTCAGCATACCGCTTGCGTACATTGCCGCGTACTCGCCGAGCGAGTGTCCCGCAACCGCCTCGCAGTCAAGACCGTTTTCACGAGCCGCGCAAAGCGACAGCAGCGAAGCCGTGAATATCGCGGGCTGTGAAAGACGCGTCTGCGCGAGTTCTTCTGCGGTGGAATTTGCGAGCTTGTCCTTCAGGTCGAAGCCCAAGATGTCCGAGCCGCATTCAAGTATTTCCTTCGCAGGTGTGAATTTTTCCGCCAAATCAAGTCCCATTCCCTGATACTGCGAGCCTTGTCCCGAAAATAAAAATGCCTTTTTCATAATAAAATTTTTCCTTTCCTCGGCGTTTTGCCGTTTAATTTCATCTTCCTACTTGACAAATTACACAAAATAGGGTAAAATAAAAAGTGTATTGTAATTTTGTGCCTGTGGAAAAGTCAGGCAAAACGGATATAAAAATATTATACAATATTTTTTAAATAAAATCAAGGAGATTTTTGATGAGCGGAATAGAAATTGTTGGAACAGGAAGTTATTATCCCGAATTTGTCGCGGATAACGACAAGTTTTCGGAAATTCTCGACACCTCGGACGAGTGGATTTTCCCGAGAACAGGTATCAAGCAGCGCCATATCGCTGTGGATATGCCGAATTATGCAATGGGAGTAAAGGCTGCGGAAAACGCGCTCGATAATGCCGAACTTTCCGCGGAAGAAATCGACCTGATTATCGTTTCTACCTGTACGCCCGATTTCTTCTATCCCGCGATGTCTTGCCTTATACAGAAGCATATCGGCGCAAAGAACGCGGCTTGCTTTGACGTAAACAGCGCCTGCACGGGCTTTATCACGGCGGTTGATATCGCGCACAAGTTTATCGCGAGCGGCGCACACAAAAACGTGCTCGTTGTGGCAAGCGAAAAGCTCTCGGCTCAGCAGGACTACACAGACAGAGCTTCCTGCATACTTTTCGGTGACGCAGCCGGCGCGGTTGTCCTCAGAAAGAGCGAGAAAAAGTTCAGCTCATATATGGGAGCAGAGGGCGACGAGTTTGAGGCGCTTTACTGCAAGGTACACTACGAGAGCAACTGCCCGTTTTATGATAAGGAAAAGGACTACTACAACAACCGCTTCGACACGTTTGCAAAGCAGAATTATCTTGTACAGGACGGAAAAGCCGTGTATAAATTCGCAGTAAACGCGATGTCAAACGCAGTGAGCGTTGTTGCGAAGGATTTCGGGATTTCTCCCGAGGAGCTGGATTTGGTTATCCCTCATCAGGCAAATCTTCGCATTATCGCAAAGGCAACCGAACTTCTTGGCATTTCTTCCGATAAGGTTTACACGAACATTGAGTATATGGGAAATGTTTCGAGCGCTTGTATTCCCGTTGCGCTGGACGAGCTCAACCGCGCGGGCAGGGTAAAGCCCGGAATGAAGCTTTGTCTTGTCGGTTTCGGTGCGGGACTTACTTACGGCTCGATTATTATGGACGTATAAAAAGATACATTATTATATAGAAGGGGTTAAACTATGAGCAAAACTGCAATTATCACAGGTTCCGGAAGAGGAATAGGCGCGGCGATTGCCAAGCGTCTTGCAAAGGACGGATTTGATATCGTCATAAACGAGCTTTCCGCAGAAGCGGGCGAGCAAACCGCCGAGGAGTGCCGCGCGCTCGGAGTTAAAGCGAGCGTTTACGCGTGCGATGTTTCAAACTACGAGCAGTGCGAGGAAATGGTCAAGAAGGTCAAGGAAGAATTCGGCACGATTGACGTTCTCGTAAACAACGCGGGTATCACGCGCGACGGTCTGCTTCTCAGAATGAGCGAGGAAACCTACGACGACGTTATCAGAATTAATCAGAAATCCGTGTTCAATATGACAAAGCTGGTGGGAGCTGTTATGCTGAGGCAAAAGGGCGGAAGTATCGTAAATCTTGCGTCCGTTGCGGGACTTTACGGCAACCCCGGTCAGATGAACTATTCCGCTTCAAAGGGCGCTGTCATCTCGATGACAAAGACCGCGGCAAAGGAGCTCGGTTCTCGCGGTATTCGCGTAAACGCGGTTGCTCCCGGCTTTATCAGCACACCGATGACAGACAAGCTCACCGATGAGCAGAAAAACGCAATTCTCTCGCAGATTGCGATGAAGCGCTACGGCACTGCCGACGAGGTTGCAAATGTTGTTGCGTTCCTTTGCGGCGAGGAGTCGTCTTATGTAACGGGTCAAATCGTCGAAATCAGCGGCGGACTTAGTATGTGATTTTCGGAGGAAGTATGGAAAGAAGAGTTGTTATTACAGGACTTGGCTGCGTTACTCCGTGCGGAAATTCCCCCGAGGAGCTCTGGAACAGCCTTTTGGAAGGCAAGCACGGCTTTGAGCTTGCACCGTGGTTTCCCGACCAGGAGCCCGATAATCTGAACGTTGTCGCAAGAGTCAAGAATTTTGACCCGACAACCGTTATCGACAAGAAAGAGGTTCGCAGAAGCGACGTTATCACGCAGTACGCGGTTTTCTGCGCCGACCAGGCTCTCAAAGACGCGGGAACCGATTTGAAGGACCTCGACCCGTTTAAGGTCGGCTGCGTTATCGGAAGCGGTATCGGCGGTGTCGAAACGACCTACGAGGAAATGTTCAACTATCGTGAAAAGGGCAACAAGCGCGTTTCCGTGTTCACGATTACAAAGATGATTGGAAATATGGCGGCGGGAACGGTTGCTATCAAATTCGGCTTCAAGGGTTCGAATTTCTGCGTAACGACCGCTTGCGCGACGGGCACGCAGTCAATCGGCGAGGCTTTCAGAATGATTAAGCACGGCTATCTTGACGCGGCTCTTGCGGGCGGCACGGAACACGCTGATATCGGCTTCTGCCTCGCTTCGTTCAACAATATGAAGGCAATCACACGTTCTCAGGACGTGGACAAGGCTTCGACGCCGTTTGACGCGGAGAGAAGCGGATTTGTTCTCGGCGACGGCTGCGGAATTGTCGTTCTCGAAGAATACGAGCACGCAAAGGCTCGCGGCGCGAAGATTTACGCGGAAATCAAGGGCTACGGCTCGACCTGCGACGCTTACCACGAAACCAGTCCCGACCCCGAGGGAGCAGGCGGCGCACAGGCTATGAGGCTTGCTGTCGAGGAAGCGGGAATTCCGTTCGAGCAGGTAAATTATATCAACGCTCACGGCACTTCCACTCACATGAACGATATGACCGAAACAAAGGCTATCAAGGCTGCTTTCGGCGAACACGCGAAGAATATCGCGATAAACTCCACAAAATCGATGACGGGACATCTTCTCGGTGCTGCGGGAGGCGTTGAAGCGATTGTAACCGCGCTTTCCGTAAAGAACGGCAAGGTTCACCGCACGCTCGGACTGAAAACCCCCGACCCCGAATGCGACCTTGATTACGTTCCTGAGGGAACACGCGATATGAAGATAACCGCAGCGCTCAGCAACTCGCTAGGTTTCGGCGGTCACAACGGCTGTATCTGCCTTGTCCCTGTTGAGGATTAACGACAACTGAATTTCGGAGGATTTATAATGAGTACAAAGGAAAAAGAAACCGTTACCCCTATCGAGGATACCGTGGAGTGCGTTGAGGCGCTCGCGAAAATCGTCAAGGAGAACAAGCTCTCCAAAATCAAAATCAGCACAGAGCAAATGGATATCGTAATCGAGGGTGAGTGTCGTCCTGCAGCTCCCGTTATGCCGCCTATGGGAATGCCGATGCCCGCGATGCCCGCACCCGCAGGGAACGCTCCCGCGGCTGCTGCAAAGCCCGCCGAAGAGGCAAAGGGCAATTTCATCACCTCTCCGATTGTCGGAACGTTTTATTCTTCTCCCGCTCCCGAAAAGCCCGCTTACGTCAAAGTCGGCGACAGCGTAAATTCCGGCGATGTTGTGTGCATTATCGAGAGTATGAAGCTGATGAACGAGATTAACAGCGAGTTCTCGGGCAAGGTTGCAGAGATTTATGTGAATAACGGCGAGCCTGTCGAGTTTGGACAGAAGCTGATGAGAATTGAATAAGGAGCGGCTATGACTTTAAATCTTGAGCAAATCAAAGAAATTATCCCTCATCGCGACCCGTTTTTGCTTATCGATGAGGTAACCGAGCTTGAACCGGGCGTTCGCGTGACTGCGAAAAAGTACCTGAAGCCCGAAGAATATTGGTTTAAGGGACATTTCCCCGGACAGCCCGTAACCCCCGGCGTGCTGATGATTGAGATGCTCGCGCAGGCGGGAGCTGTTTGTGCGCTTTCGCTTCCCGAGAACAAGGGCAAAATCGCGTTCTTTGCGGGTATCGACAAGGCTCGTTTCAGAGGACAGGTTCTCCCGGGCGATACTCTTGAGCTGTCGGTTGAGATGACCGAGCAGAGAGGTCCTATCGGCTTCGGAAAAGCCGATGCAAAGGTGAACGGCAAGAAAGTCGTTACCGCGGAGATTTCCTTTGCGGTTGCCGAGCCCAAGTCCGAATAATTGTTGGGAGTAGACGGAATGTTTAATAAAATACTTATCGCAAATCGCGGAGAAATTGCCATTCGCATAATGAGAGCCTGCCGAGAGCTCGGAATAAAGACGGTTGCCGTTTATTCCGAGGCGGACAAATCCGCGCTTCACGCGCAGATTGCCGACGAGGCAATTTGTATAGGTCCCGCGGCTTCAAAGGACAGCTATCTCAACACCAAGGCGATTATTGCCGCTTGTGAAATAAGCCACGCTGAGGCAATTCACCCCGGCTTCGGATTCTTGTCCGAAAACGCGGATTTTGCGCGCTTGTGTGAAAAGTGCGGGATTACCTTCATAGGTCCTAACGGCGATATTATGGACGCAATGGGCGACAAGGCAAGCGCAAAGCAGACTATGAAAAAGGCGGGAGTGCCTGTAATTCCCGGCTCGGACGGTGTTGTGCCTACGCTTGAAAAGGCTTATGAGCTTTGCCGCGAAATCGGCTATCCCGTTATGCTGAAAGCTTCGGCAGGCGGCGGCGGACGCGGTATCCGACTTGTAAACTCCGAGGACGAGCTTGAGAGCAACTACCTCACGGCAAGCAAGGAAGCGCTCGATTTCTTCGGAAACGGCGATATTTACATCGAAAAGTTTGTTGTAAATCCGCGCCATATCGAGTTCCAGCTTCTTGCAGACAACTATGGAAACGTCGTTCATCTCGGTGAGCGCGACTGCTCGCTTCAGCGCAGAAACCAAAAGGTTCTCGAGGAAAGCCCGAGCCCGATTATGACCGAGGAGCTCCGCGAGAAAATGGGAAATGCCGCGGTAAGTGCGGCAAAGGCTTGCGGATATCGCAACGCGGGTACGATAGAATTTCTTGTGGATAAGGACAAGAACTTCTATTTTATGGAAATGAACACGAGAATTCAGGTCGAGCACCCCGTAACCGAGTTTGTCACGGGAATTGACCTTGTAAAAGCGCAGATAAGAGTTGCGGCGGGCGAGGAACTTTGGTTCTCGCAGAAGGACGTAAAGGTTAGCGGACACGCGATTGAGTGCCGTATCAATGCTGAGGACCCGCGTCACGGCTTCCGTCCCTGCCCCGGAACTATAAATTCGCTTCACGCGCCCGGCGGCTTCAATGTGAGAATTGACAGCGCGGTTTACGCGGGCTACACAATCCCGCCGTTTTATGACAGTATGATTGCAAAGCTGATTGTAAAGGGCGCGGACAGGGAAGAAGCGATTATGAAAATGCGCGTGGCGCTCGCTGAGTTTATCATCGGCGGCGTTGAAACAAACATCGATTTTCAGCTTCGTCTGCTGCGTGACGAAAACTTTGTCAAGGGTGAATTTGACAACGGTTATCTTAACCGAACAAACATTATGGAGGACTAATCGCCGATGAATATTGAAGATATGTTCAAGGTTGTCAAGGCGCGTTTCACCGACGATAATCACCAGACCGTCCAGGCGGAAAAGGACGTTGAAATCCCGCAGGATTTGCTGTTCAAATGTCCGCGCTGCGGCGGTGTTTTGTACAACGAGGAGTTTGTCAACAATATGAAAGTCTGCCCGAAGTGCGGTTATCACGCGCGTTTGTCGTGGCAGGAGCGGCTTGATATGACCGTTGACAACGGCAGCTTCCGCGAGCTTGACGAAAATCTCGTTTCGCTCAACCCGATTGGTTTCCCGCATTATGAGGAAAAAGTCGCGAAAATGGGCGAGCAGTGCAATATGAAAGAGGCAATTGTCACGGGAGAATGCACAATCCGCGGTTATCGCTGCGTTTTGGGCATTATGGACAGCCACTTTATGATGGCGAGTATGGGAAGTGTTGTCGGCGAGAAAATCACCCGCGCTTTTGAATACGCGACCGAAAAGGGACTGCCCGTGATTATGTTCACGGCTTCGGGAGGCGCGAGAATGCAGGAGGGCATTATCTCTCTTATGCAGATGGCGAAAACTTCGGGCGCCGTTAAACGTCACAACGACGCGGGCGGGCTTTATGTAACGGTGCTGACCGACCCGACAACAGGCGGTGTACAGGCTTCGTTTGCAAGCCTTGGTGATATTCTGATTGCCGAGCCGAAGGTGCTGATAGGTTTCGCAGGACGCAGGGTTATCCAGAACACCGTCCGCACAAGACTTCCCGATGATTTCCAGTCCGCAGAGTTCCAGATGGAGAGCGGATTGCTGGATATGATTGTTGAGCGCGGAATGATGAGAAAAGCGCTCTCGAATATACTTAAGCTGCACGGCTTTCCGAAGGAGGCGCGCTGATGAATAATTTAACCACTTGGGAGCGAATGGAGCTTATCCACAACAAAAACCGTCCCACAGTCAACGATTATATCCCCGCGCTTTTCACGAGATTTATGGAGTTTCACGGTGACAGAATGTGCGGCGACGACGGCGCGATTATCGGCGGTATCGGTTTTCTGAGCGATACTCCCGTGACTGTTCTCGCACAGGTCAAGGGTAGAACGCTTGACGAGAACAAGAAATCGAATTTCGCTATGCCTCACCCCGAGGGTTACCGCAAAGCGCTTCGTTTGGCGAAGCAAGCCGAAAAGTTCCGCAGACCGATAATCTGCCTCGTGGACACTCCCGGCGCGTTTTGTGGAGTTGAAGCGGAAAAACGCTGTCAGGGTGAAGCGATTGCGCGCAACCTCTACGAATTTATGACGCTTAAAACACCGATTGTCACGGTAATTCTCGGCGAGGGCGGAAGCGGAGGTGCTCTGGCGCTTGCTGTGTGCGACGAGCTGGCAATGCTTCAGAATGCGATTTACAGCGTAATTTCCCCGAGAAGCGCGGCTTCCATTCTCTGGAAAGACCCGACCAAGGAGAAAGAAGCAGCCGAAATCCTCAAGATAACTGCGGAAGATTTGCTGCGGTTTGGCGTTTGCGACAAGATAATTCCCGAGCCCGAGGGCGGCGCACATCTTCAGCCCGCG
This sequence comes from Oscillospiraceae bacterium, assembly GCA_017847835.1. Classification (GTDB taxonomy): domain Bacteria; phylum Bacillota; class Clostridia; order Oscillospirales; family Ruminococcaceae; genus CAG-115. The sequence continues at coordinate 118,487 of JAGASH010000002.1, forward strand.
GTTACCGCCGACAGCATTTACGAGTACATCGTGGACGCGGTTTCGAGGCTGAAAACAGTTGACTTGAAGACGCTTTTGGATAATCGTTATCAGAAATTTAGAAAAATTGGTATGTTTACCGAATAATTTCAGTAAAAATTACCTGTATTTTTTGAGAATTTGGTATTGATTATTTTGTAATAATGCTTTATAATAGTATTTGACGATTCCGGAACACCGGTAAAAATAATTGGAGGTTTTACTAATGGACATTTTTGAAAAGGTAAGAGACCTTATCGCAGACCAGCTCGACATCGCAGATAAGGACACAATCACGGAAGGTTCTTCCATCACCGACGACCTCGGCGCTGACTCTCTCGACGTTGTTGATTTGGTTATGGCAATCGAGGACGAGTTCTCCGTTGAAATCCCCGAGGACGAGGTTGAGAACATCAAGCTCGTTGGCGATATCGTTAAGTATATCGAGGATAAGCAGTAATTTTCAACATCAAATCCCGACTGATTTTTCTGTCGGGGTTTTTGTTATGCTTTTTACAAAATTAGCTATGTATTTTACAAAAAAACACTTGAAAAATTTTCGGATTTAGTGTACAATATATAATGTAATGTTCTGTTGGTTTACAGCAGAGAAATTTCACTTACGAAAGGAATATGAACTATGAGCAAGCTCAACAAGAAGAATGTAGAGGATTTGAACGTAAAGGGAAAGCACGTTCTGGTACGCGTTGATTTCAACGTTCCGCTGAAGGACGGCAAAATCACCAACGATAACCGTATCACCGCGGCTCTTCCCACTATCAATAAGCTGACCGAAAACGGCGCAAAGGTTGTTTTGTGCTCGCACCTCGGCAAGCCCAAGAACGGTCCCGAGGCTAAGTTCAGCCTCAAGCCCGCAGCTGACAGACTTGCTGAGCTCGTTTCGGCAAAGGTTACCTTCGCTCCCGATGACACCGTTGTCGGCGAGAACGCAAAGAAGGCTGTTGCTGAGATGAACGACGGTGATATCGTTGTTCTCGAGAACACACGTTTCCGCGGCGCAGACGAAACCAAGAACGGCGAGGGCTTCTCCAAGGAGCTGGCTGACCTCGTAAACGGCGAGATTTTCGTTATGGACGCGTTCGGTTCTTCTCACAGAGCTCACGCTTCTACCGTTGGAGTAACAAAGTTCGTTAAGGAAACTGCTGTTGGTTACCTGATGAACAAGGAAATCGAGTTCCTCGGCAACGCTGTTGAGAACCCTGTTCGTCCGTTTGTTGCTATCCTCGGCGGTGCAAAGGTTGCCGACAAGCTCAATGTTATCTCCAACCTGCTTGAAAAGTGCGACACGCTGATTATCGGCGGCGGTATGGCTTACACCTTCCTGAAGGCAAAGGGCTATGAGGTTGGTACTTCTCTCGTTGATGATGAGAAGATTGATTACTGCAAGGAAATGCTTGCTAAGGCTGAAAAGAACGGCAAGAAGCTCCTCCTCCCTATCGATACCACAATCGCAAAGGCTTTCCCTGACCCGATTGACGCTGATATCGAGGTTCAGGTTGTTGACTCCGACAAAATTCCCGCTGATATGATGGGTCTTGATATCGGTCCGAAGACTATGGAGCTCTTCGCTGAGGCTGCTAAGACCGCTAAGACTGTTGTATGGAACGGCCCGATGGGCGTTTTCGAGAACCCCACTCTCAAGAAGGGCACCGTTGCAGTTTGCGAGGCACTTGCAGCTGCTGACGCTACAACAATTATCGGCGGCGGCGACTCCGCAACTGCTGCTATCAACCTCGGCTACGCTGACAAGATGAGCCACATCTCCACCGGCGGCGGCGCTTCTCTCGAATACCTCGAAGGCAAGGGCCTGCCCGGCATCGACGCTATTCAGGACAAGTAATTTCCGAAGCTATGGGCGGACAGATTTGTTCGCCCTTTAGCTGTTTTGGGTAAAAATGTTTTAATTTTTCGGCGAAAGCCATAAGAAAGGAATTTTTATTATGAACAAATCTGTAAGAAAAGCGGTTATCGCAGGCAACTGGAAGATGAACAAAACCCGTCCCGAGGCAAAGGCTCTGCTTGAAGAACTCAAGCCGCTGGTTGCTGACGTAAAGGGCGTTGAAATCGTAGCTTGCGTACCTTTCACCAACCTTGAAACTGCTCTTGCTGCAACCGAGGGAACGAATATCAAAATCGGCGCTGAGAACTGCCACTTTGAGAAGAGCGGTGCGTTCACGGGCGAAATTTCTGCGGATATGCTGGCTGAAATGGGAGTTGAGTACGTTGTTCTCGGTCACTCCGAGCGCAGACAGTACTTCAACGAAACCGACGAAACCGTTTACAAGCGCACAAAGGCTGCTCTCGCTGCCGGCTTGAAGCCTATCGTTTGCGTTGGCGAGCTGCTCTGGGAACGCGAGTGCAACATCACCGAGGAAGTTATCGCGCGCCAGATTAAGCTTGATTTCTACGATATTTCCGCTGAGGATATGAAGAAGTGCATTATCGCTTATGAGCCCGTTTGGGCAATCGGCACCGGCAAAACCGCGACAGCTGAGCAGGCTGAAGAAGTTTGCGCATTCATCAGAGCACAGCTCGAAAAGAAGTACGACAAGGCAACCGCAGAGGCTGTTACCATTCAGTACGGCGGCTCGATGAACGCGGGCAACGCTGAGGAGCTTGTCAAGAAGCCCAACGTTGACGGCGGACTTATCGGCGGCGCTTCGCTCAAGGCTCCCGATTTCACTGCAATTATCAAGGCTGCTGAGGCGAACTGATTTACTAAAAAGTTGATTGAAAGGATTTGGAAATATGTCAAAACCTGTATTATTGGTAGTAATGGACGGCGTTGGCTTCTCGAAAACGGGACTTGGCGACGCTGTAACCGAGGCAAATACACCCACTCTGGACTGGCTGCTTGCAAACTGCCCGAACACGCGTCTTAAAGCGCACGGCGGCGCTGTCGGACTGCCTTCCGATGACGATATGGGCAACTCCGAGGTTGGACACAACGCGCTCGGCTGCGGACAGATTTATTCGCAGGGCGCAAAGCTCGTAAACGAGAGCATTGAGAGCGGCAAAATGTACGACTCTTCCGCGTGGAAGGAGCTTGTCGCAAACTGCGTTTCCAAGAACTCCACGATGCACTTCATCGGTCTTTTGTCCGACGGTAACGTTCACTCGAACATCTCGCACCTGTTCAATATGCTCAAAAAGGCAAAGGCTGACGGCGTGAAAAAAGCGCGCGTTCACTGCTTGCTGGACGGTCGCGACGTTCCCGCAACTTCTGCTCCGATTTATATCGAGCAGCTCGAAAAGGTTCTCGCAGAGCTGAACGACGACAATTTCAACGGCAAAATCGCTTCCGGCGGCGGCCGTATGAAGATTACAATGGACCGTTATCAGGCTGACTGGGCAATGGTTGAGCGCGGCTGGAAAACCCACGTTAAGGGCGAGGGCAGACAGTTCACGTCGGCAGCAGAGGCTGTTGAAACGCTTCGCAATGAAACCGGCGCTATTGACCAGGACCTCCCCGCGTTCGTTATCGCTGAAAACGGCGAGCCTGTCGGCAAGATTGTAGACGGCGACAGCGTAATCCTCTTCAACTTCCGCGGTGACCGTGCAATTGAGCTTTCTATGGCTTTCGACAACGACGAGTTCACTCAGTTTGAGCGCGGCGGCAAGCCCAACGTTTGCTATGCGGGTATGCTCGAATATGACGGCGATATGAAGCTCCCGAAGCGCTTCCTTGTAAACCCGCCCGAAATTCACGACACGCTTTCCGAGGTTCTTGTTGCGGCAAAGCTCAACCAGTACGCTGTTTCCGAAACGCAGAAGTACGGTCACGTTACCTATTTCTGGAACGGCAACCGCAGCGGCAAGTTCTCCGAGGAGCTTGAAACATTCAAGGAAATTCCTTCGGATAACGTCAGCTTCGACCAGCGCCCGTGGATGAAGAGCGCGGATATTGTCGATGATTTGATTGAGGCAATCAAGTCCAAGAAGTACGATTTCCTGCGCTGCAACTTCCCGAACGGCGATATGGTAGGTCACACGGGTTCGCTTCAGGCAACGATTATCGGTGTTGAAGCGGTTGATATCGGTCTTGCAAGACTGATGAAGGTTTGCGACGAGTACGGTGTGACGATGCTTATCACCGCTGACCACGGCAACGCAGACGAGATGCTTGAAAAGAACAAGAAGGGCGAGGTTCAGGTTCGCACGGCTCACTCGCTTAACCCTGTTCCGTTCATCATCTACGACAAGGACGTGAAGTACACCATAAAGGACGGCGAGTACGGACTTTCAAACGTTGCTCCGACTGTTGTCAAGATGTTCGGCTTGACTGCTCCCGATTGCTGGCAGGAAAGTATGATTTAACACAGTCTGACGATAAAGGCACATCTGCGTCGTCAACGGCATTTCGGCAGGCACAAAGCCTAGCCGAAATACCGTTTCCTAGCATCTGCACCTTTCTCGCCAGCCTGTAAAATTGAGATAAAACGCGCGCTCCCGAGAGATTTCGGGAGCGTTTTTATATTTATAATAAGGTTAGTTGCTCGGGCTCGTCAATCGTTTTCATAAACGTGAAGACCTCGTTCTGATTGCGGACAATTCCGTGTTTATCGCAGAATTCCGTGAAATACCGCCAAAGTTTGTCGATGTTCGGAGAGGGAATTTCATAGCTGTTCCCGTAGCGCTTCGAGTATTTTTCCCGCAATCCCGGAAAATGCCTGTCAAGAGCCGCGTAAAAATACTCGCGGTCACCGTTTCGGAGAGTCAAGCCCATTCCGAACGAAATTATTCCGTAAACGCCCGCTTCCGCGATTTTTTCAAGCAGCGCAGCGAGATTTTCCACGGTGTCGTTGATAAACGGCAGCAGCGGTGTGAGCCACACAACCGTCGGTATCCCGCGTTTTTTCATTTCACGCAGTACCTCGACGCGTCGTGACGTCACGCAGACATTCGGCTCTACAATGCGGCAAAGTTCGTCGTCGGCGGTCGTGAGCGTCATCTGAACCACGGCTTTTGCTTTCTCGTTGATTTGCGCGAGAAGGTCAATATCGCGCATAACCAAATCCGATTTCGTGAGCACAGCCGCGCCGAAATCGTACCTTTCAATTACTTCCAGACACCGTCGCGTTATCCGCAAATCCTTTTCAATCGGGATATACGGGTCGCACATCGCGCCCGTGCCTATCACGCAGCGCCGACGTTTTGATTTCAGAGCCGTTTCAAGCAATTCGGGCGCGTTTTGTTTGACCTCGATATCCTCGAAATCGTGCGGCATATTGTAGCAGTCGCTTCGCGAGTCGCAGTAAATGCACCCGTGCAGACAGCCGCGGTACACGTTTATGCCGTTTTTCGCGCTCAGAATACCCTTTGCGTTCACAAAATGCATTTTCTCACCCGTTTCAGAACAATTGTTTCTGTGAACATTATATCCGATTTTTCTGTGCTTGTCAAGTCTTGCCTATATAAATGTTGTATAAAATCAAGGGAAATAGAGAATATAGTGATATTGCACAATAAATTAATAAAAAAATATTGCGAGTTTGTAATCTTTTTTTGCAAAAACCCTTGACAAAACGTGAGAAATGTGATAAATTATAATTAGCACTCAGAGAGAGTGAGTGCTAAACATCAAACGGTCACGGAAAAATGAAAGGTGGGAGCTTTGGTGGATACGCGTGGAATGAAAATTCTGACGGCGATTATCGACGAGTATATCAGAACGGGCGAGCCTGTCGGTTCAAAAGCTCTTGCCGAAACGCACGACCTCAAGGTTTCCTCCGCGACAATCCGCAACACAATGGCGGCTCTTGAGCAGGAGGGGTACCTCGACCACCCGCATACCTCCGCGGGACGTGTTCCCACGTTCAAGGGTTTTCGGTATTACATCGACAATCTGATGAACCCCGAACCTGTCGCTGCCGAAAATATCTCGCGTATCGACGAGTTTTTCGATGAAAGCAGCCTCACCGATGACGCGATTATCGAAAGCGCTTCGACGGCTCTTGCGGAAATCACGAAATGCGCGGCGATTTCCACAAATCACGCGTCAAAGTTCTCGGTGATATCAAAGGTTGACGTTATCCCGACAGGTCGGAGAATGTACGTTCTGCTGCTGATAACCTCAAACGGCGCGATTAAGAACAAGGTCTGCCGAATGGAATTTGACCTCACGGAAGAGCAAATGCGAGGCTTCACGGAGTTTCTGAACGAGCACCTTCGCGGCGTGAACCTTGAAAATATGTCCGAGGAATATGTCGAGAAGCTTGTTTCCGCGATGAGCAGCTATATGCTCTCGCTCTCACCGCTTCTTCACGCGGTTTACGAGCTTTCTGCGGAAATGATGCGCGACAGTGTTGCCGTGAAGGGTGAGGCAAACCTTCTCGCGTGCAGCGAAATTCCCGCTCAGGACGTGATGAAGTTTCTTGAACAGAAAAGCCTGTTCCCCGAAATGCTTGACAGCGCGCTTTCGGGCATATCGATAAAGTTCGGCGAGGAGGACGGGACGTTTGCGATATCAAACGGAGCGGTTGTGAGCGCGAGCTACTACAAGGACGGCAAGCCCGCGGGAACGCTCGGCGTTATCGGTCCTATGCGGCTTGATTACCGGAAGGTTATCCCGTATATCGAATATTTGAGCAAAAAAGTGACGACTCTGCTTTCCGAAAGCGAGCGTTTGCAGATAGAAAGTGAGGAAATTGACGACAATGATGAATGAAGAAGAAATAGAAAAGACCGAGGATATTCCCGAGGAGCAGGCTGAACAGGAAACTCAGACCGAACAGCCCGAGGAAACCGAGGCAAACGAAGCCGACAAGGTTGCCGAGGAGCTTTCGGCGGTGAAGGAGCAGCTTGTTCGGACTATGGCGGAGTACGACAACTTCCGCAAGCGTTCTCAGCGCGAAAAAGACGCTCTCAGAAGCGATATCATCGTGAACGTGACTTCAAAGTTTTTGCCCGTTATGGACAATCTCGAAAGAGCGCTTAACGCGGACTGTACCGACGAGAACTACAAAAGCGGTGTGAAGATGATTTACGACAGCTTTATGGAAACGCTCAAAGGTCTCGGAGTTGAGGAAATCGAAAGCGACGGCGCGGATTTCTCACCGAATTTACATCAGGCGGTGCAGAAAATCCAGTCGGAGGAAGTCGAGAGCGGAAAGGTCGCTCAGACATTTGCAAAGGGCTATAAAATCGGCGACAAGGTTATCAGATTTGCGGTAGTCGCGGTTGCCGAATAGCAATAAATCAAAGCAAAATCAAACACAACAGAATATCGGCAAAAGCCGGTTTATTGAAAAGGAGATAATATTATGAGCAAGATTATTGGTATTGACTTAGGTACTACAAATAGCTGCGTATCCGTTATTGAGGGCGGCGAGCCTGTTGTTATCACGAACTCCGAGGGTTCCAGAACAACTCCTTCCGTTGTCGCATTCACCAAGGACGGAGAGCGCCTTGTAGGTCAGCTTGCAAAGAACCAGGCTGTTCAGAACCCCGACAAAACCGTTATTTCAATCAAGCGCCATATGGGCAGCGATTACAAGGTTGACATCGACGGCAAGAAGTACACTCCGCAGGAGATTTCCGCGATGATTTTGCAGAAGCTGAAGAGCGACGCAGAGGCTTATCTCGGCGAAAAGGTAACGGACGCTGTTATCACCGTTCCCGCTTACTTCACCGACTCTCAGCGTCAGGCAACCAAGGACGCAGGACAGATTGCGGGACTTAACGTTCAGCGTATCATCAACGAGCCGACTGCTGCCGCTCTTGCTTACGGTATCGATAAGGAAGAGGACCAGAACATCGTGGTTTACGACCTCGGCGGCGGTACGTTCGATGTATCCGTAATCAACATCGGCGACGGCGTTCAGGAGGTTCTCGCAACCGCAGGCAACAATCACCTCGGCGGCGACGACTTCGACCAGAGAATTATCGACTGGCTGAGAGAAGAATTCAAGAAGTCGGACGGAATTGACCTGTCGAACGATAAGTTCGCTATGCAGAGATTGAAGGACGAGGCGGAAAAGGCGAAGATTGCCCTCTCCAACTCCACCACCGTCAACATCTCTATTCCCTATATCACCGCAGACGCAACAGGTCCCAAGCACTTGAATGTTACCCTTTCGAGAGCTAAGTTCAACGACCTCACCGCTGACCTCGTTGACGCGACTATGGGCCCGCTGAAGCAGGCTATTTCGGACAGCGGTCTTGACAAGAAGGATATCCACAAGATTTTGCTTGTCGGCGGTTCTACGAGAATTCCCGCTGTACAGGACGCTGTAAAGAACTTCCTTGGCAAAGACCCGTTCAAGGGCATCAACCCCGATGAGTGCGTTGCAATCGGTGCTTCTATTCAGGGCGGCGTTTTGAACAAGGAGGTACAGGGTATCGTTCTTCTCGACGTTGCTCCTCTGTCGCTCGGTATCGAAACCGCAGGCGGTATCTGCACCAGAATGATTGAGCGCAACACCACCATTCCTACCAAGGAAACCAAGGTTTTCACAACCTACGCAGACAACCAGCCGTCTGTTGATATAAACGTACTTCAGGGCGAGCGTGAGTTCGCGCGCGACAACAAGTCTATCGGCAACTTCCGTCTTGACGGTATCGCTCCCGCTCCCCGCGGTATCCCGCAGATTGAGGTTACCTTCGATATCGACGCAAACGGTATCGTAAACGTAACCGCAAAGGACAAGGGCACCGGCAAGGAACAGCACATCTCCATTACCGCTTCCACGAATATGTCTAAGGAAGATATCGACAAGGCTGTTCGTGAGGCAGAAGCTTATGCTGCCGAGGACAAGAAGCGCAAGGAAGACGTTGACGCGAGAAACGAAGCCGACTCTATGGTATACCAGATTAAGAAGTCGATGACCGAGTTCGGCGACAAGGTTTCCGAGGACGATAAGGCAAAGGTTGAGCCGAAGATTACCGCTCTTGAAGAGGCACTGAAGGGCACCGATATCGAGGCTGTCAAGAAGGCTAAGGAAGAGCTCCAGACCGCGTTCTACGAGGTTGCTCAGAAGGTTTATCAGGCTGACCCGAACGCTGCAGCGGCTGCTGCGGGAGCTGATGTTTCGGGCGCTGCGGGAGCGGCTTCCGATAACAACGGCGGCAACAACGACGACGGCGCTGTTGACGTTGAATTTACCGAGAAGTAATTTAATTTTATCGCATTACCCCACGGGAAAAGTGGGGTAATGTTTGATAAATAGTGAGAAAGTGATTATATGGATAAAAGAGATTATTACGAGGTCTTAGGGCTTGACAAGAGCGCGACGGACGCGGATATCAAAAAGGCTTACCGAAAGCTCGCGAAGCAGTATCACCCCGACTTGAACCCCGACGACCCGACTGCTGCGGAGAAGTTCAAGGAGATAAACGAGGCAAATCAGGTGCTCTCCGACCCCGACAAGCGCGCGAAATACGACCAGTTTGGCTTCGCGGGCATTGACTCAAGCTATGGCGGCGGCTCGAACTTCACGGGCGGAATGGACGGCGTGGATTTGAGCGATATTTTCAGCGATATCTTCGGCGGCGGCTTCGGCGGTTTCGGAGGCGGTTTCAGCTCGCGTTCATCGGGAGCAAATGCCCCGAGAAGGGGCGCTGACATCGCGGCTTCGCTTGATATCAGCTTTATGGACGCCTGCAAGGGTGTTTCGCGCGACGTCACGATAAACCGTACCGAGGACTGCCCCGACTGCGGCGGCACGGGCGCGGCTGCGGGCAGCACCACGAAAACCTGTCCCGACTGTAACGGCAGAGGTGTTGTCACGGTTCAGCAGAGAAGTATGTTCGGTATGATGCAGAGCCAAAGACCGTGTTCAAAGTGCGGCGGCAAGGGCAAGATTATCGAAAAACCGTGCGGGAAATGCGGCGGCTCGGGACACATCAACCAGCGCAAAACCGTCACCGTAAAAATCCCTGCGGGTATCGACGACGGAATGCTGCTGAACGTTCGCGGACAGGGCTCTGTCGGCTCAAACGGCGGCTCTCGCGGTGATTTGAAGGTCAGGATTTCCGTGAAATCTGACCCTGTTTTCGAGCGCGAGGATTACAATATCTGGATAGATTTCCCGATTACTTACGCGCAGGCTACGCTTGGCGCTGAGATTGAAGTGCCGACGATTGACGGCAAGGTGAGCTATAATGTTCCCGCGGGGACGCAGCCGGGAACCGTTTTCAGACTTCGTGGAAAGGGTGTTCAGCGTCTTCAGCAGAGCGAGGGCAACCGCGGTGACCAGATGGTTCGCATAAGCGTGGAAGTTCCCAAAAACCTCACAAAAGTGCAAAAAGACGCGCTTCTTGCTTTCGAGGAAACGCTCGGCGATAAGAACTACGAAAAGCGCAAGGGCTTTTTTGATAAGATAAAAGAAAAATTCGCAAATAAATAAAACAAATCTCCGAGGTCAAGACTTCGGAGATTTTTGTGAAAGTTCGCTTGCTGTATCTTGCAAATTTTAAAGAAAATCTCGGCAAATCCCGCTTAATAAGAATTTTTTATCAAGCAAAAATTCATTTTCTCGGCGGTTTTTGTGCAAAACGCTCTAAAAATCCGCGAAATAATTTTCAAATTTGTTTATAAAACCGATAGACAAAACGAGAAATTTCGGCTATAATAAGAATGTAAATCGGAAACAACGACGTTTCGAGTGCAGGAAAAATCTGCGCTTCGGACGTCGTTTTTTTATTAAAAAAATTTTTACGGAGGAACGGGACAATGGAAGAAAAATTTTTCAATGTGGTTGAGCAGTTCGGTGTTGACGTTTTCAACGAGGAAACAATGCAGCAAAGACTGCCGAAGAACGTGTTCAAGGCACTCAAAAAGACAATGACCGAGGGCAAGGAGCTTGACAGCTCAATTGCTGATATTGTTGCAAACGCAATGAAGGACTGGGCTATTGAAAAGGGTGCAACCCATTACACCCACTGGTTCCAGCCGATGACCGGTATCACCGCCGAGAAGCACGACAGCTTCATTTCCCCGAACGGCGACGGTACCGTTATAATGGAATTTTCGGGCAAGGAGCTTATCAAGGGCGAGCCCGACGCTTCGAGCTTCCCCTCGGGCGGTATAAGAGCTACCTTTGAGGCTCGCGGCTACACCGCTTGGGACCCGACCTCTTACGCATTTGTAAAGGGCGGCTCGCTGTACATTCCCACCGCATTCTATTCATATTCGGGCGAAGCGCTCGACAAGAAAACTCCGCTTCTGCGCTCAATGGACGTTGTATCTGACGCTGCGCTGCGTATTCTGAAGCTGTTCGGCAACACGACAACAAAGCGCGTTGTTGCAACAGTCGGCGCTGAGCAGGAGTACTTCCTTGTAAACAAGGAAACCTACGACCAGAGAAAAGACCTTATCTTCACGGGAAGAACGCTTTTCGGCGCTCCCGCACCCAAGGGACAGGAGCTTGACGACCACTATTTCGGCGTCATCAAGGACCGCGTTGCGGATTATATGAGAGATTTGGACGAGCGCCTCTGGAAGCTCGGAATTACCTCCAAGACAAAGCACAACGAGGTTGCTCCCGCACAGCACGAAATGGCGCCGATTTTCGCTCCCGCAAACCTTGCAACCGACCAGAACCAGCTCACAATGGAGCTTATGAAGAAGGTTGCTCTGGAGCACGGTCTTGTGTGCCTGCTTCACGAGAAGCCTTTCGCGGGTATCAACGGTTCGGGTAAGCACGACAACTGGAGTTTGTCTACCGATGACGGCAAGAACCTGCTCGACCCCGGCAAATCGCCTATGCAGAACGCGCAGTTCTTGACTTTCCTTGCGGCTATTATCAAGGCTGTCGATGAATATTCCGACCTGCTCAGACTGTCGGTTGCTTCTCCCGGAAACGACCACAGACTTGGTGCAAACGAAGCGCCTCCCGCTATCATTTCAATATTCCTCGGCGAAGAGCTTCAGGCTGTTGTTGACGCGCTTGTTGAGGGCAAGGAGTACACCTCCAACGGCAAGCAGATGTTCAATGTCGGAGTATCCTCTCTGCCCGACTTCCCGAAGGACAGCACCGACAGAAACAGAACTTCTCCGTTTGCGTTCACGGGCAACAAGTTCGAGTTCAGAATGGTTGGCTCGAACCTCAATATCGCGGGCCCGAACACTATCCTCAACACAATCGTTGCAAATTCGCTCACAGAGTTCGCAGACGAGCTTGAAAAAGCGGGCGAGGAGAAGTTCAACGAAGCTCTGCACGACCTGCTTGTAAAGACAATCACCGAGCACAAGAGAGTTATCTTCAACGGCAACGGTTACGGCGACGAGTGGCCTGTCGAGGCTGAAAAGCGCGGTTTGCTGAACCTCAAATCCACTGTTGACGCAATTCCTTGCCTCACTGCCGAGAAGAATGTCAAGCTCTTCAAGAAATTCGGCGTTTACAGCGAGGTTGAGCTGCACGCAAGACAGGAAATCCTCCTTGAAAACTATTCTAAGGTTATCAATATCGAAGCGCTCACCGCTGCGGATATGGCAAAGACCGAGATTTTGCCTGCTGTTATGAAGTACGGCAAGGAAATCTGCGATATTGCGGCAAGCAAGAAGGCTGTCGGTATTGAGCCGACCGTTGAGCTGGCTTCTGCAAAGAAGATAAACGACCTCACTGCTGCTTTGAATGAAAAGGCTTCGGCACTTTCCGACGCTGTTGTTAAGGCGCAGGCTGTCGAGGGTGAGGAGCAGAAGGCACGCTTCTATCACGACGAGGTATTCAGCCTTATGCAGAGCCTCAGAGCTGTTGCCGATGAGCTTGAAACCATTGTCGGCGAGAATGAGTGGCCGTATCCTACATACGACGAGCTGCTGTTCAACGTATAAAGAATGTTCGTTCTCGGAGAATGGCTTCGGCTATTCTCCGATAACAATAAATTCCCGCTCCCTTTTCTTTTCGGGCTGCTTCGGCAGCCCACTTTTTTATCGGAAATCGGTTGAAAATCGCAGAGAATTGTGGTATAATAGAAAAGTATTATTTTAAAGGAGCAGAAAAATGGGAAAAATAAAGACATTTCTTCGCAGGCTCGGCGGAGGCAGCTTCAAGCGAATGTTCCGACAAATCAGCCTTATCCACAAGGAAACGGGCAAAAACCGCTTTGTGATGTTTTTTGATATGATTTGGTGCATTTTCAGATATTCCGTGGGATATCTCGATTATCACGTTTTCGGTTTTGCGATGATTAAGGGCAAAAATCGCCGCACGTTTATGACAATGAACGACAACCTCAAAATTTCTCACGCGCTCAACAGCAAGGAGTATTTTCACTTTTTTGACGATAAGCTGGAGTTTGACGAGAAGTTTTCGGAGTATATCGGCAGAGGTTTTGTTGACGTGAGAAAAGCGGGTGTTGAGGGCTTACAAAAGTTCTGCGAGGGCAAGTCCTGCTTCTTCGCAAAGCCGTTAAACGCATTCGGCGGCAGCGGTATCACCCGCGAAGCTGTTGACGAAAACACGGATTTTGCGGCGCTGTACGACAGGCTGATGAAAAACGGGCAGTATCTCGCGGAGGAGGCCATAGTTCAGCACGAGAAGATGAACGAGCTTTCTCCGAGTTCAATCAACACAATCCGAATGGTCACGCTCAATTACAACGGAAAAACTCACTTTATGTACGCGCTTGTGCGAATGAGCAACGGCACGGAGGTTGTCGATAACATTTGCAGCGGCGGTATGTACACAGCGGTCGGCTCGGACGGTGTTATCAGAAAGCCCGCGTGGTGCGACGCGACAAGCGTTTACTACGACGAGCACCCTTTCTCGAAAACCGTGTTCAACGGCTTCGAGATACCGCTGTTTAACGAGGCGGTCGAGATGTGCAAAAAGGCAGCCGAGGTTATCCCGCAGGTCGGCTACATAGGCTGGGACGTTGCGATAACTCCCGACAGACCCGTGCTGGTCGAGGGCAACACGCTTCCGAGCTATGATATGGTTCAGAATTACGGTCACCTTGAAGAAAAAACGGGCATAAAGCCGCGCTTCGAGGAGATTGTCGGCAAGGATTTCTTCAAAAAGTGAATAAAACCACTCCCGAAAGTTAAACTAATAGAAAAACTTTCGGGAGGATTTTTATGTATTATTCAACGTCGATTGAAAAGGTTATCGGGCGGGAAATTCTCGACTCGCGCGGCAATCCCACGGTAGAAGCCGAGGTTCATCTCGCTGACGGCACGGTTGCTTTCGGGGCAGCTCCGAGCGGCGCTTCAACGGGCAAATTCGAGGCTCTTGAACTTCGCGACAACGACAAAAACCGCTATAACGGAAAAGGTGCTTCAAAGGCTGCCGCGAATATCAGCGAAGCTATTAACAAAGCGGTCTGCGGGCTTGACAGCGCAGACACATACGCTGTTGACGAGGCATTGAAAAGGGAAGACGGCACCGCCGACAAGTCAAATCTCGGTGCAAACGCAATTCTCGCAACGTCAATCGCTTGTGCAAGGGCTGCTTCGTACTCGCTTGGACTGCCGCTTTATCGCTTTCTCGGAGGTGTTTCGGGAAACACGCTGCCCGTGCCAATGATGAATATTCTGAACGGCGGCGCGCACGCGGCAAATACCGTGGACGTGCAGGAATTTATGATAATGCCCGTTGGCGCGTGCTGCTTCAAGGAAGCGTTGAGGCAGTGCTCGGAGGTTTTCCACGCGCTTGCGGCTATCCTCAAGTCGCGCGGTCTGGCAACCTCTGTCGGCGATGAAGGCGGATTTGCGCCCGATTTGGCGAGCGACGAGGAAACGATTGAGGTTATTCTGGACGCGGTGGAAAAGGCAGGGTACAAGCCCGAGAAGGACTTTATGCTGGCTATGGACGCTGCCGCGAGTGAGTGGAAGGGCGAAGTCAATGGCGAGTACGTCCTGCCGAAAGCAAAGACGAAGTTCACGTCAATGGAGCTGATTTCGCATTGGGAAAAGCTTGTCGGCAAGTACCCGATTATTTCGATTGAAGACGCGCTTGACGAGGAGGACTGGGAAGGCTGGCAGGTGCTCACGAAACGGCTCGGAGAGCGCGTTCAGCTTGTCGGTGATGACTTGTTTGTCACAAATACCGAGCGTATCAAAAAGGGAATTTCGCTCAGCGCGGGAAACTCGGTTTTGATTAAGCTCAACCAAATCGGCACGGTTTCGGAAACAATCGAAGCAATAAAAATGGCGCACAAAGCGCATTACACCGCGATTTCCTCTCACCGCTCGGGTGAAACCGCCGACACGACAATCGCCGACCTTGCCGTTGCCCTCAACACCTGTCAGATTAAAACCGGCGCGCCGTCCCGTTCGGAGCGCGTCGAGAAGTACAATCGATTGCTCAGAATTGAGGAGGAGCTCGGCAAATCCGCGAAGTACCCGCAGATGTCCGCGTTTAATGTGATGAGATAAGAAAAATGTCCGTGAGAAATCGCGGACACTTTTTTTGAAAAAGCCCTTGACAAAACAACGGAAATATGGTAAAATATATAAGTTAAATGTGGAGAGGTATCGAAGTGGTCATAACGAGGCGGTCTTGAAAACCGTTTGGGAGCAATCCCACAAGGGTTCGAATCCCTTCCTCTCCGCCAGCTTTATGTGACCAAAAAGATATTATGCCCGCAAACGGCTTCACAGAGCCACTTGCGGGCATAAATCTTTTCGGAAACAAGAAATCGTCACCGTAGATATTTTTTGAGTGAAAATGGATATGTACCCCCGTTTGCAAAATTTTTTCGATAATTTTTGTGCAATATGTATATAACGCCTGCGATTGGTTCCTCTTGAGAGAGGAGTTGATTGCAGGCGTTTTTTTTATTAGACGAGATTGTGACGAAAAAGATTTTTGGGGATTTGAACCCTGTTAACATTTTGTCGAAATTCTATATCAGCAATTTGGGAACAGAAAAAATCTACAAATCGCCTCATTATAGCGTTAAGCAATTTTAGACTATTTTGTCCTGATATAATAAAGAATTTGAATTTTGTATTTTGACAATCTTACAATAAATTTATAAAAGTAATTTATTGTCATTCTTGTTTGTTATATAAACATTTCGTGCTAGAAATATTGACAAAAAAATTATATTATATACGTTCCTTAAGGGAAGTTTTGTATTATTTATAGAAATTATTGTATCTGGACAAATATAGAAGGTTCAGTATATAATAAAATTATATGGTCAACACAAATAAAAAGAAAAATTCATCATCATTGTGGAAATTGACATGCTTTTGATACTGTGATATAATATAAAGAAGAGGAAGGTGGTTGGGTTTCTATGGATAATTTGTGCTTGAAAGAAGAACAAATAAAACTAGCAGATTGTGAACTAGATAAAAAAATACCAAGCGTTCCTTTTCTGGAATCAAGGGGAATAATTCCTGCCCCAATTTATGATACGTATTGGTTTTTTGCTGCGGAGCGTCAGAATATTTTCGTTAAGCGAAAAACAGGAGCGGCTTACCCATGGACAAATGATCCTGTATTGTTAAAGTTTAAATTTACTAATCCATATAGAGCCTCCGATCGTGTAAGTCAGTATTTAATTAAAAATGTAATTTACGGCGGTGGTATAGGCAATTTGTATTCTCCAGAAGACACTTTTTTTAGAATTATTCTATTTAAATTGTTTAACAGGATTGAAACATGGGAATTTCTTGAAAGAAAAATTGGTCCCATTGAATATAGAAACTATTCTTTTGAAAGAATTTCTTCTTGCCTTAATGAGCTGCTTGAAAATAATAGAAAAATTTACTCAGCCGCATACATTATGCCTTCCGGCACTTCGTTTGGTTTTCCACATAAGCACGAGAACAATATAAAATTGCTTGAGCTTATGATGTCTGAACATGTTGTCGCAAAAATAGCTAAATTGAAAAATCTCAAGGAACTATATGAGTTGTTGATAAGCTATCCTTCTTTGGGCAAGTTTCTTGCATTTCAATATGCAATAGACATAAATTATAGTGAGCTGTGTGATTTCAGCGAAATGGACTTTGTTGTCGCTGGTCCAGGAGCACAAAGCGGAATTGCTAAATTGTTTTTGGATACAAATGGATATTCTGATGAATACATTATAAGACTTATGGCTGAAAATCAAGAAAGTGAATTTGAGCGACTTAGCCTAAAATTTAATTACCTTGGAAGCAGGAGACTTCAGCTGATTGATTGTCAGAACCTATTTTGTGAAACAGACAAATATACCAGAGTCGCATTCCCGGAATATAAAGGTAATAACCGTACAAGAATAAAACAGCATTTTATTCCAAATCTTGCTCAACCTATAGAGTACTATTATCCACCAAAATGGGGCATTATGTGAGGCGAGCTTTATGTTTTACACTATCCAATGCGAGACTGCTAACGAAGTTTGGCAGAAAGCATTCAACTTAGTAAGCAATACAAATATTGTTGAAAGTCGTCGCGGTCCAACAAAGGAATTATTGCATACAGCTATTTCAATTAATAATCCAGTTCAAAAATGGGTGACATGCAAGATACCTCCTGTCAGTATTGGATATGCACTTGCTGAACTAATCTGGATTCTGTATGGCAGTGATGACTCCCAAACGATAAACTATTGGAATCCTGTTTTACCTCAGTTTGCAGGTAATTATGATAAATACCCGGGTGCATATGGAAAAAGGATAATGTACAGATATGGATTTAACCAACTTGAGAGTGTGTATGAAACGCTAAAAAATCACCCTGAAAGCAGACAAGCAGTGATAATGATATGGGATCCTTGTTCCGATCTTCCGCAAAATAATGGGACTCCCAATAACAATGATATTCCCTGCAATATATGTTCTATGATAAAATTGCGGGAAGGAAAACTTGAATGGACTCAAGTAATGAGGAGTAACGACCTTATTTTAGGGCTGCCGTACAATATTGTTCAATTTACCTCATTTCAGGAGATTCTTGCCTCGTGGTTAGGCGTGGAAGTTGGAACATATAACCATATCAGCGACAGTTTACATATTTATACAGATAAGGAATCATCCGTTGGAAATAACGTGAGCGAATATGAAAACACTGATTCACTTGGAATACCAAAGGAAGATTTCAATAGAGTCGTTGGAGAAATTTACGGTGTAATGACGCATTTGTCTGAAGCTAAGGTCGATTCTGACGAACTGTTTCAATTATCTCAAGAAGATACCGGATATGAAGCATATAATAATATTTTAAGAATGATATGCACATATTCTGCGCATAAAGAGCATATGGAGGATATCCAAGAAAAGATTCTAAGAACATGTTCCAATAACGTCTACAAAGTGTTGTGGACGAATTGGATTAATAGAAAACAAGGAGGAATTTGCAATGTCTAAAACTATCAATCTGTTTGTGTCACACAAGGGTGAAGACGAATCGAAAATCGAGGCTTTTAAGAAACTGATGGAGAAGCGCGGATATGATTTCAGAGATAGCTCGATAAAGGAAAGTGAACCTAACCGCGCAAATAACGAAGATTACATAAAGGACAAATATCTTAGACCGTCTATTGATTGGGCTGGCACGGTTGTAGTCCTTATAGGAAACAATACTCACAAGAGTGAGTGGGTTAATTGGGAGATTGAATACGCTATTAAACAGGGGAAAAAAATTGTCGGCGTATTTCTTCAGGGAGAAACTGACGCACGGTTACCCGAAGCATTAGCTGATTATGCAGATTCATGCGTAAGCTGGAATGCAGATAAAATAGATGAAGCAATAAAAACTAACCATACTATTTGGGAAGACGCAAATGGAAACCCTTCTGCTCCAAATGCTTCTTCTCACAGTACATGTTAAGAAGCAGATGAAGGTTTATTCTTATGTTGTAGCAAGGGATTTCGGTTTCGCTCCAAATCCCTTTCATGGATATTGCACTCTTGCAACTTGCAAGCCGCAAATCAGAAAGAACGCAGCAATCGGAGATATTATTATAGGAATTGGCTCCGGTGCCATGAATAGTGTATATAAGAACCGAATGATATTTGCTATGATAGTTTCCGAGATATTAACGTTTGATGAATACTGGGTTGACCCAAGGTTTCAAGTTAAAAAACCATTTATGAGCGGAAGCAAAAAGCAAATGTATGGGGATAATATCTATCACACTTCCCCTGAAACAGGAGAAATGGTGCAAGAATTCAGTCACCACAGTCTCGAAGATGGCAGCACTAATTACAAGAATTATAACAGAGACGTTCCGGGAGAAAGAGTGCTGGTGGCTGAGCAATTTTGGTATTTTGGAAATCGAGCAATAGAAATCCCTTCTTCGCTTATTCGTTTATCGGAAGCTAAAAGAGGACACCGTGTGTGGGAAGATCGAGACTTTTATTGCGCAGTTAGTACATGGCTTGAGAGCTTGAATGCTTCAGGGTTCATAGGTAAGCCCTGTAAATTCTCCGGACCATTCCAATGGTATGGAGGGGAGTAGGCTTTTGATTAGGAGGAGACATCATGTTTTTATCACCTTTATCCATACAGTTTATTTGGCATCCTAACGACACGGGAAAGGTTTTGCCGATTGTCGAGTATTGCAAGCAGAAGCTATCCAGAAACCCTGACAACTCGTTTCTTCATTCATTGGATTTCCCTATATTTTGTTATACATCAAAGAATGATGATATACCGCCTGCAGTAAATACAATGGCTGAAAAGACTTTAGTGTTTGCTTTTGCCGGACGCAGTATTGCTGGTTCAGACGAGTGGATTAATTATTTATCTGCGGTTGAAAAGAATGACGGAGTACAAGTCATTTATATTGCTTTAGACCAAACCGCATTTAATATTGGTTTCATATCTTCAGTTAACGCAATACGTTATAGTGATTATGCCAAACATTATCGGGATGTTGAGCTTGTTAGGCGAATGTTTGTTGAGCTTGCACATGAGATATATCGTTGGCTGTTAAGCTCAGAAGACCACCGGCAGTTAAAATTGTTTATCAGCCATACCAAAAATGATAAAAACGGTGTGGAATTAGCAAAAGAGCTAAAAGCATTCATTGATTCAGATACAAAGATGACAAATTTCTTTGATGTGAATGATATTCAAAACGGTGATGATTTTAACGATACAATTGTGAAAAGTATTAAGGAATCCACTTTGATTATAGTACACTCAAATTCATACTCATCCAGATTTTGGTGTCAGAAGGAAGTCATTTGCGCAAAGGAGAATGACCGTCCTATTGTTGAAGTAAACTGTATTGACGGAATTGAGGACAGAAGCTTCCCGCTGATGTGCAATTATCCAAGCATTCGATATAATAATGCGCTTGAAGTGCTTGAGTTTGCATTAATGGAGACGGTTCGATTCCAATACTGCGACAAGCTCATGTGTATGTATAAAAACAATGGCTATTTCAATGAGGCAAAAACCTATAATCGGGTACCGGACAGCTTTATGCTCAAGGACGTTACGGAATCTGAAATTGTATACCCTGAGCCAGAGTTGTATCCCGATGAATATGAAAAGCTGACGGACAAGCAAATGCACACGCCTCTTTCGTTCAGCAATTCAAACATTTCAAGGAAAAAGTTTGGAATCTCAATATCTGATTCACCTGATGAGGATATGGCATTACTTGGGCAGGATAAAAGCCATCTCAGGTCTTTGTCAAAAACTGTTGCTCAGAAGATAATCCGAAACGATGCTTTGCTAATGTATGGTGGTGACCTTCGCCAAGACGGATTTACCCAGTTCCTTTTTGAGGAGGCGAAAATAGCAAACAGTCATTTCCCTAATTCAACGAGAATTTTGATTGAAAACTATGTATCATGGCCCGTTCAGCAATTCGAAAAAACAGAGCTAAATAGTTGGGCAGCTGATCACAGGGGAGTATGCAACTTCATAAAATGTGAGCTGCCTTCGGATATTGAGCCTTCGGAAGGCTCTGAGATATCCGGATATGTTTGGGGGCGCTGTCTTTCAGATATGAGGAAGCGTATGGTAGATGCAAGCGATGTAAGAATATGCGCGGGCGGAAAAATCATTGGGTTTAAAGGATGTATGCCGGGAATACTTGAAGAAGTCCTTCTAGCAGTTGAACAGAATAAGCCGGTTTTTCTTCTTGGTGGGTTTGGCGGTATGAGCGAGAGGATATGTCGATATTTGCGTACCGGAATATTGCCTGAAGAACTTACAAAAGAATGGCAGATGTGCAATTCGTCCGTTTATTTTCAAACTGTTAGTGAATATAACAATCATAATATGTCTATCGACTATTCGAAGATTAATAAACTAAATATAGATTCTCTAAACAATGGACTTTCAGAGGAAGAGAATAAGCGGTTATTTACCACACCATTCCTTGATGAGGTCATAACACTTATTTCAATTGGTTTGAGAAATCTTTTTCCGAAGCAATAATAGGAGGCTACTTTATAAAAAATGAAATTAAAGGATTTGACCTTTTTCAACAACAAAATATCGCTGAATGAATAGTCAAAACACATTAAGCGCCTGTAAGTTTCTACTCATATAGTGAGTGGAAATTTACAGGCGCTTTTTTGTTTTCCAGCGAAAAAACAAGCTTGAAATAGGCTCATTCGGGCTTAAATATAAGATAAGGAGGTCACAAATGACAGAGGCAAAAATTCGAAATGGCACGCGCAACTCAAAAATTATTTAGTGCAAAATAATAGGAGGACTAAAATGAAGCTTAATTTCAGAAACAGTTATCACAGAAAAACATTCACGGGATTTATTTCCGAAAATGTGAGAAATCCGTATTACAGCCGCAGCGAGTATATTGCGGCTGTTTTTCTTTTGTCAGCGGACAAGTTTTTGTGGACTCGCTCACAGAGCGCATTGACAGCGCATTCGGTGGATTTTGAAAACATCGATTTGACGGGGATTTCCACAGACGGCTACGCCCTGTTCAAGGCGGCAAAATCCGTTTACAACGGCAGCGCGGACATCTCCTTGAACGAATTGTGCGACATCGACCTTATTATTGAGAAAACCTTTCACACAATTTTTTCGGGCGCGCTTTTGCTGAGAAACGGCATTGGACTGCTGAATTGGAGGACTTGATATGATAAGATTTCTTATTAGGAACGAAAAAAGTTCGTTGAAGTTTGATGTGCCTACGAACGAACTTTCTGACCATTTGCAAAGCATCGGAATTAGCGAAGATATCACGATTGGCGGCACAGAGAAAATCTCGGTTGAGCGTTTTCCCAAAGACGACAAAATCGCGGAAATTGTTTGTGAAAGGCTTTTGCCCGATGATAGAATTTCCGATGTAAATCAACTCTGCAAAAGGCTTGACGGGCAATGGCTGATTGGTGATGAGGAGCTTGAAAAAGCGCTTGTTGAACAGGATATTCGCGGCGCGAAAAATATCTGTGATGCGTTTGATGAATTGAAGATGAGCGCGGAACAGGAAATTTGCGAAATGAAAATGTGAAAGGAGTGTTGATTATGAAAGAAATGAGCAGAGCACAAATCGAAGCTCTCAAGGCGCGTTATCCCGCAGGAACTCGCGTGCAGCTTGACAGAATGGGCGATGACCCGCGACCGATTCCCGCCGGTACCAAAGGCACTGTGATTGCGGTCGATGATATGGGAACTTTGCATTGCAAGTTCGACAACGGCAGGTCGCTGGGCATCTGCCCCGAGGTGGATAGCTTCCACAAAATCTCGGAGCAGATGGAAACGCAGGATATTGAGCCGGAGATGTCGATGTGAATGGATAGTGGAGGAGATATTTATGCCTAATCATGTGATGAACCAACTTCGGTTATCGGGAAATCAGAAACAGATTAACGAGCTTTTGGAGAGCGTAAAAAGCAAGGAATCCGTGTTGGATTTCAGCAAGATAATTCCTATGCCCGAAAGCTTGGATATTGAGGCGGGAAGCCGCACGGATAAAGGTCTGAAGGCATATCGCGACTTCATTTCCGTGTACAAGTTTGAAGGTGCGCGGAATAAGCCGGATTTGCTGAATATTCCCGAAGAAAGCGAAAAAGCGTTTCTTCGGCAGCGTAATGACGTCCGTACCGATGAGTTTCAGGTCGGGAAAACTGCGTTCCAAAACCAGATAAAATACGGCGCTCCGACGTGGTATGAGTGGCGCGTCAAGAATTGGGGAACGAAATGGTCGGCGTACAATGCGGAAATCTCCGAGGATAATACGCTTATTTTCAACACCGCCTGGACGCGTGCATTGCCGATTGTTCAAAAGCTCGCGGAGAACTTCACCGACTTGAAATTCGAGTATTCCTGGGCTGATGAGGATTTGGGCGTGAATGTCGGAAAGGCTGATTTTGAAAACGGAGAGATTGTTTCCGATGAATTTTATGAACCAAATTCTAAAGAGGCATACGAGCTTGCGGCAGAGCTTTGGGGACTTGACCTTGCGGAAGAAGGCTTGGTTTTCAATGAAAAAACGCAGACTTATGAGTACCGCAATGAGCCGAGTGAAGTTCCTCAAATTACTTGAAAACAAATAATTAGCGAATCAAACTATATGAATTGTGTTCGCCTGTGAAACAGCAGAACGCCGGCGTTCAAGGCAGCACATATAGGTTGATTGGTTACCTCTGTCACCGGTGTCCTCGCTGTTTTTCAGAAACACGGTTGGAGGTGACAAAATCAACAGTTTTATGAGTTGGATTGGCGGGAAAAAGTCGAGCCGCGACATCATAATTTCCCGTTTCCCGCTGTATTACGAAAAATACATTGAGGTTTTCGGCGGCGGGGGTTGGATACTCTTTGGAAAGTCGCCCGGCAACGATTTCGAGGTGTTCAACGACTTCAACAGCAACATCTCAAATCTGTACTTTTGCGTTCGGGATAAGAGCGCGGAGCTTATTGAGAAGCTGCGTTTCGTGTTGAACAGCCGCGAGGATTTCGACCGGATAAAGCACATTGTCAGCGAAAAAGCGGAGATTGGAGACGTGCAAAGAGCTGCGGAATTTTATCAGCTTATTCGGTATTCTTACGCGAGTTCTTGCGACAGTTTTGGCGGCAAGCCTCACTCGATGTGGTCAAATTTTCCGCTTATTGAACAGGCTTCACGGCGATTGCAGAAGGTCATTATCGAGAATAAGGATTTTGAAAAACTCATCTCGGCGCAGGACAGCGAGGTGAGCTTTTTTTATTGCGACCCGCCGTATTTTTCAACGGAAAGTTATTACGAAAACGTTGGTTTTACGGCTTCGGACCACGAGCGCCTGCGAAATTCGCTGAAGAAAATTTCGGGGAAATTTTTGGTTTCGTACAATGACTGCCCCGAAATCCGCGAGTTGTATGAGGGTTACGAAATGTACAGCTACGAACGGTTGAACAACATTCGCCAGCGTTTTGACGGCGGCAGTATGTTCGGCGAACTGCTGATTGCAAACTACGATTTGAACGAGAGGAAAAACGCAAATCCGCAGATGACGCTTTTTGAGATGGAGGACGATTATGGTGACGTTTAACAGCAGGATTACTAAAAGCGGAAACGTTAAAATTTCCGCGCAGTTAAGGGAAATTCTCGGCCTTGAACCGAACGACAGAGTGACCGTTACAATCGACTGCAAATCGCCCGAAGAATTGAAAATCCCGAGTGAATTTCTTGACGAGGCAGGGATTCCCGAGGATGCAGTTCTCGAGGTTTACGCAGAAGATGGGCGCGTGATTGTGCAGGAGGCTTGCGATGAAACCGTTATGTAGATTTTCGCTGTCAACCGCGAAAAATACCGATGAAATTGCAGCTTGGCGAGATAGCTTGAACGAAAATATCCGCTGTCGGGATTATCTCGACGAGCAAGTGAGAGCGCATTTTGACGGTATGAATTTGCCCGAAGAGTGCGCCGAAAATACCGTTAAGGAATTCGGATTTGACCGAACAATGTGGGTTATAGCG
>JAGASH010000011.1 GCA_017847835.1 Oscillospiraceae bacterium
TAAGCAAAAAGAACAGCCGCTTTAGCGGCTGCTCGTGAGTAAGATGCGGTTGCCAGACTCTCAGTGTGCCTTCAGGCACGAGCCGGTAATACGCCCTTGAAGGGCGAGTGCAAACCACCAGCTTAGCTGGTGGTTTTGATTGTGTAATTCAGCCGTTTACAAGACCGTCCTTGATTTCGGGGAAATACCAGCTGCTTGTTTTTCTGTCAAGAATACCGAAAAGCTCACCGCTTCCCGAGAAAGCGTTGTTGTCCCACCAGAAGCAGGGTATACCGCGTTTTCTTGCCTCGGAAACATAAGTTTTCGCGAAATCGGCGCGCGCTGATGTGTTGTTGTTTTTGTTTCGGGCACCGAACTCACCGATGATAACAGCCGTGCCCTTGCTGACATACTTTTCGTAGAGCTTGTCCATAAAGCCCGTCATATTCTGTAAATCGTTCTGATTTGCGCTTGACCATTGTGAAGTGCCGCCGTCCTGAAGAGCGAACTCGTAGGGAGTATACGCGTGAACGGAAACGATGATGTGATTGTTGTTGTCAACAGGGTCGCTCGGGAGAACATAGCCCGCGTTCAGCGCACCGTCCGCAGACGCGTCATATCCGGGGCACATAATAAAGCGGGTTTTGTTATATCCGCCCGCGGCACGGATTGTGTTCACGCCGACCTGATTAATTTCGTTTATGCACTGAATAGCCTGCTTGCAGTCTGCGTTGTTTTCGTCAATCCACCATTCGTTGTTGTGACCGATAAGCCGCGGCTCGTTCATTATCTCAAAAATCAGCCGCTCATCGTAATCCTTGAAGCGGAAAGCAAGCTGCCGCCAGATTGCGGAAATGTAGTTTTTGGACTGCTCCAGATATTGATTTGTCGGGAACATAAAACTTGTGCTGTTATCGTGGTGAATATTGAGGATAACGAACATATCCCGTTCCAGACACCAGTCTACTACCTCGTTCACACGATTGAGCCACTTTTCGCTGATTGAATAGTTATCGGAAACGTGATTGTGCCACGAAACGGGAACTCGAACCGCATTAAATCCAGCGTCCTTCAGCATTTGAATATGTGTTTCCGTGTTCATTTCACCGTTCCAAGCGGACTCGTAGAGCATTTCATCGTTCACCCAATGGCAGTCTGACGCGTCAAAAGAGTTTCCGATATTCCAGCCGACTTTGATTTTCTGAGTAAGCTCGATACCGGATATCTGCGACAAGTCCTCGGAAGAATTCACGGGAGCGGAGCTTGTGCTCTCGCTTGAACTCGTGCTTTCAACTGAGCTTTGGGTGCTTTCCGTTGTACTTGAAGAAACCGCGCCTTCACTTGAACTTTTACTGCTTGACGAGGTTTCTGAAGATGTTGAGTAACTTGAATTTCCCGAAGAATTTTCAATAACAGCGTTATTTGAGCAGCCCGAAAAGCAGACGAGAGCAAATGCAGCGGTAATTGTCACCAAAATTTTCCGTTTCAAAACTTCACTTCCTAAATATTTGATTGTAAACAAAAAAATCGCCTTCGGAGAAAACCAAAGGCGATTTTCGCTGCCGATAACACCGGCTGGTTGGGGCAGAGGGATTTGAACCCCCGAATGACGGAGTCAGAGTCCGTTGCCTTACCGCTTGGCGACGCCCCAATAATCAACAATCAATATTTTACCACAATTGATTAAATTTGTCAAGTACTTTTTTCAAAAAATACAAAATTTTTATGACAAATTTTATTCTATGTGGATTTTTTGATATTATTCCGATATTCCCGACTGATTGTCAACTCTTTTCGCTAATCAGGTTGACATTAAGCGTGTTTCGTGGTATAATTGTCTACGGAATTTATTTTTGGAGGTATACAATTTTGACGATAAAGGAACAGCTTCGCGGGCTTTTGGAAGAAAACCGCGGTGAGTATATTTCAGGCGAGGAGATTGCAAAGCGGCTCTACTGTACACGCGGAGCGGTCTGGAAAGCAATCGGCGCTTTGCGCAGCGAGGGACTTTCTATAAACGCGGTGACAAATCGCGGCTATTGTCTTGAGAACAATTCGGATATAATCAGCGAGGCGGGAATTCGCCGTTATTTGAATACTCAAAGCGAGATTTTTGTGCTGAAAACCGTCGGTTCAACAAATGCTTTCCTTCGGGAAAAAGCTCAAAACGGCGCTTGCGAAGGGACGCTTGTTGTATCTTCGGAGCAGAAAAACGGTCACGGAAGACGCGGACGGACGTTTTTTTCGCCCGACACGGGACTGTATATGAGCATTTTGCTTCGTCCGAAAGTGGAAGTCGGCGAGGCTCTGAAAATCACGTCAATGTCGGCTGTTGCGGTGTGTTTGGCACTTGAAAGAGTGTGCGCGGTTAAGCCGCAGATAAAGTGGGTGAATGATATTTTCGTTGACGGTAAGAAGGCAGCGGGAATACTCACCGAAGCTTCCGTTGACGTGGAAAACGGTGCAATGGATTACGCTGTGGTTGGTATCGGGATTAATGTCTATCCGCCCGAAAAAGGCTTTCCCGAGGAGCTTTCGGGCATTGCAGGGGCTGTTGTCGGGGAGCGCACGGGCGATTTGCGAAATCGGCTTGCGGCTGCGGTTTACGAGGAATTTATGCGGCTCTACACATCATCGGACAACGCTTACATCAGCGAATACCGAAATCGTCTGATGTGGCGCGGGGAGCAGATTTTCGTGCTTTCGGGTGCTGATGGTCGCGAAAAAACTCCCGCTGTTTTGCTTGGAATTGAAGATGATTTCTCGCTGAAAGTACGCTATGAAAACGGTTCCTGCGCAAAAATTACATCGGGAGAAATTGCAATAAAGAGAAATTTATGACAAACACAAAAACCAAAAACAGCGCGCTTATGCTTTGTATGTGCGCTATTTTCACGGCTCTCACGGCGGTCGGAGCATTCATCAAAATCCCCATTCCGTATATGGAATTCACCCTGCAATTTCTTTTCACAACGCTTGCAGGATTGCTTTTGGGAGGCAAATGGGGCGCAGCGGCTGTCGGAGCTTATGTCGTGCTGGGACTGATAGGTGTGCCGATTTTTGCTGAGGGCGGCGGATTTTTCTATGTCCTGAAACCGACTTTCGGATATCTTATCGGCTTTATCATCGGCACCTTTGTCACGGGAAAAATCGCAAATTCCGTGCCAAACCCGTCGATAAAGCGGCTTCTCGGGGCAAATTTCGCGGGACTTGGTATCGTGTATTTCCTCGGGATTATTTACTTCTATTTCGCGAAAAATCTCTGGATAGAGGGCGGCGCAATCAGCTTTTCGATGACCTTGTGGTACTGTTTTGTGCTTGCCGTGCCGGGGGATATTCTGCTGTGCGTTTTAGCGGCATTTCTCGGAAAACGGCTTATACCGATTGTCAAAAAATATCGCGAGGGGAATTGAAGATGAACAACATCTATGAATTAAAACAAAAAGTGTTGAACGGCGGTGAAATAACGAGGGAAGAAGCGATTTCGCTTGCTGACGCGCCGATTGACGAGCTTTGCGCGGCTGCAAACGAGATAAGAGAGCGTTTTTGTGGGGATATTTTCGATATGTGTACGATAATAAACGGCAAAAGCGGGCGCTGCTCGGAAAACTGCAAATACTGCGCGCAGTCCGCTCACTACAACACGCTTTGCGAGGAGTATCCGCTTTTGTCAACCGAAAAACTTGTAGAGGGCGCGCTGTACAACTATGAACGCGGTGTGCTGCGCTATTCAATAGTCTGTTCGGGAAAACGGCTTTCGGTCAGCGAGGTTGACAGCCTTTGCGAGAGTATCCGCGCGATAAAAAAAGCGTGCCCGATAAAGGTGTGCATTTCAGCGGGACTGCTCGATGAAGCGAGTTTTCGCAAGCTGAAAGACGCGGGAGTTGACCGAGTACACAACAACCTTGAAAGTTCCCGCAGATTTTTTCCTGAGGTCTGCACGACGCACTCGTTTGACGACAAAATCACGGCAATAAACGCGTCAAAATCGGCAGGGCTTGAAGTTTGCAGCGGCGGTATACTCGGGCTCGGTGAAATGTTTGAGGACAGGATTGATATGGTTCTTGAAGCGCGAAAGCTCGGCGTGAAGTCAATTCCTGTCAATATCCTGAACCCTATCCCGAATACTCCGTTTGAAAAAAATCCCGTGCTTTCCGAGGAAGAAGCCGCGAGAACTGTCGCGATTTTCCGTTTTCTGATACCCGACGGGCAAATTCGTCTTGCGGGCGGAAGGGGCTTGCTTTCCGATATGGGAAAATCTCTTTTCCGTTCGGGAGCAAACGCTGCGATTTCGGGAGATATGCTGACAACACGTGGCATTTCGATTGACAATGATATGAAAATGTGCGATGAGCTCGGCTATCGCGTGGAATTGAGGTGAAAAAATGGCAAAGGGACTTTTCGTAACGGCAACGGGCACAGATATCGGAAAAACCTATGTCAGCGCGCTGATTGTCAAGAAGCTGCGAAGCCTCGGTATAAACGCGGGATATTACAAAGCGGCTGTAAGCGGCGCAGAAAGCGTTTCCGAGAGCGACGCGGGCTATGTAAACAAAATCGCGCAAATCTGCGAGCGAGAGGAACTCTTGCTGTCGTATCTGTACAAAACTCCCGTTTCTCCTCACCTTGCTGCGCGAATTGAGGGAAATCCCGCTGAAATTAGCGTGATAAAATCCACATTTGAGCGCGTTTGCGGGGAGTATGATTTCGTGACAATGGAAGGGAGCGGGGGAATTGTCTGCCCGATAAGAAAAGACGAAAAAACCGTGATTTTCCTTGAAGATATAATACGGGAACTTGGTTTGCCGTCGCTTATTGTCGCAGACGCGGGACTTGGCACAATAAACGCGGTCGTGACAACGTCAGAGTATATGAAAGCGCGAAATCTCGCGGTGAACGGGATTATACTCAACAAGTGGAACGACAGCGAAATGCAGCGCGACAATCTCGCGATGATTGAGGAACTCACTGGAATAAAGGTTGTTGCGGTTGTTAATGAGGGCGCTACAGAGCTTGAAATTGACGAAAAAACTCTTGTTGAAATGTATAAGGAGATTTGAAATGACATATAACGAGCTTGTCGAGCAGGATTTGAAGTACATCTGGCACCCTTGCTCGCAGATGAAGGATTACGAAACGCTCCCGCCGATAGTTGTTGAGCGTGGAGAGGGTGTGCGGTTGTACGACAAAAACGGCAAGGAGTACATAGATATCGTATCGAGCTGGTGGTGCAATCTGCTCGGGCACTGCAACCCGAAGATAAACACAGCCGTCAAAGAGCAGATAGACAGGCTGGAGCACGTCATTTTCGCGAATTTCACCCACGAGCCCGCGATTGAGCTTTGCGTGGAGCTGATGAAGATAATCCCGAAAGGGCTATGCAAATTCAATTTCTCGGACAACGGCTCGGCTTCTGTCGAGTGTGCACTGAAAATGGCTTTTCAGTATCAGTATCAAACGGGCAAGCCGAAGAAACAACGTTTTATGTGCCTTTCGGAAGGGTATCACGGAGAAACAATCGGCGCGCTGTCCGTCGGCACAATGGACTTGTACGCGAAGATTTACCGACCGATGTTAATGGACACAATTCGTATAGAAGCGCCCGACTGCTTTCGCTGTCCTTACGGGAAATGCCGTGATAATTGTTCCTGCGAGTGCTTTGAACACGCCGAGAAAGCGTTTGAGCAATACGCAGAGGAAACGGCTGCGGTTATCGTAGAGCCGCTTTTGCAGGGAAGTGCAGGTATGAGGATTTATCCCGCGCTGTACTTGAAGAAATTGCGCGAGTTGTGCAATAAATATGACGTGCTGCTGATTGCCGATGAAATCGCGACGGGCTTTGGACGTACAGGGAAGATGTTTGCGTGCGACCACGCGGGGATTTCGCCCGATATAATGTGCATATCAAAGGGGCTCACGGGCGGATATATGCCGATGGCGATTACAATCACCACGCAAGCGATTTATGACGCGTTTTACGCTGATTACTCCGAGGGCAAGGCTTTTATGCACTCTCACACTTATTCTGGAAACCCGCTCGGGTGTGCGTGTGCGCTTGCCGTGCAGAGAATTTTTCGAGAGGAGAATATTCTTGAAAACGCGCAAAAGCGTGCTGTTTATCTGAACAATAAGCTCAACGAGCGGCTTGGCGGGTTCAAGCACACGGGCGAGATACGGCAAATCGGTCTTATCAACGCGATTGAGCTTGTGAAAGACCCGCGCACAAAGGAGAGTTTCCCGAGTAAAGCCAGAACGGGTTATCAGATTTACAAAAAAGCGCTTGAACACGGGCTGCTGCTCCGTCCGCTGGGAGATGTCCTGTACTTCAACCCGCCGCTTGTCATTACCGAGAGTGATATAGATGAGGCGGTAAATCGCTGCGAGAGAGCGATTTTTGATATTTTGGGAGAATAAGGCAATAAAACCCGCTGTATTTGTCGCAGCGGGTTTTCTATTATTATATTAAATTGAATATCATCAGCAAGCTGTTTTTCGGGCGACAGCAAAACAAGATTAGCGCATAACCCTCGGATTTTACGCTTGTTCGATTGCAAAGCAAGATTTACGCAGCACCCGCGGCTTTTGGCAATTTCGTGCACCGACGACATCGTGTCGCCTGCAAAAACGACAAAAACGCAGAAGAGGACGATTGCAAAGCCGCTTGCGGGCACAAAAAATCGCCCTTGGAACTAACCAAAGGCGAAATTCGCTGCCGGTCGCACCGGCTGGTCTGAGTGACAGGATTTGAACCTGCGGCCTCTACCACCCCAAGGTAGCGCGCTACCAATCTGCGCCACACCCAGAAATCTCTGTTTCAACAACAATAGTATTATACCACAACAAAAACCATTTGTCAAGCACTTTTTTCAATTTTTCTTGACTTTTTTGTAAAAATATGCTACAATATATAGAGAAAAGGGCGGTGAGCGAGTGAATATATTTGATATGACAATGGAAAATCTCGGGAAATATTTGCGGGATAACGGAGAAAACCCTGCAAAAGCGGGGATTTTGTTTGACGGGATATACAAGCGCGGAATTCGGGATTTCAAGGAATTCGGGTTTAGCGACAGGGTGACGGAAAAGCTCGAAGCATTTGATTTCTGTGAACCGAAGATTGTCCGAAAGCTGGAAAGCGAAAGCACCGCGAAACTGCTTCTGGAACTTGCTGACAGGAATATGTGCGAAACTGTGCTTATGCGGCAGAGATTTGGCGCTTGCGTGTGCGTGTCAACACAGGTTGGGTGCAATATGGGCTGCAAATTCTGCCGAAGCGGGCAGATAAAGAAGCGCAGAAACCTGACAGCAGGTGAGATTGTCGGACAAGTTCTTGCGATAGAACGGGAATTTTCCTGCAAGGTATACGGCGTTTCTGTTATGGGAATAGGAGAGCCGTTCGATAATTTCGAGGCTGTACGCGATTTTTGCGAAATCGTGACCGAGGACAAAGGGCTTGCGGTTGGAAAACGGCACGTTACGGTTTCGACCTGCGGGCTTGTGCCTGAAATCCATCGTTTTGCGGATTGCGCTCGCCCTACAAGTCTTGCAATAAGCCTTCACGCGCCGAATGACGCGCTGCGAAGCGAACTTATGCCGATAAACAGGAAATACCCGATAAGCGAGGTTCTTGACGCGGCTGAGTACTACACGGTGAAAACTCACAAGCGCGTGACGCTCGAATATATAATGCTCGGAGGGGTGAACGACGCTCCCGAGCACGCGAAAGAGCTTGCTAGGGTTATCGGCGGGCGCGATTTTTACGTCAATCTAATCCCTTACAATTCCACGGACTGCGATTTCACGCAAAGTTCGCCTGAGCAAATTTCCGAGTTTTGCGCGGTGCTCAAAGAAAACGGCATTGTGGCGACAAAACGCAAGGAGTTCGGCGCGGATTTGAACGCTGCCTGCGGACAGCTCCTCTCGGATTATTCTTGATTTGCCACACTCATACAAAGAAAACCGCGGATTTTACCCCGCGGTTTTGCTTATTTTACCCGTTTGATTTTGACCTTGACAGGTATTTCAAGAAGCGACTGAGCTTCGTTGTCAAGCTTTGCGCTTTCGTATGCCTGTTCATAGAAGTACTGCTGAGAGTTCAGCGGCTCCTTGCCCTCGTGCGAAACGCGGACATACTGACCGTCTGATTTCAGCTCGCGTGCTTTTACATTATCGCTCATACAGATGTTGAACATATCGCAAACTCTGTCTGCAAGCGGTTTTGCAAGTATCGGTGCGGCAACCTCAACACGGCGCTCGGTATTTCTTGTCATAAAGTCCGCGCTCGAAATATACACTCTGCGGCGGTTTTCCTTGCCGAAGATATAAATTCTGCTGTGTTCGAGAAAACGTCCGACAATCGATACCACGCGGATATTTTCGGTTTGTCCCTCAACTCCCGGTATCAGACAACAAATTCCGCGAATGACAAGCTCAACCTTTACACCTGCGCGAGAAGCCTCTGCGAGCTTTTCAATCAGGTCGCGGTCTGTGAGCGAGTTGATTTTAATGCCGATATAACCGTCCTTGCCGTAGGTGATTTCGTTGTCGATGTACTCGACAATCTTGCTTTTGAGCCCTTTCGGAGCAACGAGCAGACGATTTGTACTCTCAACTGTTGCTTCTTCGCAGAGCGCGTTGAACACAACTGAAGCGTCTGCTCCGATTGCTTTATCGGCAGTGAGCAGGGTAAGGTCGGTGTACAGTTTTGAGGTGCGCTCATTATAGTTTCCGGTGCCGACTTGCGTTATGTAGGTTACGTCGTTGCCGTCGCGAAGCGTTATCAGGAGCAGCTTTGAGTGTACTTTCAGTTCTTCCAGACCGTAGATAACCTGCACTCCAGCGTCTTCGAGCTGTTTTGACCAGCCGATGTTGTTTTCCTCGTCAAAGCGTGCTCTGAGCTCAACCAGCGCGAGCACGTCCTTGCC
Source organism: Oscillospiraceae bacterium (assembly GCA_017847835.1). Taxonomy (GTDB): domain Bacteria; phylum Bacillota; class Clostridia; order Oscillospirales; family Ruminococcaceae; genus CAG-115. The sequence goes on from JAGASH010000011.1 coordinate 8,904, forward strand.
GTTTTCGGCAGCCTTATTGAGCGCATTGATGATTTTGCTGTCGCGCGCCACACGGTAAAGTGTGATTTTAATTGACGAAACATCGGGATTTTCCGCAGCCTCGTCAAGCAGACGAATAAACTGATTGATGTTCTCGTAAGGATAATTCAGCAGAATGTCCTTGTATTTAACCTGTTCGATAAGCGAAACGTTTCTGAGGATAGCAGGGGACTGCTGCGGGGTAAGCGGCTTGAAAAACAACTCGCTTTGCTTTTCGAGAACCTTTTCAAGCGTTGACACAAAGCCGAGCGAAAGCGGGGTGTTCTGCTTGAACACGAAATTCTCCTTCACGTCAAGGACTTTCGAGAGAATAGCCACGGTTTCGCCGTCGGGATTTCCCTGAAATTCAATTCTGACAGGCTGAAGCTTTTTGCGCTTTTTAACCAGCTTTGCCATAATATCGCGGAAATCCATATCGTGGTCGAAAAGTCCCTCGTCAATGGGGATATCCGCGTTGCGCGTTACACGGAAAATGCAGCGCGAGTGAATGTCAAAATTTGAGAAAACGCTCTTTGCATAGCGTTTGATAATCTCCTCAATCAGTAGGAATTTTCTGCTTTTCGGGAGAAAAACGAGCTTCGGCAAATTCTCGGGCACGGGAAGAATACCGAACGTATATTTCCCGCCTGTTTCGGTTTTTTTGCGCAGCTTGCATCCGATATAGACCTCACCACTTTTGAAGAACGGAACAGGGTGCTTTTTGTCAACAATACCCGTGAACAAAAGCGGACGGATTTCGCGCGCAAAATACGCTTTGAGGTATGCGTCTTCCTGCGGGGAGAGCTTGTCCTCGGTGATGTGCTCGACGCCGTACTTGGAAATGCCTTCCATTATCTGCGAATATGCTTCGTCCTTTACGGGGATAAGCCCGCGCACGGATTTTGCGATTGCGGCAAGCTGTTCCTTTGCGTTCATATTCGTTTTATTTTCGCGGTCCTTGGGGTCATAGAGCAGCTTGTCGTACCACGAGCCTACTCTTATCATAAAGAACTCGTCGAGATTTGAGCAGAAAATGCTCACGAAACGCAGCCGCTCAAACAGGGGAGTGCTCTCGTCAAACGCTTCTTCAAGCACTCTCGCGTTGAATTTCAGCCACGAAAGCTCGCGATTGTCATAAAACGTTTCAGCCATAATTTCTCCTTGAATTTACGCTTTCTTTTCCTTATCGGCAACTCTGATAAACTCGTTGAAAAGCGGGTGAGGACGGTTCGGACGGGACTTGAACTCGGGGTGGAACTGAACGGCAACAAAGAACGGGTGAACGTCTGTCGGAAGCTCAACAATTTCGACGAGTTTTCCGTCGGGTGAAAGACCTGCGAATTTCAGACCTTTTTCCGACATAATCTCGCGATATGCGTTGTTGAACTCATAGCGGTGACGGTGACGCTCGTAAACGAGCTCTTCTGCGTAAACCCTGCGGGAAATCGATGTTTCGTCCAGCTTGCAGGGGTAAAGACCAAGGCGCATTGTACCGCCCATATCAACACCCTTCTGGTCGGGCATTATGTCGATAACGTTGTGTTCAACCTCGCCGAATTCGCCGGAATTAGCGCCCTTCAGCTCACACGCATACCGAGCAAACTCGATAACCGCCATATGCATACCGAGGCAAAGTCCGAGATACGGGATTTTGTTGGTTCTTGCGTAGTGAACAGCCTGAATTTTACCCTCGATGCCGCGGCTGCCGAAACCGCCCGGAACGCAAATCCCGTCAAGTCCGCCGAGCATTTCGGAAGCGTTTTCCGCGGTAACCTCTTCGGAGTTGATGAGCTTAATGTCAACATTGCAGCCGTTTGCTGCGCCTGCGTGACGGATTGACTCCATAACCGAGATGTACGCGTCCGGCAAAGCAACATACTTTCCTACAAGACCGATTGTAAGCGGCTTTACAGCGCTTTCCTGACGTTTTACCATTTCTTCCCACTCGGTCAAATCGGGCTTTTTGTCCTCAAGACCGAGAAGTCGGCAAGCGGAGTGAGCAAGACCTTCCTTCTCGAGCATAAGCGGAACCGCGTACAGCGAGGAAGCTGTCAAATTCTGGATAACGTCCTCTTTTCTTACGTTGCAGAAATTTGCGATTTTCTCACGCATTTCAACAGGAACTTCCATTTCGCTTCTCAGAACGAGGATATTCGGCTGGATACCGAGCGAGAGGAGCTCCTTGACGGAGTGCTGAGTGGGCTTGGTTTTGAGCTCGTTTGAACCGCTGATGTAGGGCAGCAGGGTGACGTGAATGTACAAAACGTTCTCGCGTCCCTTTTCATAGCTCACCTGACGGATTGTTTCGAGGAAGGGAGTGCTTTCGATATCACCGACAGTACCGCCGATTTCGGTGATAACCACGTCAACGGGCTCTGCGCCGCTGTTTGCAGCACGATAAACGCGGCTCTTGATTTCATTTGTAACGTGCGGGATAACCTGAACCGTACCGCCAAGATAATCACCGCGGCGCTCCTTATTGAGGATAGTCCAGTAGATTTTACCCGTGGTGACGTTGGAGTTCACCGACAAATTCTCGTCGATGAAGCGCTCGTAGTGGCCGAGGTCAAGGTCGGTTTCGGCACCGTCGTCGGTGACAAAAACCTCACCGTGCTGATAAGGTGACATTGTGCCGGGGTCAACGTTGAGATACGGGTCAAACTTCTGGATAGTGACGCGATAACCGCGCGCTTTGAGCAAACGTCCCAGCGAAGCCGCCGTAATGCCCTTTCCGAGTCCCGAAACAACGCCGCCTGTAACGAATATGTATTTTGTAGCCATTTCAACTTCTCCTTTTCAACATACTTGACATTATTATAACACAAAAAGACGATTTTTTCAACTACATTAGCAAAATTTTTTATGATTTATAAAAATAATTGCGTTATATATTATAATGGTATATGTGAGAAATTTCAGTCTTCATTTTGAGATTTCTGCTTTCTGTTATAGCGAAAAGCTAGAATAAACGAGAAAATTCCGAGCAAAAGTGCCATTATGAGCATAATCAACATCATAAATCTGTTTGTCAGCGCACCGTCTTTCATCACAACCAATTCTTTTTCATCGGTAAGCAAAGCCAAGCCGTTGACAACCGAGATAAAAACGAGCACAAATCCGTTTCGATTGACGTGAATAGTGCCCTCAATACCGAAAAGCGAGCCTTTAAAGGAGTTCACAATCAGCCAGTAGATGATACTCGCGAGATAAAACCACATCATCGGCGCAGCGAACGATTCGCTCCATTTCAAGCCAAAATCCATAATCAGAGTGTTTGAAAAACACATTATCGCGAATATTATAGCCGTCTGAAGTGTAATTTTCTGCCGCGTGATTTTCTGCCGCTCATCGAGTATTTCCTTTTGCGAAAGCGGTTCGTTGTTTACCATTTTCGCGCAAAAGTTGTCAAAAGATTTCAAACTCATTTCAATTCCTCCCAAAAAAGTTCGTCAAGCGTTTTGCCGAGCGCGCGGCAAATCGAGATGCAAAGATTTATTGTGGGGTTGTAGTCGCCGTTTTCGACAGCGGAGATTGTCTGCCGCGTGACGCCGACTTTTCGCGCAAGCTCGTCCTGCGACAAGTCAAGTGAAGCGCGCGCAGCTTTCATTTTTAGATTTTTCGCCATATCCTCACCTCACAATAATTGTAACATATTTTTGAAATAATGTCAAGTATATTTTACAAAATGCCAATGCTTATATACTTTATTTGGTAAAATAAATTTTTTTGAAAAAATACTTGACAAATGAAGAATAAAATAGTATAATAGATATGCTCCTCGAAAAGAGGAGAGGTTCAAGGACAAAATTGTGAAAAAATTTAAAATTTTTCATAAAAAGCTCTTGACAAACGCAAAAAGATGTGATATAATAATTAAGTCGCCGCGAGAGAGCTCGTCAAGAGCGAACGAAGTGGTGACGCCTGTTCCTTGAAAATTGAACAATATGAAGAACGAATTATGACCTTGTCGATTCTGGTTTCTCGGACAAACAGTTTGGGGAACCGATGAGAAAACA